>NZ_WLYI01000025.1 GCF_009707515.1 Pseudomonas karstica | reverse complement strand
ATTGGCAAGGTCTTGCTGGCCTAAAGTCGCGGCTTTCTATGCAATGGCCCTGCGCATAGCTATCATGCGTGCCTCATTGTGAGGCGAGACCTGCATGCTGACGTTGTTGAAACTTCTAAAAGATGGCCGGTTCCATTCCGGGGAAGCATTAGGTGCCGCCCTGGGGGTCAGTCGCAGCGCTGTATGGAAGCAGCTTCAGCATCTTGAGGCGGAATTGAATCTATCTATACATAAGGTTCGTGGCAGGGGGTATCAGTTGGCTGAGCCCCTGGTGTTGTTGTGCGCAGATGAAATCTCGGCAAATGCTCCATCTTCTGCTTGGCCAGTCTACATTTCCGATTCAACTGACTCCACCAACGCAGAGGCATTGCGTCTTGTCGAGATGGGGCAGGTTGCTCCGTTCCTTGTTCTCTCGGAGCAGCAGACTGCCGGCAGAGGTAGGCGAGGGCGCAAGTGGGTTAGCCCTTTTGCTCAAAATGTCTATTACAGCCTTGTGTTGAGAATCGATGGTGGTCTACGGCAGCTGGAAGGGCTTAGCCTGGTTGTCGGACTGGCTGTTATGCAGGCCCTGCGAGAGGTCGGTGTGAAAGGTGCCGGTTTGAAATGGCCAAACGACGTCTTGGTGGGGCAAAAAAAAATCGCCGGCATCCTGTTGGAGTTGGTTGGTGACCCTGCTGATATCTGTCATGTGGTCCTTGGCGTGGGGGTTAACGTGAATATGCGCAAGGCAGCAGAAGTCGATCAGCAATGGACCTCCGTACAGCTGGAGACAGGTCGTGCCATTGATCGTAACTACCTGGTCGCGTGTTTGGGACTGCAGTTGCAAGCCTATCTGCATCGTCATCAGGGAGGAGGGTTTTGTGCTATGCAGGCGGAGTGGGAGCAGAGCCACCTTTGGCAGGGTAAGCCTGTATCGCTGATTGCAGGCGTTAGTCAGATCGATGGGGTGGTATTGGGGGTCGACGGGCAAGGTGCATTGCGTCTGAGTGTGGACGGTGTCGAGAAAACATACAGTGGCGGTGAGCTAAGTCTGAGGTTGCGTGATGATTCTTGAGCTCGACTGCGGTAATAGCTTTATCAAATGGCGAGTGCTTGAGTCGGATAAGGTACGTGTTTTCGCGGAAGGTGTTGTCGACTCTGATGCTGCGTTGATCAATGGTCTTCGGTCGTTCGTAACTCTTGCATTGAAGCATTGCCGTCTGGTGAGTGTGCGTGCCTCAGAGGAGACGAGTGCGCTGGTAGCGGCCTTGGTCGACAATTTTGGTATCGCCGTAACGTGCGCTGCACCCTCTCGCCATATGGCAGGAGTGCGAAATGGCTACGAAGACTTCGAGCGGCTGGGGCTTGATCGTTGGCTGGCGATGCTGGGCGGCTTTCGGTTGGCATCGGGTGCTTGTCTGATACTCGATTTTGGTACGGCAGCTACTGCAGACTTTATTGCTGCCGACGGCGAGCACCTGGGAGGCTTTATTTGTCCCGGTATGCCATTGATGCGCAACCAACTGCGAACGCACACTCGAAAGATCCGCTACGACGATGCTTCCGCCGAGCGTGCCTTGGAAAGCTTCGTACCTGGTCGTACTACGGTGGAGGCGGTCGAGCGCGGCTGTACTCTCATGTTGAGGGGGTTCGTCTTGACTCAGCTCGAGTTGGCGCGAAGTTATTGGGGGAGCGATTTCTCCGTGTTTCTTACGGGGGGTGATGCCGAGCTGATTTCTGATGCTGTGCCAGGTGCGCGACTTGTCCCGGACCTGATTTTTATCGGCTTGGCTATGGCGTGCCCCTTGTCTTGAGGTTTTTATGCGTTGGCTGTTTTTACTGTTGCTGGTCCTCAATGTCTTCTATTACATCTGGCATCAACAGGAAGCGCCGCTAAGGGCCAAGGATGTGACCCCGTTGGCTTTGTCTCGCGACGCGCAGAAAGATATTCGTCTGTTGAGCGAATCGGCGGACGCCATGGTTCGGCGCGATAGGGCAAAGGCTCCTGGCGCGCAGAATGCCTGCCTCTACATTGGCGGATTTACCTACCAGAAAGAAGCCCTGGCTGTTGAGCAGCGCCTTACCAGTCTGGACATCAAGGTCAGGCTTCAGTCGCTGAGCCTGCCCGATGCCTCTGGATATTGGCTGCGGGTCGCGCCCGAAAGTCGGCGTCTGGCGGATGATTTGCCCTTTGAAAACCTTGCCAATGAATTCAATGAGTTAAAACATAAAATAATGCCGTGCGAAGGCATTGCAACTGTCGAATAGTTTGCATAGAATGGCGCCCGCTTCGCAGTGAAGACCTCTGAGGTCAGCAAGGTGAGGCAAAGGTCAACGCAGCTAACCTCAGGTTTTTAATGAGGAAATGCTTGACAGAAGGCTGGCATGATGTAGAATGCCGGCTCGCTTAGGAGGGGTTCCCGAGCGGCCAAAGGGATCAGACTGTAAATCTGACGTCTACGACTTCGAAGGTTCGAATCCTTCCCCCTCCACCATTTTAGCGTGAGCTGCAAGCTCTGCGGGTATAGTTTAGTGGTAGAACCTCAGCCTTCCAAGCTGATGATGCGGGTTCGATTCCCGCTACCCGCTCCAAGTTTGCAGGTTGTGCAGGTTGTTTTGCTCTTGTAGCTCAGTTGGTAGAGCACACCCTTGGTAAGGGTGAGGTCAGCGGTTCAAATCCGCTCAAGAGCTCCATATAACAAGGCAGATATGAAAATATCTGCCTTTGTTTTAATGGTTGGTTTGACTAGCTCAATTCTTCTCCGAAAGGGTGATTGTGATGGCTAAGGAAAAATTTGAACGTAATAAGCCGCATGTTAACGTCGGTACTATTGGTCATGTAGACCATGGCAAGACGACATTGACCGCTGCGCTGACTCGCGTTTGTTCCGAGGTTTTCGGTAGTGCGAAGGTTGACTTCGACAAGATCGATAGCGCGCCAGAAGAAAAAGCTCGTGGTATTACGATTAATACTGCGCACGTTGAATATGACTCGGCGGTTCGTCACTACGCTCACGTAGATTGCCCTGGTCATGCCGATTATGTAAAAAACATGATTACCGGTGCTGCGCAGATGGATGGCGCGATTCTGGTTTGCTCTGCAGCTGACGGCCCTATGCCGCAGACTCGTGAGCACATCTTGTTGTCCCGTCAGGTAGGTGTTCCTTATATCGTTGTCTTCCTGAACAAGGCTGACATGGTTGATGATGCCGAGTTGCTGGAGCTGGTTGAGATGGAGGTGCGTGATCTGCTCAGCACCTATGATTTCCCAGGCGACGATACGCCGATTATTATTGGTTCTGCGCTGATGGCGCTGAACGGTCAAGACGACAACGAGATGGGCACTACTGCCGTCAAGAGGTTGGTTGAGACGCTGGATTCGTACATACCACAGCCTGAGCGTGCTATCGATAAGCCGTTCCTGATGCCGATCGAAGATGTATTTTCAATCTCGGGTCGCGGTACTGTTGTAACTGGTCGCGTTGAGCGTGGCATTGTACGTATTCAGGAAGAGGTAGAAATTGTTGGCTTGCGTCCAACTGTCAAGACTACCTGTACAGGTGTCGAGATGTTCCGCAAGTTGCTCGACGAGGGTCGTGCTGGTGAGAATTGTGGCGTTTTGCTGCGTGGCACCAAGCGTGATGATGTTGAGCGTGGTCAGGTTCTGGTCAAGCCAGGTACCGTTAGGCCGCACACTAAGTTTGTCGCTGAAGTTTATGTGCTGGGCAAGGAGGAGGGTGGTCGTCATACGCCATTCTTCAAGGGTTATCGTCCACAGTTCTACTTCCGTACTACGGATGTGACCGGTAACTGCGAATTGCCTGAAGGTGTTGAAATGGTTATGCCTGGGGATAACGTTCAAATGACCGTTACCCTGATCAAAACCATCGCGATGGAAGATGGCCTGCGTTTCGCCATTCGTGAAGGCGGTCGTACCGTCGGTGCGGGCGTCGTGGCTAAAGTCATCGAGTAAGTTGTTGTAATGTCTTTTTCGGGCCGGCATAATGGTCGGCCTGATTTTGTTTTAGGTCAGTAGCTCAATTGGCAGAGCGACGGTCTCCAAAACCGTAGGTTGGGGGTTCGATTCCCTCCTGACCTGCCAGATTCACTTGGTGTGTCTGGCTTTCTTTTCACAGGATCTTCATAGATGACTCCTAAGGCTGAAGCTCAAGGCTCTCGCTTCGATCTGCTCAAGTGGCTTGTAGTAGTCGCTATAGTGGTCGTGGGCGTTGTTGGCAACCAGTATTATTCTGCTTCGCCGATCCTGTACCGTGTACTCGCTTTGCTCGCCCTTGCTGCTGTAGCTGCCTTTGTTGGCCTGCAGACTGCTAAAGGCAAGTCTTTCGCTGTACTGGTTAAGGAAGCTCGCACCGAGATACGTAAAGTCGTTTGGCCGACTCGCCAAGAAACCACGCAGACCACGTTGATTGTGGTGGCTGTTGTTCTGGTTATGGCGTTGCTGTTGTGGGGTCTTGATTCCCTGCTCGGCTGGCTTGTTTCCTTGATTGTTGGCTAAGGGTGTCCCGTGGCTAAGCGTTGGTACGTTGTGCATGCTTACTCGGGTTACGAGAAGCATGTCATGCGCTCTTTGCTAGAGCGCGTAAAACTGGCAGGCATGGAAGATGGCTTCGGCGAAATTCTGGTCCCCACTGAAGAAGTGGTGGAGATGCGTAATGGCCAGAAACGCAAAAGCGAGCGCAAGTTCTTTCCTGGATATGTGCTGGTTCAGATGGACATGAATGAGGGTACTTGGCACTTGGTCAAGGACACTCCTCGCGTCATGGGTTTCATTGGCGGTACCGCTGATAAGCCTGCTCCAATCACCGACAAAGAGGCGGAAGCAATTCTGCGTCGTGTTGCTGATGGTAGCGACAAGCCTAAGCCGAAGACGTTGTTCGAGCCAGGTGAGGTTGTTCGTGTCACCGATGGTCCGTTTGCTGACTTTAATGGCACGGTCGAAGAAGTTAACTACGAAAAGAGCCGGATCCAAGTGGCAGTGCTCATTTTCGGTCGCTCTACTCCGGTAGAGCTAGAGTTCAGTCAGGTCGAAAAGGTCTAGCTGAACAAGCATCCCAACCCCGCAGCCCTAGGCTGTGGGGTTTTGTCGTCACTGGGATAAACGCGCAAGTAACCGGGGAGCCTTTCGAGGCGTTCGAACCCGTAATTGGAGTGCCTCATGGCCAAGAAGATTACCGCTTACATCAAGCTGCAAGTGAAGGCCGCTCAGGCCAACCCAAGCCCACCCGTCGGCCCAGCTCTGGGTCAGCACGGCGTGAACATCATGGAGTTCTGCAAGGCCTTCAACGCCCGTACTCAGGGTATTGAGCCAGGTCTGCCGACTCCAGTGATCATCACTGTATACAGCGACCGTAGCTTCACTTTCGAAACCAAGTCGACCCCGGCTTCGGTTTTGCTGAAGAAAGCTGCTGGTCTGACTAGCGGTTCCGCTCGTCCGAACACCGTTAAGGTTGGCACCGTAACTCGTGCTCAGCTGGAAGAAATCGCGAAAACCAAAAACGCGGATCTGACTGCAGCTGATATGGATGCAGCCGTGCGTACCATCGCCGGTTCTGCTCGTAGCATGGGCCTTAACGTGGAGGGTGTGTAATGGCTAAGCTGACCAAGCGCCAAAAGACTATCGCTGGCAAAATCGAAGCGGGCAAGGCCTACAACTTTGTAGACGCTGCTGCTCTGCTGACCGAGCTGTCGACTGTCAAGTTCAGCGAGTCCGTTGACGTTGCTGTAAACCTGGGTGTTGACCCACGTAAATCCGACCAGGTCGTTCGTAGCGCAACTGTGCTGCCACACGGTACTGGCAAGACTGTACGTGTTGCTGTCTTCACCCAAGGCCCTGCAGCTGAAGCTGCTCTGGCCGCCGGCGCCGATCGCGTTGGCATGGACGACCTGGCTGCCGAAATGAAAGGCGGCGACCTGAACTATGACGTCGTTATTGCTTCCCCGGATGCAATGCGCGTTGTAGGTCAGTTGGGTCAGATCCTTGGTCCACGTGGCCTGATGCCTAACCCTAAAGTTGGCACCGTAACTCCAGACGTAGCTACTGCGGTTAAAAACGCCAAGGCTGGTCAGGTTCGTTATCGCACCGACAAAAACGGCATCATTCACACCTCCGTTGGCAAAGTCGGCTTTGATGCCGTCAAGCTGAAGGAAAACGTTGAAGCCCTGATCGCTGACCTGAAGCGTATCAAGCCAGCTTCCTCGAAAGGTATCTACGTCAAGCGCGTTACCCTGAGCACCACTATGGGCCCAGGCCTGGTCATCGACCAAGGCTCGCTGGACGTATAAGACACACGTTGGCGCGAGAGATCGCGTCAATTGAAAGATTGGGGTCCCTGCCTGGCGGGGGCTATCCAAGACCGTAGGCGGCGCAAGCCTTAAACCTCAAGCCTACGCAGATGGTGCTCCCGGTTCCTTACCGAATCAGACACCAAAACGACATCTGGCTTCGGCTGGATGAAACGGTAACAAGCAGGAGTTAAACCCGTGGCAATTAATCTCGAAGACAAGAAGGCCATCGTCGCTGAAGTCAACGAGGCTGCCAAAGCTGCTCTGTCCGCTGTCGTGGCTGATGCCCGTGGTGTGACAGTAGGCGCTATGACCGGACTCCGTAAAGAGGCTCGTGAAGCTGGCGTATACGTACGTGTTGTACGTAACACCCTGCTCAAGCGCGCCGTTGCTGGCACTCAATATGATGTGCTCAACGACGTGTTCACTGGCCCGACCCTGGTTGCATTCTCCAACGAACATCCTGGCGCTGCTGCCCGGTTGTTCAAGGAATTCGCCAAGGGTCAGGATAAGTTCGAGATCAAGGCAGCTGCGTTCGAGGGCAAGTTCCTCGCAGCTAACCAAATCGACGTACTGGCAACACTGCCGACCCGTAACGAAGCTATTTCTCAGCTGATGAGCGTGATTCAAGGCGCTACCAGCAAGTTGGCTCGTACTCTGGCCGCAGTTCGCGAGCAAAAAGAAGCTGCTGCAGCCTAAGGCTGAGCATTTTCTCTCGCGTATTTTTGTTTATTTCGATGGCCGCGTAGGCCGTCCCCCAATTCAGGAATTACAGCAATGTCTATCTCCCAAGACGATATCCTCAACGCCGTAGCTGAAATGTCGGTTCTGCAGGTTGTTGAGCTGATCAAAGCTTTCGAAGAAAAATTCGGTGTTTCCGCTGCCGCTGCTTCCGCCGGCCCAGCCGCTGCTGCTGCTGTTGCTGAAGAGCAAACCGAATTCAACGTCATGCTGCTGGAAGCTGGCGAGAAGAAAGTAAACGTGATCAAGGCAGTACGTGAACTGACCGGTCTGGGCCTGAAAGAAGCCAAGGCAGTCGTTGACGGCGCTCCAGCCCAGGTTCTGGAAGCAGTGTCGAAAGACGCAGCTGACAAAGCCAAGGCTACCTTGGAAGAAGCAGGCGCTAAAGTCGAGCTGAAGTAAGCATCGACCTTGCGTCTCCAGCCCAAGCGTTAAGCTGAAGGCTGATGGCTGGTGGCTCTTGCCACCGGCCTTTTTCCGTTCTTGGCTGTCGACTCGGTCGCCGCCATTAACGCGCTGTAGCCACCCGATGCGGTGGTGCAAACCATGGGGTTTGCGAGATTTTCTGGCTGCTCCCGTCGGGAGGGGCCAAACAAGCAGGTGACCAAGCTGGGGAACGCTGATGGCTTACTCATATACTGAGAAAAAACGTATCCGCAAGGACTTTAGCAAGTTGCCGGACGTCATGGATGTCCCGTACCTTCTGGCTATCCAGCTGGATTCGTATCGTGAATTCTTGCAGGCGGGAGCGACCAAAGATCAGTTCCGCGACGTGGGCCTGCATGCGGCCTTCAAATCCGTTTTCCCGATCATCAGCTACTCCGGCAATGCTGCGCTGGAGTACGTCGGTTATCGCCTGGGCGAACCGGCATTTGATGTCAAAGAATGCGTGTTGCGCGGTGTTACGTACGCCGTACCTTTGCGGGTAAAAGTCCGTCTGATCATTTTCGACAAAGAATCGTCGAACAAAGCGATCAAGGACATCAAAGAGCAAGAAGTCTACATGGGTGAAATCCCCCTGATGACTGAGAACGGTACCTTCGTTATCAACGGTACCGAGCGTGTTATTGTTTCCCAGTTGCACCGTTCCCCGGGCGTGTTCTTCGACCACGACCGCGGCAAGACGCACAGCTCCGGCAAGCTTCTGTACTCCGCGCGGATCATTCCGTACCGTGGTTCGTGGTTGGACTTCGAGTTCGACCCGAAAGACTGCGTGTTCGTGCGTATCGACCGTCGCCGCAAGCTGCCGGCCTCGGTACTGCTGCGCGCGCTTGGCTATACCACCGAGCAAGTGCTTGACGCTTTCTACACCACCAACGTTTTCCACCTGAGCGGCGAAACCCTCAGCCTGGAACTGGTGCCTCAGCGCCTGCGTGGTGAGATTGCTGTTCTGGACATCCAGGACGAGAAGGGCAAGATCATCGTTGAAGCTGGCCGTCGTATTACTGCGCGCCACATCAACCAGATCGAAAAAGCCGGTATCAAGACGCTGGACGTTCCTCTGGACTACGTCCTGGGCCGTACCACCGCCAAGGTCATCGTGCACCCAGCTACCGGCGAAATCCTGGCTGAATGCAACACCGAACTGAACACCGAGATCCTGGCAAAAATTGCCAAGTCCCAGGTTGTTCGCATCGAGACCCTGTACACCAACGACATCGACTGCGGTCCGTTCGTCTCCGACACATTGAAGATCGACTCCACCAGCAACCAATTGGAAGCGCTGGTCGAGATCTATCGCATGATGCGTCCTGGCGAGCCACCAACCAAAGATGCTGCCGAGACGCTGTTCAACAACCTGTTCTTCAGCCCTGAGCGCTATGACCTGTCTGCGGTCGGCCGGATGAAGTTCAACCGTCGTATCGGTCGTACCGAGATCGAAGGTTCGGGCGTGTTGTGCAAGGAAGACATCGTTGCCGTTCTGAAGACCTTGGTCGACATCCGTAACGGCAAAGGCATCGTCGATGACATCGACCACTTGGGTAACCGTCGTGTTCGCTGCGTAGGCGAAATGGCCGAGAACCAGTTCCGCGTTGGCCTGGTGCGTGTTGAGCGTGCGGTCAAAGAGCGTCTGTCGATGGCCGAAAGCGAAGGCCTGATGCCGCAAGACCTGATCAACGCCAAGCCAGTGGCTGCGGCGGTGAAAGAGTTCTTCGGTTCCAGCCAGCTTTCGCAGTTCATGGACCAGAACAACCCGCTCTCCGAGATCACCCACAAGCGCCGTGTTTCTGCACTGGGCCCGGGCGGTCTGACCCGTGAGCGTGCAGGCTTTGAAGTTCGTGACGTACACCCGACTCACTACGGTCGTGTATGCCCGATTGAAACGCCGGAAGGTCCGAACATCGGCCTGATCAACTCCCTGGCCGCTTATGCGCGCACCAACCAGTACGGTTTCCTCGAGAGCCCGTACCGTGTGGTGAAAGACGCCCTGGTCACCGACGAGATCGTATTCTTGTCCGCCATCGAAGAAGCTGATCACGTGATCGCTCAGGCCTCGGCCACGATGAACGACAAGAAAATGCTGATCGACGAGCTGGTAGCTGTTCGTCACTTGAACGAGTTCACTGTCAAGGCGCCGGAAGACGTCACCTTGATGGACGTGTCACCGAAGCAGGTAGTTTCGGTTGCAGCGTCGCTGATCCCGTTCCTGGAGCACGATGACGCCAACCGTGCGTTGATGGGTTCCAACATGCAGCGTCAAGCTGTACCAACCCTGCGCGCTGACAAGCCGCTGGTAGGTACCGGCATGGAGCGTAACGTAGCCCGTGACTCCGGCGTTTGCGTCGTGGCTCGTCGTGGCGGCGTGATTGACTCCGTTGATGCCAGCCGTATCGTGGTTCGTGTTGCTGATGACGAAGTTGAAACTGGCGAAGCCGGTGTCGACATCTACAACCTGACCAAATACACCCGCTCGAACCAGAACACCTGCATCAACCAGCGTCCGCTGGTGAGCAAGGGTGATCGGGTTCAGCGCAGCGACATCATGGCAGACGGTCCTTCCACCGATATGGGTGAGCTGGCACTGGGTCAGAACATGCGTATCGCGTTCATGGCCTGGAACGGTTACAACTTCGAAGACTCCATCTGCCTGTCCGAGCGTGTGGTTCAGGAAGATCGCTTCACCACGATCCACATTCAGGAACTGACCTGTGTGGCGCGTGACACCAAGCTTGGGCCAGAGGAAATCACTGCAGACATCCCGAACGTGGGTGAAGCTGCACTGAACAAGCTGGACGAAGCCGGTATCGTTTACGTAGGTGCTGAAGTTGGCGCAGGCGACATCCTGGTGGGCAAGGTCACTCCGAAAGGCGAGACCCAGCTGACTCCGGAAGAGAAGCTGTTGCGTGCAATCTTTGGTGAAAAAGCCAGCGACGTTAAAGACACTTCCCTGCGTGTGCCTACCGGTACCAAGGGTACTGTCATCGACGTACAGGTCTTCACCCGTGACGGCGTTGAGCGTGATGCTCGTGCACTGTCCATCGAGAAGACTCAACTCGACGAGATCCGCAAGGACTTGAACGAAGAGTTCCGTATCGTTGAAGGCGCGACCTTCGAGCGTCTGCGTTCCGCTTTGGTAGGCCATAAGGCTGAAGGCGGCGCAGGCCTGAAGAAAGGTCAGGAAATCACCGACGAAATCCTCGACGGTCTTGAGCATGGTCAGTGGTTCAAGCTGCGCATGGCTGAAGATGCTCTGAACGAGCAGCTCGAGAAGGCCCAGGCCTACATCGTTGATCGTCGCCGTCTGCTGGACGACAAGTTCGAAGACAAGAAGCGCAAACTGCAGCAGGGCGATGACCTGGCTCCAGGCGTGCTGAAAATCGTCAAGGTTTACCTGGCAATCCGTCGTCGCATCCAGCCGGGCGACAAGATGGCCGGTCGTCACGGTAACAAAGGTGTGGTCTCCGTGATCATGCCGGTTGAAGACATGCCGCACGATGCCAATGGCACCCCGGTCGATGTCGTCCTCAACCCGTTGGGCGTACCTTCGCGTATGAACGTTGGTCAGATCCTTGAAACCCACCTGGGCCTCGCGGCCAAAGGTCTGGGCGAGAAGATCAATCGTATGATCGAAGAGCAGCGCAAGGTCGCTGACCTGCGTAAGTTCCTGCATGAGATCTACAACGAGATCGGCGGCCGTAACGAAGAGCTGGACACCTTCACCGACCAGGAAATCCTGGATCTGGCGAAGAACCTGCGCGGCGGCGTTCCAATGGCTACCCCGGTGTTCGACGGTGCCAAGGAAAGCGAAATCAAGGCCATGCTGAAACTGGCAGACCTGCCAGAAAGCGGCCAGATGCAGCTGTTCGACGGTCGTACCGGCAACAAGTTCGAGCGCCCGGTTACTGTTGGCTACATGTACATGCTGAAGCTGAACCACTTGGTAGACGACAAGATGCACGCTCGTTCTACCGGTTCTTACAGCCTGGTTACCCAGCAGCCGCTGGGTGGTAAGGCTCAGTTCGGTGGTCAGCGTTTCGGGGAGATGGAGGTCTGGGCACTGGAAGCATACGGTGCTGCTTACACTCTGCAAGAAATGCTCACAGTGAAGTCGGACGATGTGAACGGCCGGACCAAGATGTACAAAAACATCGTGGACGGCGATCACCGTATGGAGCCGGGCATGCCCGAGTCTTTCAACGTGTTGATCAAAGAAATTCGTTCCCTCGGCATCGATATCGATCTGGAAACCGAATAACACGTGACGCGAATCGAGAGCGTGGCAGTGATGCCCGCTCTCTGCTCCGCCAGGAGGAAAGGCCTTGAAAGACCTACTGAATTTGCTGAAAAACCAGGGTCAAGTCGAAGAGTTCGACGCCATCCGTATTGGATTGGCCTCGCCTGAGATGATCCGTTCGTGGTCGTTCGGTGAAGTTAAAAAGCCGGAAACCATCAACTACCGTACGTTCAAACCTGAGCGTGACGGTCTGTTCTGCGCCAAGATCTTTGGCCCAGTAAAGGATTACGAGTGCCTGTGCGGTAAGTACAAGCGCTTGAAGCACCGTGGTGTGATCTGCGAGAAGTGCGGCGTTGAAGTTGCACTGGCCAAGGTTCGTCGTGAGCGCATGGCGCACATCGAACTGGCTTCGCCGGTTGCCCACATCTGGTTCCTGAAATCGCTGCCGTCCCGTATCGGCTTGCTGATGGACATGACCCTGCGTGATATCGAACGCGTTCTCTACTTCGAGAGCTATGTCGTTATCGATCCAGGCATGACCACCCTTGAAAAAGGTCAGCTGCTGAACGACGAGCAGTACTTCGAAGCGCTGGAAGAGTTTGGCGACGATTTCGATGCCCGCATGGGTGCCGAAGCTGTCCGTGAACTGCTGCACGCTATCGACCTGGAACACGAGATTGGCCGTCTGCGTGAAGAAATTCCGCAAACCAACTCCGAAACCAAGATCAAGAAGCTGTCCAAGCGTCTGAAGTTGATGGAGGCCTTCCAGGGTTCCGGCAACTTGCCAGAGTGGATGGTGCTGACCGTTCTGCCGGTTCTGCCGCCAGACCTGCGTCCGCTGGTACCGTTGGACGGTGGTCGTTTCGCGACGTCCGACCTCAACGACCTGTACCGACGCGTGATCAACCGTAACAACCGCTTGAAGCGCCTGCTTGATCTGTCCGCTCCGGACATCATCGTGCGCAACGAAAAGCGTATGTTGCAAGAAGCTGTCGATGCCCTGCTCGACAACGGTCGTCGTGGCCGCGCTATCACCGGTTCGAACAAGCGTCCTCTGAAATCCTTGGCTGACATGATCAAGGGTAAGCAAGGTCGTTTCCGTCAGAACTTGCTCGGTAAACGTGTTGACTACTCCGGTCGTTCGGTAATTACCGTAGGCCCAACCCTGCGTCTGCACCAGTGCGGTCTGCCTAAGAAGATGGCACTTGAGCTGTTCAAGCCATTCATTTTCGGCAAGCTGGAAATGCGCGGTCTCGCGACCACCATCAAAGCGGCCAAGAAAATGGTCGAGCGCGAACTGCCAGAGGTTTGGGACGTTCTCGCTGAAGTGATCCGCGAACACCCGGTTCTCCTCAACCGTGCACCGACCCTTCACCGTCTGGGTATCCAGGCGTTTGAACCGGTACTGATCGAAGGTAAGGCTATCCAGCTGCACCCTCTGGTCTGTGCTGCGTACAACGCCGACTTCGACGGCGACCAAATGGCCGTGCACGTACCGCTGACACTGGAAGCCCAGTTGGAAGCGCGTGCGTTGATGATGTCGACCAACAACATTCTGTCGCCAGCCAACGGTGAGCCAATCATCGTTCCGTCGCAGGACGTTGTATTGGGTCTGTACTACATGACGCGTGAAGCGATCAACGCCAAAGGCGAAGGTCGTGTGTTCGCTGACCTGCAAGAAGTTGACCGTGTGTTCCGTGCCGGCGAAGCCGCACTGCACGCCAAGGTTAAAGTGCGGATCAACGAAACCGTTAACGACCGTGACGGTGGCAGCGTGAGCGGCACCCGTATCGTCGACACCACTGTCGGCCGTGCACTGCTGTATCAGGTTGTGCCAAAAGGTCTGTCGTATGACGTCGTCAACCTGCCGATGAAGAAAAAGGCGATCTCCAAGCTGATCAACCAGTGCTACCGCGTGGTTGGTTTGAAAGAGACCGTTATCTTCGCTGACCAGTTGATGTACACCGGTTTTGCTTATTCGACCATTTCCGGCGTTTCCATCGGTGTTAACGACTTCGTTATCCCGGATGAAAAAGCTCAGATCATCAGTGCTGCTACTGATGAAGTGAAAGAAATCGAAAGCCAGTACGCCTCCGGCCTGGTAACCCAGGGCGAGAAGTACAACAAAGTGATCGACCTTTGGTCCAAGGCCAACGACGAAGTGTCGAAGGCGATGATGGCTAACCTCTCGAAAGAGAAAGTTATCGACCGTCATGGCGTAGAAGTCGATCAAGAGTCGTTTAACTCGATGTACATGATGGCCGACTCGGGCGCACGGGGTTCTGCTGCGCAGATCCGTCAGCTCGCCGGTATGCGTGGCCTGATGGCCAAGCCGGACGGTTCCATCATTGAAACGCCGATTACTGCGAACTTCCGTGAAGGTTTGAGCGTACTTCAGTACTTCATCTCGACTCACGGTGCTCGTAAAGGTCTGGCGGATACCGCGTTGAAAACCGCGAACTCCGGTTACCTGACTCGTCGTCTGGTAGACGTTGCGCAAGACTTGGTTGTGACTGAAGTTGACTGCGGTACCGAACACGGTCTGCTGATGACTCCGCACATCGAAGGCGGCGACGTTGTAGAGCCGTTGGGTGAACGCGTACTGGGTCGAGTAATCGCCCGTGACGTATTCAAGCCGGGTACCGAGGAAATCATCGTTCCTGCCGGCACTCTGGTAGACGAGAAGTGGGTCGAGTTCATTGAACTCAACAGCATCGACGAAGTGATTGTTCGCTCGCCGATCAGCTGTGAAACCCGCTACGGCATCTGCGCCAAATGCTACGGCCGTGACTTGGCTCGTGGTCACCAGGTGAACATCGGTGAAGCGGTCGGCGTTATCGCTGCCCAGTCCATCGGTGAGCCGGGTACCCAGCTGACCATGCGTACGTTCCACATCGGTGGTGCGGCAAGCCGGACCTCCGCAGCCGACAGCGTTCAGGTGAAAAATGGCGGTACCGTCCGCCTGCACAACCTCAAGCATGTTGAGCGAGTGGATGGTTGCCTGGTTGCTGTGTCCCGTTCCGGTGAGCTGGCCATTGCTGACGACTACGGTCGTGAGCGTGAGCGCTACAAGCTGCCGTACGGTGCTGTGATTTCGGTTAAAGAGGGTGACAAGGTCGACGCTGGCGCAATCGTGGCCAAGTGGGATCCGCACACTCACCCAATCGTTACCGAAATGAAAGGTACCGTGACCTACGTGGGCATGGAAGAAGGCATCACGATCAAGCGTCAGACTGACGAATTGACCGGTATGACCAACATTGAAGTACTCGACGCTAAAGATCGTCCAGCTGCCGGTAAGGACATCCGTCCTGCCGTGAAGATGGTCGACGACAACGGCAAGGATCTGTTGCTGCCAGGCACTGACGTAATCGCTCAGTACTTCCTGCCAGCCAACGCCCTGGTCGGTGTAGCGGATGGCGCGAAGATTGCGATCGGTGATGTTATCGCTCGTATCCCGCAAGAAACTTCGAAGACTCGTGACATCACCGGTGGTCTGCCGCGTGTTGCCGACTTGTTCGAAGCTCGTCGTCCGAAAGAAGCGTCGATTCTGGCTGAAGTCAGCGGCACCATCGCGTTCGGTAAAGAGACCAAAGGCAAGCGCCGCCTGGTCATCACTCCGAACGATGGTACCGATCCGTACGAAGAGCTGATTCCGAAGTGGCGTCACCTGAACGTCTTCGAAGGCGAGCAAGTGAACCGCGGCGAAGTTATCTCCGACGGCCCGAGCGATCCACACGACATCCTGCGTCTGCTGGGTGTGAGTGCGCTGGCCAAGTACATCGTTAACGAGATCCAGGACGTTTACCGTCTGCAAGGCGTGAAGATCAACGATAAGCACATCGAGACCATCCTGCGTCAGATGTTGCGTAAAGTTGAAATCGCTGAATCCGGCGATTCCAGTTTCATCAAGGGCGACCAGATGGAACTGACTCACGTATTGGTAGAGAACGAGCGTCTGGCCGGCGACGAGAAATTCGTTTCCAAGTTCACTCGTGTACTGCTGGGTATCACCAAGGCGTCGTTGTCCACTGAGTCGTTCATCTCGGCGGCCTCCTTCCAGGAGACCACTCGCGTACTGACCGAAGCAGCGGTAACCGGCAAGCGCGATTACCTGCGTGGCCTGAAAGAAAACGTGGTTGTGGGTCGTCTGATCCCGGCCGGTACTGGTTTGGCTTACCACAGCGAGCGCAAGCGTCGCCGTGATGCTGACAAGCCGCTGCGCGTAAGCGCCAGTGAAGTGGAAGCTGCACTGACCGAAGCGCTGAACTCAAGCGGTAACTGAGTTCTGCGATAAATAAGTCCGGGCCCTGGCAGCCCCGTTCGTCGGATCGAGACAGTTTTGTCCCGGTTCGATGGAAGGGGAGGTCGGGGCCTTGTCTTGACTGGGGACAAGATCCTCTTTAGACTCTTGTACCCCTAAATTTGGCGGGAATTCGTTCCTGCCATTTTGCTTTTCTTGCAAGACAATAGCGTCGCAAGACAACAGTGGAGCTAGTAGATGGCAACTATCAACCAGCTGGTACGTCAGCCGCGTAAGCGTATCGTCGAGAAATCCGACGTACCTGCGCTGCAGAACTGCCCGCAACGTCGTGGCGTATGCACTCGTGTGTATACCACTACGCCGAAAAAACCTAACTCGGCACTGCGTAAAGTATGCCGTGTGCGCCTGACCAACGGTTTCGAGGTTTCCTCGTACATCGGTGGTGAAGGTCACAACCTGCAAGAGCACAGCGTGGTACTGATCCGTGGCGGTCGTGTAAAAGACTTGCCAGGTGTTCGTTACCACACCGTACGCGGCTCCTTGGATACTTCCGGCGTTAAAGGTCGTAACCAGGGTCGTTCGAAGTACGGTACCAAGAAGCCTAAGTAGTAGCGGCTTTTTGTAAAACTGAATCATCTTATTTTCTGAGTCGATAAGAGTAAGGTCGGAGGCGTCCCGCAAGGGCACCGATTCCGAACGAACCTGAAGACCGTTTGAGGGCTTATCCATGCCAAGAAGACGCGTAGCAGCCAAGCGCGAAGTGCTTGACGATCCAAAATACGGAAGCCAAATTCTGGCCAAGTTCATGAACCACGTGATGGAAAGCGGCAAGAAAGCCGTTGCCGAGCGTATCGTTTATGGCGCGCTGGAAAAGGTTAAAGAACGCAAGAACAGCGACCCCCTGGAAATCTTCGAGAAAGCTCTCGACGCCATCGCTCCGCTGGTCGAAGTGAAGTCGCGCCGTGTAGGCGGTGCTACTTACCAGGTTCCGGTTGAAGTTCGCCCGTCCCGTCGTAACGCCCTGGCAATGCGCTGGTTGGTAGACTTCGCCCGTAAGCGCGGCGAGAAGTCTATGGCCCTGCGTTTGGCCGGCGAGCTGTTGGACGCTGCTGAAGGTAAGGGTGCTGCTGTTAAGAAGCGTGAAGACGTGCACCGTATGGCCGAAGCTAACAAAGCTTTCTCGCACTACCGCTTCTAATTTCAGCTTCACTAATTTTGCGAGGGCTTTATGGCTCGTACTACTCCGATTAGTCGCTACCGTAACATCGGTATCGTCGCTCACGTGGATGCTGGTAAAACCACCACCACCGAGCGCGTCCTTTTTTACACCGGCAAAAGCCACAAGATGGGCGAGGTGCATGACGGCGCCGCGACCACAGACTGGATGGTGCAGGAGCAGGAGCGTGGTATTACCATTACTTCTGCTGCTATTACCGCCTTCTGGAAAGGTTCCGAGAAGCAGTACAAGGACGAGCACCGCTTCAACGTCATCGATACCCCGGGCCACGTAGACTTCACCATTGAAGTTGAGCGTTCCCTGCGCGTACTCGACGGCGCTGTTGTTGTGTTCTGCGGCACTTCGGGCGTTGAGCCTCAGTCGGAAACCGTATGGCGTCAGGCCAACAAATACGGCGTTCCGCGTCTTGTTTATGTAAACAAGATGGACCGTGCTGGTGCGAACTTCCTACGTGTGATCGAGCAGATCAAGAAGCGTCTGGGTCACACTCCAGTGCCAATCCAGTTGGCTATCGGTTCCGAAGACAATTTCCAGGGGCAGATCGATCTGCTGGCCATGGAAGCTGTTTACTGGAACGATGCTGACAAAGGCATGATTCCTGTTCGCAAGCCTATCCCTGCTGAACTGCAGGAGCTGGCTGACGAGTGGCGCAACAACATGGTTGAAGCTGCGGCCGAAGCCAACGAAGAGCTGATGAACAAGTACCTCGAAGGTGAAGAACTCACCAACGTGGAAATCAAGGCCGCTCTGCGTCAGCGTACTATCGCTGGTGAGATCGTCTTGGCTGTTTGCGGTTCCTCGTTCAAGAACAAGGGCGTTCCCCTGGTTCTCGATGCTGTGATCGACTACCTGCCGGCACCAGTTGATATTCCTGCCATCAAGGGTACTGACCCGGATGACGAGACTATCGAGCTGGAGCGTCATGCGGACGACAACGAGCCGTTTTCGGCTCTGGCGTTCAAGATCGCTACCGACCCATTCGTGGGTACCTTGACCTTCGTCCGTGTTTACTCGGGCGTGTTGAACTCCGGCGACGGCGTAATCAACTCGGTTAAGGGCAAGAAAGAGCGCGTGGGTCGTATGGTGCAAATGCACGCAAACGCCCGTGAAGAGATCAAGGAAGTACGCGCTGGTGACATCGCGGCCTTGATTGGCATGAAGGATGTCACCACTGGTGAAACCTTGTGCAACGCTGACAAGCCAATCATCCTGGTTCGCATGGACTTCCCGGAGCCGGTTATTTCGGTTGCCGTTGAGCCTAAGACCAAGGATGACCAGGAAAAAATGGGTATCGCTCTGGGTAAGCTTGCTCAGGAAGATCCATCTTTCCGCGTCAAAACTGATGAAGAGACTGGTCAAACGATCATCTCTGGCATGGGCGAGTTGCACCTGGACATCCTGGTTGACCGGATGCGCCGTGAGTTCAACGTCGAAGCCAACATCGGTAAGCCTCAGGTTTCCTATCGTGAGCGCATCACGAAGAGCTGTGAAATCGAAGGCAAGTTCGTTCGCCAATCCGGCGGTCGTGGCCAGTTCGGCCATTGCTGGATTCGTTTTGCTCCTGCTGACGAAGGTCAGGAAGGTCTGCAGTTCGTGAACGAAGTAGTGGGTGGTGTGGTTCCTAAGGAATACATCCCGGCTATCCAGAAGGGTATCGAAGAGCAGATGAAGAACGGTGTTGTTGCCGGCTATCCGCTGATCGGCCTGAAGGCAACCGTTTTTGATGGTTCTTACCACGACGTCGACTCCAACGAGATGGCGTTTAAGGTGGCTGCTTCCATGGCTACCAAGCAACTGGCCCAGAAGGGCGGTGGTGAGTTGCTTGAGCCGATCATGGCGGTAGAAGTTGTTACGCCTGAAGACTATATGGGTGATGTGATGGGCGACCTTAACCGTCGTCGCGGCATGATCCAGGGTATGGAAGACACGGTCTCCGGCAAAGTAATTCGTGCCGAAGTTCCGCTGGGTGAGATGTTCGGTTATGCGACCGACGTTCGTTCCATGTCCCAGGGTCGCGCAAGCTACTCTATGGAATTCAAAAAATACGATACCGCTCCGTCGCACGTCGCCGAAGCTGTTACTAAAAAACAAGGCTGATTCAGTCCTTTAGGCAAGGAGTTAATTGTCGTGGCTAAAGAAAAATTTGATCGTTCCCTACCGCACGTCAACGTTGGCACCATCGGTCACGTTGACCATGGTAAAACTACGCTGACTGCTGCTCTGACTCGTGTTTGCTCCGAAATTTTCGGTTCGGCTATCGTTGACTTCGACAAGATCGACAGCGCGCCAGAAGAAAAAGCTCGTGGTATCACCATCAACACTGCGCACGTTGAATACAACTCGCACATTCGTCACTACGCTCACGTTGACTGCCCAGGTCACGCTGACTATGTGAAGAACATGATCACTGGTGCTGCCCAGATGGACGGCGCGATCCTGGTTTGTTCGGCCGCTGATGGTCCGATGCCACAAACCCGTGAGCACATCCTGCTGTCCCGTCAGGTTGGCGTTCCGTACATCGTGGTTTACCTGAACAAGGCTGACCTGGTAGACGACGCTGAGCTGCTGGAACTGGTTGAGATGGAAGTGCGCGATCTGCTGAGTACTTACGACTTCCCGGGCGACGACACTCCGATCATCATCGGTTCTGCTCGTATGGCTCTGGAAGGTAAAGACGATAACGAAATGGGCACCACGTCCGTTCGTAAACTGGTTGAGACTCTGGACAGCTACATCCCAGATCCAGTTCGTGTTATCGACAAGCCGTTCCTGATGCCAATCGAAGACGTATTCTCGATCTCCGGTCGCGGTACTGTTGTGACTGGCCGTATCGAGCGCGGTATCGTTAAGGTTCAAGATCCACTGGAAATCGTTGGTCTGCGTGACACTACCGTCACCACCTGCACCGGTGTTGAAATGTTCCGTAAACTGCTGGACGAAGGTCGTGCAGGCGAGAACTGCGGCGTTCTGCTGCGCGGTACCAAGCGTGACGACGTTGAGCGTGGCCAGGTTCTGGTCAAGCCAGGTTCGGTCAAGCCGCACACTACCTTCGAAGCCGAAGTGTACGTGTTGAGCAAAGAAGAAGGCGGTCGTCATACTCCGTTCTTCAAAGGCTACCGTCCACAGTTCTACTTCCGGACCACTGACGTGACCGGTAACTGCGAACTGCCGGAAGGCGTTGAAATGGTAATGCCGGGCGACAACATCAAAATGGTTGTCACCCTGATCAAAACCATCGCAATGGAAGATGGTCTGCGTTTCGCTATCCGTGAAGGCGGTCGTACCGTCGGCGCTGGCGTCGTAGCCAAAATCATCGCTTAATAAGCGATGACTTGAAAAAGCCCCCGCCTAGCGGGGGCTTTTTTATTGGGTTGACACCTATCTTGGGCGTCTATAGAATTGCGCCTCCTTTTAACGGGCGCATTGCGTCCGGTGGGAATAGCAGCCGGAGTCTGAAATCCAATGCAAAATCAGCAAATCCGTATCAGGTTGAAGGCTTTTGACCATCGCCTGATCGACCAATCCACCCAGGAAATCGTGGAAACCGCGAAACGTACTGGTGCTCAAGTGCGTGGTCCAATTCCACTGCCTACCCGTAAAGAGCGGTTCACCGTTCTGGTCTCCCCGCACGTCAACAAAGACGCGCGTGACCAGTACGAGATCCGTACTCATAAGCGCGTACTGGACATCGTCCAGCCAACGGATAAAACCGTTGATGCACTTATGAAGCTTGATCTGGCGGCCGGTGTGGAAGTGCAGATCAGCCTCGGCTAAGACTTGGGTCTTAGTCGTGTAACGCTCTGAAATGGGCGGCCATAGCGGGTGAAAGCCCCGTACACTCATGAGGTTTACAACATGACTATTGGTGTAGTCGGTCGTAAATGCGGTATGACCCGTATTTTCACCGAAGAAGGTGTCTCCATTCCGGTCACGGTCATTGAGATCGAACCGAATCGCGTCACCCAGTTTAAAACTGAAGAGACCGATGGCTATCGTGCAGTGCAAGTCACTGTCGGCGAGCGTCGTGCTTCGCGCGTGACTGCTGCTCAAGCAGGTCACTTCGCTAAAGCAAACGTTGCAGCTGGTCGTACCGTAATGGAATTCCGCCTTGAAGAAGGCGAGTACCAGGCCGGCGATCTGATCAACGCTGAAATCTTCGCCGCTGGTCAACTGGTTGATGTAACCGGTCAGTCCAAGGGTAAAGGCTTCCAGGGTACGATCAAGCGTTGGAATTTCCGTGGTCAAGACAACACTCACGGTAACTCCGTTTCCCACCGCGTCCCGGGCTCTATTGGCCAGTGCCAGACTCCTGGTCGTGTATTCAAGGGCAAAAAAATGTCCGGTCATATGGGCGCTGAGCGCGTGACCGTGCAGTCCCTCGAAGTAGTGCGCGTCGACGCTGAACGCAATCTGTTGTTGGTCAAGGGTGCTGTTCCTGGCGCTACTGGCGGCAACCTGGTTGTACGTCCAGCGGCCAAGGCTCGCGGTTAAGGGGAAGCTGACATGCAATTAAATGTAAATGACGCTCAAGCGATCGAAGTTTCCGAACTGACATTTGGCGGCGAATTCAACGAGACGCTGGTTCACCAAGCAGTCGTGGCCTACATGGCCGGCGGCCGTCAAGGTAGCAAGCAGCAAAAGACCCGTTCCGACGTTCGTGGTGGCGGTAAGCGCCCTTGGCGTCAGAAAGGTACTGGCCGTGCTCGTGCCGGTACTATCCGTAGCCCAATCTGGCGTGGCGGCGGTACCACTTTCGCAGCTCGTCCACAGGATCACACTCAGAAGCTCAACAAGAAGATGTATCGCGCAGCACTGCGCTCCATCCTTGCTGAACTGGTGCGTACTGATCGTCTGGTCGTGGTTCAGGACTTCGCTGTTGAAGCACCGAAAACCAAAGATCTGCTGAACAAGCTGAATGGCATGGGCCTGACTGACGTCCTGATCGTGTCTGAAGCTGTTGATCAGAACCTGTACCTGGCTGCTCGCAACCTGCCACACGTTGATGTACGTGACGTGCAAGGTTCCGATCCAGTTAGTCTGATCGCATACGACAAGGTGTTGATCACCGTGTCGGCCGTGAAGAAATTCGAGGAGCTGCTGGGATGAACCAGGAACGCGTATTTAAAGTTCTGCTTGGCCCGCACGTTTCCGAAAAGGCTACGGTTTTGGCTGACAAGAAAGGCCAGTTCGTTTTCAAGGTTGCAACTGACGCAACCAAGCTGGAAATCAAGAAGGCCGTCGAAAGCCTGTTCAGCGTGAAAGTAGAGCGTGTTACTACCCTGAATGTTCTGGGTAAGAGCAAGCGCACTGCTCGCGGTCTGGGCAAGCGTAATGACTGGAAGAAGGCGGTTATCTCCCTTCAGCCAGGCCAAGATCTCGATTTCAGCAGCAGTGCTGAGTAAGGAAGGGGTGCATCATGGCAATCGTTAAATGCAAACCGACTTCCCCTGGCCGCCGTTTTGTGGTCAAGGTGGTCAACCAGGAGCTGCATAAAGGCGCTCCTCACGCACCGCTGCTCGAGAAGAAATCGAAGACTGGTGGTCGTAACAACAATGGTCGTATTACCACTCGTCACATCGGTGGTGGCCATAAGCAGCATTATCGTCTGGTCGACTTCCGTCGTAACGACAAAGATGGCATCGCTGCCACTGTCGAGCGTATCGAATACGATCCAAACCGTACTGCTCACATCGCTTTGCTGCTGTACGCAGATGGCGAGCGTCGCTACATTATCGCCCCTAAAGGCGTGAGTGCTGGTGACCAGCTGATCGCAGGTGCTTTGGCGCCGATCAAGCCGGGCAACGCTCTGCAGCTGCGTAACATTCCAGTTGGTAGCACCGTACACGGCATCGAGTTGAAGCCGGGTAAAGGCGCGCAAATCGCTCGTTCCGCTGGTGCTTCGGCTCAGTTGATCGCTCGTGATGGTGTCTACGTGACCCTGCGTCTGCGCTCTGGTGAGATGCGTAAAGTATTGGCTGAATGCCGTGCGACCTTGGGCGAAGTCTCGAACTCCGAGCACAGCCTGCGTTCGCTGGGTAAAGCTGGTGCCAAACGCTGGCGTGGCGTTCGCCCAACCGTTCGTGGTGTTGCCATGAACCCGGTTGACCACCCACACGGTGGTGGTGAAGGTCGTACCTCTGGTGGTCGTCATCCGGTATCGCCATGGGGCTTCCCGACTAAGGGCGCGAAGACTCGTGGTAATAAGCGTACCGACAAAATGATCGTCCGTCGTCGCAAGTAAATAGAGGGATACGACAGTGCCACGTTCTCTGAAAAAAGGTCCTTTTATTGATCTTCACCTACTGAAGAAGATCGAAGTGGCGGCGGAAAAGAATGATCGCAAACCAGTTAAAACCTGGTCGCGTCGTTCGATGATCCTGCCACAAATGGTCGGTTTGACCATCGCTGTACACAACGGTCGCCAACACGTCCCGGTTCTCGTTAACGAAGACATGGTCGGCCACAAACTAGGCGAGTTTGCCGGTACCCGCACTTATCGTGGGCACGTGGCAGACAAGAAAGCCAAGCGTTAAGGGGTTAGGAAATGGAAGTAGCCGCTAAGTTGTCGGGCGCTCGAATCTCCGCCCAGAAAGCCCGCTTGGTCGCCGACCAGATCCGCGGGAAGAAGGTGGGCGAAGCGCTCAACCTGTTGGCTTTCAGCAGTAAGAAAGCCGCCGAGATCATGAAGAAAGTGCTGGAGTCGGCCGTAGCCAACGCCGAGCATAACGAAGGCGCAGACGTTGATGACCTGAAGGTCAGCACTGTTTTCGTCAACGAAGGGCGTTCGCTGAAGCGTATCATGCCGCGTGCCAAAGGCCGTGCTGATCGCATCGTCAAGCGGTCTTGCCATATCACTGTCAAGGTTGCTGACAAGTAACGGAGTCGAAGAGATGGGTCAGAAAGTACATCCCATTGGCATTCGCCTGGGAATCGTCAAGGAGCACACCTCCGTCTGGTACGCAGACGGTCGGACTTATGCGGACTATTTGTTCGCTGATCTGAAGGTGCGCGAGTATCTCCAAGACAAACTAAAAAGCGCGTCCGTAAGCCGTATCGATATCCATCGTCCGGCCCAAACTGCACGTATCACCATCCACACCGCTCGTCCAGGTATCGTTATCGGGAAGAAAGGTGAAGATGTTGAGAAACTGCGTCAGGACCTGACCAAGCAAATGGGTGTGCCTGTGCACATCAATATCGAAGAGATCCGTAAGCCGGAGCTCGACGGTATGCTGGTTGCGCAGAGCGTAGCTCAGCAGCTGGAGCGTCGCGTAATGTTCCGTCGCGCTATGAAGCGCGCAGTACAGAACGCCATGCGCATTGGTGCCAAAGGCATCAAAATCCAAGTGAGCGGTCGTCTCGGCGGTGCTGAAATCGCACGTACTGAATGGTATCGCGAAGGTCGTGTGCCATTGCACACCCTGCGTGCCGACATCGACTATGCCAACTACGAAGCTCACACCACTTACGGTGTGATCGGTGTAAAGGTTTGGATCTTCAAAGGCGAAGTAATTGGTGGTCGCCAAGAAGAACTGAAGCCACAAGCACCAGCGCCTCGTAAAAAAGCTGCTAAGTAAGGGGTACGCCAAATGTTGCAACCAAAGCGTACGAAGTTCCGCAAGCAGATGACAGGCCACAACCGTGGTCTGGCTCAGCGCGGTAGCAAAGTCAGCTTCGGCGAGTTCGCGCTGAAGTCTGTAGCTCGTGGTCGTCTCACCGCTCGTCAGATCGAGTCAGCGCGTCGTGCACTGACCCGTCACGTTAAACGTGGCGGCAAGATCTGGATCCGTGTATTCCCGGACAAGCCTGTAACCAAGAAGCCACTCGAAGTTCGGATGGGTAAAGGTAAGGGTAACGTGGAGTACTGGGTTGCCCAGATTCAGCCAGGCAAAGTCCTGTATGAAATCGAGGGTGTTTCTGAAGAGCTGGCGCGTGAGGCTTTCGCCCTGGCTGCTGCAAAGCTGCCGCTCGCCACCTCCTTTGTTAAACGGACGGTGATGTGATGAAAGCGAATGAACTTCGTGAAAAATCCGCACAGCAGCTGAACGAGCAACTGCTCGGCCTGCTGCGCGACCAGTTCAATCTGCGTATGCAGAAAGCAACTGGCCAGTTGGGGCAGTCTCATCTGCTCTCGCAAGTTAAGCGTGACATCGCTCGCGTGAAAACTGTGCTCAACCAGCAGGCAGGTAAGTGATCATGGCTGAAGCCGAAAAAACTGTCCGTACGCTGACTGGCCGTGTTGTCAGCGACAAGATGGACAAAACCATCACCGTTCTGATCGAGCGCCGCGTTAAGCACCCGATCTACGGTAAATATGTTAAGCGTTCGACTAAGCTGCACGCGCACGACGAAACCAATCAGTGCCACATCGGCGACAAAGTCACTATTCGTGAAACTCGTCCCCTGGCCAAGACTAAGTCTTGGGCACTGGTTGATGTTCTCGAACGCGCTGTGGAAGTCTAAGGACTAGGGGTCGGAGAAATTATATGATTCAGACTCAATCCATGCTCGATGTGGCCGATAACAGCGGTGCACGCCGCGTTATGTGCATCAAGGTGCTGGGTGGCTCCCATCGTCGTTACGCTGGTATCGGTGACATCATCAAAGTTACCGTGAAGGAAGCAATTCCTCGCGGTAAGGTGAAAAAAGGCCAAGTGATGACTGCTGTTGTAGTCCGCACTCGTCACGGCGTTCGCCGTGCAGATGGTTCTATTATCCGCTTTGATGGCAACGCTGCTGTTCTTCTGAACAACAAGCAAGAGCCGATCGGCACCCGTATCTTTGGGCCAGTGACCCGTGAACTTCGTAATGAGAAGTTCATGAAGATCGTCTCGCTCGCCCCAGAAGTGCTGTAAGGAGATCCGACATGCAAAAGATTCGTCGTGACGACGAGATCATCGTGATCGCCGGCAAAGACAAAGGTAAGCGCGGTAAGGTGCTGAAGGTTCTCGCTGACGACCGTCTGGTTGTTGGTGGTCTGAACCTGGTCAAGCGTCATACCAAGCCTAACCCGATGTCGGGCGTACAAGGCGGTATCGTCGAGAAAGAAGCGCCACTGCACGCTTCTAACGTCGCCATCTTCAACGGCGAAACCAACAAGGCTGACCGCGTTGGTTTCAAAGTAGAAGACGGTAAGAAAATTCGTGTCTTCAAGTCGACCCAAAAAGCGGTTGATGCTTGAACACTGCTAGGTAGAAGACCATGGCACGACTAAAAGAGATTTACCGGAAGGAAATCGCACCGAAACTTAAGGAAGAACTTAAGCTTTCGAACGTGATGGAAGTTCCGCGCGTTACCAAAATCACCCTGAACATGGGTCTGGGCGAAGCGATCGGCGACAAAAAAGTCATCGAGCACGCTGTTGCTGACCTGGAAAAGATCACCGGTCAAAAAGTCGTTGTGACTTACGCTCGGAAATCCATCGCTGGCTTTAAAGTCCGTGAAGGTTGGCCGATCGGCGTCAAAGTGACTCTGCGCCGTGAGCGTATGTACGAATTCCTGGATCGTCTGCTGTCGATCTCCCTGCCTCGGGTTCGCGACTTCCGCGGCCTGAATGCCAAGTCCTTCGATGGTCGTGGTAACTACAGCATGGGCGTGAAAGAGCAGATCATCTTCCCGGAAATCGACTACGACAAGATCGATGCTCTCCGCGGTCTGGACATCACCCTGACCACCACTGCCAAGAACGATGATGAAGGCCGCGCTCTGCTGCGTGCGTTCAAATTCCCGTTCCGCAACTGATTGGAGTAGGACCATGGCCAAGATGAGCATGAAAAACCGCGAGCTGAAACGTCAGCTCACGGTTGCCAAGTACGCCAAGAAGCGTGCAGCACTGAAAGCTATCATCGTTGATCTGAACGCAAGTCCAGAAGCACGTTGGGAAGCTACAGTTGCCCTGCAGAAGCAGCCACGTGATGCAAGCGCTTCGCGCATGCGTAACCGCTGCCGCCTGACCGGTCGTCCACACGGCGTTTACCGCAAGTTCGGCCTCGGCCGTAACAAGTTGCGTGAAGCGGCAATGCGTGGTGACGTACCGGGTCTGGTTAAAGCCAGCTGGTAAGTACTTTCGAAGTCCAGGTGGCCAGGATCGCAAGATACTGACCACCGGTGGCCTAGAATCTGGAACAAGCCCCTTTTGGGGCTTGTTTCATTTCTGCAGTGTGTCTAAAATACGCGGCTCGCCTGAGCCCGTGTTTTCTATCCTCGGAGATTCTCGGCGACACGTAGTAGCCGCAAGGCTAATTTTTTTGTATTAGGAGCGTCTAGCCCATGAGTATGCAGGACCCGTTAGCGGACATGCTAACTCGTATCCGTAATGCCCAGATGGCTGAAAAGTCCGTCGTAAGCATGCCATCTTCCACGTTGAAGGTAGCTGTTGCCAAAGTCCTGAAAGACGAAGGCTACATTGCGGGTTATCAGATCAGCAGCGAAATCAAACCTCTGCTGTCCATCGAGCTGAAGTACTTCGAAGGCCGTCCGGTCATCGAGGAAGTGAAGCGCGTTAGCCGTCCAGGCCTGCGTCAGTACAAGTCCGTCGAAGATCTGCCGAAAGTTCGTGGCGGTCTCGGTGTGTCTATCGTCTCCACCAACAAAGGTGTGATGACGGATCGTGCTGCGCGCGCTGCCGGTGTCGGCGGCGAAGTTCTTTGCACAGTGTTCTAAGGGGGGATAAGCATGTCACGCGTCGCTAAGAACCCCGTTAAGCTGCCAGCCGGTGTCGAAGTCAAATTCGCAGGCCAACAGCTTTCGGTGAAGGGTGCCAAGGGCACTCTGGAACTGAACATCCATTCGTCCGTTGAGATCGTTGAAGAAGCTGGTGAGCTGCGTTTCGCTGCTCGCAATGGCGATCAACAAACTCGCGCAATGGCCGGTACCACTCGTGCGTTGGTAAACAACATGGTCCAGGGCGTAAGCCAAGGCTTCGAGCGTAAGCTCCAGCTGGTCGGTGTTGGTTACAAAGCGCAAGCAAAAGGCACGGTGCTGAACCTGGCCCTTGGCTTCTCGCACCCAGTGGATTACGAACTGCCGGAAGGCATCACCGCTGAGACCCCAAGCCAGACCGATATCCTGATCAAGGGTATCGATAAGCAACTGGTAGGTCAGGTGGCTGCTGAGATCCGCGACTTCCGTCCACCAGAGCCGTACAAAGGCAAAGGTGTGCGCTACGCGGACGAAGTCGTCCGTCGTAAAGAAGCCAAGAAGAAGTAGGGCATAGCAAATGACCGACAAAAAAGTTACTCGACTGCGTCGCGCTCGCAAAGCACGCCTGAAAATGCACGAACTCGAAGTCGTGCGTCTCTGCGTGTTCCGCTCGTCGCAGCACATCTACGCCCAGGTCATCTCGGCCGACGGCAACAAAGTCCTGGCAAGCGCCTCGACTTTGGATAAAGAACTGCGTGATGCTGCCACTGGCAACATCGACGCGGCCACTAAGGTTGGCCAGCTGGTCGCTACGCGTGCTAAAGCCGCTGGCGTCTCGCAGGTGGCTTTCGACCGCTCTGGCTTCAAGTACCACGGTCGCGTCAAGGCGCTGGCTGATGCTGCTCGTGAAGCTGGGCTGGAGTTCTAAGTTATGTCAAATAACGACCAAAAGCGCGACGAAGGCTACATTGAGAAGCTGGTTCAAGTTAACCGCGTAGCCAAAACCGTTAAAGGCGGCCGTATCTTCACTTTCACCGCGTTGACCGTGGTGGGTGATGGTAAAGGGCGTGTTGGCTTCGGCCGTGGTAAGTCACGTGAAGTGCCTGCCGCGATCCAGAAGGCAATGGAAGCTGCTCGTCGCAACATGATCCAAGTTGATCTGAACGGTACCACTCTGCAGTACGCAATGAAGTCCGCCCATGGCGCTTCGAAGGTGTACATGCAGCCTGCTTCTGAAGGTACCGGTATCATCGCTGGCGGCGCTATGCGTGCTGTCCTCGAAGTTGCTGGCGTTCAGAACGTTCTGGCCAAGTGCTACGGCTCGACTAACCCGGTAAACGTGGTTCACGCCACTTTTAAAGGTTTGAAGGCTATGCAGTCTCCTGAATCCATTGCCGCCAAGCGTGGCAAAAGCGTCAAGGAGATCTTCTGATCATGGCTACCGTTAAAGTAACGCTGATCAAAAGCATGACCGGCCGCATCCCTAACCACAAATTGTGCGTTAAGGGCTTGGGTCTGCGTCGCATCGGTCACACTGTAGAAGTAGTTGATACTCCCGAGAATCGCGGGATGATCAACAAGGCTTACTACATGCTGCGTGTCGAGGGTTAATCGATGAAACTCAATGATCTGAGTCCAGCGCCGGGTTCCCGTCGCGAAAAGCATCGTCCGGGCCGTGGTATCGGTAGTGGTTTGGGCAAGACCGGTGGCCGTGGCCACAAAGGTCAGTCTTCCCGCTCCGGTGGCACCATCGCTCCAGGCTTTGAAGGCGGTCAACAGCCGCTGCATCGTCGTCTGCCGAAGTTCGGTTTCGTTTCCCTGAAGGCCATGGATCGCGCAGAAGTGCGTTTGTCCGAGCTGGCTAAAGTGGAAGGCGACATCGTTACCGTGCAGACCCTGAAAGATGCCAACGTGATCAACGTCAACGTACAGCGTGTGAAAATCATGCTGTCCGGTGAAGTGACTCGCGCTGTCACTATCGGCAAGGGAATCGGCGCCACCAAAGGTGCGCGTTCGGCTATCGAAGCAGCTGGCGGCAAGTTCGAGGAATAAATGGCTAAGCAAGGTGCTCTCTCAGCGCTCGGCAAAGGCGGTATGTCTGAACTTTGGGCTCGTCTGCGTTTTCTGTTCCTGGCGATTATCGTCTACCGAATAGGCGCACACATCCCGGTTCCAGGTATCAACCCGGACCGACTCGCAGACCTGTTTCGACAGAATGAGGGGACCATTCTTAGCTTGTTCAACATGTTTTCCGGCGGCGCGCTGGAGCGGATGAGCATCTTTGCACTGGGGATCATGCCGTATATCTCGGCATCGATCATCATGCAGCTGATGACCGCCGTGAGCCCGCAGCTGGAGCAGTTGAAGAAGGAAGGTGAAGCTGGTCGTCGCAAGATTAGCCAGTACACCCGCTACCTCACTGTCGCTCTTGCTCTTGTCCAGGCCATTGGTATGTCCATTGGCCTGGCAGGGCAGGGCGTAGCGTTCACTGGTGACTTTGGCTTCCATTTCGTTGCGGTATCCACGTTTGTGGCTGGCGCGATGTTCATGATGTGGCTGGGTGAGCAGATTACTGAGCGCGGAGTTGGCAACGGTATCTCGATGTTGATTTTCGCAGGTATCGTCGCCGGTCTTCCGAGGGCAATCGGGCAGTCTTTCGAGTCTGCACGTCAGGGTGATATCAATATCCTCGCTCTGATTGCCATCGGTTTGCTGGCAGTAGCGATTATCGGTTTTGTGGTGTTCATTGAGCGTGGTCAGCGTCGTATTGCTGTTCACTACGCCAAGCGTCAGCAGGGCCGTAAGGTTTTTGCTGCGCAGACTAGCCACTTGCCGCTGAAAGTGAACATGGCTGGTGTTATTCCGGCTATTTTCGCAAGCAGCATTTTGCTGTTCCCGGCTTCGTTGGGTGCCTGGTTCGGTCAGTCTGATGGTCTAGGCTGGTTGCAGGACCTCTCGCAGTCGATCGCTCCTGGTCAGCCGTTGAATATTCTGCTGTTTAGTGCAGGGATTATTTTCTTCTGCTTCTTCTATACGGCGTTGATGTTCAATCCGAAAGACGTAGCGGAAAACCTGAAGAAGTCCGGTGCCTTTATTCCGGGTATCCGTCCAGGTGAGCAGTCGGCACGCTATATTGATGGCGTTTTGACTCGCTTGACTCTGTTCGGTGCTCTATATATGACGGCCGTGTGCCTGCTTCCCCAGTTCCTGGTGGTTGCAGCAAACGTTCCGTTCTACCTTGGCGGGACCTCGTTGCTGATCGTGGTCGTGGTTGTGATGGACTTCATGTCCCAAGTACAATCGCACCTCGTTTCGCACCAGTACGAATCCCTGATGAAGAAAGCCAACCTGAAGGGTTACGGCAGCGGCATGTTGCGCTGAGTACCCATAAGGTTCGAGGAGTTGGTGATGAAAGTTCGTGCATCGGTGAAAAAGCTGTGCCGTAACTGCAAAATTATTCGCCGCGAAGGTGTTGTTCGAGTAATTTGCAGCGCGGAACCGCGTCACAAACAGCGCCAAGGCTGAGTGTGATCCGCTTGAAGCTCGGCAGCTAGTGCGCTGCCGGGTTGATTATTTGTTATTACAGCGATATTATCTCGCGCCCTATTTCTTGGCTTCCGGGGCGTAGGTAGCTGTCAATTGGAGTCCCACTGAATGGCCCGTATTGCAGGCGTTAACATTCCAGATAACAAGCACACTGTTATCTCGCTGACCTACATCTTTGGTGTCGGTCGCACTACTGCGCAGAAAATTTGCGCAGACGCTGGGGTAAACCCAGCCGCAAAGATCAAGGATCTGAGCGACGAGCAGATTGAACAGCTGCGTGGCGAAGTGGCGAAGTTCACCACTGAAGGTGACCTGCGTCGTGAAGTCAACATGAAAATCAAGCGTTTGATGGACCTCGGTTGCTATCGCGGTCTGCGTCATCGTCGTGGTCTTCCAGTGCGCGGTCAGCGTACCAAGACTAACGCGCGTACCCGTAAAGGTCCGCGTAAGCCGATCCGCAAGTAATCGCCCCAGCGAATCGACAGGAAAATTATCATGGCAAAACCTGCTGCTCGTCCTCGTAAAAAAGTTAAAAAGACAGTGGTTGATGGCATCGCCCACATCCATGCTTCTTTTAACAACACAATCGTGACCATCACCGACCGTCAAGGTAACGCGCTTTCTTGGGCTACCTCCGGTGGTTCGGGTTTCCGCGGTTCCCGCAAGTCCACCCCGTTTGCTGCTCAAGTAGCTGCTGAACGTGCTGGTCAAGCTGCGCTGGAATATGGCCTGAAAAACCTCGACGTCAATGTCAAAGGTCCAGGTCCAGGTCGTGAGTCTGCTGTCCGTGCTTTGAACGGCTGTGGCTATAAGATCGCCAGCATCACCGACGTGACGCCAATCCCGCACAACGGGTGCCGTCCGCCGAAGAAGCGCCGCGTGTAATCCAGGAGATTGTAAAGAATGGCTCGTTACATTGGTCCAAAATGCAAACTCGCTCGTCGCGAAGGCACCGATCTCTTTCTGAAGAGCGGCGTGCGCGCGATCGAATCGAAGTGCAACATCGAAGCAGCACCTGGTATCCACGGCCAACGCCGCGGTCGCCAGTCCGATTACGGCACCCAACTGCGTGAAAAGCAGAAGGTCCGTCGTATCTACGGCGTTCTCGAGCGTCAATTCAGCGGCTACTACAAAGAAGCTGCTGGCAAGAAAGGTGCAACCGGTGAAAACCTGCTGCAACTGCTCGAATGCCGTCTGGACAACGTTGTATACCGTATGGGCTTTGGTTCGACTCGTGCCGAATCCCGTCAGCTGGTATCGCACAAATCCGTCAGCGTAAACGGCCAAACCGTTAACGTCCCGTCCTACCAGGTTCGTGCTGGTGACGTGGTCGCGATTCGCGAGAAAGCAAAAAACCAACTTCGCATTGTCCAAGCTCTCGATCTGTGTGCCCAACGTGGCCGCGTAGAATGGGTAGAAGTAGACACTGAGAAGAAGTCGGGCGTTTTCAAGAACGTTCCTGCTCGCAGTGATCTGTCCGCCGACATCAACGAAAGCCTGATTGTCGAGCTCTACTCCAAGTAAGGGCTAGAAAATAGGTGCATCCATGCAGATTTCGGTAAATGAGTTCCTGACACCCCGCCACATTGATGTGCAGGTTGTCAGTCCAACCCGCGCCAAAATCACTCTCGAGCCTCTCGAGCGTGGTTTTGGCCACACCCTGGGCAACGCGCTGCGCCGCATCCTGTTGTCCTCAATGCCCGGCTGTGCAGTAGTCGAGGCCGAGATTGACGGTGTGCTCCACGAGTACAGCGCCATCGAAGGTGTACAGGAAGACGTAATTGAAATCCTGTTAAACCTTAAAGGTCTGGCTATCAAGCTGCACGGCCGTGACGAAGTTACGCTGACCTTGTCGAAGAAGGGTTCGGGGGTGGTTACCGCTGCCGATATTCAGCTGGATCATGATGTCGAGATCGTTAACCCCGATCACGTAATCGCTAACCTGGCGTCTAACGGCGCCCTGAACATGAAGCTCACCGTAGCTCGTGGTCGTGGTTATGAACCGGCCGACTCGCGTCAGAGCGATGAAGATGAAAGCCGCAGCATTGGTCGCTTGCAGCTTGACTCTTCGTTCAGCCCGGTTCGCCGTATCGCATACGTGGTGGAAAACGCCCGTGTCGAACAGCGTACTAACCTGGACAAGCTGGTTATTGATCTGGAAACCAACGGTACCCTGGATCCTGAAGAGGCTATCCGCCGTGCTGCAACCATTCTGCAACAGCAGTTGGCTGCGTTCGTCGACCTCAAAGGTGACAGCGAACCAGTGGTAATCGAGCAAGAAGACGAGATCGATCCGATCCTGCTTCGCCCGGTTGACGATCTGGAACTGACTGTACGTTCGGCTAACTGCCTTAAGGCGGAAAACATTTACTACATCGGCGACCTGATTCAGCGTACCGAAGTAGAACTGTTGAAGACTCCGAACCTGGGCAAGAAATCCTTGACTGAAATCAAGGACGTTCTGGCCTCCCGCGGTCTGTCCCTCGGCATGCGCCTCGACAACTGGCCGCCTGCAAGTCTTAAGAAGGACGACAAGGCGACTGCCTGATCGTCGTAATCACCGAACGTGAGTTTGGTAAGGAATGAACCATGCGTCATCGTAAAAGTGGTCGTCACCTGAGCCGTACCAGCTCGCACCGTAAGGCTATGTTTCAAAACATGGCGGTGTCGCTGTTTGAGCACGAGCTGATCAAAACTACACTGCCGAAAGCCAAAGAACTGCGTCGCGTTGCTGAGCCGCTGATCACTTTGGCCAAGACAGACAGCCTGGCTAACCGCCGTCTGGCTTTCGACCGTACTCGCTCGAAAGCTATCGTTGGTAAGCTCTTCAACGACCTGGGCAAGCGTTACGCTACCCGTGAGGGTGGCTACCTGCGCATCCTCAAGTGCGGCTTCCGCACTGGCGACAACGCGCCTATGGCGTACGTCGAGTTGGTTGATCGTGCTACTGCTGGCGAAGCTGTATCCGCCGAGTAAGACGATAGTCTGTAACGAAGAACCGGGCCTAGCGCCCGGTTTTTTGTGGGCGTTTGATAAGTAAAGTTTTTAGGCTTTGGTTATCCGCAGGACAAGGCTGTTAGTAATTATCTATCGATGCCTGTAATTTAATAAATTTGATGACGTCATCTTCCTGGTCAATACTCCTTCTCAGCCGATTAGCCGGCAGTTCCAAGACTGACTGAGGAAGATTGAGCATGAGCCAGAATAAAACGCTTACCACCGCCAGCGGCGCTCCTGTTGCTGACAATCAGAATTCCCGTTCCGCCGGCCCTCGCGGCCCGCTGCTGCTTGACGATTTTCACCTGATCGAGAAGCTTGCTCACTTTAACCGTGAAAATATTCCTGAGCGTCGTGTTCACGCCAAGGGGTCGGGGGCTTACGGTACATTTACCGTTACTAAAGATATTACCCAGTACACCAGCGCCAAGTTGTTCGAGTCTGTGGGCAAGCAGACCCCGACCTTTCTGCGTTTCTCCACCGTGGGTGGCGAGCGTGGTTCGGCGGATACCGAGCGCGACCCGCGTGGCTTTGCGTTGAAGTTTTACACCGAAGAAGGCAACTGGGACATCGTTGGTAATAACACCCCGGTGTTCTTCATCCGTGATCCGCTGAAGTTTCCTGATTTTATCCATACCCAAAAACGCCTGCCGCAAAGCAACCTTAAAAGTGCGCAGATGATGTGGGACTTCTGGTCGCACTCTCCAGAGGCGCTGCACCAGGTCACCATCCTGTTTTCGGATCGAGGCATTCCCGACGGTTACCGTCACATGCACGGCTTCGGCAGCCACACCTACAGCCTGCTCAGCGCCCAAGGCGAGCGGCATTGGGTGAAGTGGCATTACAAAACCAAGCAGGGCATCAAGAACCTGACGCCCGCCGACGCCGCACGCCTGGCCGGTACCGATCCTGACTACGCCCAGCGTGATCTGTTTGGTGCCATTGAGCGCGGTGACTTCCCGAAATGGCGCGTGTGCATTCAGGTCATGACCGAGGCGCAGGCTAACGCTCACCATGAGAATCCCTTCGACGTGACCAAGACTTGGTCGCAGAAAGAATTCCCGCTGATCGAAGTCGGTGAATTGGAGCTCAACCGCAATCCGTTGAACTACTTTGCTGAGGTTGAGCAGGCGGCTTTCGGCCCAAGCAATATGGTTCCCGGTGTTGGCCTCTCGCCAGACCGCATGCTGCAAGGTCGTGTATTCGCTTATGCGGATGCTCACCGCTACCGCGTAGGCACCAACCACCAGCAGTTGCCGGTGAACGCGCCACGCAGTCCGGTCAGCAGCTACCAGCGTGATGGTTCGATGGCATTCGGTAGTAATGGCGGTGCAGCTCCCAACTACGAGCCAAACAGCTATGCCGATGCACCGAAGCAGGCTCCGCAATACGCTGAGCCGGCATTGGCCCTGAGCGGTGCGGCGGACCGTTACGATCACCGTGAAGACACCGATTACTTCAGCCACGCGGGTGCGCTGTTCCGCCTGATGAATAATGAGCAGAAAACCCTGCTGATCAATAACATCGCCGGTGCCATGGCGGGTGTTTCCAGCGATGTGGTTCAGCGCCAATTGCAGTACTTCTTCAAGGCAGATCCTGCTTATGGAGAAGGGATCGCATCTGCACTGGGTGTATCGCTTAACTAACTCTAAACGATAAGCAGAACCGCCCTCATTTGGGCGGTTTTTGCGTTATTTAAGCTACTTTTCTCAGGAAATCTTCACTTTTCTGCCGTTGGTCCCGTGACCTCCGGGTAATCATGGTTCAAACTACAGTCTTTCAAGCAGGGAGATGTAGGGCGATGCAAGGTCACCCCGACGTAATCGATTATCTCAACACGTTGCTGACGGGCGAACTGGCAGCTCGTGACCAATATTTTATTCATTCGCGGATGTACGAAGACTGGGGCTTTACCGAGCTTTATGAACGTATCAACCACGAAATGGAAGAAGAAGCACAGCACGCCGATGCACTGATGCGCCGTATCCTGATGCTCGAAGGTACGCCGCGCATGCGTCCCGAAGACCTCGATGTCGGCACCACGGTACCTGACATGCTGGCAGCCGACTTACGCCTGGAATACAAGGTTCGCGCCGCGCTATGCAAGGGCATTGAGCTCTGCGAGCAGCACAGCGACTTCGTCACCCGGGAAATTTTGCGAGTACAGTTGAACGATACCGAAGAAGATCACACCTATTGGCTGGAAAAGCAGCTGGGCCTGATCAAGTTGATTGGCCTGGAGAATTACCTGCAATCGCAGTTCTGATTCCGTAGGCTACAAAAAAGCCCCTGTCACTCAACGGTGACAGGGGCTTTTTCATGGGCCGGGGTCAAGCCTTGTCGCGAGCCAGCAACGGTTTCAAGTAGTAACCAGTGTGAGACTGCGGCATCTCGGACACCTGTTCCGGAGTACCCACTGCAATGATCTGCCCGCCCTTGGAGCCGCCTTCGGGGCCAAGGTCCACCAGCCAGTCGGCAGTCTTGATTACGTCCAGGTTGTGCTCGATCACAACCACGGTATTGCCGTGGTCGCGCAGGCGATGCAGCACGTCGAGCAACTGTTGGATATCGGCGAAATGCAGGCCGGTGGTCGGCTCATCGAGAATATACAGCGTCTTGCCCGTATCGCGCTTGGATAGCTCGCGAGACAGTTTCACCCGCTGTGCTTCACCGCCAGACAGTGTCGTCGCCGACTGGCCCAGCTTGATGTACGAGAGGCCGACATCCATCAATGTCTGCAGTTTGCGCGCCAATGCCGGGACCGCATCAAAGAACACCCGCGCTTCCTCGATGGTCATCTCGAGGGTTTCGTGGATGCTCTTGCCCTTGTATTTGATCTCCAGGGTTTCGCGGTTATAGCGCTTGCTCTTGCACACGTCGCACGGCACGTAGATATCCGGCAGAAAGTGCATCTCTACCTTGATCAAACCATCGCCCTGACAGGCTTCGCAGCGCCCGCCCTTGACGTTGAAAGAGAAACGCCCGGGCCCGTAGCCACGGGAGCGCGACTCCGGTACGCCGGCGAACAGTTCGCGAATCGGTGTAAACAGCCCGGTATAGGTCGCAGGGTTGGAGCGCGGCGTGCGACCAATCGGGCTTTGATCGATATCAACTACTTTGTCCAGGTGCTCCAGGCCCTTGATGCTGTCGTGGGCGGCAGCTTCCAGGGTGGTTGCACCGTTCAGTGCAGTGGCGCTGAGGGGGTACAGGGTGTTGTTGATCAGTGTCGATTTACCGGAGCCGGACACACCCGTCACGCAGGTCAGCAGGCCCAGTGGGATCTCCAGGTCGACATTGCGCAAGTTGTTACCGCGGGCGCCCTTGAGGTGCAGGGCCATCTTCTTGTTGCGGGGTGTCCGCTTGGCCGGTACTGCGATCTTTACTCGGCCAGAGAGGTATTTGCCGGTCAAGGAGTCAGGATGGGCCATGACCTCGGCCGGAGTGCCCTCAGCCACGATATGGCCGCCATGCACGCCCGCACCTGGGCCGATGTCGACCACATAGTCCGCCAGGCGAATTGCATCTTCATCGTGCTCGACCACGATCACCGTGTTGCCGATATCACGCAGGTGCTTCAGTGTGCCGAGCAGGCGGTCGTTGTCCCGTTGATGCAAACCAATGGACGGTTCATCAAGGATGTACAGCACGCCCACCAGGCCGGCGCCAATCTGGCTGGCCAGGCGAATCCGCTGTGCTTCACCACCGGAAAGGGTGTCAGCGCTGCGGTCCAGCGATAGATAGTCGAGGCCGACGTTGACCAGGAACTGCAGGCGTTCGCGGATTTCCTTGAGGATCTTGTCGGCGATTTCCCCGCGGCGCCCGGTCAGCTTCAGCCCACCGAAGTATTCGCAGGCATCGCCAATCGGCAGGTTGGTCACCGCCGGCAATGTTTTCTCACCCACCCACACATGACGCGCCTCGCGCCGCAGGCGGGTGCCACGGCAATCCGGGCATGGCTGGGTGCTGAGGAACTTGGCCAGTTCTTCACGCACGCTGGCCGACTCAGTTTCCCTGTAGCGACGTTCAAGGTTCGGCACGATGCCTTCGAATGGATGGGAGCGTTTGACGATATCGCCGCGATCGTTCAGGTACTTGAAATCGACGTTCTGCGAACCGCTGCCATGCAGGATGACTTTCTGCTGTTCGGCCGGCAGCTCGTTGAATGGCACTTCCAGGCTGAACTTGTAGTGCGAGGCCAGGGACCCGAGCATCTGGAAGTAGTAGACGTTACGCCTGTCCCAGCCACGTATCGCCCCCTCTGCCAGCGTAAGGTCGCCGTTGACCAGGCGCTTGATGTCGAAGAACTGCTTCACCCCCAAGCCATCACAGGTCGGGCAGGCGCCGGCCGGGTTGTTGAAGGAAAACAGCTTGGGTTCCAGCTCACTGATGGCGTGGCCGCAGATCGGGCAGGCGAAGCGTGCGGAGAAGATAATCTCTTCGCCGGGCTCGTCGTCCATCGGCGCCACCAGGGCGATACCGTCTGCCAGCTTCAATGCAGTTTCGAACGACTCCGCCAGGCGCTGTTGCAGATCGGCGCGTACCTTGAAACGATCGACCACCACATCAATGGAGTGTTTCTTCTGCTTGTCGAGCTTGGGCGCTTCGTCCAATTCATAGAGCTTGCCGTTGATCCGCGCACGAACGAAACCCTGGGCGCGCAACTCTTCAAAGACCGAAAGGTGTTCGCCCTTGCGCTCCCGAATCACCGGCGCGAGCAGCATCAGCTTGGCGCCTTCCGGTTGGGTCAGCACCAGGTCGACCATCTGGCTGACGGTCTGGGCTTCCAGAGGGATGTCGTGATCAGGGCAACGCGGAATACCTACCCGTGCATACAGCAGGCGCAGGTAGTCGTAGATCTCGGTAATGGTGCCCACGGTAGAGCGCGGGTTGTGGGACGTCGATTTCTGCTCGATGGAAATCGCTGGCGACAGACCTTCAATGGTGTCGACATCAGGCTTTTCCATCATTGACAGGAATTGCCGGGCGTAAGCCGACAGCGACTCCACATAACGGCGCTGGCCTTCGGCATACAGCGTGTCAAATGCCAGGGACGACTTGCCGGACCCCGACAAGCCGGTGATGACAATCAGTTTGTCCCGGGGCAGGGTCAGGTCGATGTTCTTCAGGTTGTGGGTTCTAGCCCCACGAATCAGGATCTTGTCCAAGATGGCCTCGCACGGCGGGCGTAAATATGCAGGAGTATACGGCTAAAGACTGGATGAATATACACTGCCAAAATGCCGGGTGCAGCCTTACATGAAAGCTGCGCGGCAAAGCGCCGCATATACCCTCTCAATCGATGGGACTGGTAGAATCGCGGCCGGTTCACACGAGGTTTTTCCATGCACGATCCCCACAGCGAACGCATGAGTGGCAGCGAGTCCCGCGCGGCAAGCGGTCTGGCACTGGTGTTCGCCTTCCGTATGCTTGGCATGTTTATGGTGTTGCCGGTATTGGCGACCTATGGAATGGATCTCGCAGGAGCGACCCCCGCACTGATCGGCCTGGCCATTGGCGCCTATGGCCTGACCCAGGCGATTTTCCAGATTCCGTTCGGGATCATTTCTGACCGTATTGGCCGCCGACCGGTGATTTACCTGGGGCTGATCGTCTTTGCCCTTGGCAGTGTATTGGCCGCCAATGCCGATTCGATCTGGGGCGTGATCGCCGGACGTGTCCTACAAGGCGCCGGGGCGATTTCTGCAGCGGTTATGGCACTGCTTTCTGATCTGACTCGCGAGCAGCACCGTACCAAAGCCATGGCCATGATCGGCATGACCATTGGCCTGTCGTTCGCCGTGGCCATGGTGGTTGGCCCGCTGCTTACTCGTGCGTTTGGCTTGCACGGCTTATTTTTGGCCACCGGCGGGATGGCACTGTTCGGTATCCTGATCGTTGCCTTTATGGTGCCGCACTCCACCGGGCCGCTGCAGCACCGTGAATCGGGTGTGGCTCGGCAAGCATTACTACCAACCCTCAAGCACCCGGACCTGCTGCGCCTGGATTTAGGTATCTTCGTGTTGCACGCAATGCTGATGTGCAGCTTCGTCGCCTTGCCCCTGGCGCTGGTGGAAAAAGCCGGCCTACCCAAGGAACAGCACTGGTGGGTCTACCTTACAGCGCTGTTGATTTCGTTCTTCGCCATGATCCCGTTCATCATCTATGGCGAGAAAAAACGCAAAATGAAACGAGTTCTGCTCGGCGCCGTCGCGACGCTGATGCTCACTGAGCTATTCTTCTGGCAGTTCGGCGATAGCCTGCGGGCGCTGGTGATCGGCACGGTGGTGTTCTTCACCGCGTTCAACCTGCTGGAGGCTTCGTTGCCTTCGCTGATCAGTAAGGTTTCACCGGCCGGCGGCAAAGGCACGGCGATGGGCGTGTATTCCACCAGCCAGTTCCTCGGTTCTGCACTGGGCGGCATCATGGGTGGCTGGATGTTCCAGCATGGCGGTTTGTCGGTTGTGTTCCTTGGATGCGCCGGGCTGGCTGCACTTTGGCTGGTCTTTGCTGTTACCATGCGCGAACCTCCATACGTCACAAGCCTGCGCCTGCCGTTGTCGCCCGAAGCGATCCGCGAAGCCGGTCTGGTCGAGCGCCTGAAGGCCGTCGTTGGGGTTACGGATGCTGTGGTTGTCACCGAAGAAGCCGCCATCTACATCAAATTGGACACCGAATTATTGGATCGCGCGACGCTTGAGCAACTGGTCAACCCAGTGCCGACAGCGCGCCCAGCCTAGGAGAACGTTATGGCCCGTGGGGTTAACAAAGTCATATTGGTCGGTACTTGCGGCCAGGATCCCGAAGTTCGCTACTTGCCGAACGGTAACGCCGTGACCAACCTGAGTCTGGCGACCAGCGAGCAGTGGACCGACAAGCAAACCGGCCAGAAGGTCGAGAAAACCGAATGGCACCGTGTGTCGATGTTCGGCAAGGTTGCAGAGATCGCTGGTGAATACCTGCGCAAAGGTTCGCAGGTCTACATCGAAGGCAAACTGCAGACCCGCGAGTGGGAAAAAGACGGTATCAAGCGTTACACCACTGAAATCGTGGTCGACATGCAAGGCACCATGCAACTGCTGGGTGGCCGTCCGCAGGGCGATCAACAGAATCAGGGCGGCATGTCCAACTCGGCACCGCGCCCACAGCAGTCCCGTCCGCAGCCAAACCAGCAGCCACAGCGTGAGTCGCGTCCAGCGCCACAGCAGGCCGCACCGCAGCCGGCAGCAGACTTCGACAGCTTTGACGACGATATTCCGTTCTAACCCGGATAAAAGTCTTTTATGTAAAGGTTTTTTCCATAACTGACTGATTAGCTACGGCTTATTACGAGAAGAACCTCCAATATTCGTAAAGGATACTGGAGGTTTTTTTTGCGTGTGAATGGCTCCTGCTCCGGCGCCACCTTGCCTTTGCCACCCTCTCTCGCAATGCCAATGAAGTAATGTTCATTCATCGTTGGGCGCGTAAGCGTCGCTTTAACATCTATGAACGCATTCGCTCAGGTAAACAACTTACCGAGGCTGACTTGACCAGCCTAATTGAGGAGCTTGGCCGTCCCCAGCCCACGGGGCAGAAGGTGACCAAACTTGCGGTCAGTCCCGATACCCGTAACAAGCGACTCAGCACTGCGATGGGCTATCTTCTCTGGTTCATCGATGAACTAATCGCAGATCCCTCCACCCCGGAGCAACTACAAGAACGCTTAACTGCCATGCGTGAAAAGAGGGTGAAGGTGTTTCTGAATGGCTATCAGTCGGCTGAAGGCAGCCGCAAGTTTCATAAGCACCTCACTGGCAAACAAGCCCAGTTTCTTCAGGATGCGTTGGATCCCGAGGGCGAGATTTTGTTTGGCAGAGTGAATTCCTTCAGCCATTTTTGATCTGGAGGTTCCACGTTTGAATTGATCAGATAGCCGCGGGCCATTGGCCAGAAGAAACAACATTAAACATAAAGCCTTCGCAGCCAAGTCGCGCTTGCTGGTATTGGAAAATCGCGGCCACGAGCGTAATCAGGTTACTAGCTTCAAGCAATAACGATTCACTGATCAAACACTTCACGATTCGTGGCGTATTTGGTCTTGCTTCGGCCCTGCAATGTCTCTGGATATAGAAGTCGGAATTAGCAAAATAAATTTATTCGCCCAGCTTGGCCCAGAATTCTTCAGCAGAAGGACTGATTGGGCCTGTAGGTCGGGTTAGATGAATTTCCAAGGGAATATCCCAGCTTTGGTCGAGGGCCCTGACAAGTCGTCCATCAGCCATTTCCTGTTCCGTCAGGCTTTTCGGTAACCACGCTACGCCCTTGCTTTCCAGTGCCATGGACATCAGCACCGCCGCAAGGTGGCTACTGAAAAGAGGCTTGAGGTGAAGGTAGTCTTCCTTGCCATGCAGTCGGTGAGCGACTATCCGCCCCAGTCCCGACTCGTGGGTATAAGCCAGGTAAGGCAGTGTCGCTGGAGAGGTGCCAAAATTGGCAGAAGCACTCGCCAGTGGAATCAGAACGTCCTCACCAACCTTTTTGCCGATGAACTGATCAGAAGCCAACAAAGGTGGCACATCGGGGTGGCGGTGACAGAGCAGAAACTGAACTTGGCCATGTATTAGCATCTGCTCACAGACAGCCATGCTATCTGAGTGCAGTTGCACAGCCTCGATAGGAGCACCGTTCTCCGCGGCCCGAAGCCACTTAGGAAAAAATGTAAAAGACAGGGAGTGGGTTGCAGCAAAGTGCAGGGACTTAGCAGCCATCCCAGCCACTTCTTGTGCTTCGTTGCGCATCCTGTACAAGCGCCTGGCCGCCTCCTGAGCACTAGGCAAAATTTGCCTTCCTGCTTCGGTCAGGGTCGCCCCTTGATGGGTGCGAACGAACAACTGCACTCCCATCCAACTCTCGAATGAGCGAACTCTGCGACTAAACGCCGGCTGAGTAACGTGCCGCGCTTCAGCCGCCCGAACAAAGCTGCCGTACTCCGCAAGAGCTGAAAAGTCTTCGAGCCAAACGAGTTCCAAGGGCCATGCCTCCTGTGCATAGGGTGCGGCATTAATAGCATTGGGCGGGTGTCATCGCAAAGCATAACGTGGGGCCACCAACAACAAGAGGAGCCCGTCATGCGTATCGTAGACATCCGCGAAAAAACTGTTTCCATTGCCTCCCCAATTGCCAACGCCTACATCGACTTTTCCAAAATGACCTGCTCGGTCGTCGCAGTCGTCACGGATGTGATTCGCGATGGTAAACCTGTCATCGGCTATGGTTTCAACTCCAACGGTCGCTATGGCCAAGGCGCACTGATGCGTGATCGCTTCTTGGCACGTATCACGGAAGCTGATCCAGATACTCTCATCGACCATGAGAACAACAACCTGGATCCGTTCGCCATCTGGAAAACCCTGATGACCAACGAAAAGCCAGGTGGTCATGGCGAGCGCTCAGTAGCAGTCGGCACCATTGATATGGCCGTATGGGATGCTGTTGCCAAAATCGAAGGCAAGCCACTGTATCGCCTGCTGGCCGACCGCTACCGCGACGGCGTGGCCGATGACAAGGTCTGGGTCTATGCAGCGGGCGGCTACTACTATCCAGGCAAAGATCAGACAAAGCTCAAAGCAGAAATGCAGAGCTATCTGGATCGTGGTTACGACGTCGTCAAGATGAAGATTGGTGCGGTGCCACTGGACGAAGATATCCGGCGCATCGAAGCGGTACTTGAAGTTGTTGGGGATGGTCGTCGCCTGGCGGTCGATGCCAATGGTCGTTTCGATCTTCAGACCGGTATTGCGTACGCTGAAGCCATCAAGAAGTACAACCTCTTCTGGTACGAAGAGGTCGGCGATCCGCTGGATTACGCGCTCCAGGCCGAGCTTGCCAATCACTATGAATTGCCCATGGCGACCGGTGAAAACCTGTTCTCCCACCAGGACGCCCGTAACCTTCTGCGCCACGGCGGCATGCGCCCTGATCGCGATTACCTCCAGTTCGACTGTGCTCTGTCCTACGGGCTCGTGGAGTACATGCGCACCCTGAAGGTAATGGAGGAAATGGGTTGGTCTTCCCGTCGCGTGGTTCCGCATGGTGGTCACCAGATGTCCCTGAACATCGCAGCAGGTCTGCACCTGGGCGGCAACGAATCTTACCCAGATGTCTTCCAACCATTCGGCGGCTTCGCTGACGGGATCAAGGTCGAAAATAGCTATGTTGGCCTGCCGGATATTCCAGGTGTTGGCTTCGAAGCCAAGTCCGCCTTGTACGCGGTAATGCGTGAGTTGGGCGAAGGTTGATCAACTCCGGTCTGCGGCCTCTTTGAAAGAGGCCGCAGACTTAGGCGTCACCCACTGACGCCAAGCCACATGCCCATCACAAAAATAAAATGAGGTGCTTCCGTGGAAATTTCCAAATCCCGCTGGTACAGCCAGTTGTATGTGCAAGTGCTGATCGGCATCGTGATTGGTGCAGCTATCGGTTACTTCGTACCTGATATCGGAGCCAAGCTTCAACCTTTTGCCGATGGCTTCATCAAGCTCATAAAAATGCTGTTGGCACCCATCATTTTCGGTACGGTCGTTGTTGGTATCGCAAAAATGGGCAGTATCAAAGAAGTCGGACGGATTGGCGTAAAAGCGCTGATCTATTTTGAGATACTTTCAACCATCGCTCTGGTCGTTGGCCTAATTGTGGTCAACGTAGTTAAACCAGGCGTTGGGATGAACATAAATGTTGCTGCGCTGGATGGTAGTTCCATCAGTAAGTACAGCCAAGCTGCTAGCGAGCAGGGTGGAACCATTGAGTTCTTTCTTAACATTATCCCGCATACCTTCGTCGGAGCATTCTCGAATGGCGTCATGCTTCAGGTCATCCTGCTTTCGGTCTTGATGGGTGTCGCCTTGGTTCAAATGGGCGAAACCAGCAAGCCGCTAATCAACACCATTGATTTATTTCTGCAGGGATTGTTCAAGATCGTGGCAATGGTCATGCGATTGGCTCCGATTGGTGCCGGCGCCGGTATGGCATTCACTATCGGCAAATACGGGATTGGCACCTTGCTGTCGCTCGGCCAGTTACTGGTCGCCCTCTATATCACGACCTTGATTTTCATCGTGGTGGTGCTGGGTGCGGTTGCAAGATGGTCGGGTATGCCGTTGATGCAATTTCTTCGTTATTTCAAAGATGAAATTCTCATCACGCTCGGCACCTGTTCAACCGAAGCTGTGCTGCCGCGAATGATGGTGAAGCTTGAAAAGCTGGGCTGCAAAAAGTCGGTAGTGGGCATGGTGCTGCCAACGGGGTACACCTTCAATGCGGACGGCACCTGCATCTATCTCACCATGGCAGCTATCTTCATCGCACAGGCGACCAATACGCCGCTGACCTTTATGGATCAAATGATTCTTCTTGGCGTTTTTTTGCTGACTTCCAAAGGTTCGGCTGGGGTGGCGGGCGCGGGTTTCGTAACGCTTGCCGCAACGCTCACAACCCTCCATTCCATACCCTTGGTAGGTCTGGTCTTGCTGCTAGGCATCGACCGATTCCTCAACGAAGCACGGGCAGTGACCAACCTGATTGGTAACGGGATTGGCACTATCGCGATTGCCAAATGGGACAACTCTTTTGACGTGGAAGCCTGCGAGCGCGAGATCGCTGCGATGAAGCAAGAAAAAGCAGATCGAAAAGCGTTATTAGCTCAAAAGTAACCAGTAACGCTAACCGGTCATTCCCCTTCGAGCATGGCGTAATGACCGGTAGCTAATGTCATGTCTCGCTCTCGCTAGACGATCAAGTGATGTACCCAGCTGCAAACTGATGGAGTCGAAAAAATGATTGAACGAACTCATCATGAACTACGTAAGGCGTTCGGTGATTTGCTTCGCGGAACAGTCTGTAAATTTGCCGCATCTGTGTTCGATCCCATCTCGGTTCGTATGGCATCCGACCTTGGTTTCGAGGTTGCTATCCAGGGTGGTTCTGTCGCCTCGCTTCAAGTGCTCGGTGCCCCTGACATCTCACTACTCACGCTTGATGAATATGTAGAGCAAGTTTCCAGAGTCGGTCGGGCTAGCCACATCCCAATCATCGGAGACGCTGATCATGGTTTTGGCAACGCGCTCAATGTGATGCGCACGGTCACCGAGCTTCAAAAGGCCGGCGTTGCTGCTCTTACACTAGAAGACACACATCTCCCTGCAAAATACGACGAGCAGTCGCAGGTGCTTATCGAAATGGAAGAAGCCGCAAGCAAGATTTACGCTGCGCGGTTTGCCCGTTCCGATGATGCCCTCAGCATCATCGCCCGTACGAATGTATCCGTTACCACTTTGGAGGATTCCATCACACGCACAACGGCTTATCAGAAGGCTGGAGCCGATGCGATTTGCCTTGTCGGAGTAAAGGATTTCCAACACTTGGAGGCACTCACCTCGCATCTATCCGTGCCGATCATGTTGATAAACTATGGAAACCCTGCACTAAGTGATGTTGAGAAGCTGAGCGCAGCCAATGTGCGGATTGTGGTCAACGGTCATGCCCCGTTTTTGGCTGCGATCAAAGCAAGTTACGAGGCATTGCGCGAACAAAGCGGCAAGAAGGGGAGCGAGGTTTCGCTACCGGAACTGCTATCTAAGTACACGCACTCGGACAATTACCGCGAGTGGGCTAAGACCTATTTGAAGTCAGAACACGGTTCTAATTGAGCTTGAAGCAGGTGGAATATAGCGTCATGAAAAAGACAATCCTGGCCTTTAGCCGCGTTTCGCCCTCCATGCTTGATCCTTATAAGACAAGTACAACATCATCATGAGCCCCGCTACCAGGTTCAACGTAGCCGTCATGCGTAGCGGCACCCCCGGCAGGCTGAACTCGGTCTTGTGGCACGCCACGAGAATGGCGACGCACAACCCCAACCCCGCGTGACGGCGAGACAACACAAAAGCCTTGAGCTGTCGAAGTTCTAGCCTGTAAATACTTTATAAGTATGGGGGGGCAGTCAAACCTGGCATTTGTTCTCGCGGGTCACACGATTTAGGCTGTAGCCACCCCTCATAAAGCCCCTCCCAAAGAAGGAAAGCCGTGATGACCTGGTCAGCCCAGCAATATTCGATGTTCGAGCAACAGCGTACTCGCCCTGTCCGGGACTTGGTCGCGGCTATTCCTGTTACCAACGTGCGCACCGCCGTTGACCTGGGTTGCGGCCCCGGTAACTCCACCGAGGTCCTGGCCCAACGCTTCCCGCAGGCGGTGGTGACCGGCATGGACAGCTCTGATGACATGCTGGTCAATGCCCGGGAACGGTTGCCGGCGCTGAACTTCGAGTTGACCGACATTGGGACCTGGCATCCGGCGCAGCCATTCGATGTGATCCTGGCCAATGCCTCGCTGCAGTGGTTGCCGGACCACGCGACGCTCTATCCGCATCTCGTGAACCAACTGACACCGGGAGGAACCCTGGCGGTGCAAACCCCGGATAACCTCGATGAGCCGGCACACCGCCTGGCCCGTGAAGTAGCGGCGCAGGGCCCGTGGGCAAGCAAGATCGGTGCGGTCAAACACAATGAACGGCACACCGCGAGTTTCTATTATGAGCTGTTGAGCAGGCACTGCAGCACTGTCGACGTGTGGCGCACCACGTACCACCATCCATTGGCCGGCGGTCATGGCGCAGTGGTGGAGTGGTTCAAGGGCTCGGCGTTGCGGCCGTTCCTCGCGCCACTGGATGAGTCCGAGAAGAGCGCCTTCCTGGACGCCTATCTGGCGCGAATCACCCAGGCGTATCCGGCCCTGGTTGATGGCACGGTGCTGTTGCCGTTTCCGCGGCTGTTCATCATTGCCACGCGCTAGCCATCCAGGCGATCAGGTGGCGGTCACTGCGCCGCGTGGGTCTTCAAGAATTCATCCGCCGATACCACGCTCGCATAAGCAAACCCCAGCGATGACATAAACGCCGCGTGCACTTGGGCTGCGGGCACGGTCACGCCACCAAACTCCAACTCCCGAGTGGCACAGGCGTCATGGATCACGGTGACGGTATAGCCCAAATCCGCTGCTGCGCGGACCAGGCCATCGACGCACATATGGCTCATGCTGCCGACTACCACCAGATGGGTCACGCTGCGTTGCTCCAGCAGTGTCCTCAAGTTGGTCTCGCGAAAGGCATTGACGAAGTGTTTGAGTACCACTGGCTCATCGGCCTGGTTCAACACCTTGGGATGCAAATGCGCACCTTGGGAGCCCGGGGTGAAAAATGGCGCATCGTCAGAGGTGAACTCGTGACGAATGTGGATAACCGAATCACCCGCCTGGCGAAATGCCTTAAGCACCTGCGCCGCCTTGTCCGCCGCGGCCTCCACAGCGTTAAGTGGCCACTTGCCTTGGGGGAAGTAGTCGTTCTGGATATCGACTAGGATGAGTGCTTGCTGGGTCATGATTGTTCCCTCGTGAATGGTTGAGGCGTCCAGTATCGTGGCTGGCGTGCAGTATGGGGATTGGCCACACCGACAATAGCAGGGGGAAAACTGACAATGGCGTTGCAGCGTACAGTTGTCGAACTGGGCATCCTGATCTACAGCGGCGCGCAGATGGCTGCCGTGCATGGGTTGACGGATCTGTTCGGGGTCGCCAATCGCATGGGTGCCGAGCATCAAACCGGGCAACTGCCGGTGCTGCGTCTGAGCCATTGGCGGGCCGATGCCGGCGAGTCGCCGAGCCGGGTGTTTGACAGTCTGCCTGGGCCTGACCAGCCACTGGCCGCTTTGCTGATTCCGCCCTCCATCGCCGGCTTTTCCGAAGGTCAGGTATCCGCGGCGCTGCTGGGCTGGCTTCGCCAATTGCACCGCGCCGGTACAGTCCTTGGAGGGGTGTGCGTAGGCTCGATCCTGTTGGCCGAAAGCGGTTTGCTGAACGGTCGCAGTGCCACCACCCACTGGACGTCTGCCAAGTCTTTCAGCGCCCACTACCCAGGGGTCCGGCTTGAGGCAGATAAACCCATCGTCGACGATGGCGACCTGATCACCACCGCCGGGCTCATGGCCTGGTCCGAGTTGGGTTTGCGGGTGGTGGACCGATTGCTCGGCCCGAGCATCGCCGCCAGCACCGCACGCTTTCTGGTGATCGAGCACAGTGACAGCGCCAGCCAGTGTGGCAGCAACTTTGCGCCGATCCTCAGCCATGGTGACGGCGCCATTCTCAAGGTTCAACACTGGCTGCAGGCCAGTGGCGCGGTGGATGTGTCATTAGCCGCGATGGCTCAGGAAGCGGGTCTGGAAGAGCGTACGTTTCTGCGGCGTTTTCGCAGCGCTACGGGCCTCAAACCCACCGAATACTGTCAGCACCTGCGAGTAGGCAAGGCCCGACAAATGCTGGAGTTTACCAATAACACCATTGATCGGATTGCCTGGAACGTGGGTTATCAGGACCCCAGCGCCTTTCGCGCGATCTTCAAAAAGGTCACCGGGCTGGCGCCCAGTGATTACCGCAACCGTTTTGGCGTGACTTCAGCCAATGCCAGGAAGCAGGCCGCCATCGTGCAGAACGCCGCCCCATAAGTGGCGTGTCGTGCAGAATAAAACAGGCTAAGTGCTATCATTTTTTCAGTGGACATCTGATTTCAGGGCGTTTTTGACGCCTCTGGCCTTGGCCTGATCCCTGCAGCGTTTCTCCCCACATACATGGCAGGATGGCCAAGGGGGATGCATGACCCCAAGCAATCGCAAGAAAATGATAGTCGCGCACTCGGTTCGACCGGACGCGCCACTGCATGAAGTCGAAACCAACCGTGCCCTGGCTCGATGGCTGGCACACCTCCTCGGGCTCAAATACGGCGGCAGTTACAACCCACAGTTACACGCCGGGCAGGACTTGTACCTGGTGCCCACCCAAACCCTTGTCGGGCCGGCTCAGGCGCGGCAATTGGGGGTCAAGGGGCCAGAAGACCTGTGGGGCGGCTACGTCGATTACGACTTCATCTGCACCAAGGCTATCAGCCATGGCTTGCTGAATAAAAACGCGTTTGCCCCCGAAGGGTGGTCGCCGCTGTTTTCCGAGCGTATACGCACGGTGGTGCTCGACGGCCTGAGTGTATTTGCCCTGGAGGACGCGCGGCCGGCGGCGACTCATTTGTTGTACACCGGCCCGATCCGTTTGAAACCCGTGCATGCCTGCGCTGGCCGCGACCAGGAAGTGATCCAGAGCATTGATCAATTCGACACCATCCTGGCACGCCCCGGTGCGGCGCAACTGTTCACCGATGGCGTGGTACTGGAGCAGGACCTGCACGAAGTGGTTACTCATAGCGTCGGCCAGAGTTTTATCGGCGATCACGTCTTCAGTTACTGCGGTGAGCAATACCTGACCGAGGACGGGGAGGGCGCAGACGTCTACGGTGGTTCCAACCTGCTGGTGGTCCAGGGTTACTACGAAGACCTGCTCAAGCTCGAACTGCCCGATGACGTGCGCCAGGCCATTGAGCAGGCACAGGTATTCGATAACGCGGCAGACGAAGCCTATCCCGGTTTTTATGCCTCACGGCGCAATTACGACATCGTCCAGGGCCTGGACAGTAATGGCCAGCCTCGTAGCGGTGTGCTGGAACAATCCTGGCGCATGGGTGGAGCCAGCAGTGCTGAAGTCGCGGCGCTGCAAGCCTTTATCAACAATCCCGGGTTGCGGGCGACTCGTGTGTCATCGGTGGAAACCTACCGTGACCAGCCGCTGCCGATCGATGCCATTGAGGTGTATCGGGGCCCCGCGCAAAGCAGCGACTTTCTTCTCAAGTACGTAACGGTCAACTCTTATGACGGCTAGAAGCGAAACCATCACCATTGATATCGATGACGAGCAAATGAGCGCAACCTTTCTCAGCCCCAAGTCGAAAGTGCCGGGGGTGTTGTTTGTCCACGGCTGGGGCGGCAGCCAGGAGCGGGATCTGGAGCGGGCCAAGGGCATTGCGGGTTTGGGGTGTGTCTGCCTGACGTTCGATTTGCGCGGCCATGCAGGCAATGGCATTCCACTGTCCCGGGTCACCCGCGAAGACAATCTGCGAGACCTGCTGGCGGCCTACGATCGCCTGTTGGCACATCCGGCCATCGACACCTCGGCGGTGGCGGTAGTGGGCACCAGTTACGGCGGCTACCTGGCCGCCATCCTCACCTCGCTGCGCCCGGTACGCTGGCTGGCTTTGCGGGCACCTGCTCTGTACCGCGACGAGCAATGGCTCAAGCCCAAGCGTGACCTGGATAAGGCCGACCTGGTCGATTACCGCAACACTCTGGTGCATGCCAAGACCAATCGTGCCTTGCACGCTTGCGCGGCCTTTACCGGCGATGTACTGATCGTTGAGTCACAGACCGACGACCACGTGCCCCACGCCACCATCATGAGCTACCGCGCCGCCTGCCAGCAGACTCACTCCCTGACCCACAGGATCATCGATGGTGCCGACCATTCCCTGGGCGATCCGATATCCCAACAGGCCTACACGTCGATCCTGGTGGACTGGATTACCGAGATGGTAGTGGGTGAACGATTGAGTATTATCCAATCCCGATAGTTTTCAGATGCCTGCCTTCCCATCAGCCTGTCTTTTTCACCCGTAACGCCTTCGCCTTGGCTTCTACCCCGAGGTACATCACCAGCGCCACCAGCAACGGCAAAATAAAATAAATCGCCCGATAGGCAATCAGCCCCGCCAGCAAACTGCCCCGCGACGCTTCGTGCTGCAACAAGGCAATAAACACCGCTTCCAGCACACCGAGGCCGGCAGGAATGTGGGTGACTACGCCGGCAATACTGCTGATCAACAACACCCCCAGTACTACCGGATAGCCCAGTTGCCCAGGTAGCAGTGTGAAGATCACTGCTGCCATCAACGACCAGTTCAACGCCCCCAACGCCAACTGCAACAGAGCCATGCGCAGAGACGGCAAGTTGATTTCAATTCCCCGCACCGTCCACGCCCGGCGCCGGGAAAAACGACACGCCGCCAGATAACCGGCGCTCGTCAGCAGCAACAGCACGCCTACCCCTTGCAGTGCGCCGCTGCTGAGCTTCCATCCGGGCGGCAGCGTCACCAGCCCGCAGCTGAACACCACGCCGGCCAGGGTCATGTAGCCAAACCAGTTGGTGGCCAGGCTCAAGCCGAGGATCTTGGCGATGTTGCTGGTGCTCACCCCCAGCCGTGAATACAGCCGATACCGCATGGCGATGCCGCCGACCCAGGCACTGAGATTGAGGTTGAAGGCATAGCTGATGATTCCCACCGGTAATATCTGTTTCCAACGCAGTGGCTGGCGGATGTAGGTGCGACCGATCAAGTCGAAACTGGCGTATACCAGAAAGCTGATCACGGTCAGCCCGGCGGCGATCAGCAAGGTCTGTAGCTTGAAATCGCCCAGGGTGTCGAACACCTCACTCCAGTCGATGCGCCGGGCGAGCAGGGTGAACAACACGATAAGCAGCAGGAAAAAGACGATGGTCAGCGGCTTTTTCCAGCGTTTGAAACCGTGAGTGGAGTGCTCAGTGGCGCGTGCTTGAGTCATAGCCCTGGCGCTCCTCATGGACGAAGGGTTTCAAGCGCGGCTTATGAGCCGGCAACCATCCGGTCCAGGCCGGGAAATGTCGCAGCACATGAAACACCACAAACCCTACCGTGACCCGCCACAACCAGCCGCGAGGCGTGCGGTTTTCCGGCATGGTCTTGCAGTGGTTCCGGCTCAGGTGCTCCAGGCGTTCGTACAACTGCTGATTAAACCCACGGTCGAGAATCAACACATTGGCTTCCAGGTTCAGCGACAGGCTCAACGGGTCGAGATTGCTTGAACCGACGGTGCTCCATGCCTCATCGACCAGCGCCACTTTGCCATGCAACGGCCGCTGACAATATTCGTGGATCACCACGCCTTCCTTGAGCAAATAGTCATACAGCATGCGTGCCGCCAGCTTGGCAAACGCCACATCCGGCTGGCCCTGCATGATCAGTTGCACCTGCACCCCACGACGGGCGGCGTTGCGAATCTCTCGCAGCAACCGATAGCCCGGAAAGAAGTAGGCGTTGGCGATCACCACCCGCTGCCGGGCCTTGCGCAACGCATCCAGGTAAGCCTCTTCAATGTCCGAGCGGTGTTGCAGGTTATCGCGATAGACCAACCGCACCAGCCCGTCGCCTTCGCCGGTAAACCGCAATGACGGCGGCTGTTCACGGCGCTGCCAGCCGCGTCGGGTGCGTACCTGGGGCCCACTTTGCGCCAGGGCAAAGTGATGCAGGTCCGCCACCGCCGGCCCCAGTACCTGGACCGCATAATCCTGCTTGGCCTCGGGGCCGAAATCTTCCAGGTGATCAGCAGAAAAATTGATTCCGCCGATAAACGCTACCTTCGCGTCCACCACCACGATCTTGCGGTGCAAGCGGCGAAACCAGTTGGTACGAAACCCCAGGGTCTTGGACGCCGGATCGAACATCTGCACGCTCACGCCGGCCTTGCTCAGCTCTGCGATAAACCCCGAGCTCAGTTCGCCGCAGCCAAAGCCGTCGAGGCTAACCACCACCTTCACCCCACGCTGCGCAGCCTCGATCAGAATGCCTTGCAGCTCAAGGCCGACCTTGTCTTCGAACAGGATAAAGGTCTCCAGCAAGATCTCCTGTCGAGCCTGGCGCAGTGCTTCAAAGACCTTGGGGAAATACGCCTCGCCGTTCTCCAGCAACTCAAGTTGATTACCACTTTGCCAGCCATAGTCCACATCCTTGGCCATCGAGCCGTCTGGCAACTGATCCATCACGATAGGGTCCACCGCCACCTTTTCCACCGGCGCGCTATTCATAGTTCAATCTCCACCGACAGGGGCGCGTGGTCGGACAGATGGGACCAGGGGCGGCTGTTCAGTACCTGAGGTTGATGAACCTTGAGGTTGCGTACATAGATACGATCCAGGCGCAGCAGTGGCAAACGCGCGGGGAAGGTGCGGGCGGGCTTGCCGTGGGCCTCGATAAACACTTCCCGCAGGCCACACTGGCTGAGGTCGGCCTGCTGGCGCCAGTCATTGAAATCCCCGGCGACGATCAGCGGGGCGTCGGCCGGAGTCTCGGCGATCCGCTGGGCAATCAATTGCAACTGCTGCTGGCGATGGACCTCGCGCAACCCTAGATGCACGCAAATGGCATGCAGCTCACGCGTGTTGCCGGGCAGGCGCAATACACAATGCAACAGCCCGCGGCTTTCATGGCCGTTCTGGGATATGTCGAGGTTGTCATAGCGGATGATCTGGAATTTCGACAACAGCGCGTTGCCGTGATCGCCATCCGGGTACACGGCATTGCGGCCATAGGCAAATTGCGGCCAGATGCTGTCGGCGAGGAATTCATACTGGGGCATGCTCGGCCAATTGCTGTAGCGCTTGGGATGGCGCTCGTGGGTGCCGTGGATCTCTTGGAGGAACACCACGTCGGCGGCCACGCTACGCACCGCTTCACGCAACTCCGGCAGGATAAAGCGTCGATTCAGCGCAGTGAAACCCTTATGGGTGTTGACTGTCAGGACCTTGAAGCGGGTGATGGCCGCGGTGGGCGTGGTGGGCACCAACTCGGGAGTAGTCATGGCATCGCTCCCGGTTCAGGCAGCAGGCCTGGCTGTGTGGTCCGATCCTCGGGGGAGCAATCGGGGGAAAGATCCCCCCGCCAGGGCGTGTAGCACGCGCCGGAAGTGCCGATATGAATCGCGGACATGGTTGCTCCCGTAGAGTGGGTGTTGGATGACCTCCGTCTTCAGGTGACTGTGATGGTTGGGGAAAAGTTTCGACGGTTCTACAGGCGGCACATATCAATTGTAGGAACGAGAGGGCGCCTGGTTCTTGCTCGTGAAGAACGTAAGGCCAACGCATTTATTCAGCAGCCCTGCGTTATCGTTGACGCCCTTCGCGAGCAAATTCGCTCTACAGAAAAACGAAGTCAGTGACCGCCAACCACCCGGGTCGAGCGCTCGGCATGCACCGGTCCTAACCGATCAAGACGTCCGCTCCAAGCGGTCAACGCCAGCGCCACCAACACCACCGAACCGCCAATCCAGGCGGTATGGATCAAGCCCATGTGAGCGACGATCAACCCTCCGGCCCAGGCGCCGCCAGCGATTCCCAGGTTGAAGGCGGCAATGTTCAGGCCCGAGGCCACATCCACCGCGTTCGGCGTATGGTGTTCCGCCTGGCGCACCACATACACCTGCAATCCCGGCACGTTGCCGAAGGCTACCGCGCCCCAAACCAGTACGGTGGCCAAGGCCAGCCATGGGTTGCCGGCGGTCAGGGTCAGGATGAACAACACCACGGCGAGCAGGGCGAAGATGATTTTCAAGGCGCTGATGGGGCCGCGTTTGTCGGCCAGCTTGCCGCCCCAGATATTCCCGGCGGCGACTGAAATACCATAGACCAGTAACACCAGGCTGACAGTGCTGGCACTGAAACCCGAGATGTCCTGAAGGATCGGCGCCAGAAAGGTAAATGCGATAAATGAACCGCCGTAACCGATGGCAGTCATGGCATACACCAACAACAAACGAGGCTGTTTCAGCACTTGCAGCTGTTGGAGCAATGAGGCTGGCTTGCTGTGGACGATGTTATTCGGCACATAGATCAGGCTGCCGATAAACGCGATCACACCCAGGGCCGAAACGGCAAGAAAGGTTTCGCGCCAGCCGAAGTGTTGACCGATAAACGTCCCAAGGGGCACGCCGGTGACCAGGGCCACGGTGAGGCCGGTAAACATGATAGCAATGGCGCTAGCGGCTTTTTCCTTGGGTACCAGGCTGGTGGCGATGGTCGAGCCGATGGAGAAGAACACCCCATGAGCCAGGCCGGTGACGATTCGCGCCAACACCAGGGACTCATAGCTGGGGGCCTGCCAGGCCAGCAAGTTGCCCAGGGTAAATAGCACCATCAGCGACAATAGCAGTAACTTGCGCGGTACTTTGCCGGTCAGGGCAGTCAACACTGGAGCGCCGATGGCAACGCCCAGGGCGTAAAGGCTGACCAGTAGACCGGCGGATGGCAAGTCGACACCCAGGTCGGTGCCGATGGTGGGTAGCAGGCCAACGATGACGAACTCGGTCGTCCCGATGGCAAAAGCGCTGAGGGTCAGCGCGAGCAAAGCAATGGGCATGGCTGCAAACTCCGGAGGATTTCAATCAGGAGCGCAGTGTCAAGGTTGGGCTTGTGCAGAAAAAGACAGGTATTGGCATTTGATATTTGCTTGGCATGCACAGATCGATGCTGAAACTGAACGGGCTTGTGTTGAGGCCTGAGCAGCAGCTACCCCCTAAATCAATGCCGGACCAACTTTTCCCGGAGTAACCTCGCCGCCTGCTGATCCAGCTCCAGCAACACCTGTTGCTTGCCGGCAATCTCCACCGCCGCCGGCAAGCCATCACGGTACACCAGCCGATTGCCGCTTAGCGCCGGTACCTTGCTGCCTGGCAACAACGTGCCTACCAGGTTCAATGGGTCGGCTCCGCACACTGCAATCAAGCTGCCGTCGTGGGGCCGACGCCGAACCTCGCGCAGCAGCGGGATAGCTTCCGGCAGGGCGAATTGTTCACCTGCCAGACCGCTGACAAACCGCCCACCACGAATCTCGCCGCGTGCCTCCAGGCGATGGAGGGTGCGTAGCAATTCCCGCCAATTGGGCAGCCAATCCGCTTCGCGCTCCAGCAACCGCCAGAACACCACGCCGTAACGGCGCAACAGCGTCATCGCCACATGCTCCAGTGTCTCGGCCGAATGAGCCGCCGGGCGTGTACCGTCCGTGACGGAGGCTCTGCGTATCAATGCCCAGCGCCCAGCATCGTCCATCCCGCCGACAAACGACCCGCGCCCGCGCCGACTGTTACGGGCCTGGCGTTTACTCACTGGTGTGGTCAGCGCGCGCAGCCCGGCGAAGCTGTCGGCATTCACTTGGCCGGCGCCTACCAACTCCTGCAAGGCCGTTTCCAGTTCACTGCGCAAGAGATGGGCTTCATGGACCAGCTCATCGAAAAACAACGCGCCGTGGTCGCGCAAGGCTTGATGGACTTTCTGCGCCTTGGGAGACAATTCATGCTCAGTCGTTTCTGTCAGTCCACTCCATAACGCTACCTGGCTACGCGGCAACACCACCACCGGCGTACTGCGCAGGGCAGTTGAGCTGGCCCTGGCACCGAGGCGAGCCCATACAACCTTGCCGCTGCGGCACAATTCGTCCAGCCAACTGGGCGAATAGTCCTTGATCCGCGCGCTCAGCAAATCACTGTCCCATGCCGATGTGGCAGCGGGATAGCCTTCGAATTGGCCGATAATCTGCGTCAACACTGCGCTGCCCTGGCCGCGAGTGTCGTCGGACAGGTGTTGCCAATCGAACAGAAAGCGCATGAAGTCTTGCAACGCCACCGGCTCGATTTCCCGGCGCAAGCGTTTGACGGTGTAACGATGAATCCGCGCCAGCAGATGCCGTTCGCACCATTGTTCTTCCTGCGCCCCCGGGCTGAACCGCCCGCGCAACCCATAACCTTCGAGCTCCAGTTGCGACAGGGCCTGGGTCACGACGGCCGGCGGCAATGCCAAGGGCGCGGCGATCTCCATCAGAGTCAACGGGCCGAAGCCGCCGAGCCGTGCCCGCAGCACTTCCACCAGCGCCTCATCAAAGCTCCAGGGTGAATCGAAGCCAGGCAGCAAGGGCAGATCCGCTGCCGTATGTGGATAGAGGGCTTGCACACAACTCAAGCGTTCCAATGCCACCCACACGGCGTGCCCGGTGTCGATCTGCAGACGGCAGGCGCGTCCACTGTCGGCCAAGGCGTGTAGCCACTCGCACCATTGCGTGGTGACCTCGGTTTCGGCGATGCACGCCAGGCTTATCAACGCCTCGTGCATTTCATCCAGGCCATGGGGCGCCGGCCAGGCTTCTTCACGAACCCCCGCAATAGCCTGGGCATCCAGCGCGCCGAGGTCGTCGGTACTTTGCGGGTCGCTCCAACGCCGGTTGAGCACGGCCTGGGTGCGGCGCTCTTCCAGCGGAGCGTCATCGAGGAAGGTGTAGGGGCGGGCGCTGAGAATCTCTGCCGCCAGCGGCGAGGGCGCTGGCAGGTCGCGGCTGATCAGGCGAATCTCGCCGCGTTCCATACGTCGCAGCACGGTTAGCCAGCCTTCGCTGTCCATGGCCTCGTGCAGGCAGTCGTCAAGGGTCTGCTCCACCAGCGGATGATCGGGTATTTCCCGTTCGCCAGCGAGGTTTTCCAGGCACGCGATTTGATCGGGGAAGACGCTGGCGATCAGGTCTTCACTTTTCATCCGCTGGATTTGCGGCGCCACCTTGCGCCCGCCGACATAGCGCGGCAACGCCAGGGCTACACCGGCATTCCAGCGCCAGCGCACGCCAAACAGCGGCGCATCCAGCACCGCCTGGATCAGGATGTGCTCGGCGCTGTTGCTGTGTAAATAGCGCCAGACTTCATTCAGCTCGAAGCTGTGGCTGGTGGACAGCGATAGCACGATGGCGTTCTCGCTGGCGGCGGCTTGCAGTTCGAAATTGAAGGTTCGGCAAAAGCGCTTGCGCAAGGCCAGGCCCCAGGCGCGGTTGATGCGGCTGCCGAACGTCGTGTGGATGATCAGTTGGGTGCCGCCGGACTCATCGAAAAACCGCTCCATGATCAACGTGTCCTGGGACGGTAACGCGCTGAGGGCGAGTCGGGCCCGGGCCAGGTAGTCCAGCAGTTGTTCGGCGCTGGCCAGGTTCAGGCCCAGGGTGCCTGTCAGCCAGTCGAGGCCGGGTTGCAGGTTACCGGGGGTGGCCCCCAACATGTCATCCAACTGCCCATGCAAGCGCGCCACGGCGAATGACAACTCGGTGCTGCGTCCTGGTGCTTCGCCGAGCCAGAACGGAATGGTGGGTGGTTGGCCGTGAGCGTCTTCGACCCGCACCTTGCCGGTTTCCACCCGCAGGATGCGGTAGGAGGTATTGCCCAACTGGAAGATATCCCCGGCGATGCTTTCCACGGCGAAGTCTTCGTTGACGCTGCCGATGTTCAGGCTTTGTGGTTCCAGCAGCACGTTGTAGTCGGCGTTGTCGGGGATGGTGCCGCCGCTGGTCACCGCTGTCAGCTTGGCGCCACGGCGACCGCGCAGGGTACGGGTCAGGGCGTCACGGTGCAGGTAGGCGCTGCGGATGCCCTGGCGACCGTTATAGCCTTCGGCGAGCATCTGGAGCAGCGCTTGATAGTGGTGATCATCCAGTTTGGCGTAGGGCCAGGCGCGGTGGATTAAATCGAGTAGGGCTTGTTCCTGCCATTCCTGGCAACTGACCTCGGCGATGATCTGCTGGGCCAGTACGTCCAGCGGCGAGACCGGGATCAGCAAGGTGTCGAGCTCGCCCCGGCGCACGCAGTCGAGCAAGGCGGTACATTCGATCAGGTCATCGCGGGTGGTGGCGAACAAGCGGCCCTTGGGTGTTCCGCCGACCTGATGCCCGGAGCGGCCGACCCGCTGCAAAAAACCATTGATGGAGCCGGGTGAGCCAATCTGGCACACCAGGTCGACATCGCCGATATCAATCCCCAGCTCCAGGGACGCAGTAGCGATCAGAACCTGCAAAGCGCCACTCTTGAGCCGTTGCTCGGCGTCCAGGCGCAACTCCTTGGCCAGGCTGCCGTGGTGGGCGGCTACGGCGTCTTTGCCCAGGCGTTCGCTCAAATGCCGGGCCAGGCGTTCGGCCAGGCGCCGGGTGTTGACGAAAATCAGCGTGGTGCGGTGGGCGCGGGCCAGTTCGGTGAGACGATCGTAGACCAAGTCCCAGACGTCATTGGCCATTACGGCCGACAGCGGCACGGGCGGTACTTCGATGTCCAGGTCGCGGGGGCGGGCGTGGCCAATGTCGACGATCTCGCAGGGCCGGCCGGTGCCCACCAGAAAACGTGATACCGCTGCGATGGGCTTTTGTGTGGCCGATAAACCGATTCGGGTCAGCGGTTCGGCACAGAGTGCCTGCAAGCGCTCCAGGCTCAAGGCCAAGTGGCTGCCGCGCTTGCTGGCGGCGATGGCATGGATTTCGTCGACGATTACCGTACGGGCACTGGCGAGCATCTGCCGGCCGGAGTCCGAGCCCAGGAGCACATAGAGCGATTCCGGGGTGGTAACCAGGATATGCGGCGGCTTTTTGCGCATCTGTGCACGATCTTTTTGCGGAGTATCGCCGGTGCGCACGGCGGTACGGATCTCCAGGGACGGCAGGCCCTGATGCTGCAAGTGCTCAGTGATCCCGGCCAGCGGGTTTTGCAGGTTGATCTGGATGTCGTTGGACAACGCCTTGAGAGGCGAGACGTAGACCACCAGGGTTTGCTCTGGCAATTGTCCGCCATTGGCCAAGCCTTGATGGACCAGGTCGTCCAGCACCGCGAGAAAGGCCGTCAAGGTTTTGCCAGAGCCGGTGGGTGCGGCGACCAGGGTTGAATGGCGCTGGCGGATCAGCGGCCACGCCTGGGCTTGGGCCTGGGTCACCGATGGGAAGCTACTGCGAAACCAGGCGCTGACGGCGGGATGGAAACCGTTCAACACCGTGTCCGTGGATTGGGAAAGGTTCATACACAGATTTATGCGTCGAGCCTGCACAAGTTGCAACCCCCGCACTTTCTAAGTGACGGTTGCGCTACAAACCCGCAAAATGCAACGATTCTGGCAAATACCAACGGCACGGCTCACCAGCTTGTCGATAATAACCATCGTTCCAAACAGACCGGGCCTGCTCAATCTATGCGAATGCGCCTTATGTTACTGGGCGGCGGGAATGCCCTCGGGCAGGCGCTGATTCGCCTCGGTGCGGAGGAAGACATCGGTTTCCTCGCACCCAAACCGCCCCAAGACGGCTGGGATGCCGCAAGTCTTACCCAATTGCTCGACGACACCCGTCCCGATGCCTTGATCAACCTCGCCTATTATTTTGACTGGTTCCAGGCGGAGTCTGTCAGTGAAGCTCGCCTGGCTGCGCAGGAGTTTGCCATCGAGCGGCTGGCCGAACTGTGTCAGCACCACGATATTACCTTGCTGCAGCCGTCCAGCTACCGGGTGTTCGATGGCTCCCGCGCCACCGCCTACAGCGAAAAAGATGAGCCGGTGCCCTTGGGCCTGCGCGGCCAGGCGTTGTGGCGCATCGAGCAGAGCGTGCGGGCCACTTGCCCGCAACATGTGCTGCTGCGCTTTGGCTGGCTGTTGGATGACAGTGTCGACGGCACTCTTGGGCGCTTCCTGGCCCGCGCCGAGACCCTTGACGAATTGCTGATGGCCGATGACCGTCGTGGCAATCCGACGCCGGTGGACGATGCCGCGCGGGTGATTATTTCCGTGCTCAAGCAACTCGATTGCGCCGCGCCGTTGTGGGGCACTTACCACTACGCCGGTCATGAGGCCACCACGCCGCTGGCCCTGGGCCAGGCGATTTTGACCGAAGCGCGCAACTTCCATGCGCTGGCGGTTGAGTCGCCCACCGCCCAAGCTCACGCCGCACGGCCGGATGCCGGTGATGAGCCGCAACATGCGGTGCTGGCCTGCAAGAAAATCCTGCACACCTTCGGCATCAAGCCGCGGGCGTGGCGGGCGGGATTGCCGGCATTGCTGGACCGCTTTTACCGGCATGGACAAGCCTAAAAGGTGCCTGTTTCAGGCACCCTTTATGTTTTTTGAAGTTTAGAACTTGTAGCCAATCCCCACCATGTAGACCATCGGATCAACATCCACGTTGACCTTGGCCCGTGTACCGGCAGCCAATGCATTGTTATCGACAGTGGCTTTGGTGCTGATGTCGATGTAACGCACCTGGCCGTTGATCATCCACTTATCGTTGATCATGTAGTCGGCGCCGATCTGCGCGGCCCAGCCCCAGGAGTTCTCAGCCTTGAAGTTGCTGAAACCCGCCTGCTCGGCGCGGCTGCCGACGTGCTCGTCGTAAATCCAGGTGTAGTTGATACCGGCACCGACATACGGCTGGAACGCCGACTTACTGTCCAACGGGTAGTACACGATGCTCAAGGTCGGCGGCAGGTGCTTCAGGCTACCGAGCTTGCCGTTGGCGGCACCCAGGGTGGTATTCTTGATTTTCACATCATGCTCGAAGGGTGTGGCCGCCAGTAGTTCGATACCGATGTGGTTAGTCAGCATGTACGCGAAGTTGAGGCCCAGTTGAGTGTCGCTGCTCATGGTCGCCTTACCGCCCAGGTTGGTACCTGCCAATGGGCCCTGGTCAACCTTGACATGCCCGCTGTCGGCCTTCGGGTTGACGGTGATCGCCCCCGCGCGGAGCAGAATGTCACCCGCTTCGTGAGCGTGGACGGCAGGGGCGATGAGGGCGAGCGCGCAGAGAGACGCGCCGAGCAGAGACTGGTTCATGGGAGCTCCAAAGGACGTTTTAAGTTGGCTATGTCCAATGGTAAAGATCGTTTCGCTCGAGTCTTTGACTCAGCTCAATGAAACGCGGATCACGGGTTACTCCTGCAGCTCATAGATATAAATCTTCTCGGCATCCATCTGATAACCGGCATCTGCAAGCTCACTGCTAGAGGGTTTGACCTGCATCTGCCCTTCGATCCAATACGGCTGATACAACTCATCCAACTTCACGCCCACCTCGCTTTTGACATGCACGATCTGGTTCGACGGTGGTGGCGGCACATGGATGCACGCGCCGAAATACGGCACCAGCAAAAACTCCGTAGTACGGCCTTCTTCGCTGACTTCCAGGGGCACGATATAACCCGGCAGGCGAATGTGCTGGCCGTCGAGGCCTTGTACGACCGGTGCATCGGGCAAGTCTTGTTTGGCCGCTGGTGCAGACTCGACGGACAAGGCATCGGCCATGCTCGACAAGTCGTGCAGCGGTTGCATATTGGGGATTTCCGGCGGCGCATCCGCCGGGATCATCTCCTGCCAGGACAAGTCCTTGGGCTGGGCGGCCCAGGTGGGCAGCGCCACCAGCAATAACAGTGCAAGCAGAGCACGGTGCATCAACGACTCCTTAGTGGGTAGCTTGAAACTTGCAGATGCTGTTCACAGCCGTATGGACAGGCCATCGGCCAGGGATTGTCGATAGGCGCGCCAGGCTGGCACGCTGCCCATCAACAGTGCGGCGATAAGGATACCGGCCAGCAGCGTCCACTCATATTCGCTTGGCCAGGACAGCGGCAAATCCAGCCCGTAGTTGGCCTGTAGATAGCCCCGCGAGGCGGCGATGCACACGTACAACAGCCCAACGCCTGCGACGACACCGGAGAATGCCAGGGCGAAGGCTTCAAAAATCAGCAGGGTCGCAATATGCCAGGGGCGCGCGCCCACGGAACGCAGGATCGCCATTTCCCGGCGACGCTCGTTGAGGCTGGTGAGAATCGCCGTGAGCATGCCGATCAACCCCGTCAGCACCACAAACAACGAGATCACGAACAGCGCCTTTTCAGCCGTGCCCATCATGCTCCATAGCTCTTGCAAGGCCACGCCCGGCAGGATCGCGAGCATTGGCTCGCCACGAAACTCGTTGATTTCCCGTTGCAGGGCGAAGGTGGAGATCTTGTTGTTCAGGCCCAGCATGAAGGCGGTGATGGCCTGGGGTGTGAGGTCCATATTGCGCGCCTGGTCGGCGCTGATCCGGCCTTTGCCCTGGGCTGGCACTCCGTTGTGCCAGTCGATGTGAATCGCTTCCATACCGCCGAGGCTGATGTGCAGCGTACGGTCCACCGGAGTTCCGGTGCGCTTGAGGATGCCAACCACTTTGAAGGGTTTGTCATCGTGCTTGACCAGGCTGACCACGGCCACGCCATGGGCCAGCACCAGCTTGTCGTCGAGTTTGTAGTGCAGTGCATCGGCCACTTCTGCACCGAGCACCACCTCAAAAGGGTCGGTGGCGAAGGCACGACCGCTGGCCAGTTCCAGGTTCTGCCTGCGGCCGTATTGGTAGTGCTCGAAGTAGGATTCGTTGGTACCCATTACCCGGTAGCCACGATGGGAGTCGCCGAGGGAGATCGGGATCGCCCATTTCACCCGGGGGTTGGCGGCGAAGTGCTCGTAGCTGTCCCAGCGAATATTGTTGGTGGCGTTGCCGATGCGAAATACCGAGTACAGCAACAGGTTCACCGACCCGGAGCGGGCGCCAACGATCAGGTCGGTGCCGTTGATGGTGCTGGCGAAACTGGCGCGGGCTTCGGTGCGTACCCGTTCCACCGCCAGCAACAGGCACACCGAAAGGGCGATGGCGAAAGCGGTGAGGATCGCGGTAAAGCGGCGGTTAGCCAGGCTGGCCATGGCTAGACGGAACAGATACATCTCAAACCTCTACAAGCATGGCGGCGCGATTGAGTTCGGCCAGCGACAGGTTTCGGTCGAACAGCGGTGCCAGGCTCTGGTCATGGCTGACAAACAACAGACTGGAACCCGCTTCGCGGCATTCAGCGAATAGCAACTGGATGAACGCTTCCCGGGCGTCGTAGTCCAGAGCCGAAGTGGGTTCGTCAGCGATCACCAGTTCCGGTTGGCCGATCAGTGCCCGAGCGGCGGCAACCCGTTGTTGTTGGCCGATGGACAGGGAGTCTGCGCGGCGTTCCAGCAGGCCCTTGTCTTTCAACCCCAAGTGGGCCAGCAAGGTGGTGGTGGCCTGGTCGATACTGCCATGACGCTGGACCGCCCGCTGCGCCCGCAGCTTGGAGAAATGACAAGGCAGTTCGACGTTCTCGCGCACTGAGAGAAACGGCAGCAGGTTGAATTGCTGGAAGATGTAGCCGGTGTGATCGACACGAAAGCGATCACGGTCACCCGCCGAGAGTTCGGTAAGCTCCTGGCCCAGCAGATGAATACTGCCGCGACTGGGTTTTTGCACACCGCCCAGCAGGCCCAGCAGCGTGGTCTTGCCGCTGCCGCTGGGGCCTTTGAGGAACAGGGTTTCCCCTGGTTCCAGGCGAAACGCCGGGATGTCCAGCAACTGTGGATGACCGGGCCAGTTGAAGCTCAGGTCGGACAGTTCGATAAGTGCTTGGGTCATGGTTATAAAATCACGCATCCGGCTATCTTTACTGTAGGAGCGAGCTTGCTCGCGAAGGTCGTTAACGATAACGCGGGAAATCTGATGCCTCGAGGCGTCCTCAGGTTCTTCGCGAGCAAGCTCGCTCCTACAGGGGTTCGTTTCAGAATTTGAGAGTAGCGGCTGCGGCCGTCGTTTCAACACCCTGCTGGCCGCTCGGGCCAATGAGTTGTACCTGGATTTTCTGCGTGGCGGGAAAGGTCTTGAACACTTGGGTCAGGTCGAGGTTGCTCAGGGCGGTTGGGGTGGCGCAAGTGAATTGGTAGTGCGCGTGGATTTCGCTATGGTCGTGATGATGCTCATGGGAGGCCACGCCTTTGCCGTCGGTGGCGTGATCGTCGTCATGATCGGCTTCAGGCTTGTCGCCGAACAGCGGGCTATTCAATTCCTGGGTGCTGACCACACAACCAGCGGCTTTTGGCAGGCTGAACAGCGCCAATGGTTGTTCCAGCTGTTTGCGGGCGGCGGCGACCTTGGCCTTGTCGGCGTCAGTAGTCGCCTGATGTTCGAAGCCCACCAGGTTCATCGCCGGACTTTCCAGCTCCAGCTCCAGAGCCTGGCCATCGAGTACTGCGTTGAGGCGGCCAACACCGTGTTCATGGGCGCCGAGGCTGCCGTGTTCATGGTCATGGTCGTGGTCATGCTCGGCGGCGGCCTGGGCACAGGCCAGTGGCAACAGGGCGAACGGCAAGGCGAGCAGCAAACGGCGCATAGCGAAACTCCAGGAAAAGATGAAGATTTTGTTATGTGATCTTATAACAATACTGTCGAGAGTTTGACCGCCTGCTTGGCGTTGCGCAAGGCGCATGGGAGCATGTCGTCAGAAAACTGCAGGAGTAGAGGCGATGTTGCGAGTTCGTGGAACCATCGGCGACCTGCCGGTGGACTTGACCCTGGAGCTGGACGAAGGCGACTGGGCTCAGTTGGGCGCGCAGTTGCAAACGGTCAAGCCGGCAAGTGCGGCCCCTGTGGCGCCAGCGCCATCGGTCAATCAGGATGCTGCCCTGTGGCAGGCCACCCAGGACCTGCTGCGCCAGGCCGGGCAGCTCAGCGGGCCTGAGTTGCTGGATCAGTTGGAAGGATTGGCCGGCAGCGCCTCGGCAGGCAAGCGCCTGTTGGTACGCCTGCGCCATAGCGCCAGGGTGAAAGTGGTCAGCGAAGGCGATGTGCCCCAATACCACTGGATCGGCTGACCCTCTGTAGGCGCGAGCGAGCTCGCGCCTACGCCAAAGCGCTCAATACAATGCGGCGAACAGCTTGCGTCGATAGGTGGTGACGAGCGGGTGATCATTGCCCAGCAGTTCGAACACCTGTAGCAACGTCTTGTGAGGTAAGCCCTCGCTGTAGCTGCGATTGCGGATAAACAGCTTGAGCAAGCCTTCCAGCGCCGCCTCGTATTGCTGGCGTGCCAGTTGCTGCACGGCCAGTTGATACACCGCCTCGTCATCCAGCGGGTTTTGCGCCAGGCGGCCTTTCAGTTCGGCGGCGTCCGGCAGGTCTGCGGCCTGGCGCAGGAAGGTGATCTGCGCCCTGGCGCCGGCCAGGGCGGCCTTGTGTTCGTCGCTCGTTACTGCATCAAGCACGGTTTGCGCTTCGCTCAGTTCGCCCCGCTCGGCGAGGCAGCGCGCATAGAGAATCAGCGCGCCGGCGTTGGTATTGTCTTCACCGAGCAAGGTCACCAGCGCCGCTTCGGCATCACTGATGCGACCGTCGGCAAACAACGCCTGGGCCTGCTCCAACGGGTCAGCGGCGACTGGCGGCGGCATTTGCACATGAGGCTCCAGTATCGCCCGCACCGCGGATTCCGGCTGCGCACCGGCAAAGCCATCCACGGGTTGGCCGTCCTTGAACAGCACCACGGTTGGCAGGCTGCGAATGCCGAAGCGGGCAACCACGTCCGGTTCCGCATCGCAATCGACCTTGGCCAGCAGCAGTTCACCCTGATAACTTTCGGCAATTTGCGCCAGCATCGGCATCAACGCCTTGCACGGCGCGCACCACTCGGCCCAGAAGTCCACCAGCACCGGTTTGTGGAAGGAGTTCTCGATTACCGCCTGGTCGAAGGTGGCGGTGGTGGCGTCGAAGATGTACGGCGTGGGCTCACTCATGGGGTATCTCGAACAAAGCGTGGGATGGGGCAACTATAAGGGCTGGCGGGGTTGGCTGAAAGCGGGGCAGCGGCTATACCAGGCCTCAAGTGCGCTGCGAATGGTACAGGCTGACCTTGCGAAACTCCCAGGGCTCGGCCAGGTCCGGCAAGGTCAGGGCATCCAGGATCTCCAGCCGCTGATAATCCGGGTGCTGGAAATCCCTTACGCGGGAGTCCGCGACTAACGCTTCGCGGCCGCGAGTGAGGAACTGATCCAGTAATGGCAAATTTGCCCGGTCGTACAAGACATCCGCCACCAGGATCAGATCAAAACGATCCGCTTCGGCGAAAAAATCCGCCGAATAACCCAGCTCAACGCGATTAAGTTGTGCATTGGCCCGGCAGGATGCCAGCGCCAGGGGATCCATGTCGCAAGCCACGACTTCCAGTGCCCCGGCTTTCACTGCGGCAATCGCGGCCACACCGGAACCCGCGCCAAAGTCCAGCACCCGTTTGCCCGCAACCCACTGTGGATTGGCTGCCAGATACCGCGCGAGCGCCAGGCCGCTGGCCCAGCAAAAGCTCCAATACGGCGGCTCATGCAGAATGCGGCGGGTTTCTTCCTGGCTGAAAGCGCGGTCCATGTTGTCGGCATCCAACAGCCAGAGTGACAACTCAGTGCCCGGCAACGGGCAGGGCACCAGGTGGGCGTCGCCGATCAGTTCACTCAAGGCCCGTTGCAGGTCCAGCGGTGGCGTCATGGTGCCTTGACGAATTGCAGGGGGCCGGTGGTCTGGGTGATTGCCTGAGTGATGCGCACGGCGGGCAGGTGCAGGATCAACTGGCCGGACTGGCTGGCGCGACCGCGTAATTCAACCTGCGCGCCGGCTGGAAAGGCTTCGGGGCTGAAGCGCAGGCGAAAGGCCAAGGGTTTGTTGTTGCCGATCAGGACGCTGCTGGCGAGCAGTTGTTGCGGACGGCTGCTGTCATCGATCACCAATAGCGCCAACTCGACTTCCGCGCCAGCCGGCACGCCGTTCAGAGTCCCGCTGATTTCACGTTGGTAGGCGGGCAACGGGCCCAAGTCTTCGACATTCGGGATTTTTTTCTCTTGCTGTGGTGCCGGGGCGGGTGCCGCCGGTTTTGGGGCATCGCTGCTGCAGGCGACCAGAAAACTGAACAAAGTAAGCAGGACAAACGGTCGTAGCGACATGTATGGCTCCAAAAAAGGCGAAAATCTGTGGCTTAAAGATATGAAACATAATAGTCGGCCTATATACCGTAAAGGCAATGGCTTGTCTTGCCACGGGGATGCGCTACCATGGCCCTCCCATTTTTTGTTGCCTGCCACCATGCACTGTCCCTTCTGCGGTGCCAACGACACCAAGGTCATTGACTCGCGTCTGGTCGCCGAGGGCGAACAGGTGCGTCGCCGGCGTGAATGCCTGGCCTCTGGCTGCGGTGAGCGTTTCACCACCTTCGAAACCGCCGAACTGGTATTGCCACGTCTGATCAAGACTGACGGCAGTCGCCAGCCCTTCGACGAAGAAAAACTGCGCGCCGGAATGCAGCGTGCCCTGGAAAAACGCCCGGTGAGTGTCGAGCGGCTGGAAGCGGCACTTGTGCATATCAAGCACAAGTTGCGGGCAACCGGCGAGCGCGAAGTCAAATCCCTGGTAGTTGGAGAGTTGGTGATGGCCGAGCTGCAAAAGCTCGACGAAGTCGCCTATATCCGTTTCGCCTCGGTGTATCGACGCTTCCAGGATCTTAACGAGTTCCGGGAAGAGATCGACCGCCTGGCCCGTGAGCCGGTTAAAGAATGAACCTACCTTCGGCAGAACAAACGGTCCTCGATGCCCATTACATGGCTCGCGCCCTGGAATTGGCGCGCAAGGGCCTGTACACCACTCACCCCAACCCACGGGTCGGTTGCGTCATTGTCCGTGACGGACAGGTTGTCGGCGAAGGCTGGCACGTGCGCACCGGCGAGCCTCACGCCGAAGTCCACGCCCTGCGCGATGCTGGCGACAAGGCCCGGGGTGCCACGGCCTACGTGACCCTTGAACCGTGCAGCCACTACGGGCACACGCCGCCCTGTGCCGATGCCCTGGTGAATGCAGGCCTGGCGCGGGTTGTCGCGGCGATGCAGGACCCAAACCCGGAAGTTGCCGGGCGTGGCATGCGACGCCTGGCCCAGGCCGGAATTGAAATCCACAGCGGTTTACTTGAAAACGAAGCGCGGGCCCTCAACTCGGGTTTCCTCAAGCGCATGGAACATGGGTTGCCGTTTGTGCGGGTCAAGTTGGCCATGAGCCTGGACGGTCGCACGGCGATGGCCAATGGCGAAAGCCAATGGATCACCGGCCCAGCGGCGCGTGCTGCGGTACAGCGCCTGCGAGCCCGGTCCAGCGTAGTGCTGACCGGTGCCGATACGGTGCTGGCCGACGGCGCCCGCCTGACTGTACGCGCCGCCGAGTTGGGGTTGGATGAAGAGACCACGGCCCTGGCCATGTCCCGTCCACCGCTGCGGGTGCTGATCGATGGCCGCCTGCGGGTACCGCTGGACGCGCCGTTCTTCAAGGCAGGGCCCGCGCTGGTCATCACCTGTGTGACCCCGGAAAACCAGTACCCCACAGGCCCCGAGTGCCTGGTGGTACCGGGGATCGATGGCCAGGTAGACCTGCGTTCCGCCTTGGTGGCCCTGGCAGCCCGCGGTGTCAATGATGTGTTGGTGGAAGCGGGCCCAAGCCTGGCCGGTGCCTTCGCCCAGCAGGGCCTGGTGGACGAATACGTGATTTTCGTCGCAGGCAAGTTCCTCGGCTCCGCTGCCCGGCCTTTGCTGGACTGGCCGCTTGAGAAACTGGGCGACGCACCCCAACTCAAGATCACTGAAATGCGCGCTGTAGGCGACGACTGGCGAGTCACTGCCATTCCTGTCCCATCGGCAAGCGTATAATTCCCGGCCTGCGCCACGTCTTCAGGAGAACTGCATGTTTACCGGCATTATCGAATCTATCGGCAGCATCCGTGCAATGGCCCCAAAAGGCGGCGACGTACGGTTGTTGGTTGAAACCGGCAAGCTCGACCTGAGCGACGTCAAGTTGGGCGACAGCATTGCCGTCAGCGGCGTGTGCCTGACTGTCATCGAGTTGCCTGGCAACGGCTTTGCCGCCGATGTCAGCCGGGAAACCCTGGACTGCACCGCGATGAACGACCTCAAGAGCGGCAGCCCGGTCAATCTGGAAAAAGCCCTGACCCCGACCACCCGGCTCGGTGGGCACTTGGTCAGCGGTCACGTCGACGGTGTCGGCGAAGTGGTTGCCCGCAGCGAAAACGCCCGTGCCGTGGAGTTCCGTATCCGCGCGCCCAAAGAACTGGCCAAGTACATCGCCCATAAAGGCTCGATCACCGTCGACGGCACCAGCCTCACCGTAAACGCCGTCAATGGCGCCGAATTTGAACTGACCATCATTCCCCACACCTTGAGCGAAACCATCATGGCGTCCTACCAGCCAGGGCGCCGAGTGAACCTGGAAGTGGACTTGCTGGCCCGTTACCTGGAACGCCTGCTTTTGGGCGATAAGGCCGCAGAGCCAACGTCCGGGAACATCACTGAAAGCTTTCTGGCCGCCAACGGCTACCTCAAATCCTGACCCAAGGGGGTGCCGCGTGGCGCTCAACAGCATCGAAGAACTGGTAGAAGACATTCGCCAAGGCAAGATGGTCATCCTCATGGATGACGAAGACCGCGAGAACGAAGGCGACCTGATCATGGCCGCCGAGCTTTGCCAGCCTGAACACATCAATTTCATGGCCAAGCACGCCCGTGGCCTGATCTGCATGCCCATGAGCCGTGAGCGCTGTGAACTGCTCAAGTTGCCTCTGATGGCGCCGCGCAACGGTTCGGGTTTCGGCACCAAGTTCACCGTGTCCATTGAAGCCACCACTGGCGTCACCACCGGTATCTCCGCTGCTGACCGTGCCCGCACCGTGCAAGCGGCCGCAGCGAAAGACGCCAAGGCCGAAGACATCGTCAGCCCTGGTCATATCTTCCCGCTGATGGCCCAACCGGGCGGCACCCTGGCCCGCGCTGGCCACACCGAGGCCGCCTGCGACCTGGCGCGCATGGCCGGTTTCGAGCCGAGTGGGGTGATCTGCGAGGTGATGAACGACGACGGCACCATGGCCCGTCGCACAGAACTGGAAGCGTTTGCTGCTGAACATGACATCAAGATCGGCACCATTGCCGACTTGATTCACTATCGGATGATCCACGAACGTACCGTTCAGCGGATTGCCGAACAGCCGCTGGACAGCGAACTGGGCCAGTTCAACCTGGTGACCTATCGTGATTCGGTGGAGGGTGATGTGCATATGGCGCTGACCCTGGGCAACATCTGCGCAGAGGAACCGACCCTGGTGCGCGTGCACAATATGGACCCGCTGCGGGACCTGTTGATGGTCAAGCAACCGGGCCGCTGGAGCCTGCGAGCCGCGATGGCCGCGGTATCCGACGCAGGCAGCGGCGTGGTGTTGTTACTCGGTCATCCGCTGGATGGTGATGTGTTGCTGGCCCATATTCGCGAAACAGCTGACCCGGTTCCGGTGAAAAAACCGACCACCTACAGCATCGTCGGCGCCGGTTCGCAGATCCTGCGGGACCTGGGCGTGCGCAAAATGCGCCTGATGAGTGCGCCAATGAAATTTAATGCGATATCCGGTTTCGACCTGGAAGTTGTAGAATATGTGCCCTCCGAATAAAGGCCGGCGATTTTCGCCCCTTGTTCGCGGTTAAAACATCACCGAGGGATGCACTTTTCGCATCCCGGCTCTTTAAGAGATTTGTCGAATGACCCTGAAGACCATCGAAGGTACCTTCATCGCCCCCAAAGGCCGCTACGCTCTAGTGGTTGGCCGTTTCAACAGCTTCGTGGTTGAAAGCCTGGTAAGCGGTGCCGTGGATACCCTGGTTCGCCACGGTGTGAGCGAAAGCGATATCACCCTTATCCGTGCCCCTGGCGCCTTCGAGATTCCACTGGTTGCGCAGAAAGTTGCTCAACAAGGAGAGTATGCGGCGCTCATCGCCTTGGGTGCAGTCATTCGTGGCGGTACCCCGCACTTCGAATACGTGGCTGGCGAATGCACCAAGGGCCTGGCCCAGGTGTCCATGGAGTTCGGTGTGCCCGTCGCGTTTGGCGTGTTGACCGTTGACTCCATCGAGCAAGCTATCGAGCGTTCCGGCACCAAGGCCGGCAACAAAGGTGCTGAAGCAGCCCTGTCTGCCCTGGAAATGGTCAGCCTGCTGGCGCAGTTGGAGGCCAAGTGATTAGCGACGAAAGTGATCGTTTCAACCCCCGTGACCCGCGCCCAGCGGACGCCGGCAAGCCATCGAAGAGCGAAAAACGTCGTGCGGCTCGCCAACTCGCGACCCAGGCGTTGTATCAGCGGCACATGGCAGGCACCTCGCTGAACGAAATCGAGGCGCAGTTTCGCGTCGACAACGATTTCAGCACGGCAGATGCCAGCTACTTCCACGACATCCTGCACGGCGTCCCGGCCCACCTGTCAGATATCGACGCTGCGCTGACTCCGTGCCTGGACCTGACCATCGAAGAGCTGGACCCAGTTGAACTGGCCGTACTGCGCCTGTCCACCTGGGAACTGCTCAAGCGCGTCGACGTGCCGTATCGCGTCGTGATCAACGAAGGTATCGAACTGGCGAAAGTCTACGGTTCCACCGATGGTCACAAGTTCGTCAACGGTGTGCTCGACAAGCTGGCACCACGCCTGCGTGAAGCCGAAGTGAAGGCGTTCAAGCGCTAACTGGCGCTTGCTTGCGCAATGGGCGAGTTTGAGCTGATCCGCACGTTCTTCGCTGCCGCGCCTTGTGCACAAGGCGGCGAGGGCATTGCCCTGGGGATCGGCGATGACTGCGCCCTGCTGGCGCTCCCTCCTGGGGAGCAGCTGGCGATTTCCACCGATACCCTGGTGGCCGGTGTGCATTTTGCCGACCCCTGTGATCCGTTCCTGCTTGGCCAGCGCTCGCTGGCTGTGGCAGTTAGCGATCTGGCGGCCATGGGCGCCCACCCCCTTGCCTTTACCCTTGCCCTGACCACCCCGACGGTTGATGCCGATTGGCTGCAACGCTATGCCCAGGGTTTGAACGCCATGGCGCTTAATTGCGGTGTGGGCCTGGTGGGCGGTGACACCACCCGTGGGCCGTTGAGCCTGACCCTGACCGTGTTTGGCCGGGTTCCGGCCGGGCTGGCCTTGACCCGTCACGGCGCACAGCCAGGAGACTTGTTGTGCGTCGGTGGTGAGCTGGGCAATGCCGCCGGCGCCTTGCCTCTGGTACTGAACCAGCGTACCGCTCCGGCAGCCATTGCCGAGCCACTGCTGGCCCATTACTGGTCACCGCAGCCGCAATTGGCCCTGGGTTTGGCCCTACGGGGCAAAGCCACGTCAGCCATGGATGTTTCCGACGGCCTATTGGCTGATTGCGAGCATATCGCCAAGGCTTCAGCGGTCCGCTTGGTGATTGAGCGCCAACGACTACCCTTGTCCTCGGCGCTGCTGGCTTTTCTCGGCGACGATGAGGCCAGGTCTGCGGCCTTGAGCGGTGGCGACGACTACGTATTGGCGTTCACGCTGCCACCGGCCGAGCTGGTACCGTTACAGGCAGACGGCTGGCCGGTCCAGGTGGTCGGACGCGTTGAGCAAGGCCAAGGCGTCGTTCTGGTGGACCCTGCCGGGCAGGACATCACCCCTGTGATTCGTGGCTATCAGCACTTTCGCGAAACGCACTGACACATCCACCCAGCAGTGTTTTACGTGAGGTCGTGGTTATGGTTGTTTGTCGCTGGCTATTGATACTGCTGTGTGTATTAGTTTCTTCGGCCAGGGCCGACGACGTCCCCGTGGTGCCCGGCCAGATTCACCTGGCCAGTGAAGCCTGGAATGACTACACCAACGCCGATGGCACTGGTCTGGCATGGGATCTGCTGCGGGAAATTTTCGAGCCTGCCGGGGTCAAGGTCAAGATTCGCAGCATGACTTACACCCGATCCGTCGGCCTGGCCCGGCGTGGCGAAGTCGACGGCTGGGTCGGCGCCTACCGTGATGAAGCCGAGGGCATGCTTTACCCACGCAGGCACTATGACTCTGATCACATCTACGCCCTGGGACTGGCGAGCAGGCCGACACCGACCCTGGCGACCCTGGGCAAATACCGCCTGGCCTGGGTGCGCGGCTACAAGTACGAGAAATACTTGCCCAATATTCACCGTTTCAATCAGATTGAGCGCCGTACCGGGATTCTGCCAATGCTTCAGTACGGCCGGGTGGATTTCTACATCGATGCCCTGAGCGAAGCGCAATACGTCCTCGAGCAGGCCCCGGACCCATCTGTGCTCAAGCTCACTCACGTAGCCGAGTTGCCGTTGTACCTGGGTTTTACCGACAACGAGCGAGGACGGGCGTTGATGACGTTGTTTGACCTGCGCATGGATGTCCTGGTGAAAAGCGGTGAGTTGAAGCCGATTTTCGAGCGCTGGCACCAGCCGTATCCGTTTTAGTGGGTTTTTGTAGGCGCGAGCTTGCTCGCGAAGAACGCCAAGGCACCGCGTAAACTCAGAATGTCAGCTTCACCGTTAGCGACCTTCGCGAGCAAGCTCGCTCCTACAGCGTTGGCATGCCTTTTCATAGAATCAGGTCAAAGGCCAATCGAACCGATTGATCTTTATCAACGATAATTCAGCTTAAGCGTCTGTAGGAACCTGCTGTTACAATGCCTACCTCTGTGAAATCTGAAATCAGGAGCACATGGTGCCCGTCGTTTTCGTCGCTGCTTCCAAGCTGCCTACCCCTTTTGCCCAGTTCACCATGCACGGCTTTCTTGAAGAGGCCACCGGGCGCGAACATGTTGTCCTCAGCCTGGGTGATGTGGCTGATGGCGCCCCGGTGCTCGGCCGTTTGCATTCCGAGTGCCTGACCGGTGATGCCTTGTTCAGCCAGCGTTGCGACTGCGGTTCGCAACTGGAAGCCGCCTTGCAAGCCATTGCCCGTGAAGGTCGTGGCGTATTGCTGTACTTGCGCCAGGAAGGCCGTGGCATCGGCTTGTTGAACAAAATTCGCGCCTACGAACTGCAAGACGGTGGCGCCGACACCGTGGAAGCCAATGAGCGCCTGGGCTTTGCTGCCGATCAGCGTGATTACGCCATGTGCCTGCCGATGCTTGAGCACTTGGGCGTCCAGTCATTGCGCTTGATGACCAACAACCCGCGCAAGGTCAAAGCCTTGACCGACATGGGCATTACGGTTGCCGAGCGCGTGCCGTTGCACACCGGTCACAACCCGCACAACAAACTCTACCTGGCCACTAAGGCGAGCAAGCTCGACCACATGATGGGCAACGAGCACCAGGGCGAGGCCGACCGGGCGTGACCCGCGGCCAGGTCCGGCGGCGACTGTCCGTCAACTGGTGGCAGTACTTGGCCCTGGCGCTGCTGCCGCTGTTTGTGATCAACCTGGTGTTTGGCAAGACCGAGCCATTGCTGCCAGTGCTGGCCATGCCGTTGTTTATCGCCGGTGTAGCATCGATGTTTGTCAGCCTGCGTTATTTCCACGGCTATAAACACGGTCTGATCGCTACCCACAAAGCCCTTGATACCCCTGAAGAACCGGCTGCCTGGATCTCCCTGGCGGCCCGTCGGCGCATGGCACTGCTGATTGCCGCGTTGCCCGCCTGGGTCGGCGCCCTGGCCGTATTTGTCGGCCTGGAAGCGGTACCGCTGTTTTTGCTGGCGCTGTCGACCCTGGTGCTGTTCTACCTCTATCGCATTCCGCGTCAGTTGGGTTGATGCGCGCCTGGCTGGCGGTTCTGCTGCTGGCCGTCAGCGTATCGTCCAACGCCGTGGAGCGGGTAGTCAGCCTGGCTCCGTCCTTGTCTGAAATCGTCGTTGAACTGGGCGCTGCCGATTTGCTGGTGGGCGTGCTGGATGGCGGCGATCGACCTGCGCAATTGGCGCACGTGGCCTCCGTCGGGCGTTACGGTCAGTTGGACATGGAGCAATTGCTCAGCCTCAAGCCCGACCTGATCCTGCTATGGCCCGGCAGTGTCGGGCCTGCGCAGCGCGGGCAGCTTAGGCACCTGAATATCCCGGTCTATGTGGCCGAGCCCCATAGCCTCGAGCAGCTCACCCGCCAGGTCGAAGCCATCTCCCGACAGTTGGGGCGTGCCGAAGCAGGCAAACAATTGGCCGCGCAACTGCGCCAGCGCCTTGATGGGCTACGTCAGCGTTACCGGCGAGCAGTGCCGTTGCGGGTGTTTTACCAGGTGTGGAATCAGCCGCTGTATACCGTGGGCGGCGGGCAGATCATCAGCGATGCGCTGAGTGTGTGCGGGGCGCGCAATGTATTCGATGACCTCAAGCTGCCGGCACCACAGGTCAGTCTTGAGTCGGTGTTGCAGCGCAATCCCGAGGTGATCCTGGCGGGTGACCAGGCACAACTGGATGCCTGGAAGGCTTGGCCGCAGATGGCTGCGGTGGCGCAGGGGCGCTTGTTGCAAGTGCCAGACAAGGGTCTGGAGCGGCCCAGTGGGCAGATGTTGGAGGCGGTGGCCAGATTGTGCCAGGTGATTGCTCCGGGCCTTTAAGATCCCTCTGAGGGCTTGGTTTTCTGTTGCCGCTGTCGAGGCACGAGGCTGCGATAAGAGCCGAAGGACCTTCAACGGTGCCAAGACCCTGGCGACTGCTACGCAGCCGATCGCAGGCTGCGCCAGCGGCTACAGGTTTTCGGCAAGCTCAAGAGATGTGTAGGTGCCCATGCAGGCAGTCCATGTTTCGGATCAGATTTGCGGCGTCCAGGTTACCCCAACCATCAAGGCCCGGCCTTCCTCGCGATAGCCATACTGCGCGCCTTGATGCTGATACAGCGTCCGGCTGTAGCCTTTGTCCAGCAGGTTATCGACCTTCATGTCCAGCTTGATCTCGCGATTGACTGCCCAACTGCCGCGCAGCCCGAGTAGCCCGTAACCGCCCAGTCGCTGCTGGTTCTTCGAGTCGTCGTAGCTACTGCTCACCGCTTGCCAACTGGCGCCGACACCGAACTGCTCGAACTGGCGATCCAGGTCCAGGCTCACGGTGCGTTTGGCGCGACGAGTCAGGGTGTAGCCGCTGTCGCGGTCCCGTGGGTCGATGATTGCCAACCCAAGGCTGCCTTGCCAACCGAACAGCTCTTGCTTGAGCGCCGCCTCGAAACCGTTGATGCGCGCCGAGGCAATGTTTTGCGGGCCGTCGCTAGCGAACACGATCGCGTCCTTGATGTCGGTCCGGTACAGCGAGGCTTCCAGCCGGCTGGTGTCGCTGAGCTGGCTGCGCCACTGCACTTCGTAGCTTTTGGAGGTTTCGGGTTTCAAGTTCGGGTTGCTGTTTTGAAAACCGTTGTCGTTCGGGTAGTAGAGGTCGTTGAACGTCGGGGCGCGAAAGCCCTCGCTGTAGCTCCACAGCAGGTCATTGTCCGGGTTGAGGGGCAAGGTGAGCGTGCCGCTCCAACTGTTCTGGCCGCCGAACTGCTGGTTCTGGTCGCGGCGCAGACCCAGTTCGGTGGAGAAAAACTGCCCTTGAAAGCGGTGCTGGATAAACGCTGCACGGTTCCAGCGGCTGTCTTCGGCAAGCGTTGTGCTGCTGTTGACCTGGTCTTCGTACCAGTCGCCGCCCAGGATCAGGCTGTTCTGTTCATTCAGGGCCAGATCGTTCTGCCAGTTCAGCGAGTTGCGATAGGTATTGAATACGCTACGTTCGGCGCTGAGCTTGTCGAGGGTTTCTTCACGGTTTTCGCTGTGGCTCAATTCCACCCGGGACGTCCAGGCGTCGTTGATACGCGCATCGACATAGCTGCTGACGCCGCTTACGGTGAACTGGCTGTAGGGCTTTTGTTGGAAAACCTGATAATTGGCGTCGTAGCGCCCGAACGGGTTGTCGAACTCGCTTTTGCCGCGGTTATCGAGCACGTTCAGCCCAGCCTCGATGTCGTCATTGAAGGCATGGCTCAGGCTGAAACTGACAGAGCGATTGCGATAGGCATCATGGTCGCCATCGCTGGGGTACGACGTGTGGGTGCGATTGATCCCGGCGGTCTCATCCAGGCTGGCGCCTAGGTTAAAGCGGGTTTGCTCGTCACCACCGGACAAGCCCAGGCTGCGCTCCCAGGTCTGGTTACTGCCAAACCCTACGTGGACACGTGGCTGCAGGCCGGACTCGGTGCTGCGGCGGGTGAAAATCTGAATCACCCCGCCAATCGCATCGCTGCCGTAGATCACCGAGCGCGAACCGCGCAACACTTCCACCCGTTCAATTTGCTGGATATTCAGGTGTTGCAGGTTGCTGTCGCCGGAGGTCGAATTGCCGATGCGCTGTCCATCTACCAGCACCAGGCTTTGCGCAGGCTTGGTGCCGCGAATATAAATACTGGCCAGGCTGCCACGACCGCCAGCCTGTGAGACCTGCACACCCGGCACGCGGCTGAGCAGATCGGTCACGCTGGAGGGTTGCAGGCGGTCGATGTCGTCACGGGTGAATACGGTGTTGGCGGCGCTGCTGTCATTGCGCGCTTGAACTTGACGATTGGCGCTGATTACCACGTTGGAAAGCTTCAGCGCGTCGTCGCGCTCGAAGCTGGCGGCGAGCAGGTCAGCGGCGGGAAGCAGCAGGGGCAGGGCAAGACACAGGCGTTTCATGGACTGTCCGTAGCGCTTATAGGCGCGAGCTTGCGCGCGAAAAAACCTCAACGATAACGCTGGCAGCCTGGGTGGACGCGGCGCTCTCTGGTTTTTCGCGAGCAAGCTCGCTCCTACAGTATTGTCGGTGGGTTATCGATCTAATAGTGCCAGGCGTTGACGCACCGAGGCTTCAATCCCGGCTTCATCCAGCCCGCATTCGGCGAGCATCTGCGCCGGCTTGGCGTGCTCGACATACACGTCCGGCAAGCCCAGGTGCAGCACCGACTTGAGGATGTTCTCTCGCGCAAGGAACTCGCTGACCGCCGCGCCGGCGCCGCCCATGATGGCGTTCTCTTCGACGGTCACCAGCAGTTCGTGACTGCTGGCAATCTCGCGCACCAGGGCTTCGTCCAAAGGTTTGACAAAACGCATATCCACCACGGTGGCGTCGATTTTTTCAGCGACTTTCAGGGCTTCGGCCAGTTGCACGCCGAACACCAGTAACGCGACTTTGCTGCCCTGGCGGCGCACGATGCCTTTCCCAATCTCGATCGGCTCCAGGCCTTTCTCGATCAGCGCATTCGGGCCATTGCCACGCGGGTAACGCACGGCGGCCGGGCCGTTGTACAGGTGGCCGGTGCTGAGCATCTTGCGCAGTTCGTTCTCGTCACTCGGGGTCATCACCAGCATGCCGGGGATGCAGCGCAGGTAGGACAGGTCGAAACTGCCGGCGTGGGTCGGACCGTCTTCGCCCACCAGGCCAGCACGGTCGATGGCGAACAGCACGTCGAGGTTTTGCACCGCCACATCGTGAACAAGCTGGTCGTACCCACGCTGCAGGAAGGTGGAGTAGATCGCCACCACCGGCTTGGCGCCTTCGCAGGCCATGCCGGCGGCGAAAGTCACCGCGTGTTGCTCGGCAATTGCTACGTCGAAATAGCGCAGCGGGAAGCGCTCGCTGAACGCCACCAGGTCGGAGCCCTCTTTCATCGCCGGGGTGATGCCCACCAGGCGCGGGTCGGCGGCGGCCATGTCGCACAGCCATTCGCCGAACACACCGGAATACTTCGGCCCGCTGGCCTTTTTCGGTGCAGCGGCCGGGGCGTCCACCGGCTCCAGCTTGGTGATGGCGTGATAGCCAATCGGGTCGACTTCCGCCGGGGCGAAGCCTTTGCCTTTCTTGGTGACGATGTGCAGGAACTGCGGGCCCTTGAGGTCACGCATGTTGCGCAAGGTGGCGATCAGGGTCGGCAGGTCGTGGCCGTCGATCGGGCCGATGTAATTCCAGCCCAGCTCTTCGAACAGAGTGCCGGGGACCAGCATGCCCTTGGCATATTCTTCGGTACGACGGGCTATTTCCCACGCGCCAGGCAGGCGCGACAGTATTTTCTTACTGCCCTCGCGCATGCTTGCGTAGGTACGGCTGGACAGAATCTTCGCCAGGTAGTTGGACAACCCGCCGACGTTGCGTGAGATCGACATGTCGTTGTCGTTGAGGATCACCAGCATGTTGGCGTTGACTTCCGGCGCATGGTTCAGTGCTTCGAACGCCATGCCCGCCGTCAGCGCTCCATCACCGATCACTGCAATCGCCTTGCGATCACTGTTTTGCAGACGGGCGGCAATCGCCATGCCCAGGGCTGCACTGATGGAGGTGCTGGAATGTCCAACGCCAAATGTGTCGTACTCGCTCTCGGAACGGCGTGGAAAGGCGGCAATGCCGTCCTTCTGGCGCAGGGTGGCCATGCGCTCGCGGCGACCGGTGAGGATCTTGTGTGGATAAGCCTGATGACCCACATCCCACACCAGCCGGTCGTCGGGGGTGTCGAAGACGTAATGCAGCGCGATAGTCAGCTCGATGACGCCCAGGCCGGCGCCGAAATGCCCGCCGGTCTGGCCGACCGCATAGAGCAACTCCAGGCGCAACTCATCGGCCAGGGTTTCCAGCTCGGCTTCACCCAGACGGCGCAGGCCGGCCGGTGTGTCAGCACGGTCGAGCAGGGGCGTGGACGGGCGTTTGCGGGGAATCTCTTGAAACGTCGTGGGCATCAGGCGAATCATTATAGGTATAGAAGAGGCCGCAGTTTACCTCAAGCATCGCATGCTGCCCACGCAGTGCATTGAAGTTGGCCGATATGCGGTGCAATCGGGCGGTGATCTCAATGACGGCGTTCGACGATATACCGCGCCAGGTCACGCAAGGGCTCGGCTGGCGCGTCGAAAGGTCGCAGGGCGTGCAGCGCCTGGTCCCGTAATTCAAGGGCGTAGGCCTTGGCGGCTTCAAGCCCGAGCAGTGAGGGATAAGTCGGTTTGTCCCGTGCGATATCGGCGCCCTGGCGTTTACCGAGGGTGGCGGTATCGCTTTCGACGTCGAGAATGTCGTCCTGAACCTGAAAAGCCAGGCCAATGGCCTGGGCATAGGTCTTCAACGCCGCCAATTGCGCGGCATCGGCACGCCCACTGGCCAGGGCGCCGAGCTGCACGGCGGCTTCGATCAGCGCGCCGGTTTTGTGGCGATGCATGTATTCAAGGGCTTTTTGGTCGAGCTTCAGGCCCACCGAGCCCAAGTCGATCGCCTGGCCCCCAACCATGCCGGCAGGGCCCGCGGCCAGGGCCAGGGCGCTGACCATGCGCAAACGGAGCTCAGCGCTCACGCCACTCAGTTGCGGGTCCAGCAAGGCACTGAACGCCAGGCTTTGCAGGCCGTCACCGGCGAGAATCGCGCAGGCCTCATCGAAGGCCTTATGGGTTGTCGGCAGGCCGCGACGCAGATCGTCGTCGTCCATCGCCGGCAAATCGTCATGCACCAGGGAATAAGCGTGAATCAGCTCCACGGCACACGCCGCGCCGTTGGCTTGCTCTGCTGGAGCACCCAAACTCTCGCAAGCCGCATAGGCGAGCAACGGGCGCACGCGTTTGCCGCCGTTCATCACGCTGTAACGCATGGCTTCGTACAGGCGATTCAGTTCAGGGCTGGGGGCAACGAACAGGGTTTCCAGCGCAGCATTGACCCGGGCCTGGCTGCTGGCCTGATAGGCACCGATCATTCAGGCTGTTCCGCGTCGAAAGGTTCTTCAGCCAACTCCCCGTCACGCTCCAGCAACACCTGAACCTTCTGCTCGGCCTGCGCCAACGCGCTCTGGCAGTCGCGGGTCAGGCCAATGCCTTGCTCGAATGCCGTCAACGAGTCTTCCAGCGACAACTCGCCGTTCTCCAGACGCTCGACCAGGGTTTGTAGATCAGCGAGGGACTGTTCGAAATCGAGTGCAACTTTTTTGCGGGCCATGGCGGCTATTCCGGTTGACGGTAAACCGGCGCGACACTAGCAGATAGGGGGGATTGGGGCAAATGAGGGGGGCTTGAGCTCAGGCGCGTGAGCCGAATAGAAGGCTTAATCGGCTCATTTTGTGAGCCGATTAAGAAGAGGATTTCGTCCTGTCGGCATGTACCACACACATCTGAAGTTCGCGCGATTTTCAAATTAGTCTTCTGGGAAGTCCGCGTAGTCTATATGTCCCTCAAGGGACAAGCAGGCTATCCAACGAAGGTTTTCAGGAAAAATATAGGTGTGTTGAGGTATTTCAGAAAATATGTCAACTGCCTCTTTAATGTCGGAAATTTCAATGGAATAAGCATGATCAATAGCAGAGTCACCCAGGAATATCACATTCTGAGTAGCCAACGTTTTTAGCTTTTCTGAGATTTGAGTTAAAGCGTTCGTTTTTTCGATTGAGTTAAGGTTGCACGGGTTTTTCAGGGTGCTCCAGTCGATCTGGTTTCCAATAAAAATGACTTTTTGTTGTATCTGATGGATTAGTTTTTTGTGATCGCTCTCCGATAGTTGTTTATAGACGACTCCTATTTTTTTGAGCGTGTTTGTCAGATCCTCGTCGAAGTAAGTCATTTTTTATAAAATCTTTTGTTTATCTTAAGAACAAGCTCTGGGGAGCCTTCGAAAAGATAGTGGGGGCCCTTTTTCTTACCGGACCAAACGTTAACGTGAGCACCATTTCGCTCATCATACTCAACCCGATATCCGGTTTTACCATCACTTGTTTGCATACCTATGGGCCTTCCTATGGCGGTTCCGAATTTTCCTTGCGTAGGCCTTTCTGCGCGGAAGCCATTTTCTAGTAACCATTCTAGGGCTTTATTTGACGCCTTCTCATATGTTGAGAACCGAGTGAGGTTGCCGGTGCTAGGTGGCTTTTCCTCATATGGATGCTGGGAGTTTTTTTCTTTTCGTCCAGAACAGTTTCCAGGTGTACATGCCAACCCCAACGGATCCACCCACCCCGTCGGGCTGGGCGCGTACTGGTATCCGTTCAGCCCACCCGCCAGTTTCACCGGGTCGGGGGTCAGGTAGCGGCCGTTGTCCGGATTGTAGTAGCGATGGCGGTTGTAGTGCAGCCCGCTTTCTTGGTCGAAGTATTGACCCTGGAAGCGCAGCGGGTTGGTGACGGTGTTGACATCGAGCCGGGCGATTTGGCCGTAGGCGCGGTAATGCGCGGACCAGACGATTTCGCCGTCGGGGTTTGTCAGTTCCTGGGGTGTGCCGAGGTGGTCGAGTTGGTAGTGGAAGCGTAGTTAAAGGGACAGATCTCTTTAACACTGTGCGTGAGCAATGACCGCAAGCGCTTGCCGCCGCTCATCACGCCTTAGCGTATGTCTTCACTCAAGGCCATACGCTCAGGGCTCGGGGGGCACCAACATTGGACCTAATGCAGCATTGACCAGCGATCAAATAGACTCATCTTTTGTCGTTGATTTTTTGCGTTAGAAGTGAGCTGACGTGTTTTAACCAGGTCTTTCCACTTTTCCATTCGTACGGATAGTAATAGTTGCAGCCTATTTCAAAGAATAAATAATCCTGCAGCTCCTGCTCTGTTCTGTCGGTTAGTAAAAGCTCGCGTAGCCCTATGTTTACCTGTATGAGGGTATCTGCCGATGATTCAGAGATAAAGCTTGAAATCACATCGTCAGCACTAGCATATTCGTCGGGCCAGTCCTGATTGAAGTAACTGGCAAGAAATTGTTGTAATTCAAGATAACTGTTAGTCATGGGCTTGGATATCCCGTAAGTACTTTATAGCCATCAGGCATTTTTTTATCTTTCAATAGCACAAGGTAGATTTTAGTTCCTGGTGTGGTTGCCGCTGCTCCTCTCACTAAGCTGGTGCCGATGGGGTGTTGGGTTTTTTGAATAATCGTAATTTTGTCTTTGTTGCCTTTAGTGAATTTATTAATTTTGGCTCCGTTATCAGTAATCATTTTCGAAACTGTTGATTCTGCTGTTGCGCGATCATGGAAGGTAGAGGCAGTGGGCACGTGAGGCTCATGCTTTAGTCGCGAGGCCAATTGCTCATTGGTTTTACCAATATGTTTTTTTATCAAATGTCCACCTGCTGCTTCATGTGCTGCCAATCCTCCCCCTGGAACTATTTCGCTGTAAGGGCCGTCGGCGACTATCGATTCCGGGCAGGCTGCTGCCTTGCAACTCAACCCCAACGGATCCACCCACCCCGTCGGGTTGGGCACGTACTGGTATCCGTTCAGCCCGCCTCCCAGTTTCACCGGGTCGGGGGTCAGGTAGCGGCCGTTGTCGGGATTGTAGTAGCGATGGCGGTTGTAGTGCAGCCCGCTTTCTTGATCGAAGTATTGGCCCTGGAAGCGCAGGGGGTTGTCGACGGTATTTACATCCAGCCGGGTGATTTTGCCGTAGGCGCGGTAGTGGGCGGACCAGACGATTTCGCCGTTGGGGTTGGTCAGTTCCTGGGGCGTGCCGAGGTGGTCGAGTTGGTAGTGGAAGGCTTGGGTGTTGTCCGGGCCGAAGCCTTCCAGCAGGGCCAGCGGGCGGAAGCTGTCGGGCTCGTAGAGATAGCTGCGATGGCGATCTGCGTGGTGTTCGGCGATGAGTTTGTCGCCTTGCCAGAAGAACTCGGTGGTGTTGCCGTCGAGGGTTTTGCTGATTCGTCGTCCGAACGGGTCGTAGCGGTAGCGGGCGGTTTGGCCGTCGGGTTGGGTGATGCCGATCAGGCGGTGTTGGCAGTCGTAGCGGTATTCGGTGACTAACTGTTGGGCGCGGCCACGGCGTTCGCGTATGAGGTTTCCGAAGGCGTCGTAGTCGTAATGCCGATCGCCTTGCAGCAACAGGCGATTGCCGACGACGATGCCGGGGCCAGGGCGGTCTTGCATCAGCAGGTTGCCGGCCGGGTCGTGGGCGAAGCGCTCTTGTTGGTCCTGGGCGTGGTCGGCGCGGGTCAGGCGGTCGAGCGGGTCGTAGTGGTAGTCGTGCTGGCCTTTGCGGGTGTCGAGCACCCGGATGAGGTTGCCGCTTGGGTCGTAGTCGTATTGGCGGCGGTAGTGGCGCTGTTCTTGTTGGGTGATGGCGTGGGCGTGCAGGCGGCCTTGCTCGTCATAGTGGTAGTGGCTGAGCAGTTGGCCTTGCTGGCGCTGGTGTTCGCGGCCTGACTTGAACAGGTGCGAGGTCAGGGTTTTGCCGTTGAGTTCAAGGGTGGCGAGGTGGCCGCCTTTGTCGTGATGGAAGGCGAGGCGGTTGTTGTCGGGCAGGCGCAAGTGGGTGAGCTGACCGCAGGCGTCATAGCCGTAGCGCAAAGTGCCCCAGCCTTGATGCTCGGCGGTCAGGCGGTTCTGAATGTCATATTCGTAGTTGAGGAACCAGTGGCCGTCGTCGACGCTAAGGAGATTGCCCTGGCGGTCGTAGGTGTAATCCACCGAGTTGCCGTCGGGCAGGGTTTTTCTGACGAGGCGGCCGGCAGCGTCGCGCTGATACCGGGTAACCAGCTGACTGTCGTCATCACCCAACTCGGTCTTTTCCAGCAGGTGGCCGTTGAGGTCGTAGGCGTAAGCCGTGCGCTTGCCGTCAAACCCGGTTTCCTGCTGGATCAGGCCGTTGGCGTGATAGTCCAACTGGTAGGTTTCGCCGACCTCGTTTTCGATCCCGGTCAGCAGCAACCGTACGTTGTCATAGCGGTAGCGCAGGGTGCTGCCGTCAGGATTGATACGACGACTGATCAGGTGCAAGCCGTCGGCGTATTCATAGCGGGTGACGCGCCCCAGCTCGTCGCGTTCGGCGGTGATTTTTCCGTAGGGGTTGTAGCTCAACTCCCGGGTGGCGCCGTCCGGAAGCGTCACCTTGATCAGACGTCCAACGCCATCCCATTGATATTGGATCAGCGCACCGTGCTCATCTTCACGAACAATCTGCCGGCCCAGGACGTCATAGCGATAACGCCGCACGCCACCCTGGGGCAGTTGCTCTTCAACCAGTTGCCCAAGGTCGTTCCAGTTCAGGCGCTGACAGCTGTGGTCCGGGTACCAAACCTCCGTCAGTTGGCCACGTTTGTCATAGCGGTAATCGGTAACGTTGCCGGTGGGATCGGTCTTACGCGTGATATCGCCCTGATCATTGCGCCGATACTTCCAGACCGTTTCACCACGGCGCACGACGCGAACGAATCCGTTGGAGTGCTCGTAGGAAGTAGGCTCATCATCGCCAGGAAACAGCGCAACCAAGCGTCCGGCTTCGTCGTACTGATAGGCCGTTATTGCGCCCAGCGGATCCTGCTCAACTGTCAGCCGGCCCTTGTCGTCGTAGGATTTGAAATGCTCGGCACCGTCCGGATCAATCCGCTGCACCAGCCGAGCCCGCTGGTCATGCACATAGACTTCCTGGCTGCCATCGGCGTTAAGCACCGTGACACGGCCGTTGTCATCCCAGGCATAACGCGTGTCCATCTGCGAAAAGCTCGCCCAATGCCGGACACATCGCGCAGCCTTGCCAGAACGTTCCCACTCCCAAAAGAAACTCGCGCCCCCGGCCAGCGAACGTTCCAGAATCACTTGCTGATCGTCGTACCGATAACGCTCGCTTTCGCCTACCGCATTGGTCGCCTCAATCAGTCGCCAACGCTCGTCGTAACGGTAGGAAACGAGGGTTTGCCGGGTAGTCCAGGTGTCGTCTGAAAGGCTTTTTGCGTCGAAGACCTGATAGTCGACTGCGACGATATGGTCCTTGTCATAGCGCAACAGCAGTGCTCGACCTGCATCGTTATCCAGCCGTTGAATCCGTCCCGAAAAGTCGCGGCTGATTCGTAGGCGGTTGTCATACTCATCGCTTACACACGTCAGAACACCGTCACGAAAGTGATAGAAACGCGAGTCCTGAGCCAGCACTAGTTCATCAAGAGCTGAACCCAGATAAATCGCCGCCTCAGCCAGACTGTTGGTGATGGCAGGCCGAGCGACGGAGGGCAGGGGAAATGTGGTGCTGCGGTTCTCGTGATCAGTCCACACTACGGACTCGCCCACCACCGCAAGCCGGTGGGCCAAGGAATGACTCCAGCCAAAGCCGAGCCCGCAATCCACCTCGACCGCACTGGTGCGATACGCGCGCGTCCAGGCAAACGGCAGTACACCGTCCAACTCACCCTCGGTGAGCGTCAGCAGTTCTTCACCGGTGACCATCGACACCGGGCAGCCGTGGGTGGCGGTCTTGTCTGCGCTGGAGGACGCATCGCCATTGGGGGTTTTCGCAACAGATGGCGAATCATCAATGGATTCGATTTGCTTGAGCGCGGTGTTCTGCCGCGCGCCCCAATGCATCTGCAGGCCACCTTTCTTCAGCCCATTGACGGTCCCGCGAACCGCCACTGCCTTGTAGCGATCCACCGCCGCCATAAAGCGTTTGATGATCGAAAAAATACCGTCAATAAATGCTTTCGCGGCGTCGAAAATCTGCTTCCCATATTTGCTCAATCGCAGTGCGATGTAGCCAACGCCTACCGCCGGCAACGCCAGCGTCAGCACCACCGCGATCAACAAGTCGATCAGCAATGACACCGCAACCCCGGCGATGACCTCGGCACTCTTGCCCGCTATCTGGCTCGGCGGCAGCGCCGATAACCAGATCATTGCCGTGCGCAGCATCAGGTACAGCGCTGCCTCGTCACTGGCCAGCAACATCGCTTGTTCCATCACCTGCGGCGTGCCGCGGGCCAGTTCTGCCAGCTCGGCGGCCTGCGCACCCAGGCGCTCGATGTGTTTGGCCGGGTCCTTGAGGATGTCCTGCACCAGTGTGATGCTGTCCCACACCCCGGAAATGGCTGACCAACTGCCGGCCAATATCCCACTGCCGATGGCGCTTGCCGTCGAGGCCTGCCAGTGCGGCTTGAAACTGTTCCACTGCGTGCGCAACCAACGTTCAAGGTCTGCCGTCAGCCCGTCGTAGGACTCAAACAGCGCCTCCACCTGCTGCGGCGAAACGCCGCCCTGCACCCGTACTTGGTAGCGCTGACCCGCCGCGCACTGATGTGAGCCCTTGCCCTGTTCATCCAGTTGGATCAGCGTGGAACTGCCGTCATCCAGCCCGATCACCTCGACCGGGATATTTCCCAGTGGCACGTCATACACCGACTCGAATGTGCTCTGAATCTCCAGCACGCCACCTGCTGGACACTGCGTGACACCGGACAGGAAATCCCTGTCGATCATGCTCACCGACGTCTGCGAATCCCCGACCCGCAGTACCCGATCCATACCCAGCAACGACGGCAGATCCACCGTGTGGCTGACGTTGTCCAGCGCCTGTGTGTACCAGGTGGTCACCTGCTGTCGGTACACCGACAGGCTCTGATGAAAGCCATCCAGCTCATGTTCGATAAAGGCAATGTGGGGGGAGGAAGCAGTCATCCATGACGTCTCTGCAAGAAGGAGGCGTCGGAGTCTGCAGCAGTAAAAAGGGGGCCGGACCAGTGGTCTGGCAAATCAGAATGGGCTTACCTGAGTGGTATGTTTTTCCGCTGAAAGCACAAACTCAGGCTACACAATAAGGCGAGGGCACTCATTGACCGGGACAACAGTACCACCGCGCGGCACATCTCTCCGGCTGTTGATTAATTAGCTTCCTTCACCGCACTCAGAAACGCACACGTACGCTCTTGCTGTGGATGCTCGAAAATCTGCGCCGGCGTCCCCTGTTCGTGTATCTGCCCTTTATAGAAAAAACACACCCGGTCAGCGAATTCCCGGGCGAAGCCCATCTGGTGGGTGACCATCAGCATGGTCAGGTTGTGTTCGCTGCCGAGTTTGCGAATCACATTAAGTACTTCGCCACACAGTTCCGGGTCGAGGGCCGAGGTCACTTCGTCGAACAGCATGACCTTGGGCCGCATCGCCAGCGCTCGGGCAATTGCCACCCGTTGCTGCTGGCCGCCAGACAGCTGCGAGGGGTAATGTCCAAGCTTGCTGCCCAACCCCACCAGTTCCAGCAGGTCTGCCGCACGCTCGCGGGCTTCGGAAGACTTCATTCCGAGCACTTGCACTGGCGCCTCAATAACGTTTTGTAGCGCCGTCATGTGCGGAAACAAGTTGAAGCTCTGAAACACCATGCCGATCTTGCCGCGCACGCGACGGATATGCCGGTCGTTGGCCGGTACCAGTACACCATTGCGGTTCGGCATGTGGGTCAGCAGGTCATCCTCGATGCGGATCACGCCATCATCGATGCCTTCAAGGGTCATCAACACCCGCAGCAGGGTGGATTTCCCGGAGCCACTGGGACCGATGATCGCGACCTTTTCACCGGGGGTGACATTCAGGTTCAAACCATCGAGTACGGTGAAGCTGCCATAACGTTTGGTGACGTCCTGGAAACTGACAATCGGCTTGGCCAAATCGGGTGCCTGCATGACGGGAGCCTCCTGCGGCTGCAACGGTGCCGGGGTGTCGTGCCGGAAAAGATCACTGGATGTCGAAAAGATTTGAGAGGTCATTAGCGTAGCTCCAGGCGCGTTTCAAGGCGCCGTACCAGGTAAGCCAAAGCGATGCTCAGGGCCAGGAAGAACAGACCTACCATGGTGATCGGTTCCAGGTAGCGGAAGTTCTCGGAGCCGATGTTCTTGGCCTGTTGCATGATTTCCACCACGGTAATCGCCGACAGCACCGGCGTGTCCTTGAGCATTGCCACCAGGTAGTTGCCCAAGGGTGGCAGGATTGGGCGCAAGGCCTGGGGCAGGATGATGTTGCGGTAAGCGCTGTACGGGGCGATGTTCAGCGCTGTCACCGCCTCCCACTGTGCCCGTGGCACCGCATCGAGGCCGCCGCGATAGACCTCGGCGATGTAGCAGGCGTAATGCAGGCCAATGCCAAGGATGCCAACCTGAATGGCACTCATGCTGACGCCGTAGTTGGGCAGCACGTAGTACAGGAAGTACACCTGGATCAGCAGCGGTGTGCTGCGGATGAACTCAATCACCCCGGTGGCCGGCCAAGACAGCCAGAGTCGTCGGCTTCGTCGGCCAATCGCCAGGAACAAGCCGAGCACAATGGCGATCAGAAAGCCGATCAGGGTAATACCCACGGTGTTGAGCGAGGCACGCAGCAAGTCGGGGAGGATTTGCCAGGCATAGCTCCAGTCGAACAAGGTCATGACAAGCCTCCACGCATCCGCCCACGGGCCAGGCGTCGCTCGACATGGCGCATGCCAAGATTGATGGCCTGGGCCAGGACGAAATACATCAGCAGCGCCAGGCTGAAGATTTCCAGGGTCTGGAAGGTGGCCTGGTCCAATTGCCGGGCGCGAAAGCTCAGGTCGGACAAGGTGATCAGGGACACCAGCGAGGTGTTTTTCAGCAACTCGATCAGCAAGTTGGTGCCCGGCGCGATGGCTGCCAGCAAAGCCTGGGGCAGAATGATCCGGCGAAAGCGCGTGTAGCCGCTGAAGTTCAGCGCCGTGGACGCTTCGTACTGACCCTTGGCCACCGAGCTGATCGCCCCGCGCATCACCTCCGCGCCATAAGCACCGATGTGCAAGCCGAGACCGACAATGGCCACGCTGTAGGAGCTCAGTTCAATGTTGAACGGCGGCAATGGCAGCACGAAAAACAGCCAGAACAACTGCACCAGCAACGACGTGCCGCGGAACACCTCGATGTAGGCAATGGAAAACCAGCGCAGCGCACGCCAGGGCGACATGCGCCCCAGCGCCGCAAGAATCGCTGCGGCAATCGCCAGCAGCGAACCGAGGAATGTCACCTGGAGCGTGACCCAGGCGCCTTGTATCAACAGCGGAAGTAATTCACCCATGGTTCAGCCTGGCCATTCGGATTAAGCAGAAAAATAGGCATCGCGCCGTGGCGCCATGCCTGTCTCGACTATTGAGCGCAGAGCTCGGCAGCCGTTTTGCTTGTCACGTTGGATTTGTCGAAGCCGAAAGGGGCAACCGTCTTGAGGTGTTCTTCGGAGCCCAGCCATTTTTTCAGTTCGGCATTGACCGCATCCCGCAGTTCTTTGTCTTCCGGACGGAAGGCGAGGGCGCCGTAGCCGATGTGCGAGGGGTCATCCTTGAACTCGGTGACCGCCTCGACCTTTTCGCCACCCTTGGCGGCCAGGCCTTTCATGGTCAATTGAGTGCCCACGGCGGCATCGGCACGGCCGGCGCGCACCGCCTGCAATTGTGCGGTGGTGTCCGGCACTTGCAGGATCTGCGAGTCTTTTACGCCTGAGTCCCGCGCATAAGCCAGGTTCACCGTGCCGGCCATGATCGCCAGTTTTACCTCGGGGTTTTTGGCGATGTCTTCATAGCTGTGCAGCTTATGCGGGTTGCCTTTGGCAGTAAGCAGGGCGTCCGGCAGTTGATACTGCGGGTCGGTGAACAGCACCTGCTTGCAGCGTGCCGGGGTGATGTACATACCCGCGGCAATCACATCGAAACGCCCGGCGCGCAGGCCCGGGATCAACGATCCCCACTCGGTTAACACACCATTGACTTGCTTGATGCCCATTTGGGCGAAGATCGCCTTGGCGATTTCCGGCGATTCACCGGTCACCCGACCGTCGGTCTCGGTAAACGCAAAAGGCGTTTCATTGGCATAGCCGATGCTGATGCTGCTGTTTTCCTGAATGGTTTCCAGGGTGGTGGCGGCCTGGGCGCTGATGGCCACGCCGAGCATCGCGCCAGCCACGAACAGGTGACGCAACGCATGGGGAGTGCGGGAGGTGGAATTGCTCATCGGTAAAATCTCCTGTTTCTTGTGGACCCGTCGTCGACGGCTCTGTGGTAGGAGGCAGTGTTACAAGAGCAAAGCGTACAAGGGCGGATTGCATGGATGGCTCCGCGCACCGGTACAGGTCGATTGGTTTTATTGTGAGGGCCTGACGAGCGGCCCCTGCATCGACCTTGGGCCGAGCATACAAAAGCCCCGGCCATCATGGTATTGCACTAGGACAATTGCTTTGCACTGATTCTCGCGGGATGCTGTGCGCACTGGCACCTACGCGGGTTTTAGCGCCGATGGATACGTGGAAAGCAGCATTGCAAAGCGCCCGCAGCGGCGAGTCTAAATACAAAATACTGGTACAGGCGATTGCCGACGATATCGAGCAAGGCGTGCTGGCCAACGATCAGCGCCTGCCACCGCAACGGCACATGGCCGATGCCATGGGCATCAGCGTGCAAACCGTCACCAATGCCTACAAGGAGCTGGAGCGCCAAGGCCTGGTGCGGTGTGAAGTCGGGCGCGGCAGCTTTGTCTCGCGGCGCATGAGCGATCGGGTGGCCACCTATATCCTCGACAGCCCCGAGCGGGCCCTGGTGGACTTCTCCATCACCCGCATCCTGCATACGCGCGAGCACGATCAGTTCTGGCGTGAGACCTGCCGTGAACTCAGCACCGAAGACGATCAGCCGTGGATTCATGCCTTTCGTCCGATTGCCGGTTTCGAGGCTCACCGCGACGCCGCCATGCACTGGATCGGCCGGCAGGGCCTGCGGGTGGAGCGCGATGACATCCTGATCACCAATGGCGCCGCCCACGGGATCTTTCTGGCCTTGGCATCCCTGGCCGGCCCCGATGATGTGGTGCTCTGTGAAGGGCTCACCGACCACGGCGTGATCGGCAACTCCCAGGTGCTGGGCTTTACTCTCAAGGGCCTGGAGACGGACCGTCATGGCATCGACCCGGAGCATTTCGAAGACATGTGCAGCAATGAGCGGATCACCGCGCTGGTCTGCACCCCGAACCTGAATAACCCGACTACCAGCTTGATGCCCGACAGCCGTCGTCGCGAGATCGCCGACATCGCCCGGCGTTTCGGCGTGCACATCATCGAGGACGATGTATATGGCCCGTTGCTGGACCAGAAGCGCGCGCCACCGATCAGTCATTACCTGCCGGAACTGTCATTCTATTGCACCAGCATGACCAAGTCGGTGCTCACCGGTTTGCGCATCGGCTATCTGGTGGTGCCCAAGCGCCTGGCGTTGCGCACCGAAAGTATCTTGCGGGTCAACAGTTGGATGGCGACGCCCATGGTCTCGGAGATTGCGGCGCGCTGGATTCGCGACGGTCGCGCCGACACCCTGGTGGGCCTGCAACGCAACCTGTTGGCCGGGCGCCAGGCGATGGTCCGCGAATACCTGGATGAATACCTGCTCGGCCAACATCCTCATGCCTTGAATGCCTGGGTCGGGATACCCGCCCATTGGGAGCTTGATAGCCTGGTACGGGCACTGCGCCACAAACATATTGCGGTCACTTCGCCCGATCCTTTCACCGTGCGCGGCACGCCGCGACCACGGGCTGTACGGTTGTGTGTCGGTGCCGAATGCAGTGATGAAGAAATGCGCGATGCACTGATAGGCATGCGTGAAATATTCGGCCAGTACCCGCAGATTCATGACTTTTGAGCGAGCCGAAAAGTTTGTCGGTTAAATTGCCCTAGTACATTCATCGCGACAATCAAGCCCTCTTAGACTGCGCCCAATACCCATGTGGGAGGTGGTCATGCCAGCGTTGCAGCTAAACGATATTTACCTCGCTCGCCAGCGGATCGAGTCGCAGGTGCGGCGTACCGCCATGGAGTATTCGCCGAGCCTGTCGCAACAGATGGGTGTGGCGGTGTACCTCAAGCTTGAGTCCCAGCAGATCACCGGTAGCTTCAAATTACGCGGTGCGAGCAATGCGGTGGCACAACTCGATGCCAGGCAAAAGGCGCGTGGGGTGGTGGCGGCATCGACCGGCAACCACGGTCGCGCCCTGGCTTACGCCGCGTCCCGGCAAGGGGTCAAGGCCACCATTTGTTTGTCGCACCTTGTACCCGAGAACAAGGTTCAGGCCATTCGTGAACTGGGTGCCGAAGTGTGTATCGTCGGCCACTCCCAGGACGATGCCCAGCGTGAAGCCGAGCGAATTGCCAACGAGCTGGGCGCGACCTTGCTGCCACCGTTCGATCATCCCGCGATCATCGCCGGCCAGGGCACTCTGGGCCTGGAAATTCTCGAGCAGTTACCCGATGTGGCGCAAGTCCTCGTGCCGTTGTCCGGCGGTGGCCTGTTCGCCGGCGTGGCCCTGGCGATCAAAAGTGCCAGCCCGCAGATCGTCACCCACGGCATCAGCATGCAGCGCGGCGCAGCCATGCACGCCAGCCTCGCGGCAGGCCATCCACTGGAAGTCGAAGAGCTGTCGACCCTTGCCGACTCCCTGGGCGGCGGCATCGGCCTGGACAACCACTACACCTTCAACATGACCCTCGACCTTTGCGATCACCTGCACCTGCTCAGTGAAGCTTCCATCGCCAATGCCCTGCGCCATGCCTATCGCCAGGAGCGCCTGGTACTGGAAGGTGCGGCGGTGGTGGGCATCGCGGCTCTGCTTGATGGCCTGATCGAGCCGCGCGGACCGATTGTGGTGGTGGTCAGCGGGCGCAACGTCGATATCGATCAGCACCTGCGTGTGCTCAATGGCCTCGACGCGTAAATCACAACAATAACGAACGGGAGCGCTACGTTGATGAGTCAAGTCACCCTGTTAAGCGAAGCCGATCTGCGCGCCTGCGTCGACCTGGATTTGCCGAGTATCGAAGCCATCGAACAGGCTTTTGTGCTGCTGGCCACCGCGGCCGTTGCCATGCCGCCGATCCTGCGTCTGGACATCCCTGAACACAACGGCGAGGTGGACGTGAAGACCGCGTACCTGCCAGGCCTTGAGCGGTTTGCGATCAAGGTCAGCCCGGGCTTTTTCGACAATCCGAAACTCGGCCTGCCAAGCCTCAACGGCATGATGATGCTGTTGTCGGCGCGCACCGGGTTATTAGAGGCGTTGTTGCTCGATAACGGCTACCTGACAGCGGTGCGTACGGCCGCTGCCGGTGCGGTGGCCGCGCGTTTATTGTCACGTGTCGACAGTCGCCGCGTGGCGCTGATTGGCGCCGGCGAGCAGGCAGCGTTGCAATTGCAGGCGCTGCGCCTGGTGCGACCGATTGAACAGGTTCGTGTCTGGGCACGGGACAGTGCCAAGGCGCAGGATTTCTGCGCCGAGCTGGTACGCAGTAGTGGCCTGGCGGTCGTTGCATGCGCCAGCATCGAGGAGGCCCTGGCTGACGTGGACATCGCCATCACCTGCACCCCAAGCCGCGAGCCCTTGATCCAGGCCCACCACTTGCACCCCGGCCTGCACATCACGGCCATGGGCTCCGACGCCGAACACAAAAACGAAATCGCGCCCCAGGCCTTGGCCAAGGTCGACCGCTATGTGGCGGATCGCTTGAGCCAGACCCGCATCCTCGGCGAACTGCACCATGCCCTGGCGGCTGGGGTGCAGGTCGACGAATCGCGCCTGGCGGAACTGGGCCAGGTATTGGCAGGCCAGCGCCCCGGGCGCACCGATGCCGCGCAAATCACTCTATGTGACCTTACCGGCACTGGCGCCCAGGACACGGCCATGGCCAATCTGGCGTTCGAACGTGCGCGTTCGAACGTGCGCGTTCGGCCGACAAGGGTTTGCAGTTTTCCAGCTGATTCACTTCATTCGTGCGTCATTTATCAGAGGACATGTGCATGTCTCAGATAGTCGTCAACCTACCGTTCGAACGAGCGGAATACGCCCAGCGCCTGCTCAAGGTGCGCCAGGCTATGCAAGGGCAGGGCATTGAGTTGCTGCTGGTTACAGACCCTTCCAACATGGCCTGGCTGACCGGCTACGATGGCTGGTCGTTCTATGTGCACCAATGTGTGCTGCTGGCCCTGGACGGCGAACCGGTGTGGTTTGGTCGCGGCCAGGATGCCAACGGCGCCAAGCGTACGGTGTTCATGCAACACGAGAACATCGTCGGCTACCCGGACATTTACGTGCAATCGCGGGAACGTCATCCCATGGATTATCTGTCACGGGAAGTCATCAGTGCCCGGGGTTGGGACACGCTGAATATCGGCGTGGAAATGGACAATTATTATTTCAGCGCCGCCGCCTACCTATCGCTGCAAAAGCACCTGCCGAATGCCACCTTCATCGACGCGGCAGGGCTGGTGAACTGGCAGCGGGCGATCAAGTCGCCCCAGGAAATCGCCTATATGCGCATCGCCGCGCGTATCGTCGAAAACATGCACGGGCGCATCCTTGAGCGCATCGAACCGGGCATGCGCAAAAACGAGCTGGTGGCCGAGATCTACAGCAGCGGCATCCTCGGCGCCGACGGTCATGGCGGTGACTACCCCGCAATCGTGCCGCTGTTGCCTACCGGCGCCGACGCCAGTGCACCGCACTTGACTTGGGACGATACGCCGTTCGAAAAAGGCGCCGGTACCTTTTTCGAAATTGCCGGGTGCTACAAGCGTTACCACTGCCCGTTATCCCGCACCATCTACCTGGGCAAGCCGCCGCAGCACTTTATCGATGGTGAAAAAGCCGTGGTCGAAGGCATCGCCGCCGGCCTCGAAGCCGCAAAGCCTGGCAATACCACCGGTGACATCGCCGTGGCGTTTTTCAAAGTGCTGGAGAAATTCGGCATCCACAAAGACAGCCGCTGCGGTTACCCGATCGGTATCAGTTATCCACCGGATTGGGGCGAGCGCACCATGAGCCTGCGCCCTGGCGACACCAGCGTGTTGCAGCCGAGCATGACTTTCCACTTTATGCCCGGGTTGTGGATGGACGATTGGGGCCTGGAAATCACCGAAAGCATTTTGATCACCGACACCGGTGTCGAGACGCTGTGCAACGTGCCACGCCAACTGTTCGTCAAGGATTGAGCCATGAGCGACTTGCCCGACAACCCCATCAGCGCCACCGTGGATTTCAATCGCGACGGCGTGCAGCATGGCTTTCTCAAGCTGCCATATTCCCGGGACGATTCGGCCTGGGGCGCGGTGATGATTCCCGTCACCGTGATCCAGCATGGCCGAGGGCCGACTGCACTGCTCACCGGCGGTAATCATGGTGATGAATACGAAGGCCCGGTGGCCCTGAGCAAATTGGCCCAGGGCCTGGACGCGGCCGACGTCAGTGGCCGGTTGATTATCGTACCGTTCATGAACACCCCGGCATTTCATGCTGGCCGGCGCACCTCACCCATCGACAAAGGCAACCTCAACCGCAGCTTTCCCGGTAAGCCGGACGGTACCGTGACCGAGAAAATCGCCGACTACTTCACCCGTACCTTGCTGCCTCTGGCCGACATCGTGCTGGATATCCATTCCGGTGGCCGCACCCTGGACTTTCTGCCGTTCGCCGCCTGCCACGTGCTGCCCGACAAACAGCAGCAGGCCCAATGCGAAGCCGGCATGCGCGCCTTCAACGCGCCCTACAGCATGCGCATGCTGGAGTTGGACGCCGGGGCGATGTACGACACCGCCGCCGAAAGCCAGGGCAAGGTCTTTGTGACTACCGAACTGGGCGGTGGTGGCTCGTCCACGGCGCACAGCGTGGCAATTGCCGAACGCGGAGTGCGCAACCTGCTGGTGCATGCGGGGATTCTTCAAGGTGAGGTCGAACTTGGGGAGTCAACGATGCTCGATATGCCTGATGCCGATTGTTTTATCGCCAGCGAGCACGACGGCCTGTTGGAAATGTGCCGGGACCTGGGCGACACCGTGAGCCAGGGCGATCTTATCGCCCGCGTGTACGACGTCACCCGTAGCGGTGTCGCCCCGGTGGAATACCGTGCGGCGCGCAGTGGCTTGCTGGCTGCGCGGCATTTTCCGGGGTTGGTGCAGTGTGGGGACACGCTGGCGGTGATCGCCGAAGTACTGACCTGAAACTTGATCGTTCTGGAGACCCACGGCCCGTGCACAAACTCGACCGCTACGACCTGAAAATCCTGCGCATCCTCGCCGAGGATGGGCGCATCACCAAGTCGAGCCTGGCCGAGGCCATCAACCTGTCGGTTACCCCGGCCTGGGAACGAGTGCGCAAACTGGAAGCGTTGGGCCTGATCAAAGGCTACCGTGCCCAGGTCGATTGGAGCGCGGTATTCAAAAGCCAGCAAGTACTGGTGGAAATCACCCTGGCCCGCCACACCGCCCAGGACATGCGGCGCTTCGAGCAACGAATGAACGAGGCCAGCGAAGTCGCCTTCTGCTACGCCACTGGCGGCGGTGTCGACTACATGGCGATGATCCAGTCCCCGGACATCGACCACTACCAGCGCTTCATCGACCAACTGTTGCTCGATGATTTGGGCATCGAACGCTACTTCACCTACATCGTCACCAAGACCATCAAGACGGCCGGCGCCTTGCCGGCTGAGCTGACACGGGAGACAAGCGGGCCTGCTCGACTGTAGCCGCTGTCGAGGCACGAGGCTGCGATAAGGGCCGCAGGACCTTCAGCAATTTCAAAACCCCAGCGACTGCTGCGCAGCCGATCGCAGGCTGCGCCAGCGGCTACAGGCGGTCGGCGCGGTCTATGTAGCCGCTGTCGAGGCACGAGGCTGCGATAAGGGCCGCAGGACCTTCAACAATTTCAAGGCCCAGACGACTGCTGCGCAGCCGATCGCAGGCTGCGCCAGCGGCTACAGGAGATCGGCGCGGTCTTTGTAGCCGCTGTCGAGGTACGAGGCTGCGATAAGGGCCGCAGGACCTTCAACAATTCCAAGGCCCAGACGACTGCTGCGCAGCCGATCGCAGGCTGCGCCAGCGGCTACAGGAGATCGGCGCGGTCTTTGTAGCCGCTGTCGAGGCACGAGGCTGCGATAAGGGCCGCAGGACCTTCAACAATTTCAAGGCCCAAACGG
>NZ_WLYI01000024.1 GCF_009707515.1 Pseudomonas karstica | reverse complement strand
CACCGAAAGAAGAGCAATTGGTACAAGAAGTCAAACCCGAACCTGCAAGCAACGGAGGTTACAAGCAAGAAAGTGTCGATCCCGATCCGGGTAAAAAAGTCGCAAACAGTCAGAAAGTATCGGTGCCAGTCAATATAGGCCCCAATATCAATATTGACCCAGTCGCACAAAAAATCTCCAGCGAATTCAAAACCATCGAACAGGACGCGTCGGGCTTTCTCAAGAAAAAATTCGCTGAGATGAAGGCGAAGGAACCAACCGATAAAGAAAAGTGGGATATCGACCCGGATAATACTTATCTCGTCACTTACGATTACAACAGCCAAGGGGAAAAACCTTTCCCCGCAAAAATCATCCAAAGAATATCATTAACTCAGGCACTCATTCAGAATGCGCAAAACACTCCTGCAGGAAAAGGTTATGAAGTTCCCTTCTTCTCTGGTGGCCCGGACGTAAAAATCCAGAATAGCTTGTCGTCTCATAAACCTGGAACTTTTGACTTCTCGAGCCGCTTTTCCCCTTATAGGGAAAACGCCGACATCACCCATAACTACCAAGGCATTTATAAAGAATCCTCCGACACACCCGCACAGACCTACAATGCCTCGAACCAAAGTTCGATCACTCCGAAGGAATTCAAAAGTCTTATCTGGAATACGGATTTTCAAAAACCCTACACTGAGTTCTTGGATGGCTTCTGGAACAGCCACAAAGAAAAATACCCAGTGCTGGCCAAAGCCGCTTTCGTCAAATCAGCCATGACGCAGCATCAAGAGGGCAGCCTTAGCGCAGAGGGCCGGGAATTGGTCATGCGGGCTGCCGGGTTGTCAGGCCACCAGGAGTCATGGCCTGACATTGAATACGAGGAATTACAAAAAAACCCTCCCAAGGACCCCAGCATTGAAGTCGGCCTGCTCAAAATAGGTGAATATCAATCCACCGACCTCATGTACATGACTGACCATAAGGAGAGGTTTGACGCCAACGGTAAGAAACGCCCCCCACTCACTCTACTGTACATACCGGGAAACTCCTCCCCCCTCCACAGTTTCAACAGCCAGGCAGAGATGAGAAAGTGGCTCGCCGAACAAATGGCCGACCCCACCAAACGCAATGCCATCGCCTCACACTTTGCTCTTAAAGACAAACCTAACGGCTGGGCGCGAGCCGGGATAGACGAAACCCTGGCAGGGCTCGGTACCTGGCCTGAAAAACGTGAAACCCCAGGTGGACAACTTTCCTATGATCATCGGGCGTTTAGCGGTAAATGGGATCCTCAAGAATTCATCACCACAGAACCTAACAACCTGCCATTCCAAGAAATTTCAAAAAGACAGAAAGATCGATCGTACGCGGACGCCGCTGTCAAAATAACCAGTGACGGAGACGTGACCAAACAAAATATCATTGACGGCATGGAAAAGGCTGCGAAAGCGGCTATGTTTTTAACCCCGCTGGCTTTTGTAGTACCTGAAGTAGCACTGGCATTGGATGTCTTTTATTTAGTTGATGGCTTAGCCACTGCTGGCATCGGAGTTGATGACCAAGTACATGGCAAGCCGAAAGGCAATGAGAGAATTGTTTTCGGTGTACTCAATGCCGCATTGGTAGTCGCTCCGAAAGTTATTCCAACGTCAGGAAAATCAGAAGGGGTTCTGGAAGAGGTCGCCGAAGCAGAAGCCAACGCAGAGAAAGAGGCAGCGCAACACGGCGCCCCAGAGCCCGAACCGGCCCCGCCCGCAGAAGCGGCAAACACTTCAACTGTACCGGAAGTCAATCGATTAAGCCGCTCACAGTGGGGCAATATCAGCGACTACGCCGTACCAGATGGAGAAAAATTAATAAAGAATGCCAAGCTCAACTCCCAAGGCATTTATCAAGTAAAAGGGAGCCAAGGTGAAGACCGTTGGTTTATCCGGTATACCGACGACACACATATCAGCCAGCTATATGAGATCGACTCGAAATTCAAACTGCGTGATGGCTATGCTCAGATTATTGATCCTTTCACCCGAAAGTCAGTCATGACAGTCCATGCTACCGCTCATGGAAGCTGGGAGCCAATTAACGGCCCTGGAGGTATAAGATTGCCGTGGAGTCGCGGTACTTCATCTACCGCAAAAAGTCAGCTCGACGAAGCAATCAAAAATATAAATAAAGATCAGGCATCATTCACCGAAGCAGAACGGCAGCAGTTTTCCGATCAACTGACGAGTCTGATACAACAGTCCAAGGCAGAAGAGTCTCAGAGCATGGCCTTGTACACTGAGGCCGGATCGGATGAAATCAATAACGAACTACGACAGCAAATAGACACGAGTAAATACCCACAGAACGTGAAAGAGTTCTTAGCTGACTTTGAGGCACAAACTGATTATCGCGGCACGGCCTACAGGTATGCCCATGTCTCACCAGAAGGCGCAGCAAAACTAAAAAACGGGGTCGGTAAAGTATTCAGAGATCCTGGCGTACAATCTTCCTCGACTCAGCCTATCAATGCAAAAGGGTGGGAGACCTGGGCAAAAGATACGCCCGCCACAACCGGAAATCAATCCGTAATTTATATGTTCGACGAATCCATCTCAAAGAAAAACCTTTCCAGCGATATATTACCTGACCATGTTGCAGTCAAACCGAATGCTTCATTGGAGGTCCTTGCGACAAAAGAGAAAGATGGAATTTTATACGTATACTTTGCATCCCCGACCAAAATGCCGAAAGCGCGTTACAACCTGTTCGACGGCAGCGTCGCCCGCCCATTTTGAGTAGACCTAATACGTTTAATACAAGATAGGGTGCAGCCAGTCTCAGCCAGGCGCACCCTCCTCCCTCACTGTGCCAGAAAGATCGTCAGCGTCTGACCGGGCGCTTTTGCAGCTTGCGTTGCAAGGTGCGACGGTGCATGCCCAGGGCGCGGGCGGTGGCGGAGATATTGCCTTCGTGCTCGGTCAGCACGCGTTGGATGTGCTCCCACTGCAGGCGGTCCACCGACATCGGATTTTCCGGCACCAGGGTGTCGAGGTCGGCGTGCTCGGAAAGCAAGGCAGCCAGCACGTCGTCGGCGTCCGCCGGTTTGCACAGGTAGTTGCACGCGCCGCGCTTGATGGCCTCGACGGCGGTAGCGATGCTGGAATATCCGGTGAGAATCAGCACGCGCATTTCCGGGTCGAGCTCCAGCAGCTTGGGCAACAGCACCAGGCCGGAGTCGCCGTCCATTTTCAGGTCCAGCGCCGCGTAATCCGGCAGGTCGGCCAGGGCAATGGTCAGCCCCTCTTCGGCAGAGCCTGCGGTGCTGACGCGGAAACCGCGACGGCTCATGGCCCGCGCCATCACGCGGGTAAAGGTGGCATCGTCATCTACCAGCAACAGATGCGGCAGTTCTTCGCCTTCGACTTGGATCTCGTCACTCATCGATGTCTCCTCGTGCGACACGAGGCAGGCGCAGCTCGGTGAGCGTGCCGCCTTCCTCGTGGGGGTAAAGTTTCACCGAGCCGCCGGCGCGTGTCACGCTGGCCTTGCTCAAGAACAGGCCCAGGCCGAAGCCTTTGCCCTTGGTGGTAAAGAATGGCTTGCCGATCTGCTCGGCAATGGCCAGTGGCACGCCGGCACCGTGGTCGCGAATGCTGATAGTAAGAGTCTCAACGTCCCAATCAAGCTGCACCTCCAACCCTTCCGGGCAGGCATCGGCGGCATTGTTCAGCAGGTTCAACAGCGCCTGGGTCAAATCCGGCGGTGGCGCCATTCGCGGCACCGCGCCCTGCCCCAGCAAATGGAAGCGGTAGCTGGCTTCGGGGCGCATCAGGTGCCAACGGTTCAGCGCTTCATCGAGCCACCGGGTCACGTTCTGCATCTCAATCGCCAGGCGACGATTGGCTTCAGCGGCACGCACCAACTGCTGCAAGGTTTGCTTGCACGCCTGGACCTGATCCTGCAGCACGCTCAAATCGTCCTGCAAGTCTGGGTCATGATGGTCTTGGCGCATTTCCTTGAGCAGCACACTCATGGTAGCAAGCGGTGTGCCCAGCTCATGGGCCGCGCCGGCCGCCTGGGTGGCAACGGCCAGCAGTTGCTGGTCCCGCAGGCCTTCTTCACGGCGGATCGCCCGCAACTCTTCCTGGCGGCGCAACTCTTCAGCCATGCGCGCGGCAAAGAATGTAATCACTGCGGCAGACAGCGCAAAGCTCAGCCACATGCCGTAGATTTGCAGGTTCTCCCGGGCGATGGGGAACGTTTGCAGCGGATAGAACTGGGCCAACAATAGGGTGTACAGGGTCAAGGCAATCCCTGACAAAATCACCGAATAACGCCAAGGCAATGTCACTGCAGCGATGGTCAATGGCACCAGGTAATAAGATACGAACGGATTGGTGGAACCACCGGAGAAATAAAGCAACACACTGTGAATAAACAGGTCGCAGGCCAGTTGCAGGGCATATTCCAGCTCGGTCACCGGCCACGTGGTGCGCAGGCGGATGGCGGTAAAGGCACACAGCACCGTGGAAAAACCTAGGGTCACGGCCAGTTGCAACCAGGGCAGCGGCAATAAGTCGAGCCAATAGGCCAACCCCACGGAGCCGGCCTGCGCGGCCAATACCAGGGTACGGATAAAAGTCAGCCGCCAGAGGTTCTGGCGAGTGGCGGAAGTCAGTTGTACGGGGGCGAGCATGAGCTCTCCTGATGAGCGCTCCAGGCGGATCGGCACGAGTATAAACGATGCCGACCCGCAGGCACGGCGCGTGTGGCTCTTTGCCGCAGGCGCGCTGAATGACCGTTCGTCGGCCGCAAGCCAACATGTAGCAAATGTGTAAACCCGAAGAACCCGATGTCACCGTCTACAGTCATACCGATACGAACATCCCCAAGGAGCTCTCATGTCACGTTTCACTCGCAGTGCAGCCGTTCTCACGCTCAGCGCCAGCACCCTGGCCAGCCTTCCAGCCCTGGCTGGCGATGAACTGCATTACAACCAGATTTCCCTGCGCGCAGAGGTCAGCCAGGAAGTGGCCCGCGACAAGATGATCGTCACCCTCTACACCGAATCCCAGAACACCGACCCGGCCAAGCTTGCCGCCGAAATCACCACCACCCTGAACACGGCCCTGGGCCAGGCGCGCGAAGTCAAAGCGGTGACACTGCGCCAGGGCAGCCGTAACAGCTACCCGATCTACGACAACAAGAACCAGAAGATCACTGGCTGGCGTGAGCGCGCCGAGCTGCGCCTGGAAAGCGCGGACTTCCCGGCGCTGTCCAAGCTCACCGGCGAACTGCTGAACACCCTGAAAATGGGCAGCATGGACTTCGCCATCGCCGACACCACGCGCAAGACCAGCGAAGATGCACTGCTTAAAGAAGCGGTCGCTGCGTTCAAGGCTCGCGCACAACTGGCCACCGACGCACTGGGCGGCAAGGGTTACAAGATCGTCAACTTGAACTTCAACACCAATGGTTATCCGCAACCGTATGCCCGTGGCGGGATGATGATGAAAGCCGCGATGGCGGATTCGGCGCCGACCCCGGAAGTGGAAGCGGGCACCAGCCAGGTGAACATGAGTGCCGACGGGGTGATTGAAGTGCTTCAGTAAAAACGCCAGCCAACACAAAAACGGCGCGGCCTCAGGCACGCGCCGTTTTTTTATAAGTCGCAATAAGTTGCAATCCATCGAGACAGTCATCATGGAATCATTTGCGCGATTCTCGACACACATCAATATCCACAGTCTGACAAGGAGGGCCCTGCGGATGTGTATTCAAATCACTAGCGAGCATTCCAACGATGAGACTTTCCCCTCAACAATCGACTCCAACCGTCGAGCGCGCGCCTGAGCAAGCCTCCAGCAGGCCTTCAAATCCCGCCACTTCAACCAACCGCTATGCCCAGGGCGATAGCCAATTGGTGCAGAACTTCCTGCCCGTCCTCCAAGCCAAAAACACGACGTATAACGCCCCCGTTCAAATCCCGGCGAACTCCATATTGGGACAGTGGCGGACTCAATTAGCGATCGCACTTAAAAACCCGGACTTTCAAAACTGGATAAAGGAAAAAGGCATCGCGCCTGCAAGCATTGTCATCTTTCCCGACACCAACGCCATTTCGGCCTCCATCAATCATCAGCGTGTAACGTTCAACCTGAACGATAACTCTGGATGGTCCACCGTGGCTGGGCCAATCCTGGCTGCCAGTAAAGTGATCACCAGCGGCGGCACAGATACCGTTCACTACGACGATGCCTTCAGTGATACCACCGACCTGGGGAAAGTAGCGCTGTTTTACGGCCTACCAGACATGACAAAGGCCGAGGTTGACGAACTCAAACGTACCGGGGCTTTTCCATCGAACACACAAACGGGAGCCTACAACTCACCCGCCGCGCGCGACGAACAGGCGCTGGTAGTGCAACAACGCGCCGTGGCAAACATCTACGCACGCCACGAGCGCAGTACCCATCCGGTACCCCCAGGCGACGCAAGACTGGTTGAAGGGTTCACCACCCAATGGCAAAAGAAAGTGAGTGGGGGCAAACAGGAGCTAGTCTCTGTCCCGCCGGAGACAATCCTGGGCCAGTGGCTGGGGCTCTATCAAAAGCACCTGGAACAGCCCGTGTTCCAGCACTGGCTGAACGAGCAGGGAATCGACTTGGCCAGCATGCGAGTCGTCCCGGCCACCGGCACGATGACAGCCACTGTCAATGGCGAAACCAAAACCTTCTCACTGACCGACAATTCAGGCTGGAGACAAGTCTCAGGCCCTTTGCTGGATGCCGGAAAAGTCATCGCGCCTGAGCCTGGACAGTCCCTGTTCGTGTCGTTTGCCAATGGGGAGACGGCAACTTCAATGAAGGTGATCGCCAAGTTTTATGCTGAGCCAACACCTCCCGACGCGGACACAAGCCGCCAGCGCATCAGCCAGTTGAATCGTGAAAAAACCTTCAACGCCCCTGAAAACGACAAGCAATCGCCTCAAGCCCTTGAAGTACAGCGAAGTCGTGCCGAAAAATTTTATACCGAGGCCCCTCAAAAGCTTGCCTTTACTAAACTTGCATCCGATATGGCGCGGGCGATTCCAGACATAAGAAGCCTGGCTAAAGGCGTGGCAGAGGACATCATCAAAAAAGCGTTGCCTGACCAACAAAATGTGGATGCCGACAAACTCTGGCTGATACAGGGCGGTACAGCAGAAAGTTCTCATCCTGATGCGAGTCGTTCTGGTTGGTTTTTTTCTGGCGAGCCGACCCGGGCAGAAACGCTCACTGATGCTGTCATACGCAATTTCTCGGACGCTGAGTGGGCGCCCGGCAATTACGACAGTGGAGGAGGCATCTTCAAGGACGGTCCTGGACAGGGTAAAAAAAACGGGTACGGGGCGCATAACGAATTTCCGCTCACCCCGTCAGTGTTTATGAAGGGTGTGTGGGACGCAGACTTTCAGAGCCTGATGAGCAAAAAAATCGACGAGTTCTGGGATACCCAAGGGGATAGCTACCGTACGGTTGCAAAGGGGAATTTCGTCTATGAGGCGCGCCAGCAGTTAAAAGCCTTTGAGGCGAAAACACCCGAGCAGAAGACACTGCAACCCGACGAGCATAAATTCACGCGGGATGACTATCGATTGGTGATGAAGGCCATCAACAATGTGCCTGTGGATGAAAACACCCCGGTAACCCTTGAACAGTTGCAAGCAGAGGCGCCGGCAAAGGGCAAGCTTCGGGCGCATGCCTTCGATATCAACGGTTGGGGCTCAAGCGACATAATTCGCTTTGCCGAGTTCGATGACGGTCAGGGCAATTATCAGAACAATCGCCGAGACGGCAAGCAGGTTCTCTATATCCCTGGCGCCAACCCCGCGTTTTTGCGGTTCGACTCGCTCAATAAGATGGACGATTGGGTGGTCGAGCAAGCCAAGGACCCAAAAAAACGCGAAGCCTTGACCTCACACTTCTCACTCAAAAACCGTCAGGACGGCGTCACTTTTCTGGGTAAGTCCGGGGTTGACTCTTCACTCGCCCATCTTGCCAACGGTGATTGGAGAAACTCGGAAGGGATAACCATTGACCGTAGCGACGTCAAAATTGAGGGCGACATCTTCAGTTACCTCAAGGAACAAGCGAAGGCGCGCATGACGAGCGATGCCGACTCCACGATCAAATCCGACAGTGAAGTCAGCCGGGATACCGCGCTGAAGACTACTGCGGTAGCCGCGAGCCTCCTTGGCAAACTGGCTCTTCTGGCAGCTCCGGTTGCCGCTGCGGCCGGGCTCGCCGGCATCGTCGAAATCTCACTGGGGGCGGAAAAAACCGCTTCGGGCGACACCCAGGCGGAACGCAAAGACGGTGCCTGGAAAACCTTTGATGGCGCCCTTAACACCTTGTTCTCGGCCAACGCTCGCGGCGGGGCAGGCAAAGATCCGTTCGCGCTGCCTGAGGACGAACTACCGTCGCTTTCTGAGCAGGCGCCAGATGTTCAAGGGGGCATCCCAACAGAAGAACCCGTAGCCGGTACTTCATCCACAGCCCGACGACCGAGTACCACACCTGGCATCGTTCAGCCGCAGACGCCCTCCACGAGCCTGATTAAAATGAGCGAGCATGCCGTGGCCAATGGAGAACGCTTGATTGAAGGTGCCTCCCCGGACGCACTGGGTGTTTATAGGATTCAGAACAAATTTGGTACTTACAAACACTTCGTGCGTTACACCGATGAAACGGGCAACAGCAAAGTTTTCGAGATCGAAAGTCGTTATAAGACGGGTGATAGCATTACGTCGATAATTAGTCCTCGCACCGGGCGGGCGGTGATGCGAATAAACGCTGCCCGTAATGGAGAATGGATGCGTGCCCCAGGAGATGGAGGAATGCCCAAGTTTTGGAAATGGGGGCGCCCTGCTTCACCACCAGCAAGCGAAGTGAAGATCCCGGATAAAATATCGGATAACTTTTTAAACATAGAGGGTAATAAGATACCGGAAGCACAAGAACTCGATAAATACTTGAAGTTCAAGGAAGAAACACACTATGAGTTCTCCGTCAGAAATGAAGAAATAGACTCAGTTCTCAAAACAAGGTTTGGTGTCTCCTGGACGATTAAGGAAGACAATTTTTCTGTTGACCCGACGGAACGGGCGACGTCGTCGAGCTACGGCACGAGCAACTACTCTTCCATTTTCATTCAGGATATCAACCGTAATCCTTACACCATCATCACAAAAAATCCGGAAGGTACCAGCACCGTTAATTTAGATGGGACAGGTGCCTCGGCAGAGGGCATCAAAGCCGCTAGGGTGAATCAGTTCGAAGCAGCGATTCCCGATGCAGACCTACGCGCCAAGATTTCCGAAGTAGCCCATCAAGGCTCTGTGGCGCCCGCCACCATAACGTTAAACCTGCCCGGCGAGTCTGAATTGACCGACGGCTATACCTTCAAGGCCGATGACACGCATTACTACATCGACTATGCGCCAGGCAGCGACAAGACCACTGTCAGGGTCGTGTCCAAAGGTCACCTCAGCAATGCGGACCAGGACCTCACTCATGTTCCCAATGTCGAAGTCAGTATTACCCGAACATTTACCATTACTGAATCAAACGAAATAGATAACAGATTCGCCATCGGCAAAGAGGCGCCTAGTCGAGTGGAAGTGTCAGTAATCACCCCACTAAGTTCGAGCTGAGAAACGCCTGAAAAGTACCTCTAGTTCAGGGGAACGCTCTACCCCCTACCTGAGTAACAAGAACGGCGGTAACCTCGGTTACCGCCGTTTTCGTTTGGGCAGCTCTAAATACCTGCCATTTCAGGGGTCTCCATGGAAAGAATCGCCTTAAAACCGCTCCTCCTCGCCGCAGGCCTGCTGGCGTTTATGCCGATGGCCCAGGCGGCCAGCACCCTGGTCTACTGCTCCGAAGCCAGCCCCGCCGGTTTCGACCCCAGCCAGTACACCAGCGGTACCGATTTTGATGCTTCGGCCGAAACCGTGTTCAACCGCCTGACCCAGTTCAAGCGCGGCGGCACCGAAGTCGAGCCAGGCTTGGCGACAAGCTGGGATATATCCAAAGACGGACTGACGTATACCTTCCACCTGCGCGATGGCGTCAAGTTTCACACCACTGGTTTCTTCACGCCTACCCGCGACTTCAATGCCGATGATGTGTTGTTTACTTTCAACCGCCTGCTGGATGCCGAGAGTCCGTTTCGCAAGGCCTATCCGTCCGAGTCGCCCTATTTCACTGACATGGGCTTGAACACCACAATCAAGAGCGTCGACAAACTCGACACGCACACCGTGCGTTTCAGCCTGAACAACGTCGATGCCTCATTCGTGCAAAACCTGGCCATGAGTTTCGCCTCGGTACAGTCCGCCGAATACGCCGCCCAGTTGCTGGACGAGGGCAAGGCCGAGAACATCAACCAAAAGCCGGTAGGCACCGGGCCATTTGTGTTCAAGCGCTATCAGAAGGACTCGCAGATTCGCTACGTCGCCAATCAAGAGTATTGGAAGCCCGAAGATGTGAAACTCGACAACCTGGTATTTGCCATCACCCCGGACGCCGCGTCGCGCCTGCAAAAACTCAAGGCCGGCGAATGCCAGGTCAGCGGTTACCCGCGCCCAGCCGATATTGAAGTGATGAAGAAAGACCCCAACCTGCGCGTGCTGCAGCAAGCCGGTTTCAACCTGGGCTTTCTGGCCTACAACGTGACCCATCCGCCACTGGACCAGCTCAAGGTGCGCCAGGCCCTGGACATGGCCATCGACAAGCCGGCGATCATCAAGGCGGTGTACCAAAGCGCCGGGCAATTGGCGCAGAATGCCCTTCCTCCGGCGCAGTGGTCTTATGACCCGACCATCAAGGACGCCCCCTACGATCCGACCAAGGCCCGGGCGCTACTAAAAGAAGCAGGGGTTGCACCAGGTACCACCATCAACCTGTGGGCGATGACCGTACAACGTGCCTCCAACCCGAACGCGCGCATGTCGGCACAAATGATCCAGCAGGATTGGGAAAAGATCGGCATCAAGGCCAATATCGTCAGCTATGAGTGGGGCGAATACATCAAGCGCGCCAAAAATGGCGAGCACGACGCGATGATTTATGGTTGGACGGGCGACAACGGCGACCCGGATAACTGGCTCGGCGTGCTCTACAGTTGTGCCGCGGTCAAGGGCAGCAACTACGCCAAATGGTGTAACCCTGCGTACGATAAGCTGGTGCAACAGGCCAAGCTCAGCAGCGACCGCGAGCAACGCATCAAGTGGTATCAACAGGCACAAAAAATACTTAAGGAACAAGTACCTATAACGCCTATTGCGAACTCGACGGTTTTCCAGCCCCTGCGCAAAGAAGTCCATGACTTCAAGATCAGCCCCTTCGGGCTGACGCCGTTCTACGGCGTGAGTCTAGATAAGTAACAGCGGTGCCCCAACCGAGTGCGCTAGACGCCTCGGTTGGTCCTTTCTGGTGCGGCGCCTGCACCGAAAAAACCCTCCAAGCCGCGCAAATATGTCGAAACTTTCATAATTGCGACATTCCTGTACGTTCGTACCACTGTTTCCGCCTTGCAACAGTTCAACATCTTGCAATGGGTATGGCGCCTGCATAAGTATCCGCAGGTCGACTCACGAGGTCGCCCTCACTACAAAAAATGACAACAAATCATGAGGCCAACATGCTTAAACACGCAGTCCTTCCGTTATTAGTCAGCGCTGGCCTTATGGCCGCTGCACCTTTCGCCCAAGCGGCGACTAACCTGGTGTTCTGCTCCGAAGGGAGCCCGGCCGGTTTTGATCCAGGCCAGTACACCACCGGAACAGACTTCGATGCCTCGGCCGAAACTATGTTCAACCGCCTGAGCCAGTTCGAGCGCGGCGGCACCGCCGTTGTTCCTGGCCTGGCTACCAAGTGGGATGTTTCCGAAGATGGCCTGACCTACACCTTCCACCTTCGTGAAGGGGTCAAGTTCCACACCACGCCGTACTTCAAGCCGACTCGTGAATTCAACGCGGACGACGTGCTGTTTACCTTCAACCGGATGATCAACAAAGACGATCCGTTCCGTAAGGCCTACCCCACCGAGTTCCCGTATTTCACGGACATGGGGATGGACACCAACATCAAGAACATCGAGAAGATAGACGAACACACCGTCAAGTTCACCCTTGGCACCGTGGACGCTGCTTTCATCCAGAACCTGGCCATGAGCTTCGCCTCTGTACAGTCAGCCGAGTACGCCGCCCAACTGTTGAAGGAAGGCAAGCCCCAGGACATCAACCAGAAGCCCATTGGCACTGGCCCGTTCGTGTTCAAGAGCTACCAGAAAGACTCCAACATTCGCTACACCGGCAACAAGGATTACTGGAAGCCTGAAGACGTCAAGATCGACAACCTGATCTTCGCCATCACCACCGACCCATCGGTGCGTATCCAGAAGCTCAAGAAGAACGAATGCCAGATCACCCTCTTCCCTCGTCCCGCCGACCTCAAGGCCCTGGGCGAAGACAAGGCACTGAAACTGCCACACCAGGCCGGTTTCAACCTGGGTTATATCGCCTACAACGTCATGCCTGTACTCAAGGGCCAGACTGCGCCCAACCCGCTGTCCGACCTGCGAGTCCGTGAAGCCCTGGACATCTCGGTGAACAAGCAGCAGATCATCGACTCCGTCTACCAGGGCGCAGGCCAACTGGCAGTCAACGCCATGCCGCCAACCCAGTGGTCCTATGATGAAACCATCAAGGATGCCCCGCACGACGTGGCAAAAGCCAAACAACTGCTCAAGGAAGCCGGCGTCAAGGAAGGCACCGAGATCACCTTGTGGGCCATGCCGGTTCAACGCCCGTACAACCCCAACGCCAAGCTGATGGCCGAGATGCTGCAAAACGACTGGAAGCAGATCGGCTTGAAGGTCAACATCGTCAGCTATGAGTGGGGCGAGTACATCAAGCGTTCCAAAGGCGGCGAGAACCAGGCGATGATCATCGGCTGGAGCGGCGACAATGGTGACCCGGATAACTGGCTGAACGTGCTGTTCGGCTGCGACTCCCTGGCTGGCAACAACTTTTCCAAATGGTGTGACAAAAAATTCGACGGCATCGTGAAAGAAGCCAAGGCCACATCGGATGTCGCCAAGCGCACCGAACTGTACAAACAGGCGCAACACATCCTCAAAGATGCAGTCCCGATGACACCTATCGCGCACTCGACGGTGTATCAACCCATGCGCGCCAACGTGCAGGACTTCAAGATCAGCCCATTTGGCTTGAATTCCTTCTACGGCGTGAGTGTCAGCAAGTAAGGATCCCTGGCGGCGACGTTGAAAGACGTCGCCGTTATTGCATCCGCCACGACCATAGGAATCAGACTACTCCCGCGCTTGCTGCCCTCCTACGGCAACGAGCTGCGATTCGGCCGTCCGATGCCTACAAGGTCTGTCAGATTCGACGCATTTACTGTCCGGCTCCCGACCCATAACGTCGTGGTAAGGCAAAGGCATCGTATCTGTAGGGCAACTGCTGAACCAGAAGTCAGTGTTGTCCCCATGCCCTGAACGGCATGGCGACGACTCACTGACAACAATAAACAAGGATTGGGAACTGTCATGCGCCATACCATCGTTCTATCCGCGATTTTGGGCACCAGCCTGCTGGCCGTTGCTTCCCTGGGTCACGCAGCCGACAAAAAAAGCCTGGTGTTTTGCTCCGAAGGCAGCCCGGCCGGCTTCGACACTGCGCAATACACGACCGCCACCGACAACGACGCCGCCGAGCCTATTTATAACCGCCTGGCCGAATTCGAAAAAGGCGCGACCAACGTGGTGCCGGGCCTGGCAACCAGCTGGGATATTTCCGAAGACGGCCTGACCTACACCTTCCACCTGCGCGAAGGCGTGAAATTCCACACGACCAAATACTTCACACCAACCCGCAACTTCGACGCCGACGATGTGTTGTTCACCTTCAATCGCATGCTTGACCCTGAGCATCCGTTCCGCAAGGCCTACCCCACCGAGTTTCCGTACTTCAACGGAATGAGCCTGAACAAGAATATCGCCAAGGTCGAGAAAACCGGCCCACTGACGGTGGTCATGACCCTGAACACGGTAGACGCCGCGTTTATCCAGAACATCGCCATGAGTTTCGCCTCGATCCTGTCAGCCGAGTACGCCGGCAAGCTGCTCAAGGACGGCAAGCCCAGCGATATCAACCAGAAGCCGATCGGCACCGGGCCGTTCGTCTTCAAGAGTTATCAGAAAGACTCCAACATTCGCTATTCGGCCAACAAGCAGTACTGGGACCCAAGCCGGGTCAAACTGGACAACCTGATCTTCGCCATCAACACCGACGCCTCGGTGCGGGTACAGAAGCTCAAGGCCAACGAATGCCAGATCACCCTGCATCCTCGCCCGGCTGACGTCGATGCCCTCAAAGCCGATCCGAAGTTGCAGTTGCTGACCAAACCGGGCTTCAACCTCGGTTACATCGCCTACAACGTGCAGCACAAACCTTTCGACCAGCTCGAAGTGCGCCAGGCGCTGGACATGGCGGTGAACAAGCAGAGCATTCTCAACGCCGTCTACCAGGGCGCGGGGCAACTGGCGGTCAATGCCATGCCACCCACCCAATGGTCCTACGACGACACCATCAAGGACGTCGCCTACAACCCGGAAAAAGCCAAGGAACTGCTCAAGGCCGCCGGCGTCAAGGAAGGCACCGAGATCACCCTGTGGGCGATGCCGGTGCAACGTCCGTACAACCCCAACGCCAAGCTGATGGCCGAAATGCTGCAGAACGACTGGGCCAAGATCGGTCTCAAGGTCAAGATCGTCAGCTATGAATGGGGCGAATACATCAAGCGCACCAAGAATGGCGAGCACGACGTCAGCCTGATCGGCTGGACCGGCGACAACGGTGACCCGGACAACTGGCTGGGCACGCTCTACAGCTGTGACGCCATCGGCGGGAACAACTACTCCATGTGGTGTGACCCGGCGTACGACAAGCTGATCAAGCAAGCCAAGGTCGTGACCGACCGCGAACAAAGGACAGTGCTATACAAACAGGCACAGCAACTGCTTAAAACACAGGTGCCGATCACGCCAGTCGCCCACTCGACGGTCAACCAGCCGTTAAGCGCCAAAGTCGAAGGTTTCAAGGTGAGCCCCTTCGGCCGCAACGTGTTCTCGGGTGTCAGTATCAACCCATAAGAAAATAACCGTATTGCGCAGGGCGAACTCGCCCTGCTGCAAACGTGCAGCTTTAGTTTGGATTTTCCCCAACAGCAAACGTTTGCAAAGGCCTGAGCAAGTTCTACACCCAATAGCCGGTTCACCTAAAAAGACCGGCATAAAAAAAGAGAACCAAAGGAGCTTAACCCATGAAACTGAGCAGCACCGCACTACTGGCCCTGGCCATCAGCAGCATTACGGCAACCGCCTATGCTGAACCTGCAAGCCAGGACTTCGTGCCTACCACTCTGGCCGGCACCAGCGCCCAAAGCGAGGCCAAAGGCTTTGTCGAAGACTTCAGCCTGGGCGGCACTACCCGCAACTGGTACTCCAACGAACAGAAATACCGGGGCGGCACCTTCGCTTACAAAAAGCATGGCCAAACCGTTACCGACCGTCGCCGTGAAAACTGGGTGCAGGGCACCATCCTCAACGCCAGCTCGGGCTTCACCCAAGGCACCGTCGGCGTCAAGACCGAAGTAGCGGTCTACAACGCCCTGGTCCTGGACCGTAGCAAGCGCGATATCAAGGGCGGTTCCAACCGCACCCTGGCTGACTCCAACGGCGATGCCGTCGACCAGTGGAGCAAATTGGGCCTGGCCAACGTCCAGTTCCGTGTCTCCAACACCACCTTGACTGCCGGTCGCCAGAACTTCAGCAGCGGTATCGTCGACTCCATCGGCAACCGTGCGCTGCCTTCAAGCTTTCAAGGCGTGAGCTTCAACAGCGAAGAGTTCAGCAACCTGTCGTTCCAGGGCGGCGTGTTTGATCGCGTTTCCCCACGGTCCGAACAGAGCCTGTCGAAATTTCGCACCGAGTACTCCAGCAATGGCGTGGAAACCGACAAGGTCTACACCCTGGGCGTCAACTACCAGCCGCTCAAGAGCCTGAAAACCAGCTTCTTCGGCGCCAACGTCAAGGACTTCTGGAACCAGTACTACTTCGGCGCTACCCACGAACTGGGTGACATCCAGCAAGTAGCCCTGACCACCGGCTTCAACTACTACAAAACCGTTGATGAAGGCAAAAAGCTGATGGGGGAAATCGACAACGATACCTTCTCCCTGTCCCTGGGACTGGCGCACCAAGCCCACAGCCTGACCTTCTCCTACCAGGCAATCAACGGTGACGAGTACTTCGACTACCTGCACGAAACCAACGGTATCTACCTGGCCAACTCCCTGACCTCCGACTTCAACGGCCCGAACGAGAAATCGTTCCAGATCGCCTACGGCATCAACATGGCCGAATACGGCGTGCCAGGCCTGAAGTTCAACGTCTACTCGGCTCGCGGCTGGGGCATCGACGGTACCCACTACACCGGTAACGGTGGTGTAGCCGGCAAGGGCTATGACGGCATCCAGTCCCAGGACGGCGAAAAACACCAGGAATATGGTGTGGGTGCTTCCTACGCCGTGCAAAGCGGCCTGCTCAAGGCCACCGCCATTCGCGCTACCTACGTCGAGCACCGCGGCAGCGAAAACCAGTCTGATGGCAGCATCAAAGAGTTCCGTCTGGTGACCACCATCCCGTTCAACATCCTTTAATCAGCGCCAGGTAGACGGCAGGCTCAGGACGAGCCTGCCGTCTATGGTTGTCTGGTCCCATGATTGCAGAGGGCTCTTGATGAAAATGCTCCCATTACAAGCTGCCATCGCCGCTGCGCTGTTGAGCGTGGCCGTCGGCATTTCGGCCAAACCGCTGGTGGTCTGCACCGAAGCCAGTCCGGAGGGCTTCGATCCAGTTCTGTACACCACGGCCGTCACGGCTGACGCCGCCGCCGAAACCATGTTCAACCGCTTGGCGGACTTCAAGCCTGGTACAACTGAAGTTGTTCCGGCACTGGCCAGTTCCTGGGAAATCAGTGAGGACGGCCTGACCTATACGTTCCACCTGCGCGATGACGTCAAGTTCCACACCACCGACTACTTCAAGCCCACGCGTAACATGAATGCCGACGACGTACTTTGGAGCTTCCAGCGCCAGCTGGACCCGAAACATCCGTGGCATAACAAGTCCAACGTGGGCTACCCGTACTTCGAAAGCATGGGCTTCAAGGAACTGCTCAAGAGCGTAGAGAAGACCGACGATCACACCGTGGTCTTTACCCTGACCCGTCCTGAGGCACCCTTCCTGGCCGACCTGGCCATGGCGTTTTCCTCGATTCACTCCGCCGAATACGCCGACAAATTGCTGGCCGCCGGCAAGACCGGCGAGCTCAACAGCAAGCCGATCGGCACCGGCCCGTTCATCTTTACCCGCTACCAGAAAGACGCCCAGGTGCGTTTCAAGGCCAACCCGGAATACTTTCGCGGCAAGCCACCAGCCGATCCGCTGATCCTGGCCATCGCCATCGATAACAACGTGCGCCTGCAGAAACTCAAGGCCAATGAGTGCCAGATCGCACTGTACCCAAAACCGGATGACCTGCCGAGCATCAAGGCTGATCCAAACCTCAAAGTCGACGAACTGGCGGCCATGACCACCAGTTACACCGCCTTGAACACCACGCACAAGTACATGAGCGACGCCCGCGTACGTCACGCGATCAACATCGCCTTCGACAAAGCCGGCTATACCGACGTCCTGTACGGCAAAGGCAATGCGGTAGTGGGCACCGGCCCGTACCCGCCAACGCTGCTGGGTTTCAGCGACAAGCTGAAAAACCCGTCCCGTGACCTGGACAAAGCTCGCGCCCTACTCAAGGAAGCCGGCGTACCGGAAGGCACCGAGTTCACCCTGTTCACCCGCAACGGCGGCGGCCCGACCAATCCCAACCCGATGCTCGGCGCCCAGCGCATGCAGGCGGATCTGGCGCAGATTGGCCTGAAGGTCAATATCAGGGTCATGGAGTGGGGCGAAATGCTCAAGCGCGCAAAAGCCGGCGAGCACGACATGGTTTCCGCCGGCTGGGCCGGTGATAACGGTGACCCGGATAACTTCCTCACGCCTAACTTGAGTTGCGATGCGGCGAAAAACGGCGAAAACTACGCCCGCTGGTGTAACAAAGAGTTTCAAGGCCTGATCGACAAGGCGCGAGCTGTCGCTGAACCCACCCAGCGCGCTGCACTCTATGAACAGGCACTGGACGTTTTCGCCAAGGACCAACCATGGATTCCCATGGCCTACCCGAAAATGTTTACCGCCATGCGTAAAAACGTCGAAGGCTATATCCAAAGCCCTCTGACGACCAATAACTTCGCCACCACCCAGGTGAAGTAAATAAGAGAAACGCTCGGCACCGTCGACATTGACGGTGCCGAACCTGCCTAACCGGCTGATTGAGGTACACAACAAGATGTTTAGTTTTATTGCCCGCCGATTGGGGTTATTGATCCCCACGTTTTTCGGCATCACCTTGCTGACTTTCGCGTTGATTCGCATGATCCCTGGCGATCCCGTGGAAGTCATGATGGGCGAACGAAGAGTCGACCCCGAAATGCACGCTCAGGCAATGGAACGCCTTGGCCTTAACAAGCCGTTGTATGCGCAATACCTGGATTACGTCGGCAAGCTCGCCCAGGGCGACCTTGGCGAGTCGCTACGCACCCGCACCAGCGTGTGGACCGAATTCACCGCCCTGTTCCCCGCGACCCTGGAACTGTCCATGGCCGCCCTGTTGTTCGCCGGCATCCTGGGGCTTTTAGCCGGGGTGATCGCGGCCTTGAAGCGAGGATCCCTGTTCGACCATGGGGTGATGGGCATCTCCCTGGCGGGATATTCGATGCCGATCTTCTGGTGGGGCCTGATCCTGATCATGTTTTTCTCGGTGAGCCTGGGCTGGACCCCGGTTTCCGGACGGATCGACCTGCTCTACGACATCGAGCCGCGCACCGGTTTCATGCTGATCGACACCCTGCTGGCTGACGAGCCGGACGCTTTCTGGGATGCGCTGCACCACCTGATCCTGCCGGCCATTGTGCTCGGCACCATCCCGCTGGCGGTGATCGCGCGGATGACCCGTTCGTCAATGCTCGAAGTACTGCGTGAAGACTACATCCGTACCGCCAAGGCCAAAGGCCTGTCGCCGGCGCGCGTGGTATTCGTTCACGGCCTGCGCAACGCGCTGATTCCGGTACTGACCGTGGTTGGCCTGCAAGTCGGCACCCTGCTGGCTGGCGCGGTCTTGACCGAAACCATCTTCTCGTGGCCCGGCATCGGCAAATGGCTCATCGAAGCCATTGGCGCCCGGGACTATCCCGTGGTGCAAAACGGCATCCTGTTAATCGCCTGCCTGGTGATTATGGTGAACTTCGTGGTGGATATCCTCTACGGCTTTGCCAACCCACGCATCCGTCACCAGCGCTGAGATCATGACCATGACCACTCCAACTACTTCGGTAGCAGTCGATCAAAGCCTGCTTTATCCGTCCCCGTACAAAGAATTCTGGCAAGCCTTTTCCAAGAACAAGGGTGCGGTTGCCGGCCTGATGTTCATGATCCTGATCGTGTTCTGCGCGCTCTTTGCGCCATGGGTTGCCCCGCATAACCCGAGCGAGCAGTACCGTGATTTCCTGCTGACCCCGCCGTCATGGCTCGAAGGCGGGCAGATCCAGTTCCTGCTGGGTACCGACGAACTGGGCCGTGACTTGTTGTCGCGCCTGATCCAGGGTTCACGCCTGTCGTTGCTGATCGGCTTGTCCTCGGTGGTGATGTCGCTGATCCCGGGGATCCTGCTGGGTCTGTTTGCCGGTTTCTTCCCGCGCCTGCTGGGCCCGACCATCATGCGCCTGATGGACATCATGCTGGCCCTGCCGTCCCTGCTGCTGGCTGTGGCGATTGTCGCGATCCTTGGCCCTGGCCTGATCAACACCGTCATCGCTATCGCCATCGTGTCCTTGCCGTCCTATGTCCGCCTGACCCGCGCGGCGGTGATGGGCGAGCTGAACCGTGACTACGTGACCGCCGCCCGCCTCGCTGGCGCCGGACTGCCTCGCCTGATGTTCGTCACCGTGCTGCCCAACTGCATGGCACCGCTGATTGTCCAGGCAACCTTGAGCTTTTCTTCGGCGATTCTCGATGCTGCGGCATTGGGCTTCCTCGGCCTTGGCGTACAGCCGCCAACCCCTGAGTGGGGCACCATGCTGGCTTCGGCTCGCGACTACATCGAACGCGCCTGGTGGGTAGTGAGCCTGCCTGGCTTGACCATTTTGCTCAGCGTGCTGGCAATCAACCTGATGGGCGACGGCCTGCGCGATGCGCTGGACCCGAAACTCAAGAATGCCGCCTGAGGAGATTCCCATGTCACTGCTAGAAATCAAGAATCTCAATGTGCGCTTCGGCGACAAGACCGCCGTGCCGGTGGTCGATGGCCTCGACATCAGCGTCGACAAAGGCGAAGTACTGGCGATCGTTGGCGAGTCGGGTTCGGGTAAATCCGTGACCATGATGGCGCTGATGGGCCTGATCGAGCACCCCGGCATCGTCACCGCCGACGCCCTGAACTTCGACGGCAAGGACATGCTCAAACTGAGCAATCGTCAGCGTCGACAGATTGTCGGCAAAGACCTGGCGATGGTCTTCCAGGACCCTATGACCGCCCTGAACCCCAGCTACACAGTGGGTTTCCAGATCGAAGAAGTACTGCGCCTGCACCTGAAGATGTCCAGTAAGCAAGCCCGCAAACGCGCCATCGAGTTGTTGGAGAAAGTCGAAATCCCGGGCGCTTCCAGCCGTATGGACGCCTATCCACACCAACTGTCCGGCGGTATGAGCCAGCGTGTAGCAATCGCCATGGCAATTGCCGGCGAGCCGAAACTGCTGATCGCCGACGAACCAACCACTGCGCTGGACGTAACGATCCAGGCGCAGATCATGGAGTTGCTGCTGGCCCTGCAGAAAGAACAGAACATGGGCCTGGTGCTGATCACCCACGACCTCGCTGTCGTGGCCGAAACCGCCCAGCGTGTGTGTGTGATGTACGCCGGCCAAGCCGTGGAAGTCGGGCAAGTGCCTGGCCTGTTCGACGTGCCGGCACATCCTTACAGCGAAGCACTGCTCAAGGCGATTCCGGAGCATAGCCTCGGCGCCACGCGCCTGGCCACGCTGCCCGGCATCGTGCCTGGCCGCTATGACCGTCCGCAAGGTTGCCTGCTGTCGCCGCGCTGCCCGTACGTACGCGACAACTGCCGCACCGAGCGCCCTGCCCTGGATCCGAAAACCAACAGCCTCGCCCGCTGCTTCTACCCCTTGAACCAGGAGGTGGCGTAATGGCCGTCGTTCTTACCGCCCGCGACCTGACCCGGCATTACGAAGTGTCCCGTGGACTGTTCAAGGGCCACGCCACCGTGCGCGCCCTCAATGGTGTGTCCTTCGAGCTGGAAGCCGGCAAGACCCTCGCGGTCGTCGGCGAGTCCGGGTGCGGAAAGTCCACCCTCGCCCGCGCCCTGACCTTGATTGAAGAACCATCATCAGGCTCGCTGAAAATCGCCGGCCAGGAAGTCGCCGGCGCCGACAAGGCCCAACGCAAGCAACTGCGCAAAGATGTGCAGATGGTGTTCCAGAGCCCGTATGCCTCATTGAACCCACGGCAGAAGGTCGGTGATCAACTGGCAGAGCCGCTGCTGATCAACACCAACCTGTCCGCCGCCGAGCGCCGGGAAAAAGTCCAGGCGATGATGAAGCAAGTGGGCCTGCGTCCTGAGCATTATCAGCGCTACCCGCACATGTTCTCCGGTGGCCAGCGCCAACGGATCGCACTGGCCCGGGCGATGATGTTGCAACCCAAAGTGCTGGTGGCGGACGAACCGACCTCGGCGCTGGACGTGTCGATCCAGGCCCAGGTGCTCAACCTGTTCATGGACCTGCAGCAGGAATTCAACACCGCCTACGTGTTCATCTCCCATAACCTGGCGGTGGTGCAGCACGTGGCAGACGATGTGATGGTGATGTACCTCGGACGCCCGGTGGAAGTAGGTCCGAAGGAAAACATCTACGCTCGTCCGCTGCACCCTTACACCCAGGCGCTGCTGTCGGCCACCCCGACCATTCACCCGGACCCGAACAAGCCGAAGATCAAGATCGTCGGCGAGTTGCCCAACCCGTTGAACCCGCCACCTGGCTGCGCCTTTCACAAACGCTGCCCGTACGCGACCGAGCGCTGCAGCACCGAGGAGCCGCTGTTACGGCCGCTGGATATGCGCCAGGTGGCTTGCCACTATGCGGAGCAATTCGTCGCGTAGGAGCGGGCTTGCCCGCGAAAAAAGTCAACGATAACGCGGGCATCCTGGTTTAACGCGGCGCCTTTGCGCTCTTCGCGAGTAAGGGCCAGTTCACCCTCGCTCCTACAGGGGTAGGTAGTACCGCGTTTCAAAGCCCTTCCCATCAGGTTGCGCATCAGCCTGGCGGGAGGGGCTTCTTTTTCCTGGGTTGTTTACATATCGCTATCGCCGAGCATCCACATTTATACCTATTACATTAGGTAGATAGCCTCAGACTCCATTCTACGAATGGCCTTGTAGTCTGACTCAATCACTGAAAGGTCGGCATGAACTAAATACACAGTTCCCGGCTGACTAAAAACGTCTTTTGTGATAGCTATTTCTTGCCCATCTTGCGCGTAGAATACAGCTTCAAAAAAAGATTCTAACCGAGCAAGCTGCATTAAAAATAGTTCTTTACTGAAAACGCCCTTCGAACTATTTATTAAGCAAACATTATAAGAGTTCTGAAAAAGTTCGTAATGGGTGTCTGTCGCCACCAAGCGTTCAAAGGCAGCAGGATCAGTAATGGACATCGCAGCGGCGTTAATTTGCCCAAGCCTCGTTGTTTGCGCACAGACAGTGTCTCTAAGTATACCGTCGGTCCTCGCTGCAACCTCCACCAGTTTAGGACCATCAGCAGTCAACATTACTTCAGCATGACTCGGACCATTTTTAATCCCCAAGCACATCACCACCTGACGGGTATAATCAACAAGACTTTTATAGACCTCTGAGCTTGACGGCATCATCTCATCAATATCGTAGATTATACTGCCTGTGCCCAGTAACCGCTTCTTGTACCGGACAACCTCAGTTACCAATTGCTTTCCACCCAAAGAAACCATGTTCACAACGTACTCAGTACCGACCAGATACTCCTGTACCAAAACACTTATGTTATCAATATTTAACCTATTCTTAACTCCATATATTTTAGCAAACGCAGCCTCGGCCTCTATCAAATCATTACAGATATAAACACCGTCGGCGCCTGCACTTTCAAGAGGTTTGAGCACAACGGGAAACTTATCATGCGCCTCAATCCATACCCGAGCCGAATCCCACGCGTCAACAACTGCCTGCCGTGCGACTGGCAAGCCAGCAGCAGAAAGGTGCTCAATCATTTCATACTTATTTCTGCGAGCCGTTGTTTTAGAAAAATCGTTACAGTATGAAAGCCCAAAAGCATCATTTAACTCATCTGCCAAAAACACACCACTTTCCGCACCAGCGATGATAACGTGCGGCTTGAATTTTTTTACCTCAGAGACAGTAGAGGAAAAATTCTCGTTTGTGATTACAGCTTTATAAATAGACAGGTCAAATCCGATATAGTAATAATCATCAAGGTGTGAACTCGAAGCAACGTGTAATAAAACACAGCCATCGGCTTGTAGTTTTTTTGCCAGAAATTTACCGGAGGAAAACCCGTCAACCACAACGACTTTAATCATTTCGAACCCGCCTTGCCTCATTGACCTTATAAAGTGCCAGCACACCCAAAAGCAAAACAATAATTATGATCGCCACCATACTAGGAGCCGAGAACTCCACCCTGGAGTCTAGATATTGCAATGCCAACGTAAAGACCGGCAGGGTGAGCAGCACCAGGGACACATGAATCGCACTCAGATGAAATATAGTTTTCTGAATCAAATAAACAGGAAGCAAATGCCCCACAACAACCAGTATCAACATTGGTACTACAAGGCTGCTTGACACACCAAATGACGCACCACTATTGAGTATCAAAACCACACACAGCACAATCATCAGAATATTTCGGGTTGCCAGTATCTCGTGAACAGCCCAAGCGCGAGAAAAAAGCCTCTTCGACACAATGGTGTACAACACCGTCCCCAGCGCACACACTACAACACTAACAATCCCCAGCACACGTTGCTCTTGACTATTTGAAGAAATGCCACTATCGCCGACAAACGAGTTGTACAACATGATCCCAACAGACAACAGCACCAAATAGGAAATAACCGTTTCTATTCTACCGGCCCTACCACCTTCTTTGTCGAACGCCGAAATAACCAAAGTAAGTGCCGGCCCACACGCAACGGACGCGACCCCGACGACGGCAGGCTCCAGATAACGAAGCGCGTAAAATAGCCCTCCCCAATTGAACAAAACAGAAACATTTGCCAGTACCACCAAAGGCATATCTCTTTTAATCCTGAATAACAAGGACGCTTTATCTTTGAGTAGGGTGTAGGCTAAAAATAGAACACCTGAAGAAACAAAACAATAAAAAATCACGAGCAGCGTACTGATTGCTTGAGTCAAAAATGCAACATATACGTCAAAGGCAGCACTAATAAAACAAAATAGCAGGCCTAGTACAACACCGGTTTTTTTCAAGATTCCGACCTCAACTCACCTATCTTTATTAAGGCTACACCGTTCATTTACAGCGCCTACCACATCGTCGAAACTTACACCTACACCCATCAAGGCAGTCATTATTCGACTACCTCGACCCCTTCCTTACTCACCATAATTTTCATTATTGTTTTTACGTTGATGCCAGTCTCCTTGAAGACCTTATTAGCCCCGCCATTTTGAATTTTTTCCACCACACAAATAATGTCAACAACTTTCCCCCCACAATTCCTGATGGCCTCGATAAGGGAGATAACCGCGCCTCCAGTGCTTAAGGTGTCGTCAATAACAGTGATACGGTCTCCAGGCTGAACACCATTGAGATACATTTTCCCCTCAAAGTACTCGGAACTGATACTGACAACACTTTCATTTACCGAATCCAAGCTATATGGATACCATCTCGCCATTGCCATCGGTATACCGGTCAATATGGATACCGCCGTAGCCAGTGGGGCACCCTTATCCTCTTCAGTCACGATTTTATCAGCAGTAAAATCCATCAACTTAATGACTTTGTAAGCGACCTCGAGAAGTACTTCAGGCCTTAATGCCGGCAGCTGGTCGGTAAACTCATTAACGGTAGTCAATGCTTTACCGGAATTAACAACCTTAGCATTTTTATAAATTTCTTTAAGCAACATTATTTATCCCCCCACGTACTCTGGATACAGACCGTCCCACCGGCTTTTGTATTTCCACGAGCTATCAAAAAACAGCGTAACAATGTTTTTATTATCAAATAGCTTGCTTATTTGTTCGCACACGACCAAATTAGCGCCACACGTAGGCCCAATACCTAAATCGCACTCCGCAATAAATCTTTTCATCCTACCCCAAGATTCACCATCATCCACAACCATCACATCGTCAATCAAGCTCGATACGGTATTAACTGATAACACGCCGGCGCCCACCCCCATCAAATTATGGGAATGGTGTTCAAAATCAAGACCGTTCCTTGAAGCATACAAAGGGGCGGAACGGTCAACCTCAATTCCAATCGTTGTAATATTTTTATACTCTCGTTTTAAAATCTCTGCGATACCTGAAAATGTACCCCCTGTACCAATGGAACAAATGAAAAAATCGGGAACCACTCCTTTCGTCTTTAACGCCTCAACTATTTCTTCGCCACACGCGTGCCAAGCTTCTTTGTTGAGCAGAGTATTTGCCTGATCCAAAAAATAGGTATCCCCGTCATTGTGACGTTCTAAATACTTTTTGGCACCGTTCACGGAGCCGTTAAGAAACGTTTCTTTTGGCGTTTCAATAATCTGCGCTCCAAATGAGCGGATTTGCTCTTTCCGCTCCTCTGTCATCCCTTCCGGCATGAAAATCTTGATGCTGTAGCCTTTCTCCTTACCTATCCACGCTAGAGCCGCGCCACCATTACCTGTAGAGCAGTCAATCAGTGTCATACCCTTCTTAATGACACCTTTGCTTTCCAGCGCACTGACTATATTGAGATAGGTTCGATCTTTATGGCTTCCGGTGGGGTTCATAAACTCGCACTTTGAGAAAATACGGTTTCCATTGTTAGCCAGCCGTTCTATTTCCAGAAGAGGAGTATTACCAATGTCATCAAGTTTCATTCCCTGTCCTTTTGGATACCCAGTATCGGCGAACCTATCAACTTCGATTGATATAATGTCGAGCACCTTCCTCGAACCTAGTCGCCTTCGTTCTTAGTGTCGAGAGTAAAAGCCCCAGTACCGTAGAAGAAGAACGAGGCCACAAACCAAAAGAAACAGCCCTACGGAAAAATCCCACTCAACAGTGGTGGCAAGTTTGCTAAGGACCATGATTGACGATAGTGAGCCGTAAGCCGACATCTCACTGGCGGATCTAATGCGTTTGCGGGGAAGCTCAAAAACTGAACGTATTGGCGAAAAAAAAGGGCGAAGCCATCACAGCTTCGCCCTTCTATCTACCGCTCAAACCTTAATGATGTTCACGAGTTGCGCGGAACTTCACGTCCGGCCAGCGTTCTTCCATCAGCGCCAGGTTGACCCGGGTCGGGGCCAGGTAGGTCAGGTGGCCGCCGCCGTCGATGGCGAGGTTTTCGACCGCCTTGACCCTGAACTCTTCGAGCTTTTTCTTATCACTGCAATCGATCCAGCGCGCCGAATACACGGTGATCGGCTCGTAGGAGCACTCGACCTTGTATTCATCCTTCAAGCGACTGGCCACCACATCGAACTGCAGCACGCCCACGGCGCCGAGGATGATGTCGTTGCTGCGTTCGGGGAAGAACACTTGGGTCGCGCCCTCTTCCGCCAACTGCTGCAAGCCCTGACGCAATTGCTTGGACTTGAGCGGATCGCGCAGACGCACACGGCGGAACAGTTCCGGGGCGAAGTGCGGGATGCCGGTGAAGCTCAGCACTTCGCCTTCGGTGAAGGTGTCGCCGATCTGGATGGTGCCGTGGTTGTGCAGGCCGATGATGTCGCCGGCAAAAGCTTCTTCCAACTGCTCACGCTCGGAGGAGAAGAAGGTCAGGGCATCGCCGATGCGCACGTCCTTGCCGGTGCGCACATGGCGCATCTTCATGCCTTTTTCGTATTTGCCGGAGCAGATGCGCATAAAGGCGATACGGTCGCGGTGTTTTGGGTCCATGTTCGCCTGGATCTTGAACACAAAGCCTGCAAATTTCTCTTCCACCGGCTCTACAGTACGTTCGTTGGCAACACGGGCCAGTGGCTTGGGTGCCCAGTTGACCACCGCGTCGAGTACGTGATCGACGCCGAAGTTGCCTAGGGCAGTACCGAAGAATACCGGCGTCAGTTGACCATCCAGGAACTCTTGCTGGTTAAACGCGTGGCAGGCGCCCTGCACCAGTTCCAGTTGGTCGACAAAGCGGTCGTACTCGTCGCCCAAATGGGCACGAGCCTCGTCGGAGTCGAGTTTCTCGATGATTTTGACTTCGGTGCGTTCGTGACCGTGACCGGCGGTGTAGACAATGATGTAGTCGTCGGCCAGGTGGTACACACCCTTGAAGTCGCGGTAGCAGCCGATCGGCCAGGTGATCGGCGCAGCCTTGATCTTCAGCACGGCTTCGATCTCGTCGAGCAGTTCGATCGGGTCACGGATGTCGCGGTCGAGCTTGTTGATGAAGCTGACAATCGGCGTGTCCCGCAGACGGCAGACGTCCATCAGCGCGATGGTACGTGGCTCGACGCCTTTACCGCCATCGAGGACCATCAACGCCGAGTCCACTGCGGTCAGGGTGCGGTAAGTGTCTTCGGAGAAGTCTTCGTGACCCGGGGTGTCCAGCAGGTTGACCATATGGTCGCGATACGGGAACTGCATGACCGAGGTGGTAATGGAAATACCCCGCTGCTTCTCCATCTCCATCCAGTCGGATGTGGCATGGCGGTCGGACTTGCGGGATTTCACCGTGCCGGCCACTGCGATCGCCTTGCCCATCAGCAGGAGCTTTTCGGTGATGGTGGTTTTACCGGCATCGGGGTGGGAAATAATGGCGAAAGTGCGGCGTTTCGCGACTTCGGCGGCCTGGTGGGTCATGGGAAATCGCCTGGCAGGTGAGTCAAAAAAGGGCGGCGAGTATAGCCTAAACCGGGGTTGAGCGACCACCGCTCGACCGGTTGCCCGTGCCAAAAGGGTGGCTAAATGCTGCCAAATATGGAACCTTTTAAAAGGTGGAGGCGTCCACTCTCCTGTTACCGCACTCATAACAGGGGCTGAAAAATCAGCAAGTTAGCCTGACGAGGCTGCGCTCATGGCTCGACCTCATGCCGTCTGACCGGCATTGGCGAGTTGCATTTCGCGACCACATTCACCGGCTGCCAGGAATGGCAATGCCACAGGGGAATGTGTTCGCCGACAGAAATAAAGGAGTCTGCCTGTGGCTATTCGCTATGGCAAAGGGCTGATAGGAGGTGCGGTTGTCGTCGCTCTCCTGGCCCTGCTGGTCCACTGGATCGGCATCAACACGTTCGAGATGTACCGCGACGATTTGTTGTTTTACCTGCAAGCTCACCTGATTCTTGTCCTGGTCTCCATGCTGGCCGCCCTGATTGTGGGGATCCCCGCCGGTATCCTGCTTAGCCGACCGAACATGGTCGGGCGCGCAGAACGCTTCATGCAAATCTTCAACATCGGTAACACCATCCCTCCCCTGGCGGTACTGGCCATCGCCCTCGGCATCCTGGGCATTGGCAGCGGCCCTGCGATCTTCGCCCTGTTTCTCGCCTCGTTACTGCCCATCGTGCGCAACACTTATGAAGGCCTGAAAAACGTCCAGGGTTCCCTGAAAGAAGCCGCCGTCGGCATCGGCATGACCCCACGCCAAGTGCTGTTTCGCGTGGAACTACCCAACGCCGTGCCAATCATCATCGGCGGTGTGCGCGTGGCCCTGGCGATCAACGTCGGTACCGCACCGCTGGCGTTCCTGATTGGCGCCAACAGTCTCGGCAGCCTGATTTTCCCGGGCATCGCCCTGAACAATCAGCCGCAACTGCTACTCGGCGCAGCTTGCACCGCGCTGCTGGCCTTATTGCTCGACGGTCTGGTGACCATGACCAGCCGCCTCTGGCTGGAACGCGGATTGCGCGCGTCTTAAGGCTTGGCAAAGGAATCAACATGAAAAAACTGACTTTGATACTAGGCTGCATCCTGCTGTTGGCAGGTATTGCGCAAGCCGCTGAAAAACCGGTGATCCGCATCGGCGCCCGGGTGTTTACCGAACAGACCCTGCTGGCCGAAATCACCTCCCAGTACCTACGCACCAAGGGCTATGACACCCGCGTGACCAGCGGTCTGGGCAGCAACCTGGCGCGCAGTGCCCAGGAAAGCGGGCAGTTGGACATGCTTTGGGAGTACACCGGCGTGTCGCTGGTAGCCTACAACCATGTCGACGAGAAACTCGACAGTGAACAGTCTTATGCCCGCGTGAAAGAACTCGACGCAAAAAAAGGATTGGTCTGGCTGTCGCCGTCGAAATTCAGCAACACCTACGCCCTGGCACTGCCAGAGAACATGGCCAAGCAATACCCGCAGATCAATAGCATCAGCGACCTGACCCGCGCCCTGGCCGAAGACTCCGGGGAAAATCGCCTGGTAGCCCTGGACACCGAATTCGCCAACCGCTCCGACGGCCTGGCGGGCATGGTCAAGCTGTACGACATGAACCTGACCCGCAAGAACACCCGGCAGATGGACGCCGGCCTGGTCTACACCGCCCTGCGTAACGGGCAAGTGTTTGCGGGCCTGGTCTATACCACCGACGGTCGTCTCAACGCCTTCAAATTGAAGGTACTGGAAGACGACAAGCATTATTTCCCTGACTACACCGCAGCGCCGGTGGTGCGCCAGGTTTATCTCGACGCCCACCCGCAACTGGCCGCTGACCTCAAGCCGCTGGCGGCGCTATTCGATGACGAAACCATGCGCGAACTCAACGCACGGGTCGATGTTGACCATGAAAGCCCATCCGTTGTCGCAGCAGACTTCCTGCGCCAGCATCCAATCAACTAAGAGGAAAAGACATGGAATTTTTAAACGCCTTTTCCCATCTTGACTGGACACAGGTCCTGCACCTGACCTGGCAGCACATCACCCTGGTCGGTATCGCAGTGGTCCTCGCAATTGTCGTCGGCGTGCCCCTGGGTGTGCTGATGACCCGCTTCCCGACACTGGCCGGCCCGCTGCAAGCCAGCGCCACGGTGCTGCTGACGGTGCCATCCATCGCCCTGTTCGGCCTGCTGCTGCCGTTCTACTCCAAGTTCGGCCAGGGCCTGGGGCCAATGCCGGCGATCACCGCCGTGTTCCTCTACTCCCTGTTGCCCATCATGCGTAACACATACCTGGCACTCACGGGCGTGGAGCCGGGCATTCGCGAAGCCGCTCGCGGCATCGGCATGACCTTCGGCCAGCGCCTGCGCATGGTCGAGTTGCCCATTGCCGTGCCGGTGATCCTCGCCGGTGTGCGCACCGCCGTAGTGATGAACATTGGTGTCATGACCATCGCCGCCACCATCGGCGCCGGTGGCCTGGGTGTACTTATTCTGGCTTCCATCAGCCGCAGCGACATGTCGATGCTGATCGTTGGCGCCGTGCTGGTCAGTCTCCTGGCCATCTTCGCCGACCTGCTTCTGCAATGGCTGCAACGCTCGCTGACTCCAAAAGGATTGCTCAAATGATCGAACTTCAAAGCCTGTCCAAGACCTTCCAAAGCAACGGCAAGACCATCACCGCCGTTAACGACGTGAGCCTGACCGTCAACGAAGGCGAGATTTGCGTATTCCTGGGGCCATCGGGCTGCGGCAAGAGCACCACGCTGAAAATGATCAACCGCCTGATCCGTCCGACCTCGGGCAAGATCCTGATCAACGGCGAAGACACCACCGACCTCGACGAAGTGACCCTGCGCCGCAATATCGGCTACGTGATTCAGCAGATCGGCCTGTTCCCCAACATGACCATCGAAGAAAATATCGTGGTCGTGCCCAAATTGCTGGGCTGGGACAAGCAAAAATGCCACGACCGCGCCCGCGAGTTGATGAGCATGATCAAGCTGGAGCCCAAGCAGTACCTGCACCGCTACCCGCGTGAGTTATCTGGCGGCCAGCAACAGCGGATCGGCGTGATTCGCGCCCTGGCGGCCGATGCGCCGTTGCTGCTGATGGACGAGCCGTTCGGCGCGGTCGACCCGATCAACCGCGAGATGATCCAGAACGAATTCTTCGAGATGCAACGCGCGCTGAACAAGACCGTGATCATGGTCAGCCACGACATCGACGAAGCCATCAAGCTGGGAGACAAGATCGCCATCTTCCGCGCCGGCAAGCTGTTGCAGATCGACCACCCGGACACTCTGTTGGCCCACCCTGCCGACGAATTCGTCAGCAGCTTTGTCGGCCAGGACAGCACCCTCAAGCGCCTGTTACTGGTAAAGGCCGAAGACGCGGCGGACAACGCACCCTCGGTGAGCCCGGAAACCCCAGTGGCTGATGCCCTGGAGCTGATGGATGAGCATGACCGCCGCTACGTGGTGGTCACCGATGGCGAGAACAAGGCGCTGGGTTATGTACGACGCCGCGACCTGCATCGTCAGTCCGGTAACTGTGGCCAATACCTGCTGGAGTTCAACGCCACGGCGGCGTTTGACGAGCACTTGCGCATCCTGCTGTCGCGGATGTACGAGTTCAACCGTTCATGGTTGCCGGTGATGGATGCCGAGCGGGTATTCCTCGGGGAAGTGACCCAGGAGTCGATTGCCGAGTACCTGAGTTCCGGCAAGTCCCGTGGCGGCAAGACCAGCATTGTTTCACCGGCCGAGACTGCCCAGGCCTGACCCGATATAAATTGTAGGAGCGAGCTTGCTCGCGAAGAACATCAACAATAGCACTGGCATCCTGAATGTACGCGGTGCCCTGGCGTTTTTCGCGAGCAAGCTCGCTCCTGCATTCCACATTCCGGGGAACATCAATCTGTCACACCGGTCGGCTACATAAGTAGCTGCACAGCACCACACGACGAACGCATGCAAAAACGCGACATTTTTAGTTGATCTCAAGCCTCTCACGCCCTAAAGTTCGCGCCGAACGTCCATGCTGGAAACGATCCATCCGGCTCAAGTACTGACGACGAGACAGCAAGGCCAAGGGAAACTTGATCCCGTGGCCTTTTTTGCTTTCGGCGACATGCCTTGGGAAGTAGGCGAACCAAAGTGGGGATACGGAGGACGTTCATTTGCACCCATTGATCAATCTAGTTTGCCGTTAGGAGTTCCCAGCATGTCGATCAAGGTCGAAGACTATTACGCGCGCGAAACCTTCCAGAAAATGAAGGCCTTCGCCGACACGCAAGAAACCCCGTTCGTGGTGATCGACACCGCGATGATCAGCCAGGCCTACGATGACCTGCGTGCCGGTTTTGATTTCGCCAAGGTGTATTACGCGGTCAAGGCCAACCCGGCCGTCGAAATCATCGACCTGCTGAAAGACAAAGGCTCGAGCTTCGACATCGCCTCGATCTACGAGCTGGACAAAGTGATGGACCGTGGCGTCAGCGCCGACCGTATCAGCTACGGCAACACCATCAAGAAATCCAGGGACATCCGCTACTTCTACGAGAAGGGCGTGCGTCTGTTCTCCACCGACTCCGAAGCCGACCTGCGCAACATCGCCAAGGCCGCCCCGGGCTCGAAAGTCTATGTGCGCATCCTCACCGAAGGCTCGACCACTGCCGACTGGCCCCTGTCGCGCAAATTCGGCTGCCAGACCGACATGGCCATGGACCTGCTGATTCTCGCCCGCGACCTGGGCCTGGTGCCTTACGGCATCTCGTTCCATGTCGGCTCGCAACAGCGCGACATCAGCGTGTGGGACGCGGCCATCGCCAAGGTCAAAGTGATCTTCGAGCGCCTGAAAGAAGAAGACGGCATCGTTCTCAAGCTGATCAACATGGGCGGCGGCTTCCCGGCCAACTACATCACCCGCACCAACAGCCTGGAAACCTACGCCGAGGAAATCATCCGCTTCCTCAAGGAAGACTTCGGCGACGATCTGCCGGAAATCATTCTTGAACCGGGCCGTTCGTTGATCGCCAACGCAGGGATCCTGGTCAGTGAAGTGGTATTGGTTGCGCGTAAATCCCGTACCGCCGTCGAGCGTTGGGTGTACACGGATGTGGGCAAGTTCTCCGGCCTGATCGAAACCATGGACGAAGCCATCAAGTTCCCGATCTGGACCGAGAAGAAAGGCGAGATGGAAGAAGTGGTCATCGCCGGCCCGACCTGCGACAGCGCCGATATCATGTATGAAAACTACAAGTACGGCTTGCCGCTGAACCTGGCGATTGGTGATCGTTTGTACTGGTTGTCCACCGGCGCCTACACCACCAGCTACAGCGCTGTTGAATTCAACGGTTTCCCCCCACTGAAGTCGTTCTACCTGTAAGTAGCTGCCCCTGTAGGAGCGAGCTTGCTCGCGAAGATCGTCAACGATAACGCGCCCATTCTGAATGAACGCGTGGTCCTCAGGTTTTTCGCGAGCAAGCTCGCTCCTACAGAACAGTCAGTAGCTTCAAGCGTCGCTGGTAATCCACAGCCATTGCCCGAATTTGCGGATCATTGGCGGCCGACAATGCGTTGTAAGCCACCCGCAAAAACTTTAGATTCCCGCCCGCCAGTGCCTTGCGCAACCATTCCAGCGCAGCATCGATCTGGCCTCGGTCAGCCAACACTGCCGCGTAACTGAACTGCCCACGAAAATCCCCGCCTTGCGCTGAGCGTCGATACCACTCAACCGCCGCATCCAAATCCTGCGGGCAGAACTGCCCTTCTTCCAGATACCGTCCCAGCAAGTTCATCGATTTGGCATGACCCAACTCTGCCGCTTGTCGATAACACATCAGGGCTTGCTGCTGATCGCAGGGCACACCCCTCCCGGTCGCCTGCAGGTTGGCGTAGTTGTACAAGCCCCAATCCAGGCCGGCTTGCGCTGCCAGGCGATATTCCCGGGCGGCCGTCCCGGAGTCGGCGGTACAGCCCCAACCATGCTCAAAGCAACGACCGGCCATATTTCGCGCCATCACATGACCACCCTGGGCCGCGATCTGGAACCAGCGCAGCGCCAGCGCCTCATCACGTTCAATGCCGCGTCCTTCCAGGAGGATTTGCCCCAGCAGCGCCTGGGCGTCAAGCAGGCCCGCCTTGGCCGCCATCAGGATCGCCTGGGCGGCGCGTGCCGGGGATTCGTCGAGCATGGCGCGCAGTTGCTCGCCGTCGAGAACTTCTTCACGGTGCACTTGAAAGCCCACAGTCAAACCTCGACCCAACGGCGCAACAGGTTGTGATAAGTGCCAGTGAGTTGGATCAGTGCCGGGTGATCGGGCACATCCGCAGTGAGTTGCCGGATAGCACCGTCCATTTCAAACAACAAGGTGCGCTGGCTGTCTTCGCGCACCAGGCTCTGGGTCCAGAAAAATGCGGCGTAGCGGGCGCCACGGGTCACGGCGTTGACTTTATGCAAGCTGGAGCCGGGGTACAGCACCATATCGCCGGCTGGCAGTTTGACCCGCTGCACGCCGAAGGTGTCCTGGATTTCCAACTCGCCGCCGTCGTAGTCGTCTGGGTCGCTGAAAAACAGCGTGGCGGAAAGGTCGGTGCGCACCCGCTCATGGCTACCCTTGGGCTGGCGCACGGCGTTGTCGATGTGGAAGTCGAAACTGCCACCGGCGGTGTAACAGTTGAGCAACGGCGGGAAAACTTTGTGCGGTAACGCCGCTGACATAAACAACGGATTTTTCCATAGCCGATCCAGCATCGCCGCACCGACTTCCTGGGCCAGTGGATGACCTTCCGGCAGTTGCAGGTTGTGTTTGGCCTTGGCCGATTGATGCCCCGCGGTGATTTTGCCGTCGGCCCAATCGGCCTGCGCCAGGGCTTCGCGGATGCGCAGCACTTCCTCGCGAGAGAACAAGCCGGGAATGTGCAGCAACATGGGGCAATACCTGGGGCAAAGGGACGCCAATGGTATTGATTCTTATTGGGTGTGTAAAACCCTGTTCGGCGCTTCTGACGAACGAGATCGTGAAAACCGTAAGTAAAAAGTGTAAAGAATGTAAATTCAACGCGAATAGTAATGTATCGCAATTGATAGAAATACTTGTTCACCCTATATTCCGCGACCTAACATCCTTGGGGAAAGGACACGTCATGTCGCGCACTTCTATAAAAACACCGGTCAATTCACCTCGCTTGCTGGCTTCGGCCATCGGCGTTGCCATCAGCGCCAGCTCTGCAGCCCACCTGGCTCAAGCGGCCGAAGACACCAGTCAAAAAGGCGAGCGCGACAGCATTTCCCTGGGTGCGACCAGCATCACCGGGCAAGAACAGGACGCAACGTCCTACCAGGTAGAAAAAGCCTCTTCGCAAAAGTACACCGCACCGCTGGTGGATACCCCGCGCTCGGTCACCGTGGTAGCGCAGCAAGTCCTCAAGGACACAGCCGCCACCTCGTTGCAGGACGCCTTGCGCACCGTACCGGGCATTACCTTCGGCGCCGGCGAAGGTGGCAACCCTCAAGGCGACCGTCCGTTCATTCGCGGTTTTGACGCCCAGGGCGACACCTACCTCGACGGTGTGCGCGACACCGGCGGGCAGAGCCGGGAAATTTTCGACATCGAGTCCATCGAAGTCAGCAAAGGCCCCAACTCTTCCTTTGGCGGTCGCGGCTCGGCCGGTGGCAGCCTCAACCTGGTGAGCAAGACCCCACAGGCGCGGGACTTCCTCAATGGCGGCTTCACCTACGGTTCCGACCAGACCCGTCGTTATGTACTCGACGTCAACCGTCAGTTCCTGGACAACGCCGCGTTCCGCCTGAACCTGATGAGCCACGAACAGAACGTGGCCGGTCGCGACACCATCAACTACGACCGCTGGGGCGTGGCCCCATCGCTGACCTTCGGCCTGGGTACGCCAACCCGCGTCAACTTCAGCTACTACCATATGGAAAGCAATGACCTGCCGGACTCGGGGATTCCATATGGCTACAGCTCGCCGACGGCAACAGCACACGTTCACGACAAACCGACCGACGGCGGCGACAGCAATAATTTCTATGGCTTGAAAGATCGCGACTTCCGCAAGACCCGCGCCGATATCGCCACGTTCTCCATTGAGCACGACCTGAACGACAGCATGACGCTGAAAAACACGTTGCGTCATGGCAGCACCGGGCAGGATTACATTCTTACTCAACCGGATGACAGCAAACGCAATGTCAGCCAGTTCGGTACTGTTTGGCGCCGCGCCAACGCACGGGTATCCACCACCACCACCACGACCAACCAAACCGATCTGTTTGGCAGTTTCCAGGCCCTGGGCTTCAAGCACTCCTACTCCACCGGCCTGGAATTCACCGGTGAAGAAACACGCGTCAGTGGCTATGACTTTGGCACGTCCAACGGCGCACAGGTCTGTAATCCAGGAAGCACACCAAGCTGCACATCACTCGCCAACCCGAATCCTGGCGATGCGTGGGATAGCAGCATCGCGCGCAACTACTACGGCACCAACACCAAGGCCACCAGCCGCGCCGCCTACGTATTCGACACCATCGAGCTCGATCCGAAATGGCTGTTGAACGTCGGCCTGCGCTACGACACTTTCGACACCGAAGCCAACACCAACGCGGCAGCCGGCAGAACCAAGGTCAAGGACGACAGCCAGTTCTTCAACTGGCAGGCCGGCCTGGTCTGGAAGCCTCTGGAAAACGGCAGCATCTATACCTCCTATGCGACCTCGGCCTCCCCGGCCGGCGGCCTGGTGGGTGAAGGTGCTGATCCCAATGGGTTCGTCACCGGTATCAACACCAGCGACCTGAAACCCGAAGAAACCGTCAACTACGAGTTGGGCACCAAGTGGGACTTGTTCCATAGCCGCCTCTCCCTGACCGCCGCGGTGTTTCGCACCGAGAAGAAAAACGCCCGGATCCTGGTGGACTCCAACACCTATGAAACCGCCGGTGAATCCCGGGTCGACGGCCTGGAGTTGTCGGCCAGCGGCAAACTTACCGATAAATGGCAAGTGTTCGCCGGCTACAGCTACCTGAAAAGCGAGCTGGTTGACCCAGGTAAAAACGGTAACCGCGCAGGTGCTGTCACTGCTGGCTCCAACAAAGGCAATGAAATGCCCAACACACCAAAGAACTCCTTCAGCCTGTGGACCACCTATGAGGTGACCCCGAAACTGACTATCGGCGGCGGTGCGTTTTATGTCGATGAGGTCTACGGCGATGCGGCCAATACCGTATACGTGCCCTCCTACACCCGCTACGACGCCATGGCCAGCTACAAGCTGACCAAGAACGTCGACCTGCAATTGAACGTACAGAACCTGACCGACAAGACCTACTACGACAAGGCTTACGCCTCACACTTCGCCAACCAGGCAGCCGGTCGTACGGCGCTGTTGACCACCAGCTTCCACTTCTGACGCGGGGTCCCTGTAGCCGCTGATGCCAGCGGCTACAGGGACTTGGGCAACGACAAAGCCCCACGTACCGGATGCGTGGGGTTTTTGTGTGTAAAACAGAATGTTTCTCGAACACCCACGGCATAATGCGTGCCGTGACGAATATATCCCGATGAACGAGGCCGCCCGACGTGTTGAAGAAAACCCTGTTCCAGTTGCATTGGTTCTTCGGCATTACCGCTGGGCTAGTGTTGGCATTGATGGGGATTACCGGGGCCACAGTCTCGTTTCAGGATGAAATCCTCAAGGCACTCAACCCGACGGTGCTCACCGTAGAGCAGCGTCCGGCCGGAGTTTTGCCGCCGGCCGAACTGGTGCGCAAACTTGAGGCCCGCGAAGGCAAGGTGGTGTCGATGCTTTGGGTGACGCGCGAAAGCGACAGCGCCGCCCGGGTGTTCTTCACCCCGCCGCCAGGCGAGCGGCGTGGCCAGATGCGCTACTTCGACCCGTACACCGGCAACTACATGGGCGACGCCCTCGGCCAGGACTTCTTCGGTTTCGTATTGAAACTGCACCGCTTCCTGGCCATGGGCGACACCGGCCGGCAAATCACCGGTGCCTGTACGTTGATTCTGGTGTTCTTCTGCCTGTCCGGCCTGTACCTGCGCTGGCCTCGCCAAGTGGCGAGTTGGCGCGTCTGGTTGACCCTGGACTGGCGCAAAAAGGGCCGCAGTTTCAATTGGGACCTGCACTCGGTATTCGGCACCTGGTGCCTGCTGTTCTATCTCTTGGCGGCGTTGACCGGCTTATCGTGGTCTTACGAGTGGTACAACCAGGGCCTCAGGAAACTGTTGTCGGATGCCCCGCAAAACGAGCGTATGCGCAAGCGCGGTCCGCCTCCTGAAGGCCCGGCACCCGTGGCCAACTACGAGGCGATGTGGAGCAGCATCTACAGCAATGCCGGCCCGACGTTGAGTACCTACAACATCCGTATGCCGGCCGTCGCCGGGCAGCCGGCCACGGTTTTCTATCTATTACAGGACTCTCCCCATGACCGGGCGCTGAACCAGATCACCCTGGACCCGGCCACCGGCGAGGTCAAACGCCATGATCAATACGCCAGCAAAAGCCTGAAAGCACAGTTACTGACCAGCATTTATGCACTGCACGTCGGCAGTTACTTCGGCCTGGTGGGACGGATCATGCTCACCCTTACCGCGCTGTGCATGCCGCTGTTCTTTATCACCGGCTGGCTGTTGTACCTGGACCGTCGCCGCAAAAAGCGCCAGGTCCAAGAGGCTCGTAAAGGCCTGGGTGAAAACCACAGCGACGCTCCTGCCTGGTTGATCGGGTTCGCCAGCCAGAGCGGCTTTGCCGAACAACTGGCCTGGCAAACCGCCGGGCAGTTGCAAGCCGCAGGTTTGCCGGTGAAGGTGCAGCCCTTGGGCAGCGTCAGCGAAGAAGACTTGCGCCAATCGAAAAATGCGTTGTTTGTGGTCAGTACTTTCGGTGACGGTGAGGCACCAGACAGCGCACGCGGTTTCGAACGCAGCGTATTGGGCCGTGACCTGTCCCTCAAAGGCTTGAACTACTCGGTATTGGCTCTGGGTGATCGCCAGTACCAGCACTTTTGCGGTTTTGCCCGGCGCCTGCACTTCTGGCTGACCAACCAGGGCGGCAACCCGTTGTTTGCCCCGGTTGAAGTCGACAGCGGCGACAGCGAGGCCTTGCTGCATTGGCAACAGCAGCTGGGTCAACTGACCGGTCATGCACCGACCGCTGCGTGGGCCAGCCCACACTACGAAAATTGGACCTTGAGCCAACGCGTTCTGCTCAATCCGCACAGCAGCGGCTCTGGCGTCTATCTGCTTGGGCTGACACCGCCAGGCCCACAGACCTGGCTGGCCGGGGACTTGGTAGAAGTACTACCGCGCAATTGCCCCGGGGCCATCGAACACTTCCTCGCCGGCCTCGGCATTGCTGGCAGCGATGGAGTGATGCTGGACGGTCTGGCACAGACCCTCAAACAGGCTCTGGCCAGCCGCCAGCTCCCGGACAATCGCGCCCATCTGGTGGGCCTGCATGCCCAGGCGCTGGTCAATGCGCTGGTGCCTCTGGCCATGCGCGAATACTCCATCGCCTCGATTGCCAGCGACGGTGTACTGGAACTGATCGTGCGCCAGGAGCGTCACCCCGACGCCAGCCTCGGCCTGGGTTCCGGCTGGCTGACCGAGCACGCCGCCATCGGTTCGGGCATCAGCCTGCGCGTGCGGCGCAACAGTGGCTTCCATTTGCCTGATACGCCCGCGCCGCTGATTCTGCTGGGCAACGGCACCGGCCTCGCCGGATTGCGCAGCCTGCTCAAGGCGCGAATTGCCGACGGCCAGCAACGCAACTGGCTGCTGTTTGGGGAACGTCATATCGCCCACGATTACCACTGCCAGGACGAACTGCAAGGTTGGCTGGCCAGCGGTGACCTGGCGTTGCTGGACTTGGCTTTTTCTCGGGACCAAGCGGAAAAAGTCTACGTTCAGGACCGCTTGCGTGAATCCGCAGAGGTGCTGCGTAAGTGGTTGGCGCAGGGGGCGGCGATTTATGTCTGCGGCAGCTTGCAGGGCATGGCGGCCGGGGTGGATCAGGTGTTGGTGGATGTGTTGGGCAGCGAGGCGGTGGAGCGGTTAATCGAGCAAGGTCGCTATCGCCGGGATGTCTATTGACCCTATCAAGACCCAGGCGACTGCTGCGCAGCCGATCGCAGGCTGCGCCAGCGGCTACAAGTGACCAGTGATCGACGGTCCTTGTAGCCGCTGTCGAGGCACGAGGCTGCGATAAGGGCCGAAGGACCTTCAACAATCTCAAGACCCAAACGACTGCTGCGCAGCCGATCGCAGGCTGCGCCAGCGGCTACAAGTGATCGGTGATCGACGGGCTTCTGTAGCCGCTGTCGAGGCACGAGGCTGCGATAAGGGCCGCAGGACCTTCAACAATTTCAAGGCCCAGGCGACTGCTGCGCAGCCGATCGCAGGCTGCGCCAGCGGCTACAAGTGATCAGTGGTCGACGGTCCCTGTAGCCGCTGTCGAGGCACGAGGCTGCGATAAGGGCCGCAGGACCTTCAGCGATCTCAAGACCCAAACGACTGCTACGCAGCCGATCGCAGGCTACGCCAGCGGCTACAGGTGATCGGTGATCGGCGGCCCTTGTAGCCGCTGTCGAGGCACGAGGCTGCGATAAGGGCCGAAGGACCTTCAACAATCTCAAGACCCAAACGACTGCTGCGCAGCCGATCGCAGGCTGCGCCAGCGGCTACAGGTGATCGGTGATCGGTGATCGGCGGCCCTTGTAGCCGCTGCCGAGGCACGAGGCTGCGATAAGGGCCGAAGGACCTTCAACAATCTCAAGACCCAAACGACTGCTGCGCAGCCGATCGCAGGCTGCGCCAGCGGCTACAGTGACTGGCACTCAAACCGGCTGCAATTTCTGTTCGAACACCGAGATTCCATCCAAGTCCCGCAGGATCACCGTCAGCTCAGCCGTCTGCCCATCAATCTGCACTTCCCCAAAAAACTGGAAGCCAGCAAACGGCGAGGTGTTTTGTGCCGGTGGTGCTTTTTCGAACACCACTTGCGGGCCAAAGGTCTTGTCCAGCGGATTAGGCCCAAAACTACCAGCATTGAGCGGCCCGGCGACAAACTCCCAAAACGGCTCGAAATCCTGGAACGCAGCCCGATCCGGGTGGTAGTGATGGGCCGCGCAGTAATGCACATCGGCGGTCAACCACACATGGTTGCGTACCTCTTGCGCCCGCAGGAACGCCAACAGTTCGGCAATTTCCAACTCGCGCCCCTGGGCCGGGCCCGGGTCGCCATTGGCGATGGCTTCCCAGCGCGGCACACCCGGGCTGACTTCACCGTCGGGCACACCGAGACCGATGGGCATGTCGGCGGCAATGACTTTCCACTGGGCCTTGGAGGCCTTGAGTTCACGCTTGAGCCAGTCCAGTTGCTCACGCCCCAGGAAGGGTTTTTCGCCCCCCAGGTTGTCGTCGTTCGGCCCCCGATAGCTGCGCATGTCGAGCACGAATACATCCAGTAGCGGCCCATAGCTGAGCTTGCGATAGATGCGCCCACCTTGGTCGGCGCTCTGCAGGCGCATCGGTGCATATTCCAGCCAGGCCTGGCGCGCTCGGCCAACCAGGGCATTGACGTCTTTGGTCTGGTAACGATCATCCAACTGCTTGCTCGACGACCAGTTGTTGAGCACTTCGTGGTCATCCCACTGCCAGATCTGCGGCACTTGGGCGTTGAAGCGGCGGATGTTTTCGTCCATCAGGTTGTAGCGATAGTTGCCGCGGTATTCGTCCAGGGTCTCGGCGACTTTGCTTTTGGCTTCGGTGGTGATGTTGCGCCAGATGCGCCCACCTTCAGTGGGCAATTGAGCCGGCACCGGGCCGTCAGCGTAGATGGTGTCGCCACTGTGGATAAAAAAGTCCGGCAAGCGCAAGCGCATGGCTTCGTAGATACGCATGCCGCCGATGTCCGGATTGATGCCAAAACCTTGGCCAACGGTGTCGCCGCTCCAGACGAAACGGATGTCGCGGCGCTGTTGCGGCACGCTGCGCAGGTGGCCGAACCAAGGTTCACTGGCGACGCCAGTCTGGGCGTCTTCGAAGTGCACGCGGTAGAAAATCGCCTGGTCGGCGGGCAGCCCGGTCAGTTCAACCCGGGCAGTGAAATCAGTACGGCCGTCGGCCAGGGGCGAGATGAAACGGCGTGGGTTGCTGAACACGCTACGGGTGTCCCACTCCACCACCATCCGCGCCGGGCGGTCGCTGCGGCTCCAGATCATCGCCCGGTCGCCCTGCAGGTCGCCGGACTGCACGCCGTCGGTGAGTTGCGGCCGGTCCTTGACCGAGGCAATCACCGCCGGCGCCAGGCCCGGTAACAACAGGCCGGCGCCGACGGCTTGCATCACACGGCGGCGACCGAGGTCAAAGTGGTTCATGGTGGGTTCCCCTCGCTGGACCAAAAGGGGAACTTAAACACGCGGGGATGAAGCAGATATGACAGTCCTGTATTAACCGCGTCAGGCCTTGGCGGCCGCGACGCTTAGCTCAATTGCCTCAGGTCGCTTGAGCAGCGCGTAGATCACCGCCGTCAACAAGCTCCCGGCCACAATCGCCAGCAAATACAACAGCGCATGATTGATCGCATTGGGGATCAGCATCACAAACAGCCCGCCATGGGGCGCCATCAACTTGCAACCAAAATACATCGACAGCGCACCGGTCAATGCACCACCGGCGATGCTCGCCGGAATCACCCGCAACGGGTCCTTGGCGGCGAACGGGATAGCCCCTTCGGAGATAAAGCACATGCCAAGGATCAACGCCGCCTTGCCCGCTTCGCGCTCGGTCTGGGCAAACTTGCGTCGCGCCAGGAAGGTGGCGATGGCCATGCCAATGGGTGGCACCATGCCCGCGGCCATGGTGGCAGCCATCGGCGCACCGCTTTGTGCCGCCAGCAACCCGACGGAAAATGCATAAGCCGCCTTGTTGATCGGACCGCCCAAGTCAACACACATCATCGCGCCCAGCAGGATGCCCAGCAGCACCGCGTTGGCCGTGCCCATGTTGCTGAGAAAATCCGTCAGCCCCGTCAGCATCTGTGCCACCGGCGGGCCCACCAGGTAGATCATCACCAAGCCGGTGAACAGGCTCGCCAACAATGGAATGATCAGGATCGGCTTGAGGGCTTCAAGGCTTTGCGGCAGTCGTACCACACGGCTGATCGACTTTACGCAGTAACCCGCGAGGAATCCCGCGAGAATCCCGCCGATAAATCCGGCGCCCAGGGTGCTGGCCAGCAGGCCGCCGATCATCCCCGGTGCCAGGCCCGGGCGGTCAGCGATTGAGTACGCGATATAACCCGCCAGCAACGGCACCATCAGCATGAATGCTTGATCGCCAACGGTTTTCAGGGCCGCCGCCAGCGTGCCTTTTTCTTCAAAAGCCTGGATCCCAAAAACGAAGGACAAGGCGATTAACAGACCGCCCGCCACCACCATCGGCAGCATGAACGACACACCGGTCAGCAGGTGCTTGTAGACCCCGGTCGTCTCGGGCTTGGCCGTTGCGCCACTGGCGGCGCTTTCCTGCTTGCCTTCGGCCAGTGCTTTATTGAGGGTGGCTTCTGACTGCTTGAGGGCAATGCCGGTGCCACAACGGTAGATCTTCTTACCGGCAAAACGCTCAGTGGCGACTTCGATATCGGCTGCCAGCAACACCACATCCGCGTCACGAATCGCTTCCGGGCTCAACGGTGTACGCGCACCGACCGAACCCTGGGTTTCCACCTGCAGCTCATACCCCAGGCGCTTGGCCGTCTGTTGCAAGGCTTCGGCGGCCATGAACGTGTGGGCAACGCCGGTCGGGCAGGCGGTGATCGCCACAATGCGCGGCGTGCTTTTAGCCGGGGCCTGATCAGCCACTTGCACCTGAGCTTCCTCGGCGCCCCGGCGCAACACTGCTTCCACATCCTGCAACGCCTGAGCCGGCGTGCTCTGGAACACTCGCTTACCGACAAAACGCTGCCTATCCACCGGCGTACTGCTGACCAGCAACACCCACTCGGCAGCCTCGATGGTCGCAGCAGACAACTGGCGCTCCGGGTGCTGCATATCGACCACTTCGACACTGGTGCTCCACCCTTGGCGCTGCGCGGCGGCGTCCAACAAGCGGGCGCACAGCACACTGGTGACCATGCCGTTGGGGCAGGCAGTAACAATGGCTAACTTCATGAAAAACCCTCTTATTGTTCTGTCAGCGGGCGCACGCGAACGCCGCTTTCGAGACGCGCCAACTGCGCGTCATCGCTGATACCGAAACCGATCTGCGTCACCGCCAGCGCGGCAATGGCCGTGGCCCGGCGCAAAGTCGTTTCAGGCACATCGAAGTTGAGCAAACCGTGGAGCATTCCGGCCAACAGCGAATCCCCCGCACCCACGGTACTGGCGACACTGACCTTGGGCGGCGTAGCGTGCAATGCCGTGCCGGAGCTGAACCAGTTGACGCCATCGGCGCCGTGGGAGATCACCACATGCTCGATACCTTGGCTATGCAAACGCGCGGCGGCTTGCACCTGCTGCATGACCGAATCCATCGGGCAATCCAGGGCCTCGGCCAGTTCCATGGTATTGGGCTTGATCAACCACGGGCCAATATTGAGCCCGGCACGCAAGGCCTCGCCGCTGGTATCCAGGACGACTTTGAGCCCCTGGTTTTTCAGTTGCACCAGCAGCCCCTGCAACCACTGCGGGCTCACACCAAGGGGCAGGCTGCCAGCAACCACCACGGCGTCGTGCCCGGGCGCAATGCGTGCCAGTTGATCGAGCAACGCCTGTTGCGCCTGCTCACTGATCACCAAGCCGGGTCCATTAACGTCGGTGACTCGCCCGTTGTGCTCGACAATCTTGATATTGCTGCGGGTTTCTCCCGGCACGCGAATGAAGGCATCGACAAAACCACGGCGAGCGATCAACGTTTCGAAAGCTTGTAGATTGTCCTCACCCAAAAAACCACACACGGTCACCTGGTGACCCAGGTCCGCCAGCACTTGGGCGACGTTGACGCCCTTGCCGGCCGCATGGGTGATCATGGCTTCGCTGCGATTGACCTCGCCCGGTTCCAGGCGCGCCAGTGGCACCGTCAGGTCTAACGCCGGGTTCAGCGTCAGGCTTAGGATTCTTGCCATTTACACGGCCTCCACAAGAGCACGCACTTGCGCGGGAGTACCCACCGCCAAGGCTTGTTGCGCCAAGTCCTGGGCCTGGCTCAGGGTAAATTCGCGCACCCGGGCCTTGACCTCTGGGATGCTGCGGGCCGAGACGCTCAGCTCATCGACACCCAGGCCGACCAGCACCGGGACGGCCAACGGGTCCGCCGCCAATTCCCCGCACACACCGACCCATTTGCCATGGGCATGGGCCGCGCGCACGGTGATATCGATCAACTGCAACACCGCCGGATGCAAGCCGTCGGCCTGGGCCGAGAGGGTTGGATGACCACGGTCGATGGCTAGGGTGTATTGCGTCAGGTCGTTGGTGCCGACGCTGAAAAAGTCCACCTCCCTGGCTAGCACTGGCGCCAGCAACGCAGCCGACGGGACTTCGATCATGATGCCCAGTTGCAAGTCGGCCACCGGAATCTCCAGGCGCAGGCGCTCAGTCATGTCCCGGGCCTGGCGCCATTCGTCGACGCTACCGACCATGGGGAACATGATCCGCAATGGTCGATTATCCGCCGAGCGCAGCAGCGCACGTAATTGCGCTTCCATGATCTGTGGTCGTTGCAAGGTCAGGCGAATGCCGCGCACGCCGAGGAACGGGTTTTCTTCCTTGGCTATCGGCCAGTACGGCAATGGTTTATCGCCACCCACATCCAGGGTGCGCACCACCAGCGGCCGACCGCCAAGGCCATCGAGCACCCGACGGTACTCGGCTTCCTGGGTGGCTTCGTCGGGCGCCTGTTGATGGGCCATGAAAATCAGTTCGGTGCGCAGTAAGCCAATGCCTTCGGCGCCCTGCTCTACCGCGCTGGCCACGCCGGTGCTTTCACCGATATTGGCGAACACTTCCACGGGGTGACCGTCGCGGGTCAAGGCTGGCTCGTGACGCTGGTTGGCAGCGGCTTGCAGGCGTTGCTCACGGGTGTCGCGCTCAACCGTCGCACGCTGCAAAGTCGCGGCGTCAGCATCGACATGCAGGCGACCACGCTGGCCGTCCAGCAGCAACGGCGTACCCGCTGCCAGCAGCAACACCGCCGGGCCTGCACCCACCAACGCCGGTATGCCCAAGGCACGGGCGACAATGGCGCTGTGAGCAGTGGCGCCGCCACGGGCGGTGAGAATGCCGGCAACGCGTGCCGGGTCAAGACGGGCCACGTCCGAGGGGCCGACTTCATCCATCACCAGGATGTAGGGTTCATCCGGTTCCTGTGCGGTCTCGACGCCACACAATTGCGCCAGCACCCGACGGCCGATGTCCCGCAGATCGGCGGCGCGTTCAGCCAATAATGCATCCAGCAAGGACTCCTGCTGCCTCGCAGCGGCTTCTATCACGCTCATCCAGGCCGCTTCGGCGCTTTCGCCTTGCTTGAGGCGAGTGTCGACATCGTCGGTGAGTTCCGGGTCGTCGAGCATTTCCTGGTGGGTGATGAAGATCTCGCGGATGGCCTTGGATTTGCTGCGTTCGACCAAACCCTGGATATCACGGCGCACATCAGTCAGGGCGGCGTGCAGGCGTTGGCGTTCGATGGCGGCCGACTCACCACGCAGCGGGTACTCAAACGGTTGCAGTACCTGGATATGCGCAGGGCCAATGGCGATACCGGGCGCGGCGGCGATGGCCTGGACCAGGCTACCGGCCAATGGAGCACTGACTTGGGGTTGGAGGTCGACGACTTCCTGCACGGAGCTCCCGACAGGCAATGGCTCGACGTCTTCACCGAGCCCCGCTTCGACGGCCGCTAACATGGCGGGCAATGCATCACTGGCAATGGCAGGTTCGGCGACAAACTCCAGCACCTGGCCACGCCGGGCGCCGAGGCTCAGCAACTTGCTCAAGCTCTTAACCGACACGGCGCTACCTTGGGCGTCGACGATACGCACGCGGATTTCTCCAGTAAAACTTTTCGCCAGTTGCGCGAGGATCTTTGCCGGACGTGCATGCAAACCGTGCGCGTTGGCCAAGGCGATTCGCGCGTTGGGCCAATCGGCGGGCAGTTCGCCACCGAGTACTTCCAACACCGCGCGGCTGCTGGTGGCACGGCCCAGTTCCTGGCCCCGGCCTTCGATCAGCAATGCGCACAGGCGTTCGAGCAAGGCCTGGTGGGCTTCGCCAAGACTGGCCAGGCAGAACAGGCCGCTCAGGGGCTGGCCGAGGTAACGCATGGGTTTGTCCGGGGTGACGAACGCCAGTCCCGGCCGCTTGACCGTTTGCTCGCTGTGCAACCACCACAGGCCGTCGCCCAGCGGCAGCGCGTCAACCTGTTGCAGTACGGCAGCAAAGCCATTACTCACGCAGTCGGCCTGGCGCAGCAGGCGGGCGCCGCGCCATACCAACTCTTCAAAATCATCGGCGGACACCCCAAGGCTGATCATCTGCGCATCCAGCGCCAGTTCTTGCGGCGCGCCTTGCAGCAGTTTCAGCAGCGCTTCAGCGGAACTGGCGCGACGCAACGCCTGGCCCAGATCAGTTTCACCGAGCGCGCGGGTCAGCAGTTGCAGCAGGCGTAGGTGTTCGTCGGATTTGGCGGCAATGCCGATCGCCAGGTAGACCATCTGGCCATCACCCCAATCCACCCCTTCGGGAAACTGCAGCAGGCGCACGCCAGTGGTGAACACCTGATCGCGGGTTGCGGGAGTGCCATGGGGGATTGCGATACCTTGGCCAAGAAAGGTCGAGCCTTGGGCTTCACGGGCTTGCAGGCCACTCAAATAACCTTCGGCGACCAGACCGTCGGTCACCAGTTTGTCTGCGAGCAAGCGCAAGGCAGCAGACTTATCCACAGCTGTCTGGCCCATGGATATCTGCTCGTTGGTGAGCTCAAGCATGCCGTTCTCCTAGTTAGTGCGCCGGGCGCACTAGGTATTATTTTGAATAAATCAGCACAAGCGCGTTCTAAAAAATTGACTGGGTGTCATCTGGCAGAAAAAAACCAGTCGCGATAATCGAAAAAATACGCCTGCTGAAACGTTTAATCTAGAGATCATGGCAGAGTACATGTTAATTCATCGGGCTTGAAGAGCCGCTCGACGCTTGAGCAGAGACAATAGTCGTCTACTGGAATCGGGTACGATTGGACAAGATGTCGGGGCAAGCTCTGAAAAACAAGGAAATCCCGGTTTGAAACTCAGTGATATCGCGCGCCTGGCCGGTGTGTCTGTAACCACCGCCAGCTATGTCATCAACGGCAAGGCCATACAACAACGCATCAGCAGCGCAACCGTCGAACGGGTGCGGGCGGTGGTTGAAGAACATGGCTTTACGCCCAATCCTCAGGCCGCCGGGCTGCGCAGCCGGCACACCCGTACCCTGGGCTTTATCCTGCCGGACCTGGAAAACCCCAGTTACGCACGGATCGCCAAGCTATTGGAACAAGGTGCCCGGGCGCGCGGCTATCAATTGCTGATCGCCAGCTCCGACGACGATGCCGACAGCGAACGCCAGTTGCTGCAACTGTTCCGCGCACGGCGCTGCGACGCTTTGTTCGTTGCCAGTTGCCTGCCGGCCGACGACGACAGTTACCGTGAGTTGCAGGCCAAAGGCCTGCCGGTGATCGCCATCGACCGGGTGATGGAGCCTACGCAGTTCTGCTCGGTGGTCAGCGATGACCGCCAGGCATGCCGGCAGTTGACCAGCAGCCTGCTACGCCCCGAGCCCCGGCAAATTGTACTGATCGGTGCCCGGCCAGAGCTGAGCATCAGCCAGGAACGCGCCACCGGTTTCAAGGACGCGCTGAAAGACTTCAACGGTGAAGTGTTGATCGAACAGGGCGAGGCATTCAGCCGTGACTGTGGCCGACACCTGATGGAAGAATTACTGCAACGCCTTGGGCATTTGCCCGAGGCGTTGGTAACCACGTCCTACGTACTGCTGCAAGGCGTCTTCGACGCGCTGCACGACTTCCCGCTGCAGTCCCGGCCACTGCGCCTGGGGACATTCGGTGATACACAACTGCTGGACTTCCTGCCGTTGCCGGTCAACGCCATGTCCCAGCAGCATCAGTTGATGGCCGAAACCGCGTTGCGCCTGGCTTTGGCGGCCATTGAAGAACAGCAGTACCAACCGGGAGTCCATGGGATCAGCCGGACCTTCAAGCAGCGAATTCACGAGGCCTGAGCGTGGAGCTGATCGACAGCCACACGCACTTGGACTTTCCTGCCTTCGATGCTGATCGCAGTGACGTCCTCAGTCGCAGTCGCCAATTGGGTGTGCGGCGCATGGTGCTGCTGGGGGTTTATCAGCAGAACTGGCAACGCGTATGGAACCTGGTGCACGAAGATACGGATTTGTATGCGGCTTTCGGACTGCACCCGGCGTACCTCAATGACCATCGGCCAGCCGACCTGACGGAACTGGGAGATTGGCTGACTCGCTTGAAAGGCCATCGCCAGCTGTGCGCGGTGGGTGAAATCGGCCTGGATTACTTCCTCGAACACCTGGACCGCGAACGCCAGCAGGTGTTGTTCGAGGCCCAATTGCACCTGGCGGTGGACTTCCAGTTGCCGGCGCTACTGCACGTTCGGCGCAGCCATGCGGCGGTAATCGCGACCCTTAAACGTATTCGCCCTTCCCGGGGAGGCATCATCCATGCTTTCGCCGGGAGCCTGGAAGAAGCCCGCGAATACAGCAAGCTTGGTTTCAAACTGGGCCTGGGCGGCGCCGCAACCTGGCCTCAAGCCTTGCGCATGCACAAGGTCATTGCCCTATTGCCGCTGAACTCGGTGGTACTGGAAACCGACTCGCCGGACATGGCGCCCGTCATGTACGCCGGCCAGCGCAATAGCCCCGAACACTTGCCCGACATCTGCACAGCGCTGGCCGAGCGAATGGGTATCAGCCCGTCAGCGCTGGCCGAGGCGAGCACCCGTAACAGCCGTGAGCTGTTCAACTGGTAAATCCCGAGCGGATTGATTGCACGTGGATAAGGTGAAATAAATTTTCACCCATTATGGCGACGAAAAAAGCTCCCTTTTTATTTTTATTGGGAACAAGACATAAGGCAAATAGCCATTATTTGGCACCATACCTATATCGTTCAATCAAAGGAGTTTTGTAACTTAACGATCGTAGCCGCTGCCGAGGTACGAGGCTGCGACTACGCGATGTATATCAAGGAAGAACGGTCCACAGGGCAAAGCCGGCATACCACAACACTGCGCAGCGCAGCAGCAGTTCCCAGATCCGGTCCAGGCTGATGATGCCATCGACACCGACTACCGGTGGCGGGATTTCACCGGCTGCCAGACCTACTTTTTCCACCAGTTGCGCCGCGCTGATATCCCAACTGAGCAGTTCGTGGAGCATCACCCGGCTGACCGCGACAAAATTGCCCACCAAGGCGAAACTCGCCGCCAACAAGCGCACCGGTAACCAGTCGAAGGCATGCCGCAGTTGTGTCGCACGCTCCACCACCAGCGGATTCTTGCCGTGCTCACTGGCCAGCGCCAGCAGACGATAAGCCAGGGCGGCCACGGGCCCCAGCAGGAAATACCAGAAAATCACCGCGAAGAAGCTTTGATAGGCCTGCCATAACAAATGGCCCTGGACCCGCTCCAGCAGTTGTTCGCCGCTGTCGGCACCGACGTTCAGGTCACGTTCGGCCACATGCTCGGCCGCTTGTAGGTCCCCACGACGCCAAGCGTCACGAAACGGTCCAAGCCCGGCTAATAGATCGCCACGCCCCAGCGCATAAATCACCACCAACAAATGCACCGGCAATGCCAGCAAGCCATAGGCCACCGGCTCCAACACCAATAGCAACAGCCCCAACACTGCCACGGGCAACAGCACCAACAGCAGCAGAATCAGCCACGGCTGTTTGCCCAGACGCTCGCTGGATTCGAGCTTGGCCAGTTCGCGCAACCAGCCGCCGTCGCGCTGTACTCTATGGCGCAACGCCGAAAACTTCTCGACCCACACCGCCAACACCAACACCAGAAAACTCATTGTGCTTGTCCTCCATCCTGCAAGGCGCCGCGAAAGCGTGCCCAATCAAAAGCTGATCCAGGATCCGTCTTGCGTCCTGGGGCGATATCACTGTGGCCACAAATGCGCTGGCGGGTGATGCCCTTATAAGCCGCCAACAACTGGCGGGTCAGCTCGATCAAGGACTGGTACTGGGCATCGGTAAAGGGCAAGTCATCCGTGCCTTCCAGTTCGACTCCCAGGGAGAAATCGTTGCAGACCTCACGCCCCTCGAAACTCGATATGCCCGCATGCCAGGCCCGGTCGAGACAGGAAACAAATTGCGTGACAGCGCCATCACGCTCAATCAGAAAATGCGCAGACACCCGTAAGTCAGCAATACCTTCAAAGTAGGGATGTTCCGTGACATCCAGACGATTCTGGAAGAACTCCAGCACCTTGCCCGTGGCGAACTGCGCTGGCGGCAAGCTGATGTTATGCACCACCAGCAGGGATATCTCACCGCCGGGGCGTTCATTGAAGTTAGGCGATGGGCAATGACGGATGCCATGGCACCAACCACTGGCGGGGTCCAACTGCATACAGGGTTCCTTGAGCCAGGTTGAGGTGGCCCAGTATGCCGCGTTCGACCCATTGGATGCGATCACTTGGCGCGATTGCGCCAGCAAACTCTGTAGTGGCCTTGTAAAAAGCACCGATTGCTCGCCGGTAGCGCCTGGCACCTTGGGTTAGAGCACGGCCTGCCTCTATAATCGAGGCACTTAGTTTGTGGAGCCCGTTATGCCGAACCTACGTCTCGCCGACCTGACCGCCGAAATCGAAGCCAACGTGCGACGCGCATTGTTGGAAGACATCGGCAGCGGCGACATCACCGCGCAACTGATCCCGGCCGAGCGGCTGGCCAAAGCCACGATCATCACCCGTGATACTGCCGTCATCAGCGGTACAGCCTGGGTAGAGGCCGTGTTCCGCCAACTGGACCCGCGAGTCGCCGTACACTGGCAGGTTCGCGACGGTGAACGCGTCAGCCCCGACCAGGTGCTGTTTCATCTCGAAGGCCCAGCCCGCTCCCTGCTTAGCGGCGAACGCTGCGCGCTGAACTTTCTGCAACTGTTGTCAGGCGTTGCCACGCGCGCCCAATACCTGGCGGACTTCGTCGCCAGCACGCAGGTCAAGCTGCTGGATACCCGCAAGACGCTTCCAGGCCTGCGCCTGGCGCAAAAATACGCAGTGACTTGCGGGGGTTGCCACAACCATCGTATCGGTTTGTATGACGCGTTCCTGATCAAGGAAAACCATATTGCTGCCTGCGGTGGTATTGCCCAGGCCATTACTGCCGCCCACAAAATCGCGCCGGGCAAGCCGGTGGAAATTGAAGTGGAAAGCCTGGAAGAACTGCGTGAAGCGCTGGCGGCAGGCGCCGATATCATCATGCTCGACGAATTGAGCCTGGAGGACATGCGCGAAGCCGTGCGCCTGAACGGCGGCAAGGCCAAGCTCGAAGCCAGTGGCGGGATTAATGAAAATACGCTGCTGCCCATCGCAGAAACCGGGGTGGACTACATCTCCATCGGCGCGATGACCAAGGATGTGAAGGCGGTGGATCTATCAATGCGGCTGAGTATCTGAGGCGCTTAAAATGTAGGAGCGAGCTTGCTCACGATGGTCGCCACGCTGGCGTGAGAAGCTTGGTACCCCATGGGCATCCAGGCTTCTCGCGAGCAAGCCCGCTCCTACAGTTGCCGCTCAAATCGCCAGATTATTCATCCCGCAGTATTCGTTCCAATCGACACCCAACACCTCGGCCGCTTCTTTGTGCAAAGCCAGGCGTGCCGCCTCGAACGCTTCAGGGGTAGAGGTGTATTTGAGGGTCAACTCCCATGGCTGGAGGCCCTGGGCTTCGGCCTCATCCTCGAACGCCCATTGAATCTGGTCTTTCTGATCATCGGCACTCAGGTCCTTGATCTCATCTAGGAGCTCCGGCGACTCCGAGACATACTTTTTCAGGGCTGCTTCATGCCGCGCTTCCTGGGTCATTTCTTTTATGGTCATGTTGTTCTCGCTGATCAAGGAATGGGGATGCATCTGGGTCATCAAGGTTGCGCAGATACAAAAGAACAGGCATGAATACCGGTTCGTCTGGCCTTCAGAACCATTCTGGGATCATCTGAAAACTGTGTTGCCTTTATGCCCGAGACAGGAGTCGAACCTGCGACCTTCGCGTTACGAATGCGCTGCTCTACCAACTGAGCTACACGGGCAGTGGGCTAAAGCTAGCACTGCCTTGGGCGTCCGGCAACTCACTGCTTTTCGAGTGCAATTACGCCTTGGGCCCAGAAGCGTGGCTGCAGGTGCACTTTGCTGACACCAGCGTAATGCTGGATACGCTCCGTCAGGTGAGGCACGTCACGGATCGCGACGAACACCAGCAAGCCGATGGCCAATAGGCTGGCAACTGCCCAAGCCCGGGATAGAGGCTTGGAGGTGGCCAACGGGGTTCGCCATACATGCAACGCCATCAACCATCCCACCACCAGCGCGAGCCAGAGTTGGGAATTAGGCATCACGAATACACCATCCACCATGGCTTGGGTCATGGCCCCGATCAGGGCGGCGAACAGACAAAGGCGCAGCAGGTCAACGGGTGCCGAGCAAAGCGCACGATCGCGAAGCACTCTAATGGTTGCCCAACCTCCCCGCAAAGCCAGCACCGCCACACAAAGTGTCGATGGCGCACCCCATTCACTGGCCCATTGCAAGATTGCCTGGTGCGGATGGGCAGCGATGGCGTTACCCGTGTCAGCAAAATGCATCGGTCCCAAGCCAAGCACCGGACGCTCGTGAATCATGTTCAGGGCAAGTTCCCAGAGGGGACCACGACTTGAAAGACTCGTCGTGAGCCGCTCGCCTGCGAAGTTGCTGACATCGATTCCCAGATACCTCGTGAGTACCGTGAACAGCAACCAATAGAGCATCAAGCCACAACACACCGCAGCCAATTGCCAGGCCAGCCAGCGACGGCCAAATGATCCGAAAAACACCACTGCTACCCCGGCCGCGCCCATGCCCAGCCATGTCCCGCGCGTACCACCGCTGATTGCGATCAGCCACCAGATACACAACAACGCAAACACGGCTGCACGTACTGGCCGCGTGATATTTGCCACAAGCAATGGAAGTGCCAGCAGCGGCAAAGTAAAGGTCTGGAACTGCCCGTAGAAACGCTTGTTGGAAAACCCGGACAGCAACAGGTCGGTGTTCAATACCGGTTCGCCGCTGGTAAACGCCAACACACCGGCATACAGGTATTGAAAGCTCTTGATCAGGCACAGCAGGCACACGGCCAGGATCAAAACCCGGTCCAGGGATTCATCACCGTTGCGCCTGACCTGGGCGAAAGCCATCGCGATGCTGGCACAAGTAATGACCAGCGCGAGTTCGGTGAAAGCCCAGAGCGGCTGATGGGCGAGCAAGGAAGAAAGCAGGCCCAACCCAATGATCAGCAACAACCCAAGTGCAGTTGGCCTATCGACCAGGCGCGTTGCAGACGTGCAGGATAAGCCATACATCAACGCACATAGCCCCGTGGCGATCTGCCCCACCCGCTGCCAGTCATGACCGCTGAACGGCGTGCCGATATCCAGTGCCAGCAGACAGGCGGCCACCACCAGAAACACGTTTCCTCGCTGCTGCACGGATAACCACATAAGTGCTTTCAACGTCCTTGTGGACCATGGGGATCGGGCTTGACCTGACGCGGGTCAGTCAAGCAAGCCTGGGGCGAGCTCGCCCCAGGCAAATGCTTGATCACACCCCGCCAGCAGTACAGCCTTTCGCTGCGTACTGTTCTTCGGCGTTGGTGATGCAACTCCAGCCGGTCTTGGTATCGCGGGTCAAAGTGATGATCTTGCCCAGCACCGGTGCCGGCGCATCGAGAATTTCACAGGTAATGGTGCCAACACCCGTGGCGACATCACCGGTTGCATCGATCTTGCAATTGGCTGTCGAACGCTGGCCGCCGATCAACTCCACGGTCGGCGCAGTGCCCTGGTTGAGCGTGTCCTCAAACCCGGCCTTCAGCGCGGAAATCTCTGCCAGCCCCGCCGTGAACTTGGCCTTGGCCTGATGCTTGGTATAAATGGGCAGGCCGATAGTGGCCAAAATGCCGATGATCGCCACGACGATCAACAATTCGATCAAGGTAAAACCTTTCTGATGCATCACGCTCACTCTCCAGAATAAAACGGGGCTCAAACCCCACAGCAAGGCACATCCTGCACCCAGTCCTCAGTAACCGCGCCAGTGTACTCACCCCGGCAGGGCCAATCCCGTACAAGTCGCACAATCTGACATTTTTCACCCGTCACTGTTCTTTCCGACACTATCCCCTGACTAAGCTCTAAATATGCCCGTGCACGGTATGGCGAAATAAATGAAGGACTCTTGAATGTTGTACCCCCGTGATGAGGCCATGGAATGACCGATGTGTCAGTGATTTATGCTTGGGAAGGCACCAACCGCAAAGGTCGCAAAGTGTCCGGGGAAACCCGCGGGCGCACACCTGCGCTAATCAAGGTGCAGTTGCGTCAACAGGGGATCAACCCTGGCCGGGTGTGGAAAAGAACCCGCACCTTGTCGAGCTTGCGCCAGCCCGTAAAGCCGCTGGATATCGCTCTGTTCACCCGACAGTTGGCAACCCTCCTCAAAGCCGGAATCCCTTTGCTGCAAGCCTTCGACATTATCATCGACGGCTCTGAGCGCCGGCACCTGCAGGTACTGGTACAAGGCTTGAAACAGGAAATCGCAGCCGGCAGCAGCCTGGCAGCAGCCCTGCAGAAACAGCCGCAGCACTTCGATGAACTGTACTGTCATCTGATCGCAGCAGGCGAGCAGGCCGGCGCACTGGAAACACTGCTCGAACGCGTGGCCATCCACCTGGAAAAGAATGAACAACTCAAGGCCAGGATCAAAAAGGCCATGACCTATCCACTGATGGTACTGATAGTCGCCACCCTCGTCAGCGCGATCCTGCTGATTCACGTTGTGCCGCAGTTCCAGGGTCTGTTTGCCGGAGTGGATGCGCAACTACCGGGTTTTACACTGATGGTCATCGCCCTGTCGGAATTCATGCAGCAAGCGTGGTGGGCGTTGGCCATGGGCCTGGGAGCCGGCGCTCTCGGACTGCGCCAGGCTTATCGTTGCTCACCTGACTTTCGTCAACGACTTGATGCCGGTTTGTTGAAAGTCCCGCTGGCAGGCACACTGCTGAAAAAATCGGCTGTCGCCCGCTATGCCCGCACGCTCTCGACCACTTTCGCAGCCGGGGTCCCGCTGGTGCAGGCGTTGGACTCGGTGGCCGGTGCCGCCGGCAATGGGCTGTTCAAACAGGCAATCAATCGTATGCGTCAGGACGTATCAACAGGCATGCAACTGAATCAAACCATGGCCGTCAGTGGCCTCTTCCCGAGCATGGCCATTCAAATGACCGCCATCGGCGAAGAATCGGGCGCTCTGGACAGCATGCTGGAGAAGGTTGCCAGCCACTATGAAGCAGACGTCGACAATCTGGTGGACAACCTCACCAGCCTGATGGAACCGCTGACCATGGTGGTGCTTGGCGGTATTGTCGGTGCACTGGTGGTGGCCATGTACCTGCCGATCTTCCAGCTCGGTACAGCACTTTGAACATGTCATTGGGTGAAGCGCTGAACCATCAGCCGTGGCTGTTCGTAGGGGGCGCACTGGTGCTCGGCCTGATCGTCGGCAGTTTTATCAACGTTCTGGTGTGGCGCCTGCCGAAGATACTGGCCCGAGAATGGCGCGCCCAGGCTCTCGATATCCTCGAGCTCCCCGCAGAACCGAAAGGCCCGACCTATAATCTGCTGCTGCCTCACTCTTGTTGCCCGCACTGCGCCCAGCCGATTCGCCCTTGGGAAAACATTCCCCTGCTCAGTTATCTGCTACTCAAGGGCCGCTGCTCCCATTGCCGTGCATCGATCAGCCCGCGCTACCCGATTACCGAGCTGGCGTGCGCACTGATCTCAGCTTACGTGGCCTGGCATTTCGGCTTTGGCTGGCAGGCGGGCTGGATCATGTTATTGAGCTGGGGCCTGCTGGCGATGAGCCTGATCGATAGCGATCACCAGCTATTGCCAGATGTATTGGTGCTGCCCTTGCTTTGGCTGGGGCTGATCCTCAATCAGTTTGGTTTGTTCGTCGCACCATCGGATGCACTTTGGGGCGCAGCTGCCGGTTATCTGAGCCTGTGGTCGGTGTTTTGGCTGTTCAAACTGATCACCGGCAAGGATGGCATGGGCTACGGAGACTTCAAATTGCTGGCGATGCTCGGCGCCTGGGGCGGCTGGCAAATCCTGCCGATGACGCTGTTGCTGGCCTCGCTGGTGGGGGCGATATCAGGGCTCGCGCTGCTACGTTTACGTAACGCCCAAACATCGATACCGATACCTTTTGGACCTTATCTGGCAATTGCCGGCTGGATTGCATTGCTCTGGGGTGGTCAAATAACCGACTTCTATTTGCAGTCTGTCGGTTTCAGATGACCCATTGTGTAGCAACACCCTGGATTCTTGGCCTCACCGGTGGCATCGGCAGCGGCAAAAGTGCGGCGGCCGAGCACTTTATCGACCTGGGCGTCGACCTGGTGGACGCCGATCACGCTGCCCGCTGGGTGGTCGAGCCGGGGCGCCCGGCGCTGACGAGCATTGCCGAGCATTTCGGTGCCAGCGTGCTATTGCCCGACGGCCGACTGGACCGTGCTGCGTTGCGCCAACTGATCTTTGAAGTCCCCGAAGAGCGTCTCTGGCTTGAAGCCCTGCTGCACCCGCTGATTGCCGAGGAGATTCGCAGTCACCTGGCCCGCGCCCGGTCGCCCTACGCGATCCTGGTGTCGCCGCTGCTGATCGAATCCGGCCAATACGCCACGACCCAGCGCATCCTGGTGATCGACGTGCCGCAATCGCTGCAGATTGAGCGTACCCTGCAGCGCGATGGCATCAGCGCAGAGCAAGTGCAGGCAATCCTCAAGGCCCAGGCTAGCCGTGAGGACCGCCTGCGCCAGGCCGACGATGTACTGGTCAATGACCAGAACCTGACCCGGCTGCACGCCGAGGTCGAACGACTGCACCATTTTTACCTTACTTTGCGTGGAGGCCGATCATGAGCCAACCCTTGACCGTAGAATGCCCAACCTGCGGCGCCCCCGTGGAATGGAACACCAACAACGCCAACCGACCATTTTGCTCGGACCGCTGCAAACTGATCGACCTGGGAGCCTGGGCAGCGGAAGAACACAAGATCCCTGTCAGCCCGGACGCCGAAGATGATTTGTTCTCGGACGATTTGCCCCCACGCGCTCACTAAGGGCGCATAAAGCCGTAGTCCTGCTGGCCCTCAGGGCACGCACACCCGTGCTCTGTTGCACCACCACACAGAGCAGGGTGCGTAGGCTCAGGCCCGGATCAGGGACGCGAGTCATCATCCTTCCAGGGCGCCGAAAGGTAACGGGTACGGTTGAAAGTCTCCAGCCACTCAGGGCAAAACACCACCAACGCGCTGATCACCATGCCGTTGATAAAGGCCTCGGGAAAGATCATCAACCATAAGTAACCGACAAAGTCCTGCAGCCACTCCGGCATCGCGAAACGGCCGTCGAACCACAACAGGCCCAGGCCCGCCAGTAGGCACAATAACGCCGACAGAGCCGCTGCAAAAAAACCGGAGCAGAAGATATACACAAAAGGATTACGCGGTTGCGCCCGCTCCACCAGTAGTGCGCAACCTTCGGTAACCAGAACCGGCAACAGGACCAACAACATGCCGTTGATGCCCACTGCCGCCAAATCCTGACGACCGAGTAATACCAGGCCGAGTTGAGCGCCCAACCCACCGACAATTGCCAGGGGCCAATCGAGCAATAACGTCACGGCAGTCATACCAATAAAGTGGTAGGACACACCGGTCTCGAAATCCCGACGCACCAACCAGAGCATGAATAGCGCGAACACCGTGCCAAACAGCAAATGCTGGCGCCGCCGGTCGGCAAACAACTCGACCCAGGGCGAACGAAAAATGGCCCACATCACCACCGGCGTATAGCACAACCAGCCGATGCTGAGAGTTGCCGGTGCCAGCACTGCCGCACTGATCACGGCTGCACCCGCCCCAAGGCTTGGGCCCACAAAGGGAACAGCACTGCATAAACCTTCACCACGCGCTCCTTATGCCAGGGGGACTTGTCGAATGGCCAGTCTACACCGACCTCCCGCTGGCTCCAGTGACCGGCAACCGCACCAGGACTTCCTGCAGTCATCATTTGGGCGCTAAGCTGGAACCATGGATGACTCAGATTATTTGCGCCTGCTCACCATAGCGGCCGAACAAGCCAATGCGTTCCTGTCCAATGCCCGCAAATGGGAGCGTGAGCGTTGGGTTTGCCAACGCCTGCTGCAAGGCTTGAACGTGCCCTATCGCGCCGAAGAGTTTCACGCCGCCGGGCAGGAACCGCCGGATGTATTGTTTCGCGACGCCAGCTTCGAAGTTTTCTTCGTCCTGGATGAAGGCCGACGCCTGAATGACGAATGGCGCGACGAACTGCTACGCCGACGCAGCGCCTTTTCCCTGAGCCAATTGGTAAGGCGCGAAGCCAAGCCCAAGCGCATCCCCGCCCATGAGTTTTTGCTGCGCCTGGCACCAACCCTGCGCAAGAAAGCCCACAACTACAAGGAGCGCGGGATGGACTTGGGGGAACTGGACATCATTGCCTTCGCCAGCCTCAAACGCGAAGTGCTGGACCTCAATAGCCACTTCCCGCCGCCTACCGAATACCTGCGCCAGGGCTGGCGCTCGCTGTCACTGGTGGGCCCGACCTTTGCCAGGGTATTGTTCGCCCATCCGGACGCTCCGGATTTCCTGCGCAATAACCTGGGACGCAGCATTGTCTTTGACGTCGGTATCAGCCTGTAAGCCTTCACCAGCATGGCGAAACTCCAGGCTGGATGATACAAAGAACCCCTCTCATTGGCCTATCGATAGCCGGTGAACACAGACCGCGCGGTTCAACACTATGCTTAGGTACTACAGCAGAGCGCGCCACTGTAACGTTCACTCCTTTCGCAACGTCTACCTGACGAGGCCCTTATTATGACCAGCCGCTTGAACCCCGACGACCAACAACATGTCGAACAGTACCTGCAACTGCCTCAGAATCGAGTCGAGCGCCGGCCTTTTCGGCCATGGCTGCTCCTCGGTGTAATCCTGATTGCAGTGATCGGCCTGGGTTTGCTGAGCCGCCTTTTGAGTTACCTGACGCTATGAGCTGCCTGGCGCTCGCGAGGGTAACTGCACCGATTTCCTTTAGCCTTGTGAGATATCCCCATGACCCATCGTATTATTATCGTCGGCGGCGGCGCCGGCGGCCTGGAGTTGGCTACCCGCCTGGGTAAAACTCTGGGCAAGCGCGGTATCGCCAGCGTCACATTGGTAGACGCCAACCTGACCCATATCTGGAAACCGCTGCTCCACGAAGTGGCCGCCGGTTCGCTGAATTCTTCGGAAGACGAACTCAATTATGTCGCACAAGCCAAATGGAACCACTTCGAGTTCCAACTGGGACGCATGAGCGGGCTCGATCGTGCACAGAAAAGAATCCAACTGGCCGCGACCCTCGACGAACAAGGCCTGGAATTGGTGCCTGCCCGTGAGCTGGGCTATGACACTTTGGTCATCGCCGTCGGCAGCACCACTAACGACTTCGGCACCCAAGGCGCGGCAGAACACTGCCTGTTCCTCGATACCCGCAAACAGGCCGAACGCTTCCATCAGCAACTGCTCAACCACTACCTGCGCGCCCACGCGGGGCAGACTGACGCCATAGAACAGATCAGTGTCGCAATCGTCGGCGCTGGAGCAACCGGGGTTGAGCTGGCGGCCGAGCTGCATAACGCCGCCCACGAGCTGGCGGCCTATGGCCTGGACCGGATCAAACCGGAAAACATGCACATCACCCTGGTCGAAGCCGGCCCACGGGTATTGCCTGCTTTGCCAGAGCGTATTGGCGCGCCTGTGCATAAAACCTTGGAGAAGCTTGGGGTGACCGTGATGACCAACTCATCAGTGAGCGAAGTCACCGCCGATAGCCTGATCACCAGCAGTGGCCAGGTGATCCCCGCCAGCCTCAAGGTTTGGGCGGCAGGCATTCGTGCGCCAGGCTTCCTCAAGGATATTGCCGGCCTGGAAACCAACCGCATCAACCAACTGCAGGTACTGCCAACCCTGCAAACCACCCGTGACGAAAATATCTTCGCTTTTGGAGACTGCGCGGCGTGCCCGCAAGCGGGCACCGATCATAACGTACCGCCAAGGGCACAAGCGGCTCACCAGCAAGCGTCTTTGCTGGCCAAATCGCTAAAGCTGCGAATTGAAGGCAAGAGCCTGCCCAACTATAAGTACACCGACTACGGCTCGCTGATCTCGTTGTCGCGTTTTTCGGCCGTGGGGAACTTGATGGGCAATCTGACAGGCAGCGTGATGCTGGAAGGCTGGCTGGCGCGAATGTTCTATGTGTCGCTGTATCGCATGCACCAGGTGGCGCTGTACGGCGCCTTCAGAACGGCGATGCTGATGCTGGGCAGCAAGATTGGACGTGGAACGGAGCCGCGCCTTAAATTGCACTGATCTCTGACCTCTGATCGCTCCCACGCTGCGTGGGAACGATCAGTTTCAAAAGACAAAAAAAATCCCCGTATCTTTCGATACGAGGATTTTTAATATGGTCGGGGTAAGGGGATTCGAACTCCTGACATCCTGCTCCCAAAGCAGGCGCGCTACCGGACTGCGCTATACCCCGGTAAAAAAAAGGCGACCTTTTCAAGTCGCCTTCTTCGATCAGTGCTTTTGGCCTCTGATCTTAAGATTCGATTCCAGCCTTGGCTGGTCTCAAAAATGGTGGGTCGTGTGGGATTCGAACCTACGACCAATTGGTTAAAAGCCAACTGCTCTACCAACTGAGCTAACGACCCAAATATGGTCGGGGTAAGGGGATTCGAACTCCTGACATCCTGCTCCCAAAGCAGGCGCGCTACCGGACTGCGCTATACCCCGGTTTGAAATTGGCTCCGTGACCAGGACTCGAACCTGGGACCCAATGATTAACAGTCATTTGCTCTACCGACTGAGCTATCACGGAACTACATATTTCAAAGTACAACTTTATTGCTTGTTACCTTCTCTTCAACCCTTACGTATCACTACGTTCGCGTGTCTGAGGCGCGCTATTCTACAATTTTAAAAACCCCTGTCAACCCTTTAAATTGCTTTTAAGACAATGATTTGCGCTTCTTTCAGGTTTCTTCTTGGGGAGAAGAAACCGTTGGGCTGACGTTGCTGCGGGGCGCACTTTACAAGCCTTTGCCTTACAGTTCAACGCCCTATCGAAAAAAATACCCCGCAATGCAGGCAATGCTGTTCAGTTAAGGTTTTTTGTAGGAGCGAGCTTGAACCCGAAGAACTCATAGGCGATGCGTTCATCCAGGATGCACACGTTATCGCTGACATTTTTCGCGAGCAAGCTCGCTCCTACAGTAGTGACATTGCCCGCAATGCGGGGCCTCTTCTTGTAGCGGTACAGCCAGGGCTTAATGGAAGACGATTTCGTCGTTCTCCACACTGGCGGCAACACTGGTGCCGGGCATAAAACTGCCGGACAGAATCAGTTGCGCCAACGGGTTCTCTATCCAGCGCTGGATTGCACGCTTCAAAGGCCGTGCACCATATACCGGGTCGTAACCGACAGCAATCAGCTTGTCCAAGGCTTCACCGCTCAGCTCCAGCGACAGCTCGCGCTCTGCCAGACGGCTGCGCAGACGGCCCAACTGGATCTCGGTGATACCCGCAATCTGATCCCGTGCCAGAGGCTCGAAGATCACCACCTCATCTACCCGGTTGATAAACTCCGGCCGGAAGTGGCTGGTCAACGCATCCATCACCGCAGCACGCTGGGCTTCGCGATCCCCCACCAACTCCTGGATTTGCGACGAGCCCAGGTTGGATGTCATCACGATTACCGTATTACGAAAATCCACAGTACGCCCGTGACTGTCCGTCAGCCGACCATCTTCCAACACCTGCAGCAGCACGTTGAACACATCCGGATGGGCCTTCTCGACTTCGTCCAGAAGAATCACCGAGTAAGGTTTGCGCCGCACGGCCTCGGTCAGGTAGCCGCCCTCTTCGTAGCCCACATAGCCTGGTGGAGCCCCAATCAGGCGGGCCACGGAGTGTTTTTCCATGAACTCGGACATATCAATCCGCACCATGGCCTCTTCGGTATCAAAGAGAAACTCAGCCAAGGCCTTGCACAACTCGGTCTTGCCCACACCTGTCGGGCCGAGGAACATGAACGAGCCGCTCGGACGGTCAGGGTCGGACAACCCGGCCCGGGAACGCCGTACCGCGTTGGACACTGCAACCACCGCTTCTTCCTGGCCAATGACACGCCGGTGCAACAGGCTTTCCATCTTCAACAGCTTGTCGCGCTCGCCTTCGAGCATTTTCGACACGGGGATGCCGGTCCACTTCGAGACGACTTCGGCAATTTCTTCCTCGGTCACCTTGCTGCGTAGTAACTGATTTTCGCTCTTGCCGTGCTGATCGACCATCTGCAGGCTGCGCTCCAGGTCCGGGATCACCCCATACTGCAACTCGGCCATGCGGTTCAGGTCGCCCTTGCGGCGAGCGGCTTCCAGTTCCTGGCGGGATTGTTCTATCTTTTGCTGGATCTGCGCCGAACCCTGCACTTCGGCTTTTTCCGAGGTCCAGATTTCTTCCAGGTCCGAATACTCACGTTCCAGACGCACGATTTCTTCCTGGAGTTTTTCCAGGCGTTTCTTCGCCGCATCGTCCTCTTCTTTCTTCAGGGCCTGGGATTCGACTTTCAGCTGAATCAGGCGCCGGTCCAGACGGTCGAGCACTTCCGGCTTGGAATCGATTTCCATGCGAATACGGCTGGCCGCCTCATCAATCAAGTCGATGGCCTTGTCCGGCAACTGACGGTCAGTGATATAGCGATGGCTCAATTTGGCCGCCGCGATGATCGCGCCGTCGGTGATCGCTACCTTGTGATGGACCTCATAGCGTTCTTTCAGGCCACGCAGGATAGCGATGGTGTCTTCTTCGCTAGGCTCCTCCACCAGCACTTTCTGGAAACGGCGTTCAAGGGCGGCGTCCTTTTCAATGTACTGGCGGTATTCGTTGAGCGTGGTGGCACCGACACAATGCAACTCACCCCGGGCCAATGCCGGCTTGAGCATGTTGCCTGCATCCATGGAACCCTCGCCTTTACCTGCGCCGACCATGGTGTGCAGCTCGTCGATAAACAGAATGATCTGCCCTTCTTGCTTCGAGAGCTCATTGAGCAAGGACTTCAGGCGCTCCTCGAACTCTCCACGAAATTTGGCACCCGCAATCAACGACCCCATATCCAGGGACAGCAGACGCTTACCCTTGAGGCCATCGGGCACCTCACCATTAATGATGCGCTGGGCCAGACCTTCGGCAATGGCGGTTTTACCCACACCTGGTTCGCCGATCAGGACCGGGTTGTTCTTGGTGCGACGCTGCAGCACCTGGATGGTACGGCGAATTTCGTCGTCACGACCGATCACCGGGTCCAGCTTGCCTTCTTCAGCACGCTTGGTCAGGTCGACGGTGTACTTATCCAGGGCCTGGCGGGACTCCTCGTGGTTGGGGTCATTGACTGCCTCCCCACCACGCAGGTTGTTGATGGCGTTCTCCAGGGCTTTCTTGCTCACACCCTGGCCCAGCAACAACTTGCCAAGCTTGCTGTTGTCATCCATGGCGGCGAGCAACACCAGCTCACTGGAGATGAACTGGTCGCCCTTTTGCTGAGCCAGGCGGTCCGCCTGATTGAGCAGCCGCGCCAGGTCCTGGGACATGTTCACGTCACCCGTAGGATTTTGGATTTTCGGCAGTTGGTCGAGCTCACGGCTCAACTCCTTGCGCAAGCTGTTGACGTCAAAGCCCACCTGCATCAGCAATGGCTTGATGGATCCGCCTTGCTGTTCCAGGAGCGCCTGCATCAGGTGCGCAGGTTCAATAGCCGGATGGTCGAGACCAACCGCCAGGGATTGGGAGTCCGATAATGCCAACTGCAATTTGCTGGTTAAACGATCAATACGCATTAGTCACCTTCCTTTTGAGCAGGCCGGAGCTATGTGCGAGCGAGCTTGCTCGCGAGTAACGCATCCTGAATGAAGAAACCTGCCAGATACCCCTATAGATGCGGCCGATTCTGGAAGATTCAAGCTACTGACAGTTGACGCAGATCAGGGGAGCCTAGCGTTCCAGCCAGATAAGGGAGGCAAACCGACCGGTGAGAGGACTGCGACGGTAAGAATAGAAGCGGGGATCGGTCACGGTGCAAAAGCCGCCACCATAAACCGCTGTGATACCGCGCTCGGCAAGGCGCAGACGGGCCAACTGGTAAATGTCGGCCATGAACTTGCCCGGGTTCTGGCTGGGGACGAAGGCTTCGGCTGTTACCAACAGTTGTTGCATGAAGACCTCACGCACTTCCGGGCCGACTTCAAAAGCTTGCGGGCCTATGGCAGGACCCAGCCAGACCAGTACCTCGGCAGGCTCAACATCCAGGCTTTCGACGGTGGCCTCCAGCACCCCGGCGGCCAAACCACGCCAACCGGCATGGGCTGCCGCGACGCGAGTGCCCGCCCGGTTGCAAAACAGGACAGGCAAGCAATCGGCCGTCATCGCCGTGCAAGCGATGCCTGGAGTGCTCGTCCAACTGCCATCGGCTTCGGCAATCCGGCCAGGGTCGGCCTCGACCACCGTCACACCATGGATTTGGCGCAGCCAGGCTGGCTGAATATGGAGGGCATCGCTGAGGCGTCGACGATTCTCAAGGACAGCATCAAGGCTGTCCTCGACATGATCGCCCAGATTGAGGCTGTCGAACGACCCCAGACTGACGCCGCCCGCGCGAGTAGTGACACAGGCCTTGACCCCAGCCGGCGCAGGCCAGTCAGGAGTCAGCCAGTCATTCATCCGACAAAAGCCTCGCGATCTTGCTTGAGCAGCGACAACAACCAGACAAAATCGTCTGGAAGAGGTGATTCCCAACTCATCCGCTTACCGCTCGTCGGATGATCCAGCTCCAGGAAGCGCGCATGCAGTGCCTGACGCGGGAAAGTCTTCAGGGACTCAACCATGGTTGCACTGGCCGCTGGCGGAATACGGAAGCGGCCGCCATAGGCCGGATCTCCGACCAACGGGAAGTTGATGTGCGCCATGTGCACCCGAATCTGGTGGGTACGACCGGTTTCCAACTTGACCCGCACGTGAGTGTGGGAACGGAAACGCTCCAGCACACGATAGTGGCTGACGGCCTGCTTGCCGCCTTCCATGACCGCCATGCGCTGCCGCTGCTGGCCGTGGCGACCGATAGGGGCATTGATCTTGCCCCCCGCCACTACCACACCGATCACGATGCATTCGTAGATCCGGCTGACGCTGCGACTCTGCAGTTGTGTGACCAACTGCGTCTGCGCCTGGATGGTCTTGGCCACCACCATCAGACCGGTGGTGTCCTTGTCCAGGCGGTGGACGATGCCGCAGCGCGGGACATTGATGATGTCCGGCACATGGTGTAACAAGGCATTGAGCAAGGTGCCATCAGCGTGCCCGGCCGCCGGGTGAACCACCAGGCCTGCGGGTTTGTTGATCACCAGGATGTCGTCATCCTCATAGACGATGTCCAGCTCGATGTCCTGGGCAATCCATTCTCCCTGGGCTTCCTGCTCGGCAGTCAGCTCAAGAATCGCACCGCCATGGACTATGTCTCGCGGGCGGATAACCGCTCCATCCACAGTCAGGCGGCCGTCTTTGATCCAGGCGGAAAGGCGCGAGCGCGAGTGCTCAGCGAATAATTGTGCGGCGACTTGATCGAGGCGTTGGCCGCCCAATTCGGACGGCACCTCTGCGCGAAGTTCAATTTTATCGGACATGCTCAGACTAGGCGTGGCACAGCCTTTGGTTTCGGCTGCGCGCTTGTGGTTAAATACGGCGTCTTTTGCCCCGAGGCTTTCAACGGGGCGCTCATCATAACAGGACGGCCCCGCCCAAGACAGCGGCCGTCATAGGGACGCAAGCCGCCATGCAAGTGAAACACCTGCTGCTGATCGCCATCCTCGCCATGACTGCTGCTTGCTCGTCAACAAAGGAAGTCGTCGACGAAAACCTGAGCGAGGTCGAGCTGTACCAACAAGCCCAGACCGACCTGGACAACAATAGCTACACCAGTGCCACGACCAAGCTCAAGGCACTGGAGTCGCGGTATCCGTTCGGCCGCTACGCCGACCAGGCCCAACTCGAGCTGATCTACGCCAACTACAAGAACGCCGAGCCGGAAGCTGCCAAGTCCGCCGCCGAGCGTTTTATCCGCCTGCACCCACAGCACCCGAACGTGGACTATGCCTACTACCTCAAGGGCCTGACCTCGTTTGACCAGGACGTTGGCCTGCTGGCGCGCTTCCTGCCGCTGGACATGACCAAGCGTGACCCAGGCGCTGCGCGTGACTCCTACAACGAGTTCGCCCAGTTGACCAGCCGCTACCCCAATAGCCGCTACGCACCAGACGCCAAGCAGCGCATGATCTACCTGCGCAATCTGCTGGCTTCCTACGAAATCCACGTAGCCCACTATTACCTGACCCGTCAGGCCTATGTAGCGGCCGCCAACCGTGGTCGTTATGTGGTGGAGAACTTCCAGGAAACTCCATCGGTGGGCGACGGCCTGGCCGTGATGACCGAGGCCTACCAGCGCCTGCACCTGGATACCCTGGCTGAAACCAGCCTGGAGACCTTGAAACTCAACTACCCGGATCACCCAAGCCTGAAAGACGGCCAGTTTGTACCCACCGTTGCCGAGGCGGACAACCGCTCATGGCTGAGCAAGTACACCCTGGGCCTGATCGAATCCCGCCCCCCCCTGCCGCCGGGCGAAACCCGCGCCAATCAGGACGTGATCAAGCAGTACCAGGATGCCAAGGATGCCATTCCTTCGGACCTCAAGCCTCATGACGAGAACGGAGACGTGATCGAAGAACAGGCTCCTGAAGCGCTAGGCAATAATGAAGACCGCTCGTGGTTCAGCTACATGACCTTCGGTGTTTTTGACTGATTGCTTAATTGCAGTACAAAAAGGGAGCCCCTCACGGAGCTCCCTTTTTAATTCCGCTGTGCGCCTGCCACGTCCTTGGCTAAACTGCCGCATTCCTTGTCGAGAAGCTGCTTACCATGGTTAGTTTACTATTCTGGATTGTCCCGATTACCGTCGTCGTATGGCTCTGGCGCAAATCCAAGCGTTCGGCACAAGCACAACAACGGCCCAGCGAGCCGGGAGCCACCCCGATGGTCCGTTGTGCTCACTGTGGCGTGCATATACCCCAGGATCGCGCCTTGGGCTCGCGCCAGGAATGGTATTGCACACCAGCACATCTTGAGCTGGGGCCAACACCCACCGAGCGCCAGTAGTCGCATGCAGATGCGCGCCCCCGCTAAATCCGTCCCGCCGGCACATAAGGCGTCGGATCAATGATGGGCTCACGCTCCAGCAACAAATCGACAAACAACTGACAGGATGCGGGTGCCAGAACCAGGCCATTGCGGTAATGCCCGCAATTGAGCCACAAGCCATCAAACCCTGGCACTTTACCGATATACGGAATGCCTTCAGGCGATCCAGGCCGCAGCCCGGCCCAATGCCCCACCACCTGCGCATCCGCCAGAGCCGGAATCAGCTCCACAGCCGAGGCTTTCAAGCTTTCCAGGGCTCGTTCGGTAGGCGTCTTGTCAAAGCCTTCATGTTCCAAGGTGCTGCCAATCAGAATATGCCCATCCCGCCGGGGAATCGCGTAGCGGCCTTTGGCCAAGACCATGCTCGACAAAAAGTCCGAAGCACATTTGTACAAAATCATCTGGCCCTTGACCGGCTCCACGGGCAACGCCAACCCCAGGCTACCCAGCAACTCACCACTCCAGGCCCCGGCGGCGAGCACCACGTGATCGCCATGGATCGGACCAAGTGCCGTATTTACACCAACAACCCTTCCACTCTCCTGGATAAAGCCCTTTACAGCGCACTGTTCATGGACGGTCACGCCAGGCAACGCCAACAAGGCGGCCTTGAGGGATTTAACCAGCCGTGGATTGCGTACGTTGGCGACATCAGCCATGTAAATGGCCTGGGAGAACCCTGAACCCAACACGGGAACCGCATCATGGGCAGCAGAAACATCCACCTTGCTCAATGGCCGACCTTCGCGCGCAGCCCAGGCAAGCGCGTCAGCTTCATCATCCAGGTCCAACCAATATAGGCCGGTGGTATGAACTTCTGGATCGATCCCGGTCGCAGCGAACAAGCGCTCGCCCAACTGCGGGTAAAAATCCTGGGACCAATGCGCCAGAGCGGTAACCGCAGGACTGTAGCGCCATGGATAGAGCGGCGAGACAATGCCACCACCAGCCCAGGAAGACTCCTGCCCCACCGCCGAACGCTCCAGCAGTATCACCGCCCGCCCCTGGCTTGCCAGATTGAATGCCGTCAATAGGCCGATCACCCCTGCGCCGACAACCACTACTTGCTGTTGCTGATTAGCCATCTTTCGATCCAGCCGATAAAAAGAAAAGAACACACCCGGCGTCCAGTCGTTCACGATCCTCATCATTGCCCCCAGCACGCCTTTCGCGACATATCGGGTGCAGACCCCGGATTGCTTCGCTCACCGCTGCTGCTCAGGCTGAAGTCGCCACAAGGATCACCCATCATCACTGAGTCGATAATGGGAGTCGCTACCAGATTGAAATGCTGGAGGTTCAGCGTCACCGCGATTCTATAGCGATCATTGCCCGCACTGATGCCGCCCGCATCAATAAAAGTGCCGTTCTTCGTGTAATAACGTTCAAGGTGCTGGGCCTGCTCCGTCAGCATCCCGACTATTTCCGCGCGATATGTCCTTTTCACATGGCCGGTATACCTAGGGTAGGCAATGCCGACCAGAGTGGCGATGATCGCCAGCGCGATCAATAACTCAATCAAGGTAAATCCTTTACCGCCTCTAATCATCTCGTTGCTCACCTACTGAAGTTGTCGCCACAGGATTCGTCGGAATCGCACACCTTGCCCACCGTCCAGCAGCACCCGTGCATACACCGTCTCTAATACCGTGCGCGAGTGCCCACTGATACCAACCGCCGTCACCCGATAAAGCGTTGCTGGTGTTTCAGGTGGCAAATGCGCCAATCCGACGCCGCGCCCCAGGTTTTGAATGCCATAGACACCACTCTGCGTACCTATCCAGGTAATCCCTGACAAAGGATCCAGCCCTGGACTTATCACCCGAATGGACTCATTCGGGGGAGCGCAAGTCGCAATGGTCCCGCACCGCCGCAGACCAAACCCAGGAGACTGCACAGCTGATTCGCCCAACCTCAAGCCACTTTCGGCACTTTGAAATGACTGGTTGCGCAGCCGGACACTGCCTGCGATCTTTTCCTGAACGGTTGCTCCCTGCATCGAAGACAACCCGATAAGCGCCAACAACAGCAAAAACACCAGGCTGACGGGCAGAACCATGCCCGCCTGCCACGATTGAGGCCGAAAATGATGTCGCCGCATGGGGCTACTCCAGGCGATTACGTAGCGCCGCTACGACACTGTATGTCTGGTCCCTCACCCGCCCCCCAGGATCCTGGAGCGTCAGGAGGAGGCGCACGCTACGTATCAAGGCTTCGTCAGAGGGAGCGGAGTCATATCCGGTCACGACACTTGAGTCCACCTTCTGCGCCACCCCGAAACTGACGTCGAATGCTCGCACGTTATCTACCAGCACCGACTTGGCCAGAGCCGATGGTGTGCTGAGCCGCAGTTGCCCGTCTTCAAAGGTGTACGTCAGCTTTCGGACAGGGAAGCGGAGTTGCCCAGGCTCAGGCTCCGGAGCACTTGCGGCATAAGCCTGGGCAGTACTGATGCAATCGGAGAGCACCGTCCAGTCGGCTTTGCTACCACTGCTTCCAGCGTCCGCAGTCACCAGCGTCAGAGACTTTGCGCCACCTGAAATACTCCAGCCAACAGGCCGCGCGAAATCTGCCGGAGCATTACTGATTGATGCAATGGACTGGCAACCAAACATGCCAGCCAAGCGAATTTCCTGAATCAGCTTGCCCAAGACAAACCGCGCATCATCCTGCAACAACACAGATGCATTCTGACTGGCATATGTACTACGTGCGCTGAGGGCTACCTGGACCAGCCCCATAATCAGTACCAGGCCGAGGGCCAATGCCAACAACATCTCGACCATGCCAAAACCATGACCACGAGGATTCATGGCAATGCCCCCGGATCGACTGCAATACGGCTGGTGAGCGTGAAGGTTTCCCGGGCGCCACTGGCATTTACTGCGCGGGAGTCATCCCAGCTGATACTGATAGTGACTTCTCGCTGGTTGGCGGACACCGTGCCCTTGGCACTCTCGCCGGCGAAGCCAAGGATATTGGCCTCGAAATCATGCAGATCCAGGTCGCGAACACTGGCCATCGCGGTATTGGCCGGCGCAATCTCCAGCCGTCCCCATGAGTAGTCAGCCCCCGAATTGGCGCGAATCCGGTCCAGCATGTCATAGGCAATGAAACTGGCCTGACTGGTCATCCTTGAGCTGTCGGTGTACTTCAACGCTTTGAGTTGGATCAGCGCCGCACCCAGCAAGCCAACGGCGAGGATGAGTACCGAAACCAGGACCTCGATCAACGTCATACCGGCTTGCGGCGCAGAGAGCGGTGGGGTGCGAAACATGGTTGGGCAGGCATTCATTACCATCGTCATCCGTGTCGAAGGTTGTCACAAGACGAGGAGCAATCCCCTCTGCCCCCAAGACTAGCGCCAGTCAGAAAGCTGCGCAGCCCCTCGGAACAAAGCGAAATACTTTGGACAGGAAGGCCATCATTCGCCACGCGACAGCCGACGCTATAACTATGTTTGCCAACTGGCCGCCTCATCTCAATGGGCATAAGGCCAGTCACCCCAAGAACGTCCACGGAGGGACGACGACCTATGAAGCAGTATGGTTTTACGTTGATCGAACTACTGTTCGGCCTGATCTTGAGTGGCATCCTGGCCCAACTGGCCATGCCCGGATTCAAGGGCCTGCTTGAGTCGCAACGCCGGCAGAGTGCCGCCGAGTCGTTGGCTGGAGGCTTGCGTTACGCCCGCACCGAAGCCATCGCGCGCAATCGCGCGATCATCATCCATGCCCTGGACGATGACTGGAGCCTGGGCTGGAGGGTCATACTCGACCTGAGCGGCCGCGGTTATCTGGACAACAGCAACCCCGTGTTGCTGGAGCGCCAGTACAGTGGGCTGATACCGATTGTGGGCAATACGCCGGTCAGGACCCAGATACGCTTCAGCGGCCTGGGCGAACCGCTGCTGTCAGCTGGAGGTTTTCGCGCTGGCACCGTGCATGTGTGTGCGACGGACCAGCCACTGAGCCTGCATCAGGTGGTGCTGGCACCCACCGGGCGTATCAGCCTGCGCAGCAACAAGGCCGAACAGGCTCTATGCCGCAGCTACACCGGCATGCTGGGGCTTAGAGCAGCGACCGAACCCGCAGCTCCTTGGGCATGGAGAAAGTGATGTTTTCCTCACGGCCAGCCAACTCATCTGCACCCGTGGCGCCCCAGGCCTGCAGTTGTTGAATCACACCACGCACCAGGACTTCCGGGGCCGAGGCACCAGCCGTGATGCCGATGCGCTCGACACCATCGAACCAACTGCGTTGCAAGTCTTCGGCGCCATCGATCAGGTAGGCCGGAGTAGCCATCCGCTCGGCCAACTCTCGCAAACGGTTGGAGTTGGAGCTGTTGGGACTGCCTACCACCAGCACCACATCGCATTCGTCGGCCAATTGTTTCACGGCGTCCTGGCGGTTTTGCGTGGCGTAGCAGATATCGTCCTTGCGTGGTCCACCAATCGCAGGGAAACGTGTGCGCAGGGCATCAATGACGCGACTGGTGTCGTCCATGGACAAGGTCGTCTGGGTGACAAAGGCCAGCTTCTCCGGGTTTTGTACCTGCAGCTCGGCGACGTCTTTCTCGTCCTCCACCAGATAGATCGCGCCGCCGTTACTGGCGTCGTACTGACCCATGGTGCCTTCGACTTCCGGATGTCCCGCGTGGCCGATCAGGACGCACTCACGACCGTCACGGCTATAACGCGCGACTTCGATGTGAACCTTGGTCACCAGCGGACAAGTAGCGTCGAACACTTTCAGGCCTCGACCGGCCGCTTCGGTACGCACCGCTTGGGAGACCCCGTGGGCGCTGAAGATGACGATGACGTCATCCGGCACCTGCTCCAGTTCTTCGACGAAGATAGCGCCGCGAGCCCGCAAGTCTTCAACCACAAACTTGTTGTGGACCACTTCATGGCGCACGTAAATCGGAGGTCCGAAGACTTCCAGTGCGCGATTGACGATTTCGATCGCCCGGTCCACACCGGCGCAGAAGCCACGGGGGTTGGCGAGTTTGATTTGCATGCTATGCCTCGTGTCTTGCCCTGTATGAGCGAAGGGGACGCCCGGTTATTGCTCGCGAAGGTGATCAACGATAACGCTGGCATTCTGGATGACTGCGGTGTCTTTGAGTTTTTCGCGAGCAAGCTCGCTCCTACAGTAGGCCGATTTCGTTAGTTACAGCGCTTTAACCTCGATGATTTCGACATCAAAGGTCAAGGTTTTACCGGCCAACGGATGGTTGAAGTCGATAGTCACCTGGGCATCGTCAAAGGCTTTGACCACACCTGGCAGCTCGGTATTTGCCGCATCGTTGAAAATCACCAACAAGCCTTCCGATAGCTCCATGTCCTGGAACTGCGAACGGGGAATGATCTGCACGTTTTGCGGGTTGGGCTGGCCAAAGGCGTTTTCCGGCAGGACCTGCAGGCTACGCTTGTCACCCGCCTTGAAACCGAACAGTGCCGCCTCGAAACCTGGCAGCAGGTTGCCATCGCCGACCTTGAAGGTCGCCGGGGCCTTGTCGAAAGTGCTGTCGACCGTGTCGCCATTCTGCAGGCGCAGTGCAAAATGCAAGGTGACTTCCGTGTTCTGGCCGATACGTTGCTCAACCAATACCTGATCAGTCATGAACGGTCTCCGGTTTTGTTACTTTTGAACATGTCCAGCGCCAGCATGATTGCACCGACGGTGATCGCACTGTCGGCAAAGTTGAACGCAGGGAAGTGATAGCGGTTCTGCCAGTGCACCAGAATGAAGTCGATCACATGCCCCAGGGCAATACGATCGTACAAGTTACCCAGCGCGCCACCGAGCACCAGGGCCAGCGCAATTGCCAGCCAGGTGTCATTGCGGCCCAAACGCTTGAGCCACACCACCAACACCGCACTGACGACGATGGCGATCAAGGCGAACAGCCAGCGCTGCCAACCGCCGCCATCAGCGAGGAAACTGAAAGCGGCACCAGTGTTGTAGGCCAGGGTCCAGCTGAAGTAGTCAGGAATAACTACGATCTGCTGGAACATCTCCAGGGAGCCCTCGAAGTGAGCCTTGCTGACTTGGTCGATGACCAGGACCAGCAAGCTCAGTACGAGCCAGCCCAGACGTCCGAAACGACTGGTGTTAGGCATAGTGACGAACCTCGCCAGCGCCGCTGATGTTGTCGACACAACGGCCACAGATCTCTGGATGCTCCGGGTTCACACCAACATCTTCACGGCAGTGCCAGCAACGGGCGCACTTGGCGAAGGCCGACTTGACCACTTTGAGCTTGAGGCCCGGTACTTCGGTCGCCACGGCATCATCCGGCGCCTGGGCAAACGGAGCCAGGCTGGCGGTCGAGGTGATCAACACAAAGCGCAGTTCATTGCTCAGCTTGGCCAGGCCGGCGGTCAGGCCTTCCTCGGCAAACAACGTGACTTCGGCCTGCAGGTTGCCACCAACGGCCTTGGCCGCGCGCTGAACCTCCAGCTCTTTGTTCACGGCGACTTTGACCGCCATCACGCCTTCCCAGTACTCGCGACCCAGCTCGAAGTCGGCCGGCAGTTCGCTCAGGCCTTCATACCAGGTATTGAGCATGACGGACTCGTTACGCTCGCCCGGCAGGTACTCCCACAACTCGTCAGCGGTGAAGGCCAGGATCGGTGCGATCCAGCGCACCAGCGCTTCAGAGATGTGATACAGCGCGGTCTGCGCCGAACGGCGTGCCTTGCTGTTGGCGCCGGTGGTGTATTGGCGGTCCTTGATGATATCGAGGTAGAAGCCACCCAGTTCCTGCACGCAGAAGTTGTGGATCTTCGAGTAGACGTTCCAGAAGCGATATTCGCCGTAGTTTTCCTGCAACTCTCGCTGCAGCAACAAAGTACGGTCCACGGCCCAACGGTCTAGGGCGAGCATTTCCTCGGCCGGGAGGATATCGGTGGCCGGGTTGAAGCCGGTCAGGTTCGACAGCATGAAACGTGCAGTGTTACGGATACGACGGTAAGCGTCGGCGCTACGCTGCAAAATCTGCTCGGACACGGCCATCTCGCCCGAATAATCGGTAGAGGCGACCCACAGGCGCATGATGTCGGCGCCCAGGGTGTCGTTGACCTTTTGCGGTGCGATCACGTTGCCCAGGGACTTGGACATCTTGCGGCCGTTCTCGTCGACGGTGAAGCCGTGGGTCAGCAACTCGCGGTACGGTGCGTGGTCGTCGATGGCGCAGCCGGTCAGCAGGGACGAGTGGAACCAGCCCCGGTGCTGGTCCGAACCTTCCAGGTACAGGTCGGCGCGAGGGCCGGTTTCATGGCCCATCGGGTGCGAACCGCGCAACACGTGCCAATGAGTGGTCCCCGAGTCGAACCAGACATCGAGGGTGTCGCTGATCTTGTCGTACAGCGGTGCTTCGTCACCCAGCAACTCGGCAGCGTCGAGCTTGAACCAGGCTTCGATACCTTCCTGTTCAACCCGCTGGGCCACGACCTCCATCAGCTCGACGGTACGTGGGTGCAGCTCGCCGCTTTCCTTGTTCAGGAAGAACGGGATCGGCACACCCCAGTTACGCTGGCGGGAGATGCACCAGTCCGGGCGGTTGGCGATCATCGAGTGCAGGCGCGCCTGGCCCCAGGCCGGGACGAACTGCGTGCTCTCAATCGCCTTGAGGGCCCGCTTGCGCAAGGTTTCGCCGCCGACAGGCTCTTTGTCCATGCCGATGAACCACTGCGCAGTGGCGCGGTAGATCAGCGGAGTCTTGTGACGCCAGCAGTGCATGTAGCTGTGGCTGATGGTTTCGGTGTGCAGCAGCGCGCCGACTTCAGACAGTTTGTCGATAATCGCCGGGTTGGCCTTGAAGATGAACTGGCCGCCGAAGAACTCCAGCGACGGCGCGTACACGCCATTGCTTTGCACCGGGTTGAGGATGTCGTCGTTGACCATGCCGTAAGCCTTGCAGGTCACGAAGTCGTCCACACCGTAGGCTGGTGAGGAGTGAACCACACCGGTGCCGGCACCCAGTTCGACATAATCAGCCAAGTACACCGGCGACAGACGGTCATAGAACGGGTGGCGGAAGTTGATCAGCTCGAGGGCAGAGCCAGTAGTGGTCGCAATCACCGAACCTTGCAGGTTATAGCGGCTCAGGCACGACTCGACCATCTCTTCGGCCAGCACCAGCAGCTTGTCACCGACATCCACCAGGGCATACGTGAACTCCGGGTGCACGTTCAGCGCCTGGTTGGCGGGAATGGTCCATGGGGTGGTAGTCCAGATCACAATGGAGGCTGGCTTGGCCAGGCTCGCCAGGCCGAAGGCCTGGGCCAGCTTGACTTCGTCGGCGATAGGGAAAGCCACGTCGATGGTCGAGGATTTTTTGTCTTCGTACTCGACTTCCGCTTCCGCCAGGGCCGAACCGCAGTCGAAGCACCAATTCACGGGCTTGAGGCCCTTGAACACGAAGCCGCCCTTGACGATTTCGGCCAAGGCGCGGATTTCACCGGCCTCGTTCTTGAAATCCATGGTCTTGTACGGGTTGGCCCAGTCGCCCAATACACCCAAACGGATGAATTCGGACTTCTGCCCCTCGATTTGCTCCGTGGCATAGGCACGGCACAGCTCGCGGGTTTTGTCGGCGCCCAGGTTCTTGCCGTGGGTCACTTCGACTTTGTGTTCGATCGGCAGGCCGTGGCAGTCCCAACCCGGGACATAAGGCGCGTCGAAACCCGAAAGGGTTTTCGAGCGGATGATCATGTCCTTGAGAATCTTGTTCAGCGCATGACCGATATGAATCGTGCCGTTGGCATAAGGAGGGCCGTCGTGCAGAACGAATTTCGGACGATCCTTGCCAATCTCGCGCAACTTTCCGTACAGGCCAATACTGTCCCAGCGCTGCAGAATCTGCGGTTCGCGCTGTGGCAGGCCGGCCTTCATTGGGAAGGCGGTGTCCGGAAGGTTTAGCGTGGCTTTATAGTCGGTCATTTAAGGCTCTTCATTAGCGATGGGCGCTAGGTGCGGCTAGTGCACGGGCGGCGGCGACATCCGCATTGATCGCCGTTTTCAGCGCCTCCAGAGAGGCGAAACGCTGCTCTTCACGCAGCTTTTGGTGGAAAACCACCGTCAAACGCCGGTCATACAAATCCCCGGCAAAATCCAAAAGGTGAACTTCCAGGTGGGCCTTGCCATCACCTGCAACCGTGGGCCTGACGCCTATATTGGCGACTCCGGGCCACGATTGACCGTCGATATCGACACTCACCAGGTAAACCCCGGTGAGTGGCACGCGACGGCGTTTGAGTTGCACGTTGGCCGTTGGCGTGCCCAATTGGCGCGCCAGCTTCTGTCCGTGCAAAACCCGTCCGGCAATCCGGAACGGGCGACCGAGCAACCGCTCGGCCAAGGCGAAGTCGGCAGCGGCCAGTGCATTACGCACCTGGGTACTGCTCACGCGCAGGCCATCCAGTTCGACGGTTTGCGCGGCTTCGACGGTAAAACCCTGGGTTACGCCGGCTTTTTGCAGAAAATCGAAATCTCCTACCCGGTCGCAACCGAAGCGGAAGTCATCACCCACTTCCAAATGCTGCACGCCCAGGCCATCCACCAGAATTCGATCAACAAACTCGGCGGCGCTGAGACTGCGCAAACGTTGGTTGAAGGCCAGGCACAGAACGCGGTCCACGCCCTCTTCGGCCAGCAATTGCAACTTGTCCCGCAGGCGCGCCAAACGGGCCGGCGCCGTCTCCGGGGTGAAGAATTCGCGGGGCTGTGGCTCAAAAATCACCACGCAGCTGGGCACGCCCAACTCAACCGCACGCTCGCGCAGCCGGGCCAGGATAGCCTGGTGGCCACGGTGAACACCGTCAAAGTTGCCAATAGTGGCGACGCAGCCCCGATGCTCGGGGCGCAGGTTGTGGAGACCTCGAACCAGCTGCATAACGCGCTTCTTGCTCATAAAGTGGTCGATTATAACCACACCCGGCCCCGGGCGACAGGCAACAGCACAGGCCAATTGCTCGATTCGATAAAACAACCGCCTTATCGACGAAGTCTTCCTAGCTCAGAGACTTGCGATTGAAATCCCGCAGACGGAAGCCCATCAGCAGCAGCATCCCGAAGTACACCACCACACCGGCGACGACCAATGCCCCCAGGCGCATGAACCGCTCCAGCATATGACCTTGATCCCAGGCTGGCATCAGGTACATCAGGCCCAGCAGCACAGCTGACATCATCGCCACTGCCACCAACAGCTTGAGGGCAAACACTCCCCACCCCGGCTGCGGCTGGAACATCTGCTGTTTGCGCAGTTGATAGAACAGCAACCCCGCGTTGATGCAAGCCCCCACACTGATGGCCAGAGCCAGGCCCGCATGGGCCAGCGGACCGATAAACACCAGGTTGAGCAATTGCGTCACCACCAGGGTGAAGATGGCAATCTTCACCGGCGTGCGGATGTTTTGCTGGGCATAAAAGCCCGGAGCCAAGACCTTGATCACAATGATGCCCAGCAGACCGACGGAGTAAGCGATCAGGGCACGCTGAGTCATCGAAGCATCAAATGCACTGAATTGACCGTACTGGAACAACGAAACCGTTAACGGTTCGGCCAGGATTCCCAGGGCCAGAGAGCACGGCAACACCAGCACAAAACACAGGCGCAGCCCCCAATCGAGGATCCGCGAGTACTCGTGACGGTCTTTGCTGGCATAGGTACGGGACAGCGTCGGCAGCAAAATAGTCCCCAGCGCCACGCCCAGCACACCAGACGGCAACTCCATCAGACGGTCGGCGTAATACATCCAGGACACGGAGCCCGAGACCAGCAGCGAAGCAAAAGCCGTGTTGATGATCAGGGAAATCTGGCTTACCGACACGCCAAGAATCGCCGGCAGCATGTTTTTCATCACGCGCCAGACCCCGGTATCCTTGAGATTCAGGCGTGGCAGCACGAGCATGCCGATCTTTTTCAGGTGCGGCAGTTGGTACAACAACTGGGCCAGGCCACCTGCCAGCACTGCCCACCCTAGAGCCATGACCGGCGGATCAAAGTACGGCGTGAGGAACAGAGCAAAAATAATCATGCTGACGTTGAGCAAGGTCGGCACGAACGCCGGTACCGAGAAACGGTTCCAGGTATTGAGGATTGCACCCGCCAGGGAAGACAGGGAAATCAGCAATATATAAGGAAAGGTCACCCGCAGCAGGTCAGTGGTCAGGGCGAACTTTTCCGGCGTATTGGCAAAACCAGGGGCCGTAGCCCAGATCACCCAAGGCGCTGCGAGCATGCCGACAATCGTTACCAGCATCAGCACCAGAGTCAGCAAACCCGAGACATAGGCAATAAAGGTGCGGGTTGCCTCCTCACCCTGCTGACTCTTGTACTCCGCCAGAATTGGCACGAAAGCCTGGGAAAACGCGCCCTCGGCGAAGATCCGCCGCAGCAGGTTGGGTAACTTGAAAGCAATAAAGAAGGCATCCGTGGCCATGCTGGCGCCAAAAATACGTGCCAGCAGCGTGTCACGCACAAACCCCAGAACCCGGGAAATCATGGTGATGGAGCTGACAGCGGCCAACGATTTGAGCAGATTCATTGAAAGAGTTTTTGCCTATAGATAAAGAGCAGGCGAACAAAGCGCCCACATATGCGATACTCCGCGCCTGCAACAGCACAGAGCCAAAGCTCGCGAGTTTACAGGTCAAGCGCCGGAAATAAATCACCCGCCTCTTAAGATCGACCACTCAGCAGTTCGCATCAACCGCCCTTGACAAGACTTCAACTCATCGGCATGATTCGCGGCCTATTTTGTTTGCTATTTCCTAAAAAGTCTTTCGAGGAGCTCGACGGTGGCCAACACACCTTCCGCCAAAAAACGTGCAAAACAGGCTGAGAAGCGTCGCAGCCACAACGCCAGCCTGCGTTCCATGGTTCGTACCTACATCAAGAATGTAGTTAAAGCCATTGACGCAAAAGACGCTGAAAAAGCTCAAGCTGCCTACGTTCTGGCCGTACCAGTTATCGACCGTATGGCCGATAAAGGTATCATCCACAAGAACAAAGCTGCTCGCCATAAAGGTCGCCTGAATGGCCACATCAAGGCCCTGAACCTTGCTGCTGCAGCCTAAGCGATAAGCTTGTTAAAAAACCGACCCCAGGGTCGGTTTTTTATTGCCTGCAATTTCACGACCCACCTATAGAAGCCGGCTTGCCGACCCCTACAGTTCAGGACAGATATTTATTGAGCTGCCGGCCACGGCAGGATCGGAATCGCCGTCACCGCATTCTGCGGACTGCCCTGGATCAAACGGTCGCTATAGACCAGATACACCAAGGTATTACGCTTCTTGTCGAGAAAGCGCACTACCTGCATGGTCTTGAACACCAGGGACGTACGCTCCTTGAATACCTCGTCACCGTCCTTCAACTCACCCTTGAAGCGAATCGGCCCCACCTGACGACAGGCAATCGACGCCTCGGCACGATCTTCCGCCAGGCCGAGACCTCCCTTCACCCCGCCCGTCTTGGCGCGGGACAGATAACAGGTCACGCCATCGACCTTCGGATCATCAAACGCCTCGACCACGATCCGGTCATTCGGCCCGACAAACTTGAACACCGTAGACACCTGGCCGATCTCTTCGGCCGAGGCCAACAATGGCATCGCCATCAGCAGGCCAAGCAAACCCTTCATTACGCGCATGGTGACTTCCCTTCACTTAAACCAGAATCAGGTTATCCCGGTGAACCAGTTCCGGCTCAGCCATGTAACCCAACAGCCCGACAATCGCCTCGGACGACTGCCCAATGATTTTCTGCGCCTCAAGCGCGCTGTAGTTAGCCAGACCGCGGGCAATCTCACGGCCGTCCGGAGCCACGCACACCACCATCTCACCTCGACGAAAGCTACCCTGGACCAGCTTGACGCCCACCGGCAACAGGCTTTTGTTGCCCTGGGACAGCGCAGACACAGCACCAGCATCCAACACCAGGGTGCCACGGGTCTGCAGATGCCCCGCCAGCCACTGCTTACGCGCCGCCAGCATGCCACGCTCCGGCGATAGCAGCGTACCGATGCGCTCGCCCGCCTTGAGGCGGTCCAGCACTCGCTCCAGGCGCCCACCGACGATGATCGTATGAGCACCGGAACGCGCCGCCAGGCGCGCCGCGCGCAGCTTGGTCTGCATGCCGCCACGCCCCAACGCGCCACCGACACTGCCAGCGACCGCATCCAGCGCCGAATCATCGGCACGCGCCTCGTAAATCAACTGGGCATCGGGGTTGTTACGGGGGTCGGCATCAAACATGCCATCGCGATCAGTAAGGATTACCAGCAAATCAGCTTCGACAAGGTTGGCCACCAGCGCCGCGAGGGTGTCATTGTCGCCAAAACGAATTTCATCGGTGACCACAGTGTCGTTTTCGTTGATCACCGGGATCACTTTCAGCTCGACCAAGGCACGCAAGGTACTGCGAGCGTTGAGATAGCGCTTGCGGTCGGACAAGTCATCGTGAGTCAGCAGAATCTGCGCCGTGTGGCGACCGTGCTCGGCAAAGCTGGATTCCCAGGCCTGCACCAGGCCCATCTGGCCAATGGCAGCCGCCGCCTGCAACTCGTGCATCGCGCTGGGTCGCACGGTCCAGCCCAGACGACTCATTCCGGCGGCAACCGCCCCGGACGACACCAGCACCAACTCCACACCCGCCTCATGCAAGGCCACCATCTGCCCAACCCAGACACTCATGGCTGCGCGATCCAATCCCTTGCCATCCGCCGTCAGCAGCGCACTCCCGATCTTTACGACCCAGCGCCGCGCACCCGTCACCTTGCTCCGCATCATCTTCAACCTTAGATTGAGGGCCGCGCGACCCAGCGCCGCCCATAACGTTATTCGTGACTACCGGTTTCCAGATACCAAAACGCCGCTCGATTGAGCGGCGCTTAAGTTTACTGCAACCAATCAGTCGCGCACGTAAATGATTTCCGGACCATCTTCATCATCCACGTCTTCTTCATCCCAATCATCGTCACCGATGTCATGGACCGACTTGACGCCACTGCGGCGCAGGGCACGCTGATCATCCAGGGCCTGCAACTGCGCACGCGCTTCATCTTCAATGTGCTGATCGAGCTCTGCCAACTCTGCCTTGTAGACAGGGTCATTAGCCAGGCGATCGGCACGATCTTCCAGGTAACGCATGATGTCGCGAGTCAGGCGCTCGGTGCCTTCTTTGGCAATCGCCGAGATGACGTAGACCGGACCAGTCCACTCCAGGCGATCAACGATCTCCTTGACCCGCGCCTCATGCTCTTCTTCAAGGATCTGGTCGCACTTGTTCAGCACCAGCCAGCGATCACGCTCAGCCAGGGACGGGCTGAACTTGGTCAGCTCACTGACAATCACTTCAGCAGCATCGGGAGCACTGGTGTCATCCAGCGGCGCCATGTCGACGAGATGCAGCAACAGGCGAGTACGGGACAAGTGCTTGAGGAAGCGGATCCCCAGGCCAGCACCGTCGGAAGCCCCTTCGATCAGACCCGGAATATCAGCGACCACAAAGCTTTTCCAGCGATCGACACTGACCACGCCCAGGTTTGGCACCAAGGTAGTGAACGGGTAGTCAGCGACTTTCGGCTTGGCGGCCGATACCGAGCGAATAAAGGTGCTCTTGCCGGCATTCGGCAAGCCCAGTAAACCAACGTCTGCCAGCACCTTCATTTCCAGCTTCAAGTCACGCTGCTCACCCGGCTTACCCGGCGTAGTCTGGCGCGGCGCACGGTTGGTGCTGGACTTGAATCGAGTGTTACCCAGACCGTGCCAGCCACCCTGAACCACCATCAAACGCTGGCCGGCCTTGGTCAGGTCGCCGATGACTTCCTGGGTCGCGGAGTCGATGATTGTGGTGCCGACCGGCACGCGCAGGACCAACTCTTCACCCTTTTTGCCGGTGCAGTCAGTGCTGCCACCGTTGGAACCGCGCTCGGCATCGAAGTGCCGGGTGTAACGGTAGTCCACCAGTGTATTGAGGTTTTCGTCGGCCATCATGTAGATGGAACCGCCGTCACCACCATCACCACCGTTGGGGCCACCGTTCTCGATGAATTTTTCGCGACGAAAACTCATGCAGCCATTGCCGCCGTCGCCAGCTTTTACTCGGATCGAAACTTCATCAACGAACTTCATAACAAAACGCCTCTCGCCACATGGACGAGCTTAAGAAACCAAGACATAAGACTCTTGCAAAAATGAGCGCAGCGACCTCAAGCAACGACCGCAAATCCAGCTGCTTTCGCCCATCACAAACAGCTTTGCAAGAGACTCACCCCACAAACGAAAAAGCCCCGTCGCAAGACAGGGCTTTTCCAGCGATCTCGCAATTAAGCTGCGACAACGCTCACGTAACGGCGGTTGAACGCGCCCTTTACTTCAAACTTGATCACGCCTTCGATTTTCGCGAAGAGGGTGTGATCCTTACCCATGCCAACACCGTAACCGGCGTGGAATTGGGTGCCGCGCTGACGCACGATGATGTTGCCCGGAATGATTTTCTGGCCGCCATACATCTTCACGCCAAGGCGTTTGGCTTCTGAGTCGCGACCGTTACGGGTACTACCACCAGCTTTTTTGTGTGCCATGAGTCAATTCTCCTAGTGAGGAATTAGGCTGAAATTAAGCCTGAATACCGGTGATTTTGATCTCGGTGTACCACTGGCGGTGGCCCATACGCTTCATGTGGTGCTTACGACGACGGAACTTGATGATGCGGACTTTATCGTGACGACCTTGGGAGATCACTTCAGCCACAACGGTAGCGCCAGCAACAACAGGAGCGCCGATGTTCACGTCATCGCCATTGGCGACCAACAGAACGCGATCAAAAGTCACGGATTCGCCGGTAGCGATTTCCAGTTTTTCGATCTTCAGGTATTCACCTGGGGCGACCTTGTATTGCTTGCCACCAGTAACGATTACTGCGTACGACATGGTATTTCTCCGATAATCCTGCTCACCCAGCGCTTTATAAGAAGAGGTATTGGCTGGCATGGCTGCATGGGATGGACGTCCCAAATGCAATTGCGTAAGGCAGGTGCTGCCCAGGAAGTTCAGGGTGCGCGATTGTACGCAAGCCAAAGAAGTGTTGCAAGTAGCCGTCCATCGCGCCTTGACACTACGAGACGCGGGTCCTAGCATGCCGCGCAACCCTTCTGGAGCGACTGTCGCTGATGCAACCCCAAGCTTTCTACCGCGCGGTGGCGGACGATTTTAGCGCCGTCGACGGCATCATCAAGAAGCAATTGACTTCTAAAGTGCCGCTGGTCTCCAAAATTGGCGACTATATTACTTCGGCGGGCGGCAAGCGCCTGCGTCCTTTATTAGTGTTGCTGTGTGGCAAGGCCCTGGGTCGCGAAGGCGATGACCTGCGCCTGCTGGCCGCTACCATCGAATTCCTGCACACCGCCACCCTGCTGCACGACGACGTGGTCGACATGTCTGGCATGCGCCGTGGTCGCGAGACCGCCAACGCCATGTGGGGCAACGCGCCCAGCGTGCTGGTGGGCGACTTCCTGTACTCGCGCTCGTTCGAAATGATGGTAGAACTGGGCTCGATGCCAGTGATGAAGATTCTTTCCCAGGCCACACGCATCATCGCCGAAGGCGAAGTGTTGCAGTTGTCGAAAGTTCGCGACGCCAGCACCACCGAAGAAACCTACATGGAAGTGATTCGCGGCAAGACTGCCATGCTCTTCGAAGCCTCGACCCATAGTGCCGCGGCCCTGTGCGAAGCAACGCCTGAGCAAAGCGAAGCCCTGCGCACCTTCGGCGATCACCTGGGCGTGGCGTTCCAACTGGTGGATGACCTGCTGGACTATCGCGGCGACGCCGAAACCCTGGGCAAGAACGTCGGCGATGACCTGGCCGAAGGCAAACCGACCCTGCCGCTGATCTACACCATGCGCGAAGGCACGCCGGAACAGGCCGCCCTGGTGCGCAAGGCAATCCAGAAAGGCGGGATCGAAGACCTGGAAAGCATCCGCACAGCCGTGGAAGCATCGGGCTCGCTCGACTATACAGCGCAACTGGCCCGTGACTATGTCGCCCGAGCCATTCAGTGCCTGGAAGCCCTTCCCGCCAGCGAATACCGCGATGCGTTGGTGGAGCTGAGTGAGTTTGCGGTCGCACGTACTCACTGATTGCGCTCTTGCTCGCGAAAAACGTCAACGATAACGCGCCTATCCTGGTTTAGCGCGGCGTCCTTGAGTTCTTCGCGAGCACGCTCGTTCCCACAGGGTTAGTCTCCTCCCCGCTAAAACCCTATATAATGTGCGCTTTTTAGCCATCCTGAACCTCAAGGAGCCTTAGTGAGCACGTTGCCACCCTGCCCGAAATGCAACTCCGAATACACCTATGAAGACGGCGCACAGCTGATCTGCCCGGAATGCGCCCATGAGTGGTCCATTGGCAACGAAGCCGAGGCTGCCAGTGATGAAGCCGTGAAAAAAGACTCCGTCGGGAACGCTCTACAGGACGGCGACACCATCACCGTGATCAAGGACCTCAAGGTCAAGGGCACGTCGCTGGTAGTCAAGGTCGGCACCAAGGTCAAGAACATCCGCCTGTGTGATGGCGACCACGATATCGATTGCAAGATCGACGGTATCGGGCCGATGAAACTCAAGTCCGAGTTCGTCCGGAAAGTCTGATATTCCTGCCTCCATCTCGTGCCCTGCACGGGATGGCGCTTCACCTTCCCCGCAACGCCCCCCCCAATAGCAAAAGGCCAAGCCTTTTGCTCGAAAACAATACCGCCTTCAGAAAAACCAGAAAACCGCCAATAGGCACTTGCTATTCGATGAATAAGAATTATTCTCATTGAAACCCATCAAGGAGATGTGACCCATGACTTATTTGATCGATGCCTGGCTGGACCGTCCACATCCTTACCTGCGGATCCTCCATCGGGAAACCGGGGAAGTCTGTGCGGTGCTGGAAGAAGAAGCCTTGAATGAACTGCAGGATCAGGGCGACCTGGACGTCAATGGCTTGAGTTCCAGTGAGCCTGGCGTGTTGAAGGAGGTGGTGCGTAACTTGTTCCTGTTCTGCTATGCCCGAGCGTTGCGCCCGGTGACGGAACTCAATGGCAAGTTTCACCCATGAGCAACCCTGAAAAAACCTGTAGGAGCGAGCGTGCTCGCGAAGAACTCAAGAACAACGCGCGGTTCCAGAATGTGCGCGTTATCGTTGACGATCTTCGCAAGCAAGCTCGCTCCTACAGGTAACCAGCAGCAGGTCTTACAGAACGTCGAGCAGTTCGACGTCAAATACCAGAGCGCTGTGCGGCGGAATGCTACCAACGCCTTGTGCACCGTAAGCCAGTTCGCTCGGCACATACAGGCGCCATTTACTGCCGGCATTCATCAGTTGCAGGGCTTCGGTCCAGCCAGCGATCACGCCGCCAACCGGGAATTCTGCAGGTTGGCCACGCTCGTAAGAGCTGTCGAAGACAGTACCGTCGATCAGAGTGCCATGGTAGTGGGTACGCACCTGATCTTCACGCGCAGGCTTGGCACCTTCACCTTGGGTCAGTACTTCGAATTGCAGGCCGGAAGCCAGAGTGGTGACGCCTTCACGCTTGGCGTTTTCAGCCAGGAAAGCCAGGCCTTCACCCGCAGCCGCTTCAGCCTTTGCAGCCACTTCGGCTTGCATGATCTCGCGGATCACTTTGAAGCTGGCAGCCATTTGTTCTTGGTCAACACGGCTTGGCTTGCCGGCAAAAGCGTCGGTCAGGCCAACCAGGATGGCGTCCAGGCTTACACCCGGCGGCGGGTTGTCGCGCAGTTGGTCGCCCAACTGGCGGCCAATACCGTAGCTGACGCGGGTTTCGTCGGTGGACAGGTTAACTTCGGACATGAAAGGGCTCCGCTGTAGGACAACCTCAGAAAACCTGCAGGAGCGCAGGGTTCTGCATGTCGTCCAAACTAAAAGGGCGAGCAGCCTAGCACACAAGCCCCGCCCTTGATGAGCCCTGCGCCCTACGCCGGAGGGCGCCAGGCGGCAATCAATGCTTGGTCAGTTTATCCAGGTAACCCATGGCGAACGCCGAGATCACGAAGGTCATGTGGATAATCACGTACCACATCAGGTGCTGAGGATCGACGTTCTTGGCATCCATGAAGATGCGCAACAGATGGATAGAGGAAATCGCCACGATGGAAGCTGCCACCTTCATCTTCAACGACGAAGAATCCATGGTGCCCAGCCAGTTGAGCTTTTCCTTGCTGTCGTCGATGTCCAGTTGCGAGACAAAGTTCTCGTAGCCGGAAATCATCACCATCACCAGCAAGCCGCCGACCAGGGCCATGTCGATCAACGACAACAGCACGAGGATCAGCTCGGACTCAGCCATCGAGAAGACACTCGGCAGCAGGTGAATCACTTCCTGAAAGAACTTCAGCGCCAGCGCCAGCAAGCCGAGGGACAGGCCGAAGTAGATCGGCGCCAACAGCCAGCGTGAGGCGTACATTGCATTTTCGATAAAACGTTCCATTGAATCTCACACAGCTTGGCCAGAAATGGCGGCGAGTATATCAGCCGCGCCCAAGGGCCAGGAACTGCCGAGAAAACTGATCTGCACCGCATCTGTTAAAGAGTTTTTCTGCTAGTGTCGAGGTCATCAACTCGGCTCGATGATGTCGGATAGGAAGACTCGGATAATGGATGCGCGATCCCTTTTGGCCTGCCTTGGCCTGTGCGTGGCGTTGCTGATGGGCAGCGGCTGCTCTCCCAGCGATGAGCAGAAGCAGACCAGCCTCGAAGAGCGCACCGCCAAATTCGAACAGTCCCTGGATGCCATTCAGGACCCCCGGCTCAAGGAGGCCGTGGCCGACCTCGGCGGCTCGCTGCTATTGCTGGAGCGGGCTCGGGTCAAGCTCAGCACCAAGCCCATCGAGACCGAATACAGCGAAAACCGCCTGGCGCTGTTCAAGCACTATCCCACGCCCCAGGCGCTGGTAGACACCTATATCAATGGTCTATTTGTCCTGCGCAAGGCTTCCAACTCCGACTACCTGACAGACCTGCAGCCGGTCTTCCCCTTCAGCTTCAACCTGCCTGACCCGTTCCCCTTCCCCATTGGCCTGGAATGGCAATCGGTGACCTTGAGCAATAACAAGGTCATCCCCTTCCAGCCAGAATGGTCGGAAACCGATCCCGGCATACAGTTGAGTCCCACCAGTTCCAACCTGACCAACCCGGATGACCTGACGGTGAGCTACCCGTTCATCGAAGGCATCGAGACCGACAACAAGAGCCAGCCGCAACCCGTCACTCTCAAGGGCCAGATTGAAGTGATCGCACCGCGCAAGGTCTTCACCTTCGACCTGTCGAAAAAGGACGTGGGCCACAAGCGCACCGAAGAAAACATCACCGTCACCCTGCTGGCCCTGGAAAAGAACTACGCCGAGATCGAACTGACCAACAGCGCTCCGCTGGCAGCGGACGTCGGTGACGAGCCCCCCAACCCGCTGCTGGTGCAGGCCCGGGACACTACTGGGCAATTTCTATCGCGCTCAGGCTCGATCAACGAAAACGCCACGCAACTGGCGTTCTATGAGAAACAACTGGCCGCAATGCAGAAGCAGAAAACCTGGTCCGACACCTTTGAGAAACGACTGGAAGACGAACAGGATGCTTTCGAACACCAACAGAGCCATTACACCAAGCTGTACTTCAATGGCCTGATCGATAATGTGCAGGTCAGCGTACTCGACTTCTCCCAAGCCACGACCACCCGCAAGGACCTGGAACTGCCGATACGCCGCTTCGACAAGAGCAGCCTGGAAAAAACCGTGCAAAGCCTGCCCATGCCAGTGACGGTGCATGACGACCAGTTGGCCACCTGGCTCAAGGACGCCACGCTTTCCAGGGAGCAGCTGAAAAACAGCGTCAGCATCAGCCAGTCAGTAGAAGACGCCAGTGCAGCACGTATCGAGTTCGATCACCCCTTCACGTTCAACGACGACTTGCTGGGCAATACGCGCAACAGCAACAGAGCACCCGTCACCTTCTTCACCTCCGATGACGAGGGCAAGCGTGGCGAGCCGATCGAACTGCCGGACGAGGCTTTCGAAGTCGATCCGGTCCGCGGCACCATCACCTATGATCTCAATCTGTTCCCCGACAACCCAGCCTTTGCGGTGGGCTCTATCCCGCTGTTCCTGGCGACCATTGAACAAGGCACGCTCAACGCCGGGCAACTGCCCAAGGGGCTGGAGCTGCAGGGCAATGCGTTGGTGGTCGACCAACAGCTATTTCCTTCCGATAGCTGGCGCTTTTTTGCCAAGGACGCCAGCGGCGACTATTTGAAAGAAATCCTTGCCGTTAGTCACCGCGGCGAGGAATACGGCCCGGTGCTGTTTGATGTGCACTACTTCTATGGTCAGCCGACTCTGCTGGAAACCTACCAGCGCAACGACCTGAGCACAGTGGAGTATGGGTTTGAGGTGAAGCTGGACAAGCCCGAGGCCGCGCCCGCGACCCAGCCATAAGCAGGGCTTCTGACCGCTCCTGCGCTTATCGGATATCGCTGAGCACCCGCTGCCGACCACCATTGAGCTGGCGTAAGTGCGCCTGCATGTGCAAGCACCAGGTTTGCGGATCATCGGCCAACTGATAGCCATGCAGGCTCAGGCTTTCCACGATGGATTCAAGGATGGTTTCAGCGACGAACGGCCCATGAAACGGGCCCTGGGACTTGATGGTCGAGGGCTGCTCGCCGGTCATCCCGGCGGCAAACAACAAGGTCCACATACCGGTATCCCCCGCAAGCGGGCGAATGGAACATTCGATCCGGGTGACCAAGCCCAGGCAATGGCGGGTGAGGCAAAGGTTGCGCGTCATGTCGGCACCCCTCGGTAGATCCAGTATTCAGCCTCCAGAGGCGAGACTATTGCGATCCAGCGACTCCTGTTGATTTCCCTTGAACTGAGAATAGAAGAAAACCGCTATAAACCAAGGCGGCAGAGACCAACGGGTACTGCTGTAGCTGCTGCCAAGGTACGAGGCTGCGATGCGTGTCCGCAGGACCGCCCCTTGGGGCCAGCCCCTCGCAGCCTCATGCCTCGGCAGCGGCTACCACTCAGCTCGGTTTAGCCTCGGCCAACGCCTGTAGCGCCAACTCCTTCTCAGCCTCCTTGAGGTCATCCTCACTGATCATCTCGGCAATCGCCCGCAGACGCTCCACCACCCGTGCATTGACACTACCTTCCGGAAACTCCCCCTGCTCGTTCGGCTCACCGGCTGGCTCACCCACCAGCAAGCTGAGTGCTTCATCCGCCTGGCGCACGGCGTAGACATGGAACAATCCCGCTCGCACGGCCTGCAACACCTTCTCATCAAGCATCAACGTCGCAACGTTGGCCTGGGGAATGATCGCCCCTTGCTCACCGGTCAGGCCACGCGCCTCGCACAGGCGGAAGAAGCCTTCGATCTTCTCGTTGACCCCACCCACTGCCTGCACTTCACCAAACTGGTTGATGGAACCGGTGATGGCAAAACATTGCTTGAGTGGGGTCTTCGACAGGGCCGAAATCAAGGTGCACGCTTCGCCCAGTGACGCACTGTCACCGTCGACATAACCGTAAGACTGCTCCAGAGCGATGCTCGCCGAGATTGCCAACGGAAACTCCTGGGCATAGCGACTGCCCAGGTACCCGGTGAGGATCATCACGCCCTTGGAGTGAATCGGTTGCCCAAGATTGACTTCGCGCTCGATATCAACGATGCCACTGCCACCCGGGTATACCGTGGCAGAAATCCGCGCAGGTACACCAAAGGCGGAATCACCCACTTCCAGCACCGTCAGCCCGTTGCACTTACCCACCGCAGCGCCGGCGGTATCGATCAGGATGACTCCGGCGAGCATGTCATCGAGAATCCGCGCCGAAACCCGCCCGGTGCGCGTGGCCTTGGCCTTGAGCGCGCGCTCGATATGCCCGGCATCGGTCCGTTCATCCCCCGCCAGGTGACGGATGAAGTCCGCCTCGCTGACCAGTTGGAACAGATCACCGATCCGCGCCGACAAACGCCCCTGATTCTCAGCCAAGCGTGCGCTGTACGTGGCCAGCCGCGCTACCGCATCAGAGGTCAATGGCGCCATGCCCTCTTCCGAGGTGCGGGTTTTCAGCAACTGGGCGAACTGCTCCAGGCTTTCATCGACCATCGGGATATCTTCATCGAAATCCACCAGCACCCTGAACATCTCCTGGAAGTCCGGATCCAGGTCTTGCAGCGTGTAGTACAGCGAGCGGGCGCCGATAATAATGACCTTGACCTGCAACGGAATCACTTGCGGGCTCAGGGTTACGGTCGCCAGGCGGCCCAATTCACCCAACGGTGATTCCATCTTCAGCTTGCGCGACTGCAGGGCGCGTTTGAGCGCGTCCCAGACAAAAGGCTCGCTGAGCATTTTTTCCGCTTCAAGGATCAGGAAGCCGCCGTTGGCGCGGTGCAAGGCACCCGGGCGCAACTGCCGATAAGTGGTGTACAGCGCGCCCTGGTCAGTGCTGTATTCGATCCGGCCGAACAGGTTGTCGTAGGTCGGATGAGGCTCGAACACCACCGGCGCACCACCGTTGACCGGATGGCCGACCACCAGGCTCGGGCAATACTGCTCTTCCAACAGCTTGCGTGCCTGGGCATCGGTTTTTGCGTCGTCCACCAACTGCTCAACCACCGTTTTCAGCAGGTAGACCTGCATGGCTTGCAGGTAACCGCAAACGCCGGCGTTCTCCGCGTACTTCTCCGACAGCGGCGCCAGCAACGGTTGCAAGGCCAGGGTGATGGTTTCTTCGTTGAACTGACGCAGTTGGTTATTGGACTCACGCTTCCACTGGGGAAGGCTGGCCAGCTCCTCGTTGAGACGCTCTTCCAGCTCGGAGATATCGGCGTGAAAACGCTCGCGATCGGTTTCCGGCAGTTGCGAGAACTCAGCCTCGTCCAGCGCCTTGCCATCCAGCATGGGGGTAAACGCAATGTTGGAGCTGTCACGGTACAGCGCCACGTCCTTTTCCAGGGCCAGGCGCTCGATCACATCCAGGGCACGGTCATACCGCTGGTTGAAAGCACGGTCGATGGCGCTTTTACGCTGTTGATAAGTGGGGTGCTCAAAAACCGCTGGAAAAGTCGCCACCAGGTTATCGATCAGGCCGTTGATATCGGCAATGAACGCCGCTGCGCCCCCTGAAGGCAACTCCAGCGCACGCGGCTCCCGAGGCTCGTCGAAATTATTGACGTAGACCCAGTCCGCCGGAGTCTGCAGGCGTTTACCTTCGGCCTTGAGGTAGCGTTTGACGAACGAAAAGCGCCCGGTACCAGGCTCCCCCATGACAAATACGTTGTAACCGGGGCGTGGCATAGCCACACCGAACTGCAAGGCTTCGACCGCACGTTCCTGGCCAAGCACACCGCGAAAGGGCTCCAAATCATTGGTAGTCGAGAAGCTGAACTGTTCAGCGGAGAAGGGACGAGTCAGCGCTTCGGGCGCTAGACGCAAGCTGGCAGTAACAGGATCAGGCATCGGGCTTCCTTACATCAAGCAGGGCAGATGACGGCATTCTGGCGCCGGGTATGGTTGCCTGGCAAGGCACGACTTAGGGAAAACATATGTACAAGAAGCATCCTACAAAAAAACAAGACCAGGCTGATTGTTTTACAAAAAATCACGGAACCCTTAGATCGTGCCTAAACTCCAAATTGCGCGGGTTGGATTAATAACCGACCCCTAGGGTGCTGCGAGGCACCTGAACCCTTGTCCATTGGTTTGCACACAAAGAGAACAAAGCTATGAAACGGATCCTTCTCGGTACTCTCTTCACCGTCGTCTCCCTCAATGCAATGGCTGAAGCGCCAGGTGGCCCGAACTGCGGTTGGGGCAACATGCTATTCGAAGGCCAGCGCGGCACTCCTGCCCACTTCCTGGCTTCCACCACCAACGGCACCTCTGGCAACGCCACTTTCGGCATGACCTCGGGCACCAACGGTTGTAGCACCAACAGCGCCCTGTCCTACGGCGGCAAGTCGTGGATTGCCATGAATGGCATGATGAACGAGCTGTCCGAAGACATGGCTAAAGGTAACGGCGAAGCGCTGACTACCTATGCCGTAGTTCTAGGCGTTGCGCCTGAAGATCGCGAGCATTTCGCAGCGGTCACTCATGAGCATTTCCAACAAATTTTCAGCAAAGCTGACGTGACCGCAGAGGACGTGCATACCAACACCATCGCAGTCCTGAAAAGCGACGCCCGCCTGGCAAAATACACAACCCAGGCTTAAGCTCGAGCCACCCGCGCCTTTCGAGGCGCGGGTTTTATTTTTTGCAGCGGCCCGCCTCGCCCCTACTTCGGGCGTGTTTTTTATTCCGACTTAAGTTGCCCCTATGCTCAAACGCCTTGCCTGCCTGGCTCTTTTCGCCTGCGCCCCGCTGCATGCGGCGCCGCACCTTGATGATCAACGTTTGCAGCAATTGGCCAACGACCCGTTCTGGCTATCCCTGGGGCACTACGAAGCCGGCAAGCTCAAAGGCTGGCGCAGCTATGTCAGCGACAAGAAATTCTTCCTCGCAGAAGAAGGTCCCCACCATCCGGACGCGGAGCTCAAGGCTACCGTACAGGCACTTTACGCCCCCGCCAGTCTCGGCGAAAAACAGGCCCAATGCGTTTACCCGGCGCGTACCCGCTGGCTCAAGGATCAGTTGCAACTGACTGACCTGCCGGCCGTGGACTGTAAAGAATTCAAACAATGGTTCAAGGACGTCGCGCCCCACAGTGCCGTGATGATTTTCCCGGCGGCCTACCTCAACAGCCCGTCGTCGATGTTCGGCCATACCTTGCTGCGTATCGACCAGGCTGACGTACAGAGCAACAATACCGCCCTGCTCAGCTATGCCATCAATTTCGGCGCCTATATCGAAGGCTCGGACAACAGCATCCTTTACGCCTGGAAAGGCCTGATGGGCGGCTATCCCGGCCTGTTTGCCCTGGTGCCTTACCAGGAAAAGCTCTCGGAATACCGCAGCCTCGAGAACCGCGACCTGTGGGAATACCGGCTAAACCTGACCCAGGTCGAGACCGAGCGCATGGTCGAACACGTGTGGGAGCTCAAGCAGATCCAGTTCGACTATTTTTTCTTTGATGAAAACTGCTCCTACCGGCTGCTGGAACTGTTGCAGGTGGCTCGACCGGGCCTGCGGCTGACCGAGCAGTTCCCCCTGACCGCCATTCCTACCGATACGGTCAAGGCGGTGAAAGACGCGGGCCTGGTGGAGAAGATCGATTACCGGCCCTCCCGCGAGCGCGAGCTGCTGGAGCGCGCCAGGCCGCTGGATAACGATGAACAACAATGGGTGCTGAAAGTCAGCGACGACCAGAAGCAGTTACAGGAGCCGACCTTCAAGGCCATCGCCAAAGACCGCCAGGCCCTGATCATCGACGCCGCCTACCGCCTCGGCCGTTACCGCGCCAACGGTCTGGAGCGCGATACAGAGCGCTCCCAACGCAGCTTCGAACTGCTGCGGGCGATCAATCAGAACCCGGCGCCGGACCTGAAAATCGAACGTCCCGGCCTACCCGAAAACGGCCATGAGTCTCGCACCTGGCAAGCCGGCATCGGCACCCGTGGCGACAAGGCCTTCGGCGAATACGGCCTGCGTATGGCTTACCACGACCTCAACGACAACGCCGAAGGCTTCCCCCTGGGTGCGCAGATCGAAATCCTGCAGATGAAACTGCGCCAGTACGAAGGTAACCACTGGCAGTTGCAACAACTGGACTTGGCGACCATTCGCTCACTGACACCGCGCAATGAACTCTTGCAGCCATTGTCCTGGCAAGTCACCGGCGGGCTTGAACGCGTGCCGGGCAAACACGATGACGAAACCCTGGTCAGCCACGTCAACGGCGGTGCCGGCGGTACCTGGCAACTGCGCGACGACATGCTCGGCTTCGCCCTGGGCACCGTGCGGGTGGAGCACAACAGTGACTTCGACGAATTCATCTCCCCCGCGGTCGGCTTCAATACCGGCGTACTGTGGAAAAATCCGCTGGGTAACTTCAGCCTGGAAGCTAAGGGCGACTTCTTCACCAATGGCGAAGTGCGGCGTAGTATCAGCCTGAATCAGCAGTGGGAACTGTCACGCAACCTCGGCCTGCGCCTCAGTGCCCAGCGGGAGTTCAGCCACTTGGCCACGCCGGTGAATGAGGTGATGCTTGAAGTGAAGTGGTATCACTACTAATAAATCAAGAGCCTCCAAAGCGGCACTCCTTTGCTGCGCGTGGGAACGAACACCCATCGCTCGCAATAGGTCGCTTTCAGACATCCATCAAAACTAAACGCCTGCGACCATGGCCCAAACTCCATAGCAGGAGAATCTCATGAGTCGAGCTTTCGTCAACGAAGACAGCGCCGCTGCCCAGGCCAGCCAGCCGGTGGAGCGCCAGGTCAGTGCGCAACCCAATCACCTCACGGCCCAGGGGCTTGCGCAGTTGCACGCCAAGGTGGCCCTGTTACAACAGGAGCACGACGAAGAGTCCGCCAAGGGCGAGCAGGCCGATAAACAACGCCAAGCCGATCTTGAGCGGGATTTGCGTTACTTCAACCAGCGCCTGCAAAGTGCCTTGGTGGTGGCCCCGGCAACCTCCACCGATAAGGTGCAGATCGGCAGTTGGGTGACTTTTGCCAATGAACAAGATGAGGAGCAGCGCATTCAACTGGTGGGTGAAGACCAGGCGGATGCCCCCGCGGGCCTGATCAACTGGGGCTCGCCCTTGGGCCGGGCGTTGCTGGGTGCCCAAGTAGGCGACGAGGTGCTGTGGAAGCGCCCCATCGGCGACCAGTTGATCGAGGTCCTGCGCATAGAGCCCGAGGTTTAAACGATGCCCTGGGCGAGCATCGCATCCGCCACTTTCACAAAGCCTGCGATATTCGCGCCCTTGACGTAGTTGATCCGGCCATTTTCTTCGCCATAGTGCACGCAAGCATGGTGGATCGATTGCATGATGTGATGCAGCTTGCTGTCCACTTCACCGGCGGTCCACAGCAAGCGCATGGCGTTCTGCGACATTTCCAGGCCACTCACTGCCACGCCGCCAGCGTTGGAAGCCTTGCCCGGAGCGAACAGGATGCCTGCGTCGATAAAGATATCCACAGCCTCAAGAGTGGTGGGCATGTTGGCACCTTCGGCCACGCACACGCAGCCATTGCGCAACAGCGTGCGCGCGGCTTCGGCGTCCAGTTCGTTCTGGGTGGCGCATGGCAGGGCAATGTCGCAGACCAGTTCCCACGGCGCTTTACCGGCACGGAACTCCAGGCCGAAACGCCCGGCCAACTCGCTGATGCGGCCGCGCTGGGTGTTTTTGAGCACCATCAACGCTGACCATTGCTCCTCGGTGAGACCGCTTTCGCAGTACAGGGTGCCTTCAGAGTCGGACAGGGAAATCACCTTGCCGCCCAGGTCCATGACCTTGCGAGCCGCGTATTGAGCGACATTGCCGGAACCGGAGATGGCTACGCGCTTGCCCTCCACTCGCAACCCTTGGCGCTTGAGCATTTCTTCAGCGAAATACACACAGCCAAAACCGGTGGCCTCCGGGCGAATCAGGCTGCCGCCATAGGTCATGCCCTTGCCGGTGAGTACCGAGGTGAACTGGTTGCTCAGGCGCTTGTACTGACCAAACAGGAAGCCGATCTCCCGGGCCCCGACACCGATATCACCGGCCGGTACATCCACGTCCGCACCGATATGGCGATACAACTCACTCATGAAGGCCTGGCAGAAGCGCATGACTTCGGCGTCGCTCTTGCCCTTGGGGTCAAAGTCCGAACCGCCCTTGCCGCCCCCCATGGGCAGCGACGTCAGGGAGTTCTTGAAGGTTTGTTCAAAGGCGAGGAATTTCAGCACACCCAGGTTTACCGACGGGTGGAAGCGCAGGCCACCTTTATAGGGGCCGATGGCGCTGTTCATCTGGATGCGAAACCCGCGATTGACCTGCACCTTGCCTTGGTCATCGACCCAGGACACCCGAAATACAATGGCGCGCTCCGGCTCGCAAATCCGCTCCAGAATACCCGAGCTCAGGTAGTGGGTATTAGCCTCAAGAAACGGCCACAAACTACGTAGGACCTCTTCTACCGCCTGGTGGAACTCCGGTTGGTCCGGGTCGCGTTTTTTGAGACGGGCAAGGAAGGATTCAACGGATTCAATCATGAAAAATCTCGGGAAATTTATTGTCATTAAGGAGTATTTGAACCGGACTTTAGCAATTCATGTCGCACCACGACAGAACAAAATGTCGCATTTGTGAATTTAAAAGGTGCAATAAGTATAAATAAATTGAATTTTATGGGGATTTTGCACTTAAACAGGGAGGTAAGTTGAGAGCAATGCACCAGCATGAAACAACCTGGTGACCGCTTACTTCGCGTGGGAATGCCGGCCAAGACACTTCACGCTCCACCAGTCGGCGCATGGCTCAAGTACTGCGTAATGGTGACGCGGAGCGTCACAGGATGCATTCCCACGCAGAGCGTGGGAACGATCAAAGTGTGGGAACGAGCGTGCAAAAAAACGGAGCCCGAAGGCTCCGCGTTTTCAAACCAGCACCCTATATCAGGCCAGTTTTTTGTGCCGTACACGGTGCGGCTGGGCAGCTGCTTCGCCCAAACGCTTCTTGCGATCCGCTTCGTACTCGGTGTAGTTGCCTTCGAAGAACACTGCTTGGGAGTCGTCTTCGTACGCCAGGATGTGGGTCGCGACGCGGTCAAGGAACCACCGATCGTGAGAGATCACAATGGCGGCGCCCGGGAAGTCCAGCAAGGCTTCTTCCAGGGAACGCAGGGTTTCCACGTCGAGGTCGTTGGACGGTTCATCGAGCAACAGGACGTTGCCGCCCTCTTTCAAGGTCAGGGCCAGGTGCAAGCGACCGCGCTCACCACCGGACAGGTCCTTGACGAACTTCTGCTGGTCGCCGCCCTTGAAGTTGAAACGGCCGACGTAGGTACGCGACGGAATTTCATAGTTGCCGATACGGATCTGGTCAGAGCCGTCGGAAATCTGCTGGAACACGGTTTTGCTGCCGTCGAGGTCGTCACGGCTCTGGTCAACACAGGCCAACTGCACGGTTTCGCCGACTTCGATGGTGCCAGAGTCCGGTTGTTCCTTGCCCATCAGCATGCGAAACAGCGTGGACTTACCCGCACCGTTACCGCCGATCACGCCAACAATGGCGCCTTTAGGCATGGAGAACGACAGGTTGTCGATCAGCACGCGATCGCCGTAGCCCTTGGAGACGTTCTTGAATTCGATGACCTTGTCACCCAGGCGCGGACCAGCCGGGATGTAGATTTCATTGGTCTCGCTGCGCTTCTGGAATTCCTGGGACTGCATTTCCTCGAAGCGTTGCAGACGGGCCTTGGATTTCGACTGACGCGCCTTGGCGCCTTTTCGTACCCATTCCAGTTCGTCTTTCATGGCCTTTTCATGGGCCGACTGCTGCTTGGATTCAGCGGCCAGGCGGTCGGACTTGGCTTCCAGCCAACCGGAGTAGTTACCCTCGTAAGGGATACCGGCGCCACGGTCGAGTTCCAGGATCCAGCCCGCGACGTTGTCCAGGAAGTAACGGTCGTGCGTGATCGCAACCACAGTGCCCGGGAAGTCGTGGAGGAAATGTTCCAGCCAGGCGACAGAGTCGGCGTCCAGGTGGTTGGTCGGCTCGTCGAGCAGCAGCATGTCCGGGGCGGACAGCAGCAGGCGGCACAAGGCCACGCGACGTTTTTCACCACCGGACAGGTGCTCGACCTTGGCGTCCCACGCCGGCAGGCGCAGCGCATCGGCGGCCACTTCCAGTTGGCGCTCCAGGTTGTGGCCGTCGCTGGCCTGCAAGATGGCTTCGAGCTTGGCTTGTTCAGCGGCCAACTTGTCGAAGTCGGCATCCGGTTCGGCGTAGGCTGCGTAGACCTCGTCCAGGCGAGCCTGGGCGTTCTTGATCACGCTGACCGCTTCCTCGACCACTTCACGCACGGTCTTGGCCGGGTCCAGGATCGGTTCCTGCGGCAGGTAGCCGATGTTCAGGTCGGGCATCGGGCGGGCTTCGCCGTCGAACTCGGTGTCGACGCCGGCCATGATTTTCAACAGTGTGGACTTACCCGAACCGTTAAGACCGAGCACGCCGATCTTGGCGCCGGGGAAGAAAGACAGCGAAATATTTTTCAGGATTTCCCGCTTCGGCGGAACTACTTTTCCCAGCCGATGCATGGTGAATACGTATTGAGCCATGGTGAACCTAGCGTCAGTAACTGATGAATTAAGCGGGCGAAGCCCGTGCCAGGCCATGCGCGGCGCGGGCCGTTGACGATGATCAATGCCTGCGTGCGGAAAAAGCCTGATTGTCTGGGGCTGGAACGCCCTCGCGTAACCGGCAAAGCTACCTGAATGCGTGTGGGCAGTCCAGCCAAGCAGAGCTGGCACTTTGCCACAACACAAGGCATGCTAGCCGCCCTCCGGGCGCCCGGCTTATAGTGCTCGTCACGCGCCAGTCCAGCCAAACCGCAGGATTACAGCTTGCCCAACGCCACACAGCCTACTCCTCTGCGCGCAGCTCATATTGCGCCGGGAGCGCCCCTGTACGGAACCCTCAAGGGCGCATTGGCGACGCTGGTTCTGCTGTTGCTCGCGTTATTGTTCTGGCAACTGTTGGACCAACTGCAGCAGAACCAGAAAAACCAACAGCAATACACCATCGACTACAGCGCCGACCTGGCCGAACAGATCAGCCTGAATATGGCCCTGAGTGCGCAGATCGCCCTCAACCTGCTGCCAATCGTCGAGCCACCGCGTAACACTGAACAACAGCAAGCCCTGATGCGTACCCTGCAACACTCCTTGCCGGAACTGCGCAGTGTCGCCCTGCTCGCCCCCAGCGGCGCGATAATCAGTGACAGCGCCGACGACAGCCAGGACAGCGCCTGGCTGACGGAACTGATCAAGCGCAGCCATGCCCAGTCCTATTATTTGAGCAACAACAACAACAACAACAACAACAACAACAACAACAACAACAACAACGATGGCACCGTCATCTACCTGCTGCTCAATCAGCCCAGCGGCGGGGCCAAGGTGTACTGGGCCTTGCGCCTGGCGCCCAACTACCTGGCCAATCTGACCCGCCAGGACGGCCACGGCCAACGGCCAATGTGGCTCATTGAGAATCGCTTGAACCACCGGATCGTCAGCCGTGACAACGGGGTGGCGCCCCAATGGAGCACCGCGCTGACCCCGCAGGAACTGAACCAAAGTGTGCTGATCACGCCCCTGAGTAAAAGCGACTGGCAGTTGCGCGGCCTGTTTGATCGAGCCGCGGTACTGGAGCAACTGCTGCCTGCATTTATAGGCAAATGCCTGTTGGGCCTGGCATTGTCCCTGATTCCGCTGATCGCTCTACTGAACATACGCCGCCGCCAGCGCCAGGTTCATGAAGGACGCCGCCGTTATCAGGACATTTTCGAAGGTACCGGCGTGGCCTTGTGCGTGCTCGACCTCTCGGGCCTGCAGGTGTTCTTTGACAGGGCGCACTTGCAAACCGGCAAGCAACTGCAGGACTGGCTGAGAAACAACCCGGAGCAGCGCCAGCAGCTGCTCAAGGAGTTGCGCATCACCGAAATCAACCAAGTAGCGGTGCGCCTGCTCAACGTAGCGTCCTGCGAACAGGCCTGGGAGCGGCTGATCGATGGGGCCCCGCTGAACGCCGCTGCTATCGGCTATCAACTGCTCGAAGCAGTACTGACCCAGCAAAAACAACTGGAACTGGAAATCCAGCTCAACGATATCGACGGCAATGACCAGTACCTGTGGCTGGTCATGCGCCTGCCGGAAGAACAGCGCGACTATAAGGCCGTAATCCTCAGTATCAGCGACATCACCAGCCGCAAGCTGATCGAGTTGTCCTTGGTGGAACGTGAGGGATTCTGGTCGGACGTGGTGCGCACCGTGCCCGATCACCTGTACGTGCAGGACGTGATCAGTCAGCGAATGATTTTCAGCAACCATCATCTGGGACATACCCTGGGCTATAACAAGCCCGAATTGCAGCAGATGGGCGAGTACTTCTGGGAAATCCTGCTGCACCCCGAGGATGCCGGGCATTACCATGACCTGCGCCAGCAACAACGTGAAAATGGCTACTTCAGCCAACTGCAATGCCAACTGCGCTTTCGCCACCGCAACAATCAATGGCGACGTTTCGAGATCCGCGAACAAGCCCTGGCCCAGGGCAAATCCGAGCAGGTCACACGCATCATTGGCGTGGCCAAGGACATCACCGACCAGATCGAAGCCAGCGAATCCTTGCGCGAAAGCGAACAGCGCTACCGTATGCTGGCGGAAAGCATCAGCGACGTGATTTGCTCCACCGACAGTCAATTGGCCCTCAACTACGTCAGCCCTTCGGTCAACGCAGTGTTGGGCTATGACGTGGATTGGATCTTCAAGAACGGCTGGCAATCGATCATCGCCAACCCCCAGCAATTGACCGGCATCTACACCTTGATGGAGCACGTCAGCCGCGCCCTGGGCGATCCCGAGGCGCTGGCCAGGCTACGCAACAAGGTAGAGACCCAGTTGTTTCTGTTCGATTGCCTACGGGCCGACGGGCGCAAAGTACCCATCGAGCTGCGAGTGGTGCTGGTATGGGATGAGCACGGCACCTTCGAAGGTATCCTGGGGGTGGGCCGTGACATCAGCCAGCAACGCCGCGCCGAAAAAGACCTGCGCATGGCGGCCACGGTGTTTGAGCACTCCACCTCGGCGATCCTGATCACCGACCCGGCCGGCTATATCGTCCAGGCTAACGAAGCGTTCAGCCGAGTCAGCGGTTATGCAGTGGCCGATGTGCTCGATCAACTGCCGAACCTGCTCACCGTCGACGAGCAACAAGAAGCCCACCTGCGCTATGTGCTCAAGCAACTGCACCAGCACAGCACCTGGGAAGGTGAAGTCTGGCTCAAGCGCCGTAATGGCGAGCATTACCCGGCCTGGGTGGGCATTACGGCTGTATTCGATGACGAAGGCGACCTGGCCAGCTACGTGTGTTTTTTCAGTGATATCAGCGAGCGCAAAGCCAGCGAGCAACGCATCCACCGCCTGGCTTATTACGACGCCCTGACCCACCTGCCCAACCGCACGCTGTTCCAGGACCGATTGCACACGGCCTTGCAATCGGCGGAACGGCAGAAGTCGTGGGTGGTGCTGATGTTCCTCGACCTGGACCGCTTCAAGCCGATCAACGACTCCCTGGGCCACGCCGCCGGCGACCGCATGCTCAAGGAAATGGCCACCCGCCTGCTGGGCTGCGTAGCCGAAGACGACACCGTGGCGCGTATGGGCGGCGACGAGTTCACCTTGCTCCTGCAGCCACGGGGCAGCCGGGAAATAGCATTGAACCGGGCGATCCATGTGGCCGAGCAAATCCTGGCCAGCCTGGTGACACCGTTTGTGTTGGAAGGTCGCGAGTTTTTTGTCACCGCCAGTATCGGCATCGCCTTGAGCCCCCAGGACGGCAACGAACTGAGCCAACTGATGAAAAACGCCGACACGGCCATGTACCACGCCAAGGAACGCGGCAAGAACAACTTCCAGTTCTACCAAGCCGACATGAACGCCAGCGCCCTGGAGCGCCTGGAGCTGGAAAGCGACCTGCGCCACGCCTTGGACCAGAACCAATTCGTACTCTATTACCAACCTCAGTTCAGCGGCGACGGCAAACGCCTGACTGGCGCCGAAGCCTTGCTGCGCTGGAGCCACCCGCGTCGCGGGCTGGTACCGCCAGGTGACTTCATCCCGGTGTTGGAAGAACTTGGGTTGGTGGTGGATGTGGGCGACTGGGTGATTAGCGAAGCCTGCCGCCAGCTCAAGTCCTGGCACCAGAACAAGGTGCGGGTGCCCAAGGTCTCGGTGAATATTTCCGCCCGGCAGTTCTCCGACGGCCAACTGGGCACCCGTATTGCCACCATCCTCAAGGACACTGGCCTGCCACCGGCCTGCCTGGAGCTGGAGTTGACCGAAAGTATCCTGATGCGCGAAGTCAACGAAGCGATGCAGATCCTCGCCAGCCTGAAAAACCTCGGCCTGAGCATCGCAGTAGACGACTTCGGCACCGGTTATTCATCACTGAACTATCTCAAGCAATTCCCTATCGACGTACTGAAAATCGACCGCTCGTTTGTGGATGGCCTGCCCTACGGCGAGCAGGACGCGCAGATCGCCCGGGCGATCATCGCCATGGCTCATAGCCTGAACCTGGCGGTGATCGCCGAAGGCGTGGAAACCCATGAGCAACTGGACTTCCTGCGCGAGCACGGTTGCGACGAGGTTCAAGGCTACCTGTTCGGACGGCCGATGCCGGCGAGCCAGTTTGAGGTGCAGGCGCGGTTCATGTTTGATTGATCACTTGTAGCCGCTGGCGCAGCCTGCGATCGGCTGCGCAGCAGTCGTTTGGGCCTTGGAATCGCTGAAGGTCCTGCGGCCCTTATCGCAGCCTCGTGCCTCGACAGCGGCTACAAGGACCGTCGATC
>NZ_WLYI01000023.1 GCF_009707515.1 Pseudomonas karstica | reverse complement strand
CACGAGGCTGCGATAAGGGCCGCAGGACCTTCAGCAATCTCAAGGCCCAAACGACTGCTGCGCAGCCGATCGCAGGCTACGCCAGCGGCTACAGGAATAAAAAAGGCCCGATTATGCGAGCCTTTTTGTTCAGCAGGGCAGGGCGCTAATCAACCCGCTACCAGCACCCGAATTGCTTCCAGTCGCAGCGCCGCCTTTTCGAGCATGGCCAGGCCTTGCTCGCGTTGTTGGCGCAGGGCAACCAGTTCGCTGTCACGCACGGTCGGGTTGACCGCTTGCAGGGCCGTCAGGCGCGCCAGTTCTTCATCGGTATCGGCGGCCAGGCGGCGCTGTGCCTCGGCCACACGCTCGGCGTGACGCGAGGTGATTTTCTCCTCTCCGGCGTTGATCCGTGGCGTCAGTTGGTCGCGCTGGGCCTGGATGAACTTGTTGGCGCTGGCCCGTGGCACGCTTTCCAATTGGTCATTCAAGGTTTCGAACGACACCCGGCCGGACAAGTCATTACCGTTGGCATCCAGCAGGCAACGCAGCGCGGCCGGTGGCAGGTAACGGCCCAGTTGCAATGAGCGTGGGGCAACCACTTCACTGACGTAGAGCAACTCCAGCAATACGGTACCTGGCTTGAGCGCCTTGTTCTTGATCAGCGCCACGGCGGTGTTGCCCATGGAACCGGACAGCACCAGATCCATGCCTCCCTGGACCATCGGATGCTCCCAAGTGATGAACTGCATATCTTCGCGAGACAGCGCCTGGTTGCGATCGTAGGTAATGGTCACGCCTTCGTCGTCGCCGAGGGGGAAGCTGGCGTCGAGCATTTTTTCGCTGGGCTTGAGGATCAGCGCGTTTTCCGAATGGTCTTCACTGTCGATGCCGAAGGCGTCGAAAAGGGTTTCCATATAGATCGGCAGGGCGAACTGGTCATCTTGCTCAAGGATGTCTTCCACCAACGCGTCACCTTCACCAGCACCACCGGAATTGAGCTCCAGCAAACGGTCGCGACCGGTGTGCAGTTCGGCTTCCAGGCGCTCACGTTCGGCGCGGGCTTCGTCGATTATTGCTTGCCACTCGCCGTCGTCGGCGTTTTCCAGCAGCGGCAGCAGGCGTGGTCCAAACTGATGCTGCAAGGCGTTACCGGTCGGGCACGTATTGAGGAAGGCGTTCAGCGCTTCGTGGTACCACTGGAACAGTCGCTCTTGCGGGCTGGTTTCCAGATACGGCACGTGCAGTTCGATTACATGCTTCTGGCCGATCCGGTCCAGACGGCCGATCCGCTGTTCCAGCAAGTCCGGGTGAGACGGCAGGTCGAACAGCACCAAATGATGGGAGAACTGAAAGTTGCGACCTTCACTGCCGATTTCCGAACAGATCAGCACTTGGGCACCAAACTCTTCATCGGCAAAGTACGCAGCAGCGCGGTCCCGTTCGAGAATGTTCATGCCCTCGTGGAACACCGTGGCCGGGATGCCGGAGCGCACGCGCAGGGCGTCTTCCAGGTCCATGGCAGTTTCGGCATGGGCGCAGATCACCAGGACTTTGGTGCGCTTGAGCATTTTCAACTGGTCGATCAGCCACTCGACCCGAGGATCGAAGCGCCACCAGCGCTGCTCTTCGTCGATATCGGGTTGCGACTGGAAGCTGACCTCCGGGTACAACTCGGCGTGTTCGCCCAGCGGCAGCTCGAGGTATTCGTCTGGGCACGGCAGTGGGTAGGCGTGCAGCTTGCGCTCCGGGAAGCCCTGTACGGCGGCGCGGGTGTTGCGAAACAGCACGCGGCCAGTGCCGTGGCGGTCCAGCAGTTCGCGTACCAGGCGCGCACTGGCTTCAGCGTCGCCATCGTTGACGGCGCTCAGCAGGGCTTCGCCTTCGTTGCCGAGGAAACCCTGGATGGTTTTGTGTGCCGCCGGGGACAGGCGACCTTTGTCCAGCAACTCCTGAACGGCTTCGGCCACCGGGCGATAGTTCTCGCTCTCGGCACGGAAGGCGTGCAGGTCATGGAAACGGTTCGGGTCCAGCAGGCGCAGGCGGGCGAAGTGGCTGTCCTGGCCCAGTTGTTCCGGGGTGGCGGTAAGCAGCAGCACGCCAGGAATCACTTCGGCCAGTTGTTCGACCAGCGAGTACTCGAGGCTGGCTTTTTCTTCATGCCAAACGAGATGGTGGGCTTCATCAACCACCAGCAAGTCCCAACCGGCAGCGAACAACGCGTCCTGGGCCTTTTCGTCATCTACCAGCCATTCCAGGGCTACCAAGGCGAGCTGGGTGTCTTCGAACGGGTTGGTGGCATCGCTTTCGATAAAGCGCTCTTCGTCGAACAGTGCCACCTGCAGGTTGAAACGGCGACGCATTTCCACCAGCCATTGGTGCTGCAGGTTTTCCGGGACCAGGATCAACACACGGCTGGCGCGTCCTGACAGCAGTTGGCGATGGATCACCAGGCCGGCTTCGATGGTCTTGCCCAGGCCTACTTCGTCCGCCAGCAAAACCCGTGGTGCGATACGATCGGCGACTTCACGGGCAATGTGCAGTTGGTGCGCAATAGGCTGTGCACGCACGCCTCCCAGGCCCCAGAGCGAGGACTGCAACTGGCGGCTGGTGTGTTCCAGGGTGTGATAACGCAGGGAGAACCAGGCCAGCGGGTCGATCTGCCCGGCGAATAGCCGGTCGCTGGCCAGGCGGAACTGGATGAAATTCGAGAGTTGGGTTTCCGGCAGGGTGACCTGTTCGTTCTGCCCATTGAGGCCGTGGTAGACCAGCAGGCCGTCGACATCATCGACCTCGCGTACGGTCATTTTCCAGCCTTCGAAATGGGTGATGGTGTCACCCGGCGAGAACCTCACGCGAGTGAGGGGCGCATTCCGTAGCGCGTACTGGCGAGTGTCGCCAGTGGCCGGATAGAGCACGGTCAACAAGCGCCCGTCCTGTGCCAGAACGGTGCCTAACCCCAGCTCTGCTTCGCTGTCACTAATCCAGCGTTGCCCCGGTTGATACTGCTGCGCCATGCTGCCTGACTCCCGCCGTGAAAAAGCCGACTATTCTAACGGAACACGGCTTCCAGACCAAAAGGAATAGGTGCAGCTTCGAGCTTTAAGCTCCAAGCGGCAAGAAAAAGGGCGGTGCGTTCGTCAGATAGATGACGACTGGTTCACACGTTGGCGAATACAGGTTCAAGACGCTGCTTCGTTGGCCGACAGCTTGCTGACAGGAGATTCATCATTATGCTGCCACCCATGCTGCCCTTGAGTGCTGTGCCGGTTACGTCGCAACTCGACCCGGCGCGCCAGAAACCGGATATTCCGCCCGTGGTACCGGTTCAGCCGGGCTCCAACGAAAGCACCATCGATTTGAAAAAGGGCGATGCCGAGCAGTCGACCTTGCTGCTGCGCGAAGAGCAACGGCGTCAGCAGGAGCAGCAGAAGCGCCGGCGTGAGGCCGATGAGGATCCGGAACAGCATTTGGCTGTTCCGGGGGATGAACTCAATGCCGATAACACCGTACCGGTGGCGCCGCTGATCGAAGATGCGCCCCGGCAAGGGTTGTGGGTGGATGTCGAGGTTTAATTGGCGTAGAGCGGTCATCTGTTGTGGTTGATGACTTGGAATTGTTGATGGGGTATTTGCCGCCAAGCGGGCCAGGCTGCATTATTGAGTTATTCCAGCCACTACGTAAGCCGAGCCATGAGTGACGACAAGCTGATTGACCTGAATGCCGAGCGGGCCAAACGTGTCCATGACCTCAATGACAAACGCCTGAATGAAGTCCGCCAGGCTTTTGAACAGGCCATGCCGTTGGGGAAGGCGAAGAAAAAGCAGAAAAACAAACCGAAAAAGCGTTGAAGTGCCCTGTATCTATTGATACAGGTCAGTTATTTCCCTTCTTTACGCCCTGTTGCGGGCGACATTGATCCTCGTCAATTTCTTCTCCCGCCTTTCTGGTTAACTTCGCTCTATCGCAACAGGGCAAGAGCAGGAGGTCGGTCATGTTTTTCGATAATGTGGTGTTTGCCGCAGTGCTGACTGTTGGCCTCATGGTGATGTTCTTTGTGGGGTTTGGAATTTTTATCTGGAGAGACGCTAACAAGCGCAAGAGGCCTTAGGTCTTTCTGGGTTTAGTGGGCACGCAAGGCATTTTGGGCGACTTCGGTCGTCCTTTTTTTGGGTCTTTTTGGGGCCCGTGGCGGCCCGGTAGCCGACCAGGTTGTGGGGTGTATATCCGTTGCTGCGGTAATGGATATACACCCCAAACACCCAGCATAGAAAAAGGCGCGATCCTCACAGACCGCGCCCTCTTCACTACCAACAGCCTGTCAGCTACCCAACGCCATGGAGGCCAGCCAGAACAACCCGGCCGACAAGGTCACGGTCGCCGGCAACGTCAGCACCCAAGCCATCAGAATGGTCTTCACAGTACCGCCTTGCAGCCCACTCTTGTTGGCCACCATCGTCCCGGCCACGCCGGACGACAACACATGAGTGGTCGAAACCGGCAGGCTGTAGATGTTGGCCAGGCCAATCATGGTGGCGGTAGTAATCTGCGCCGACATGCCCTGGGAATAGGTCATGCCTTGCTTGCCGATCTTCTCACCAATGGTCAGTACTACGCGCTTCCAGCCGACCATCGTACCCAGGCCAAGGGCCAGGGCCACCGCCAGGATTACCCAGAAGGGTGCGTATTCGGTGGTGGCGGTGAGGTCTTTACGCAGTTTGTCCAGATCGGACTTCTCGCGGGCGTCGAGGCCTGGTAGTTTGCCGACTTTTTTCGCCGTGTCATCCAGGCAGAGCAGGTAGCGACGTACTTCAATGCGGTGGTCGGCGGACAGCGAATGGTAGTCGGAGACACCCTTCAGCGTGCCGAGCAGGGCGTTGATGGTGGGTTCGGTCTGTTGCGGGTTGCAACGGAACTTGCCAGGCAGGTCGTCTTTGACACTTTTGCCCAGGGCAAGGAACTCGCCGAGGGTTTCGTGGTTACGCTGGTAGAACTGGTTGAGGTGCAAGGTGGCGTCGCGGGTGCGCTCGATCTGGTAAGTGGTACTGCCCAGGTCGAGTACGAACTGCGCGGGCACGATACCAATCAGCACCAGCATGATCAGGCCAATCCCTTTCTGACCGTCGTTGGAACCGTGCACGAAGCTCACGGCCATGGCGGAAATGACCAGCACCAGGCGATTCCAGAACGGCGGGTGTTTCTTGTCGTCGAGCTTGCGACGCTGGTCCGGTGTCTTGTGCATCTTGGACAGCGGGCGCCACCATTTCAGGCCGATCAAGACCAGCGCGGCCACCAGGAAGCCCGCCATGGGCGAGAACACCAGCGAGGCGCCGATATCTACCGCTTTCTGCCAGTTGACCCCGTCAGCCAGTGGGATGTCGTTGATCAAGGCGTTGGCCAGGCCGACACCGAGGATCGAACCGATCAAGGTGTGGGAACTGGACGCCGGGATCCCGAAATACCAGGTGCCCAGGTTCCAGGTGATGGCCGCCGCTAACAATGAGAAGACCATGGCCAAGCCGTGGCCGGTATTCACATTGATCAGCAGTTCCACTGGCAGCAAATGCACGATCGCATAGGCGACACCTACGCCACCGAGCAACACACCGAGGAAATTGAACACCCCGGAGAAAAATACGGCCAGATGCGGTGGCATGGCTTTGGTATAGATGACTGTGGCCACCGCGTTAGCGGTGTCATGAAAGCCATTGATGAACTCGAAGGCGAGGACAAAGGCCAGGGCGAGCAACAGGCTCACTAGAACCCAAGCATCAAGTCCGCTGAATAAATCGATCATGAAGATTTTCTGACCCGGTCGTAAGGGGGCGCGATTATGCCAGAAAACCTTGGTAATCGATGCACTAGCTGCTCATTGGTAACATTCTTCAACGAAAAAATTGATGGGCGGGCAGGCCGTCCCAGGTTTTCCGGGGCCTTGGTAACTCATTGATTTATAAAAAAGATGTTTGATCTTTCAGGCTGAGACAAGGGCGAGGTTACGCCTGAAAAAATCGTATGAAATTTCGACAAGACAAGGGCAAGCACCTGCCGGACGCATTGTTGACGCGTTTGGGGGCAGGTAAAGGTAGGAGTCGCAGCCATTTCTACCCGCCATGTATTGGCGCAGGGGTGGCAGCCCCTGGGAGCTCGAAGCACTTATGGCTCCTCGGTCTTGAGGTCTTGTTCGATCTTTTGAATTTCCTGGGCAAACGCCTGGTCCAGCAGGCTGGCCCGTTTGCGCCATGGCTTGCGCTCAGGTTCCGGCTGGGCGGCGTAGGTGGTGACTTCCCCGCCGTAAACATCCTTGTAACGTTGTTCCTGGCGCTCAAGTTCCGCGCGCAGTTCGTCTTTCGTCACATTGTTACCTAATTGAGTTGAGTTTAGTTCCGATGATGCGCGATGCCTGGAAATCGCCCTGGAGGTCCCGTCATATTGAACAGCCGGGTGGCTCAGCGCTTGAAGGTCTACGCGATAAAGCACTTCTTTATTGCATGCGACCACGGCATCGGAAGAGGGCAGCTGTCGTAGCAACAGTTTTTAAGTCGCGAGTAAATAGGCAAGCATTGTAAATGAGTGTCGGTGCTGACGACGGCGCATGAGCAACGCAGGGGCACCAAGATCATCACAGGATGCATTATAACGATGCAGTTGAATAACACTATCACCGGCAAGTTAAAATACGTCAACTTTGTGTGAGCGTTTTGTTACGTATACGTATGAGTACTTCCAAACTTGTGGCGTCGGACTTGCTTATTTCTCTACCAATAGCAGTTCAGATAACAACTTCAATCATCGGTCGCTGACTCGATTCGTCGAGTAATGACCTGGTCGGCGGCTATGGTCGGCTGGGCTGAATGAAAGGCGAGACCAGAAATGCGATAATCGAAGCGTTGTCCGATAATCGCCCAATGTTGGCGGTCATACCTTGTGTATCGATTGTCAGGCGGTCTGTAATAACGGTTGAACCTTGAGAAGGACCTGAAATGAACGATCAATTGCGCAACTCCTTCGCGTCAGTGGCGCCGCCGATCGTTGCCTCCCCGGCCAAGCGTATCCAGGCGTTTACCGGTGATCCGGACTTCATGACCTCCCTGGCCCGTGGCCTGGCAGTAGTGCAGGCGTTCCAGGAGCGCAAGCGTCACTTGACCATCGCCCAGATCAGCCATCGCACGGAAATTCCCCGCGCCGCCGTACGCCGTTGCCTGCATACCCTGATCAAGTTGGGCTACGCCACCACCGATGGGCGCACCTATTCGCTGCTGCCCAAGGTCCTGACTTTGGGCCATGCCTATCTGTCCTCCACGCCCCTGGCGGTTTGCGCCCAGCCCTACTTGGATCGCATGAGCGAGCAGCTCCATGAAGCCTGCAACATGGCAACCCTGGAGGGCGACGACATCCTCTATATAGCCCGTTCGGCCACCACCCAGCGGTTGATCTCGGTCGACCTGTCGGTGGGCGGGCGTTTGCCGGCCTATTGCACGTCCATGGGCAGAATCCTGCTGGCAGCCCTTGATGATGCCTCGTTGCAGGACTATCTGGATCATGCCGACCTGCAGACCAAGACCAGCCGCACCATCACGACCCCTCAAGACTTGCTCGAATGCTTGCAGCAAGTGCGTCAGCAAGGCTGGTGTGTGGTTGACCAGGAACTTGAACAGGGCCTGCGCTCCATCGCGGTGCCGGTGTATGACGCCTCCGGCCAGGTGCTGGCCGCGCTCAATGTCAGCACCCACGCAGGGCGTGTCAGCCGCAGCGAGCTGGAACAGCGTTTCCTGCCGAGTATGCTCAGCGCCAGTCGCGAGTTGAGTACACAATTGTTTGCCTAAGCTGTTCGGTGACCGCACAGATCCCGGTTTGATGAATTGACGATGTTTCCCCGGGCTCATTAATGTCGCGACAGCGCAATGGGCCGTGATGGTTCAAGTGCTGCTCTCATAATAATGACGATGGGGCTCAGCCTCGTTTGCCCGCCCCTTGGTGTGGAAATAAAAATAATGAATCAGCCTTCGCCTTCTGTCGGGACTTGCCTGGATGTGCAGTCTTTCATCAACGCTCAGCCACTCTCGCGTTATCAGTGGCGGGTGGTGATCCTGTGTTTTCTGATTGTCTTCCTCGACGGGCTCGATACCGCGGCCATGGGGTTTATCGCGCCAGCATTGTCCCAGGATTGGGGCATCGACCGTGCGAGCCTCGGCCCGGTGATGAGTGCTGCGCTGATCGGCATGGTGTTCGGTGCCTTGGGTTCCGGGCCGCTGGCTGACCGCTTTGGGCGCAAAGTGGTGTTGGTCGGTGCGGTGCTGGTATTTGGTGCTTTCAGCCTGGCATCGGCCTACAGCAGCAACGTTGATCAGTTGTTGGCGCTGCGTTTCCTCACCGGCCTGGGCCTGGGAGCTGGCATGCCGAATGCCACGACCCTATTGTCGGAATACACACCGGAGCGCCATAAGTCGTTGCTGGTCACCAGCATGTTCTGCGGCTTCAACCTGGGCATGGCGGGTGGCGGATTTATCTCTGCCAAGATGATTCCCGCTTTCGGTTGGCACAGCCTATTGTTTATCGGTGGCGTCTTGCCGTTGATCCTGGTGGTGGTATTGCTGGTGTGGCTGCCGGAGTCGGCACGTTATCTGGTGGTGCGTAATCGCGGCACCGACAAGGTACGCAAGGCCCTGTCGCCCATCGAGCCGGGGATCGTTGCCCAGGCATCCAGCTTCAGCGTCCCCGAGCAAAAAACCGTCAAGGCCCGCAATGTTTTTGCGGTGATCTTCTCCGGCACCTACAGCGCCGGCACGCTGCTGCTGTGGGTGACGTACTTCATGGGGTTGGTGATTGTGTATCTGCTGACCAGTTGGCTGCCGACCCTGATGCGTGACAGCGGCGCCAGCATGGAGCAGGCCGCGTTTATCGGCGCGCTGTTCCAGTTTGGGGGCGTGTTGAGCGCCGTCGGTGTCGGCTGGGCGATGGACCGGTTCAATCCCCACAAAGTTATCGGAACTTTCTATCTGTTGGCCGGGGTATTTGCCTACGCGGTAGGGCAGAGCCTGGGCAATATCACCTTATTGGCGACCCTGGTGCTGATCGCCGGGATGTGTGTCAACGGTGCGCAATCAGCCATGCCGTCCCTGGCCGCGCGTTTCTACCCGACCCAGGGGCGCGCCACGGGTGTGTCATGGATGCTTGGCATCGGTCGCTTCGGCGCAATCCTCGGAGCGTGGATGGGCGCGACCTTGCTGGGCCTGGGTTGGAACTTCGAGCAAGTCTTGACTGCGCTGGTGATTCCAGCGGCGCTGGCCACGGCTGCGGTCGTCATCAAAGGCCTCGTCAGCCACGCCGACGCGACCTGAAAGCCATGCCAATGCTGGTTTCTGGTTGTTTGAAGGAAATGATAGCTTGCAAACAATTCGTTCGATAATCGAACGCTTAGTCGATTATCGGATTGTTTGGCTTTTTCCCCCGGCTTAATCTTCAAGCACTTCGGCGCGGCCCATAGCGCCTTTCTCGATCCAACCGGGAGCCCAACCCCATGGCTGAAATTCTATCGCTGGCTGATGCGGTGAAGCAGTTCGTCAATGACGGTGATACCGTCGCGCTCGAAGGCTTTACCCACCTGATCCCTACGGCGGCAGGTCATGAAATCATTCGTCAGGGCAAGAAAGACCTGACCTTGGTACGTATGACGCCTGACCTGATCTACGATCAATTGATCGGCGCCGGCTGTGCACGCAAGTTGATTTTTTCCTGGGGCGGCAATCCGGGAGTGGGTTCTCTGCATCGTTTGCGAGACGCGGTAGAGAAACAATGGCCGCAACCCCTCGAGATTGAAGAACACAGCCATGCCGACCTGGCCAATGCCTACGTCGCTGGTGCCTCCGGCCTGCCATTCGCTGTGCTGCGGGCCTACGCAGGTTCCGACCTGCCCAAGGTCAATCCATTGATCAAGACCGTCACCTGCCCGTTCACCGGCGAAGTGCTGGCGGCGGTGCCGTCGGTGCGTCCGGACATTACCGTGATCCACGCGCAAAAGGCCGACCGCAAGGGCAACGTTTTACTCTGGGGCATTCTCGGGGTGCAGAAAGAAGCGGCCCTGGCGGCCAAGCGTTGCATCGTTACTGTTGAAGAAATAGTCGATGACCTTAACGCGCCGATGAACGCTTGCGTTCTGCCTACTTGGGCGCTGACCGCCGTTTGCCACGTGCCCGGCGGCGCGCACCCGTCCTACGCTCACGGCTACACCGAGCGTGATAACCGTTTCTATCAAGCCTGGGACCCGATCGCTCGAGACCGCGGGACTTTTACCGCCTGGATCGACGAATACATCCACGGCACCGCTGACTTCAGTGAATTCCAGGCCAAGCTGGCTGCTGCACAGGAGGCCAAGTAATGGCTTACTCAACCAACGAAATGATGACCGTCGCCGCCGCGCGCCGCCTGAAGAACGGCTCGGTGTGCTTCGTCGGCATTGGCCTGCCGTCCAAGGCCGCCAACCTGGCTCGCCTGACCTCGTCGCCGGACGTGGTACTGATCTACGAGTCCGGCCCGATTGGCGCCAAACCTTCGGCGTTGCCACTGTCCATCGGTGACGGTGAGTTGGCGGAAACCGCCGACACCGTCGTCCCAACCGGTGAGATCTTTCGCTACTGGTTGCAGGGCGGGCGCATCGATGTGGGGTTTCTCGGGGCGGCCCAGGTCGACCGTTTTGGCAATATCAACACCACGGTGGTCGGTGATTATCACCAGCCCAAGGTCCGCCTGCCGGGAGCCGGTGGCGCGCCGGAGATCGCCGGTTCCGCCAAGAGCGTGCTGATCATCCTCAAGCAGTCGGCCCGTTCGTTTGTCGACAAACTCGACTTCATCACGTCGGTCGGCCATGGCGAGGGCGGCGATTCGCGTCAACGCCTGGGTCTGCCTGGCGCTGGTCCTGTAGGGATTATTACCGACCTGTGCATCATGGAGCCGGAAGAGGGCAGCCACGAATTTGTGGTCACCGCCCTGCATCCAGGGGTGACCCGTGAGCAAGTGGTAGCTGCCACCGGTTGGGCCATTCGTTTTGCCGACCAGCTCAGCACCACGGCCGAGCCCACCGATATCGAACTGACCGCCCTGCGCGACCTTGAAGCCCGCACGGCCGCCGCCCATGGCCAAACACCTGGAGAGGCCTGATGCGCGACGTATTTATCTGTGACGCTATTCGTACTCCCATCGGACGTTTCGGCGGAGGCTTGTCCACCGTGCGCGCCGATGACTTGGCGGCGCTGCCAATCAAGGCGTTGATGGAGCGCAACCCTTCTGTGAATTGGAGCGCTGTGGATGAAGTGTTCCTCGGCTGCGCCAACCAGGCGGGTGAAGACAACCGCAACGTCGCCCGCATGGCCTTGCTCTTGGCGGGGCTGCCGGAAAGTATTCCCGGGGTGACCCTCAACCGCTTGTGCGCATCGGGCATGGACGCCATCGGTACCGCCTTTCGGGCCATTGCCAGTGGCGAGATGGAGTTGGCGATTGCCGGTGGTGTCGAGTCGATGTCTCGGGCGCCGTTCGTGATGGGCAAGTCTGATGCTGCGTTCTCGCGTAACATGAAGCTGGAAGACACCACTATCGGCTGGCGCTTTATCAACCCGTTGATGAAGGCTCGGTACGGCGTCGATCCGATGCCGCAAACCGCCGACAACGTGGCCGATGACTATAAAGTTTCCCGCGCCGATCAAGACGCTTTCGCCTTGCGCAGCCAGCAACGTACTGCCGCAGCGCAGGCTGCCGGTTTTTTTGCCGAAGAAATCGTCCCCGTACGTGTCGCCCATAAAAAAGGCGAAACCGTGGTCGCGCAGGATGAGCACCCACGGGCCGATACCACTCTTGAAGCCTTGGCCAGGCTCAAGCCGGTCAATGGTCCGGACAAGACCATCACTGCCGGCAATGCATCGGGGGTAAACGACGGCGCCGCCGCACTGATTCTGGCTTCTGGCGACGCGGTGAAAAAACATGGCCTGACCGCCCGCGCCCGGGTGCTGGGTATGGCCAGTGCCGGTGTCGCACCGCGCGTGATGGGTATCGGCCCAGTGCCAGCTGTGCGCAAGCTGGTGGAGCGTCTCGGTCTGGCCGTTACGGATTTTGACGTGATCGAACTCAACGAAGCCTTTGCCAGCCAAGGCTTGGCGGTGTTGCGTGAGTTGGGTCTGGCGGACGATGCGCCTCAGGTCAATCCCAATGGCGGCGCCATTGCCCTCGGTCATCCGCTGGGTATGAGCGGCGCGCGCCTGGTGCTGACGGCCCTGCATCAGTTGGAGAAAACCGGGGGTAGCAAAGGCCTGGCAACCATGTGCGTGGGCGTAGGCCAAGGCTTGGCCCTGGCGATTGAACGTATCTAACAAGAATGATGAGGATTGCTCCATGAGTGACAAGCCCGGATACCGGCGCCCGCAAGCGGGTACTCAGCCTGATTACCTGCACCCGGCCTATCAGTCGACGAAGCTGCGCTCGCCCTCAAAACCGTTGGTGTTTCTGCCCCATTCCTTGTCGGAAATCACCGGGCCGACCGTCGGTGCCGAGCGCGTTAGCGAGAAGGACAACGACCTGACCGCCCAGCATGCTGGCGAACCTCAGGGCGAACGCATCATCATTCACGGTCGTGTGCTGGATGAAGACGGTTTGCCTGTTCCCGGCATCCTTGTGGAAATCTGGCAGGCCAACGCGGCTGGCCGCTACAACCACCAGCGTGACGAGCATGATGCGCCGCTGGACCCGAACTTCACCGGCACCGGCCGCACCGTTACCGATGCCGATGGCTGGTACCAGTTCCAGACCATCAAGCCTGGCGCGTATCCGTGGGGCAACCACCACAACGCCTGGCGCCCGGCGCACATTCACTTCTCGCTGTTCGGCCCCAGTGTGCTGACGCGCCTGGTGACCCAGATGTATTTTCCCGGCGACCCGCTGCTGGCGTACGACCCGATCTACAACTGCGTTGCAGATACCCGCGCCAAAGAACGTCTAATCGCCAGCTTCGACCTGGAAAAAACCATCCCTTCCTATGCTCTAGGCTACCGCTGGGACATCGTCCTGCGCGGCCGCGATGCCACGCCGATGGAGAAATGAGATGACCCTCTACGCGACCACATCCCACACCGTCGGGCCCTATTACCACATCGGCCTGACCTGGCTGAACCGCGAAGACCTGACCGTTGCCGAAACCCTCGGCGAGCGCGTGGCAATTACCGGGCAAGTGGTGGATGGCAATGGCGACTTCGTCAATGACGCCATGCTGGAAGTCTGGCAGGCCAACGCCGCTGGCAAATATGACCACCCAGAGGATGAGCAGGACAAAGCCCTGGACCCCAATTTTGAAGGCTTTGGCCGAGTGCCGGTGGATGCCGAAGGGCGGTTTCGGTTTACCACCATCAAGCCGGGCAGCGTGCCGGGGTTGAAGGGCAAGACGCAGGCGCCGCACTTGGTGGTGCTGGTATTTGCCCGTGGGTTGGTGAAGCATTTGTTGACGCGGATTTATTTTGACGGTGAAGCGGCGAATGGGGACGACCCGCTGCTGGCATGTGTGCCTGAAGAGCGGCGGGGGACGTTGATTGCGAAGGTGGATGCGGCCGGTGCGTATCAGTGGAATGTGATTTTGCAGGGGACGGATGAGGAGACGGTGTTCTTTGATTATTGAGTGGGCAGTCCGTTCCTGCGTCCTGCGTGAGAACGATCATCCAAAAAACTACTTGCGGAACGTAGTTGTTGCAAAGTATGTCTAGGCTTTAAACGTTCCCAATGAGTGAAAAAATATGACAACAATGACAAGTCACTACACTGGAGAAGAGCGCCGCAAACGGATATTTGCCATTGTCGGTGCGTCCTCCGGTAACCTGGTCGAATGGTTCGACTTCTACGTCTATGCCTTCTGCGCCATCTACTTTGCCCCTGCGTTCTTCCCGTCGGACGATCCCACTGTCCAATTGCTCAACACCGCCGGTGTGTTCGCTGCCGGCTTCCTGATGCGCCCCATCGGCGGCTGGTTGTTTGGCCGGGTGGCTGACAAGCACGGGCGTAAGAACTCGATGATGATCTCGGTGCTGATGATGTGCGCCGGTTCCCTGGTTATCGCTTTCCTGCCGACTTACAACGATATCGGTGCCTGGGCGCCGGCCTTGCTGCTGGTCGCCCGGCTGTTCCAGGGCCTGTCGGTGGGTGGCGAATATGGCACCACTGCTACCTATATGAGTGAGGTGGCGCTCAAGGGCCAGCGCGGGTTCTTCGCTTCCTTCCAGTACGTGACCCTGATCGGCGGGCAACTGCTGGCCGTGTTGGTGGTGGTGATCCTGCAGCAGATTCTCACTGAAGACGAACTGCGGGCCTGGGGCTGGCGGATTCCGTTTGTGATTGGCGCCATTGCTGCGGTGATCTCCCTGCTGCTGCGTCGCACCCTGAAAGAAACCACCAGCAAGGAAATGCGTGAGGACAAGGACGCCGGCAGCATTGCCGCGCTGTTTCGCGACCACAAGGCGGCCTTTATCACCGTGCTCGGCTACACCGCCGGCGGTTCGCTGATTTTCTACACCTTTACCACCTACATGCAGAAGTACCTGGTAAACACCGCCGGAATGCACGCCAAGACGGCCAGCTACATCATGACCGGCGCGCTGTTTTTCTACATGTGCATGCAGCCGGTGTTTGGCATGCTGGCGGACAAGATCGGCCGACGTAATTCGATGCTGTGGTTCGGTGCCCTGGGCACGCTGTTTACCGTGCCGATCCTGATGACCCTGAAAACCGTCAGCAGCCCGTTCCTGGCTTTCGTGTTGATCACCCTGGCACTGGCCATCGTCAGTTTCTACACCTCCATCAGCGGCCTGGTGAAAGCGGAAATGTTCCCGCCACAAGTGCGCGCCCTGGGTGTAGGCCTGGCCTATGCGGTTGCCAACGCGATCTTTGGTGGTTCGGCGGAATACGTTGCCTTGGGTCTCAAAACCCTGGGCATGGAAAACACCTTCTACTGGTACGTCACGGCAATGATGGCGGTGGCTTTCCTGTTCAGTTTGCGCCTGCCGAAACAGGCGGCGTATTTGCACCACGACCTGTAACCGGTTGGCGCACGGCCGTTGAGGGCGTGCGCCACCTAGGGATGATTTATGACAATGCGCACGAGCAATCAGTTGTTCGACGCCTATTTTACGGCCCGCAGCATGCGCGAGGTGTTCTGCGATCAGGGCCGCGTGCAGGGCATGCTGGATTTTGAAGCAGCACTGGCCCGGGCCGAGGCTCAGGTCGGGTTGATCCCGCAAGTGGCGGTGGCACCCATCGCCCAGGCGTGCCTGGCTTCGCTCTACGATATTGATGCCCTCGGCGAGGCGATTGCCACGGCGGGGAATTCGGCGATTCCGTTGGTCAAGGCGCTCGGCAAGCTGATTGCCAGCGCAGATCCGGGTGCCGAGCGGTATGTCCATTTGGGCGCTACCAGCCAGGACGTGATGGATACTGGCCTGGTACTGCAACTGCGCAGCGCCGTGGAACTGATCGAAAGCGACCTGGCACACTTGGGTGAAATCCTTGCGGCCCAGGCCCAGCGCTACATCGCGATCCCCTTGGCGGGCCGCACGTGGTTGCAGCACGCCACGCCCGTTACCTTGGGGATGAAAATCGCCGGCTGGCTCGGCGCAGTGACCCGCAGTCGACAACGCCTCATGGAGCTCAAGCCGCGTCTATTGGTGCTGCAATTTGGCGGAGCTTCTGCAACCCTGGCGGCCTTGGGCGAGCAGGCCATGCCAGTGGCCCAAGCGCTGGCCGCTGAGCTGCAACTGACTTTGCCGGAGCAACCCTGGCACACCCAGCGCGACCGCCTGGTGGAATTTGCCGCCGTGCTCGGTTTGATCGCTGGCAGCCTGGGCAAACTGGGTCGTGATATCAGCCTGCTGATGCAGACCGAAGCAGCGGAAGTGTTCGAGCCGTCGGCACCGGGCAAAGGCGGTTCCTCGACCATGCCTCACAAACGCAATCCCGTGGGCGCTGCGGTATTGATCAGTACCGCGACACGCGTCCCGGGGCTGGTGGCAACACTGTTCAGTGCCATGCCCCAGGAACATGAGCGCAGCCTGGGCTTGTGGCACGCCGAATGGGAAACCTTGCCCGAGATTTGCCGGCTGGTTTCCGGTGCCTTGCAGCAGGCGTTGCTGGTGAGCGAAGGCTTGGAAGTGGACGCAGAACGCATGGCGCAGAACCTCGACCTGACTCAAGGCCTGGTGTTGGCCGAGGCGGTCAGCATCGTTCTTGCGCAACGCCTGGGTCGTGAAACCGCCCATCATCTACTGGAACAGTGCTGCAAACGCGCGGTCGCCGAACAGCGCCACCTGCGGGCGGTGCTGGCGGACGAACCGCAAGTGACTGCCGAGCTGTCAGCCGCTGAGCTCGATCGCCTGCTGGACCCGGCGCATTACCTGGGCCAGGCGCAGACTTGGGTCACTCGTGCGGTGGCTGAACATTTTGCTTTAATTGCCTGAGGAGGCTGCTGTGGCATTTGTACAACTCGCTGATGGCGAACTGAACTACCAACTGGATGGCCCCGAAGATGCACCGGTATTGGTGCTGTCCAACTCATTGGGCACTGACCTGCATATGTGGGACCTCCAGGTTTCGGCTTTCACACAGTATTTCCGAGTGCTGCGTTACGACACCCGTGGCCATGGCAAATCCCTGGTCAGCGAGGGGCCCTACAGCATTGAACAGTTGGGCAAGGATGTGCTGGCACTTCTCGATGCGCTGCATGTCGAGCGGGCGCATTTCTGCGGGCTGTCCATGGGTGGCCTGATTGGGCAGTGGTTGGGCATCAATGCCGGTGAGCGCCTGAATCGTCTGGTGGTGTGCAATACGGCGGCGAAGATTGGTACACCCGAGGTGTGGAACCCACGGATTGAAATGGTCCTGCGGGATGGCTCGGCGGCGATGCTCGCGTTGCGCGATGCCTCGATTGCCCGCTGGTTTACGGCGGACTTTGCCCAAGCCCATCCCGATCAAGCCAAACTGATCACCGACATGCTGGCGGCCACATCACCCCAAGGGTATGCCGCCAACTGCGCGGCGGTGCGTGATGCCGATTTCCGTGAACAATTGTCGTCGATCAAGGCCCCGACCCTGGTGATCGCCGGCTCTGAAGACGCCGTTACACCGCCGTCCGGTGGCCACTTTATCCAGGCGCATGTGAAGGGCGCCGAGTACGCCGAGTTCTACGCCGCACACCTGTCCAACGTGCAGGCCGGTGCCGCGTTCAGCGGCCGGGTGCTGGACTTTCTGCTGGCCCGCTGAGGAGTCTTTCGTGGACGAAAAACAACGTTACGCCGACGGCCTGCAAGTGCGTCGTGAAGTGCTCGGTGATGCGCACGTCGATCGCAGCCTGAATGCCCTGACCGAGTTCAATTCGCAATTCCAGGAAATGATCACTCGCCATGCCTGGGGTGATATCTGGACGCGCCCGGGACTGCCCCGGCACACCCGCAGCCTGATCACCATCGCCATGCTGATCGGCATGAATCGCAGTGAAGAACTGAAACTGCACCTGCGAGCCGCCGCCAGCAATGGAGTGACTCGCGCCGAGATCAAGGAAGTGCTGATGCAGAGTGCGATCTACTGTGGGATTCCGGCGGCCAATGCGACCTTTCACCTCGCGGAGTCGATGTGGGATGAGTTAGGGGTGGAGTCGCGGCAACAACCCTGAGAGCCACCTCGTCCCACATTTTTAAGCGTCCGTCTCATTCTTCATGAGGCGCTATGTAAAATTTTTCGCGCAATGGAAACCCCATTTCTTCACGCAGCCCATTTTCAGTGAAGGCTTTTGGATTGGCCGTTGTCGGTGGGGTAGTGGGGTCATTGTCAAAGTCGAAAGCGGGGGCATCAGTCTCTATGCCAATGGCTTGCCGTTCCAGGTTGGGCTCAGGCCCCAAGAGGTCGCTTTTTTCGGTCGTGCCCGGCAAGAGTGTTCCATGAGCCCCATTATAGGCGTGAGCCATTTCATGATAGAGGTCAACCAGCGGAGAGACTTCGGTCGGCGAATAAATGATGCTGGGGTTGTTAAAGATGGATGCGCCGTTGGCAGGTGAGCCTCGGATATCATTTTTTATGAAACCTACTTTTTCAAAGTTTTCTAAATCGTCATAATCTTTTAGTTGGCGGTCTGTTTCTCGGGTGAAATCGTTGGCAAAAGAATATTGGGTTCCGTCGTGCGTCTCTATAATGTTGATAGGCGCGCCAGTACGTTTGGCTGCAGCGTCCAATTCATTCAACATTTTTTGCGCAGTTGGCGAGTGTCGAAGTAACTCAAGATCATCCTGGGCACGCTGTTTGACTGTTTCGCTGCCTTGAAGGTTGAGTCCTTCACTACCGGCGTCGCTGATTTTTACTTGAGTGAGTGTTGACCCTGGAACGCGGCTGATGCGATCACCCGGGGACGCATGAATTTTATCGTCCTGAGTGTTGGATATAACGGTGTCGTGACCGCGCCCCGTATAGAAAGTAGTACGACCGACACCGAGCATAAGATCATTTCCGTTACCGCCATGCACAACGTTGAAGGGACTTTGACTGATCAGCAAGTCGTCGTCATTACCACCGTCCATATGAGCGAATGTGCCTTTGGCGCCCACGCCGGAAATCAGCAAGTCTTTTCCATTGTTGCCGTACATCACGGTTTTTCCACTACCCCCTAACAGGGTGTCATTACCGTCATTGCCCTCTGCATACCCGGTGCCAGCGCCCAGGGTAATGTGATCGTCACCGGCTCCGCCGTAGACCTTCTTTGACCCCTTGGACAGGGCCTCGATTCTGTCATTGCCCGCGCCACCGTCAACAGTGACGGAAAGGTTGATATTCGGGTCGACCCAAATTTTGTCATCGCCTCCTTTTGAACGGATGTGCACGTTGTGATCCCAGTGATCTGAAAGCCTTAGTTTTAGCCGGTAGTGGTGATTGTTGACTTCCAGGGACAGTTCATTGTTGGGGAGGTGTTTGAGTTTTATCGTATCTGGGTTGTCTCCGGTTTCGATTAAGAGAGTGCGCTCTGTATTAAAGCGGCTCCCATCTTTTTCAGTTGTCCATGTGGATGCGTGGGTGATCGTTATGTTGTTATCGTTGAATAAAGAAGAGGTATTGATGTACTTGGGGTGAATTTTTAGAGGCTTTTATATTTTCCAGGTGCGCCCGTTACCGTTGCGTGGATGAATGTAGGGTTTGTCGGTGTGCCCTCTTCATTCAGTGTGGGTGTCGAGCGGCTTGTCGGGTAACTGAGCAGTGGCGTCTGTGGGGGTATCATCGCCTTTCCTTGTCTATTGATGAATGCACAGAGTAAGTTGGTATCTTTGCGAAGATTGGTTCCTTGAGGCTTGTTGAAAGAAGTTTCGACGCTGCTAGGTAGTTTTTCAATTGATTGCGATGGTAAAACTATCGAGGTTTCCCAAAATTTTCAGCGCAATTAATGGGCGTCAGCGTCCCACAGCCAGTTCCACATACCCGGCAGATGCACCACTTCGTTGACATCAGCCACCGTACGGGCCATGGCGGCTTGCTGCAGTGCGGAACTGTTTGTATAGAACGGCTCGGCGGCGGTGCGCAGGCCGGTGGCCTGGGCGCTGTCCATCAGTATCTGCAGATATTCCTGCATGTGCCTTGCGGTGTAGCGGTTGATGTCATGAAAGGTCACCACCACCGGGACCACGCGGTCCACGGTCGGCAGTTCACCCAAGGCGATTCGCTCGCGCACTTGCGACAGTTGCCGCAGCAGGTTGGCTCGCCGCCGCGGGCTGCCATTGAAGCCCCAGATCTTGCCGTCATTGGCACTTAAATCCGTCAGCAATATATGCAGGCCATGCCTTTGATAGGCGGCGAAGGTGCGCTTGTCGTAATTCCAGAAGGGTGGGCGCACCAGGGTGGGCGCGGCGCCGGTGATCGACGCAATGCGGGCCGAGCCGAGGCTGAGGGTTCGTTCCAGGTCCTCGTCATTGAGGAAGCGGTGATTGCTGTGCCAAGGCGTGGCCGTGTGGAACCCCAGGATATGGCCACTTGCGTGCTCGCGCTCCATGGTTTTACGGCCTCTAACGTTGCCACCGGCCCGTGACGCTTCAGTCTGCACAAAGAAGATGGCCTTGATGCCGGGCAGCAGCGGATTGCTCGCCAGGTCAGCGATCACCGAACGGCTGGGGTTGGCATAGCCCGATGCACTGGGACCGTCGTCAAAGGTCAACAAAAAGCGGATCGGTGCTTGGGCTTGCAAGCGTTGTTCGGTCTGCGGTGTCAGGGCAATGGGGGGCCCAATGCAGCCACTGAGGCTGAAGGTGATCAATAACGTTGAAAGCACAGTGGCAATGAGTTTCATAGGGCTCTGGGGTCAGTGATGATCATCCTTGTCATCGTGTTGTGAGCGATAGGTATTGAAGGAGGCAACATACAGCAAGCTCATGTCTCGTTCACACAAGTGGTCCACTTGCACGCAACAAAAAGCCCACCAAGTGGTGGGCTTCGTTGTTGCGGGTGTTATTAGAACAACTTCAAGCTCGGCGCTTCTTCTTTCAACGGCTCATTCTTCGCCGTCTGTTCGTTCCAGCCACCACCCAGTGCCTTGTACAAGGTCACTTCGCTGGTCAGTTGGGCCAGGCGGTCAGTGATCAGCGTTTGCTGGGCACTGAACAATTGACGTTGGGCATCGAGGAAGGTCAGGTTGCTGTCGACACCAATGCGGTAGCGCCGCTCGGCCAGACGGTAGTAGTCCTGGTTGGCGGAGACGAAGTCACGTTGGGCCTGCAACTGTTGATTGTAGGTCGCACGTGCCGCCAGGCCATCGGAGACTTCCTGGAAGCCGGTCTGGATCGCTTTCTCGTAGGTCGCGACGTTGATCTCTTTCTGGATCTTCGAGTAATCCAGGCTGGCCCGCAGGCTGCCCGCATTGAAGATCGGGATGTTGATCTGCGGTGCGAACGACCAGGTGCCCGAGCCGCCCTTGAACAGGCCGCCCAAGTCCGGGCTCAGCGTACCGGCATTGGCCGTCAGGCTGATGCTCGGGAAGAATGCAGCCCGTGCCGCGCCGATGTTGGCGTTGGCCGCCTTGAGGTTGTACTCGGCTTGCAGGATGTCGGGACGACGCTGCAACAGGTCCGAAGGCAGGCCGGCCGGGACTTCACTCAACAGGTCGTCAGACAGTGGCTGGGTGGCAAGATTCGCCGGCAGGCCTGTGCCCAGCAACAGGGTCAGGCTGTTTTCATCCTGGGCCACCTGGCGGGTGTAGCGCGCCAGTTGGACCCGGGCGCTTTCCACCGAGGTACGCGCCTGGCTCAAGTCCAGGGCAGAGGTCACGCCGACTTCGTTGCTGCGAGAGGTGAGCCGATAGCTCTCCTCGAACGCGCCCAAGGTGTCCTGGGTCAGTTTCAGCAGTTCCTTGTCGGCCTGCCAGGTCAGGTAGGCGTTAGCCACGCTGGCTACCAGGCTGATCTGGGTGCTGCGACGTGCTTCTTCGGTGGCGAAGTACTTTTGCAGGGCTTCTTCGCTCAGGCTGCGAACCCGGCCGAACAGGTCCAGCTCATAAGAGCTGATGCCAAGGGTGGCTGAGTACTGGCTGGCGATGGCCGCCTCACCCGTTTGCGACATCCGTGCTGGTGTCCGTTGGCGGCTGCCGCTGCCATTGGCCGAAACGGCCGGGAACAGGTCGGCGCGCTGGATGCGGTACTGGGCAGCGTAGGCGTCGATGTTCAAGGCCGCGACACGCAGGTCACGGTTGTTCACCAGCGCAGTCTGGATCAGTTGTTGCAGGGCAGGGTCATGGAAAAACTGCTTCCAGCCTTGCTCGGCAGCGGCCTGGCCCGGCGCCTGGGCCGACGAATACGCCGGCCCCTGCGGGAACTGCGCAGCCACCGGTGCTTCGGGGCGCTGGTAGTCAGGTATCAACGAGCAGCCACTGAGCACGAATGCCGTAACTGCCAGGGAAAGGAGCGACTTGCTCATTGGCCAGCCTCTTTAGGAGTTTCAGTAGTGTCGGTCTTTTTACGCTTGCCGATGGATGACACGGTTACGAAGAACAGTGGCACCCAGAAGATCGCCAAGACAGTGGCGGTGATCATACCGCCAATTACCCCGGTACCGATCGCGTGCTGGCTGCCTGAACCTGCGCCGGAAGAGATCGCCAGCGGCAGTACACCGAGGACGAAGGCCATGGACGTCATGATGATGGGGCGCAAGCGCATCCGGGACGCCTCGATGGCCGCCTCGACAATGTCTTTACCCTGTTCGTGGAGCTCCTTGGCGAACTCCACGATCAAGATGGCGTTTTTCGCCGCCAGGCCGATGGTGACCAGCAGCCCTACCTGGAAGAATACATCGTTGGACAGCCCTCGCATGCTGGTCGCTATCAGGGCACCAATGACCCCCAGTGGAACCACCAGCACGACCGCAATCGGAATCGACCAGCTTTCGTACAGCGCCGCCAGGCAGAGGAACACTACCAGCAGCGACAAGGCGTACAACGCTGGCGCCTGTGAGCCGGACAGCCGCTCTTCATAAGACAGGCCGGTCCAGGCATAGCCGATACCTGCCGGCAATTGCTTGGCGATCCGCTCGACTTCCGCCATGGCATCACCGGTGCTGTAGCCAGGTGCCGGCGTACCGAGGATCTCCATGGCCGCTACACCGTTGTAGCGCGAGAGTTTCGGCGAGCCGAAGATCCACTGGCCCGAGGCAATGGCCGACAACGGAACCATCTTCCCGGAGTCGCTGCGTACGTACCATTTGTTCAGGTCTTCAGGGGACATCCGGCCCGCGGCCTCACCCTGCACGTAGACCTTTTTCACCCGACCACGGTCGATGAAGTCGTTGATGTAGCTGCCACCCAGGGCGATTGCCAGGGTCTGGTTGATACTCGACAGGCTGACCCCTTGGGCACTGGCCTTCTCGTCGTCGATGGTCAGCTCGTACTGCGGCTCATCGTTCACGCCGTTAGGGCGTACACCAGCAAGGATCTTGCTTTGCGACGCCATGCCGAGGAACTGATTGCGGGCGGCCATTAACTGGTCATGGCCGACACCGCCCTGGTCTTGCAGGAACACGTCGAAACCGGTGGCGTTACCCAGCTCCAGTACCGAGGGTGGCACGACGGCGAAAACCATGGCGTCCTGGAAGGTCTGGAAGAAGTAACCCTGGGCCCGCTTGGCCACCTCGAACACCGACAGTGACGCGTCCCGCTCGCCCCACGGCTTGAGCATCACGAACGCCAGGCCCGAGCTTTGGCCACGACCGGCGAAGTTGAAGCCGTTTACGGTAAACACCGATTGCACGGCCTTGCCTTCGCCCGGCTCGCCTTCCTTGTCATTGAGCAAGTAGGCGCGCATGTCGTCGATGACTTTCTGGGTGCGTTCAGCCGAAGAACCGACTGGCGTCTGCACCTGTGCAAAGATCACCCCCTGGTCTTCCTCAGGCAGGAACGCGCTCGGAATACGGGTGAACATCCAGATCATGCCGGCGAAGATAAGCAGGTAGACCAGGAATGACGGCCCCTTGTGCTTGATCATGTTGCCAACGCCGCGCTCGTAACTCAGTACGCTACGGTCGAAGGTACGGTTGAACCAGCCAAAGAAACCGCGCTTGGGTTGACCGTGCTTTTGCGGGTCTATCGGCTTGAGCATGGTGGCGCACAAGGCCGGAGTGAAGATCAGTGCAACCAGTACCGACAGCGCCATCGCCGAGACAATGGTGATGGAGAACTGTTTGTAGATCACACCGGTAGAGCCGCCGAAGAACGCCATGGGCAGCAGCACCGCCGACAGCACCAGGGCAATACCTACCAAGGCGCCCTGAATCTGGCCCATGGACTTGACTGTCGCCTCTTTGGGCGACAAGTGCTCCTCGGCCATTACCCGTTCGACGTTTTCCACCACCACGATCGCATCGTCCACCAGCAAGCCGATGGCCAGGATCATGCCGAACATGGTCAGGGTGTTGATGGTGAAGCCGAAGGCTGCGAGGATCCCGAAGGTGCCCAGCAATACCACCGGCACCGTCATGGTGGTGATGATGGTGGCGCGAAAGTTCTGCAAGAACAGGAACATCACCAGGAACACCAGTACGATGGCCTCGACCAGGGTGCTAACCACACCGGAGATCGACTCGCTCACCACCGGGGTGGTGTCATACGGGACTACTGCCTTCATGCCTGGCGGGAAGAAGGGTTCCAGGGATGCCACTGTGTCGCGAATGGCCTTGGCGGTATCCAGGGCGTTGGCGCCCGATGCCAGCTTGATCGCCATGCCGGAAGCTGGTTTGCCGTTGAACTGTGCGCTGATGCTGTAGTTCTGGCCACCTAGCTCGACGCGGGCTACATCGCCCAGGCGAACCTGGGAACCGTCAGCGTTAACCCGCAGCAGGATATTGCTGAATTGCTCGGCGGTTTGCAGACGAGTCTTGCCAATGATCGTGGCGTTCAATTGCGTGCCGGGGAGGGCAGGCAAACCGCCCAGTTGGCCGGTGGCCACCTGTACGTTTTGCGCCTGGATGGCGGTACTGACATCCACCGGGGTCATCTGGAAGTTGTTCAGTTTGGCCGGATCGAGCCAGATACGCATGGCGTACTGGGAGCCGAAGACCTGGAAGTCACCCACACCAGAGGTCCGTGAAATCGGGTCCTGGATGTTGGAAACGATGTAGTTGGACAGGTCGTCCTTGTTCATGCTGCCGTCTTCCGACACCAGCCCGATCACCATCAGGAAGTTCTTCACTGACTTGGTTACGCGGATACCCTGCTGCTGCACCTCTTGAGGCAGCAACGGGGTGGCCAGGTTCAGCTTGTTCTGTACCTGAACCTGGGCGATATCCGGGTTGGTACCCTGGTTGAACGTCGCGGTGATGGTCATGCTGCCGTCGGAGTTGCTGTCCGAGGCGACATAACGCAGGTTGTCGATACCGTTGAGCTGCTGCTCGATGACCTGCACCACGGTGTCTTGCACTGTCTGTGCGGACGCGCCTGGGTAGGTCACCTGAATGTCGATGGCGGTTGGCGCAATGGCCGGGTACTGGTTGATCGGTAACTTGAGGATCGACAGTGCCCCGACCAGCATGATCACCAGGGCAATTACCCAGGCAAAAATGGGACGGTCGATAAAAAATTTCGACATGAATTACTCCCCTTTGCCATTAGCGGCAGCGGGAGCAGTACCGGCGGCCGTGGCGTTTTTAGCGTCCGTGACCTTGACCTCAATGCCAGGCTTGATGAATTGCAAGCCTTCAGTAATCACGCGATCGCCGGCATTCAGGCCTTTTTCCACCAGCCAGTAGGCACCAGCAGTGCGGTTGGCTACCAGTTCACGCTGCTCGACCTTGTTGTCCTGATTGACGATCAACGCGGTAGGGATACCCCTGAGGTCGCGGGTCACGCCTTGTTGTGGCGCCAGGATGGCCTTGCTGTTCACGCCAGCCTGCAATTGGGCATGGACAAACATGCCCGGCAACAAGGTGTGGTCTGGGTTGGGGAATACAGCGCGCAGGGTCACGGAGCCGGTGGTTTCATCGACCGACACTTCGGAGAACTCCAGCTTGCCTTCCAGGCCATAGCTGCTGCCGTCTTCCAGAGTCAATTTGACCTTGGCGGCATTGTCGCCGGATTTTTCCAGTTGGCCGTTTTCCAGGTCGCGACGCAGTTTCAGCATTTCGGCGGAGGACTGCGTGACGTCGACGTAGATCGGGTCCAGTTGCTGGATCACCGCCATGGCGTTGGTTTGGCCATTGCTGACCAGTGCGCCTTCGGTGACCGAAGAACGGCCGATACGCCCGGAAATCGGGGCGAAGACCTTGGTGTAGCGCACGTTGATCTGGGCGCTTTGCAGGTCAGCTTCCGACTGCAGGCGGTTAGCGACAGCGGTGTCGTATTCCTGGCGGCTGACAGCTTGCTCGTTGACCAACAGCTTATAGCGGTCGGAGATCGACTTGGTCTGCGTCAGGCTGGCCTGGGCGCTTTTCAAGGCGGCCTCATAGACCGACGGATCGATCTGGTAGAGCTGCTGGCCTTCCTTGACGTCGCCGCCTTCTTTGAACAGGCGCTTGAGAATGATGCCGTTGACCTGTGGACGAACTTCCGCAATGCGATAGGCCGTGGTGCGGCCGGGCAGCTCGGACGTCAGGGTGAAGGCTTGAGGTTGAAGGGTGACCACGCCGACCTGAGGGGTTTGAGCGGGCGGAGCCGCTTCTTCCTTTTTACATCCGCTGAGCAGCGATGCCAGGGCGACGGCAGTGACCAGAGCGGTAACAGCTGGCTTAAGTTGCATGAAGATCCTCGGGTCAGGCGCGCAGGGTGCGCACAAGAAATGTGGAAGGGTAAAAAACAGGCATTGAGTAGATAAGTAGCTTGCTACACAATATACTTACGTTCATGGCTGTTTGTAAACTCTTGACAGGCTTCGCCGATTCGTTACAAAAGCAGGTCCAAAGCCTCGATTCTAGTACGCCCGGCACCCATGACGGTGCCGTCTCATAATTATTCAGGTGATCGTTACTAATCACCCCATGTGTTCTGATTGAGGTTTTACTGCCATGGTTCGTCGTACCAAAGAGGAAGCTCAGCAAACGCGCAGCCAGATACTTGAAGCCGCCGAGCAAGCCTTTTACGAACGCGGTGTCGCACGCACTACGCTGGCGGATATTGCTGCGTTGGCGGGTGTGACGCGCGGCGCCATCTACTGGCATTTCAGCAACAAGGCCGACCTGGTGCAGGCGATGCTTGATACGCTGCACGAGCCCCTGGATGAACTGGCCAGGGCTAGCGAGAGCGAGGATGAAGTTGATCCGCTGGGCTGTATGCGCAAGCTGCTGATTCATCTGTTCCATCAAGTGGCCCTGGACCCGAAGACCCGGCGCATTAATGAGATTTTGTTTCATAAGTGCGAATTCACCGATGAAATGTGTGATCTGCGTCGTCAGCGTCAGACGGCCAGCCTCGAATGCAATTTGCGCATCGGACTGACCTTGCGTAACGCGGTCCATCGCGGGCAGCTTCCGGAAAACCTCGACACCGTTCGTGCGGCGGTGTGCATACATGCGTACATCAATGGAGTTCTCGGCCAGTGGCTGCTGGTCCCAGACAGTTTTCAATTGCACCAGGAAGCGCAGCGCTGGGTCGATACCGGGTTGGACATGCTGCGCTTGAGCCCTGGCCTGCGCAATTGAGACAAAATGCGTAATTGAGTCTAGTTGTGTCAACCGTAAAGATTCTAGGCGGTAAACGGCCTCAGGCCAGATTTTTCTGGGGTGACTTTATATACGGGCTGGCCCCTGGTTGATAGGTAGTTGGCTAAGTATTTTGTAGCGATATTGTTGCAAGGCTGTGAAGGAGTGTTTCCCGGCTTCTGCACGACGGGGTCAAGTGTGAAACTGCTCGCCTGCGATGGCCATAGGTATCTGCACATATCTTGAGCTTGCCGAAAAACCCTGTAGCCGCTGGTGACTGCTGCGATCGTCTGCGCAGCAGTCGCCTGGGCCTTGAGATTGCCGAAGGTCCTGCGGCCCTTATCGCAGCCTCGTGCCTCGACAGCGGCTACAGAGGGCCAAATGTATGACCCGAAATTGGCTCTTGCCCGGTGACGGGCAAGACGGTATCTACAGAGGGCCGTCGATCACTGATCACTTGTAGCCGCTGGCGTAGCCTGCGATCGGCTGCGCAGCAGTCGCCTGGGCCTTGAAATTGCTGAAGGTCCTACGGCCCTTATCGCAGCCTCGTGCCTCGGCAGCGGCTACAAAAGCCGATCACCGATCACCTGTAGCCGCTGGCGTAGCCTGCGATCGGCTGCGCAGCAGTCGCCTGGGCCTTGAAATTGCTGAAGGTCCTGCGGCCCTTATCGCAGCCTCGTACCTCGACAGCGGCTACAAAGGGCCGTTGACCACCGATCACTTGTAGCCGCTGGCGTAGCCTGCGATCGGCTGCGCAGCAGTCGCCTGGGCCTTGAAATTGCTGAAGGTCCTGCGGCGCTTATCGCAGCCTCGTACCTCGACAGCGGCTACAAAGGCCCGTTGACCACCGATCACTTGTAGCCGCTGGCGTAGCCTGCGATCGGCTGCGCAGCAGTCGCCTGGGCCTTGAAATTGCTGAAGGTCCTGCGGCCCTTATCGCAGTCTCGTGCCTCGACAGCGGCTACAAGGACCGCCGATCACCGATCACCTGTAGCCGCTGGCGCAGCCTGCGATCGGCTGCGCAGCAGTCGTGTGGGCCTTGAGATTGTTGAAGGTCCTTCGGCCCTTATCGCAGCCTCGTACCTCGACAGCGGCTACAAAGGCCCGTTGACCACCGGTCACTTGTAGCCGCTGGCGCAGCCTGCGATCGGCTGCGCAGCAGTCGCCTGGGCCTTGAAATTGCTGAAGGTCCTGCGGCCCTTATCGCAGCCTCGTACCTCGGCTACAGAAAGTTGGTCTTAGCCATTTCGATGCACCTGCAAGGCGAGTCGCACGCATCGCAGTGGTGCGGCGACCTGACAATCCAACCTTCCATAAAAAAGCCCCGGTTCTTGTGAACCGGGGCTTTTTTTCGCTCGATCAGAGCGCCAGAGTCGGGTAGTCGATATAACCGACCGGGCCCTTGGCGTAGAAGGTCTCAGGATGTGCTTCGTTCAATGGCGCATCGGCCTTCAGGCGAGCTGGCAGGTCCGGGTTGGCAATGAACGGCACGCCGAAGGCCACCGCATCGGCCTTGCCCGAGGTCAGCCAGGCATTGGCGCTGTCCTTGGTAAAGCGCTCGTTGACGATGTAAGGACCGCCGAACGCCGCTTTCAGTTGCGGGCCCAGGCTGTCGCCGGCTTCTTTCTCACGGGAGCAGATGAAGGCAATGCCACGCTTGCCCAGTTCGTGAGCGATGTAGGTGAAGGTTTCCGATAGGTTGGCGTCGCCCATGTCGTGTGCGTCGGCGCGGGGTGCCAGGTGCATGCCTACACGGCCGGCGCCCCAGACTTCAATCACCGCGTCAGTCACTTCCAGCAGCAGGCGTGCACGGTTTTCCAGGGAGCCACCATAGTTGTCGGTGCGCTGGTTGGTGCTGCTTTGCAGGAACTGGTCGAGCAGATAGCCGTTCGCGCCGTGGACTTCCACGCCGTCAAAACCGGCGGCCTTGGCGTTTTCGGCACCTACACGGTAAGCGTCGACGATGTCGGCGATTTCTGCGATTTCCAGGGCGCGCGGGGTAGGGTAGTCGGCCAGCGGACGCACCAGGCTGACGTGGCCCTTGGCGGCGATGGCGCTCGGAGCTACCGGCGCTTCACCGTTCAGGTACGACTCGTGGGAGATCCGGCCGACGTGCCACAGTTGCAGGAAAATCTTGCCACCAGCACCATGAACCGCCTTGGTGATGTTGGCCCAGCCACGTACCTGGTCGTTGGACCAGATGCCCGGGGTGTCCGGATAACCCACGCCCATCGGCGTCACGGAAGTTGCTTCACTGAGGATCAGCCCGGCTGACGCTCGTTGTACGTAGTATTCAGCCATCAGCGCATTGGGCACGCGACCGGCATCGGCACGGCAGCGGGTCAGCGGCGCCATGATGATGCGGTTCGACAGTTGCAGGTCGCCCAGTGTGATCGGATCGAAAATAGTCGTCATGGGATAACACCCTTCTCTTAAGTTGATCAGTGAGTCGCAGGGGCCAGGTCGACATTGCCGCCCTGACGGAAAGTGATCAGCGTTACCAGCAACGCGAGGGTCGCCAAGGCGGCAGCGGCCAGGGGTACGCTGGTCAGGCCGAAACCATGGGCAATCACGCTGCCGCCTACCCAGGCGCCGAGGGCGTTGCCGATGTTGAAGGCCCCGATGTTCAAGGTGGACACCAGGTTGGGCGCCGCCTTGCCGAAGGTCACCACATTGATTTGCAGCGCCGGCACGGCGGCAAACGAGGCGGTGGCCCAAAGGAATAGGGTGATTTCAGTCGGGATCAAGGCGACGCTGGTCCAGGTCAGCACAGTGGAGATCACAGCCATGCTGATGAACACGCCGATCAGCGTGGCCGCCAGGCGTTTGTCCGCCAGTTTGCCGCCGATGATGTTGCCCACGGTCAGGCCCAGGCCGATCAGCAGCAGGGTCCAGGTCACGCCTTTGGGCGAAACCCCAGTGACATCCCCCAACAGCGGCGCGACGTAGGTAAAGAGGGTGAACATGGACGCGGCGAACAGGGCGGTCATGGTCAGCGACAGCCAGATACCGGCGCCCTTGAGAGCCTTGAGTTCGGCGCGCATATCGAGTTTTTCTTCATCACGCTTGGCCGGCAGGAAGCGGATCAGGCCGATCAAGGCAACCACGCCAATCACGGTCACCGCCCAGAAGGTCGAGCGCCAGCCAGCTTCCTGGCCCAGCGCCGTTCCCAGCGGCACACCGAGGACGTTGGCCAGGGTCAGGCCGGTGAACATCAGGGCCACGGCCGAGGCGCGCTTGTTGGCCGGTACCAGGTTGGCCGCCACCACTGAACCGATACCAAAGAAAGCGCCGTGGCACAGTGCGGTGACCACACGGGCAAACATCAGCACGTTGTAGTCACTGGCCAGGGCGCAAAGCAGATTGCCGACGATGAAAATACCCATCAGCGTTACCAGGGCGGCCTTGCGCGGCAGCCTGGCGGTGGCCAGTGCCATGAAGGGCGCGCCGATGGCCACGCCCAGGGCGTAGCCGGTCACCAGCCAGCCGGCGCCGGGAATGGACACGCCCAAGTCGGCCGCCACGTCGGGCAGCAAGCCCATGATGACGAACTCGGTAGTTCCGATGGCGAAGGCGCTCAAGGCCAGGATGAGTAACGAGAGGGGCATTGTCGGGTCCTTTACAGCGGTGTGCTGAGTTCTTCGATGAGTGCTTTGAGGAAGGCCTGGATCACGTCCTCATTGCGTTTGAAAAAGTGCCATTGGCCAGCCTTCTGGCTGCTGATCAGCCCCGCCCGTTGCAGGGTTGCCAAGTGGGCCGATACGGTCGACTGGGACAGGCCGCAACGCTGGTCGATCTGTCCGGCGCAGATGCCGTATTCGTGGTTGTGGATCTGCTCGGGGAATTGCACTTTCGGGTCTTTCAGCCAGTTGAGAATGTCTCGCCGTACTGGGTGCGCCAGGGCTTTTATTATTTCGTCGAGGTCGATGGACATGGCAGTGGTGCTCGGGTTTGATAAAACGTTATATCGCGATAAGGCGAACTTTAAATCGTTATATTCCGATACGCCAATATGATTTTGATCTTGTATCAGAGTAAATCGGTATATCGGGTTATAACGATACATTGCTGGCAGTGCTAGACTGCGCGCCATGAATTATCTCGCACATCTGCACCTGGGCGGCCAACTGCCTGCTCAACTGCTGGGGAGTTTGTACGGCGACTTCGTCAAAGGTCCCCTGCAAGGCCAGTTCAGCCCGCAAATCGAGTCGGCGATTGCGCTGCATCGCTCGATCGACCGGTTTACCGACAGTCACCCACAGGTGGGAGAAGCATTGTCGCGGTTTACCCTGACCCGGCGCCGCTATGCGGGAATCGTTCTCGATGTGTTTTTTGACCACTGCCTGGCGCGGGATTGGGCGTTGTATGCCGATCAGCCCCTGGAGCGCTTCACTTGTGATGTGTATCGGGTACTGGCGGCAGAACCGGCGCTACCGGGGCGACTGGCGCAGATCGCACCTTATATGGCGGCGGATGACTGGCTGGGTTCTTATCGCGAGTTTGCGGTGATGGAGCAGGTATTGCGGGGAATCTCCCGCCGCCTGACCCGGCCGCAGGAACTGGACCATGCCATGCAAGAGTTGCAGGCCTTGTATGAGCCGTTGAGTGAGGATTTCCGGGTGTTCTACCCGCAGTTGCAAATGTTTGCAGCGCAACACTCCGGCTCTTTGGGCAGGCTCGCTCCAGCCCTGGCGCCCCACCGGTCGGCGTAAAGCAAACGATCTGGCGCTTATCGGCTAGTCTTTGATGCGCAGCGCGCGGCTTACGCGTATGATTCGCGACCCTTTGGCGATGCGCTCGCCATGAGACCAGCTTTCAATCTCTTCAGGCGACGCCTGAATCGACACACCGGGAGGTGCTTAAGATGAGTGACCAAGACCAGAAAGACAGCCAGGAAATCGGCCCCGCAGGCGAAAAGCTGCAGAAAGTCCTCGCCCGTATCGGCGTCGGCTCGCGCCGTGACGTTGAAGCCTGGATCACCCAGAAGCGGATCAAGGTCAATGGCGTTGAAGCCACCCTTGGCCAGCGGGTTGACCTGCACGACGCTATCACCATTGATGGCAAGGTCATCAAGCGCGAAGAGGCCGCCGAATCGGTGCGCCGCGTCATTATGTACAACAAGCCCGATGGCGAAATCTGCACCCGCGACGACCCGGAAGGCCGCCCTACCGTATTCGACAAGATGCCACGCCCTAAAGAAGGTCGCTGGATCAACATCGGCCGTCTCGACATCAATACCACCGGCCTGCTGATGTTTACCACCGACGGTGAGCTGGCCAACCGCCTGATGCACCCGTCCTACGAAATGGACCGTGAATACGCAGTACGAGTACGCGGCGAAGTCGATGACGAGATGATCGAGCGTCTGAAAGCCGGCGTGGTGCTGGAAGACGGCCCGGCTCGTTTCACCGACATCAAGCAGGCGCCAGGCGGCGAAGGTTTCAACCACTGGTACCACTGCGTGGTGATGGAAGGTCGTAACCGTGAAGTGCGCCGCTTGTGGGAATCCCAGGGCCTGGTGGTCAGCCGCCTGAAGCGTGTGCGTTTCGGTCCGGTGTTCCTCAACTCCGACCTGCCGATGGGTCGCTGGCGCGAAATGAGCCAGTACGAAGTCGACATCCTGAGTGCCGAAGTGGGCCTGACACCTGTGGCCATGCCGCAGATGAACGCCAAGAGCAAAGACAAGCTGGAACGCATGCAGCGTAAGTCGTCGCGCCCTGTGGCCCGCACCGAACGTGTTGTCCGTACCGTGCGCCCAGCATTGGGTGCGCCGGCCACGGGCGGTCGTATCTCCCGCGAGCCGCACCTGGAAGGCGAGCGTCCTGCGCGCAAGCCGGCTGGACCTCGGGCTGAAGGTGAGCGCGGTCAACGTCCAGCGCGTCCTGCTGGTGGTCGCAGTGACCGTGGCGAGTCTGGCCGTGGCGCACCTACTACGGATCGTCCGGTTGACGCCGGCAAGCGTCCGGCCAAGCCGGGCCTGGCGAAGAAGCGTCCGGGCATCGGTCTGGTCGACAAGGATGCCCCGTCGGGCAAGCGCCGTGGCGCGCCGGCCGGTTCTGGCCAGCGTCCGGGCTTTGGTCGTAAGAAGCCTTAAGGGCATCGGTAAGCTGCAAGAAAAAAGCGCTGACCCTCGCGGGTTGGCGCTTTTTTTTGGCTTGTAGTTTGTCGCTGTTCCTAAAACACAAACGCACCATCAAACACCGGCTTATCATCCAGGGCCAGCACCCCACTGGAGAAAATCAGATCCAGGTGATGACTGCCTTTCTGGCCGCCACCCAGCCCCAGGTGCAAGCCGCAATGGCGTTCTTCAAAGCCGGCATTGCGTGCATACAGGCCTTTGACCCCTTCATTGGTACCGATGCCCAATTCTTCCACGCGTCGATTGGACGGGTTGGCATTCAGGTACTTGTTGAAATCATCCACCAGCCCCGGCACCTCACTGGCGACGCTGCAGATGGTCGAGTTCTCGATCCACAACTCCAGCGGTGATTGCAGCACGCCGTATTTACGCGCAAAGGGGATGGTGCTGAGAAAGGTGCCGACGAAACGTACCTGACCGTTGATGGCTTCGCTGTGGGTGGCAATTTCCCCGGGAGCCAGGTCGTGGTTGCCGACGCCGTTGATATTGGTCCACTTCTTGATACTGCTCATGGGCGCTTCAAGGCGCGAGCCGTGTTCATCGGTGAAGCTCAGCACACTGGCCTGGGACATACGACGGATCAACGTGGCGTTGAGGTCGGCGATGCGCTGTGGAGCCACGCTGAAAGTGTCGTAGAAGTAATCGCCATAGTCCTTGAGTAACAGGGACTTTTTCCAATGTTCGGCCATGACGCCCTGCAGGGCGCGGATAAAGTCGGGGCCTTCCGCGCGGGGATTGGGCAGGGTCGAGGAATCGTAGAGAAACATATACAGGTCGCAGTCTTCGATGGACGTCGCCAGGACTTCGCTGGCCTCCAGGTCCAGGCGCTGCACCTTGAAGTCAAAGCGCGTAGCACTGCTTTGGATGATGGCCTGGGTGATGGTCGCATAACGCTCGGTATGGCCCAGGAGCACAGTTGGGTGGTGCAGGCCGGTCAGGGCCGGATGATGTGCCAGGTAGTAGAGAAAATGTTCGACGGCGCGGGCCTTGTCCATGACGTCCTTCCTTCAAAGCCTTCGAGAAAGTGGCAGATGCGGCGAACCGCATCTGCCTGGATGCCTGCCTGGTGTTAGAACGGCCACATCGCGGTGCCGAATGGCACAACAGCATCAGCTTGCATCATTTCAACAGCGGCCTCATGGGTCGGTGCTTCAAACCAATCGTCGAGTTGCAGTTCGGTTTCCAGGTCGTTTTCCAGTGCTTGCATGGTGAATCTCCTAGATGACGTTGTTTGAGACAGAACTTGCCAGCGGGCTTCGCTGGGCAAGTGGATGAACCTAGAAGAGAGTGTTTCAAAATGCAAAAAATATATTGACACCGTTTCATTTGGATTTTTTATTCCGATTTTATGACGGTTTGGATTTATCAATTAAAAACAGCCGACTGACTGCACTGTTTGGCAGGATCAGGACTAGCGTCAACTTTTGGTTATTTGAGGTCTGACGCTCTCCTGTCAGGGATATTTTCCACACTGTAAAGAAAACGTGACTGAGTCGGGGCGCAGGTGCACCGCAGGCTTGGGCGATCATGCACTGTAAGGAAAGCCTTCCGCCGCACAGGCAATATTGCCTTCGGCCGGCCCGAATGGTTCGAGCGGTGTACAATGCGCCGCGTTTTACTGTGACCCCCCACTGCGCGTCTGCGCAAAAGGCCGATACCTAAGGCTACCCGCCTTGTTCACTCCGTCTGGCCACAAGCCCGCCGGGTTCGATTTCGTCACAGATAAAAACAAACAGGTGACGCATGACTGTTAGACATACGCTGAACTCCTGGTGCCTGCGTTGGGGTTTGATCGGTGCTGCTTGAGTCCGTTTTCAAAGCAGCAACGTGCAACGAATATCATCAAACCTTGCGTGAGACCCTTTCATGAGTGGATCCAACTCCCATTCAGGCGAACTGAAACGCGGCCTGAAAAATCGCCATATTCAACTGATCGCCCTCGGTGGGGCGATCGGTACCGGCCTGTTCCTGGGCTCGGCCGGCGTGCTGAAATCCGCCGGCCCGTCGATGATCCTCGGCTACGCCATTTGCGGTTTTATTGCCTTTATGATCATGCGCCAGCTAGGTGAAATGATCGTCGAGGAGCCCGTGGCTGGCTCCTTCAGTCACTTTGCCCATAAGTATTGGGGCGGTTTTGCCGGCTTCCTGTCGGGCTGGAACTGCTGGATTCTTTACATCTTGGTGGGCATGTCGGAGCTGACCGCTGTCGGTAAATACGTGCACTACTGGTGGCCGGAGATTCCGACCTGGGTGTCGGCCGCGGCCTTTTTCGTGCTGATCAACGTGATCAACCTGGCCAACGTCAAAGTCTTCGGCGAGGCTGAATTCTGGTTTGCCATCATCAAGGTGGTGGCCATTGTCGGCATGATCGCCCTGGGCAGCTACTTGCTGGCCAGCGGCACAGGCGGGCCACAAGCTTCGGTGAGCAACCTGTGGGAGCACGGCGGGTTCTTCCCCCATGGTGTCGGTGGTTTGGTGATGGCCATGGCGATCATCATGTTTTCATTCGGTGGCCTGGAGATGCTCGGTTTCACCGCTGCCGAAGCAGACAAGCCGCGCACGGTGATTCCCAAGGCGATCAATCAGGTGATCTACCGGATTCTGATTTTCTATATCGGGGCCCTGGTGGTGCTGTTGTCGTTGACGCCGTGGGACAGTCTGCTGGCGACCCTCAACGCCTCAGGCGATGCCTACAGTGGTAGCCCGTTCGTGCAGGTGTTCTCGATGCTGGGCAGCAACACGGCTGCGCATATCCTCAACTTCGTGGTGTTGACGGCGGCGCTGTCGGTTTATAACAGCGGCACTTACTGCAACAGCCGCATGTTGCTGGGTATGGCCGAGCAGGGTGATGCGCCTAAAGGGCTGGGCAAGATCGACAAGCGCGGAGTGCCGGTGCGGTCGATCCTGGCGTCGGCGGCGGTGACGCTGGTTGCGGTGCTGATGAACTATCTGATTCCGCAACAGGCACTGGAACTGCTGATGTCGTTGGTGGTGGCAACCCTGGTGATCAACTGGGCGATGATCAGTTTCTCGCACGTAAAGTTCCGACAGCATATGAACCGTACGGGGCAGGTACCGTTGTTCAAGGCACTTTGGTATCCGTATGGGAACTATGTTTGCCTGGCGTTTGTGGTGTTTATCCTGGGGGTGATGTTGCTGATCCCGGGGATTCAGGTGTCGGTATATGCAATTCCGGCATGGGTGCTGTTCATGTGGGTGTGTTATTGCATCAAGAATAAGCGCAAGGCTCAGGAAGGGCTGAGTGTGCAGGTTTCGGCTGGGAAATAAGGCTTCTTGCTGAACCGCAAGGCCCGGCTTGATGCCGGGCTTTTTGATCCGGTGAGTTGTGTAGATATCCGTTACCGCAGCAACGGATATCTACAGGTTCAACCAAGCCCCCTCTTCTATAAGAAGGCAGCTACATTCGCGTATCCTTAGCCCATCGAACCCAAGGCCAAGCTTCCCATGCTGGTGATCTCCAACAATGTGCAGTTGCCCGACGCCGAAATCGAGTTGACCGCCATCCGTGCCCAGGGCGCCGGTGGCCAGAACGTCAACAAGGTCTCCAGCGCCGTGCACCTGCGCTTTGATATCCCGGCCTCATCGTTGCCGCCGTTCTACAAGGAACGCCTGCTGGCCCTGCGCGACAGCCGTATCACCAGCGAAGGCGTGCTGGTGCTCAAGGCCCAGCAATACCGAACCCAGGAACAGAATCGCGCCGATGCCCTGGAACGCTTGGTGGAGTTGATCCTCAGCGCCACCAAGGTAGAAAAGAAGCGTCGCCCCACCAAACCTACCCTGGGTTCAAAAAAGCGTCGCCTGGAATCCAAGACCAAGCGCGGCAGCATCAAGGCCGGGCGCGGCAAGGTCGACTTCTAAGTCTCACGCTCTTCACGGTACTTCGGTGCCTGCCGGTACAGGTACAGGCTCAGCAGCAAGCCGCCCAGCGCCGCGATGGCCGCGAACAGAAAGATCGATGCGAAGCCGAACCCGGCCGCAATCGCCCCGGCCAGTGGCCCGGTAATCCCCAGTGACAAATCGATAAACAGTGAATACGCCCCCACTGCCGCGCCACGGCTGGACGCTGGCACCAGGTTGACCGCCTCCACACCCAGGGCCGGAAACACCAGGGAAAAACCGAAACCGCTCAAGGCCGCGCCGGCCAGTGCCAGTTCGGGGTCCGGTGCCAACCACAGCAGCAACAGGCCAAGAGTTTCCACCGACAGGCAGACAATCGCCACGCGAAAGCCGCCAATACGGTTGATCAGGTTGCCGAACAGCAGCCGGGCACCGATAAAGCTGGCACCGAACAGGCTCAGGCACCACACCGCGTTGTCCCAGTGCTGGGTGGCGTAATACAGGGTGATAAAGGTGGCGATGGTGCCAAAGCCGATGGAGCCCAGGGCCAGCCCGCAGCCGTGGGGCAATACCCGTCCCAGTACGTGCATGAACGGCAAGCGCTCGCCTGTCACGATGGGGGCGGCGACTTTCGGCCAGGCCAACAGCAGGCCTGCCACCGCCAGCAGGATAATACTGACGCCCATGCTCCATAGTCCCAGTTGGCTGACCAACAGCACCCCCAGCGGCGCACCGATGGCCAAGGCGCCGTAGCTGGCGATGCCGTTCCAGGAGATGACCTTGGCGGTGTTCGCCGCGCCCACCCGGCCGATGCCCCAGCCAATGGCGCCCGACCCCACCAGGCTTTCGGCGCTGCCCAGTACCAGGCGCCCGATCAACAGGCTCGTCAGGCTCAACACCGGCAGGCTCGACAGCCAGGCCGAGAGCAACATGAATACCCCGCTCAAGCCACAACCCGCCAGGCCATACATCACCGCACGCTTGCTGCCCAGGTTGTCGATGATCCGTCCGGCGTAGGGGCGGCTCAGTAGCGTGGCCAAATATTGCACGCTGATCACTAGCCCGGCGATCACCGCGCCGAAACCCAAATCGCTATGGACGTAACCCGGCAACACGGCCAGAGGGATACCGATATTCAGGTAGCCGATAAAGGTGAAGAGCACGATGGAAACGACTTGCAGCGTGACCGCCATGGGGCGCTGGGTATCTGGCATGGGAAAGGTCCACTGTCGCAGCAGGAAAAGATAGGCTGCTTATGATACCGGTGGTTTTGACTGGGCAGGTGGGCAAATCACAAAACCCTGGATCAAGTGTTGGCAGTGACAGGGTTCAGTAATTGTGTGGTCACCAAGGCGGCGAGGGCGTTTTCCTGGGTGCCGAAGCGCTTGAGCAGCAAGGCTTGTTTTTCGGGTGCAAGACGGTTCCAGATGTCGACCATCTGCAAGGCGGCGTCGAGCAAGACGCTGTCAGGCGCGTCGTTGGCGTTGTGGGGCATGGGGTATTCTCGGTGATTCAGGCGGTGTGGAAAGCGCGCAATGTCACGCTTTCCACACGGTCTGGGTACGGCGCTCAGTCCTGGCTTTCGCTGTCGACCGGTTTTGCTTCTGCGGGCTCAGCTTGTTTGCTGTTGGCCTGTTGCGGGGTTGGCTGCTCAGTTTCGTGCAGGCTTGGGAAGGGGAGATTAGGTATTTCGTGCATCGTCGTCGCTCCTCGCAAGATCTGTTTTTCAATCGCAGGTGATTCCGCGCTTTCAAAAAGCCTTGGCAGGATACAGCACTGTAAATGACAAAAAGACTTTTATATCGTCGGATGAGCGAAGCTTCACCCGACATACGCAAGTGACAAGAGGTCACACCGGGGTAGGGCGCTTAAAACGGCACCTTGCCGAGGATCATGTCGCGGTACATCACAAAGTCTCCCAACAGGCTGTAAAACGGGTGCTGGAAGGTGGCCGGACGATTTTTTTCAAAGAAGAAGTGGCCGATCCAGGCAAAGCTGTAGCCCGCCACCGGCAATGTCAGCAGCAGCCACCAGGCGCCTTTGCCGACGGCAAAGGCCAGAATGAAAATCACCAGGCTGGTACCGATGAAATGCAGGCGGCGACAGGTACTGTTGCCGTGTTCGCTCAAGTAATAGGGATAAAAGTCCACAAAGGTATTGAATTTTTTGATGTTTTCCACGATGGCCGGCCCTCTGTCTATTGCTCAGCCAAGCAAATGCCCTGGCGGGGAGCTTATTTGAGTCTAGAGTCATCAGCGCTAACAGCCAGTGACAATAGATGCCACTTTAGTATCTTTTAAGATTCCTGGCGGTCTTTTCAAGAGTGCGTGGTTCTATGCCACGCTTGGCGAGTACCGGGCGTGGTTGCAGGAGGCGCCGATCAGTGACGCCAGAACGCCGGAATACACAGCACGAACACCGTAATGATCTCCAGGCGGCCCAGGAGCATCCCCAGGGACAGGATCCATTTGGCGGCGTCCGGCAGGGTGGCGAAGTTGCCGGCCGGGCCGATGGTTTCCCCCAGGCCCGGGCCGACACCGGATACCGTGCTGGCGGCGCCGGTCAGTGCGGTCATCCAGTCCAGGCCCAGCAGTGACAGGGCCAAGGCAATCATGCAAATGGTGATGGCGAAGAAAAACGAAAAGGTCAGGATCGAACGAACGATTTCTTCATCCAGGCGATGGCCGTTGTACTTTTGCTTGATTACCGCACGAGGGTGAATCAACTGGTTCAAGTTGGCCTTGAGCAGGATGTAGGCCACCTGGAAGCGGAAGATCTTGATCCCTCCCGACGTGGAACCTGAGCAGCCGCCGATAAAGCCCAGGTAGAAGAACAGCATCAGTGAGAAATTGCCCCACAAGCTATAGTCCCCGAGGGCAAAACCGGTGGTAGTCACCACCGACGTGACGTTCAATGCCACATGGCGCAGGGCTTCCGTCCAGTGCAGGTTGGTCGTCCACCAGTACCATGTGCCCAGTACCAGCCAAGTCACTAACAGCAAACCGAGCAGGCCTTGTACCTGTTGATCCTTGATCAGCGCCCGGCGATTACCGCGCAAGGTGGCCACGTACAGGGTAAAGGGCAGGCTGCCCATGATCATCACTACTACCGCAACCCAATGCACCGCAGGCTGCTTCCAGTGGGCCAGGGACTCGTCGGAGGTGGAGAAGCCGCCGGTGGAAATCGCCGACATAGTATGATTGATGGCATCGAACAGGCTCATGCCTGCCCACCAGAATGCGAGGCTGCCGAGGATGGTGATGCCGACATAGGCTGCCACAATCAGGCGCGCCACCATATGTGAGCGGGGCATGACCTTTTCCGAGCGGTCTGAGGACTCGGTCTGAAACAGGCGCATGCCACCAATGCGCAGCAGCGGCAGGATCGCCACCGCCATGCCGATAAAGCCGATGCCGCCTAGCCAGTGCAGCAGCGAGCGCCACATCAAGATACCGGGGGACATGGTGTCCAGGCCACTGAGCACCGTGGAACCGGTGGCGGTGATGCCGGACATGCTCTCGAAGAAGGAGTCGGTGTAACTGATGTGCTGGGTCAACAGGAACGGCAGCGCGGCGAAGATGCACACCACCACCCAACTGGAGACCGTCAGCAGGTACATGTCCCGGGGGCGCAGGTGCACGTGCGTCGGGCGGCCGGGGATCACCAGTGCCAAGCCGGCAATAAAGGTGATCATGCTGGCCCAGAGGAACGACGGTAGGTCGCTGGTACGTTCGAAAATCACCAGAGTCGCCATCGGTACGACCATGGCAATTGCGAGAGTGATCAGGAAGATGCCGATAATGAAACCGATAATCCGTAAGGTCGGCAACGCCATGAGGTCTGCTCGGTGACAGGGAAAGGCGCCATTCTACCTACGGTTCAGGGCATGTAAACCAGGGGGATGACAGGTACAAAAAAGGCGACCCGCAGGCCGCCTCTTTCATTCAACCAAACAGTGACATTCAGAACGCGTGATCGGCACTGTCCGGGTTCAGCTCGCTGATGCCCAGCTTACCGGCAGCTTGCTCGATGGCGCCGGTCTGCTTGACCAGCGAAGCAATGGCGTCACGTACGATCTGGTTACCCGCCTCGTTGCCGGCGGCGATCAGTTGGTCGTAGTGTTCACCCTTGTTGGCGTGGTCGACCATGACCTGGATCTTCGCTTCGGTATTCGCCAGGTCAGCCTTGAGGGTTTCGTCGGCGGACGGGTCGGCCTTGGCCACCAGGGACGACAGGCTGGCACCGGTCATTTTGGTGCCGTCGACACGGGTGTATTCACCCAGGTAGACGTTGCGGATGCCCTTGGCATCGTAGAAGTGCGAGTTGTGGGTGTTGTCGCTGAAGCAATCTTGCTCGTCTTCTGGCGAGTTGGCTTCCAGGGACACTTTCATGCGCTCACCCGCCAGTTCGCCCAGGGACAGGCTGCCCATGCCGAACAGCATTTTGCGCAAACCGTCGGTCGCAGGCTCCGCTTCCAGGGTGGCGCGATAATTGTCTTCGACGCTGGGTTTCCAGTTGCCGACCATTTCTTCCAGGTCACTGACCAACAGTTGGGTCACGGCGCGAAGGTAGGTGCGGCGACGTTCGTTGTGACCGCCAGTGGCGCCGTCACCTTGCAGGTAGTCCGACGCCGGGCGGTTGCCGGCGCCAGGGCCGGTACCGTTCAGGTCCTGGCCCCAGAGCAGGAATTCGATGGCGTGATAGCCGGTGGCGACGTTGGCTTCAGAGCCGCCCAACTCATTGAGGCTGGCGAGCTTCTCCGGGGTGATGTCCTTGACGTCGACCTTGTCTTCGCCGACCTGGATCTCGTTGTTGGCGATGATGTTGGCGGTGGCGCCTGGGTTGCCAAGGGCGTGTGCGTAGGTGTTGTCGACATAGTCGATCAGGCCTTCGTCCAGCGGCCAGGCGTTCAGTTGACCTTCCCAGTCGTCGATGATGGTGTTGCCAAAGCGGAACACTTCACTTTGCAGGTAGGGTACGCGTGCGGCGACCCAGGCGGTGCGGGCCGCTTTCAGGGTTTCGTCATTCGGGTTGGCAAGAAAGGTGTCGATGGCGGTTTGCAGGGTTTTCGCCGTGGACTCTGCATCGCTGTAGACCGCCAAGACCATGTCTGCGTAATGCGCGACCACTGCCTTGGCCGCGGCCTCGTCGACCTGCCCGGCAGGTGTGGCAGCAGCAGATGTGGTAGTGCTGGTGGCTGGTTGAGGAGCGGCGGCCTTGTCTTTGCCCTCACCGCAACCAGCGAGAGAAATGGCAATGGCCAGCAAACTGGCGGTAGCCAGAGGCATACGAATCATGGCGAACATCCTGCTTCGGTTGGTGATTGGTCACGGCCGGGGGCGCGCGAAACTGCGACATAATGCGAAAGATTTGCATTTTGTGTAAAGGGTTGTCGCGGTAAAAGTTTGTGATGGGGGCATCAGGGGCTCTGGGGTGGCCATCACGGGCTTACTAAATCACGGCGTTATTACCTCGGGCCTGCTTCAAATAGGCCATCAGCTCCCTGGCCGGCAGGGGTTTGCTGTAGTAATAGCCCTGACCTTCATGGCAGCCTTCGCCGATGATATAAGCCTCCTGCTCGGCGGTTTCTACCCCTTCGGCAATGACTTCCATGCCCAGGCTTTTACCCAGTTGGATGATCGCGCGCACGATGGTGGCATCGTCGTCGTCATTCAGCAGGTCCTGGACGAAGCTTTTGTCGATCTTGATCTTGTCCAGCGGCAAGCTTTTCAGGTAACTGAGGGAGGAGTAGCCGGTGCCGAAGTCGTCAATGGCGATTAATGCCCCGGAGCGGCGCAGGCTCAGCAGGTGCTGGGCGGCGGTGCTGATGTCTTCCATCAGGCCGGTTTCGGTGACTTCCAGCTCCAGGCTGCGAGGCGGCAGGCGATAGATTTGCAGCAGGTTATTGACCACCCGTGGCAACTCGGCGTGGTGCAACTGTACCGTGGACAGATTCACCGCCATGCGCAGTTCGGTAAAACCTGCGTCATGCCACTCACGCAATTGTCGGCAGGCTTGGTCGAGGACCCATTCACCGATGGGAATAATGGTGCGGTTCTGTTCCGCCAGCGGAATGAACAACTCGGGCGGGATCAGGCCGTGGTCAGGGTGTTGCCAGCGCAGCAGGGCTTCCACGCCCACCACGCGATTGTCGCGATAGCTGATTTGTGGCTGGTAAAGCAGATGAAACTGTCCGCGGCCCAAGGCATCGCGCAAATCTTTTTCCAGCTCACGACGCCGACGCATTTCGCTGTCGATGCTGGCGATATAGAACTGATAGCGGTTGGGTGAACGGCTCTTGGCCAGCGTCATGGTCTGTTCGGCTTTTTGCAGCAGCTTTTCGGTGCTGTCGCCGTCTTCCGGGAACAAGGTGATTCCGATGGTGGCGCGCAGGCGAATTTGTTCATGGTCGAGGGCGAACTCGGCTTCCAGGTCATCGAGGATACTTTGGGCCAGTTCGGCGGCCTCATAAGGTTGTTCGATATCGGCTTGCACCAGCACAAATTGGTCACCCCCCAGGCGGGCCAAGGCGCCGAGACGGTCGCTGTGGGCGCGCAAGCGATCGGCCAGGGCCAGCAGCAATTGGTCACCGACCTGGTAGGTGAACTGCTCGTTGATGCTTTTGAAGTCATCCAGGCCGACGCACAGCACTGCTACCCGGCGTTGCTGGCGGCCGGCGTCGATCAGGATCTGGTCCAGTTGCTCCTGCAACCTCTGGCGGTTCGGCAAGCTGGTGAGAAAGTCGTAATGGGCCATGCGCAGCAAACTGCTTTCCGCCACATGGCGTAAGTGGGTGTTGCGCTCGATGGACTCGAGCAATTGGTTGGCGGTGTTGATCCACAGCCCAAGTTCGTCCTTTTCATGGCCCTTGAGCTGCGGGATTTTGTGCTCGCTGGGACGGTCGGGATTGATCGAGCTCAAGTGCCCGATAATCCGTGACAGTGGCCTGGTCAGCAGCCAGTGGTACACCAGGTACAGCACCAGGCCCATGGCCAGGGCACGCAGCACCCCGGAGATGAAAATGATCACCGAACTGACAATAAAGCCTTTGCCATAGGTGGCGGTATCGAGGGTGATACTCAGGTCGCCGTAATACTCGCTATAGGCCCCACGGCCCACCAGCGGTGTGGTGAAGGTACGTTCCTGGCCAAGGATCAGGTCGGTGAGCCAGCGGCTGGAAGATTGCTGCAGGTCGCGGCTTTTTTCGGCGAGCATGGCCTCATTGGGATGGCCGATGGACGCCATGCGCAGGGCCTCATCCTGGAACAAGCCTTCGATGACCTGCATGCCCATCTCGCGGTCCAGGCTGTAGACGGCCTGGGTGGATGGGTCGCGAAACATATCGAGGATGCGTTGGGCATCGCTGGCCACGGTCTGGCGTGTTTTGTAGGCGTCGAAAACGATCTGCGCCGCGCTCAGCACCACGCCCACTATCAATGCCGACAGCAACACAACCCGAAGCAACTTCACCGACAAGCTGTTTTTGAATTCCAGCTTCAACGCGTCATTCCTTGTTCCATGCGGGTAGCCTCAAGATGCCATGAGTATTGGCAATCCTTTAATGGCAGTCAAAGGGGCATTATGGCTGCCAGTGCTTCGGGCTGCGGGGAGGTGCTGTATGGATGTTAGCCCCAGAGGGGTCAGGAGGTGTTGTGTTACCGGACGTTTTTTCGGGTAGGAGGCGGATTGTATCCGCCGTCCTTTCGCGCGCCTTAGCGTGTGCTGGGGCGAATGCTTTTTGACGCTGGGTAGAACAGCAGGGCGCCGGGTGTTCTTAAAATGTTATTTGAGCCGGTGATTGTGACTGCTGATCTGCACCCGGCTTGGCTTGATCCATGACCGATTTCAGAGCACTGCCAGCCATGTCCATCGCCATCTGTGCGCCTTGCTGGATGATTGGCATCACGATCGGGGCAGCCATTGCCGCTATTGAAACTGGATCCATAGTAAAATCTCCGACATTAGCGAGAGGAGGATTCCTCCCTGTCCGTGGGTGGCATATTCCCATCGTTGAGTTCCGCTATTGCAGACCTGTTTTTCCAGTTTTTGTTCTTCCACAAAAAAGCCCGGCAATTGCCGGGCTCTTTCTACTGCAAGTGTGGCTTAAGCGGTGAAGGTCTTGCCTTCGAACTGCTCGGCAACGAACTTCCAGTTGACCAGGTTCCAGAACGCTTCCACATACTTGGGACGCACGTTGCGGTAGTCGATGTAGTAGGCGTGTTCCCATACGTCGCAGGTCAGCAGCGGGGTGTCGCCGCTGGTCAGCGGGTTGCCGGCGCCGATGGTGCTGGCCAGGGCCAGGGAACCGTCAGCTTTTTTCACCAGCCAGCCCCAACCGGAACCGAAGGTGCCGACGGAAGTCTTGGTGAACTCTTCCTTGAACTTGTCGAACGAACCGAACGCTGCGTTGATGGCATCGCCAAGTGCGCCAGTAGGTTGACCACCGGCGTTTGGCGCCAGGCAGTTCCAGTAGAACGTGTGGTTCCAGACCTGAGCGGCGTTGTTGAAGATACCGCCGGAGGAAGACTTGACGATTTCTTCCAGGGTCTTGCCTTCGAACTCGGTGCCTGGCACCAGGTTGTTCAGGTTCACGACATAGGTGTTGTGGTGCTTGTCGTGGTGGTATTCCAAGGTTTCCTTGGAAATGTGCGGCTGCAGGGCATCGTGTGCATAAGGCAGCGGCGGCAATTCGAAAGCCATGATGATTCTCCTAATCAGGTCAGTTGCGGTGAGCGCAAGGCCGATCACGGGCGGCCAGACAAGCGCCGGGGAGTTTGTACTCTTTGCGGCGCAGGGTCCGGATCATAGCATCTAAGGCTGCGGCAAAACCACGCAACAACTGTGTGGAATAGAGGTTCCAGAGCCTTTTGGAATATTCAACCTGCGCTTACCAATTGATAGGCCACGCTGAACATCATTACCGCCACCAACAGATCCAGCACCCGCCAGGTCGCCGGGCGTGCCAACCATGGTGCGAGCCAGGCGGCGCCGAGGGCCAGGGCGGAAAACCATAACAGTGAAGCGCTGGCGGCACCTGCGACGTAAGCGCCGGGTTCGGTTTGCTGGGCGCCCAGGGAACCGATCAGCAACACCGTGTCCAGATACACATGGGGATTGAGCAGCGTCACCGCCAAGGCACTGAGCAGCACCGCGCGCAACGAGCGAACCTTGTGGTGTTGTCCTTGCTCCAGGTGTTGCCGCGAACAGGCCCGGCGCAGGGCGAGGGCGCCGTACCACAGCAGGAATGCCGCGCCGCCCCAGCGGGCAACGGCCAGCAGTAGCGGACTATGAGCCAGCACCGTTGCCAGGCCAAACACCCCGGCGGCGACCAGGATGGCATCGCACACCACGCACAGTGCCGCCACCGGCAGGTGATGCTCCCGGCGCAGGCTTTGTGCCAGGACAAAGGCGTTTTGGGTACCGATAGCCATAATCAGCCCGAGGGCCACCAGCAGGCCATTCACATAACTTTGCCACATCGTCTTTACTCCGCGTTGGCTGCCAATTGGTGCAGAACATTCATGGCGCGTTCGGCATCGCCCCGGCCGACAAACAGGTGATCATGGTAATAACCGGCAATCACGTTGCAACTGATCCCCGCCTGGCCCAAGGCATTGGCGAAGGCCGCTGTCAGGCCGACCCCTTCCAAGGCGGAATGCACGTTCAAGGTGATCCAGGCGGCGATGTAGTCGTAGGTAAGCCCGGCCTGTTCAGCCTGTTGACGCTCGACAATCAGCGTCAGGCCTTCTTGTTCACGAAAACTGCCGATCACCTCGCAACCGTCCGGGATGCGGTAGTCGGGCAGGGTGCAAAACACATATTCGCCAGCGTTGAGGTGCGGGCTCATGCTGCGCAGCAGCGTTGCCAGAGCGGTTTCACCAGCCATGGGGGATCCTTGAAAATGGAGAAGCGATGCTGGCTATTCTTGGGGTTGAAGCTGTATAAGAAAAACCAATATTACTGATCGCTCATTAGGAAAACTGATGTTCGACTATAAGTTGCTGGCCGCCTTGGCGGCAGTCGTGGAACAGGCCGGGTTTGAACGGGGCGCTCAAGTGCTCGGGGTTTCCCAATCGGCCATCTCCCAACGCATCAAATTGCTGGAAGCCCGGATCGGCCAGCCGGTGCTGGTACGGGCAACGCCGCCGACCCCGACGGACATTGGCCGGCGGTTGCTCAACCATGTCCAGCAAGTGCGGCTGCTGGAGCGCGACCTGCAAAGCCAGGTCCCGGCGCTGGATGAAGAGGGCATGCCGGAGCGTCTGCGCATTGCGCTGAATGCCGATAGCCTGGCCACTTGGTGGGCCGAGGCGGTAAGCGAGTTTTGCGCCGAGCAGCACCTGCTGCTGGATTTGGTGGTGGAGGACCAGACCGTTGGACTCAAGCGCATGCGGGCCGGTGAAGTGGCGGCGTGTATCTGTGCCAGCGAGCGACCTGTCGCCGGTGCCCGCAGCTTGCTGCTGGGGGCGATGCGTTATCGGGCGCTGGCGAGCCCTGGGTTTATCGCTCGGCACTTTCCAGAGGGCGTACGTGCCGATCGTGTAGCGCATACCCCGGCGCTGGTGTTCGGTCCCGATGATTTCCTGCAGCATCGCTACCTGGCATCCCTGGGCGTCGACGGTGGTTTCGAGCATCATTTATGCCCGTCATCCGAAGGCTTCATGCGCTTGGTAGAGGCCGGATTGGGCTGGGGACTGGTGCCCGAACTACAGGTGCGTGATCAACTTGAACGGGGTGTCCTGGTGGAGTTGTTGCCAGATAAATCGATCGATGTGCCACTGTACTGGCATCATTGGCGCAGTGGTGGGCAATTGCTCGGGTTGCTGACCGAGCACCTGGCGCGGGCAACGGGCCAATGGCTGGTGCCGTATCCGTAGCGCCAAGCGTCAAGCTACAAGCTGCAAGAGAAGCGCTTGCAGACCGTATTCAACTGGCAGCTTGAGGCTTGAAGCTTGTGGCTGCATCTGTAGGAGTCTGCATGAAAATTCTGGTCACTGGCGCAAGCGGCTTTATCGGCGGGCGTTTTGCGCGCTTTGCCCTGGAGCAGGGCCTGGATGTACGGGTCAACGGGCGGCGGGCCGAAAGTGTCGAGCACCTGGTACGACGCGGCGCCGAGTTTATCCAGGGCGACTTGAGTGATCCGGACCTGGTGCGCCACCTGTGTCGCGATGTCGAGGCAGTGGTGCATTGTGCAGGTGCCGTGGGGCTGTGGGGGCGTTATCAGGACTTCCACCAGGGCAATGTGCTGGTGACCGAAAACGTCGTTGAGGCCTGTCTCAAGCGGCGGGTCGGGCGTCTGGTGCATCTGTCGTCACCGTCGATCTACTTCGATGGCCGCGATCACCAGGGGTTGACCGAAGAGCAAGTACCCAAGCGCTTCAAGCATCCGTATGCGGCCACTAAATACCTGGCGGAACAGAAAGTCTTCGGTGCCCAGGAGTTTGGCCTCGAAGTACTGGCCCTGCGGCCACGGTTTGTCACTGGTGCCGGCGATATGAGCATCTTCCCTCGGCTATTGAGAATGCAGCGCAAGAATCGCCTGGCAATCGTTGGCGATGGTTTGAACAAGGTCGATTTCACCAGCGTGCACAACCTCAACGAGGCGTTGCTCAGCAGCTTGCTGGCCACGGGCTCCGCCTTGGGCAAGGCCTACAACATCAGTAACGGCACCCCGGTGCCGATATGGGATGTGGTGAATTATGTGATGCGGCAAATGGAAATGCCCCAGGTCACACGTTACCGTTCCTATGGCTTGTCCTACAGCGTTGCGGCGCTCAACGAAGCGTTCTGTGCGATGTGGCCAGGGCGGCCGGAGCCCTCCCTGTCCAGGCTGGGCATGCAGGTGATGAACAAAGATTTTACCCTCGATATCAGCCGCGCCCGGCATTATCTCGATTACCAGCCCAAGGTCAGTCTGTGGACGGCCCTCGACGAGTTCTGCAGTTGGTGGAAGGCCCAGGATGGGCTGCTTAAATAGAACCGACAAATGGCCTGTGACACACCGGGAACCGAACTTCCGGTTCCGGGTCGATCAGTGCGATAGGCAAGGGGGTTATACTCAGCCCCCAGTTTTCATGTGGCTACTTCACGGTTTAAGGTTGATTCATGCGTAACGATGCTAACGACGACTTCGACAACGTTCCCAGCTTGCGTGCGGACACCGGGAGTGATGATGATTTTGAGCCGGCCGCCGCCACGTCCGTGCGCTCCCGGCCAGCGCCAATCGTTAAGGTCAAGAGCGCCAGCACCGGGCCGTTGTGGGCGTTGGTTGGGGCTTTGCTGTTTGCCTTCGCCGGGCTTGCCTGGTGGAGCTTCCAGCAGATTTCCCTGATGGGCCAGCAATTGGTGGCGACCCAGGAAAGCTTTGCGCGTATCAGTGAAGAAGCGGCCGGGCGCCTGCAGGACATTTCCGGCAAGGTGGTGGCTAGCGAGGCCAGCGTCAATAACGGCAGTGAGGCGCTGAAATTGCAGATCAAACAGTTGGAAACCCAATTGCTGGAGCAGGGCAAACAGCAGTTGGGCGTGGCCGGCCAGGCCACCGACCTGGATAACCGGCTGGCGCAAATGACTGCCAGTACCACCGAATTGACTGCTTTCAATACACAGGTGCAAGGGCAGGTGCAGGCCCTGACGGAGGCTGTGGCAGCGCTCAAGGCGGCACAAGCCGATGCCGGCAAGCGCGATGCGGAATTCAAGGAACTGTCCGCTGATGTGGTGGCCTTGAAGAAGCAGGGTAACCCGGCGGCGGCCCTTGCCCGTCTGGAGCAGGACCTGCTGGTGCTCAAGAGCGAGCAGGACAATCGCCAGGCCACCGCTGACGGTCCGACTACCAAGGAGTTCGATGTGTTCCGCATCCAGACCACCCGCAATGTCACTACTTTGCAAAGCCAGGTGCAGAACCTGCAACGGCAGATCAGCGGGACAAACCGATAGGGCAGGAGCACGCGCGCTCCTGCAGATACCTCCAATGTCACCATCTGGTGACATTTCCCATCTCCTTCGTTACTTGCCCTCGTGCAGCCCTTGTTTAGACTCCTGTCATCCCATAAAAACAAATAGGGCTCACCATGACCACGCAACCGCTGCCTTCCAGCAGTTGGCTGAACGCACCTGCCCATCACACTTGGCTGGCCACCGAAGGCCAGCGCCTGCTGTCGTTCGCCAAGGCTTCGAAGCTCCCTGACGGTTTTGGCAATTTGGATGAGCAGGGTCGCCTGCCCGCCACTGCCATCGCCGAAACCATGAACACTGCCCGCATGACCCACAGCTTCGCCATGGCCCACGCCCAGGGCCTGCCGGGCTATGCCGACCTGGTAGAACATGGCGTAGCGGCCCTCTGCGGTGCGCTGCGGGATGCTCGCCACGGCGGTTGGTTCGCGGCCCCTGATGCTTGTGATGGCAACACTGGCAAGGCGGCCTACCTTCACGCTTTTGTGGCCCTGGCCGCCAGTTCGGCGGTAGTGGCGGGCGCTCCGGGTGCGCAAACCCTGTTGAATGACGCCATCCATATCATCGACCAGTATTTCTGGAATGAAGAGGAGGGCGCGATGCTCGAATCTTTTGCCCAGGATTGGACCGGCGTAGAGGCTTATCGTGGCGCCAACAGCAACATGCACGCCACCGAGGCTTTCCTCGCCCTGGCGGATGTCACCGGCGACACTCGCTGGCTCGATCGTGCGCTGCGTATCGTTGAGCGCGTGATCCACACCCACGCCGCCGATAACCAATTCATGGTGATCGAACACTTCGACCGCAACTGGCAACCCTTGCGCGAATACAACGAGGACAACCCGGCCGACGGCTTTCGTCCTTATGGCATTACCCCCGGCCATGGCTTCGAATGGGCCCGGCTGGTGCTGCACCTTGAAGCTGCGCGCGAGCAAGCTGGCCTTGTGACGCCCCAGTGGCTGGTGACCGACGCCAAGGGGCTATTTGCCAGCGCCTGCGATTATGGCTGGGCGGTAGATGGCGCTCCCGGCCTTGTCTATACCCTCGACTGGAACCAGCGCCCGGTGGTTCGCGAGCGCCTGCACTGGACGCACGCCGAAGCCAGTGCGGCGGCCCAGGCTCTGCTTAAACGCAGTGGTGAATGGCATTTTGAGGTCTGGTACAGGCGTTTCTGGGAGTTTTGCGAGACCCATTTCATCGACCGCGGCCAGGGCAGTTGGCATCACGAACTGAGCCCGAGCAACCAGCCCGGCAACAGAATATGGAAGGGCAAACCGGACCTGTACCATGCCTGGCAAGCGGTGCTGCTGCCTGGCCTGCCTTTATCCCCCAGCATGGCCAGCGCCTTGGGCGCGGGGCGCTATGTAACCACCTGGTGACATTTGTACGTCCCTTTGTTACCTGCACCTCAAAAATCCCTGTTTAAACTCCGTGCAGCGCAAGCTCTAGACTTGCATGCATAACAACAAGAAAAGGTATTCAGATGAATGCGATTAATCGCCTCGCCGTAGCTATTTCCATTGCCTCGTTGTTTCCCCTCAGTGCGTTTGCCGCCGACTCGAAAGGGACGGTTGAAGTTGTGCATTGGTGGACCTCGGGTGGTGAGAAGGCGGCCGTAGATGTCCTGAAGGCCCAAGTTGAAAAAGACGGTTTCACCTGGAAAGACGGTGCTGTTGCCGGTGGCGGTGGTTCCACTGCCATGACTGTGCTGAAAAGCCGTGCGGTTGCCGGCAACCCGCCAGGTGTTGCCCAAATCAAAGGCCCGGACATCCAGGAGTGGGCGTCGACCGGGCTGCTCGATACCGATGTCTTGAAGGACGTTGCCAAGCAAGAAAAGTGGGACAGTCTGCTCGACAAGAAGGTCTCCGACACCGTCAAGTACGAAGGTGACTACGTGGCCGTGCCGGTGAACATCCACCGCGTCAACTGGTTGTGGATCAACCCGGAAGTCTTCAAGAAAGCCGGTATCACCAAGAACCCAACCACCCTCCAGGAATTCTACGCAGCCGGCGACAAGCTCAAGGCCGCGGGCTTCATTGCACTCGCCCACGGTGGACAGCCTTGGCAGGACAGCACCGTTTTCGAAGCCGTCGTGCTCTCTGTCATGGGAGTCGATGGCTACAAGAAGGCCTTGGTGGACCTGGACAACGCTACCCTGACCGGTCCTGAAATGGTCAAGGCGCTGACCGAACTGAAGAAAGTCGCGACCTATATGGATGTTGACGGCAAGGGCCAGGACTGGAACCTGGAAGCGGCCAAGGTCATCAACGGCAAGGCCGGCATGCAAATCATGGGTGACTGGGCCAAGAGCGAGTGGACAGCCGCCAAGAAAGTCGCAGGCAAGGACTACGAGTGCGTAGCCTTCCCGGGTACCGACAAAGCCTTCACCTACAACATCGACTCCCTGGCAGTGTTCAAGCAGAAAGACAAAGGCACTTCGGCCGGTCAGCAAGACATTGCCAAAGTCGTTTTGGGTGAGAACTTCCAGAAGGTCTTCAGCATCAACAAAGGTTCGATCCCGGTTCGCAATGACATGCTGAACGACATGGGCAAGTACGGTTTCGACTCCTGCGCCCAGACCGCCGCCAAGGATTTCCTGACGGATGCCAAGACCGGTGGCCTGCAACCGAGCATGGCGCACAACATGGCGACCACGCTGGCGGTACAGGGTGCATTCTTTGATGTCGTGACCAACTTCATCAACGACCCGAAAGCCGATCCTGCTGACACCGCCAAGCAACTTGGCGCAGCGATCAAGTCTGCCAAGTAACGCTTGGCATCGCGGGCCCTTATGGGAGCGACTGCTCCCATAAGGCGTGCCCTGTAGTCTTATTTTCCTGTACTGGATTTCCCCATGAGTTCTGTTGCTGTGTTCAGCAAAGCCTCGCCGTTCGATGCACTGCAGCGCTGGCTACCCAAACTGGTGCTGGCGCCCAGCATGTTCATCGTCCTGGTGGGCTTCTATGGCTATATCCTGTGGACGTTCGTTCTGTCGTTTACTACCTCGACTTTTTTGCCCTCCTACAAATGGGCGGGCCTTGCGCAATACGCACGGTTGCTCGAGAACGATCGCTGGTGGGTCGCGAGCAAGAACCTGGCGGTTTTCGGCGGCATGTTCATTGGCATCACCCTGGTGATCGGTGTATTGCTGGCGGTATTCCTCGACCAGCGCATCCGTCGCGAAGGCTTTATTCGTACCATTTACCTGTACCCGATGGCGCTCTCGATGATCGTCACCGGTACTGCCTGGAAATGGTTGCTCAATCCAGGCATGGGCCTGGATAAATTGCTGCGTGACTGGGGCTGGGAAGGCTTTCGCCTGGACTGGCTGATAGACCCTGACCGCGTGGTGTATTGCCTGGTGATTGCGGCGGTATGGCAAGCTTCGGGCTTTATCATGGCGATGTTTCTTGCCGGCCTGCGTGGCGTTGATCAATCGATTATTCGTGCCGCCCAGATCGACGGTGCGAGCATGCCGCGTATCTACTGGAGCGTGGTGCTGCCAAGCCTGCGCCCGGTGTTCTTCAGCGCCGTGATGATCCTGGCGCACATCGCGATCAAGAGTTTCGACCTGGTGGCGGCGATGACCGCCGGTGGCCCGGGCTACTCGTCCGACCTGCCAGCGATGTTCATGTACTCCTTCACCTTCAGTCGTGGCCAGATGGGCATGGGCTCGGCCAGTGCGATTCTGATGCTGGGTGCGATCCTCGCGATCATTGTGCCTTACCTGTACTCCGAGCTGAGGACCAAGCGTCATGACTAGTCTCGCCTCCAAACCTTCCATCAGCCTGAGTCGCATCGCGATCTACGCGGTGCTGATCCTTGCCGTGCTGCTGTATCTGGTGCCGTTGGTGGTCATGCTGTTGACCAGCTTCAAGACCCCGGAAGACATCAATACCGGCAACCTGCTGAGCTGGCCTACGGTGGTCACCGGTATCGGCTGGGTCAAAGCTTGGGCCACGGTCGACGGCTATTTCTGGAACTCGATCAAGATCACCGTCCCGGCGGTACTGATCTCCACCGCTATCGGCGCGCTCAACGGCTACGTGCTGTCGATGTGGCGCTTTCGAGGTTCGCAGCTGTTCTTCGGCCTGTTGCTGTTCGGCTGCTTCCTGCCGTTCCAGACTGTCCTTCTGCCGGCCTCGTTCACCCTGGGCAAAATGGGCCTGGCCAGCACCACCACTGGCCTGGTGTTCATCCATGTGGTTTACGGACTGGCGTTCACCACGCTGTTCTTCCGTAACTACTACGTCAGCATTCCCGATGCGCTGGTAAAAGCGGCGCGCCTTGATGGTGCGGGGTTCTTCACTATCTTCCGGCGGATCATTTTGCCGATGTCGACCCCGATCATCATGGTGTGCCTGATCTGGCAGTTCACACAGATCTGGAACGACTTCCTGTTCGGCGTGGTGTTCTCCAGTGGCGATTCCCAGCCCATTACGGTGGCATTGAACAACCTGGTCAACACCAGCACCGGGGCCAAGGAATACAACGTGGATATGGCGGCGGCGATGATCGCCGGGCTGCCGACCCTGTTGGTCTATGTGATCGCAGGCAAGTATTTCGTGCGCGGGCTGACGGCCGGCGCAGTCAAGGGGTAATCATGGCAACGCTCGAACTTCGCAATGTAAACAAGACTTATGGCGCCGGCTTGCCGGACACCTTGAAGAACATTGAACTGTCGATCAAGGAGGGGGAGTTCCTGATCCTGGTAGGGCCTTCGGGATGTGGCAAGTCGACCTTGATGAACTGTATCGCCGGCCTTGAGACCATCACCGGCGGTGCGATCATGATCGGTGACCAGGATGTCAGTGGCATGAGTCCCAAGGATCGCGACATCGCGATGGTGTTCCAGTCCTACGCGCTGTACCCGACCATGAGCGTGCGCGAGAACATTGAGTTCGGTCTGAAAATCCGCAAGATGAGCCAGTCGGCCATCGACGAGGAAGTGGAGCGGGTCGCCAAGTTGCTGCAGATCGAGCACTTGCTCAATCGCAAGCCGGGCCAGCTCTCGGGCGGCCAGCAGCAGCGGGTGGCGATGGGGCGTGCGCTGGCGCGTCGGCCGAAGATCTACCTGTTCGACGAACCGCTGTCCAACCTCGACGCCAAGCTGCGGGTCGAGATGCGCACCGAAATGAAACTGATGCACCAGCGCCTGAAAACCACGACGGTCTATGTGACGCACGATCAGATCGAAGCCATGACCCTGGGGGATAAAGTGGCGGTGATGAAGGACGGGATCATTCAGCAGTTCGGTACGCCGAAGCAGATCTACAACGATCCGGCCAACCTGTTCGTCGCCAGCTTTATTGGCTCGCCGCCGATGAACTTCATTCCCTTGCGCCTGCAACGCAAGGACGGTCGTCTACTGGCCTTGCTGGACAGCGGCCAGGCGCGTTGTGAGTTGCCAATGAGCATGGACGAGGCCGGTCTTGAAGACCGCGAGGTCATTCTTGGCCTGCGCCCGGAGCAGATCGTATTGGCGTCCGGTGAGGTGAGCGACATGCCGACCATTCGTGCCGAGGTCCAGGTGACCGAGCCGACCGGTCCCGACACGCTGGTCTTTGTCACACTCAACGACAGTAAGGTCTGTTGCCGCCTGGCCCCCGATGTGGCACCGCAGGTGGGGGAGACCCTGACCTTGCAGTTCGACCCCACCAAGGTGTTACTGTTCGACGCCAAGACCGGTGAGCGCCTGGGCACAGCTGCAGCATTGTCGGCCAAGGATCGTGTCGACAACGTGGCCCGGTTCAAGGGGCGCTGAAGATTTATTTGTATTGTAGGAGCGAGGCGTCCGCCTCGCTCCTACAGGCAATGCATGCGACTTAAGTTGTTGTTTCAGGTAAAAAATGTAACCCGCGTTAGATAAAAACAGTTTAATAACAATAAAGACGAGGATGTACGGATGAAAAAGCAACACAACAACACCCGGTTGATCTGCCAGCTTTCAGCGGTGGCAGCACTGGTCTTGTCCGCCAATGCGATGGCGGACGAGGCCTTCAGCGCCGATTCCAAATGGATGACTGGCGATTGGGGCGGTGAGCGGACCAAGCTGATCGAGCAAGGTATCGACATCAAGGCGGATTACGTCGGTGAAATGGGCGCCAATCTGCACGGCGGCTACAACGACGACAAGACCGGTCGTTACGCTGACCAGTTTGGTCTCGGCGTGGCCCTGGACCTGCAAAAACTCTGGGGTTGGGATAACACCCAGGCCAAGATCCAGCTCACCAATCGTAACGGCCACAACATCTCCAACGACCGCGTTGGCGATCCGCGTGCCGGCACCCTGAGCTCCTCCCAGGAAGTCTGGGGCCGTGGCCACATGGTGCGTCTGACCCAATTGTGGATTCAGCACCAGTTCCTCGACGGCAAGCTGGACGTCAAGGCCGGTTACTTCGGCGAAGGCGAAGACTTCAACACCTTCCCATGTGAGTTCCAGAACCTGGCGTTCTGCGGTTCCCAAGTGGGTAACTGGGCCACCAACATCTGGTACAACTGGCCAGTCAGCCAGGCCGCGTTGCGCGTGAAATACCACATCAACCCTGAGTTGTATGCGCAGATCGGCGCGTACAACCAGAACCCGTCGCAGACCGAGCACGGCAATGGCTTCAAGCTCAGCGGCAGCGGGACCAAGGGTACCGTCATCCCGGTCGAACTGGTCTGGTCGCCGAAGGTCAACAACCTGCCGGGCGAGTACCGTGTGGGTTACTACAAAAGTACCGCCAACGCCGATGACGTCCGTGAGGACGTCAATGGTGGTGATGCAGCAACCACCGGCGCCGACTATCGCTCCCACGATAGCAAGAGCGGCTACTGGTTCGTGGCTCAGCAGCAACTCACCAGCCACAACGGCGATGCTTCCCGCGGCCTGAACATCGCAGCCAACGCCACCTTCCACGACAAGGACACCAACGTCGTCGACAACTATCAGTCGCTGATGTTTGTGTACAAGGGGCCATTCAACGCACGTCCCAAGGATGACATCGGTATCGGCTTCTCGCGTATCCATGTCAACGATGATGTGAAGAAAAACGCCCAGTTGGCCAACGCCGTCATTGGTGTGGGTGATTACGACAACCCGCTGTACTCGCCGCTGCGTGACACCGAGTACAACTACGAACTCAACTACGGCTTCCACGTCACCAACTGGCTGACCGTGCGTCCGAACCTGCAATACATCACCCATCCGGGTGGCGTGGAACAAGTCGACAACGCCTTGGTCGCCGGCCTGAAAATTCAGTCGGTGTTCTAACGCTGTTGCGATAAGCTCCCTCCCTCTGTGCGCATTTTGCGGATGGCCTTGGCTATCCGCTTTTTTTTGTGTGGGGCAGGCATGACCGTCGCCGTACCGCTGCGATAGCATCACCCCGGTTTGCTTGAAGTACCCAGTTGCCTGCATCGCTGGCAAGCCAGCTCTTACATTGATTTTCAGGACCGTGGCACATGCATGAGCATCCGTTGCAACGCTTTTTCAAATCCCTGCGCCCGCGCCCGGTATTTGCCTGGGAGCGCTTTCAGATGCGCGACGTGTTGGTGATCGATCATCCGCTGTGCCAGGCGGTGTTCAGTCGCCAGGGTGCGCAATTGTTGCACTTCCAGCCCAAAGGCCAGAAACCCTGGTTATGGTGTGCAGCCAAGTGGCCGCAAGTAGGTGCCATCCGTGGCGGCGTGCCAGTGTGCTGGCCGTGGTATGGCCGCCACCCCAGTGAAAATGCCTGGCCATCTCATGGTTGGGCGCGACTGATCGATTGGAAACTGCTGGAGAGCAGCACCGATGATGACGGCGTGCGCTTGCATTGGCAGTTGCAGCTGTGTGACTGGCAAGTGGACTTGCATGCGCATTTGGGCGAGGGCCTGGAGTTGCGCTTGGGTACTGAGCACCAGGATGAATTGCCTTGCCAACTGAGCCATGCTTTGCACGCTTATTGGCGTATCGGTCATGTCGGCGAGATAGCGCTGTCTGGGCTGGACGGGGCACAGGGTTACGATCAGTTGAGCCGCCAGAGCTGCCAGCAGGAAGGTGAGCTGAGGGTCGATGGCGGCTGCCAACGAGTGTTTCAGCACGAGGGCGAATTGCAGCTCAAGGACCACGCTTGGCAGCGAGAGCTGTGCATCGACACCGGCGACAGTGCCAACACCGTGGTATGGCATCCGGGCAGCCGGCCACTATTGGGCGTGAGCTTTAACGAGGCATCGGGATTTGTCTGTGTCGAGTCGGCGATGGCAGGTGCCAGCCTGGCGCCGGGGGAGAGGGCACATTTGAGTTTGCAGGCGCGGGCGGGGGCTTGAGTGCCGCTGATCTTCTGTAGCCGCTGTCGAGGCACGAGGCTGCGATGGTTGTAGCCGCTGTCGAGGAACGAGGCTACAACGCGGCTACAACCTAGTTGAACTCATCCCCAACCGGATACCGGCTGTCATTCAAACTCTCTTTGATCTTGCGCAAATGCGGTTGGAAATCCACGCCACGACGCAAGGTCATGCCGGTGGCCAGCACATCCAGCACCGTCAACTGAATGATCCGGGAGGTCATCGGCATGTAGATGTCGGTGTCTTCCGGCAGCGGGATGTTCAGGCTCACCGTACTGGCCTTGGCCAGTGGCGAGTTCTCGGCGGTTACGCCCAGCACCGACGCACCATTTTCCCGAGCAATACGCGCCACTTCCACTAGCTCGCGGGTACGGCCGGTGTAGGAAATGATCACGAACAACTCCCCGGTATGCGCCACCGAAGCAATCATCCGCTGCATCAGCACATCGGCGTGGGCCGTGACGGCAAGGTTGAAGCGGAAAAACTTGTGCAGGGCATCCATGGCCACCGGCGCCGAAGCCCCGAGGCCGAAGAAGTGAATTTGCCGCGCCTGGATCAGCAGATCCACGGCTTTGCTGATCAAGTTCGGGTCCAGGGCCTGGCAGGCGCTGTCCAGGGAGGCAATGGCACTGCCAAAGATCTTCTGGGTGTAGGCTTCAGGGTTATCATCGGCCTCCACCGCACGGCTGACATACGCCGCGCCGCTGGCCAAACTTTGCGCCAGCTGCAATTTCAGTTCAGGGTAACCACTGACGCCGAACGAGCGGCAGAAGCGGTTGACCGTGGGTTCGCTCACCGAAGCGGCTTGAGCGAGGGCGGCGATAGAGAAGCGGGTAGCCTGCTGTGGATTGAGCAGGATGACCTCGGCGACTTTTCGTTCAGCCTTGTTCAGTTCTTCGAGGCGTTTCTGGATCTGCTCCAGAAGATTTCGCACGCGGTCCATTCAGTCTTTCCTTCGGGCGACGATGCAAATAAGGGCTGTCTACCAATCGACGAGTGGCCCTTTACGGTGGCCTATCCTACTGAGGGTAGTTCAACACCACCACTCGGAATGCGTATTTCGGTAAAATGTTGTGGTTATTACTACATTTTTCCTTGAGTGATGCCTTGAAAAAAGGTATTTGTAGCTTAACTTGATAAAAGAACAAACATCATGCCTTTGATAACCGTAGAACCCTGCACCTTTGCCCTGTTTGGCGCCTTGGGTGATCTGGCGCTGCGCAAGTTATTTCCTGCCCTCTATCAACTCGATGGCGCCGGGCTCTTGCACGACGACACCCGCATCCTGGCCCTGGCCCGTGAAGCCGGGTCCGAGCAACAGCACCTGGCTTATATCGAGAAAGAATTACGCAAATACGTGGGCCAGGAGCTGGATGAAACCGTCGCCCAGCGCTTCCTGGCGCGCCTGAGCTACCTGCACGTCGACTTCATGAAAGCCGATGACTACGTTGCCCTGGCCGAAAAAGCCGGCAGCGAGCAGCGCCTGATCGCTTACTTTGCTACCCCGGCGGCCGTATACGGTGCGATCTGCGAAAACCTGTCCAAGGTTGGCCTGGCAGAAAATACCCGGGTGGTCCTGGAAAAACCCATTGGCTCGGACCTGGAGTCTTCGCGCAAGGTCAACGATGCCGTGGCGCAGTTTTTTCCGGAAAACCGTACCTACCGCATCGACCATTACCTGGGCAAAGAGACCGTCCAGAACCTGATCGCCCTGCGATTTGCCAACAGCCTGTTCGAAACCCAATGGAACCAGAACTACATCTCCCACGTGGAAATTACCGTGGCCGAGAAGGTCGGGATCGAAGGCCGCTGGGGTTATTTCGACAAGGCCGGGCAGTTGCGGGACATGATCCAGAATCACCTGCTGCAACTGCTTTGCCTGATCGCCATGGACCCGCCCGCCGACTTGTCCGCTGACAGTATCCGTGACGAGAAGGTCAAGGTGCTCAAGGCGTTGGCGCCCATTAGCCCGGAAGGCCTGACCACCCAAGTGGTCCGCGGCCAGTACATCGCCGGCTACAGCGCTGGCAAACCGGTGCCGGGTTATCTCGAAGAAGAGAACTCCAACACCCAGAGCGACACTGAAACCTTCGTCGCCCTGCGTGCCGATATTCGCAACTGGCGTTGGGCCGGCGTGCCGTTCTACCTGCGCACCGGCAAGCGCATGCCGCAAAAGCTGTCGCAGATCGTCATCCATTTCAAGGAGCCGTCCCACTACATCTTCGCCCCCGAGCAGCGCTTGCAGATCAGCAACAAACTGATCATTCGCTTGCAACCGGACGAAGGTATTTCCTTGCGAGTGATGACCAAGGAGCAGGGCCTGGACAAGGGCATGCAACTGCGCAGCGGGCCATTGCAATTGAATTTTTCCGATACCTATCGCAGTGCGCGGATTCCCGATGCCTACGAACGGTTGTTGCTGGAAGTGATGCGTGGCAATCAGAACCTGTTTGTCCGTAAAGATGAAATCGAAGCCGCGTGGAAGTGGTGTGACCAGTTGATTGCCGGCTGGAAAAAATCCGGTGATGCGCCCAAGCCGTATGCGGCGGGTTCCTGGGGGCCGATGAGCTCCATTGCACTGATCACGCGGGATGGGAGGTCGTGGTATGGCGATATCTGAATTGAAACTGCCTCAGGGTGTCAGCGCCCATGAGTATCGTACGCCGGCCTTGCTGGCGGACGGCTTGGCCAATGACGTGGCCGAACAGCTACGCGCTGCCATCAGCGCCCGCGGCGAAGCGGTCCTGGTGGTGTCCGGAGGCCGCAGCCCGGTGGCGTTTTTCCAGAACCTGGCGAAGCAAGGCCTGGATTGGTCCAAGGTGATCATCACCCTGGCCGACGAGCGCTGGGTGCCGGTGGAACATGCCGACAGCAACGCCGGCCTGCTGAAGAAATACCTGCTGCAAGGCCCGGCGGCCAAAGCCAGGTTCCTCAGCCTGTACAGCGCCAGCGCCAATCTGGAAGCAGCAGCCGAACAGGCCGATCGCCTGCTGGCCGAGTTGCCAGCCATTGATGTGCTGGTGCTGGGCATGGGCGACGATGGTCACACCGCCTCGCTGTTTCCCAACAGCCCGAACCTGAACGAAGCGTTGCAGCCCGATGCCAGTCGCCGTTGCTGGCCGATGCTGGCGCCGACCGTGCCCCATCAGCGCCTGACCATGAGTCGCGCCCTGCTGACCACGGCCAAGTACACCGTGCTGTCGATTTCCGGCAGCTCGAAACTCACTACCCTGAGCGAAGCGCTCGCCAGTGACGATGTTGCCGGCATGCCGGTTCGAGCGTTTTTGCAACCTACTTTAGAGATTTACTGGTGCCCATGAGCCAAGGATCAGCCGCGATGAAAAGCCCTCAACCTACCGTTTCCATGGCGGACAAAATTGCCTTGATCGACAGTCTCTGCGCCAAGGCGCGGATCTTGCCGGTGATCACTATTGCCCGCGAACAGGACATTTTGCCCTTGGCCGATGCCTTGGCCGCGGGTGGTTTGACGGCGTTGGAAGTGACCCTGCGTTCACAGTTCGGCCTCAAGGCCATCCAAGTGCTGCGCGAGCAGCGTCCGGAACTGTGCACTGGTGCTGGCACCGTGCTGGATCGCCATATGCTGGAAGCAGCGGAAGTGGCGGGTTCGCAATTTATCGTCACACCAGGCATTACCCGTGACCTGCTGGAAGCCTCGGTGCACAGTCAGATCCCGCTGCTGCCCGGCATCAGCAATGCCTCCGGCATCATGGAAGGCTACGGTCTGGGCTATCGGCGCTTCAAGCTGTTCCCGGCGGAAGTCAGCGGTGGCGTTGCTGCCATCAAGGCCTTGGGAGGCCCATTTGGCGAAGTGAAATTCTGCCCGACGGGTGGCGTGAGCCCGGCCAATATCAAGAGCTACATGGCGTTGAAAAACGTGATGTGCGTGGGCGGTAGCTGGATGCTTGATCCGCAGTGGATCAAGAACGGCGACTGGGCCCGCATCCAGGAAACCACCGCCGAGGCACTGGCGTTGCTGGACTGATTGGAATTACCGAATCGTTGTTGCTGTGTTCTACGGCTTTTGCGGTGCACTTGGTCGGTGCACCGCTTTTTTTTGCCTGGTGAAACCTCAAGGTTAGCGCCGATCAAGTGTGGGGATTAACGCAATACGGTTAGCAGTTGTTGTAGCTGACTGCGCTGTGCCTCACCCAACGGGAACACCGGCAACCGTGGATTTCCCGCCTCCAATCCCACGAGCCGCAATCCCGCTTTGATCGTCGCCGGCAGGCCGCCCTTGAGAATGAACTCCAGCAATGGCAACTGGCGATAAAACAACGCCCGTGCCTTTGTCAGATCGTTGTCCAGCACTGCCTGGTACAAGTCCAGGTTGAGTTGTGGAATCAGGTTCGGCGCGGCGGTGCACCAGCCCTTGGCGCCGGCGGCAAACGCTTCCAGGGCCAGCGGGTTGCAACCATTGTAGAACGGCACCTGGCCGTCGCTCAGGCGCTGCAGTTGGTGCATGCGCTGGATGTCGCCGGTGCTCTCCTTGACCATGGTCACGTTGTCGACGTGCTTGAAGATCCGCAGGATCAAATCCACCGACATGTCGGTACCGCTGGTGGCCGGGTTGTTATAGAGCATGATCGGCACACCGACGCTATCGCCGATGGTTGCGTAGTGAGCGAGGATTTCCGCCTCGCTGAGTTTCCAGTAAGAGGCTGGCAGTACCATCACCACGTCCGCGCCATGGGCTTCGGCGAAGCGTGCGCGGCGCACGGCCTTGGCGGTGGTCAGGTCGGACACGCTGACGATGGTCGGCACGCGCTTGGCGACTTTTTGAATGCTGTAGGCGCTGATCTCATCCCACTCCGTATCGCTCAGGTAAGCGCCTTCGCCGGTGCTGCCCAGAGGGGCGATGGCGTGTACGCCGCTGTCGATCAAACGGTCAATGGAATGGCCCAGGGCATCGAGGTCAATGCGTTCGCCATCGGCGCTGAAAGGGCTGATGGTGTAGCCGATGATGCCGTGAATAGAGGGACTGGACATGGAAGGTCTCCGGTAAAAAGGGGGTTCAGTTCAGGCAGTCGGCGTGTTGACGCAGGTTCTGCCGAGCGTAGTAGTTGAACGCGGCGCCGTGGCGCTTGGGCTTGGAGATCCAGGCATGGGCCTCGCGCCCCAGGGCTGGCAGGATCGGCTTGATGGTGCCAGCCGACATCGCCAATAACTGCAACTTGGCCGCACGCTCGATCAACTGTGCGATTACGCAGGCTTCCTCGATGCTGGTCCCGGTGGACAGTTGGCCGTGGTGAGAAAGCAAAATGGCGCGCTTGTCCCCCAGGGCGGTGGTGATGATTTCCCCTTCTTCATTGCCTACGGGAATGCCGGGCCAGGCTTGCAGGAAGGCGCAATCTTCATACAGCGGGCAGAGGTCCATGTGGGACACCTGCAGCGGTACTTCCAGCATCGACAACGCGGCAATGTGGGTCGGGTGGGTGTGGATGATGCAGTTCACATCCGGCCGGCCACGGTAGACCCAGCTGTGAAAGCGGTTGGCCGGGTTGGGCATGCCATGGCCTTCAAGGACTTCCAAGTCTTTGTTGACCAGCAGCAGATTGCTGGCGGTGATCTCATCAAAACCCAGGCCCAGTTGCTGGGTGTAGTAGGTGCCAGGCTGCGGTCCGCGGGCGGTGATCTGGCCGGCAAGGCCGGAGTCATGGCCGTTCTCGAACAAGATACGGCAGGTCAACGCCAGCTTTTGCCGGTCGGTCCACGTATTATCCGCCAGGGTGTTTTGCATCTGGCTCAGCGCTTGCTTGACCAGTTGGTCTTTGGGGAGTGCTAATGTCTTGGCCATATCGGTGTCCTTTGGGTGATTCAATGGACGTCGGATTTGCTGGTCTCCCGCTGCTTGCAAGGTCGTAGGGGAACGCAAATGACACTTAAAATACTATATGACACAAAGTGTCATTGACAAGCGCTCCTCATCGCCTCTTTTATGGATTAACTGCTGCACATGTCTATCCGTTTGAAAATACTGAGAAAAAAACTTGGTGTGACCTTGGAGGCCCTGGCGCAAAAGTCCGGGATGACCAAGAGCTACCTATCGAAAGTCGAGCGCGGGCTCAATACGCCATCGATTGCTGCCGCACTGAAACTGGCCAAGGCGCTGAACGTGAAGGTCGAAGAACTGTTCAGCGAAGACAGCGTCAGCCTCGATAATTACAGCCTGGTGCGTAGTCACGAACGCCAGGCACTGTCCGGCACTGATGCGTCACCGGGTTACGCGGTTCTGGCTCATCAGGTCAGCGAGCGTAGCCTGTTACCGTTCATCATCTATCCGCCGGCCGAGTTCATCGACAAGACCTTCAAGGAGCATCTGGGGGAGGAGTTTCTGTTTGTCCATGAAGGCCGTGTGGAGGTGGATTTCATGAACGAACGGGTAATTCTGGAACGCGGGGATGCGCTGCACTTTAATGCGCAGAAACCCCATCGGATCAGGTCGGTAGGGGAGGTACAGGCGCAGTTGTTGGTGGTGGTGCACAGCAGCGAGTAGGAGCGAGCTTGCTCGCGAAAAACCTGAGGGCACCATTGGTGTCAGGCGTGAGCAAGCACTAGGCGTTTCCTCGCGCCTACAAAGAGCTCAACGTTCAACAGGGACCGATAGCGCCGGATTGCCCAACGCATGGCTGCGCGCCGCAAAAAACCGCAACTGCACGTCCATCCCTTCAAACAACCCTGCATAACGCCGTTTCTGCTGCCGGATGAAAGCTTCGCTACGACCAAACACTGAAATTGCCAGGGTCTTCACCCTGGCCTGGCGGATCGCCTGCACCAGATGAGTATCCTGCGGCCCCAGGTCATGGCCGAAGATGCACAGTGCGCCTTCATGGTTCAGCAACTGCTCGTAGCAGAACGATAGGTAATCCGAGCTGCGAATGGTCTTGAGCTTCTCCTCGACCTTGCCTTCGCTGACAAACAGCGGTACATCGTCCAAGGTCTTGATCGTATTGTTGATCGCAAAACTGCTCAGCAAGGTGCTGTCGGTGGTCGGCAATCTACGCGCTGTGCCATCCAGGTTGCGCACCAGGTGCAGGCCGCCATGCAGGTAGAGAATGCGTGTGGTGTCGCTGGCGGTATTACGCAGGTCAAAGCTGGCATCGGCATTGCGAAACAGGTCATCAATGCCTGGCACATGCAGGATCGACCAGTAGTTGAGCAGGTCATAATTACTGGTGAATACCGTGGAGTAGCTGGCCAGTTCCTGATGGATAGTCACCAACGTCGATGGCTGCACCAGGCGCCACGGGATATGCACGCCATGGATGGTGTTGATCAGCGCTTCCTTGATCGCGTAATAACGATTGCGCGGCGCCGCCGAGCTGATCGCCAAGGCCTTGTTGACCCTGCTGGTGGTTTTCAGCGCCCCCAGCACCTGCTCGAAACTGCGGGTTTGCATCGCCTCGAACACGCTCAGTTCGGACTGGCTCAATGGTTTTTCTTCCACGGTGCGGGCGTTCTCAAACAGCGAGTCGTAGGAAAAGTCTTCCCACACCGCGCGGCTGGCGCCGTTGCCGATCAGAATCCCATTGAAGGCAGTGCTGTCGCGCAAGGTGCTCCAGTCTTCAAGAGGGGCGTCAACATCCTGGAAATCCTTCATTGCGGCGGGTCTACTCAAAAGCGGCTGGGCGCTGACTTTATCATGAGCAGGGCTTGATCTTGATCAAGATGCCGCAGGCGGGGCAGGACAGTCTTTTAGCAATCAGCGTCAGCTTGAACAGATCTTTCGCAGCGGGTTTTAATCGGCTCGGGATCGGGCGACGCATAACAGTGCGCCGCCCGCCAGCGCTACACACAGCAGCGCCAGTGGCCAGGCCTGCTGGCTGGCCAGAAGGCTGGCTACGCCACCTATAGTCGCAGCCATCAACTGATGTATGAAACCGCTCAAGGCCATGGCGTAGGAGCCGCTCACCGGCGACCTGTCATTGGCCAGGGACAAGCTGATGGGATAACTCATCGACTGACCGAATACTGCCAGGCAATACGGCAGCCACAACAGGATCGCCAGACCGCCAGCGAACAAACTGCCGAGCAACATTGTCGCGCTGCCAATCATCACCAGCGCCATGCCCCAGCTCATCATCGACAGGCGCCCGATACGTGCGACGCAGCGATTGACCATCAGCGCGCCCGCCAAATAGGCGCCACTGATCGGCCAGCCCAGCAGCCCATATTGCGCCGCGCTCCACTCGAATCGCCCTTGCAGAATCAACGGTGCATAGGTGTTGAAGGCGATGATCACTCCATAACCCAAGCCGCCGATCAGGGCCGCCCGTAGAAACGCCGGATGACGCAGGATCGTGCCGTAGATTCGCCAAGCGGGCATTTGCCCGGAGGTTTTCACCCATACCGGGAAGGTTACCCACTGCAACGAAATCATCAACCCGATGGCCGCGAATGCCAGTCCATAAAAAATGGCTGCCCAACCGAACGCTACCTGTAGCAACGAGCCGATGAACTGGCCAATTCCCAAGGCGATCACAAAGGTCATTCCCAGCCACGATAACCCCTTGGCCAGTAGCGCACCGCTGAAGCTGTCGCGGATCAGTACCCTCGCCATCACCGAGACACCGCCTGCGCCCAGCCCCTGGATCAGCCGCAGTGAAAGGAAGGACTCAATGGTGTACGCCGATGGTATGGCCGCACTGGCCACGGCATACAGGCCCAGCGCCGTCAGCAACACCGGTTTCCTGCCCAGCCGCTCCCCGAGGCTGCCCCACAACAGCATCGGCAGCGCCATGCCGATCAGATACACCGCCAGTGCCAGCGCCACTTGATTTTCGGCGGCTGGCAAGGATTGGGCAATCGCCGGGACGGCGGGCAAATAACTGCTAATACCCACCTGGGACAGAAAGGCCGCGCTGCAGGCGATTGTCAGGGTTGTGGTGCTTTTCAAGAGCAGAACATCCTTTTTGTAGAGCGCCTCCAACAAAAAAAATGGAGGCGTGCTGACCACGAAGTTTTGACCGTGTAAGAATTTAATCTATCAACGCTCAATACTGTGTTTAGAGTGTTATAAATATTATGGTTGTGGGTGATTATATGTCGCTGCGCAGTAATGAGTGTTTGCCATCGTTGTGCTCTTTCATTAAATTCGTCAGTTGGCTGCAGAATAATCTAATTAATGAGTGGGTCATATCTGCTCGTAGTGTAATACGTATGGCGGCTTTTTCTCGTGGTACTACAGGGAAAAATACTGCTGAGGTAAAGAATTTTTTGTTAGCAAGCTTGGTAGCTATTTTGTTTGCTATTTTGGCTTCGCCGCAAGTGATTAAACGGATGGCTGTGCTAGTTCCTGATTGCCCTGTATTTACTAAGCTATCAAAAAGGTTGATGTTGCTCTGGAGTTTTTCTTGGAGAGTAGACAGTTCATTTGTTTTGTGAATTTCAATGGATGCCAACCCAGCTCCGATGGCGGCAGCATTCAAACGCTGAGACCAATTGCTGGGTCCTCCATAGCGATGTATGAAATCTTTTTGATGTTCATTGCCAAGCATGATCAAGCCGCCGCTTGCTCCAAACGATTTTCCTAAAGAAGCGACTATAATAATTTGGTCATCTAACTGTGATAGTCGTGGTCGTACATGACCACTTCCACCTCTTCCTACTGCTGATAAAACATGAGAGTCATCTAGATAAAGGAAAAGCCCATAACGTGACTTTAGGTAGAGGAGGCTTTCCACGTCAGCAACACCGCCCATGCTATATAGGCCATCAGCTATGTACGCAACTTTTTTATGTTTTTACATAAGTCTTCGAGAAATGAAATGTCATTATGAGGTGCTGTGATTGCTTTTGTCTCATCCGCGCATGAGGATTTAAGGTGATTCATTGAATAATGGGATTGCTTGTCAAATACCATGGTGGGAGGGGTATGCATTTGTAAATGCAGCGCTGGCGAGCAACGGAAGTATTCCAGAACTGGCGGCGCTGCAAGGTCGGGTGCTTAAGCAAGTTGCGTTAAAAAGGTTGGAAGGTTCTGTTTCATATTGCTCACGTATGGCAAGTTTGCAGCGGTTTTTAGAGTTTGCAATGCGTAGTGTTCCTGCTGTTTGTATTCCGTGTATTGCGCCGTCGAGAATGTCTGTGTCGCTGGCCTGGGGACGATGGTGCAGGCGAGCGAGCAGGAAAACGTAATGGGGTTTTCGGACGCGGTTGCTTCAGTCGCTTGAGTTAAGTGCTAACTTGCAGAGTGATACAGACATAGAGTGTGGAAGAATTGCTTGCGGTTCAGTCAAATCCTGCAAGGGTATGGGAGTTTTGATGAGAGTTCTGTTATTTGGTGCCACTGGCATGGTCGGCCAGGGCGTGTTGCGCGAGTGCCTGCTGGCCAATGATGTGCAGGAAGTGGTGGCTGTTGGCCGTACGTCCCTGACACAGGAACACGACAAACTGCATCAGGTGCTGCACGCTGACATGCTCGACTTCCAGCCCCTGGAAAACCTGCTACAGGGCTTCGATGCCTGTTTTTTTTGCCTGGGCGCGTCCTCGGTGGGCATGGATGAAGCCAGGTACACCCACCTGACCTACGACCTGACCCTGGTGGCCGCCAGCACGTTGGCCAGGCTCAATCCGCAGATGACCTTTGTCTATGTGTCTGGTGCCGGTACCGACAGTTCGCAGACGAGCAAGGTGATGTGGGCGAGGGTCAAGGGCAAGACTGAAAACGCCTTGCTGCGCCTGCCGTTCAAAGCGGTGTACCTGCTACGCCCGGGCATCATTCAGCCACTCCATGGCGTGCGTTCGAAAACCCCGCTTTATCAATCGATCTATACCTTGACCGGCCCCTTGCTGACCCTGGCCCGAGGCCTTTGGCCGGCCGGGGTGGTCAGCACCGAAGTGCTCGGCCAGGCGATGCTGACCCTGGCCCGCCAGGGCAACGCGCAACCGGTGGTGGAGCAGGCAGACATCAATCGACTGGCCAAAGAGTCCGCCTGATGCTGCCCAAAAGCCTGGTCCGCCGCCTTGACTTGATCACCTTGCAGCTGTTCGTCGCGGTCCATGAAGAAGGCACGTTGACCCGCGCTGCCGCCCGCGAGGCGATCGCGGTATCGGCGGCGAGCAAACGCTTGATGGAGCTGGAGCAGGTGCTGGGCATGAGCCTGTTTGTGCGCAAGGCCAAGGGCATGAGCCTCACGGCTGCCGGCGAAACCCTGCTGCACCATGGTCGGCAGATGCTGTTCAACGTCGAGAAAATGGGCCAGGAACTGGGCGAGCACAGCCACGGCCTGCGGGGTTATGTGAGGATGTTGGCTAACCTGTCGGCGATTATTCAGTTTTTGCCCGAAGACTTGCGCGACTTTTCGGCGCTGCATCCGCAGGTCAAGACCGACCTTGAAGAACGTCCCAGCAAAGGCGTGGTCCAGGGCGTGCTTGACGGTGTGGCCGACCTGGGGATTTGCTCCTGCGATACCGATACCAAGGGCCTGCCCAGCGTGACCTATCGCCGGGACAAACTGGTGGTGTTGATGCCAGCCGATCATCCCCTGAGGGGTCGCGAGCAATTGGCCTTCGCCGAGACCCTGGGCAGCGATTATGTTGGCTTGCATTCGGCCAGTTCGATCAACATGCGCACCCACGCCGCAGCGCGTGAGGCGGGCAAGCTGCTGCACCTGCGCATCCATGTGCCGGGTTTTGACGCCATGTGCCGGATGGTCCAGGCCAACATGGGCATCGGTATCCTGCCGCAAAAGGCCTATGAGTTGTTTGGCCGCAGCCTGGGGCTGCACGCGGTACCGTTGACCGATGAGTGGGCAGACCGGCGTTTAATTGTCGTGGTGCGCGATGAGGCCCGTTTGTCGCCAGTCAGTCGGTTGTTGTTTGAATACCTGCAAGAGCCTGAAGTGGGTGTCTGACAGATCGGTCTGTCAGTAAATGCTCTGCTAATTCGCGTTTCGCGAACGCTCGTTGCCAACTGAAGGTTGGATTTATACCGCCGTCGTCCTCTAGCCTTGGCCCACATTCCAAGAACAAGAGGTACACCCCATGACGGCTCCCCTGAGCGGTATCAAGGTGATCGAGATCGGTACGCTGATTGCGGCGCCCTTCGCTGCTCGGCTGCTGGCAGAGTTCGGCGCCGAGGTGATCAAGGTCGAGGCCATGGGGCAGGGCGATCCGCTTCGTAAATGGCGAAAGCTGCACCAGGGCACGTCGCTGTGGTGGTACCTGCAATCACGCAACAAGAAATCCCTGGCCCTGGACCTCAAGTCCGCCGAAGGCATCAGCCTGATCAAGCAACTGCTGACCGACGCCGATGTGTTGATCGAAAACCTGCGCCCCGGTGGCCTGGAAAAACTCGGGCTGGGCTGGGACGTGTTGCATGCCCTCAACCCCAAACTGACCCTGGTGCGCATCTCGGGCTATGGCCAGACCGGCCCCTATCGTGATCGGCCGGGGTTTGGCGCCATCGGCGAGGCCATGGGCGGGATTCGCTACACCACTGGTAACCCCGACTCACCGCCGGCGCGGGTCGGCGTGAGCCTCGGTGATTCCCTGGCGTCCTTGCACGGGGTGATCGGTGCACTCATGTCGCTGCTGCGGGTCAAGACTGGCCAGGGCGACGGTCAGGTGGTGGACGTGTCCTTGGCCGAAAGTGTGTTCAACGTGATGGAAAGCCTGGTTCCGGAATACGACATGCTCGGCCACGTTCGTGAACGCAGCGGCGGCGCTTTGCCGGGGATTGCGCCCTCCAACACTTACCTCACGGCGGACGGTGCCTACGTGGTGATTGCCGGTAATAGCGACCCGATCTACAAGCGCCTGATGACGACCATTGGCCGCGCCGATCTGGCCGAAGCCGAGGAATTTGCCCATAACGACGGCCGCGCGGCCAAAAGCGGCTTGCTGGACGCGGCTATCACCCATTGGACCAGCAGCCTGCCCATCGACGCAGTACTCAGCGCCCTGGAAGCAGCCGAAGTACCGGCTGGCCGCATCTATTCCGTGGCCGATATCGTCACCGATCCCCACTACCAGGCCCGCGGCATGCTGCTTCGCGCCGAACTGCCTGGCGGCCTGACGGTGAAGATGCCGGGCATCGTGCCCAAGCTTTCGCAAACCCCCGGCAGCGTGAACTGGTCGGGGCCGAGCCTGGGCCAGCATACCGACGACATCCTCGGTAGCCTGGGCCTGACCGGCGCCGATATTCAACGTCTGAAAACCTTGGGAGTAGTGCAGTGACTCATGATTATTCCGACGCCTTGATCGTGCAGGAAGTATCGCCCAGGGATGGCCTGCAGATTGAGCCAACGTGGGTCGAGACCACCGATAAAATCGCCCTGATCGACCAATTGTCCCTGGCCGGATTCTCGCGGATCGAGGCCGGGTCATTCGTCTCGCCCAAAGCCATTGCGGCGTTGCGCGATGGTGAACAAGTGTTCCAGGGCATCATCCGCCACCCGGGGATCATCTATGTGGCACTGATCCCCAACCTCAAGGGCGCACAACGGGCCATCGAGTCCAGGGCCGATGAGTTGAACCTGGTGATGTCCGCCAGCCAGACCCACAACCTGGCCAATATGCGCATGCGTTGCGAGGCCTCACTGACCGCATTCGGCGATGTGGTGAGTTTTGCCGGCGACCACCCGGTACGGCTCAACGGCAGTATCGCCACGACCTTCGGTTGCCCATTCGAAGGCCGGATCGATGAAGACCGTGTGCTGCAACTGGTGGACGCTTATCAGGCGCTGGGCATCCAGAGCGTCACCCTGGCTGACACCACCGGCATGGCCAATCCGCGCCAGGTTGAACGCCTGGTCAAGCGGGTGCTGGAGCGGGTGAGTGCCGATCACTTGACCCTGCACTTCCACAACACCCGCGGCCTGGGTTTGTGCAATGTGCTGGCCGCTTATGAGGTCGGGGCCCGACGTTTTGACGCGGCCCTGGGTGGCTTGGGGGGCTGTCCGTTCGCGCCGGGTGCGTCGGGCAATATCTGCACCGAAGACCTGGTCAACCTGTGTGACGAAGTGGGCATCGAGACCGGTATCGACTTGCCTTATCTGTTGCGCTTGTCCCGGCAACTTCCGGCGCTGCTCGGCCATGAGTTGCCTGGCCAGGTGGCCAAGGCCGGGCGCAATTGCGACCTGCATCCGCCGCCGGGTTATATCGCGACGCTGTAAGCCTCAACCAGACAACAAAAACAATCGGACACCTGCGGGCAGTCCACCTGGAGAAAAACAATGAGCCTTAATACGTTGGAGGCCGGCGCGCGCCCGGTCGCTGAGCACGATGCCGAAAAAGCGCTGGTCAGCAAGGTCGCCTGGCGCTTGATGCCGTTGATCATGGTCTGCTATCTGTTCGCCTTTTTTGACCGTATCAACATCAGTTTCGCCAAGTTCCAACTGCAGGCTGACCTGAGCTTGAGTGACACCGCCTACGGCCTGGGGGCGGGGCTGTTTGTGGTCGGCTACGTGATCTTCGAAGTGCCAAGCAACATGATGCTGTACAAGGTTGGTGCCCGCCGCTGGATCGCACGGATCATGATGTCCTGGGGCCTGGCTACCGCTGCGATGGTGTTCGTGACCAGCGAGTGGCAGTTCTATGCGCTGCGCTTTTTGATCGGTGCAATGGAAGCCGGGTTTGCCCCCGGCGTGCTGTATTACCTGACCCTGTGGTTCCCGCAACACTACCGTGGGCGTATCACCTCTATGTTGTTCCTGGCCTCGGCCTTTGCCGGGTTGGTGGGAGCGCCATTCTCCGGACTAGTGCTCGAGCATTTGGACGGCGTGCTGCAGATGCGCGGTTGGCACTGGTTGTTCCTGCTGGGAGGCTTGCCCTGCATCGGCCTGGGTTTCCTGGTATTGACCCTGCTCAAGGATCGCATTGAGGACGCCCACTGGTTGAGCCCGGCGGAAAAGACCTTGCTGTCCAGCCGTATTGCCCGGCATGAGCCGCACGCACAGGGTGGTTCACTGCTGGCGGCGATCCGTATTCCGGGGTTCCTGATGCTTGGTTTTATCTACTTCCTGATCCAGGTGGCATCTTACGGCCTGAATTTCTGGGCACCGCAATTGATTCGTAGCGCCGGCACCCAGAGCCCGGTGACGATCGGCCTGCTGACGGCTATTCCTTATGTGTGTGGTGCTATCACCATGGTGGTGATCGGACGTTTATCGGACGCCACCGGCGAGCGCCGCAAGTTCGTCAGCGGCTTGGTGGCTTTGGGCGCGGTAGGGTTCTTCTGCGCCGGGATCTTCGCCGATCACACCACCTTCCTGATTGTCGCCCTTGGCTTGTTGGGCGCCGGCATCATCGCCTCGATCCCGACCTTTTGGACCTTGCCCCCAAAACTCCTGGCCGGAGCAGGGGCTGGAGCGGCAGGCGGGATTGCGGTGATCAACACCCTGGGCCAGTTCGGTGGCATCGTCAGCCCGGTGATGGTCGGCCGGATTCGCGACCTGACCGGCAGCACAACGCCGGCCCTCTATGTCATCGGCGTGTGCGCGCTGATTGCGGCAGCCCTGTTGCTCTGGGGTTTGCCGCAAAAACTGCGGACACTGGACAAACTCTGATCATCAAGCCGCCGCCAGCACTTTACTCGGCAACGCACTGAACTGAATCAGCGCCACGCCGCCCATCAACATCAGCGCTCCGATCAACCGGGGCGCTGTCAGTTGGCGCTCCACCAGGCCAAACAGTCCGAAGTGATCGAGCATCAGCGAGGCAATGATTTGCCCGGCCATGGCCAAGGCGATAAATCCCGAGGCTCCCAGTTTGGGCAACAGGATCAGCGCCAGGGAAATAAAACATACGCCAAACGCGCCACCGGCCCACATCCACAAGGGCGCTCGGGTAATGGACCCAAGGCTGGGCAGCGGTAAACGCAGGGCCACAATGACGGGGAGCAACACCACAATGCTCACCAGCAATGATGCCAGGGTAGCCCACAGCGGATGCCCCAACCCACGTCCCAGATTGGCGTTGATCGCGCTTTGAAACGGTACGACCGCTCCCGCAATCACCGCCAACAGCAACAAGCCCAGCCAATGCAACGTCGTCATGAACATTCTCCCGGAGGTTTTTCTGGACTCTATTGCATTCGTCGCGCAAATTTAAATTCCAAGTTCTTATGCTGGGCATGCACCAGATGAATGATTTGCGCCGCATCGACCTCAACCTGTTAGTGATCCTCGACGTTTTGCTCAGCGAGCAACACGTGACCCGAGCGGCCGAGCGCTTGCACCTGAGCCAACCGGCGGTGAGCCATGCCCTGGCACGCTTGCGTGACCTGCTGGAAGATCCGCTGCTGGTACGTCAGGGCCGCTCGTTGATGCCCACCTCGCGCGCCCTGGCGTTGGCGGCGCCCCTGGCCGACGCCCTGGCCCAAATGCAGGCGCTGCTGGCGCCTGATCGGTTCGCCCCAGTCTCGGCCAAGCGCACCTTTCGCCTGGCCATGTCGGACTACGGTGCGGCGCTCTTGTTGCCGGGACTGGTGCACACCCTGCGCCGGGAAGCCCCCGGCATTGATTTGCTGATCATCCACGCCAGTCGTGAAGGCATGGTCGAGGGTGTGCTCAACGGTGACATTGACCTGGCCGCCGGGGTGTTTCCCGACCTGCCTGCGGAACTGCGCAGCACGCCCTTGTTCGAAGAGCATTACGCCTGCCTGGTAGACCGCGCCAGCCTGCCAGAAGGTGACACGCTCGACCTGCCTACCTACCTGGCGCGACCTCATGTCCTGCTGGAAATGCGCGGCAGCGGCACCCCGGAAATCGAACGGGCGCTGACGGCGATTCGCGAACGACGCCATGTCGCCATCAGCCTGCCGCATTGGGGGGTTGCGCCCCAATTGATTCGGGGCACCGACCTGATTCTCACGGTCTCGTCCCGCAGCCTGCTCAACCTCGATCACCAGCACCTGCTGGCCGTGCCGCCGCCGTTCCCGATCCCGACCTTCGCCTTCGTGTTGGCCTGGCATTCGCGGCGGGGAGGGGATCCGGCGTTGCAGTGGCTGATCGAGCAGGTTGAAAATGTATTGTCTTGACGCTCTCGCCAAAGAAGGATTAACCGCATGCTTTCAGGCCTCAACCACCTGACCCTGGCTGTCACCGATCTGAACCGCAGCGTCGGTTTCTACCACGACCTGTTGCAATTGCACCTGGACGCCACGTGGGACACCGGTGCCTACCTTTCGCTACCCGGACTCTGGTTGTGTTTGTCGCTGGATTTATCGCGCCGGCCGGAGCCTATGGCCGGATACACTCACTATGCATTCAGTGCCGCCGCCGCTGATTTTGCCGTTCAGGTTGAGTGCCTGCGGGCGGCCGGCGTGCAGGAGTGGCGGGATAACCGCAGCGAAGGTGCCTCGTTTTACTTTCTGGACCCCGATGGCCACCAGTTGGAAATCCATGTCGGCGACCTGGTCTCACGGCTGCAGGCCTGTCGAGCCAAACCCTATACAGGAATGAAGTTTTACCCGTAGTCACAGAACATGCAGAATCAACCGGCCAGTTCTCTCTCTGTCAGAGTTTAATCCCCATGACCTCATCCTTATTGTTCGCTGTCCTCGCTTCGGGCTTTATCTATGGCATTACTCCTGGTCCCGGTGTGCTGGCGGTGTTCGGCATTGGTGCCGCCCGTGGCCGTCGAGCCGGGGCTGGCTTCTTGTGTGGGCACTTGCTGGGGGATGTGGTGTGGTGCAGCACGGCGTTGATCGCCATCGTCGGCGCCCGGGAAATTGGCAGCAGCGCTTTCGATGTGCTGGGTGTGCTGAGCGGCCTGTACCTGTTCTGGCTCGGCTGGCGTGCAATCCGCACCCAGCGCGGCAGCGAGGTGGGGCCTCAGGGTGCAGCGCGTAAACCATTCTGGCACGGCATCCTGTTCGGCCTGACCAATCCCAAGGCCTATCCCGTGGCCGTGGCGACGTTTACCGCGTTGCTCTCCAGCCGAGCTGAACTGCTCACATGGTCGATGTTGCCGTGGCTGATCTTCATCAGTTTTATCGGTGGCATTGCGGCCTACGCGATCCTCATAGGCGTGGTCGGCGCCCGGCAGGTGCGGGCCGTCTATCAGCGCCATGAAGTGATGATCACAAGGTTGTGCGGGGTGATGTTTATCGGTTTTGCGATCAACGCCCTGGCCCACGCATTGCCGGGATTGTTCGCAAACAAGGCTTGAGTCAATGATGACCGTTCGTCGCATTGTTCAGTTTTTTCTAAACCTTTGTCGCCTTGAAAATTCAGAGTCTATGCGGGGGCACGTTCTCCGACACCTGTTTATTATCTGGAGGAACCCATCATGAGCCGCATGGCTATCCGGTTACGCACCGCCAGTTTTGCGATGCTGCTGGGCCTCGGCGCCAGCAGTGCTTTCGCCCAGTCGCCTGCCGAGTTCATCGAGCAGGCTTCGGCCAAGGGTATGGCCGATATCGAAACCAGCCGCATGGCCCACGCCAAGACCACGTCCCAGGAAATCAAGGACTACACCATTGAGGTCATCAATGAACGCACCCTGGCCAATCAGCACTTGGCAGCCATTGCCAAGAAACTCGATTTGCCCGTGGCGCCACGGGACAAGATTATCGACAAGGCCGAATCGCTGATGCCTGAACTCAAGGATGGCGACTCCTTCGACGCGGCCTACACCGCTCAGGAGATCAAGGCCAATGAGGACGCCATTGCCTTGTTCAAGAAGGAAGGTGCCGAATCCAGTGTTCCTGAAATAAAAGCGCTGGTCGATGAGACGTTGCCCAAGCTGGAGACTCGTCTGGAAAGAGCCAGGGCGCTGGCCGGCGTCTACGGCAAAGGTTATCAAGGCGAAGGTTGAAGGCCTTGGGGTGGACAATGAAAGCGGCAGCTGGGCAACGACCTAGCTGCCGTTTATTTATCTCTGATTCAGATCGGTCTTGGGTTTCTTCCCGGCTTCGGGGCCTTTGGTAAGCAGCGTTGAAGGGGGGATTTCATCGCAATCGCCAATAACCGTGTACTCGGCGCGTAGTTTTTCCAGTTCCTTGCGATTCAGGCCGTCCAGGCTCAGCACGGCGTTATGCGCGTCTTTGGTGGCCCGCAGCAATTCATCAATTTTGATGTGCAACATATCGTTGTCACGGTTCTGGGTGTTCTGGATCAGAAACACCATCAGAAAGGTAATGATGGTGGTCGAGGTATTGATGATCAGCTGCCACGTGTCGTTGTAGTGAAAGTAAGGCCCACTCAAACTCCATAGAAAAATCAACGTCACTGCCGCATAAAACGTACGGGCACTGCCTGCCCAACGGGACAAGGACTGTGAGAGAACAGAGAATTTCATTGCCGCGTCCTCAAAGGGGTGATGAACATACTGACCTGGGACGAGCTCTGAAATTTCTTTTTACAAAGGCACGGCTCCAGCCAATGTGTGTTTTTTGCTATCGCGACCGTTCGGCCGACAAGCCTAAAACCCGTTGAAACCTTTGTGACCTGGCCCGGGTCACTGCTTCATCACTCCCTGGACTGGAAAACACGCCATGAATATCACCCGTAGCCTATGCCTGGCCTGCTGCCTGTTTGCCCTGCAAGGTTGTTTCGACAGCTCGGACAATGAAACCCAGGACAACACCAGCGGCACACAATCATCGGTGCAAGTACAAAAGGCAGATGCGGACAAGTAACACCGCTCAGGCCAGCGCACTCTGGCGAAATTGCCGTGGGCTGACCCCTGTCAGCGACTTGAATTGGCGGCTGAAGGCGCTGTGATCGGTGTAGCCGCATTGCAGTGCCACATCGGTGATCGGTAATTGACCGAGCAGCAAGCGCGAGGCATGTTCCAGGCGCACTTTGTGGATCATCTGCCGTGGCGTCAGGTGGAAAATCCGTTTGCAGTAGCGCTCCAGTTGCGCCACGGACAGGTTGGCGATGGCCGTCAGGTCATCCATGCGAATCGCCTCGCTGTAGTGCTCGCGAATGTGTCGGTCCACCGCCGCCAAGCGTTGATAGGCCGGGTGCGCGTCGCGGGCCGCCTGCAGGTCGAAGGAGATGCCGGCCATGCCAATGACCTCCCCGCCGCGCCCCTGTAGCGGCAGCTTGTGGGTCAGGCACCAGCCTGGCTCGCGGCTGCCGTACAGGTGCAATTCCAATTGGCCCTTGATGGTGATGCCCTGGCGCAGCACCCGTTGGTCCTGCTCGGTATAGACCGGCCCCAGCACGGCCGGGAAGACTTCGGCGGAGGTCTTGCCCAAGAGCGGCGCCACTGTCTTGAAGCCGCAGCGCTGGGCCAGGGTCAGGTTGGCAGCCAGGTAACGGGCCTGCAGGTCCTTGATGAAAAACACCGTGCTGGGAATGCTGTCCAGCAGCGGCAGGATCAACGCAATGCTGCCCAGCAGGCTGTCGATGTCCTGGGGGGCAGTGGCGGTTAGGCGATTGAGCAGCGCGGTGTCGTTCATGTCTGTGCCTGTGTTCACGTGTAGCCGCTGCCCGAGGCTGCGGCTACAGGAGGGTGCTGATCCGTGCGGGTACCAGGGGCGTGCGTGGCAGTGGCGCTTCCCAGCCAAACAATGCCTGCGCGGCGCTGCCACATACGCGCCCTTGGCAGGCACCCATGCCGCAGCGGGTTTGCAGTTTGGCGGCAGTCCAGGAGGCTTCGCAAGCCATGGCGGCAAAGGGCACATCCTCACACCGACAGAGCAGCGTATCAGGCTGCGCCAGGTTATGGATCGCCGGGTTCAGCGCGAAGGCTTGCGTAGCGCGGTCGGCAAAGGCCTGCCAACGGTCGCGATGACTCAGTAGCGCCTTGATCTCTTGGTGCTGCCCGCTGGCTGCCAGCCCGGCAATCTCCCCTTCGACCATGGCCAGTTCGCTGCCACCGACGCCGGTGCATTCTCCTGCGGCGTAAACCTGGGGCAGGATGGTGCGTTGGTGTGGGTCGACCGCGATGGCGGTGCCTTGCAGCTCACACCCCAAATGCACGGCGAGGGTGGTATTGGGCACCAGCCCGAAACCGCAGGCCAGGCGCTCGCAAGGAATGTCCTTGAGACGGCCGCCCACGTTAACCCGCACGGCCTCCAGCCGTTGTTCACCCAAGGCCTCGACTACATGACTGTTCCAGCGGTAAACGGTGGTGGCGAGGCCGATGGCCTGGCGGATTTTGGTTGGCCAGCGCCACAGGTGCGCGGCAAACCCCATGACCGATGTGCCCGAGGCTTGTTCCAGCACCTGATTAACCTGCGCGCCGGCGTTGCACGCGGTGGCTGCGCTGGCCAGCAACAGCGGCCCGCTGCCGGCAATCACCGTGCGTTCGCCGCTGATGGACAAGCCGTTTTTCACCAGGGCTTGCAGTGCACCGGCACCGGTGACACCCGGTAACGTCCAGCCGGGGAATGGCAACAGCAACTCCCGGGCGCCACAGCAGAGAATCAGGCGCTGGTACGTTATGACAAATCCGTGTTCGGCGTTTTCCAGCAGCAGTGATCCTGGCTTGAGCGCCGCGACGACGCGGGTCCCCGGCAAGTAGCGGATCGAGGGGTGTTCCAGTATTGCCAAGCGTGCCAGCACCGCAGGTTCCAGGCGGGTCTGTGGCCCATTGCGCCAGATCTGGCCACCGGGCCGTGGGTTGTCGTCGATGACCGTGATACCCAGGCCCGCCTGACAGGCGGCACGGGCGGCGGCCAGGCCCGCGGGGCCACTGCCGATGATCAGGATGTCGCATGATTGATTCATACGCTTGGCTCCACCTGCATGCCTTCCCGGCACAGGGTCTGGCAGGCCAGTTGGCGCCGGCCATCGATAGTCATCCGGCATTCCTGGCAAATGCCCATGCCGCAAAAAGGCGCGCGGGGCTGGCCGGTGCAGGACGTGCGAGTGAGCGTTACCGCAGCGGCAACGGTGCTGCCAGCGCGTACCGTCAGCGGTTGACGTTCCAGGTAGATGATCATGGCGTCACTCCAGCCAATGGCGCGAAGCGCTCGGGAAGATAAGGTCGGATATCCAGGCCAGGGGTTTCACCCAGCATTTGCGCCGCCAGCAGACGGGCGCTGCCAGGTGCGGTGGTGACCCCCAGGCCTTCATGCCCAACCGCCAGCCACAAGCCTTTTTGCCGTGGATGCTCGCCGAGGATCGGCAAACCGTCGGGTGTCGCCGCGCGAAAACCCGTCCAGGCGCGAATGCCATTGAGCTCGCTCAATCCCGGCAAATATGCCACTGCCCGTTGCAGCATGCGCGCGAGCACCTCGGGTTCAACGGCCCGCTCCAGGGTATCGAATTGTCGCGATGAGCCAATCAGCAATTGCCCGGTGGGACGCGGCTGCACATTGAACGCCACCGAAGTGCCGTCGCTGGCATGGGCGCTGGCCGCGTAGCCCAGTTCCACCAGTTGATGGCGGACTTGCACCGGGTAACGATCAGTGATCAGCAAGTGGCCTTTTTTTGGCCGCAATGGTAATTCCGGAAGCAGCGTGCGAGCCGAATAACCGTTGGCCACCACGACGTACTCAGCCGACAAGGTGCTTTGATCATCGAGCTGCACGCGTTGCGGGCCGACGGCTTTGACATCGGCCTGGCGCTGGTTGATCAGCGGGTGCTTTTGCAACAGCCACTGGACGGTTGCCGGGGCGTAGAGAATGCCGTCGCCACTGATCTTCAAGGCACCGCCCAGGCCTGTGCGCAGCATGGGCTCCAACTGCGCGAGTTGCCCGCTGTCGAGCAGTTGGCCGTCGATGCCGTGGTCGGCCAGGGTGCGTTGCTTGGCCCGCGCCAGGTCCATCTCGGCACCATCGGCAGCCAGCCACAGCGTGCCGCAATTGCGGTAGGCGCAGGCGGCGGGCATCTCATCGCGCAGGGCATTCCACAGGCCGATGGAATAGTGACTCAGGGCCAGCTCGGCCGCGTTGTCATCCATCGCCACCAGGTGGCCCATGCCGGCACCCGTGGCGCCGCCGCTGGCGTTGTCCAGAACCAGTACTCTCAGGCCGCGACAGGCGAACTCATGGGCGCACGCCGCGCCGATAATACCGGCGCCGACCACAATCACATCGGCCTCGGCCTTCACAGCACAATGCCCCAGGCGAACGGGTCGCCGTCTTCGATCAGCAAGGTGGCTTCGGCGCTCAAGTGAGCGGTGCCGCGCAGCGTCGGGATGATCTGCTCGCCCACCCGCTCATAGTGTGCGGTGAACTGGCTGCCGATCACGCTGGCCTGGGTCCAGCTTTCACCCTCGGCCAGCTTGCCGTCGGCCGCCAGGCACGCCAGTTTGGCGCTGGTGCCGGTACCGCAGGGAGAGCGGTCGTAGGCCTTGCCGGGGCACAATACAAAATTGCGGCTGTCGGCCTGGACGTCGTCGGCGAACAGTTCGATATGGTCGATCACGCCGCCATCCTTGCCGGTGATATGGGCCGCTTCCAGGGCTTCACGCACCGCCCAGGTGTAGTGCGTCAATGCCTCGACATTATCGCCGGCAATGCGCTGGCCATGCTCGCTGATCAGGAAGAACCAATTGCCACCCCAGGCGATATCGCCGCGGACCAAACCGTGGCCAGGTACGTTCAGTTCGACCGCTTTGCGATAGCGGTACGCGGGCACATTACGCACGCTTACCGACAGGTCGTCATGCAAGGTGGCTTGCACGGTGCCCACCGGGGTTTCGATGTTATGCACGCCAGGGCTAATGCGCCCCAAATGGTGCAGCGAACGCATCAGCCCGATGGTGCCGTGGCCGCACATGCCCAGGTAGCCGCTGTTGTTGAAGAAGATCACGCCGGCACAGGCATCGGTCGCTTGCGGTTCGCATAACAACGCGCCCACCAGCACGTCGCTGCCCCGTGGTTCCAACACACAGGCGGCGCGCCATTGATCATGATCGCGCTCAAGCACCTGCCTGCGCTCGGCCATGGAACCCTGACCCAGCTCCGGGAACCCCGCGACCACCAGGCGAGTGGGTTCGCCCCCGGTGTGTGAGTCGATGACAGTGATTTTTTTCATGGCAGCACCTGATGAGAGTGGCCTACAGAGTGGCTTGCATCGGGGTGGGTTCGCTTGTTGGTTTTCGCGGGTTGGGATGACGAAATCGGCACAATTTCCGGCGCTTGGGCAGGCCGGCCGACTGTGCCGATTTCGTCTCCTTCACGCAGGAAAAGTCTCAAGCTGCATCGGCGCAAAAAGCGGAATCTGTTTTACGTTTCCAACGCCAGTCGGCCAGACCGACCCTAATAAGGACAAGACCATGAGCCGTAAAGCCATCGATTGGAGCGGGGTTTTTCCCGCTGTCAGCACCCAGTTCAAGCCAGACTTTTCCCTGGACCTGGAAGCCACTCATGCGGTGATTCGCAACCTGGTGGACGACGGGGTTTCCGGCCTGGTGGTGTGCGGCACCGTCGGTGAAAACACCTCCCTGAGCACCGCGGAAAAACTCTCGGTGATTGAGGTGGCCAAGGACGCTGCCGCCGGCCGTATTCCGGTGATCGCCGGCATCGCCGAGTTCACCACCGATTTCGCCCGCAACACCGTCAAGGAAGCCGCCCGTGTCGGCGTCGATGGCGTGATGGTGATGCCGGCCCTGGTGTACTCCGCCACTTCCCGGGAAACCGCTGCGCACTTTCGGGCGATTGCCACCAGCACTGATTTGCCGGTGATGGTCTACAACAACCCACCGATCTACAAAAACGACGTTACCCCGGACGTATTGATTGCCCTGCAGGACTGCGAAAACATCGTCTGCTTCAAGGACTCTTCTGGCGATACCCGGCGTTTTATCGACCTGCGCAATGCCGTGGGTGATCGTTTTGTGCTGTTCGCCGGCCTGGATGATGTGGTGGTGGAAAGCATCGCCGTGGGTGCCGAAGGTTGGGTCTCGGGCATGTCTAACGCGTTCCCGAAAGAGGGCGAGACGTTGTTCCGCCTGGCCAAGGAAAAACGCTTTGACGAAGCGCTGGCGTTGTATCGCTGGTTCATGCCGTTGCTGCACCTCGACGCACGACCGGACCTTGTGCAGTGCATCAAGCTCTGTGAAGAACTGGTAGGCCGTGGTTCCTCGATTACCCGTCCGCCGCGCCTGGCGTTGCAGGGTGAGACGCTGGCCGAGGTGAAAGCCATCGTCGCCAAGGCTTTGGCCGAGCGGCCGGTATTGCCGGATGTGGGTCTGTAAACCTACCCAATGTGGGGTTTGCTCGCGACAACCGTTGTAGCCGTGTAGCCGTGTAGCGGCTACAGCGGCTACACGGCTACGAGCAAGCTCGCTCCTGCATGACATTTCGATCTGCCTATTCCAATAACCCATAAAAGAAGGCACGCCTATGTCTGGCCAAGGCAAGTTCAAGAAACAGTTATCGCTGGTCGACCTCACCTTTATCGGCTTGGGGGCGATCTTTGGTTCTGGTTGGCTGTTTGCCGCCAGCCACGTCTCGGCGATTGCCGGGCCGGCGGGGATTTTTTCCTGGTTGCTGGGCGGCTTCGCCGTGCTGCTGCTGGGGATTGTCTATTGCGAACTGGGTGCCGCCTTGCCGCGCGCGGGCGGAGTGGTGCGTTACCCGGTGTTTTCCCACGGCCCGTTGCTGGGTTACTTGATGGGCTTCATAACCCTGATCGCTTTCTCCAGCCTGGTGGCGATTGAAGTGGTGGCGGCCCGGCAATACGCGGCAGCCTGGTTTCCAGGCCTGACCCATGAAGGCACCAGCAACCCGACAATCATCGGCTGGTTGGTGCAGTTCGCCTTGCTCTGCCTGTTTTTTGCCTTGAATTACTACAGCGTCAAGACCTTCGCCAAGGCCAACAACTTCATCAGCCTGTTCAAGTTCATCGTGCCGTTGCTGGTGATTGCTGTGCTGTTCACGTTCTTCAAACCCGACAACTTTCATGTCCAGGGTTTTGCCCCGTTTGGCTTGTCGGGCATTGAGATGGCGGTTTCTGCTGGCGGGATCATTTTTGCTTACCTGGGACTTACGCCAATCATCTCCGTGGCCAGTGAAGTACGCAATCCGCAACGCACCATCCCTATCGCGCTGATCCTCTCGGTACTGCTCTCCACCCTGATCTACGGCCTGCTGCAACTGGCCTTCCTCGGCAGTATTCCCACGGAAATGCTCGCCAATGGCTGGGGCGCCATCAGCAAGGAATTCTCCCTGCCATACCGCGATATCGCCCTGACCCTGGGTGTGGGCTGGCTGGCCTACCTGGTGGTGGCCGACGCGGTGATTTCTCCCAGCGGCTGCGGCAACATCTACATGAACGCCACGCCACGGGTGGTCTACGGCTGGGCGCGTACTGGCACCTTCTTCAAGATTTTTACCCGCATCGACGAGAAGTCCGGCATCCCGCGCCCGGCGTTGTGGTTGACCTTTGCCTTGTCGGTGTTCTGGACCCTGCCGTTCCCGTCCTGGGAAGCGCTGATCAACGTGGTCTCGGCGGCGTTGGTGCTCAGTTACGCCATCGCCCCGATCTCCGTGGCCGCGTTGCGCAAGAGCGCGCCGGACCTGCCGCGCCCATTCCGCGTCAGTGGTTTTGCCGTGCTCGGCCCGGTGTCGTTCGTGATTGCCGCGTTGATCGTCTACTGGTCCGGTTGGGGCACGGTGTCGTGGTTACTGGGCCTGCAAATCCTTATGTTTGTGATCTACCTGGGCTGCAAGCGCCTGGTGCCCACCGCGCATCTGAGCCTGGGGGAGCAAGTGCGTTCGTCCCTGTGGCTGATCGCCTTTTACGCCCTGATGATGCTGATTTCTTACCTGGGCAGTTTTGGTGGCATTGGTGCGTTGGTCCACCCCTACGACACCCTGGTGGTGACGGTCATGGCCCTGGGCATTTACTACTGGGGTGCCAATACCGGCGTGCCAGCCCACAAGCTGGTACTGGACGGTGACGAAGAATGATTTCCCTGACCTATAGCGAGAGGTAACCCATGTCCATGACAGGTCAACTGCTGATCGGCCAGCGCGCGTATCGCGGTGAAAATGGCGAGTTTCGCGGGCTGGATGCGGCCACCGGCCAAACCCTGGAGCCGGCGTTTGGCGGCGCCGGCCTGGCGGATCTGGACCGCGCCTGCTCGCTTGCCGAGGCCGCTTTCGACGATTATCGCGCGCGGCCGCTGGAGCAGCGTGCGGCATTTCTGGAGAGTATCGCCAGCCACATCCTCGCCCTTGGGGACGAACTGGTCGAGCGTTGCATGCAGGAAACCGGGCTGTCTCGTGGCCGCATTGAAGGCGAGCGTGGGCGTACGGTCGGCCAATTGCGGCTGTTTGCCGAGGTGGTGCGCCAGGGCAGCTTTCTCAACGTGCGCATTGACCCGGCCCAGCCCGATCGCAAACCATTGCCGAAGGTGGACCTGCGCTTGCGCAACATCGCCATCGGCCCGGTAGCGGTATTCGGTGCGTCGAACTTTCCCCTGGCGTTTTCTGTGGCCGGTGGCGATACCGCCTCGGCGCTGGCGGCGGGTTGCCCAGTGATCGTCAAGGCGCATTCGGCGCATCCCGGGACATCGGAATTGGTCGGTCGGGCGATTCAGCAGGCAGTGAGCCTCCATGGCTTGCCGGAAGGCGTGTTTTCGCTACTGTTCGATACCGGCCGCAGCATCGGCCAAGGGTTGGTCGGGGACTCGCGGATCAAGGCGGTGGGTTTTACCGGTTCGCGAACCGGCGGTGTGGCGTTGATGAATATTGCGGCGGACCGAGAGGAACCGATCCCGGTGTATGCCGAGATGAGTTCGATCAATCCGGTGTTGCTGTTGCCCCATGCGCTAAGGGAGCGTGGGGCAGTGATGGCGAACGAATTTGTAGTGTCGCTGACCTTGGGTGCCGGGCAATTTTGTACCAACCCCGGATTGATCCTGGCAATTGATGGGCCGGCGTTACGGTTGTTTGAAGAGGCCGCTGTCGAGGCTTTAGAGAAGGCTGCAGCCCAGACCATGCTGACGACCGGGATTCATGGCAGCTACTGTCAGGGTACGGAGCGCTTGCGGGCCCACGCCGGGGTCGAGACATTGGGCCAGGGCCTTGAGGGGGAGCGCTATCAGGCACGGGCGGCGTTGTTTGCCACGTCGGCAGTGGCCTTCTTGCAGGGCCTGGCGTTACGTGAAGAGGTGTTTGGCCCTGCCTCGTTGATCGTGCGCTGCAATAACGAGGCTCAGTTCAAGCAAGTCATCAGCGCCCTGGAAGGCCAACTGACTATCGCCTTGCACATCAGCGAGGCCGATTACCCGCAAGTACGCGGGCTGTTGCCGACCCTGGAAAACAAGGCCGGACGCGTGCTGGTCAACGGCTTTGGCACGGGTGTTGAAGTGGGGCACGCCATGGTCCACGGCGGTCCGTTCCCGGCAACCTCGGACACGCGCACTACGTCGGTGGGCAGCCTGGCGATCAAGCGTTTCCTGCGGCCGGTGTCGTATCAGGATTTACCCGCTGCACTATTGCCGCTGGAGTTGGCAGACGCCAATCCCTTGGACGTGCCCCGGCAGATTAACGGTGGGCGTGTCCATGACTGAGCGCCTTTCACTGTCAGCCGTCCATGACCTGGCGTTGAACGTGCTGACCCATCACGGACTGTCCGAGGCCCACGCTGAAGCCATTGCCCAGGTCATTACCTGCGCCCAGCGCGACGAATGCCATTCCCATGGGGTTTACCGCCTGCTGGGCTGCGTGCGCTCCTTGCGTCAAGGCAAGGTTGATCCGCTGGCCGTGCCCAGCGTGCGCCACCTTTCGGCGGGTGTGGTTGAAGTGGACGCGCACTACGGTTACTCATTGTTGAGCTTTCAGGCGGGCCTGCCGTTACTGGTGGATAAAGCCCGTAGCCAAGGGCTCGCGGCCATGGCCATCAAGCGCTGCTTCCACTTCTCGGCCCTGTGGCCAGAGGTCGAAGCCATCGCCGCAGCCGGCCTGGTGGGCATTGCCATGAACCCCAGCCACAGCTGGGTTGCGCCGGAGGGGGGGAGCAAGCCGGTGTTCGGTACCAACCCGCTGGCATTTGCCTGGCCTCGGCCAGGTGGTAATCCCTTCGTCTTTGACTTTGCCACCAGCGCAATCGCTCGAGGTGATATCGAACTCCATGCCCGCCAGGGGCTGGAAATTCCTGCACATTGGGCCATCGACGCGGACGGCCAACCCACCACCGATGCCAATGCTGCCTTGAAAGGCGCCATGCAAACCTTCGGCGGCCATAAAGGCTCGGCGTTGGCCGCGATGATCGAATTGCTGGCGGGTGCGTTGATCGGGGACCTGACCAGTGCTGAATCCATGGCCTTTGATGGCGGCGTGGGGGCGGCGCCGTGCCATGGGGAGTTGGTGTTGGCGTTCGATCCCAAGGTGTTCCTGGGGGAGGAATATGAACAAGGCTTGCAGCGGGCGGAAGGGATGTTTGAGGCGATTACCGGGCAGGGGGCGCGGTTGCCTTCGCAGCGCAGGTTCGAGGCGAGGGCGCGGAGTTTGAAGAGCGGGGTTGAGATCCCGAAGGCGTTGCTGGAAGACATTCGAGCCCTGCTTGATTGATCGTTCCCACGCAGAGCGAGGGAACGATCAGGCGTCAGACGGCGATTGTCGTTTGAGCGCCATCTTCCAGCTCCAGCAAATACTGCTTGGCCTCAAGGCCACCAGCGAACCCGGTCAACCCGCCCGACGCACCAATTACCCGGTGGCACGGCGTAACAATCGAGATCGGGTTGCGCCCGTTGGCGGCGCCCACCGCACGCACCGCTTTGGGGTTGCCAATCTGCAAGGCGATCTGGCTGTAGCTGCGGGTTTCGCCGTGTGGAATGGTCAACAACGCCTGCCAGACTTTCTTCTGGAAGTCGGTACCGGCAAAGTCCAGTTCCAGCTCGAAACGGTTGCGGGTGCCGGCGAAGTACTCTCTCAACTGCCGCTCGGTTTCCAGCAATACTGGATTGTCGACGGCCTCCTGCAACGGCCCCAGGCACACGCGATTGGCGCGCTCGTTTTCCCATAGGATGGCCGCGAGTTTCCCGCGCCTGGCCACAAGGGTCAGTTGGCCGACCGGCGAGGGCATGAGTTTATATTCATAAGACATGATCGGACTCCTTGATGGGCGGGTGTGAAAAGTACAACACCACTTTAGATCGGCCAGCCCATGGGGGAACTGCGTTTCTTGCGGTCAAATTCGTGGGAGGAGCAGCACCAAAGCCACTACCTTCTTGAGTACGGCTTTTGAACTGTGTTGGTTTGACGAAAGCATCCTGATTGTTCCTGATTCAGTGTTTTTGAGGGCTTGACGATCATCCCGGTCTACCCCCCACCGCTGCATTCAGAACTTTCTCAAAATGCCTTTACCGATCCTGTTGCAGCACCTTGAGCGCCGCCGAGGCAAGAAAGCCCGAGCGGCTTTTCTCTTCCGGGTGGTGCAACACATATTCATCAATACGGTTCAGCAGGTAGCCGGGCAGGGTGATGTTGAGTTTCTGCGCCTTGCCCAGGTATTTGGTGACATCAATGTCCACCACCGCCCAAGTGCAGCCGGCGTACTGCGGATTGGCCGCGTGCAACGTGACTTTTTGCGCACTGGGAATTGGCGCACCCTCTTCCGCGAGGATCTCGAAGTGGCCTTCGATGGCTTCCCGGGCCATGGCCATGGCGTCATCCAGGTCATCACCGGCCGAAAAGCAGCCAGGAATATCCGGTACTTCCACACCCCAGGCGTGGTCCTCGTCACCGGTTGAAATTGCAATGGGGTACAGCATGTTCGTCGTTCTCCAGGGGCGATTGTCAACTGAGCAGGGCTTGTTTCAGAATGCTCTTCGCGGTCTTGTCCAGCAGGTCTTTCCTGGGGTGAGGAATCGTTACCAGCCCAGGCTTTGTCGGGTGCTTGAAATGATGGTGACTGCCTCTGATCCGCACCAGGTACCAGCCGTCCGCGACGATATGACCTATCAAATATCGGCTGTCCACATCACCTCCTTGTGGTGTGTTAGTGGCGACTATAACCACTGAGAATAAATTATCAACACTCTACCTACCAACGGTCGATAGCCGGTGTTTCGACAGTGGCTGTATGCAGTGTAAGAGTGCGGTGCACCGCTGCAGGATGGAGGTATTGCGAGGTTTTTCGGCAGGTGAGTCCGGGCGTCGGCGAGCCTGCAACGGCTCATTAATCTAGGCGTCAGGAAGTTTTGCGACAACCTTGATCTCAACATCGAAACCGTACAGCCAAGTGACCCCTACCGCCGTTACCGTGGGAAAGGGCGCCTCGCCCCAATACTCCGGTACGACCTCCCATACCTGTTCGAAGATCTTCTGCGGCTCAACCATGAAGACGGTAACGTCCTGGACATCATCAAAGCTGCACCCGGCGGCGGCCAGCACCGCGTTGAGGTTCTCGAAAGCGCGTCGAACTTGTGCCTTGAGCTCTGGTTCGGGTGAACCATCTTCACGGCTGCCGACTTGGCCGGAAACAAAGAGCAAGCCATTGGCGCGTACCGCTGGTGAATAACGGTTTTTCTCATAAAGGGCCTGGCGGCCGGCGGGAAATACAACATCTCGTTGGTTCATCGGAAAACTCCAGCAGTTGGGAAACGACATAAACACCTTACGGCGCTTGCTCGGGCCCGATAAACAGGCAATGCTGGCCATTACTGTTTGTAATTCCCAAACAATAGGGAGCCCCCATGGATCGTTTCGACGCCATGCAAGCCTTCGCGCGGGTGGTAGAAACCGGTAGCTTTACTCGGGCCGCCCACACCTTGCACATGAGCAAAACCACAGTGAGCCAACTCGTCCAGCAACTGGAGGCGCGCTTGCGTGTGAAGCTGCTCAATCGCACCACGCGCAAGGTGAAGGTGACCGCTGATGGCGCCGTCTACTACGAGCGGGTGCAGCTCTTGTTGGCGGCGCTAGATGATGCTGAAACCGCGCTATCCAGCGCCGCAGCTGCGCCGCGTGGGCGCCTGCGGGTGGATGTGCCCAGTCCGCTGGCTCGGTTGCTACTGATTCCGGCGCTACCGGCATTCCATGAGCGCTACCCGGACATCCAGCTAGACCTGGGCGTGAGCGACCGTCATGTGAGCCTGATCGATGAGAGCGTGGATTGTGTGATTCGTGGCGGAGAAATCACCGACACCTCCCTGGTGGCGCGGCACATTGCCGACCTGCCGCTGGGCGTGTACGCAGCGCCCACGTACCTGGCCCTCCATGGCATACCAACACATCCGCGCGAATTGCAGGAAGGCGAGCATCGTATCGTGGGGTATCGATGGGCGCGGACAGGCAAAGCGCTTCCTTACACCTTGCGGCGCATGGGCGAGCAGTTGGAAGTCCACGGCCGACATGTGCTGGCCGTGGACGATGGCAATGCCTATCTAGCCGCTGGTCAGGCTGGCCTGGGGGTACTATGGCTACCGCGGTATATGGCTTTGCAGCCAGTGGCGAGCGGCGAACTTGTGCCGCTGTTCGAGGACTGGGACATCGCGTCGATGCCGCTATACATGGCTTATGCGCCGAACCGCCATGTCAGCCGAAAATTACGCGTGTTCATGGACTGGGTCATTGAGCTGATGATCCAGCATGTGCCGCAGATTACTCTGCCCACGCGTGCAGGTTCAGGGTGAAAAATCGTGGGTGCATTGGGGGCCTGAAGTTAAGGTCAATCGCTTCCACTTGAAATGATCTGCCCCGAACTGTTCTGCCTGATCGGCTCAGTCCCGGGTTCGCTTTGGTGGGTCAGCAAGCCACTCAATCTTTTCTCTCCATCGACCATTGCTGGATCATTGCGTACAACTGTTCGGCAGCATGAGACAGCACCCGCCCCCGGCGACGGATCAGGCCCAGGGTACGGAAAACCTGCGGTGCTTCCAGAGGAATGCTGCGCAACCTGGAGTGTGCGCTTGGTCGGGGTATTGCCAGCAGCGGTACGGCCGCGACTCCCAGCCCGGCCTCCACCATGTCGACCACTGTCCTCACGTGCCTCGCTTCGCAGACGGGGTGTGGCAATGTGGGAACGTCCGCCAGTGCCAGGTCCAGAAGAAAGCGGTTGCCGCTGGCCTTGGCGACGGCGATGTAATCGTATTCCTGTATCTCTGCCCAGGTCACCGAAGGCTGTGCGGCCAGCGGATGATCATCCAGGCAGGCAAGCACAAAGCGCTCTTTGAACATCGGCTTGAATTCGATGTTGATTTCTTGCGCCCCGATATAATTGATTCCGAAGTCTGCCTCACTTCGAACGACGCTCGAAAGCGCATGGCTCGCGCCCTCATCCATCACACGGACCAGGATTCTAGGATAGAGGCGGCGATACTCCTTGAGCACGTCGGGCAGAAAATGGATGACGGCAGAAGGCACGCAGGCGACGGTCACTTCGCCATAAAGATGGCTGGTTCCCTCATTGATCCCCAGGAGTGAAGACTCGAAGGCGTTGAGCACCTCCCGGGCTTTGCGGGCGAAGTCACGCCCGACAGCCGTAAGGTCGACCCGCCGCGTGGTTCGTTCGATCAAGCACACGCCCAGGGTGCTCTCCAGCTTGGCGATACGGCGGGAGAGGGCAGGCTGCGACAGGTGCAGGTCCAGTGCGGCGGCGCTGAAGCTGCCACGCTCGGCCACCGTCACGAACGAGTGCAGGTCACTCATTTCTATTTTATGTCCGCTGCGCATAAGTCCATCCGATTCTTGCAATTAACATGCTGATCCGCTTCCTTCATGATCGTTCAGTGCGCATCCAGCATGTGCCGCCAGACAACGATAAGCAAAGGAGCACACGCATCATGAACGCTTTCAATCGTCGCAGTCTTTTGAAGGTTGGGGCCCTTGCCTCAATCGCTGCGGCCACCCCAGGCCTGACATTTGCAGCCGAGGCCGCCAAGCAGGCACCCACCCATCCGGTTGCCAAGCCGGGGGCTGATGGCCAGGGTGTCACCCGTATTCTTGCGCGCTACATTGTGCAAGCGCGTTACGAAGACCTTCCCGATAACGTTCGCCGGGAAGGTACACGGACCTTACTCAACTGGGTGGGCGTAGCCGTGGGCGGCTCACACCATGAAACCCTCGATCGTGCCATCGCGGCCTTGGCGCCATTTTCCGGGCCCGCGCAGTCGAGCCTGCTGGGCCGCTCGGAACGTTTCGACGTCATGAATGCGGCGTTCTTGAATGGCGTTGCCGGCCATATCTTCGATTTCGACGACACGCACCTCAAGACCATCATCCATCCTGCCGGTCCGGTGGTTTCGGCGATTCTGGCGCTCTCGGAATATCACCCGGTGACAGGCAAGGAATTCCTTAATGCACTGATCCTTGGGGTCGAAACAGAGTGCCGTATCGGCAATTCGGTCTATCCCAATCACTACGACACGGGGTGGCACATCACAGGCACTGCGGGTGTCTTCGGCGCCGCAGCGGCGGCCGGCAAACTGCTCGGCCTGACTGAACAGCAGATGGTCTGGGCCTTGGGTCTTGCGGCATCGCAGCCGGTGGGCTTGCGTGAATCCTTTGGTTCGATGAATAAAAGTTTCAACCCAGGGCGGGCAGCCAGCAATGGCTTGTTCGCGGCCTTGCTGGCAGCCAAGGACTTCACCAGCTCAGAGGCGATGATTGAAGCCAAACGTGGCTGGGCGCATACCATCAGCACCAAGCAGGACTTTTCCGAAATCACCGACGGCCTGGGCAGCCGCTATGAATCAGCGCTCAACACCTACAAACCGTTCGCATGCGGCATCGTGATTCACCCCGCCATCGACGCCGCTATCCAACTGCGAAATGAAAACTCGCTGACTGCCGACCAGATCGCTCGCGTTGACCTTAAAGTGCATCCCCTCGTGCTTGAGTTGACCGGCAAAAAAACACCGAAGATAGGCCTTGAGGGCAAGTTCAGCATCTACCATTCGGTGGCGGTCGCCATTATCCAGGGGGCGGCCGGGGAGCGCCAATACAGCGACAGCGCTGTGCTGGACCCGACTGTTATTGCCCTGCGTGACAAGGTGATTGCCAACATCGACCCTGCCATCAAGCCAGAGCAGGTCGACATGACCATTACCTTGAAAGACGGGCGCACCCTTCACAAGTTTATCAAGCATGCCATTGGTAGCCTTGAAGTGCCGATGACCGATCAACAGCTGGAGGCGAAGTTTCTCGACCTTGCCAAAGGCATTTTGCCGGACGAGCAAGCACGCAAGTTGATCGCGACGTGCTGGGGCGTGGAGCAACTCGACAGCGCAGCCAACATTGCCAAGGCCGCGACCGTTGCCAGTTGACGTGTAGCCCTTAGCGATGGGCCGGCACTCAAGCATCACGCATGCCATTGCTCGAGTGCCGAAGCTCATCCACACCGTAAAGACGACAGCTGCGGGGCGTTCGAGAATATGTATATGCTATTTTAGACGTTGATTTTTAAGCGTTTCCCCTCTCAACTGGCTCCATTTTTAATGGGTGAGAGTTGATGGTCGAGCGTTGTGATGTAGTCGTTTTGGGCCTGGGCGCCATGGGCGCAGCAACGGTGTATCAATTGTCGAAGGCCGGTGTGAGTGTTGTTGGTATCGACCGCCATCACCCACCTCACAACCAGGGCTCCAGCCATGGCGATACACGCATTACTCGGCTTTCGGTCGGCGAGGGCGCACAATACGTTCCCATCGTGCGCAACTCCCACCGTATCTGGCGCGAGCTTGAGGAACTGTCGGGGGAGTCGCTGTTTGAACAGTCGGGTCTACTGGTCCTGACCTCGAGTCCCGAGTTTGACCCTAACGATAAAACCGATTTTACCTTGCGTACCATCGGCCTGGCGCAGACCTACGGCATCGAGCACGAAGTCTTATCCGCCGAACAGATTCGCCAGCGCTTTCCACAATTCGCCAACGTGCACGACACCGCCATCGGCTATTTTGAACCTGGTGGAGGCTTTGTGCGTCCTGAGCGCTGCATCGATGTGCAGCTCAAACTGGCCGAACAGCACGGCGCCATCCTCTACAAAGGCGAGACTGTTACCCGGATCAGCTCGAACGAGCAGGGTGTGAGTATCACCACGAACCTGCGCAGGCTCTTTGCGAACAAGCTGGTGATTAGCGCGGGCAACTGGAGCAGCGATTTGTTGGGCAAACCGTTTGACAGCCTGCTCAGTGTCTTCAGGCAGAAACTGTTCTGGTTCGAGCTCGAGGAAAACGCCGGTCTAGTTGGCCACTCACCTACATTTATCCTCACCCACGGTCTTGGCGACGACAAAGTCAACTACGGCTTCCCCGCGTTACACGGCGAGGGTAGCCTGAAAATCGCCACCGCGCAGTACCACACGGCTTCATCGCCGCAAACAATGGATCGTACGGTCTCTGCGGCCGAAGAGCGTGACATGTACGAACACCAAGTACGCGGCCGCGTCACCGGGGTTACCTCCAAGGTGGTCAAATCTGCAGTCTGCGCCTACACCGTGACGCCAGATCGCCATTTCATCATCGACGAGCATCCGTCGTTGCAGCACACACTGTTGGTGTCGGCTTGTTCCGGACACGGCTTTAAACACTCCGCGGCACTTGGCGAGGCTTTTGCGCAGTGGTGCATGCGCGGCTCGACTGACCTTGATCTCTCGTCTTTTTCCCTAGAACGCTTAAAAGGTAAATCATTGTGAAACGCGTTGTTTTGTCTGTTGCCCTGCTAGTTGCAGCCATGGGGTCGGCCTATGCCGAAACCCTGAAAATCGCGGTGGTACCAGTGCCCCATGCCGAGATCCTGGAGTTCCTCAAGCCTGAGCTGGCCAAGCAAGGGGTGACGCTGGATATCAAGGTCTTCTCTGACTATATCCAGCCAGACCGGCAGACGGATGAAGGCCTGCTGGACGCCAACTATTTCCAGAGCAAGCCCTACTACGAGGCGTACAAAAAAGACCGCCCAAGCAGTGATCAAGTGCCAATTGTCGCGGTGCACATCGAACCCTTCGGTGCCTATTCGAGGAAGATCAAGTCCATTAGTGAACTCAAGGATGGCGCCACCATTGCCATCCCCAACGACCCGACCAACTCTGGTCGTGCGCTGCTGCTGATCGCCAAGCAAGGCCTGATCACCCTCAAGGATCCCGACAACATCATGGCAACGCGCCTCGACATTGTCAGTAACCCCAAGCATCTGAAATTCAAGGAGCTGGAAGCGGCCATGCTGCCGCGGGTGCTTGACCAGGTGGACTTGGCATTGATCAACGCCAACTATGCATTGGAAGCAAAGCTGGAGCCTCACAAGGATGCTCTGTTTATTGAAAGCTCTGAGTCACCCTACGCCAATTACCTGTATGTACGCCGCGACAAGGAGAGCTCCCCGGCAGTAATAAAACTTGGCGCTTTGCTCAATTCGCCTGAAGTGAAGAAATTCATACTTGAGCGCTATCACGGCGATGTCGTACCTGCCTTCTGATGAGCGTCCACTTCTACAGCTTCGTCACGAAAGTCCGCGCCTGATACAGCGCAAAGCTGCTAAGCACGATAATAACGGCGACGGCGAGCATGTCGGCGCCCGGAAAACCCCAGAAATCAGACATAGTGCTTCCTTAGTGATAATAGTAAGTGGCAACAACAACCATCAGGCCAGTGCAGTATCGCGCATGCGTTGGCGACCAAAGTCGCTAACCCTGAACTTGAACAGCACTCGGCCGGGGCCAAAATAGGTCTGATCATCTAGCTTCTCCTCAACACTTTCGATGATGCCGCTGGAGAACAGGTCCGTCAGGGTGACGCGAGTGTTGCCGCGCCAGTAGGCACCGCTAATACCGTATTCACTCATCAGCGCATCGGTGATTTGCCAGTCCCAGATGCCGACGTCCTGTTGATCGTTGATCAACTGGAGAATGCGGCCCTTCATATGCAGCTTATTCATGGCTTGCTCCAAACATCACGAGTTAACTGCATCAACGGCGGTGCCAGGTTTTTTTCTGTCGGTTGATACGGCGCGCACGACTTCGAGCACCTCATTACTTTCGGTGAACATCACAAACCCGCCCGCCACAAACAGCACCAAACCAGCCAAGAAGTTCCACTCGGGAAGCTTCAGCGTAAATACGGCGAGGAAGATCACCGCAAACAAACCATACAGCGCCGCAATTGCTTGCCCGCGGCCGACGCCAATCAGTGGGAACGACTTGTACCAAGAGACGTAGCAGAACGCGAAAGTCACGCCTGCTAATGTCAGCCAGCCAATGGCGGCCCAATTGAATGTAGCGACCACTAGTTCGACTACCGGTTGATCGGTAAATAAATAGATGGCCGGCAAAATCAGTGCGACCCAATACAGCACTTCGGCGGTAAAGCGCACCGTAATGCCTACATCCGGGTCGGCAACATCGAGCCCGCGACCGGCGATTGCGCCTTCTACACCCCAGCCAATAGCAGCCATTGCACCGCCTAAATAGCCCAGCCAGCCGGTGTCACCGGTGCCGGTGATTTCAGCAATGATGCCGGGTGCATACACCGTCACACCGCCGGCCAAGATGATGAAAATGCCCACGGCTGCGCGCCGGGTGATTTTCTCCTGATACCAGAGCCTGGCCAGCGTTGCGCCGATGATGGGGTACATCAATGAGGAAATAGCCGCGAAAGCCCCGCCGATATAACCGATCGCCAAATACGAGCCAAAGATGGCCATCGGGCCGCCAAAGATGGCGCCGATGAAGAACCACTTAGAGATGTAACGCATCTGTTTGATGGTGCGAACGTACTCGCCCCACTTGCCCAGTACCCCGTTCCAAACGAACAGGAAGAACAACACGGCAACAGCGTTGAAGGTGGTCAACACAGCTGCCGCCAACAGGAGCTCGGCATTGGTGTCGTACTTCAGGTCTACATAGGGCGCTTCGAACCAAACTGCGGAGCCTGGCACATACCAAGCCCCCCAGAGCACTGCGCACCACAACGCCCACATAAAACCCCAGCGGATGCTGCTGGTGGTGAAGCGCGATCGTGCTTGGCTCAGGCTTGGCTGACTCATGTAGATTCCTTTGCTGGCTGCGATTGCTTGCCGTGCAGGAAGGCTTCCAGTGAATCGTCCATCGCATCCATCCACGGCGTGTGATGCACGGGCGCCATGGTGCCGGTCAACGTGGAGCGGTAGCTTTTGTTGCGATAGCCGAGGATGTCCGCTTCTTTGTGATGCTCCCACTCCTTGAACATATCAGCCACGGTGAGAACATCGAAGGGCGGGTAATCGGTCGGCTCAAGCAGGTCGAGTATGTAGGCGGCCTGAAAGTCGATGGCTTCAAATGGGTCGGCCACTTGCTCTTCGCGGGCCACCCATTTGCGGGTGTCGCTGGCCATGGCTTGTTCTGCTGGCAGCTTGATACGGCCAAGCATAATGTCCCGGGCATACCAAGCCTGGGCATCGAACATATTGAAGGTGTAGTACTGATCCTGCATGCCGAGGAACATTAGCTTTGGATTGGCCAAAGACACTATGCCTTTGTACAAGCCTTCCGGGTAGAGCCGGTTGCGCGTGGACAGCATTAGCTCGTTGGGCAGGAACGGGAAGTGATGCTGATACCCGGTGCACAGGATGATCGCGTCGACCTCTTTGCTGGTGCCATCCTTGAAATGTGCGGTCTTGCCAACCACGTTGGTGAGCAACGGTACTTCAGCAAAGGATTCGGGCCAATCAAAACCCATAGGCTTGGTGCGATAGCTGAAAGTAACCGACTTGGCGCCGTACTTGTGGCATTGCGTGCCGATGTCTTCTGCGGAGTAGCTGCTGCCAACCAGCAGCAAATTTTTGCCTTGAAACTCGCACGCATCGCGGAAGTCATGGGCGTGCAATACGCGACCGGGAAACTGCTCCAAGCCTTCGAAGTAAGGCGCGTTGGGGGTCGAAAAGTGCCCGGTGGCGACGATTACGTGATCGAATTCTTCGGTGATCAGTTGGTCTTGCTTGAGGTCGCGCACGGTGACCGCGAACTTGCCGGTGCTCTCGTCATAGGCAACCCAATGCACCGCTGTATTGAAGCGGATGTGCTGGCGAACGTTGCTTTTGGCTACGCGGCCGATGATGTAGTCACGCAACACGGCGCGTGGTGGGTAGGAAGGAATCGGTCGGCCGAAGTGTTCTTCGAAGCTGTAATTGGCGAACTCCAAGCATTCCTTGGGGCCGTTTGACCAGAGATACCGGTACATACTGCCATGGACGGGCTCGCCGTACAGATCCAACCCGGTGCGCCAGGTGTAATTCCACAGACCGCCCCAGTCACTCTGCTTTTCGTAGCAAACGATCTCGGGGGATTCCGCGTCGTCGCAACGGGCGGCTTCAAAAGCACGTAACTGTGCCAGGCCGCTAGGGCCGGCGCCAAGAATGGCAACTCTAAAAGTCATAAAGACTCCTTCCTTCTGGCGGTTCATCGCACCCGGGATCTTGGCCCCGGCGGCGACTGAGCGCGGAAAAGAGTGACGCTCGTACCGGTAACGGTCGGGCCATCAAGCTCTGAGTGATGCGCACTAAAATCGGTTTAACCGATGGCGCAATGTGATGAAGGCTGCATCTGTCGGTGAAACAGAAGGCCGGGGGTGGGCAGGCCACCAATGAAGCGCGGGTTCTCGAGAAAACGCTGGAAGGCAGCGTTCGATCCGGTCAAACAGGAGAAAAAATGCTTGAAACCGGCCAGGACGTTAACACACCTGAGGCAGGGAGAAGCCTTTTTCCTGCAAATAAGCATTGATAATGGTGAAGAACGCATGGGCCAACTTATGTTTTTCCAGCAGGTTCCGGAAGCTCATGCTCGTGGTGTTTTCGGAGATCGGCGCGCTGAGGGGGCGGTAATTACCAGCGGCCCCCCGCACAGATGCATCCCTGGATCTTGGTATGTAGAGGTCGGCAAGGTGTGTTCGCCGGCGCCTTATTTTTCTCGGACAAGCTTAATGCACTTCAATGCCAAAATAGTTGTCGGGTCGACCACTGCGACCTCATGATTTTTGATCATGTAAGACTCGCTATGCTCAAGCACCAGGGGTAACTCCGTACATCCCAGGATTAGCACATCAGCGCCCAGCTCACATAAATGCTCTGCGACGGTTAGAAGCTGGTCTTTGCATATGCCCTCTGTGAAACCTGCCTTGATACCGTGAGCTCCGTAAATCGCCTCCATGACCAACGCTTGGTAATCCACGCCAGGGGTGATGATTTGCAGACCTGCCAGCCGGGCTGCCTCATGATAAACCTGGCTTTTAATCGTGCCGGATGTCGCCAGCAGCCCGACGCTTTTGCCAGCGCCGTACCGCTGCACGATAGCCTCTACCGTCTCTGTCAGCATATTCACGATAGGGACACGCAGGTGTGGCTGGATGCGCTCAACAAATGCGTGAGCCGTATTACACGGAATCGCTATGGCATTCGCGCCAGCGCTTTCCAGTCGCTTGCAGGTTGCGTACATCGCCATCGTTGGATCGGTTTCGTCGTACAGCAGGTTGGCGGTGCGATCAGGGATCTGGGGATTCTGTTCCACTACCATCTTGATGTGCTCCTGGTCGCGGCCTGCGGGTGTGTGCGCCACAACCTTGCCCATGAAGTCGACCGTTGCCGCAGGCCCAACCCCACCCACGATCCCGAGCTTGAAGGGCGGGCGGGTCGACTGGCCTTTCTCCAAGGTCGCGAAAGCGGCGTAGATCTCATTGATATCCAGGACAGTGACGCCACGCCGTTGCAGATCACTACAGACCAGAGAGAGCTCAGTCATGCCAGGCAGGATGATTGTGGCCCCCTGATCCTGAAGGGAAAGGCACGCTTGATAAACACATTCAAGTGGCACGCCGTCAAGGAGCCCATCCTTGATACCGTTAATCCCGTACATGGCCTCCATCAACCCGGATTGCTCGTTATCGTTTGGATAAACCAGCTTGAAGCCAGTGCCGAAATAGCGCTCGAACAACCCGGAGTGCCGAACATAGTCGGACGCGATGATGCCCAGCGTTGTACCGCGTTCCGCAACATGATCCACGTGCTTGCGTAATGCCGCCATCATATCCAGGACGGGTATGCCAATTTCTTCCTGGATCTCCTCTCGAAAGGTGTGGCTGGCGAAACATGGCAGTAAGACTGCATTGATTTCGCTTGCCTCGAACGTCTGGCAAACCTGAAAGACATAAAATTTTCGGGAAGTCATATTGGCGCCCCGGCCTAGGGGCATCAGGACGTCTTTGAAGGGGTGTTGCTCAAACAGGAAGTGATAACGGCCTTGATCTTCCAAAACCGCTCGGGACTTCACCAATTTGTAGAAAAGATCGCCGCCGGCCAATGAGCCAAGCCCGCCGACGATACCTAGTTTGCGAGCAAACGATGATCTGCTGGACGCCTTCGATTTACCTTTCATGTTTAGGGTCTCAGGCGGTGGCTGCAGTATGAATTGGGCGCGTGGGCTCAGTGCCGGGCACGTCTTCGGCTTCTTCATGGGGTTCTGATTTGGCAACTACCGCCGTCGCAATGCTATTGCCAATCACGTTGGTGGCAGTCCTGGCCATATCAAGGAATTGATCAATGCCGAGGATCAGCAAAATGCCCGCTTCGGGGAGGTTGAACATGGGTAGCGTAGCCGCCACCACGACCACCGAGGCCCGGGCCACACCTGCCATTCCCTTGCTGGTGATCATCAACGTCAACAAGATGAGCAATTGCTGTGTGAAGCTCAAATCGACGTTGTAGGCCTGGGCAATGAACATGATGGCGAACGCTTGATACATCATCGAGCCATCAAGGTTGAAGGAGTAGCCTAGTGGAAGGACGAAGCTGGAAACGCGCTTCGGCGCGCCAAATTTCTCCAGTGCCTCCATGGTTTTTGGATACGCGGACTCGCTACTGGCGGTCGAGAATGCCAACAAAACAGGTTCACGGATCAGCTTGCCCAAGGTAAACACTGAGCGACCCAGGAACAGGTAGCCGGCAGCGAACAACACACACCACAGAATCACGATGCCCAAATAGAACTCGGCAATCAATTTTCCGTAATCGACTATCAAGCCAAGACCTTGAGTGGTGATAGCCGATGCGATGGCTGCGAAAACTCCAATGGGTGCGAAAGCCATGACGAAGTCCGTGACCTTGAACATCACTTTGGCCAGTTCTTCGATGCTATCGACAATCGTTGTGTAACCCGCTCGCTTCACACCGGCCAAGGCAAACCCGAAGAACAACGAGAACACCACGATTTGCAGGATTTCGTTGTTGGCCATTGCCTCTGCAATGCTGCGGGGAAACACGTGACTGATGAAAATCTTGAGGCTGAAGTCTCCGGTATTCACCACGGGGCTCGCCGCATGCTGGGCAACCTCCAGGTTAAGTCCCGCACCGGGTTGGAACAGGTTCACCAGGCCCATGCCGATTGCCAGCGATATCACCGAAGCGGTGACGAACCAGGCCATGGCTCGCAAGCCAATGCGTCCAACGGAGCGAGAGTTTCCCATGCTGGCAATGCCGCCGACCAAGGTCGCGAACACAAGGGGCGCGATGATCATCTTGATCATGCGTAAAAAAATATCGGTGACCATCGAGAAGTAAGATGCGATCTCTTTGGCGCTTTGTTCGCTCCCTGCGAAATGGTGGCACGCCGTACCGACAAGCACACCCAAGGCGATGCCTATTACGATCCGACGTGGAAGTTTATTTTTCTTCACGAAGCTTTCCTCAAGTGGTTTTTTTGCTTTTTTTACTTGGCAGGAGACAAGTTGTAGTTGGCGAAGCTGTGTGGCGTCGCTTCAACAATTTCGATTCTAGGGTTGGGTTTGAATGGTCGTGATGAGTAATCCCGATTGCTCTATGCGCTTTTGGAATAGTTTTCGAAACTTCTGCTTTGCCCTACCTGTGGCGCAGTACACTGCGTCTTCGGGGCATGAGGTGTCGGTATGCAAATCAAATGGCTGGATGATCTTCTGGCGGTCTCGGAGTGGAAGAATTTTTCTCGGGCTGCAGAGGTTCGCTGTGTGACCCAGTCGGCTTTGTCGAGGCGTATAAAGTCACTTGAAGAATGGGTCGGTGCAGAGTTGGTGGACCGGGGTACCTATCCTGTCCAACTGACCCCTGCTGGCCGCACATTTTGTGAAGAGGGCCGCGAGGCGTTGGCGGGACTAATGAGGTTGCGCTCAAGCCTTCGTGAGGTAGAGCGGATGCCTGGGCGATCCATCCAGGTCACTGCCGGCCACAGTCTGTCGATGACATTCCTGCCGAAATGGCTGAAGCAATTTCAGCTGCACAATGAGCAATTCAATGCGCGGGTCGTTGCCGCCAACATTCACGACGCGGTCATATCTCTGGAGGAGGGGAGTTGTGACCTGATGATTGTCTATCATCACCTCTTGGCGCCGATTCTTCTCGACTCGGAAAGGTTCGGGAGTTTGACCTTGGGCCATGACGCGTTTATTCCTGTGTGCGCACCTGACCGCGATGGGAATCCGCTGTATCCCTTACCGGGCACCTCCAGCAAAACAGTTCCTCATCTCGCTTATACCGCTACGACTTTTCTAGGTCGTGTTGCCGACATCGTCATAAAGAATGGTCCGACTGCATGCATGTTGGAGCGGTGCTATGAGGCGGATATGACAATGCTCCTGATGCGAATGGCAGTCGAGGGTTATGGGGTGGCATGGTTGCCACAAAGCGCGGTCATGGACGAGCTTCAGCGAGGACAGTTGGTAAAGGCGGGTGGTGATGAATGGTGCACGCGACTGGAGATACGCTCCTACTGCTCCATCACCAATGAGAACCCTACGATGCGCAGCTTATGGAAAGCCCTGGAAGGAGCTTCCCGCGATCTGCATGGCAAAACAGCCAGTTGATCGAAGTGCCAAGGTGCGTAAAGGGGCTCAGGTTTATTTATCATCAAATCCCGCCCACAAAAAAACCGGCTACGAGAGCCGGTTTTTTCTACCTCTACATCCCCCGCCAAAATATCCTGGCGTGAGACCAACATTTGAGTGGAGCGGGTAGAGGGAATCGAACCCTCAACTAAAGCTTGGGAAGCTTTCGTTTTGCCACTAAACTATACCCGCTCAGAGCGGCTGACTTTGTACCAGATGTGCGCGCAGATTTGAAGTTTTTCTTTGGGAAATGTGCGGGTTGCGGTCATCGGGCAAGGCGACGATGGACTCAAGAGCGCTGCGTTTATCCAGCGAACGCACGTTATCGTTGACAACCTTCGCGAGCAAGCTCGCTCCTACACTGAGCTATGGCTCATATGGCAAATGCCTGCTGGCTGGTAGCGCAGCCGATGCGGTTGCTGTTCCGGCTTCAAAAAACTCATCAGCGCTTTCCGACTGTCCCGGCAGGCCTCCTTGTGCTCCATATCCAGAAAGTGCCCGGTCGCCTGGATCGTGCCAAAGCTGCTTTTCGCAATGAGCTGGCCAAACAGCTTCGCATCCTGGGCACTGGTGTACTCGTCCCACTCTCCATTCAAAAACAATACCGGAATGTCGATCTGCTTGGCGGCGTTGAGGTAGCACAGCCGATCACTGTCAAGTACGTGGCTGATATGAAAATGCATCTGCCCATATTCATGTTCGGCCAGGTTGCTTACATGCCGGTAGTTGAAGCGCTTGAACAGTGATGGCAGGTGTTTGCCGAGGGTGCTGTTGACCAAGTGCCCCACGCGATGGCGTTCGAGGTTGCCGAGGTAGTCGATGCCGCGCTCCAGGTAGTCGCGCATCGGAGCGTTGATCACTGGGGAGAACGAGCTGATCACGGCCTTTTCCACGCGGCGAGGATGGTGGGACAGGGCAACCAACGTGGCGGCACCGCCCCAGGAGAAGGACAGCACGTGTTCGGCAGCAAAGTGGTCGATGAGCTCCAGGAGGAGCTGCCCTTCGACTTCTTTCGTCAGCATTTTTTCGTGACGGTTGTGGGCCTTGGAGCGACCGGCGTAGGGCTGGTCGTACAAGACTACGTTGAATTGTGGGTGCAGGCTTTTCACGGTCTGGGCGAAGGATGCGGTGGTGGCCATGGAGCCGTTGACCAGGATGATGGTCTTTTCTGCAGCGTCCGCGCGATAGAACTCGGTGTAAACTCGATACTGACCCTGTATATCCAGCACAGCGATTTCTGGCCTCATGTCGTAAGACTCCTGGCAAGCGGGTGGTGCGCGCAGATCACTTTGCACGAGCTTTGTGACAGGTAGGCATACGCCTGGAAGTGAAGGCCCATGTCGACCCGGTGCTGGCAGGCCGACGGGTATTGTTATGGTGGGCAATTTGCCAAAGATGCCCGTAGATCAAGCTGTGCGGGCGTGCAAAGCGTTTCTTGGATACAAGCAGGATGGGGGCCAGGTCATACATCGGGGGCGTGGGTTTTTGCCTGCGCCGGCTGAACGGTCATCAGACATGCCGGATTTCGAGCTCCGTCAGCGGGCGGTACTGGCCTGGTGCGAGGTGTTCATCCAGCACCAGAGGGCCCATGCGTTCGCGATGCAGGCGGGTCACTTTGTTGTCGAAGTGCCCGAACATGCGTTTCACCTGGTGATATCGCCCTTCAATGATGCTCAGTCGCGCCGTTTTGGGGCCAAGTACCATCAGTTCAGCCGGTTGGGTGGTGAGATCCTCGAAGGCAAAGTACAGGCCTGCGGCAAAGGTTGTCGCGTACTCGGGACCAATGTCCTGTTCGGTCTCGACGTAGTAGACCTTGGGCAGTTTGGTCCGTGGTTGGGTCAGGCGGCGCGACCACTGGCCATCGTTGGTGATCAGCAACAGGCCGGTGGTGTTGAAGTCCAGGCGGCCGGCGATGTGCAACTCGCCCTTGTCAGGTTCGTCCAGCAGGTCGAGCACCGTGGGATGTTGCGGGTCTGATGTGGCACTCACACAGCCCTGGGGTTTGTGCAGCATGAAGTAACGTGCCGGTTTGCCGGGCTGGAGGAGTTCGCCGTCGCACTCCACACGGCTGAACTCACGTACCTCGTGATGGGGATCGCTGATCACCTGGCCGTCGACCTTGATCCGTCGCTCCACCAGTAGCAGGCGGACTTGTTGGCGATTGAAGCGGGGCAGGTTGCTGAGGAAACGGTCGACACGCATTACGGCTACTCGGCCCCGCGCAATTGCTCATCGACCTTTGCACAGCGCGGGCACAGGCAGGCTCTGTTGCGCAGTTCATCAGGCAGGGCTTGGAGTACCGCGGGGTCGATACTGACGCTGTAGCACCAGCAGGCCTGGTCGGCGGTGCGCGGGTCGGCCAGGGCGCAGTCGTTGCGGGCGCCGCAGGCTGGGCAAAATTGAGGTGTGGTCATCGGTCGGTTCAGGCAGTGTCGGACAAGTCCCGGTGGAACCCGGTGTACCTTGCACGATACAGCGCCGATTATTTATTGCAAACGGAGGATCATCACTTTGGGTAGATGTATCAACCTATGTCAAAAGCGCACCAGATTCGCTTTTTGATGTCAGATGTTTCGTCAGTCAGTAAAAGTTGATTGACGCCTCCCAGCGTCGCTGGTGTGTGCTATTTCGCGGTCCAGGAGGCCGCCATGTATCGTCGAATATTTCTCACCGCTTTGCTCGGTCTGACCCTTTCTGCCTGCGTGCCCTATTACGATGGAGGCCAGAGTTACTACCGTTCCGAAGTCTATACCTCGCCGGCGCCGGCCTATTACTACGGCGGTGCTCCTGCCTATCGGCGTGGCTACTATGCGCCGCCACCCCGTTACTACTCGGCGCCGCGTTATTACCAGCCTGGCCCACGCTATTATCCGGCCGGGCCCAGGGCTGGATACCATGGCTACCCCAACCAGAGAGGGCGTGATCACTGGGGTAATGGTGGCCGTGGCCGGGGAGATGGCCGGGGCGGCGATCATGGCAGAGGCCGCGGCGGGCACCGCTGATCAGCCTTGATAAAATGCGGCGCATGATGCGCCGCTTTTTTATGCGGGCCGTTTATCGGAACTGCCAGGTTTCATCGCTATCTTAGGGCGCTGGTCCCCGCACGTCCGAACGCCTCAATAATCAGACAAGTCCGCCAGTGGGTGTCGTCCCTCCCACACTTTGTGGAAGTGCGCTTGCACTACCGTTTCAGGTATCGCGTTGATATCCGGCCAATGCCAATGGGGCTGTTGGTCCTTGTCGATCAATCGGGCCCGCACCCCTTCGCTGAACTCCGGATGCCGACAGCAATTGAGGCTCAGGGTGTATTCCATCTGGAACACCTGGGCCAGGGACAGGTGCCGCGCGCGTTGGATCTGCTCCCACACCAGGTAAGCGGTCAGCGGGCAACCTTCACTCAGGGTCTTGCCGGCACGGCTGAATAACGGATCAGCGTGTTCGCGCAGCAGGCTCAAGGCCCGCCAGGCACAGCGTGCATCACCAACATCCAGCCATTCGTCGATCTGCGCCCGGCGCGGCAGCCACTGGGCTTGCGGCAATTGGCCGGTCGCTTCCTGGGTCAGGGCCTTGAGCAGGCTGTTGAGCTGCATTGCAGTTTGTTCCTGCCAGTTCAGTTGCAGCAGGCCTTCGAGCAGTTCGTCCTGTTGTTCATCCAGCAAGAAACGGTCAGCCAGGCCCAGGTCGAGGGCATCGCGGCCATTCATGTGGGCGCCGGTGAGGCCGAGGAACAAACCGAGTTTGCCGGGCAGGCGCGACAAGAACCAGCTGGCACCGACATCCGGGTACAGGCCGATACTGATTTCCGGCATTGCCAGGCGGCTGCTCGGTGTGACGATGCGCACCGCCGCGCTTTGCAGCAAGCCCATTCCGCCGCCCAGCACATAGCCATGGCCCCAACAGATCAGCGGCTTGGGGTAGGTATGCAGGCGATAGTCGAGGCGGTATTCGGCAGCAAAGAATTGTGCGGCCAGGGGCGGCACTTCGCCGGGATGCTCACGGCAGGCTTGTACCAGGCTGCGTACCTCACCACCGGCGCAAAATGCCTTGGGGCCGTTGCCGCGCAACAGTACGCAGACAATTTGCGGGTCCTTGGCCCAGGCATCAAGGCGTTCGGCCAGGGCCAGGATCATCGGCAGGGAGAGGGCATTGAGGGACTTTTCAGCATCCAGGCTGGCGATGCCGATGCGGGCGCCGTCGGTGCCGGTCAGTTCTTCGAAGTGCAGGTTCATCGCGACCTCAATCGATAAATTGAACGCTCAGTATGATCCCTTCGTGGGAAAGTGTCGGTTCTGCGTCAGATCAATTGACAAGCAGGGCAGGCTTTCCTAGGGTTCGCCTCATTCTTTTGACTCAGTGTTTTTTCTGGATATAACCATGACTGAAGGCGACCGTATCAAACTCGAACCGAGCTGGAAACATGCCCTGCGGGAGGAGTTCGATCAGCCGTACATGGCGCAGCTGCGTGAATTCCTGAGTCAGGAGCACGCTGCGGGCAAGGAGATCTACCCACCAGGCCCGATGATCTTCAACGCACTCAACTCCACGCCGCTGGACAAGGTCAAGGTGGTGATCCTCGGCCAAGACCCTTACCACGGTCCCGGCCAGGCCCACGGCCTGTGCTTCTCGGTGCAACCGGGCGTACCGGCGCCGCCGTCCCTGGTCAATATCTATAAAGAGCTCAAGCGCGACCTGAACATTGATATTCCCAGCCACGGCTACCTGCAAAGCTGGGCCGACCAGGGCGTGTTGATGCTCAATACCACCATGACCGTGGAGCGCGCCAATGCCAACGCCCACGCGGGCAAGGGCTGGCAGTTCTTTACCGACCGGATTATCGAAGTGGTCAGCGAGCACCAACCGCATCTGGTGTTCCTGTTGTGGGGTGCGCATGCCCAGGGCAAGCAGAAACTGGTGGATGCCACCAAGCACCTGGTGCTGACGTCGGTGCATCCGTCGCCGTTGTCGGCTTATCGTGGATTTATTGGTTGCGGGCATTTCAGCCGCACCAACAAGTTTCTTGAGCAGAATGGCGAAACGCCGATTGAATGGCGGTTGCCGCCGGTGTGAAGCTGCTGTCAATCCCCTGTAGCCGCTGGCGCAGCCTGCGATCGGCTGCGCAGCAGACGCCTGGGGCCTTGAGATTGCTGAAGGTCCTGCGGCCCTTATCGCAGCCTCGTACCTCGACAGCGGCTACAGGGGACCGTCGATCACCGATCCCCTGTAGCCGCTGGCGCAGCCTGCGATCGGCTGCGCAGCAGACGCCTGGGGCCTTGAGATTGCTGAAGGTCCTGCGGCCCTTATCGCAGCCTCGTGCCTCGACAGCGGCTACAAAAAGAACCGTCGATCACCGATCCCCTGTAGCCGCTGGCGCAGCCTGCGATCGGTTGCGCAGCAGACGCCTGGGGCCTTGAGATTGCTGAAGGTCCTGCGGCCCTTATCGCAGCCTCGTGCCTCGACAGCGGCTACAGGGGACCGTCGATCACCGATCCCCTGTAGCCGCTGGCGCAGCCTGCGATCGGCTGCGTAGCAGTCGTTTGGGCCTTGAGATTGCTGAAGGTCCTTCGGCCCTTATCGCAGCCTCGTACCTCGACAGCGGCTACAAGGAACCGTCGATCACCGATCACT
>NZ_WLYI01000022.1 GCF_009707515.1 Pseudomonas karstica | reverse complement strand
TATTGAGCTGGGGGAAATCGAAAGTGTCTTGATGGGCTGCCACGGTATTCGTGAGGCGGTGGTGATCGCTCGCGAGGACGGCCAGGGCGAGTCCGACAACACGCGCCTGGTGGCGTACCTGTGTGGCGAGCCGGCCAGCGCTGAATACCTGCGTAGCGAGCTGCTCAAGCACTTGCCCGAATACATGGTGCCAAGCGCGTTTGTGCATCTCGACGCCCTGCCCCTGACCGCCAATGGCAAGCTCGACCGCCGCGCCCTGCCCGCGCCGGGCCTGGAATCCATGGCGAGCAAAACCTACACGGCACCACAAGGGGAAACCGAAATCGCCATCGCCGAGATCTGGAAAGGCTTGCTGCACCTGGATCAGGTCGGTCGCCATGACGGTTTCCTTGAACTGGGCGGCCACTCGCTGCTCGCCGTGCAACTGCTGTCGCGGCTGCGTCGCAAGCTTGGCGCGCGGATCACCCTGCAAGAGTTGTTTGATGCCCCGACCGTGTGTGGCCTGGCTTCGCGGGTGAACGCCGCGTCACCGACCGAGGCGCAGTCGATTCCCCTGGCGAACCGCTCGGGCCGACTGCCGTTGTCGTTTTCCCAGCAACGGCTGTGGTTCCTCGATCACCTGGACCACGCGGCTGGCGCTGCCTATCACCTGCCGATGGCGTTGCGCCTGAGGGGTGCGCTGAACAAAGCGGCGCTGCACTCAACCCTTGATCATCTGGTAGCACGCCACGAAACCCTGCGCACCAGCTTCGAACTGGTAGACGGCGAGCCGCTGCAAAAAATCGCCCCCGTCGATTATCGCTTCCATTTGCAAGAGCAGGATCTGCGCGAGATGCCGGTCCTGGAACGTGCAGTCAACCTGACCCAACTCGGCCAGGCCAATGCAACGCAGTTGTTCGACCTGAACCAGGGGCCGCTGATGCGCGGCCATCTGGTGCAGTTGGCAGACGAGGAACATGTGCTGTTCATGACCCTGCACCACATCGTATCCGATGGCTGGTCCAACAGTGTCCTGGCCCATGAAGTGAGTGTGCTCTATACCGCGCTCAGCCAAGGGCAAAAGGACCCGTTGCCGGCCCTGGCGCTGCAATATGTGGACTACGCGGCCTGGCAACGACAATCCCTGGAAGGTCCGGCGTTGCAAGCGCAGATCGACTTCTGGCGCCAACATCTGGAGGGGGCGCCAAGCCTGTTGAACCTGCCATTGGATCGTCCGCGCCCGGCCATTCAACGTTACGCCGGCGGTATCGTCGAGTGCACCTTTTCACCCTCCCTCAGCGCCGACTTGCGTGCGTTCAGCCAAGCCCAGGGTGCCACGCTGTTCATGGTGCTGCTGGCCGGCTGGTCAGTGCTGATGAGTCACCTGAGTGGTCAGCCCGATGTGGTGGTGGGCACCCCGGTAGCCAATCGGCCGCGTCCAGAGCTGGAGCCGTTGATTGGCTTCTTCGCCAACACCCTGGCCTTGAGAGTGACCACCGAGCGTGAAACGACGATCACCGATCTGGTGGCCCGGATCAAGCACCTGACACTGGCCGCCTACAACCACCAGGACTTGCCTTTCGAACAGGTGGTGAGTGCCCTGCAACCGACCCGCAGCATGAGCCACAGCCCCTTGTTCCAGGTAATGTTGAGCCTGAACAACACGCCGCCGGCACCGCTGGAACTGCCGGGCCTGGAAGTGGAGTCCATAGAAAGTGCCCACAGCACCACGCAGTTCGACCTATCGCTGTCACTGATCGACAACACCGACCGCATCAGCGGCAGCATGCAATACGCCAACGACCTGTTCGACACCTCGACCGTGCAGAACATCGCCGAGCTGTTTGCCAACGTCCTGGAACATTTGGTGGCCGACGCACAGCAGTCGATTGGCAAACTGTTGGAAGACACGCCAGCCCTGATTCGTTCGGCCAATGCCGTGGCGTTGCCGCACGCGGTCGAAGACAGTGAGGTCCTGGCACTGCCTTATGAAGCCCCTCAAGGTGACACCGAAATCGCCATCGCCACGATTTGGCAGGATTTGTTCAAGCTCGAACGCATCAGCCGGCATGACGACTTCTTCAGCATCGGCGGTATTTCGTTGATGGCGGTCCAGATGACTTCACGGTTACGCAAGGTCCTTGGCAAACCGGTTGCCGTGCGCGATCTGTTTGTCGAACCCACCATCGCAGGCTTCGCCAGAGCCCTCGATGGTCAGGCCCGACCAGGTATTCGCAGCAACCTGGTACCGATTCGCCGCACGGGTTCCCAACGTCCGCTGTACCTGGTCCATCCGTTGGGCGGTGAGGTGCAATATGCTCGGGACCTGGCGCCTTCACTGGATCCGCAGGTGCCTGTCTATGGCTTGGCCGCCAGCGGCCTGGTGAACGGAGAGTCGCCGCTGTCCGATATATCGGCTATGTCTGCGCGCTACCTGACGGCAATCCGTCAGGTCCAGCCAAAAGGTCCGTATCGGATCGCTGGTTGGTCGGCCGGTGGCCTGATCGCTTATGAAATGGCCCGTCAACTGCAGGCCGGCGGTGAGCAGGTAGAGTTCCTGGGCATCATCGATGCCTCGGCACGCCCGGAGCCGGTCGCCGCAGAGTCCTTGAGCGAGGGGCAATTCCTGATGGCCTGGCTGCCCGAGCAGATTGATCCCCAGGTGCTTCAACAACTGACCGCGCTGGCGCAGGACGCTGCCATTGAGACGATGTTGGCGCTGTGCATGACCCACCGTCTGCTCCCGGAGGAACTGCCTCATGACATCGATGCCGGGTTATTGCGCAGTCACCTCGGAGTGGCTTATGCGACGCGCCAGGCCATTGGTGCCTACGTTAGCCCGCCCATTTCACTCAAAGTGTCGCTGTTCACGGCGAGCGAGCAGAAACGCAGCGATCCGACCTTGGGCTGGGGGGCGTTGCTCAAGGATCAGGTGAGCGTGAAAGCGTTGCCCGGGACGCATAACACACTGGTCAAGGCCCCACATGTCAGCGCGCTGGGCGAAGCGATTTCCCATGCACTGAACACCACTACTGCCTCATAAACAGAGCAGGACGGCACAACAAGAACTCTTGTTGTGCCGTCCTGGTTGTTTAATCAGGAAAAGCGTTTGTCAACGGCAAAATGTCGATGGCACGGCCAAGTCACACTGTGACTGCTCGGATCAAAATAGAAAATCGTTCGAAAAGCTAGATATCTCAAACGACTCTGGAATTTTTATTTCGTAAATTTCGCCAAAAAAACCTTCGCAGAAAAGTGGCATCTGGAAAACCGCGCCCACTCTCCCCTTTGCCCCTATCACGCTTAACTCATTCTTTTAACTCAATAATTTTCATGACGGAGGCACTCAACCAGAAGCCGTCGCTGCGCGTGACCAAGCCTAAAGCCCACACAAATCATGTTATTTCGAGAAAATCGTCAAATAAACAGCGCCAACTCCGTGACGCAATGTCCCGGTTTTCCACTACAGACTTTTCCTACGCTGAAACGCTTAATCGCCACTACGAGCTGAATCGTTTTTTGTGAATGGATTTACACGTGATGTTGACTCCCAGGGATCAAGTCCATAAGCAGCCTCTGCAGTTTGGAAAATCGGGTGGGTTTCACCCCTCGACAGCCACTGAACTGCGAGCGGTTTGCAATATGCAGGATAAGCATAATGAATCAACGTGTGGGCGTTAGAGGCGTGGACAAGGCATATCTCTACTCAGAACTGGGAAAACTGATTTCCAGTCTCGGAAACGAGAGTTTTCTGATCAACATGCACCAACTGATCGAAAAGTCAGTGCCTGTCAGTCGGATCGTCTTAAGTGAATGGACCGTTGATGACACCCAATCCAGGGTCGTCGATGTGCAACTGCTGGGGTCTGCCGGCCTGCAGGAAAGCGCGCAAATGCAATCCGCCTGCCCCACCAGCGCCAAACAGCGCAGCGACCACCCGCTGGTCCAACGCGTGCTGGAGATAGAAGCTCCGCTGCTGATTCACCTGAACGCACGAATGAAGGATAAAGAAGGCAACAGTTGCCTCGGCACCTCTCATCAATGCAGCCTGATTTCACGCAAAGCTAACCGTCGTTGTGTGATCTCGTTGCACCGCCCAAACATTAACCGCGACTTCACCCTCCAAGAATTGTCCTTCTTGAAATACCTCTCGGAGGCGCTGCTGCCGCTGGCGGAACGGCATGCACACGTCAATCGCCAGTCCTGCATCAAGGCCTCTGGCAGTGCCAACTCGCTGATTTCCGTTGACCAGACGCAATTACAGCGCGAGTTCAATGAACGGTTGATCTCTTGTGACGTGAGCCTTTCAGTACGGGAAAAAGAAGTCTGCCTGGGGCTCCTGGCCGGGAGTACCGTACCGGAAATGGCGGAAAAACTCTGCGTTAAAAACAGCTCCATAGAAACCTATCTGAAACGTGCTGCAGCCAAACTGGGTGTCAGCGGACGGCATGGGCTGGCCAAGTGGATGATCGGCTCATGACGGCTCGCCTCGAGCGCATGAGCGGTAGTGTCCAGCAGGTAACACGCAGTAATTTCCAGACAATGAGGCTGGCTGATGTATAAATCCCTGAGCTCCTTGGTGGCCGCCGCAATCGCTCTTGGCGGCTGCTCGCTGATCCCGCAATACCAGCGCCCCGAGGCCCCGGTTGCCACGCAATTCCCGCAGACCTCGGCCTACGCTCCAGCCAGTTCGGGGCCGCTTGCCGCCGACCAAGGCTGGCGTGAGCAATTCCACGACCCCGTACTGCAACAGCTCATCGAGCGCTCGTTGCTCAACAATCGTGACCTGCGTGTGGCGGCCCTGAACGTCGAAGGCTATCAGGCTCAATACCGGATTCAACGCGCCGATCTCTACCCGGCGGTCAGTGCCACTGGCAGCGGTTCGCGCCAGCGGGTGCCGAGCAGTCTATCGTCCACCGGTGACCCCGCGATCAGCAGCTCCTACTCGGCGACCCTGGGCATCAGCGCCTACGAACTGGACTTTTTCGGACGTCTGCGCAGCCTCAGTAAAGAAGCCTCGCTCACCTACCTGTCCAGCGAAGAAGCCCAGCGCAGTGTCCAGTTGAGTCTCGTGGCCAGCGTGGCCAATGCCTATTTGACCTGGCGCGCCGATCAGGAGCTGCTGATGTTGACCCAGGACACACTCAAATCCTACAAGCAAAGCCTGGGCCTGACAGAGCGCAGTAATGAGGCTGGCCTCGCCTCGGCTCTGGACCTGAGCCAGTCGCGCACCTCGGTGAAAAGCGCCGAGGCCAGCCTGGCCAAATTCCAGCGCCAGGTCGCCCAAGACCTCAACAGCCTGATCCTGCTGGTGGGAGCCCCGGTGTCGGCCGACCTGCCCGGCCGCCCACTGGCGTCTGAGCTGCTCGCCGAAGTCCCTTCGGGCCTGCCTTCAGACTTGCTGCAGCGGCGCCCGGATATTCTCGAAGCCGAATACTTGCTGCAAGCGGCCAACGCCAACATTGGAGCCGCTCGTGCTGCGTTCTTTCCGAGCATCAGCCTGACCGCCAATGCCGGCAGTTCAAGCAGCGAACTGTCCGGGTTGTTCAAGGCCGGTTCGGGGGGATGGCTGTTTGAACCACAAATCAATCTGCCGATATTCAACGCCGGCAGCCTTCGGGCGAGCCTGGATTACTCGAAAATCCAGAAAGACATCCGCGTCTCGCAATATGAAAAATCGATTCAGACCGCTTTCCAGGAAGTTTCCGATGGCCTAGCGGCACGCAAGACCTACAAGCAACAATTGCTGGCGCAACGCGACTTGGTGCAGGCCAGCCAGGATTACTACCGTTTGGCAGAGCGGCGCTATCGCATTGGCGTCGATAACAACCTGACGTTTCTTGATGCGCAACGCTCTCTCTTCAGCGCCCAACAGGCATTGATCACCGACCGGTTGGCGCAGTTGACCGCCGAGGTCAGCTTGTACAAGGCATTGGGTGGGGGCTGGGTAGAACACACAAACAGCGCTTTGTGAGGTCACTGAACATGGGCACATTCGAACCTGGGGCGTTTGTTCGCTTACGCTCGGGAGGTAAAACGATGGTGGTCAAAACCCCCTCTTCGACCTCCCAGCTACCCGATACATTGCTGGTTCTTTGCGAGTATTGGTCCAAGAACCGGCTGGTGCAGGGTTTCTATACCGCACGTGACTTGATCCTCGCGCCCCCTGAGCAGGGTCGCGAACGATCATAGCGGTGTAGTCGTTGCGCCAGCCAGGAAGGATGCTGACTTCCTAGATACTCACTTGAACTGGCACACCCGTCTTGGGCTTGGCACTGCTCGTTTTATTTGCTCTCATGTTGGCCCTGCTCAATCTGCTATCGGATTACAGCAAATCGGGCCTCATTCTTTACTTGCCTCTCCCACCGTCAACAGCAGACAGATATCGCAATACAGGCAAAGACTCCTCCAATTGAGCCTGAATCTTTTGCATGACGCCCCGCATCAGCCGGCAAGTATCGGCGGGCGGCATCCTCAGCGGGCATTGCCTTGGCGACGCAGACTATTCCCGACTTGAATTGGGACTATCAAAAACTTAAATAGTCCTATTGTTCCTGCGCTGGGTAAAATCTGTCATCAAACACCTGCGCCTCCCCCCTTTCATCCCTTTGATTTTCTCACGACCCCTGGGCGCATCGAGCTCAGGACGACGATTAAATAATCAGGGATCGACATTCCTCCAATGGATCGCACATGACCGTTTTATGCAAGTTGCCATGACCCCTGACCAACGATTTTCCCGGCACGTCCGTTTTGCCATTTTGATATTGACCGGCCTGTTCATCTATTTCCTGGTAGCAGACCTCTATATGCCGCTCACCCCCCAGGCGCAATTAACGCGCTCTGTTGTGCGTATCGCGCCACGGGTATCTGGCCAAGTGATAGAAGTGACCGTGGTCAATAATCAACATGTCGAGGCCGGGCAGTTGCTGTTCCGGCTGGACCCCCGTCCTTTTGCTTTAAAGGTCAAGGAGGCGCAGTTGATGATCGAGCGCGCCCGACAGGACTACTCGGAGCGTGATGCAAACCTGGGCGCAGCGCAGGCCGATTTGTCAGCCGCCAAAGCTAAAGTTCAGGAATTGGCGGCTCAGGCGGGTCGTATTCGAACCTTGCATGAAAAGAACTTCGTTTCCACGCAACTGCGGGATCAGATCAACGCCAGCCTGATCATTGCCCAGGCACAGGTACGGGCCGCGTCCAGCACTATTGATCAAATCAAGGCGCGCAGAGGTGGCCCTGGCGACGACAATGTTCACATCCGCCAGGCGCATAACACGTTGGAGCAGGCCCGGCTGCAACTGGACTACAGCGAAGTCAGGGCTGAACGTGCGGGCGTGGTAGGCAATCTGCAACTCAGTCCGGGGGCGTACCTTCAGGCCGGCGCATCCGTCATGGCATTGGTGGAAGACAATGCCGATGTCACTGCCGACTTCAGAGAAAAGGCGTTGCGCTATGCGCAGCCAGGCACAACCGCCTCAGTGGTGTTCGATGCCCGGCCAGGGGAGATTTTTGCGGCGAGCATCAGCCACCTGGAGTCGGGGGTGAAAGAAGGCCAGATCGACGCAAACGGCGACCTGGCCGCCCCCCTGCAATCGGATCGCTGGGTAAGGGATGCGCAGCGCCAACGCATCCACTTGGTGTTCAGTGGCGACCTTCCACCCTCGCTGCCTTCTGGAGCGAAGGCAACCGTGCAGCTGTTTTCCAGCGACAATGTTGTGGCGCGCATAATGGGTGCGCTGCAAATCCGCCTCGTCAGCATTATCCATTATGTCTACTGAACCTGGCGGGCTCCATCGCCTGAGCGAAAATGACCTGCGTCAATGCCTGCGCATTGCCGGCGGTGGTACGTTGGGGCTGTTGATCTGCAAGGTGCTCAACCTGGAGTATGGCGCTTTTTTTTGCGTCTATCCGATGTTGGTCCTTGGTCTGGTTCCGACCTTGAATGCCCATCTGGTCCGACAGTTCCTGGCCCAGGGCGTGGTGGTCAGCGTGGAGGTCGGGGTGCTTTATGGACTGTTCGGTGATCGACCGGTGTTGGCGGTGCCCATCGTGTTCCTGTTGTTTCTATACCGCTTCGCATTGATGGCGAAAGGGCCACTGTTTTTTTTCAGTGCTTTAAGCGCGGTGTTTCTCTCGATTTTGCTGCACTTTTCCAGCTATCCACAAACCGATGTCATCGATCTGCTCTGGTGCAATGGCGCGGCGATCTGGCTCTCTGCGACGATCGCAGGCTTGATGTTTTACCTGTTTCCCGATGCAACACCCCGCGCGCCCAGGCAATCGATAGAAAAAGACCTGCCCAGCCAACGCCATGAAGCGCTGCTTGGCGCAACGGTTGCTACCGCGTCGTTTGTCGCCTTTCAATGCCTGGACTTGAAAGACTCATTGTCCGCGCAAGTGGCAAGCATCCTGATCCTGTTTCCGATGCACTGGAAAGGCGCGCATTTTGCCGGACGGATTCGTGCAATAGGCACGCTCATGGGATGCGCAGTGGGCTTTATCATGCAGTTGCTGCTCTACAATCATCATGACATTTTACCCCTGGTGCTCGTGATGTTCTGGGTGGCCTTGATGGTCTGCGGCCGCTGGCACTCCATGGAAAAAGGCGTACCGGGAATAGGCTTTGGCGCCATTACCACACTGGCAATTTTATTTGGCCAATACCTGACACCCTCCCATGACATCATGTTCGATATCTTTTATAGATTTACCTCTGTGTCGGTCGCGGTAATCCTGACCCTGACGCTTGTTTTCCTGATCCATGGATTTCTCAATCGGTTTGCCGTGACTCGGCACATGAGCCATTGATCTGGCCAGCGCTTACCCGGCCAGGGCTGGCGCAACTTTCAGCGCCATCAACGCTGCATGTCTTTTTCAGCGTTCCCTAGCTTGATTGAGCGCTGAGATCGACCGCAGGCTCATCTAGCACCTCTGGTGCTCCTGGCAACTCGGTAACGACACTGAAGTCACTCACCTCAACAGCACCGAGACCATAGCCTAGTAAATGGAAGGAGAATGCCTTGCGTGACTGCGGATTTTCAAAACTAAAATCCATTTCCAGCGGCTGATCAGCAGTGACTGTCATCTCTGCCGGCAGGCCCAGTTGGACATCCTGTTCGAATTCCTTGGCCTTGAGCTGTATGTGGGCGTCCTGTTGTGGATCCAGCGAGCGCACGGTCAGGCGCACGCGAGTGTGCGAGCCCTTGGGCATTTCCAGATACTGCGCGCCAATAAGGTTGTCGGCCCAGTCATCCTTGATTTGTGCTTTAAGCGGGATAATAGCGGGACTGCCGAATTGGTAGTGCTGGTTCAACTGCGTGCGGAGCAACGAATGATTCAGCGCTGTAGCTCTTGCTGTGATTTGTCGGGCACGACTGCCTGTGTATTGACCATTAAAGGTCGCCCGTTCGGCAATAAAGCCTTCACTGGCGTAATACCGACAGCGCTGTTGAAAGTCGCACTCGGTCAAGGTTCCCTGCCCATCGTGATAACGCAGCTTGCCGTTGGTGAATGAGATGATTTCGCGGCCTGTTTCATAGTCTCGAAACAGGGAGCGGCCGCTCAATGCCGAGGGGACCGGCAAGGCCAGATAGTCGAGTATCGAAGCGCTTAGATCGACATGCCCGTACACGCCTGACTTCACCTTGGGCAATTGCGCCTGTTCAGGGGCCAGCATCAGGTTGAACCCCCAGGAGGAAGCCAGGCGCACACCATCGATGCCGTGGGATTCGTCCGAGGTGATCACCACCAAAGTGTCTTTCAGGATGCCTTGTCGTTCCAGGCCGCTGAGGAACTGTCCAAGGGCATCATCCAGGTACCCGACGGCGGCCTGCTTGGGTGTTTCATAGCGCTGCAGGTACTCTTCAGGGGCCGAGTAGGGCTGGTGGGTGCCAACGGTCAGCAGCGTCAACATCCACGGCTTTTTCTGCTTTTTGAGTTGGCCGACATAATCCAGCGCCCCTTCGAAGAACGCCTTGTCATCTTTACCCCAAGGGAACTCCAGATAGTTGCTGTTAGTGAACCATTCCAAACCATGGGTAGCATCGAAGCCGATATGCGGCATGATCTGGTCCTTGGCCATGAAACGCAGGCCAGCCCCCTGAAGGTAGTGTGTAGCGAACCCGTACTTGTGCAGTTGGGCTGGCAAGCAGGCTTGGTTACGCTCGCTCTGGGTCAACATTTCGACCCCTTTGGGGGTGCCGTTGTCCAGCTTGTCGTAATCGCCGCAAAGCATGGCGTACAGGCCGCGAATGGTTTGGTGGCTGTGCAGCACATAGTCTGGGGTGTTCATGCCACGTTCTGCCCAGCGACTGAGATTAGGCATGAGGTTTTCTTGATAGCTGCTGTGCAGGGCCTGGCGATTGACCCCAACGTAGGCGCCGGGAATGCCTTCCAGCGTGATGATCAACACATTGCGCGCACGTCCCGGTGCCGCGAGCAGCTTCTGGCCAGCAAGATCGAGTTGAGTGAGCCCCTCCATTTGTGGCGGGACATCGACAACGTCACCCTCCAACCACTCTTCTGCGCGTATCTGAACCCCGCCAACGGTCTCGGCCAGCAACTGATGCGGGAGGCTGAACAAACGCCACTGATCCTCTTCCGAGGGGTATAGGTGCTGAGCGCCCCAATGGGCCAATAACAACAGCAGCGGTGCTGCCCACGCGCTCCGTGGCAAGCCTTGTACGGGAATGGAGCGCCCGACCCAATGGGTTATCAGCCAAATCACCAGCCCAAGTAACAGCGCTGCGGCGAACCAAGGTTGGGCGAAACCACCACCGGTGGAGTTCTCCAGGAACTGAGGGTCGACCAGGTAGTGCAGGTCTGAGGCGTTTGGAAGTCTACCGACCGCGCTGACCAGTTCGGCGGTAGCCAGCGTCATCACCCCCCAAGCCAGCAATACGGGAAGCGCTAGCCACCAGGGACGGCGATGCAGCAGTACGATGAGCAGGCTGGCTATTCCCAGGTCTGAAAGGTAGCCGAGCGGATTCGACCAACCCAGTGCCGCACGCAGGCACCAAGGCAGGACCAGGAGCAATCCTGTCAGAGCGATGAGGCGTGCATGGGGGTGCCGTAACCAGTAACGGATGACGTTCAAAAAAAGACCTTCCAGACATTAAATCTTCATATAAGTGTGCTGGATAGTACCAAACGATGGGGGAGTAGTGACTAAACGTGCCAGGCATTTATCCTTCGACAGAGGCCCTGGCGCAGTGCCATCAGGGCAAACCGCCCTCCCCGGCAACAGGCGCAGGGAGGGTGGAAAGCGCAGGTGCCGGAGTCAGCTCCGGGCTTTGCTCAGGCGGCTGAAAAGCTCGGTTGGCACTTTCTTGCCGTTGGACGTGTACTGGTTGCTCCTGAACGTGTAGACCTCGCCCTCGGAGAGATAACCATCTTTGTTGGTGTCCATCGCCTTGAACTCCTCACCACCTTTCGGGGCTGCGGCCAGGAGTTCCTTGAGCGAAACAAGGCCATCGCCATTGGTATCGGTGCGGGCGAAGGAGTCGTCGCCGCACTTGCCTTCCCCACATTTACCTTCGGCCGTGGTGGCTTTCGCATTGGCTTCGCTGGAGCCGCATTTGCCTTCCCCGCACTTACCTTCGGCCGTGGTGGCTTTCGCATTGGCTTCGCTGGAGCCGCATTTGCCTTCACCACACTTGCCTTCCCCGGCTTTGTCCGCCGCGGCCAATTGGTAGCCCTGAGGCAATGCCTCCACGGCAAAGGCGGCGGACGACGCCAGGCTCATGCCACCGGCTAAAGCAATGGCGGCCAGGCCGAGGCTGGTTTTGTTCGAGAACGGGATACGGTACATAGTGTTTCTCCAGATGCTGTGTGCGGCCAGGCCGCGGGTCATGCCACAAGGACGGGTAAGCACAAGGCGAGGTGGGAGAAGCCGGGAATCCCGTTGGCATCCTCCACCTCGATAGGGCAAACCTCATTCGGGCAAGACCATTTAGCCGCAGCAATGTATCTACGATGTATCGAGTGGAAACAACATTTGTAAGCCAACTCCCAAATGCCATGTCCGGATACAGCGAGATACAAGAAGCACGGATCCGGCTCGTCACCGGAGCCTGGTTGTATCAGGTGCTTGTGGGAGTCCCACGCTGATCAAGGCGTAGAAGGACGGTGTGATCATTGGCCCCCAGCAGCCCGGCGGCGTACCCGTGATCAGGGTTCCACCATCGGATAAGGGGCCCAGCATTGGCAGGCCGGGACCAATTATGCCGTTGGTGTAGGTCTGGCCCTTTAGCCTGTCCACTGCTGGACGCTCGGCGTTCATATCAGGTTGGGCTTTGACCATTTATTACGCCTATGCCCACATTGCGTGCGCAGTGATGCCGCTCAAATCAGGCGTGCTCGCCACGCCGACGACGGCCTGTTTATGCAGTCGGAGCAAGAGCACCAGCGCGTCGGCAACAAAGCTGGCCAAGTCTGGCGCGCCAGCCTCCCCGGCCAATGCCTGCAACTGCTCTTGGCCATCTAGCCCAGGGAACTGCTCGATCCGCTGCAGCAGACGCCATGCCAGCGGGCTGAGCTCAGAGAATCGCACCTGCCCACCCGGCACACGGCAGATCAGGAGTAACGTTGGCGGCTCCGGTGCTGCGGCTGGCAGGTGACCAGGCCCAAGCCGGTGTACAGCCCATGTGTAGGCCAGCGGCCAGGCGAGCGGTGACAACCGAAGCGGGCGTTCGAGTAACTGCTCGGCATCGCCTGCCTGAAACGGCGCCGCATCGACCTGTTGCAACGCCATCTCCACCCACTCGTAATGGGCGAGTTCGGGCAGGAACGGGTACCAGGGGTGTTCCTGGCCTGGCGACTCCTCCAGGCTGGCGACGAACGCGACAAACTCCCGGGCAACTTCACCGAAGTGCGGCGTTTGCGATCGGTAGTCACGCAAGAATCGTCGCACCAGGGCACGCCAACCGGCATCACCCAGCACGGCAATCAATACCGGAAATGTTCCGCCCAACAAACCCAGCAGGTTGTTGATAATCAGGTTGAGATAGACTTTCGCCCGTACGGGGTCCATCCCCGCCGGGGGCGCATGGCCGTCCGGGTCACGCAGGTAACGGGTCAGCGCGAGCTGTTGGCTGTGCAAACTCGGGGAGAAGTCAGCCATCGACGGCCACCCGCACCATCGCACCCGCTTCGCCTTGCAGCCGCCTGATGATATCCAGCTCGGCGACCAGCGCGTTGTAAGGTGGAAAGTTGAAATCGCGTTCGAGTAGCGTTGGTTTCGTACCAAACAACCCATAGGCTTGGGCCAGCAACGACCAGACTACCGGTTTGACCGAGGCACCATGGCTGTCGATTATCAAGTCATCGGCTTCGTCATAGTGTCCGGCCACATGCATGGCGATCACACGGTTTGGCTCCACACCTGCCAGGAAAGCCTTCGGGTCAAAACCGTGGTTCACCGAGTTGACGTACACATTGTTGACGTCGAGCAAGAGGTCGCAGTCGGCTTCGCGCAGTACCGCATTGGTGAAGGCCAGCTCGTCCATGTCCTGATGTGCAGCGGCGTAGTATGAGACGTTCTCCACCGCCAGCCGACGACCGAGGATGTCCTGTGCACAACGGATGCGCGCAGCGACGTGATGTACCGCCTCCTCGGTGAATGGTAACGGCAGCAGGTCGTAAAGATGTCCGTCGTCGCTGCAATAACTCAGATGTTCGCTGTAAAGCGGCACATTGAAACGATCGAGAAACCCGCGTATCTGCTCAAGCAAGGCTTTGTCGAGCGGCGCACTGCCACCTAGCGATAGGGACAGGCCGTGACACGACAGCGGATAGCGCTCGGCCAGCGACTGCAGGGCCTCGCCGTGAGCGCCACCGATACCGATCCAATTTTCCGGGGCCACCTCCAAAAAGTCGAAATCACCGGAGGGTGCGTCACGCAGCATGCTGAGCAGTGCACGGCGCAACCCAAGCCCTACGGCAGCCTGAAAAGGTGGCCGTGAAGCCTCTGGAGGAGCCATATGTATCGGTGAGGAGATGTTTGTTTGCATGAGTTTGATTCTCCGATCCAGTATTAGAAAGGTGAGGACACCCCTGTACGCGATGGATAGACGCACGGCCGGGTTTCAGCGTGTTTAGCGACGCTTGACGCATCGCTCAATGAGCGCATCCAGGCTCAGCTTGCCGGCGCCCATGAACAACAGCGGCAGCAGCGCTACGAGATAGATCAAGGGCAGTTTGTAATTGCCATAGCCTTTGTTGCTGATGGAATAACCTTGGGCTAGTTCGCTCAATGTCGACCAATCGGCTGGCCAGTGGACTGCGGCTGTTGCCACGACGGTTACCACTATCAGGATAAGTGCCGAGAGGCGTGTTCCCAGGCCTACAAGCAGGGCAATGGAGCAAAGCAATTCGGCCCACATTGAGAGCTGCCAATTCAGCGTCGCCGGCACATAGTTAAATGGAAAAGGAAAGGCAGCCTGGATGCCCTGGAACCAATTTTCACCGTTCCATTTCTCCAGGCCCGCCTCGAGAAATTCCCACGCCAGGAAAACTCGCAGACTTAGTGGTGCGACCCAGTCTCCTGCACGATCAAGGTTAAGGTGCAGCCACTTCAGGGTTGATGAGATGTTTGCGTGCATGGGTTTAATCCTCCGATTGATTGTCATGAAAGTGGCTGCCGGATCTGACTGCGCTTGTTGGCCTGAGCCAGCTTGCCGACCAGGCGGATGGCTATGGCAGCACAGGTGATGCCGAACGGCAGCACGTACCAGGCGTTCATGGGGATGCGCTTGAAGTTGGCGTAGGCGAACACAGCAACGATGATCCACATGCCGGTCGTATGCAGGACCTTCCAGGCTTTCGCCCCCAGCAGGTGTGCCGGGCCTTTGAACGAGGTGAGTGCCATCAGCAGGATGAACACATAGGCGACCGTGCCTGGGGTGTTGTCGATTACCGTACGCACCGGCCAGAACTCTGTATTCAGTTGCCCGTAGGCATAGATCAATACGGCATGGACAAAATGGGAAAAGGCGAAGGCCAGGCCAATAAAGCGTCGCTCGCGCACCAGGGCTTTAGAGAATGACGAGGGGACCAGGACAACAAAGGCAGAGGCGGTAAAGGCTGCGAGAAACAATGCAAAGGATGAACGTGCAGTGGCGCGAACGGCACTGCGTAACCCCTCGATCAGATCCGGCTGCAGCGCCACGGCCAGCGCACTCATCACCAGGATCAACAGTGCGAGCAGGCTGAACAGTTGCCAGCCTTTGAAGGTTGGGGTTTGGGTGATCATGACAATACTCCTGTGGCAAGGGCCTTCGCCATCCGGGGTGCCCGGATAGCCAGCCGAAGGTTGGGAGTCTTGCAAGAGCATGTACGCCAGTCATGTCTGAAACCGGCCGTTGCGCAACATTGTGTGTGTACTGCAGCGGTCGATACAGTCCCATACAAATGGCCAGCCGGCCTGAACCAAAACCGCCGTACATCGGTGTTGTTCTATTGGCCCCCGGCCAGGGTCAGGGTTACGCAGAGGCCACCGCCCTCGCGGTTGCCCAGGGTCAGCGAGCCGCCAATGGCCTCGGCCAATTGCTGGGCGATGGCCAGGCCCAGCCCCGTGCCGCCACTGCTGCGGTTGCGGGAGCTTTCCACGCGGTAGAACGGTTTGAAGACTTCGTCCAGCACGTCTTCGTCAATGCCGGGACCACGGTCCAGCACCTTTATCGATAGGCCCGCCTCTGCCCGGCCTTCCACCAGTACCTCGGCGGCACCGGAGAACTTCACTGCGTTGTCCACCAGATTGACCAGAATCCGTCGCAGGGCATGGGGGCGGGTATCGATAACTGCGCCATTTTTTCCTGCAAGCGTCACCGCCTGCCCGGTGTCCTGATAGTCGAAGACCAGGCTGTCGAGGAACGAGTCCAGGTTGATGCGACAACTGGTCTCGGTGGCGCCATGGATGCTGCGTGCATAGGCAATGCCTTCGCGCACCAGGTGTTCTATTTCATTGAGGTCATGGACCAGCTTGTCCTTCTCGGCCGACTCGTCGGCGAATTCAGCACGCAGCTTCATTCGGGTAATGGGTGTTTGCAGGTCATGGGAGATCGCTGCGAGCAGTTGCATGCGCTCCTTGAGGTAGGCGGCGATGCGCTCCTGCATGGTGTTGAAGGCTTTGGCAGCATGAGCCACCTCTGTGGGGCCGCTTTCATCCAGGTGCACGGGATGTGCATTGGGGTCGAGGTTCTCTACCGCCTCGCCCAATCGGGTCAGCGGCCGAACCGCGATTCTGACGGCGAGCCAGGTGCAGCCGATCATCAGCATGAGTTGACCGAGCAGGACGAAGGGCAGCCATGGCGACAGTGGCACCATGGCGGGCCAGACGTCGATGGTGACCGGGTTGCCGTCACTTAACTGCAACTGCACCTGGAAGTGTTGCCTGAGGCCGGGAATCTCAACGAATGTCAACGCGTAATCATGGCCGATGGCGGCTTCGATCGAGTTCACTGCGATGGGTATGTTGTCCTGATCCATCGGCACACCGGGCTCGCGCTCGCTCAGCAGATAGCCGTAGGTACGGCGCTGCAGACGATCGAGCCAGCCCGGGCGCTCGTCGGCAGGCAAACGGTCGAGGATGGCGATGGAGGTCGAGACGTCGGTTTCAAGGTTGCCCAGCATCGTCGACTTCGCGCTCTGGTAGCGCTCGTAGTACTGGGCACCGAACGACAGGGCTTGCGTGAGAATCAGGCCAACGAGAAAGATCAGCGACAGGCGTGAGGCCAGGGTGCGCGGCCAATGCAGCGCGACGTTCATGGCTGCTCCGGGAGGATTTCGACGGGAAAGGTGAACACGTAGCCTTCACTGCGCACCGTTTTGATATAGGCCGGGTCGCGCGCGTCATCCAGCAAGCGCTGGCGCAGGCGGCTGACCAGCAGGTCGATGGAACGATCGAACAGGTCGGCATCGCGCCCCTGGGTCAGGTTGAGCAATTGATCGCGACTGAGCACCCGCTGTGCATGATCGAGGAATACCCGCAGCAACCGGTACTCGGCCCCGCTCAGGGCCACCAGGGTGCCGTCTTGATCAAGCAGGTGGCGCGCGGTGGTGTCGAGACGCCAGCGACCGAACCCCAGTAGCCGCCCACTTTCGCTGACCACCAGGTTGGGCGGCAGCATCCGTGTACGCCTGAGCACGGCGTTGATCCGCGCGAGCAGCTCACGGGCAGAAAACGGCTTGACCAGGTAATCATCAGCCCCCATCTCCAAGCCGATGATGCGGTCGGTTTCGTCGTTGCGCGCGGTAAGCATCAACACGGGAGTCTTCTTGTGCTTGCCGGCGCGTAGTTCGCGACACAGCAATAGACCATCGTCGCCCGGCATCATGATGTCGAGCACGATCAGGTCAACCTGATTGGCCTCCAGGAAGGCCCGCATCTGGCGGCCGTCTGCCATTACCGTGGTGCGCAACCCGTTCTTCTTCAGGTAGTTGCCCACAAGCTCTCTGATCTCGCGATCGTCATCAACGATCAACACATGATCGACATGCTCCATACCCTCAACCTCTCAGTGTGTGCTGGTTACCCAGTGTAACGAGGCGTCAGGCTTCTGCCCGCAAGCCTTTGTATTGCAGTGTATCGGGCGCGTCATGGATACACGCGTATGCAAATCGGGGCGATCGTATCCCACTGTATCGCAACCCCTCTTCGACACTTAATGAATTCAACAGCGGTAATGCCCGACACATCCGAGATACCCGGCAGGCATCCAATGGGCTCCATCGAGGCGTTATCACTGGCCTCGGCAATCCCACAACGATCTACCCATTGAATGCGAGGAAAAGATCATGAACCACATAAAGAGCTTTTTGACCGCGGTTTCCTTTTCCATTGCAGGTGCCGCCGCGCACGCCAACGCAGCTATTGAACAGAGTAGCTGTGGCAGCGCCACATGTTTTCAACTGACGCCCGTGAGTGGAAAAGACACGCATGCCCGCCTTGCTACTGACGGCGCCAGCCGCACTGCGCAAGAACAACCGGTGCACGACCAGACGGCCGGAAGCACTCCTGAAATCAACACCCGCGCGCCTCGTTGATCGGGGCGCTTTGTGAACACATTTGCCAGGTGATCTCATGCTCCTTATCGCTTTCCTGGGCGGCATCTTGACCGTCCTCAGCCCCTGCATTCTTCCGGTGGTGCCGTTTCTGTTCGCTGGCACCGACCGTAAGCGCTCATCAATCCTGCTCACCCTCGGGGGTATGGCCCTGACTTTCGCCTTGATCTCCAGCCTGGCCGTGGTCGGCAGCGAATGGGTCATTCAAGCCAGCAATGCCGGGCGGTATATTGCGCTCATGGTGATGGCACTGTTCGCGTTATCACTGATTTTCGCACGGGTCGGCGGATGGCTGGCACGCCCATTGGTGGCGCTCGGTAACCGAATTGCCCCCAACACACGACAGATGTCTGGTCCGCTGGGCTCGGTGATGATTGGTGTCGCCACCGGGCTGCTGTGGGCGCCATGCGCCGGGCCTATCCTCGGGGTAATTCTGACGAGTGCCATGCTCCAGGGCGCTAACGCGCAAACCAGTCTTTTGCTGGTTGCATACGGCCTGGGCAGCGCCCTTTCGCTCGGCATCCTGATCTTCGCCGGCCGCGGGCTGGCCAAACGACTGAAACCGTCGATCCCCATCACTGGCATGCTTCGACGCTTGGGTGGAGTAGCCGTCCTGGCAACAGCAGCGGTGATCGCCACCGGAACCGACAACGTGCTGCTCGCCAGTACATCTTCCGAAGGTGTTGCCAGCATAGAGAGGCGTGTGCAGGAAACCATCCCGAAAATTATCGATTACTTCGCCAGCCAGGTTAAGGCAGACACCTCATTGGACGCGGCTAAAGGTGCTATGCCCTCGATAGCCGGTGCCGTGCAATGGCTCAACTCGCCAGAGCTGAGCAACGAATCACTGAAAGGTAAAGTAGTGCTGGTGGATTTCTGGACCTATGACTGTATCAACTGTCAACACACCCTGCCTTACGTTAAGAACTGGGCGCAAAAGTACGAAAAGGATGGACTGGTGGTGATTGGCGTCCATACGCCAGAGTACGGTTATGAACGCATCATCGATAACGTCAAACATCAGGTAAAAAAACTCGGTATCACCTTCCCGGTAGCGATCGACAACAACTATGCGATTTGGCGTAATTTTGATAACCAGTACTGGCCGGCTCATTACTTGATCGATGCAAAAGGTCAGGTGCGTTACACGCACTTTGGTGAGGGGCGCTACGAAGCACAAGAGAAGATGATTCAGCAACTGCTGGAAGAGGCCCATACCAGTACCACTTCACCCACAGCCGCCTAACCGTTAAGCCAATAGTTCATGGATGAGTCCATGAACTATTGGCCTGTTCGTTCAGGATGGCTGCATAGCTATCAAGACCACTTTGCAACAACTTCGCCTACGTCGAGAAAGCGGCACGCTGCCCACACTTCACCCCCTTTCAAAATATTGTGTACCCGTCTGTATCAGAACCCCGGACGGATACGCAGGCACCGATTTCGAGGCGCTCAAGCACACATCACCGATACACCCAAGCGTTTAACTATGTTCATCGGATAGCAGCAGCTACCGACCCACTCAAACCAAATACGCGGAGCAACTCCCATGTTCAATTTCTCGAAAGTTTCATCCCTGGCACTCGGTCTGGCACTGGTAGGCGGTCTCGGTTTATCGAATCTGGTGTCGGCCAATACCCTGAGTGCGGTGTCTCACGGCCAGATCCCGCAATTGCTTGTGGAAGGCGGCGCTGATCGCTTGAACCAGAATCGTGTGGCTGAGGGCGGTGCAGACCGCTTGCAAGAAGTGCGCGAGCGTGTCGCCTAACGCAGTGCGCGACGGTGTGATCGTTGCCATGTTCGGCTAGAGATATCAGCGGTATTGATTCCGATAAGCCAACACCCCAAGCCCGGAGGCCAAAAGCCCTGGGCTTTTTTGCACGTAAAAAAAATACTTCACGGATTACCGGGATAGACGCTATTGGCCGTCATGAAAATATTGAGGTGAGAGGCTTATTTACGTGCCCTCTTCCGGCAACGTTTGTATTTACGTGTATCAGCAGTCACCCAAGATACGCACCGAATTACACGAGCCTGTTTGCGACACAGACGAGATACCTCGCGGGCTTCTAATAGGTTCCATCGAGGCAAACCCAAACGCCTCGATTCAATTGAACGACCTACCCATTAAAGCCTTTAGGAAACCACAATGAATACTAAAACTGTCGTCGCCGCTTGCCTGTTTGCCGCACTGAACATCTGCACCCTGTCGGCCCACGCCGAAGCAGATATCACCCCCAAAACCTACACCTACGGCACGCACCTGGACATCAAGAAGGTCGTGTCGCTGAAGCAGGACGCCACGCCTTCCTGCGGAGTGGTGAATGCCCGGATGACCTACCTGGACTCCCAGGACAGAACCCAGGTCCTGGATTACAGCAAGGTTTCTGACAGCTGCAACTCAGACAGCTGAGCCCTTCGCTTGCCCATTGCCCAAATCGATCCTCGAGTACAACCACCTGTCGTTGAAGGTCCAGGTATGAACAATCAGTTGAACCGCGTCATCGAGGCACTGCCTGCCATCGCCTGGATGGCAACGGCAGAAGGCGGGATCGATTTTTTCAATCAGCGCTGGTACGACTACACCGGCCTTGAACTTGAGCATGACCAACGCCGGGGCCTGGAGGCGGCCGTCCACACGGAAGACCTCAGCCGCCTTGTCCAAAGTAGGCAAACGACAGCGCCATCGGAGCTGGTCCACGAACTGGAGATACGACTGAAGCGTTTCGACGGTGTTTACCGGTGGTTTCTGTTAACCCTGTGTACATTGCCCGCTACCACAGACCTCGCTTGGATAAGGTGTGGAATTTGCACCGATATCGATGACCGAAAGCGAGCCGAGGCAGCACTGGCCGAGTGCAGGCAGCACCACCTCAGCTACATCGCCCGCACTGACTTCGAGCGCACTCAGTCCGAAGACACCCTGAATAAGATGCGATCGGAACTCGCTCACATGACCAGGGTAGCCAGTCTCGACACTTTGACCGCCTCGATTGCCCATGAGGTGAATCAGCCTCTGTCCGGCATCATCACCAACGCTAGCACTTGCCTGCGCATGCTTGTCGCCGATCCACCGAACATCAACGGTGCCCTGGAAACCGCGCGCCGTACTATTCGCGATGGTAACCGTGCTGCGAATGTGATTTCACGTCTGCGCACGCTGTTCAGCAAGAACGTCGTCAATGTTGAAGCTGTAGACCTGAACGAATCGACCCGCGAAGTGCTGGCGCTGACCTGCAGCGAATTGCAACGCAACGACATCACCACGCATCTGGACCTGGCCGACAATCTGCCACGGGTCCCCAGTGACCGAGTGCAACTGCAGCAAGTCATCCTCAATCTGTTACTCAACGCCTGCGAAGCCATGATCGACATCGACGACCGCCCGCGCCTGCTGCTGATCCGAACCGGACATGACACGCACCATGTGCGCCTGGAAGTGCGCGATGCGGGATGCGGTGTTGAGCCTGGCGACCTCGAAAAAATCTTCGATGCCTTCTACACCACCAAACAGGTTGGCATGGGCATGGGGTTATCGATCAGCCGGTCGATCATTGAAAGTTACAACGGCCAACTCTCGGCTACCCGCAACGATGGTCACGGTGCCACGTTCTGGTTTGCTCTTCCGCGCCAATCATCTTGCGAACCAACACCTGCAAGCCCACCTCATCTGACAATGACTTTTCAATGAAACGGCCAAGGCAAAGCTGCTGGTAAAATCTGACCGACCATTGGCCGCACCGGCGCAAGAGTTGCTGAATTGGGTGCTGCGACGCCTGCCGACGCTCACGTTAGAGCCCGGCCAAAATCACTTTGTCGCGGCCGCTTTTTCAATCATTCGAGCCACCGGTTCCGGACTTGAAACCAACACGACGTGGGACGCCCCTTTCACGACTTCCACAGCCTTGGCTTTGGCTCGCTTGGCCATGAACTCCATGGCCTGCGGTGGAATGTTTTTGTCCTTGTCGCCATAGATGAACCAGGACGGAATACGCTTCCAGGCCGGCGTGCCTGACTTCTCGTTCAGCGCCGCGTCGGTTACCGGGCGCTGAGTCGCCGCCATTACCGCGGCTTCTGCGGCGGTGACGTCAGCAGCGAACTGATCGTGGAATTTAGCCTGCTGGATGTACAAATCCTTACCGCCATCAACCAGCACGACAGGCGCCGCGAGAGTTGGGCCAAGGGTACTTCCCGGGAACTTGCCGGCCAGCTCGGCAACGGTCTCACCCTCCTCCGGCGCGAACGCACTGACGTAAACCAGCGCCTTTACATTGGCCTGGTTGTTGGCTGCCTCACTGATGACATTGCCGCCATAAGAATGGCCGACCAGTACAACGGGCGACTTGATGCTGGCCAGCAAAGCGGAAACAGCCGCACCATCACCCTTTACGCTGCGTAATGGATTGGCTGCGGCAACAACCGTGTAGCCATCTTTTTCAAGAATTTTCACCACGCCACTCCAGCTCGATGCATCGGCAAAAGCGCCATGCACAAGCACCACAGTGGGTTTTTCATTTTCCGCGAACGCGTTGGTACCGATGATCAGGCTGGCGGTAACTGCCAGTGCGGTCACTAATTTTTTCATTGAGAACTCCTTGGATGACTGGATTATGGCGCGAAACGTGTGAAGACAAAGTCGTGGTTCTGCACTCGCGCCTGGTGGCAGGCAAAGCAGGTTTTGTGCTGGGTTTCATCGGCCGGCTTGCCGTCTATAAAACGGCCAAAACCCCAGCCACCGGTTGATGCATATTTTTTTGAATCCTTGACCATGACCTGAACGGTAGTGGCCGCACCGGGAATCGAGGCCGGAGGGAATTCAGGGGACTGGATGTGTTGCCAGGCAAGCTTCACCAACACTGTGCCGTCAGGGAACGGCAGCATTGACTCCTGATAAGCCTTCATCGCCAAGTTGTTGCCTAGAACCGCTCGAAGTTCGTCCAGCGGTGGCGCTTCCTGTGCCGGTGCTACCAGCGACCATTTGCGATAACCATCAGGAAGCTTGACGCCGAAGATCGGTGAAGCAGCGCCTTGACCGGTGTCGCCCAGGGCAATACCGGTCAAGGCCAGTGCGGTGCATGCAATGGCGGATAAAATTGCCAGGTGTTCAAGTTTCATCGCTGCGCTTCTCTTCAGCCTGCTATCAAAGATGATCGGCATCGATCACAGCCTGAGCGAAAGCCTGCGGCGCTTCTTGCGGCAGATTGTGACCAATGCCGCCGCTGATTAATCGGTGCTCATACTTTCCAGTGAAGCGCTTGGCATAGGCCTCGGCAGGTGGATGTGGTGCGCCATTTGCGTCACCTTCCATGGTGATGGTTGGCACGCTGATGGATGGAAAGGCCGATAGTTTCTTCTCCAGCGGGTCATACTTGGCCTCCCCTTTGACCAGGCCCAGACGCCAGCGGTAGTTGAAAATTGTTACGGCGACGTGGTCGGGATTTTTCAAAGCTGCGGCGCTTCGGTCATAAGAGGCGTCGTCGAAGTCCCACTTCGGCGAGGCCAGCTTCCAGATCAGTTTGGCGAAGTCGTGGGTGTTTTTTTCGTAGCCCAGGCGGCCGCGTTCCGTCGCAAAGTAGTACTGATACCACCACTGCAACTCGGCGGCAGGCGGCAGCGGTGTCTTGCCTGCTTCCTGGCTGCCGATCAAGTAACCGCTCACCGCCACCAGCGCTTGCACTCGCTCCGGCCATAATGCGGCGACGATGTCAGCCGTGCGTGCGCCCCAGTCATAACCGGCGAGCACCGCCTTGTTGATTTTCAACGCGTCCATAAAGTCGATCAGGTCGCTCGCTAGCGCAGCAGGTTGACCGTTGCGAACAGTCTTGTCCGACAGAAAATGTGTCCCGCCATAACCGCGTGCATAAGGAATCAATACACGATAGCCCTTCTGCGCCAGCGCAGGCGCCACGTCGGTGTAACTGTGAATATCGTATGGCCAGCCGTGCAGCAAGATGACCACAGCCCCATCGGCTGGACCGACTTCGGCATAGGCAACATCCAGCAGCCCGGCCTTGACATGCTTCAACCGGCCGAACGAGACGTTACTTCCTGCAGTGATGGACCCAATGGTGCCCGCTGGCACGTCGGCGGCGCTCGCTTGCGATGAGGCTACATTCAAAGCCCCCAACTGCATCAATGCGCTTGCCAGAATGGAGCGGGTGAGCAGGCGCCAATGCCGCCGCGTTGTGGATGTGTGGGTCGATACAATCGTGTTCATGATGAGTCTCCCTTGCAACGGCTGGTCGGCTGTTCCCATGCAACGACTGTTGCCGGGGCTGATCGCGGGCCAAAACACAGGCCCGGCTGCGATCACTGCGACTGTTCGGCTTACGCAGACTGATCAGACCATCCTGTTGCTGCCAGCGCTATTGCACGATGGTGTCGATCGGCGCCTTGGTATTGCGCTGGGATCTGCCCTAAGCAGTTGGAAAACACGATTGGCTTCATGTATCACAGAGTGTCCAGAGGGCCCTGGGATACACCGCCTTTAATTCACCGATACTCTTGAAACAGCCCGGATACATCGTTGCGCTCAACTGTGAGCCAGGCAGGAGGGATGCCCTCTCCTCCTTGATCGCAGGAGCGACTCCAATGTTTAAGACCGACGTCCCATTGATTGCATTCGGCATCAGCAGCACCATCAAACGCTACTGGCCTGTCTCCACTGCCCTCGCGATAGCGCTGGCCGTGCATTCGTCATTCTCCGCCGCCAGCCCGCAACACGCTGAACAGCGAAACCTTGTGACCGCCAATGCCCCCACCGCGATAGGTCCGTACGCCCAAGCCGTCAGGGCCGGGGAGACCTTGTACCTGTCGGGGCAACTGCCAATCGACCCTGCCAGTGGCGCCTTTTTAGCCGATGCTCCGATCGAGGTACAAACTTCGCGGGTACTGGACAACATCCAGGCCGTGCTGGCCGCCGATGGTCTGGAAATGCGCGACATCGTGTCCACCACGGTGTACCTCAAAGACTTGAATGACTTCACCAAAATGAATGAGGTATACGCCAGCTACTTCAAGCAGTCGCCACCGGCCCGGGTCACCGTGCAGGTCAGTCGTCTGCCGAAGGATAGCGCTATCGAAATTTCATCAATCGCTCAACGCCGTTAATCCGTGCCCAGGCACCGGTTGAGGAGCGCGCCAATGGTTTCCCTATACGATCGGCTGAGTTACTTCGCAGGCGTGCTATTGATGGCAGTGCTCTGCGTGTGCTTGGAAACCTGCCCAGCCAGGGCCGCGCAAGCGCCCGTGGCGCCGCTGGAACTGCTGGTGCTTGGTTCAGGCGGGCCAGGGGCCGGGGGCCGGGCCGGCGCCGGTTACGTGCTATTGCTCGATGGTACGCCGCGCATCCTGCTGGATGCGGGGCCGGGAACGTTCGTACGCCTGGGTGAAGCCAGGCTTGATGTTCGCAACCTGAACATCGTGTTGCTGACGCACCTGCATGCGGACCACGTTGGCGAACTGCCAGGGTTCGTCAAGGCCCGGGCTGTGGCCGCCCGCTCAGACATTAACTTCGATGTGTTCGGCCCCGGCACGGCGCCGTCGTTTCCGTCCACCCGCCAGTTCATTGATTTGATGTTCGGCCAGCATGGCGCTTTCGGCTACTTGCAGGATTTCGCCGGTACAGTAACGTTCAGCACCACCGACCTGGACAACATCAGCAGCGTTAAAACCCTCTACAGCCAGGATGGGCTGGAAATCCACGCCATCGCCGGTCATCACCGCGATGCACCGGCGGTGATATACCGCGTCGACTACAAAGGTAAAAACATCACCTTCAGTGGTGACATCGATGAACACGGTCATGCCGCGCTAAGGCAGATCGCCAAAGGTTCCAACCTGCTGGTGTTCAATGCGCCAATACTTGATCCGCCGAATTCACCGGCCGCGTTATACGCCTTACATACGGCCCCGGTTGATATTGGCAGGATCAGCGCGACGGCTGCTGTGTCGAGCCTGTTACTCAGTCACCTGTCCCGCGACATTGATGAGTCTCGCGATGCCGTGACACGTTCCATTGGCCGTAGCTACCAAGGCCCGGTGCAGTTTGCCAAGGATGGGTTGCGGATCCGGCTATGAATACGCTTGATCGCTGCAGCGCAGCCCTGGCCTCTTACCCACTTCAAGCTTTGTCGCGGCGCGCATCACGCCGCAGAGCCAGGGGTGTCACACCAAAACCGCGCAAGAATACTTCACGCAAATGGCGGCGGTCGCGAAAACCGCTTTCCCTGGCAATGGTGTCCAGGCTATGGCGACCCTGCTCGATCATCAGCCGAGCGGCTTCAAGACGCAGAGATTCAATTGCCTTGGCCGGGGACTGGCCGGTTTCCGCCGTGAACACCCGGGTAAATTGACGTGGGCTCAGGTGCACGCTTTCCGCCAGTTGCTCAACGCTCAGCGAATTGGCCAGGTTACGCCGCGCGTAGTCCAGCGCACTCTGGATACGATCCGACTTGGGGGCCAGCATCAGCAACTCGGAATGTTGTGACTGTCCGCCCGAACGCCGCTGGTGCATGACCAGCTTGTGCGCCACGGAACGAGCGACATCCACGCCCAGATCTTTTTCCAGCATGCCCAGCGCCAGATCAAGGCCCGCGGTCATGCCGGCAGATGTCCAGAGAGGACCATCAATAATGTAGATGCGGTCATCCTCGACCTTGATGTCCGGATGCCGACGCTGCAACTCCTTAGAGTAAGCCCAGTGCGTGGTGGCGCGACGGTCGGCCAGCAACCCGGCCTCGGCCAGCACGAAACCACCGGTGCAGATTCCCGCCATGCGTCTCGCCTGAGCACCGGCTTTCCGGGCAAATGCCAGCAGTTCAGGGGAAGACGGGTTCGTAAGCGGCGTATTCACGCCGGTGAATATCCAGGTTTCAGCCAGCCCTGGAATGCTCAATGGCGACGTTTCGACGAGCATGCCCAAGGATGAGCGCACCAGTCCGCCCGCCACGGAAAAATTCTCGATGGCATAAAACTGATCGCCGGCTACCACGTTAGCGTACTCAAACACTGCCTGGGATGCCAACGACATCACTTGAAAGCCGTCCGCCAGTACATAGCCGATACGGTGCATGTCTGCCTCTTGATTCAACGTCCTTAAATACGACCATAAACGTCATTTAAGACACCGTCAAATCACTTCACTATCTCGATACCGCAACCACTCCAGAGAACGAAATGACAAACAATCATCAAGGTACCGCTTTGATCACTGGCGCCTCGTCCGGCATCGGCGCCGTGTATGCCAATCGACTCGCCCACCGTGGCTACAACCTTATCCTGGTGGCGCGCAACCGAGAGCGGCTTAATGAATTGGCCAAACGCATCACTGATGAAAGCGGGCGTACTGTCGAAGTACTGGTTGCCGACCTTAACGACCCTGCTTCCCTAGCCAATGTCGAACGTAAACTAAGGGAAGACGCCAGTATTACCTTGCTGCTCAACAACGCAGGCGTTGGCACCCACACCGCGCTGCTTGACAGCGATGTAGACCAAATGACGCGGATGATCGCACTGAACGTCACTGCGCCTACCCGGCTGACCTACGCCGCAGTGCCCGGCTTCATCGCGCGAGGCCAAGGCGCGATCATCAACATTTCGTCCATCGTCAGCATCTCGCCGGAAATCCTCAATGGGGTGTACGGCGCGAGCAAAGCTTTTGTCACTGCGTTCAGCCACTCGCTCCATAGTGAGCTTGCCGACAAGGGCGTGCGCGTCCAGGCTGTCTTGCCGGGCGCCACCGCCACAGACTTCTGGGCCATTGGTGGCCTGCCCGTAGAACATCTGGACCCTGCCATTGTGATGTCCGTCAGCAATCTGGTCGACGCCGCATTGTGTGATTTCGATGGCGGCGAACTGATCTCTATTCCTTCGCTGCACGCTCTCGAGGCCTGGCAAGCCTATGAAGCCGCACGCCACAACTTGTCGACGCAGTTGTCCAGTAATACCCCAGGTTCTCGCTACAACATCAATCGTTGAACCCTGGAACCCAGGCTGGAACACTTCAGGTTTTCCAGCGTTAAACCAACACGATGGTGTTATAGAAGCCACGCGCTGCTTCTGGTTTGATGACCGCTCCCATTATTGTTCAGGAGTTCTGCCATGCCTATGCCCGTGACCGCCGATAAAGTGCTCTACACCGGTAAAGTCCACACCACAGGCGCCCGTGATGGTCGTTCGCGCAGTGATGACAACCATCTCGATATCCAACATTCGGCGCCCGGCTCTGCGCGGCCCGGCACCAACCCCGAGCAACTGTTCGCGGCAGGCTGGTCAGCGTGTTTCGAAGGGGCGATGCAACTCGCTGCACGCTCGATGAAAGTCAAACTGCCGGAAAAGACCGCCATCGATACCGAGGTCGACCTGTGCAATGTCGACGGCGCCTACTTCCTACAAGCGCGCTTGAACGTCAGCATTCCAGGCCTTGACCGCGAGACCGGTCAGGCACTGGTGGATGCAGCCCATCAGACATGCCCTTACTCGAAGTTATCCCGGGGCAATATCCACGTCGAGATCACACTGGTTTGAGTGCTTCATCACTTGGCACACGGCGGCTTGATTGTGTGTCGACGCTTGCCTGCATGGATCACTTGATGAGGTCTGAACCATGACCCCGCGTGTGCTGGTATCTGTGATCGATAACGACGAGTCGGTGCGCGAATCCTTGCCAGACCTGCTGCGCGAGTTTGGCTATGACGTCGAGGCCTTTGCTTCGGCCGAAGCCTTTCTCGCCTCCGACTGCCTGGACGAGACCAAGTGCCTGATCCTCGATATGGTGATGCCGGGCATGTCGGGGCCGCAGTTGCAGCAGGAGCTGATCTTGCGTCGCCGTGAAATGCCGATCATCTTCATCACCGCGTACGCCGACCGTCAGCGCCTACACTTGCCATTGATCAGCAGAGTCCAGTGTTTGACCAAACCGTTCAGCGACGGCGATCTGTCGATGGCCATGCATGCCGCTCTTAAGGACTCATGAGCATCCGTTCCGCATTCTGCTCCATGACCGCCAAGGACATACAGGCGTCGCGCGAGCCTTCTTGAACCGATTGAGGTGAGCACTGTGTCGAACGATATTCCGTATGTGTTCGTGGTCGACGACGATATTTCGATACGCGAGTCTTTGGAAGCACTGATCAGTTGTGCCGGCTGGCGCCCGGAAACCTTCGCCAGTGCCCAGTCGTTCCTCGACCATCCTCGTCCTCGGTCGCCCAGTTGCCTGCTTCTGGACCTCAACCTCCCGGACCTCAGCGGCCTGGACCTGCAATTACGGATCGCCGCCGACCGTGCCGACATGCCGATCATCTTCATCACCGGCTGCGGCGATGTTCCCCGCAGCGTGCAAGCGATGAAGGCCGGGGCGTTCGACTTCCTGGTCAAGCCGTTCGGTGAAGACGTGCTGCTTAGTGTTATCGAACACGCCATCCAGCGCAGCCACAGTACCTTGGACCACGATGCTGAACTGCAAGTTTTGCGCGCCTCCCAGGCGACGTTGACCCGGCGCGAACACGAAGTCATGGGCCTGGTTGTGGCGGGCTTGTTGAATAAACACATTGGCGTCGAACTGCACATCAGTGAAATCACGGTGAAGGCCCACCGCGGCAAGGTAATGCGCAAGATGAAAGCCACATCGCTGCCAGACCTGGTCAACAAAGTGACACGGCTGCGCGCGGCTGCCGGTGCCCGGCGTTAAGGTATAAGCCGAAGAGATGAGTACGGCTAGAAACGATCGATACCATCGTGCAATTGTTGAGTTTTTCCCGGTTTGTTTTGATGTATGGGCGTTATGCGATTGCATACGCCTGCCAAAACCACACAAGGAGAAAAACAATGTCTGCGGTATTTTCAGCGCCTGTGCGGCGCACCTTGATAGCCGTTTCAACGACTGCCGGCGCCCTTGCGCTGGCCTTGCTCGCAGCCCCCATTTACGCGCAGAACAACCCGGTTGCCGGTGTTACTGCGACTGCCGGGAAAAGCGAGGCTATTCGGCCCTTCAACGTGCATATTCCAGAGGCGGCCGTGGTGGATTTGCGCCGTCGCGTGCTAGCCACCCGCTGGCCGGATCGCGAGACGGTCAATGACCAGTCCCAGGGCGTACAACTGGCCAAACTGCAAGAACTGGTGAAGTACTGGGGCACCCAGTACGATTGGCGCAAAGTCGAAACCAAGCTCAACGCACTGCCGATGTACGTCACCCAGATCGACGGCCTCGACATCCAGTTCATCCACGTCAAATCCAAGCACCCGAACGCAATGCCGTTGTTACTGACCCACGGCTGGCCGGGTTCAATCCTCGAGCTGACCAAGGCCATCGGTCCACTTACCGACCCGACGACCCACGGCGGTGTTGCTGAAGACGCCTTCGACGTGATTATTCCCTCGATGCCTGGCTATGGCTTTTCGCAGCGCCCGACCACCACCGGTTGGGGGCCTGATCGTATCGGCCTGGCCTGGGATGTGCTGATGAAGCGCCTGGGTTACACCCGCTATGTGTCACAGGGAGGCGACTGGGGCTCGGTGGTTGCCGACGCCATGGGCCGCCAGGCACCCAAGGGCTTGCTGGGCATCCACGTGAACATGCCGCCGACCGTGCCCGCCGACGTCGCCAAAGCGATCAACGATGGCACACCACCTCCCGCCGGTCTTTCGCCTAAGGAAAAAGCCGCGTTCGATTCCCTGAGCACCTTTTTTGGGAAAAACGCCGCCTACGGCGCGATGATGGTCACCCGCCCGCAAACCGTTGGTTATGGCCTGAGCGACTCGCCGGCCGGCCTTGCCGCGTGGATGTTCGATAAATTCAACCAGTGGACCTACAGCGGCGGCGATGCAGAAAAATCCCTGACCAAGGATGAGATGCTCGACGGCATTTCGCTGTACTGGCTGACTAACAGCGCGATTTCATCGGCACGCCTGTACTGGGAAAACAATACCAACAACTTCAACTCCGTCGAGCAAAAGACCCGCGAGATCAAGATCCCTGTGGCAGTCACCGTGTTCCCCGGCGAAATCTACCAGGCCCCGAAAACCTGGACCGAGCGCGCTTACCCCAACCTGGTCTATTTCAATGAAGTCGATAAGGGTGGCCACTTCGCAGCCTGGGAACAACCTGAACTGTTCGCCAAGGAACTGCGCGCGGCGTTTCGTTCAGTGCGTTGAGCACCCTGACCTTTAGGCGACATCTCGCTTCGGGAGTCCATAAGCCGGCTGTTCAGGCGGCGCAAGGATGAACTATTAGTGCACCTTGTCCTTTACCGAGTTGTTCGCCGAACGGGAGTTCTCGCAAGCCAGCTTCAGTTGCTCATGAGCCCTTGGCGCCATCGGCGCTGTCATCATGGCCCTGTACGTTTCGCACTCGGGAGTATCTGAGGCTGGCTGGTTAGGCTGGACAGTACTTTCTTCAGATGACGCACAACCGGCAAGCGCTACCAAGGCTACAGTCGCAATTAAAGTTCGCATGTGATCCCTCCGCTTAAAACGTGACTGTAGCACTGGGAAGAGTGAAATAAAAAACCGGCTTTTTGTTTTCGGGTTTTCATATTTCTTTCATAACCGTGGGTCTAGGGTGATCCCGGCTCCGTGTAAAAACCTTTAAGCCCGCCTTCTGCAGAAGCCACTGTACGAGACCTCTATCCCATGCCTAGATTTGTATCGCCTCTTTTATTCGCCCTCGCTATGGGCCACAATCGCCGACATGCCTAGAAATGACCCTCCAAACACAGCAAAAGCCCCTCTTGAAAACCCTGTTTCAAGAGTCCAGGCTGGGCGCCCTCGTTCAACCGAGGTGGATCAGCGGATACTCAATGAAACCCTCGATGTCATTTCAGAGAAGGGGTTTTCTGGCGTAACGGTCAATGAAATTTGTTCCCGTGCAGGAATTAGTCGGGCTACGTTCTATCGGCGTTACCCAAGCCCCGCAGAAGCGCTCGCAGACGCAATTAATGCTAACTTCAAATTCGATGCCCTGCCTCATTCTGAAGATCCCGTCGAATATCTTCTGGAATTCGTCCAGTCCATGGAACGGTCTTATTCCGACCCTCGCATTGCTCCTGCCATTGGCTTTTTGATAAGTGAGTGCAATGCGAAACCCAATGTTTACGAGCGACTGCTGGCGGGAGTGAGCGAGCGGCGCGTTCACGTACATAACGCACTCACAACGACCGGAATAATATCCGAACCTCCTCCTCATATTGATTTGGAGGAGATCCTCGTCATCCTATCCTCGCTTGCATGGACTGCCTCGGTGACTCGACGAAAACTGGACCCGGACGTTATCAGGACAGTCATAACAAGACTTGTTTTATAACAACCGCCAATAGTGCGCACCGACCAACAGATGCAGAACCCAGCATGTGAGCCGCCATCAAGCTTCTACTGATTGACGAAGGCTCAAAGAGGAAAGCCTAATGTAATTAAAAACTCGGTCACCGAGAGTGTATTTCGCGCTTGAATGGGCGCACTAAACTTAAATTTTACCGTAGAAGGTGTTCCAGGAATTGCGTAGGCGACCACAGGCCCTCCGCGTATTTCCCGCAGCCTGCTCCCATGTTTCCCGACAGTGCGCCCCTCCATTTTGTCATCGTCGAACTGATAATTCATAAATGCTGTCAGCCCATACTGCCAACGACCATTACGAATACTTGCGGCAGTGTCAAAACTCCAAACCGTGCCACTTTCATATGACGTATGCCTATTTTTAAAAGCATAACCCGCTTGCACTCTTGCCGAGTACTCAATGCCGTCACCCAAAAAGCCAGGCTGGGTCAAGTAACTTACGGCCATGCCAGGAATCGCATAATGGGTTCCTCTGCCAGGCGTAAGGTTTTTATGCTGATCGTAATCACCGAGACCGAAAATCATCGAGTAGGCAACCTGGGCAGTTAGACCATAAGGCAATGGACTGCCTTGAACCTCATTGCCAGTCGCGCCAATCACCCCAAAGTTTTTACTCCATTTTATAATATCCAGGTAAGGATCTATCATTCCCGTAAAGCTTTGCTGATCACCGTTCAATTCAAAGTTTCCGGCCACGTTGTAGCCAAGCCGTACTCCCGAAGCAATGGTGCCGCCCAGCCACTGTTGCGGGTATACGTATTGCACGGAAAGGTAAGTCGCCAAGGCGTAGGCGTTTACGCTTGCTTGTGGTTTTTCTTTACCATCATTGCCATGGGAAGCATGGGTAGAAGACCTCTGTGTTGCGATGCCGCCATAAAACCCCGGTTTACTGGGAAGGTAAGCCGTTCGAATATCCGAGCCACCCAGTGAAGGACCATTTGCACAGTATGCAATCGATGGAAGCAAGAGCAACAAACTTATCGTAGAACTTGCAACAACTGCGTTTACTTTCATTGCCATAACACGAATCCCCACGTCATTTTATTTTTATTAATCGTTGGATAAACCATGTCTTTATTTACTTAAAACCAATAGCAGAGCGCATCACTTCACAGCTCGCAACAACAAGCAACTCAAAGCCCGCCAACCACTTGAATACCCTAAAGAGATAAGTACCCAGCAAGAATACTTATTGACGCACACGCCCCCGCCATCAGGCCAACCGTGCAAGTACTGGCAACACGGCAACCACTCGAATCTATAAAGACAGGGGCGAGGACGACTTAATTACTCTATTGGCATTTATTTTTCTCAACAAAGTACATCCCTACAAATCCGATCAACAACAATGCCACCAGCGCCACAAAACCAATCTGTTGTGTTCCACCCCATGCGGTCACAACACCTACTAAAGCAGAGCCCAACCATATCGTCACTGTTCCAGACAGTGCATAAAGCCCAAACCAACTGCCAATAGTTGCGGGGGTGGCGAGGTTGGCAAGCATTGATCGGCTAGACGCATAACAAGCGCAAGTACCGATCGCGTTCAAGCACCCTATCGCGACGAAGGCAATCTCGGGAAGCGTGGTGAACATTGGTCCATCCCATACAGGACCGCCCTCATAGGGAAAATAGAGAAACCTGTCCGGCGCCATGCCGATGAGCATGACCTGTCCGATAATAACGATTGCCAATTCAACCTGGATTGCCCGGCGAATCCCGAGCATCCGGTCAAGTCGTCCACCGACAAGGCCACCAATAGCCAGGAAGCAACTGACGAGTATCCCCAGCGTCGTGAGTTCAAGGGCTTTCCATTGCATAACCCCAGCGGCATAGACCCCAGTAAAAAGCAGGATCGCCGTCAGCCCATCCGCATAGATCATTCGCGAGAATAGGAAAATCGCCATTGGCCGGTGGTTGGTCAGCGTTTTCAGTGTGGCCTTAAGCTGGGCGAACCCTTCGCTGAGCCTGGTTCCAACGCCAAGCGGTGCATCGTGCCCAAACAGAAATAACGGCAGGACTCCCAAAGCCATTACCACCGCGACGATGGGACCGACTATTCGCTCAGTCTCATGCGTGGCGGCCGACAGCCCAAAGAGCGGAACCCCAGGCAACCATGCTGCCGACATCTTGACGGGCAAGGCAAAGGCCCAGAGCACGAAGGCGAGCAAAGCAACCGAGATAGCACTGCCCAATGCGAGCCCCAACCCTGATGTTGCCGAGATCCGCGTCGATGGTGAGGCAAAAGGGAGCAGTGAATTATGAAGCACTTCACTGTAGGAGAACAAAACCGCAGCCAGGAAGATGATCGCACAGGTCATGCCAAAACCAAGACCGTCTGGAGTCGCCCACCACAGGCTCGCACAACACAGCGCCAATGCAGACGTAATCACCGCGAGCATCGGCTTGCGCCGGCCAGCTCGATCCATAATGGCACCGAGCAAAGGGGCTGTTAGAGCCCCGAAGAGACCGTAGGCCATGATGAGCTTCGCGACGACCTCCTGACCTTTGACAGGATCCCCAACCAATACCGTCGCGAAATAAGGGATGAAAATATAGACTTTTATAAGGATGACATAGGGTGTGCGCACGCCTTCATACAGAGCCCAGGCCCGGGCAGAATTTGGCAGGCGGGAGGCAGTCACTTGATCGCACGCTAAGGTAGTAGTCATCGCAGTGCACCTAATTCGTCTGGCCGGCGATGGCAATCAATCGTTCATTCTCTGCGAGAATCGCTTGGGGCGATGCGTCGAGATTGATCGGCTTGCCGAAAGGTTGGGGGACATCTATCCCGGTTTGCCAATAGATCTCCATAGGATTTCCTTCGGGGTCGGAAAAGTAGACACCTATCGCATTGCCGTGGGTGATGACCATGCTGATCGGCGACCCGTATTCCAACAGGCCTCGATAGAGTAACTGCAGCGATGGCAAGTCTTTCACACGCCACGAAATCTGGTTGATCAACTTTGTACCGCGCGGAGCAGTACGCCCCTTTGCAAGCACGATCTCATGATGCTCAACATCGGGACGCGACGAGAGGAAAATCGCACCCAGTTCAATTGCCTCATCGGTGAGAATGAGGCCAAGCACCCGCGTATAGAAATCACGCATAACCTCAAGGTCTTCAACGTAAATTCCGGTATGGCCAAGTTCTACAATGCCCATGATTCTCTTCCTCAGTTCACGCCAATATTGGGAGCAAGCAGTACCTTGAGTTGTGCGCCCTGAGGATCAAGCAGCGCATCGAACATCGCATCGGCCTGGTCAAGAGGAACAATTGCTGTCACGATTTCTTCGGCTCGAATACGGCCGGCAGCGAGGTGCTCGATTGCCTCCTCCAACTCCTCCTGGGTACAGCTGGCCGAGCCGACGATCTCCACTTCTTTTTGCACAACCGAATATTGGGAAATGACAACAGACGCCTTGGGCACACCCTGCAAAACAATCCGCCCGGTATAGGCAATCAGCTCGACAGCTAGCCCCATGGCGTCGACATGGCCCGAACATTCAAAGATGACCATCGGGCGCCGCTCACCCAAGGCTGCAACGCCAACTTCATTAACCTGACGCAGGTCAACCGTGCGATAGCCCGACTTTTCCATCAGGCTGCGCCTCGCGGGGTTAGGGTCCACAAAAACGATATTGATCATGCCGCGGGCTTTGAGCGCGGCGGCAGTCATTGCCCCAATCGGCCCAGCGCCGAGAATGCAGATAGCATCGCCTGGTTTGGCAGCGGATTTGTTAACCCCATGAAAGGCGATCGCCAGTGGCTCGGCAATGCCCGCCTGGTCGAAACTCAGGCCTGGAGGAATTCGATGCAGCAATGTTGGGCTGACAACGATGTATTGCGCATAACCGCCCTGAGCGACGCCATGGCCGAGCGCGGAATCGAGGTGGTCAAGACACAAGTAATCGCGGCCTGCAATGCACATCTCACAGCCCCCACATGGGCTGCCATGGTAGAGCGCAACAGGCGTGCCCTCCTGCCAGCCTGTCACCCCCTCGCCTACTTCAGCAACCGTGCCGACAATTTCATGCCCCAGCACACTACCCACTGCCCAGCGCGGATTCAGGCTGGTACGGGCTACCAGATCGGTTCCACAAATACCGCATCTTTCGACCCTCACCTTGACCGTACCAGGTTGCGTCGCGGGCTCTTGAATCTCGACCACTTCGATTGTCCGATCAAGCGAAATACGCGCAGCCTTCATACAATTTGCTCCTGGATAACGGGGTTGTTGAGCGTCCCAATACCTTCGACCCAGCTACTCAGAGTGTCCCCAGGCTTCAGGAAAATCGGTGGTTTGCGTGTGGCACCGACCCCCTCCGGGGTTCCAGTGAAAATCAAGTCCCCTGGGTAGAGGGGTACCAGATGCGAGATGTACTCGATCAATTGCGCGACCGAGAAAATGAAGTCACTCGTGCGTGATGCCTGCATCGTCACGCCGTTGACCGCACAACCGAGTGCAAGATCATTGGGGTCTTCGAACTCGTCGGGGGTAACAATGACAGGACCCACCGGCCCGAACCCCGGGAGCGACTTGCTCATCGAAAACTGTGGCATCGGCCCAAGACGTTGTAGCTGACGCTCCGAAATGTCCTGCCCAACTGAAAGGCCGGCGACATAGCTCCAGGCGTCAGCGGCCAGAACGTTGCGTGCAGCGCGCCCCATGACGACCACCAGTTCGACTTCCCAGTCGACCCGCTCGTGGCGGATGGCGATTGGGTCACACGGACCGGTGAGGCAACTGGCAAACTTTGTAAAGATCAGCGGCTGCTCGGGTGGAGCAACGCCTGCTTCAGCTGCATGCGCACGGTAGTTGGCAGCAATGGCAAAAACCTGCCGGGGATGCCTCACCGGCAATTCAAGAGCCTCTGGGTTTATGGGTACATAGATGTCATCAGGCAGGCCCTGTGCCCAATGACGCAGAGCCTCCCAGCATTCGAACAACAGGTGTGGATCGGCAGAGAACTGGCCTGCCGAAGAGGTTGCAATATCGACACCGCGCCCATCGATTGTCACCAACCACGCCCGGCCATTGATTGAACCCAGTCGCATTGTGCTTACTCCATTGTTATTATGATACACAACGTATCGTATTGTGATTTTGCCGTCAACTCACCACGGCATGGTCATACCGCCATTGGGACGAAGAATTTGTCCGGTCACGAAATTGGCCTTATCGGATGCAAGATAGAGGCACTGATGCGCTATATCTTCGGGTGTGCCGACACGGCCCAATGGCGCACGCTTGATCCAATGTTCAAGATAAGCGGCCTGGTCGCCCTGCCCCGTTCCAGCCGCCTCCATCGACAAAGCCGTCGGCACGAATCCGGGTGCGACGGCATTTACGCGAATGCCGTCAGCACCAACCTCATTGGCAAGCACCTTAGTCAGCATCGCAATGGCTGCTTTGGATATTGAGTAGCTGGCATTGGTTGGAATAGCCAAGTCGATGGCCGAGGACACCATGTTGATAATCGCACCACGCCTGGCCGCGGACATCGCTGGCAGTACCGCCTGTGTGCAGTAGAGCGTGCCCTTGAAATTGACTGCAAAAATGCGCTCAAACGCCGATACGCTCATCGCCTCGATACGCTGCCCAGAACTTGGAACGCCTGCGATGTTTGCGAGGATATCGACACCTTGCGTGGCAAAGACTTCGAACACACTGCGCACGGCGGTGCGATCCGTGACGTCAAGGCAAGCAGCTTCGCCGCCGATAGTCGCCGCCAACTCGTCCACCGCCTTGCCATCCATATCGACACAAAGTACATGGGCACCTGCTGCCGCGAAGAGTGTTGCAGTCGCTCGCCCAATACCCGAGCCCGCGCCCGTCACAATGGCGCGCCGGCCAGCGAGAGAAAGTTGATTGATCATATGAACTCCGAATGAGAGGCAAACAACCTATTGCTACGACCAGTCCCACTGAACCAGCCAGCCAATGCCTCGTGCCAACGCGCCAGACGGTGAACCTGGGCACTCACCATGGCATCGACATCCCACCATTGGTGCGAAGCGTCTGCCCAGTGACATAACTCGCCGCATCGCTTGCGAGGTAGAGGACCTGGGCAGCGACATCGTCGACCGAGCACAGCTCACCCAGTGGAGACTTGGCGCGCCACCAATCGAGATACCGTTCACGCCCTTCAGGATCATTGGCATACCGAACGAGACTGAGGTCGCTGGGAACGAAGCTTGGTGCGACAGCGTTCACACGAATCCCATCGCTGGCGACTTCCGCAGCCAATATCTTGGTCAGCATCGAAATGGAGGCTTTGGCGACGGCGTAACTTGCAATACCGGCCGGGGCAATGTCGATCGCCTCCGAGCTCATATTCACAATAACCCCGCCGCCCACTTTGCGAAGATGGGGAATCGCCGCTTGGCAGCCGTATAAGACACCACCGAAATGCGCCGCGAACATGGCATCGAACGCATCGTCATCTATGTCCACGACCCGTTGCGACCGCCCAGGTACTCCCGCCAGGTTGCACACAATATGCAGGCCATCAACCGCCACGCTATCGATGGCCGCAATAACGGCCGAACGATCAGTAACATCAAGAGTGACCGCCCTTGCGCCTATTTTCCTGGCAACTATTTGCGCCGCTTTCTCACGTATATCGGCGCAGTACACCTGCGCCCCTGCCAACGCAAGAGCAGTCGCTACCGCTTCGCCAATCGCACCGCCGGCGCCAGTGACAAATGCCGTACGCCCATCGAGGCGCCAGGAATCAAAAGGACTGGTCATTCAACTGACTCCCGTGATAATTATATTCGATACAAACCGTATCGATATAAGGAAAGTCGCAATGCCAAATGAAAACTTCATCGGTGTCTGGCAACTGATTGACTATGTGGTGCAGATGGAGGACGGCACGTGCCTCATGCCATTGGGTTCGACGCCCTATGGCGTTGGAATCTATACCCCGGATGGTTGGATGTCGGCCCATCTGATGCGCAATGACCGAACGCCGTTGGGAGGTAAAAAGCCGGGAGTAGATGCGATTCCTGCTGACATTTTGTCTTTGATGGTCAGCGGTTATATCGGCTACGCAGGGCGTTACACCGTCGATCACAACGCCGCCACCGTTACTCATCATGTCGAAACGGCTTTGCTGCCCGACTGGGTCGGAACCAAGATGGTTCGCGAGTTTTGCTTTGAACGAGAAATACTTGTTCTGCGTCCTCCGCAAGTGGGTGGCGCGGCCTCGGTACTGCGGTGGCGACGCGCTAGCTAATAGATTCATAGAGTCCTCTTTTTCACCAATTTCGATACATAACGTATCGAATATAAGCCAGCATAAAATACCCACGTCAACCGGTATTTTTTCGACTTATCACTCTCGATTCATTGGGAAAATAGTTACGCAAGGCGGGTGAGCCGATCGCCACTTAGGTCGATTGGTCAGGCCGTGATAGAGTCAATCAAGCACTAAGCCCTTATGATTGGCGGGTGAGCAGAAGATCAACCAGGTCGTCTGCTCACCCTACTCCCCGTGTTTTGTCAGCAGGTGCCTGTGTGGACATCAAGCAACTCAAATTCCTGATCGCCCTGGAGCAGACTCGTCACTTCGGCCAGGCTGCTGCGCGCTGCCATATCACCCAGCCGACTTTGTCCATGCGCTTGCGCAACCTGGAGGATGAGTTAGGCCTGGAGCTGGTCACCCGTGGCCAGCGCTTTGAAGGTTTTACCCAGGCCGGCGAAAGGGTCCTGGCATGGGCCCGGACCCTTCTGGCAGCCCATGACGGCCTGTTCGCCGAGGCCGCTGCCTGCCGTGGCCAACTGGTGGGTAACTTACGTCTGGGCCTGGTGCCGCTGAGTGGTTTTAACCCGATCAATTATGTGCAGGGGCTTTCCCACACATTTCCCGAGCTCAAGTTCAGCCTGTCTTCCATGAGTTCGGACCGGATCATCGAAGGCCTGGGCAATAATCAACTGGATCTAGGCATTTGCTACCTCGATCATGTCAGCTCCCACCTTCTGGATTTCTTCGAACTGGGAGAGACCCGTGTCGGCTTGCTGTACGACACGCGCCACTTCCAGTTCGAAGGCAGCGAAATGAGCTGGGAAGACGCTGCCCAGCTGCCTTTGGGGATGATCAGCAACGGCATGCACTATCGCAAATCCATTGACCTGAGCTTTCGCAGCCGCGGCCTCGACCCACAACCCATCCTTGAGACTGACTCGACCCACCAACTATTCCAGGCGATTCATGAAGGCTTTTGCTGCTCGATCATGCCCCTGGACGGTGGCTGGGAAAAGCCGATTGAGACCCTGGGCTTCATCAACCTCCCGGATGCCAGTGTCCTGGCGCCCCTGGGGTTGGTGATGCGCAAGACCGAGCCGCGCTCGGCCATTGCCGAGAAGTGTTTTGCCGAAGCCAAAAGGCTGTTTGGCACAGGGGGCAAGGCCCCTCAATAACGAATAAGCATCCTGGCGATCATTCTCCGGACGGTCAGCAAAAACCAGAACCTCGTGATACCTGATAGCAACTCAACTGCCTTGGTTCGACCGGACCATCTCGAGAAAGGTCTCAATGATCCGGCGCGTACCCTGGGTACGCAGGCACACCAGAGTCTCGGTCATGTACCGTTGGCAATCCACAATTGGCAAGCTTCGCACGCTGCGATTGCCACCGAACTCCGCCGCCGAGACGATACCTACCCCCAGCCCGCCGGCGACTGTATCAAACACCGCCTCACGTCCTTCCACTTCGATGGCCGGACACACGCGTGCACCGACGCGCTTCATCTCTTCCTCAATCGTCTGCCTGGTCATCGAGCCCCGTTCGCGTAGTACCAACGGTGTGTCATCTAGGTCGGCCAAAACAATAGACTCCCGTGTGGCCCAAGGGTGTGCCGGCCCGACGAAGGCCACCAGCGGGGCCCTGCTGAGTACATGACAGATGAGTCGTTCATCTTCTATCGGACGGCCGAGCACAGCGAAATCGGCCTTGTATTCGAACAGCCGCGACAGCGCTTCGTCGGTATTGCCGGTCACCAAACTGAAGCGAATCGCCGGGTAGCGCTCAGTGAACAGAGCAATAAACGGCAGTACATGCACCGGAGAGTCGACCGCCAAGGTCAGGCTGCCAGCCTGTAACGCCTGTGAGCTGGACAGCAGCTCTTGCGCCTCGGAGGCCACGGCATAGAGCCGTTGGGTGATTCCAAGCAACTGCTCACCTAGCTCGGTGAGCTGTACTGAACGCTTGGTACGGTAGAACAGCAGCACGCCGAATTGCTCCTCCAGCTTGCGTACTTGGTCGGAAACAGCCGGCTGACTGAGAAACAAGTCCTGCGCTGCACGTGTAAAACTTCCCTGCTGCGCGACCGCATGGAAGGCCCGTAGCTGGGCGTTGGAAACGGCCATATTCCTTCCTATAAATAAGCTGTGATTATTTTAGATATACTATAAATCGATTTTATTTATTACCTGCAACTTGTTTCTATCACCTCCAGCACAGCAGCACACGCCGGAGATGATCATGAACAAAGCCAAGTTCTCGCCGCCTCCAGCAAACCTCAAGAATTTGTAGTACGAGACCAATCCCGCAGTACTCAACCATGGACGTCGCAGGGCGGCACCACCTGGCTGCGTAGCGAGTAAGGAAGTAGTTGCTCGCGGGTCCCGTTACATCTGGATCTGACCGTTCAACAGAACGGTGCAAGAAGTGCTTTTACAAAAAAAATCGCAAGTCATTGAACTGCAAGCACATTTAATTCAGAGGGCCGTGACATGAATCATACGACCGACTTATCTCCCTTCAAGATCAGCAGCCGCAAGCGTTGGCGTTTACAGATTTTCGCCATCACCTGGCTGGCCTATGCAGCCTTCTACTTCACTCGCAAGGCCTTCTCGGTAGCCAAGCTGGGCATCGGCGACGACCCCGATTTCATGATGGAAAAGGCCGTAATGGCCAACCTCGACGCTCTGTATCTGGGTGCCTACGCTATTGGCCAGTTCACCTGGGGTATCCTCGCCGACCGTTTCGGCCCACGCATCGTGGTTTTCGGCGGGCTATTGATCTCGGCCCTCGCCGCTGCCGCCATGGGCACCTTCGCCACCCTGCCGATCTTCGCCACCTGCATGGTGGTGCAGGGCTTGGCGCAGTCCACCGGCTGGTCCGGCCTGTGCAAGAACATCGGCAGCTTCTTCGCCACCCATGAGCGCGGCCAGGTATTCGGGCTTTGGAGCACCTGCTACGCCTTCGGCGGCCTGGTGGCCTCGCCCTTCGCCGGCTGGTTGGCCTATGAGGTCTATGGCGATTGGAGAGCGGCGTTTATTTCCACTGCAGCAGTGGTGGCCGCGGTCGCTGTTCTGTTTTTAATCTTCCAGCGCAACACGCCGCAAGATGTTGGTTTGCCGCCAATCGAGCCATTGAGTGCGGAGGACGCCAGCAATGGCCAAGCGCGCCCAGGTTTTGTCTTCTGCCTGCAAACCATCATCAAGAATCGCACCATACTGGTGCTCGGCCTGGCCTACTTCATGCTCAAGCCAGCCCGCTATGCCATCCTGCTCTGGGGCCCGGTGATGGTCTACGAACGCATGCCGGAGATCGGCAAAGTTGCTTCCGCCGTGGTACCCACCGCCTTCGAGATCGCCGGTTTGGCCGGGCCCATCCTGATCGGCTTGCTGTCGGACAAGGTTTTCGGCGCCCGCCGCTTCCCTGCCTGCGTGATCAGCCTACTAGCGCTGACCGTCAGCCTGGCGCTGTTTGTGCCGGCGCTGCAGACCGGCAGCGTGCTGGTGGTGGTCGCCCTGTTGTTCATGATGGGCCTGACCCTGTATGGACCCGACTCGATGATCTGCGGCGCTGCCGCCATCGACTTCGGCAAGGGCTCCGCCGGTACTGCGACAGGCTTCGTCAACGGTTGCGGCTCGATCGGGGCCGTGCTTGGCGGCCTGCTCCCTGGCTACTTCGATACCGAGACGGTATTCATCTGCTTCACCGTCTCCGCTCTGATCGCCACAGCGATGATGATCCCGCACTGGAATAGCCGCCCACAAGCCCAGCAGCCAGGCCTCGCTGACACAAAACCCTATTCAACGCTTCCCAAAAGCTGGAGAGCTCCATGAGTATTGAACGTTTTGAAATCGCGCAACGCCGCTCAGAGATGGTTGTGCACGACAATACCGTTTACATCGGAGGTCAAGTCGCCGAGGACACCCAGGGCGATATAGAAGCTCAGACGTTCGAGATTCTGGTCAATCTCGAGCGCTTGCTGCTCAGTGCTCGCAGCGACCTCAAGCGCGTGCTCTCGGTACGTATTCTGCTGGCCCACAGGGATGATTATGAAGGGCTCAACCGGGCTTGGGATAGCTTCTTCCCTGAGGGACATGCCCCCACCCGTGCCTGCACTTTGGCCGAACTGGTCAACCCGGATTGGCGAGTGGAAATGATCGTAATCGCTGCACGCTGATACCGCCCACCGGACTCTTCCAACCCAATATATCGGAGGCTCTCCATGAGACCTTACTGGCTCGACAGGGCGCTCGCACAAGACACCTCTGGGCCATGCCCAGCCTTGCAACAGGACACTCAAGCCAATGTCTGTATCGTCGGCGGCGGTTATACAGGCTTGTGGACGGCCATCATGCTTAAGGAGCAGAACCCCGAAATCGACGTGGTCATCATTGAAGCTGATATCTGCGGCGCCGGTGCCAGCGGGCGCAATGGCGGCTGTGCATTGTCGTGGTCGGCAAAGTATTTCACTCTTGAGCGACTGTTCGGGGTCGAGGAAGCAGTGCGTCTGGTCAAGGCTTCAGAGCAGAGCATTTATGCCATCGGCGAATTCTGCAAAAAGTACTCGGTGGATGCCGATTACCGTCTCGACGGCACGCTTTATACGGCGAGTAATCCAGCACAGGTCGGTGCAACTGACGGGGTCATAGCAGCACTGGAGCGTAACGGTATTAACTCGTTCAGCAAACGCGCATTGGTCGACGTGCAGAGTATGGCCGGCTCGAACAAACACCTGGAGGGCTGGTTTTCACCGGCGGCGGCTAGCGTACAGCCTGGCAAGCTGGTGCGTGGTATGCGTCGGGTAGCACTAGAGTTGGGTGTGCGGCTTTATGAAGGCACACCGATGAGAGAGTTGGAAGAAGGCAAACCCGCCACTGTGGTAACGCCCCATGGTCGGGTCAAGGCAGACCGTGTAGTGCTGGCCATGAACGCTTGGATGGCTCGCGCTTTCCCGCAGTTCGAGCGCTCCGTAGCAATAGTCTCCAGTGACATGATCATCACCGAACCGCGCCCAGACCTGCTGAAGAAAATGGGCCTGACCTCCGGTGTGTCCGTCCTCGACTCACGGATATTCGTGCATTACTACCACAACACTCCGGATGGTCGGATCATGCTCGGCAAGGGTGGAAACACCTTCGCGTATGGTGGCCGCATGCTGCCGGTATTCGACCAGCCTTCGCCCTATGAGAGCCTGCTGTGCAGTACCCTGGCTGAGTTCTTTCCGGACTTCAAAGGGGTCGCGATCGAGTCCTCCTGGAATGGCCCATCAGACCGTTCGGCCACAGGTTTACCGTTCTTCGGTCAGTTGAACCAGAGCACTAACATTTTCTATGGGTTCGGCTACTCAGGCAGCGGCGTCGGCCCCTGCCATATGGGCGGGCAAATTCTGTCCTCGATGGTGCTTGGAGTGGATAACGAGTGGACCCGATCACCACTATTGAAGGGGCCTCTTGGCTATTTCCCGCCTGAGCCGATTCGTTATCTGGGCTCACTGCTGGTGCGTAACGCAATCCGTCGCAAGGAGAATGCTGAAGACCACGGACGCCGCCCTCGCCGCCTGGATATCGGCTTGGCGAAGTTTGCGGCGGCGGCCGGAAAGGCTGACAAAGGTTGAAGCGAGCCACCGTTAGCTCCAGGCGGCCACACGCGCCTGGCACCCAGGGGCTCGGCTACACGGTCGGCTGAAAACCGAACATCGATTTCAATTCCAGATACTCCTCCAACCCATGCACGCCCCACTCCCGACCATTGCCCGATTGCTTGTAGCCACCGAATGGCGCGCCGTTGTCGGCCTTGCTGCCATTGAGGTGGACCATACCTGTGCGCAAACAACGGGCCACACTGCGGGCGCGCTCCAGGGTGCCTGCACTGACATAGGCTGAGAGACCGTAGGGGCTGTCATTGGCAATAGCGATGGCATGGCCTTCGTTGTCGTAGGGAATGATGACCAACACCGGTCCGAATACTTCTTCCCGGGCAATCGGCATGTCCGGGTGAACGTCAGCGAACACCGTTGGCTTGACGTAATAACCCTGAGTCACCCCATCGGGACGGCCAACGCCGCCACACACCTGCCGTGCGCCTTGGTCCATGGCGGCACCTATCAAGGCCTGGACCCGCTCGAACTGCGCGAGGTTGGCCAGTGGGCCCATGGCCGTGTCCGGGTTGCTGCCGTCGAAACAGATGTGAGCAGCCACTTCCCTGGCAATCTCCACCGCCCGGCCTTGCAGCGCTCGTGGGATTAACATCCGGGTCGGTGCATTACAGGACTGCCCGCTGTTGCGAAAACAGCTACTGACCCCGTGGCGTACGGCGGTGTCGATATCGGCATCGGCAAGGATCAGGTTGGCGGACTTGCCACCCAGCTCCTGGGATACCCGCTTGACGGTGTCTGCTGCGGCCTTGGCCACGGCGATACCTGCGCCAGTGGAGCCGGTAAACGAAACCATGTCGATATCAGGATGACGGGCGATACCGTCACCAATGGTCGGGCCGTCGCCATTGACCAGGTTGAACACCCCTTTGGGCACGCCAGCCTTATGCAGGATATCCGCCAGTAGCATCGCTGACAGCGGCGCTTTCTCGCTGGGCTTGAGCACCATGGTGCAGCCAGCGGCCAGGGCGGGTGCGAGTTTGCAGGTGAGCTGGTTCAGTGGCCAGTTCCAAGGGGTGATCAGGCCGCAGACGCCAATCGGTTCGCGACTCACCAGGGTGCTGCCGTGAGGTCGGTCGAAAGGGTAATCGCGCAGGACATCAAAGGCCCGTTGCAGGTGCCCCAGGCCCGCCGGAACGTGGGCACTGCGGGCCAGTGACAGCGGTGCACCCATCTCCTGATGTACCAACAAAGCCAGGGCCTCGCTGTGCTGGCGATAACCGTCGATGATTGCCGCCAGCAATTCCAGACGCTGCTGGCGCGACCATTGCCCATAGCACGCAAATGCGCGCTTTGCCGCCGCCACCGCCTGGTCGAGATCTGCGCGGGAGCCCAGGCTGATCGTGGCGATGGCGCACTCGGTGGACGGATCGATCACCGCCAGGGTTTCAGCGGCACAAGGTTTGACCCATTCGCCGTCAATATAGAAATCCAGATAGTTCATCGAGCCTCCTCAGGCAATTGCGTCGAGTGCGCAATGCAAGGTGTCGAAGATCAGGGCGATCTGTTCTTCGTTGACGATCAACGGTGGCGATAGCACGATGTTCTCACCCGAGGCACGTACCAGCAGGCCTGCATCGAAACAACGCTGGGCCGCTTCGGCTGCACGAGCGCCGGGGGCACCGTCACGGGGCTTGAGCTCAACCGCGCAGAGCATGCCGATGGCGCGCACGTCCAGTACCAGGCCCTGCTCGCGCAGCGCCAATGCCGCGCTCTGCCAGACCGGCGCGATGTGCTGGACATGGGCATTGATGCCCAACTCTTCATGCACCGCCAGGGTTGCCAGGCCTGCCGCGCAGGCCAGTGGATGAGCCGAATACGTGTAGCCATGCATCAACTCAATGGCCTGCTCGGGGCCATTCATGAACGCTTCGTACACCGTGCCACTGACGAGTACGCCGCCCATGGGCACTGCGCCGTTGGTCAGGCCCTTGGCCAGAGTCATCAAGTCGGGGGTCACGCCGAATGTTTGAGCCGCAAACGAGTGGCCCAGCCGGCCAAAACCGGTAATCACTTCGTCGAAAATCAGCAGTACGCCGTGGCGGTCGCATATTTCCCGCAGTCTTTGCAGGTAACCCAGGGGCGGCGCGTAGACACCACCCGAACCGGTCACCGGCTCGACGATCACCGCCGCCACCGTGGCCGGGTCGTGGATGTCCAGCAGTTGCAGCAACGTATCGGCATAGTGAGCGCCCTGTTCAGGCTGGCCAGAGCTGAACCGCAGGCTGGCGTCATACGGCAGCGGCAGGTGTGCCACATCCCCCAACAAAGGTCCGAAATCGCGCTTCTGGCGGCCGATACCGGACACCGACAGCCCACCAAAGCCCATGCCGTGATAGCCCTTGGCGCGACCGATCAGCTTGGTCCGACGGCTATCACCCCGGGCCTGGTGGTAGGCACGGGCAATCTTCAGGGCAGTGTCCACCGCCTCGGAGCCCGAGTTGGTGAAAAACACTTTATCCAGGCCCGCTGGCGCTATCGCCACCAATTGGTCGGCCATGGTCAGCGCCGCCGGGTGACTCATCTTGAACGACGACACAAAATCCAACCGACCAGCCGCTTCGCGAATCGCCTCGACAATCCGCGCCTGGCCATGACCGGCATTGACACACCACAACCCGGCCATGGCATCGAGCACCTGGCGCCCGTCGGTGGTGGTGTAGTGCATGCCCGCAGCACTGTCGAACAACATCGGTTGGCGATTGAATGGACGCATTGCGGTAAAAGGAGCCCACAGGGCCGAGGTCTGGTTCATGGGGATGTATTCCGTAAAGTGAATGAAGCGCTCAGAGCCGCGAACCGGTCAACGTCGGGCGTTGCATGGAACCGGCATTGGTGTTGACGCCGCGATCGAACAGCAAGCACCCGTCTTGAACGCGGCAACTGACGTGGTCGGCGAAGGCGGTTTCGACGAAGCGCCAGTCCATTAGCAACTCGCCATCCGCCGCCCAACAGCCGTGGGCGATCACCGGGGTTTGTTCTGGTTGATATTGATGGTGCAAATAGTTGCCGGTGAGGCTGGTGCTGGACTCGATGGGCTGCTGCAAACCGATACGCAAGTGGTGCGAACCACGGTGGTCCACCAGGCTGAAGTCGCAGTAGTCTGCCTGGAAATCGAATGCTATTTCACGAACCCCATCTTCGTTCGGTTCAATGGCAAAACGCCCTTGCAGCGCCAGGGCACTGGACGACTGCTTCAGGCCCTGCAGCATGGGCAGGCGCAGGCCCTCGAGCAGCGCATCGAGTTGTGCCTGGCAGGCCTTGGGATCCGTTGCGTCACGTCCCAACGCCGGGAATAAATGCTCCCAGAGCGCCGCGTGCAAACGTCGCTCGCCCAGGCGCAAGCCGCAGGTGAAGGCGATCACGGTGTCCTGCTCCGGCAGGACGATGCAGTACTGGCCAAAGACGCCTGAGGCGTAGTAACCCTCGTGCTTGGTCATCCACCACTGGTAGCCGTAACCCTCACGCGGCACTTCGTTGGCGGCGTCTTTGCTGCGCGGCAGGTACTGCTTGCCGTCGAACTCCCCCATCCACACGTCTTCGACCTGATTGCGGGTGGCCTCGCCAATCCATTTCGGCGACAGCAACTGGCGGCCCTGCCACTGGCCCTGATTCAGATGCAGTACGCCAAATTTCAACGAGTCTTCGGTGGTGCAACTCAGACCGTTGCCCCCGGAATTGAAGCCTCCGGGCGCCAGGTCCCACTCCAGTGGGTCCAGGCCAAGAAAGCCAAGGACCCGCTCCTCCAGCAGGGCATGCATCGTTTGCCCGCTGACCTGCGTGACAATTGCCGACAACATGAAACTTGAGGCACTGCTATAGATGAACGACTTGCCAGGTGGCTCATCCACCGGTTCTTGCAAGAAGGCTGCAACCCAACTGCTTTGCAGGTTGCGCCAGGCGCCGCCGGAGATGCCCCGTTGATGGCCGGTGCGCATGGTCAGCAGGTCTTCCACGGTCATGGCCGCGAGGTTCGCACTGACCTCCACCGGGCACAGTTCAGGGAAAAAGCTGATCACGGTGTCATTGAGCTTCAAGCGCCCATCATCCACCAGCAGACCGACAGCGGTGGCAGTCCAGCTCTTGGTCGCAGAATGCTGCACGTGCTTGCGCCGGGCCGAGTACGGTTGCCAGAACGCTTCTGTCACCACAGCCCCCTGGCGATAGAGCATGAAACTGTGCAACTCGAGTCCCGCTTCCGCGACTGCCGCGAGGAAATCAACAATGCCACGGGCATCGACTCCCCTTTCATGGGGCAAGGCTCTGGGCAGGGGTACATAGGTCATAACAAAGCATCCTCAAAATGGCCACTTCATGCATCGACAGTGTTTTTATATTTCAAATAATACAGATAAAAATTTATCGGTAGCGCCTACATGTATTTGAGCGGCCTATAATTCAGTTTCCGCTGTATCGAAGCTTTCCATGGTTTTCGGTTATCCTTCCCACCCCTGTCACAGGAACGTCCACGCGCCATGTCTCAACTCACCTCGCTGCAGACCAAAGTCGCTGGCCAGATCCTGTCCGCCATTGCCTCGGGCGACCTGCAACCCGGTAGCCACCTCAAGGAAGTCGAACTGACCCAGCGCCTGGGTGTGTCCCGTTCGCCGATCCGCAGTGCCCTGTCGTACCTGGCTGAACAAAAGCTGATTGAGCCGTTGCCCCAACAGGGTTTTCGCGTACCGCTGCAAACCACCAGCGGCCTGGCGCAACAGGCCAGCGAACTGCACAACGAGGAAGATGACCTGTACACCCGGGTGATTGACGACCGGTTGAACCAGTTGTTGCCCGACCAGATTTCCGAAAGCGATCTGTTGCGCCGCTACAACGTCGGCAAAAGCGTGCTGCGACGTTGCCTGCTGCGTCTCTCCGATGAAGGCGTGATGCAGCGCAAGCACGGTCATGGCTGGTTGTTCCTGCCGACCTTGAGCAGCCCGCAGACGCGTTTTGAGAGCTATCGCTTTCGCATGTTGCTGGAGCCAGCCGGGTTGCTGGAGCCGAGCTTCAAGATCAACGCCGAGCAATTCCGGCGCTGCCGCGAACGTCAGCTTGAACTGCTTGAAGGGCAGGTCGACGGCCAGCGCTTTTTCGAAAGCAACGCCGAGTTCCATGAGCTGCTCGCCACTGCGTCCGGCAATACCTATATCCTGCAAGCGATCCAGCAACAGAACCGTCTGCGCCGCCTGACCGAATTCCACTCGGCCAGCAACGTCGAGCGGGTCAAGGTGTCTTGCCGTGAACACCTGGCGATTCTTGATGCCCTGGAACAGGGGGATCACGAATGGGCTTCGACCCTGCTTCATCGGCACCTGGAAGTTGCCAGTAAAATGGGGGTCGCACGGAATAAGGGATGATGCGTAGGGCCCACGGAGCAATGCCGGAGCGAGGGAACCCTGTAGGCCCATATTCATCACCAAAGCGCCACGGTATAACCAACAATCACCCGGTTTTCACTCATGTCCCGCAGGTAGTTGGCTTTATTCAAGCCATTGCGCCAGCGCAGGGAAACTCCCTTGAGCGCTCCCGACTGAAACACATACCCCAAGTCGATATCCCGCTCCCACTCACGTCCCTCACCCTCAAACCCCTTCACCTGGGCCTGATCACCCCGGGCCCAGCGTGTCGAGAACGTCAAGCCGGGAATCCCCAGCGCTGCAAAGTCGAAGTCGTAACGGGCATGCCACACCCGCTCATTGGTCTGTGAGAAGTTGCTCAGTTGATACTCGGAGAACAGATAAGTGTTGGTGCCGTCCACATAGGTAAACGGCGTATCGCCATACTGTTCCTGGTAGCCGCCGCCCAGGCTGTGGCCCCTGTAGCTATACGTCAGGCGAGTACTCAGTGCGCGGTTGTCGACCTTGCCCGCCAGCCCTGCACCGGACTTGTCCGCATCGAAATAGCGGATGTCGGTTTTCAGCGTGCCGTCACCGAGGGCGAAGCTATTTTTCATTCCCACATAGTGCTGCTGGTAGATATTCTCCAACTGCGCAAAATGGTAAGTCAGGGTCACGTTCGGATTGACCTTGTAATCACCCCCCAGGAAGCGGAACTGGTCACTTTTGGCCGAGCTCTTGTAGGCACCATTTTGACTGGTCAGGCCCATGTCCTCGTAGTCGGTGGACTCACGCTGCTTGGTCCGGTCGATCTGACCTGCGGTCAATGCCAGGCCAGTGATATCCCCGGAAGTCAGTTGAGTACCGCGAAAGGTCTGCGGGAACAGGCGACTGGTGTTGGGCTGCAACGTGGGCAAGTCCGGCAGCAGATAACCGCTGCGTAGCTCGCTCTTGGCAAAGCGCACTTTGCCGGTCACGCCCAACTTGGAGTACTCATTCTGGGCGCGCTTGGCGTAGCTTGGCTTGCCCGGTTCGGCCTCATTGTCCCGTGACAACAGACCGGAGCCCGAGCGGTCCGGGCTGGAGTCGAGCTTCAGGCCGAGCATACCGACCACATCGACACCAAAACCAACCGTGCCTTCGGTGAAACCCGACTTCAGATTGAGGATAAAACCCTGGGCCCATTCCTCGCGCTTGGACTGCCCGGCATCTTCGCGGTAGTCACGGTTGAAGTAGTAGTTTTTAAGCTCCAGATTGGCCTTGCTGTCCTTGATGAAGTCCGCATAGGCCGGGGCACATAAGAGGCCCCCGCTCATAAGGCCGACGCCTTTCAAGATCAGGTTCAGATTATTATTCATGCGCATGGCTCCTGGCAGTCGTTGTGGGTGAGTAGGTCTTATTGTTTTTTTGGACATGGCTTCCCCCATCGCGCCCGTTTCAGGCGAGCGCGCGGGGAGACCGGGGGTGTTAATTCAAAGGTGGGTGGGTCGTATTCGGTAACCGCCGTCGGCCAGTTTCTCCAGGGGGCTGGCGGCTGCCAGTAACTGGCGGGTATAGGGGTGCTGCGGGCGGTCGAAGATTTGCTCCCGGCCCCCCACCTCCACTACTTCGCCCTGATGCATCACCGCCACCCGATGGGCAATGCGCTCCACCGCCGCAAGGTCATGGGAGATGAACAGGCAGGCAAAGCCGTATTGCGCCTGCAGGCGCTCGAACAGTTCGAGGATCTGCTTCTGGATAGTCATGTCCAACGCGGAAATCGGCTCATCGGCGATCACCAACTGCGGATGGCGTACCAAGGCGCGCCCAATGGCTACGCGTTGGCGTTGGCCGCCTGACAGTTGATGGGGAAAGCGCTCGACAAACTGTTCAGCCAGGCCCACGTCACGCAGGGTCTGTGCCACCCGTTCGCGACGCTGGCCGGCATTCAGGCCGGGCTCGTGACGCAAAGGCTCGGCAAGGATCTCACCGATTTTCATCCGTGGATTGAGGGATGAATAGGGGTCCTGGAAGATCATCTGGCATTGCAACCGATGGGTGCGGTTGGCAGCCTTGAGGATATCCACGCCCTTGAAGCGGATCGCACCGGCGCAGGGTTTGATCAAACCCACCAACGAACGGCCGAGAGTGGTCTTGCCCGAACCGCTGCCGCCCACCAGAGCCAGGGTTTCTCCCGGCGCGATGGCTAGACTGGCGCAATGGACGACGCGCTTGAAATGGCGTTTGCCCCAAAACGAAGTCGGTCCCGGATGCTCGATACACACCTGGTCGACCTCCACCAGCGGCCCGCTGCTTTCGGGCAACGTTGCCAATGTGCCACGGCGTGGCAATGCCTCCAGTAACTGGCGGGTGTACTCGGCCTTGGGTGTCAGCAAGATTTCTTCGATACTGCCCTGCTCCACCGATTGGCCATGACGCATTACCACTACCTTGTGGGCATAACGCGCCACCAGCGACAGGTCATGGCTGATAAACAAGATGGCCGTACCCTGCTCCCGGGTCAGTTCGAGCATCAGTTCGATCACGTCCAGTTGCGCCAGACAATCCAGGGCGGTGGTCGGCTCATCAGCGATCAACAACGCCGGGCGCAACAACATCACCGAAGCCAGCATGATCCGTTGACGCATGCCACCGGAGAACTGGTGCGGATAGGATTCAAGGCAGCCTTCGGCATCCTTGATACCGATACGCCGTAGCATGGTCAGGCAACGCTCTCGGATCTGCCCGGCATCCAGGTCGGTGTGCAGCTTAAGGGCTTCACTCATCTGTCGACCGATCTTCAAGGCAGGGTTGAGGGAGACCATTGGCTCCTGGAACACCATACCGATGCTCGCCCCGCGAATGGCCCGCAGCTGTTCGATATTAGCGCTGGCCAGGTCGAGCCCCTGGAACTCCAGGCGCCCGCCACAGAGCTGCATCGGCAACGGCAGCAGGCCGATTGCGGCACGGGCAGCCATGGTCTTGCCGCTGCCCGACTCCCCCACCAACGCAACGATCTCACCCGGCGCCACGCTGAAGCTCAAGTCATCGACCGCCAGCGGTCCGTGCTCACCCACGCGAATCTTCAGGTTTTCCACACTCAGCAGAACAGGCTTGGCTGACATGCTCATTTCCTCATCCGGGGGTCGAGACGATCACGCAGTGCGTCGCCAAACAGATTGATCGCCAACAGCGCCAGGCAGATAAACAGGCCTGGGAAAATCCCCAGCCAGGGGGCTGACGCAATGTAAGGCCGGCTACTGGCGAGCATGTTGCCCCAGGTCGCCGCCGGCGGTGGCACGCCCAGGCCGAGGAAGCTCAGGGCGCTTTCCGAGAGCAGCGCCCAGCCGAACATGCTGGTGGCCAGGACACACAGCGGCGCCAGGCAATTGGGGGCAATATGCCGAACCATGGTGTACAGCTCGGAGTTGCCGATCACCCGCGAGGCTTCGATGTATTCCAGCTCGCGCAGCGACAGCACCGTGCCGCGCACCACCCGGACCACCGACGGCGTGTAGGCAATGCCAAGCGCCAGGACGATACCGTACTTGCTGGCACCAATGATTGCCATGATGCCCAAGGCCATCAGGATCCCCGGAAAGGCCAGTAACGCATCGTTGAACATCATCAGTACGCGGTCAGTCCAGCCTCGCAGATAGCCGGCGAGCATGCCGATCAGGGTACCGCTCAGCACCGCCACACTGACCGTCAGCAGACTGACCCACAAACTGGTGCGCGCACCAATCAACAATCGACTGAAGACATCCCGACCAAACTCGTCGGTGCCCAGCCAATGTGTGGCCGAAGGCGCCTGGAAACGCGACAACAGGTCGATACGCAGCGGGTCGAACGGGCTCCAGACCAAACCCAGTAACGCCAGGAAAACCAACACCAGCAACAGGCTGCCACCGATCAATGCGTTGGCCGCAGGCCAGGCTCGTGGGTGTTTGCCCGCATTGCCCGCAGCAGCCGTCAAAGGAATATTCGAACTCATAACTTCACCCTTGGGTCGAACAATGGGTAGAGCAGGTCCACGCAAAGGTTGACCAGCACATAGATGAAGGTAATCAGCAGCAGGCAACCCTGCAGCACCGGGTAGTCGCGAGCAAAGATCGCGTCCACCATCAGCCGACCAATGCCCGGCAGTGTGAACACGGTTTCCAACACCGCGATGCCTCCCAGCAGATTGCCCAGGATCAGGCCGACCAATGTCCAGGTGGGGGCAAACGCATTCGGCAAGGCATGCCGCCACAGCACCGCACGCTCAGACAAACCTTTGGCACGGGCGTGAGCGATGTATTCCAGGCGCAGCACTTCGATGGTGCTGGCCCGGGCCATGCGGGTGATGGCGCCCAGTTCCACCAGGGTCAAGGTGACAATCGGCAGCACCATGTAGCTCATGGCTTGCCAGGGCGCCTGGGCGAAACTGACGTAGCCCACCACCGGTAGCCAGCCAAGCTGGATACCAAAGGCGTGAAGCAGCAGCAGGCCAAGCCAGAAGCTGGGAATCGACAACAGCAAGGTGGCTGCCGTGACCAGTCCCAGGTCCAGCACCGTGTTCTGCTTCCAGGCAGCGACCAGGCCCACCGGTACCGCAATCAGCGTGGCCAATAACACCGACATCATCACATTGGTTGCGCTCACGCTGAAACGGTCCAGGATCAGCGGCAATACTGCCTGCTTGGTGCTGATGGAGAAACCCAGGTCAAAACTGAGCACCGCCTTGAACCAGATCAGGAACTGGGTGACCAACGAGTGATCCAGCCCAAGGGTCCTGCGCATGTCTGCCAGGCTCTGCGGGTCGGCCATATCGCCGAGCATCAACAGTGCAGGGTCACCGGGAATCAAGCGGATCAAGGCAAATACCATCACTGAAATCAGCAACAGGGTCGGGATCGCCATCCCGAGTTTTTGCAGGATAAAACGCAACATGAGCAGGCTCCGCCTTACTGTGCCGCGAGGCTGACGCCCCACAGTCGCGGCGTGGACACAGGCCAGGAGTGATAACCGCGCACGCTGTCGCGCAGAGCGCCAACAACGGTGCCGTTGTAGATGATCACCATCGGTGTGTCGTGGATCATCATCCTGTGCAATTGGTCGAACAGCTCCTGGCGCTTGCCGGTGTCGTTCTGGCGCACCGCATCACGCAACAGCGCCTGAGCCTTGGGGTTGTCCCAGACCTTGCGTGGCTCTTTGCTCTTGTCGCCCATCAGCGAATCAAAGCCTAGCGCCGGGTCCAGTCGAGAGGTATAGGAGAAGGACATCATCTGGTAGTTTCCGCTCTGGTAGCGCTCCAGCTGTGTGCCCCACTCCAGGGTTTCCATCTCGATATTCAAACCGCTGCCCTGGGCCATCGCCTGGCTCAACAAGCCCATGTCGAACATCTGCGAATAGCGTTTGTTGACGATCATCTTGATTGGCTGGCCGTGGTAGCCGGCGTCTTTGAGCAGGCGTTGGGCTTCTTGCGGATCGTAGCGGTAACCTTGTTTCGCCGTTGCGCTATAGAAAGGGCTGGTTTGGGGAATGGCCGAGTTGTTCGGCTCCGACAAGCCATTGGATAAGGCAGTGACCATTTGCCCGTAATCCAGCGAAAGGGCAATGGCCTGGCGAATGCGCACATCCTTGAGCAACGGGTCGTTGGTCTGGAACAACAGCCCACAGATCGCCATGATTGGACTGACCGAAACCTGAATCCCCGGCATCGCCTTGAATTCCTGGGCATCGCTGGCGGACACGTTCGGCAGCAGGTCGATGTTGTTCGACATCAAGGCTGCCTTCGCCGATGACGCATCGGGGATGATCATGAAGCGCAGCACATCTACCAGCGCCTGTTTCTTGCCCGTGAAACCGTCCGGGGCGGCATCTTCACGTACGCTGTAATCCTTGAAGCGGGCCAGTTCCACGAACTGGCCAGGCTTCCATTCGGACAGGCTGAAAGGACCGGTGCCGATGGGGGCCTTCCAACGTCCGTCCGCCGCCACCGAGTCCGGGTGCAGGATGCCACTGCCAGCACAGTCAGGACGCGCCATCGACGCCAGGAATAGCCCGCTTGGCTGGTCGAGATGGAACGTCACGGTAAGCGGGTCGGGGGTTTCGATACGGGTGATTTTCGCTCCGCCACGGCCATCGAACTCTGCCAGGCAGCGCCACTGCGTCTGTGGGTTGAGGTAGTGTTCCCAGGTCCACTTGACGTCAGCCGACGTCAACGTTGCACCGTTCTGAAAGTGCACCCCTTCGCGCAGCTTGAAGGTGTAGCTCAGGCCGTCTTCGGACTGCTGGACCTCCCGGGCCAGCAACGGACCGACAGACGCGTCCTCCCGATGGGCCACCAGACCTTCGACGATGTGCAGCATCACGGTGTCGGTATTTTCATCACGGTTGACGCCGGGCTCGGTGCTGCGGATATCGGCATTCAAACCGACGCGCAGCATAGTGTCGGCCTGAGCAAAACCAGCGCCAAGGGCAACCACACTAAGGGCTTGCAGGGTGACGCACAGAGATCTGTTGAGTAAGCGATGCACGGGAGAGATTCTCCTTCGCTGAAAAGTCCGGCCTGGGGCAGGTGCCGGCTTCAAGCCTGTGTTATGTCGTTTTTGTTATGGCCTGATCGGGATCAGCACCGCGGGCGATTTTGTTTTTTTAAATTCGCACAGACATATTCACAGCATACAGGCCGCTTGTAAATGTTTTATTATCATATAAAAAACATTAAAATTCAATTTCGAGTATACAGACATCCTTCTGCGCAAACCGTTGAGTACTCCTCCAACCAGCAGACGCTTACGACGTTGATGACGTATAACTGGGTGCCGCTTCTCTGCGGCGGCATCTGCCACGTGCCAGATGGGGGCTCTCTTGAATCACCTGAGCCTTGAAGGACTTGGAACGAGGACGGCGCTGTTTTTCGTGGCTACTTCGAGCTGGACTCACGAACCACGAGCGTGGCGAAGGGCGCATCAATGCGCTGACGTTGTCCAGTATTATTGATTTGCTCTGCCATTGAATGCGGCCATCGCATGGAGGGAGCGCAAGGCAATCGATTTCAGAGGGAGCTCCTGGATTACACTCGGACGTTTTGTAGGGACCTTCGGCGGAGTCTGGATACTGTTCTGGCTACCGCTCTCTCAACTTAATTTGCTCATTGGCCTATCAACAATTGCAGCTTGTCTAGCAACCTGGATAGCCCCTTCCTTCGTGCCAGGGCGTCGAGCCCTGATCTCAACGGGCCTGATCACAGGTATCACCGAGACCGCCACGGGTGTCGGCGGCCCCCCTCTTGCACTTGTTTACCAACACTCGCCGGTTGCCACACTAAGAGGTTCTGTGGCCCTGTGCTTTTTGGTCGGTGAATTGATCTCACTGGTGGTCTTGGCCGCAGGGGGGCATCTGCACGCAAAGCAAATTTCACCTGTATTGACCTTGTGTTTCCCCTTGGCCTTGGGCGTGATCGCCAGTTACTGGGCTCGCCACCTCATTAACGAGCAGCGATTACGCCGCTTCGTACTCGTATTCGCTTTCGTTTCCGGATCACTCTTACTGGTGCAGTAAACCCATAATCAACGGATCAGGCTTGATGGACGAGAGGCCCGGACACCGCTCCTCAAGCGCTGTTCCAGGCCGTTCTCACGGGTGAAAGGTTCGGCCCAGTGCATCCAGACGAATAGCGATCGGAGGTAAGCGCTGGCTGCTCAAGGCAAGGGTTTCGACGTCGTCCGCGGTGTTTTGCGCAATGCTCTGCACAGACTGCAGGCGACCGACAATCTCGAAGCTCGCCGTGGATTGTTCGCGGGTCGTGGTGACAATACGCTCATTGAGTTGGTCTATATGTGATATATCGCCGCCCACGGCCTGCAACATCGTGACCGCCAGTTGGCTATCTTCGACACAGCGTTCCACGCCTTCACGACTGTCACGCATGGCTTCGACGGCTTTGCGGCTGCCGTGCTGCAAGGCTTCGATGATCGTTTTGATTTCCTTGGTAGAAGTGGCGGTCCGCTGTGCCAGGCTGCGAACTTCATCGGCCACGACTGCAAACCCGCGGCCTTGCTCGCCAGCGCGGGCTGCCTCGATTGCGGCGTTGAGGGCCAACAGGTTGGTTTGTTCAGCAATACTGCTGATGACTTCCAGAACGGTACCGATTTGCTCCGCCTGTACCGCCAAGACCTGTACCGTTTCGTTGGTGCCTTTTATTCGCGATGCCAACTGCGTGATTTCATGCTGGGCCCGGCTTACGCTTTGCTGTCCTCGAACGATTTGCATGCTGGCCTGGCCGGCATGTTCAACGGCATGCTCGACGTGAACGACAATATGCCCCATCGCGTCCCCCATCCGCTGCATCGACCCTGTCATCTGGGCAATCTCTGCCAGTTGATGCTTTGCACCTTTTTCCAGCGTAACGCTGGCCTTGGCAAGCTCTTGCCCCAGTTCACCCAAACCATGAGAGTCGCGAACAACACCATCAATCAACCCGGTAATCTGCCTCAGGAATTGATCGAAACGCCCCGCAAGCGATACATGGACCTTCTGTTTATCTCCCTTGTCAGCGCCGCCAGTGAACTGGGAGGTAACCGCCAACATTTTCTCCAGCATTTCTTGGCTCTCGAGCGCTTCGGCCTGGCTATGCACCGCAAGATATAGCAGAGCAATCGTCTCCATGACCACATAGAACGCATGTACGAAGATCATCGTCCAGCCACCGTGATGCGCCATGACGTAGAGAGGAAAACCTTGATGTTGCAGGGCATGGAACACCACATGGTGAGCCGCGATGGTTAGCGCGGCGACCAGGATCGGCATCCAGTCACGATAAAACGTCAGCACCGCCAACAACGCAAAAATACCAAAATGGGACTCAATGACCCCCTGCGCCTGATTGATATGCAAGGCAGCCATGACCATCAGGCCAATGGCCAAGCCACATCGCATCCATCGTGTCCCGCCTATTGCGCGATACAGCAGCGTCAACAACACACTGGTGCCACCGCCGACTAAAGACGCCTGGATAAATGTGTCGTGCCAGAAAGCCAAGCCCAAGGCGAACAGGAACATCAGCCAGATCAGGGCAAGCATTATTCGGTCGGCTTTGCGGTAATGTTCAAAAAAGCGCGGGTGGGGAGGCATTCACTCTTACTCCATGTAATTGAGCCAGAATAAAGCGGGCAGACGGCTGACGAGACGTGCGCGTGCTTGGAGCCAGTCGGCTGTTCAGGGCTTGGCAAAACCAATGATTCAAATCCGTTATCGGCAGAACCGAGGCGTACTTTAGGAACCGTGAAAACAGCCCCACCGCTTTGGTGGAAACACCTTGGGCACGTTAAAACTGACGCAGGTCGTGGTCCTTCTCTGGTACTGCAAAAGTTCTGTCAGTAGACTATTTCCAAAGGGTTTACTTACTCCACCCACCGGCAGTCGGCGAGAACAACGTGATCGAAGTAACCGAAGTCTCCATTGCCCAGCTGCGTGCTGCGCTCGAATCCGGCCAGACCACGGCGGTTGAATTGGTCCAGGCCTATCTCGCCCGGGTCGATGCCTACGACGGCCCCCACACCAGCACCGCCCTCAACGCGATAGTGGTGCGCAACCCCGATGCGCTCCAGGACGCCCGGGCGTCCGATACTCGCAGGGCCAAGGGCGAGACGCTGGGGCCGCTCGATGGCATTCCCTATACGGCCAAGGACAGTTATCTGGTCAAGGGGCTCACCGCCGCTTCCGGCAGCCCCGCCTTCGCCAATCTGACCGCGTACCGCGATGCATTCACCATCGAACGTCTGCGCGCCGCCGGTGCCATTTGCCTGGGCAAGACCAATATGCCGCCGATGGCCAATGGCGGCATGCAGCGCGGGGTCTATGGCCGGGCCGAGAGCCCGTACAACGCTGACTATCTCACTGCACCTTTCGCATCGGGTTCATCTAACGGTGCCGGCACGGCAACCGCCGCCAGTTTCGCGGCGTTCGGCCTGGCGGAAGAAACCTGGTCGAGCGGGCGCGGCCCGGCCTCCAACAATGGTTTGTGTGCCTATACCCCCTCCCGTGGCGTGATCTCGGTGCGCGGCAACTGGCCGCTGACACCAACAATGGATGTGGTTGTGCCCTACGCCAGGACCATGGCTGACCTCCTCGAGGTGCTCGATGTGGTGGTGGCTGAAGACCCGGACGTACGCGGTGACCTGTGGCGAATGCAACCCTGGGTACCGATTCCGAGCGTGGCCTCGGTGCGTCCGGCCTCCTATGTCGCGCTGGCCGCCGATACCGCCGCGCTCGCCGGCAAGCGCTTCGGCGTGCCCCGCATGTACATCAATACGGATGCTGCGGCAGGCACCAGCGAGGCACCCGGGATTGGCGGCCCAACGGGGCAGCGCATCCATACCCGGGCTTCAGTGATTGACCTTTGGGCGGCGGCTCGCACAGTGCTCGAAGCGGCTGGCGCCGAAGTGGTCGACGTCGATTTTCCGCTGGTCTCCAATTGCGAAGGCGATCGCCCGGGCACACCGACGGTGTTTACCCGTGGCCTGGTGTCCAGGGAGTTCCTGCACCATGAGCTGTGGGACCTGACGGCCTGGGCCTTCGACGATTTTCTGCGGGCAAACGGCGATCCTGCGCTAAACCGCCTGGTGGACGTGGAGGGGTCACGGATTTTCCCCCATGATCCGGGCACCCTGCCTAATCGTGAAGACGGCTTGGCCGCGGGCATGGACGAATATGTACGGATGGCCGAACGCGGCATTACCCCGTGGGACGAAATCAGCACGTTGCCCGATGGGTTGCGCGGGCTTGAACACACACGGCGTGTCGACCTTGAGGACTGGATGGACCAGTTGCGGCTCGAGGCGGTGATCTTCCCGACGGTGGCCGATGTGGGCCCGGCGAATGCCGATGTCGATCCACAGTCTGCCGATATCGCCTGGAGCAATGGGGTCTGGGTCGCCAACGGCAACCTCGCCATTCGGCATCTAGGCGTGCCCACGGTCACCGTGCCGATGGGCGTCATGGCGGATATCGGCATGCCCGTGGGCCTGACTTTCGCCGGTCGAGCCTATGACGATTCCATGTTGCTACACCTGGCCTCGGCGTTCGAGTCAGCCGGCAGCAAACGCCTGGTCCCGCCACGAACCCCGGCATTACTGGCAGCCAAGCAGTAACCAGGGTGGCGTTGGGGCCGTCGAGGCTCCAACCCCACCTGCAACCCACTTACCCTGAACAAGAGAACCCCATGGCCAACCACGACCTCAGCTTCACCCCCGACCCGGACGCAGACTCCATCTCCTCCGATGTCATCGGCTTCAACGGCATCCTCGTCTCCACCCAGATTCCCACCCGCGCCGACGGCAGCCTGGAACTGGGCGATATCACCCGGCAAAGTGAATGCACCCTGCAAGCCCTAAAGGTGGCATTGGAGCGCGCCGGCAGTTCCATGGACCGGGTCATGCACCTGACCATCTACCTCACTGATATGGCAGATCGCGCCGAATTCAATGAAGTCTATAAGCGCTACTTTTCCAAGCCCTGGCCGGTACGTGCCGCTGTCGGTGTAGCCGCCCTGGCAGCCGAAGGCATGCGGGTGGAGGTCACCGCAATGGCGGCCAAGGGCTGATTCAACAGGTTTATCGGCGAACCGTTCAGCCAGCGGTCGCCTGCCCGACCGAGATACGGATGTCTATCAGACATTTCGCAGATACAATGCTCGCCTCGACCGTGACAAGCCTGACTAAAAAAACTATGTCCTTGCCCAAGCATCACCTGGAATTGCTCAGCCCGGCCCGCGACGTGGCCATCGCCCGTGAAGCCATCCTGCACGGTGCCGATGCCGTGTACATCGGCGGCCCCAGCTTCGGCGCCCGCCACAACGCCAGTAACGAGGTCAGTGAAATCGCCCAATTGGTGGCGTTCGCTCGTCGCTATCACGCACGGGTGTTCACCACCATCAATACGATCCTGCATGACAACGAGCTGGAGCCGGCCCGCAAGCTGATCCACCAACTGTACGATGCCGGCGTCGATGCGCTGATCGTGCAGGACCTGGGGGTGATGGAGCTGGATATCCCGCCGATTGAGTTGCATGCCAGCACCCAAACCGATATCCGTACCCTGGGGCGCGCCAAGTTTCTCGATCAGGCCGGCTTTTCCCAATTGGTACTGGCCCGCGAGCTGAACCTGCAGGAGATTCGTGCGATTGCCGATGAAACCGACGCGGCCATCGAGTTCTTCATCCACGGCGCGTTGTGCGTGGCATTTTCCGGCCAGTGCAACATCTCCCATGCCCAGAACGGCCGCAGCGCCAACCGCGGTGATTGTTCCCAGGCCTGCCGCCTGCCCTACACCTTGAAGGATGACCAGGGCCGCGTCGTCGCCTTCGAGAAGCATCTGTTGTCGATGAAAGACAACAACCAGAGCGCCAACCTGCGTGCACTGGTGGATGCAGGCGTGCGCTCGTTCAAGATCGAGGGGCGCTACAAGGACATGGGCTATGTGAAGAACATCACCGCCTATTATCGCCAGCGCCTGGATGAAATCCTCGAGGACCGCCCGGACCTTACCCGTGCGTCCAGCGGCCGTACCGCGCACTTCTTCCTGCCGGATCCGGAAAAGACCTTCCATCGCGGCAGCACCGACTACTTTGTCAGTGATCGCAAGATCGACATCGGCGCCTTTGACACTCCAACCTTTACCGGCCTGCCGGTAGGCGTTGTGGAGAAAGCCGGCAAGCGTGACCTGCAGGTAGTAACCCATGAACCGTTATCCAACGGTGACGGCCTCAACGTGCTGGTCAAGCGCGAGGTCGTGGGGTTTCGCGCGAACATCGCCGAGCCCAAAGGCGAGTTCGATGAAGACGGTGAAAAACGCTACCGCTACCGTGTTGAGCCCAACGAAATGCCGGCCGGGTTGCACAACCTGCGGCCAAACCATCCGTTGAACCGCAACCTGGATCACAACTGGCAGCAGGCCTTGCTCAAGACCTCCGCCGAGCGCCGGGTCGGCTTGTCCTGGGTTGCTCGCTTGCGTGAAGAACACCTGGAATTGACCGCCACCAGCGAGGAAGGCGTCAGCGCCAGCGTAGCCCTGCCCGGCCCGTTCGGCGTGGCCAACAAGCCGGAACAGGCCCTTGAGCAACTGCACGACCTGCTGGGTCAACTGGGCACCACCCAGTACCACGCCACGGCCATCGAGCTGGATGCACCGCAGGCGTTCTTTATCCCCAACTCACAGCTCAAGGCCGTGCGCCGTGAAGTGATCGAAGCACTGACCGTCGCCCGCATCCAGGCTCATCCACGGGGCGCTCGCAAAGCAGAAACCACGCCGCCGCCGGTGTACCCGGAGGCGCACCTGTCGTTCCTTGCCAACGTCTATAACCAGAAGGCCCGGGAGTTCTATCACCGTCACGGGGTCAAGTTGATCGATGCGGCTTTCGAGGCCCACGAGGAAACCGGCGAGGTGCCGGTGATGATCACCAAGCACTGCCTGCGCTTCTCCTTCAACCTGTGCCCCAAGCAGGCCAAGGGTGTCACCGGCGTACGCACCAAGGTCGCACCGATGCAGTTGATTCACGGCGATGAAGTGCTGACACTGAAGTTCGACTGCAAGCCTTGCGAGATGCACGTAGTGGGCAAGATCAAGGGGCACATCCTTGGCCTTCCGCTGCCGGGTAGCGGCGTGCAGCAGGTGGTGGGCCACATCAGCCCGGCAGACCTGCTCAAGACCATTCCTCGCGGTACCCACTAAAAGGCGGGCGCAGGCTGATCAGGCCTGCGCCCTCACCAACCCCTGCTCCTCCAACAACCGCACCAGCATGGTCAAGCTCTGGGACACCGTGCCCCGGCGCCAGATCAGCCACGTCTGCAAAAAACGCAAGTTGTCCGACAGCGGCCAGACACTTACCGCCGTAAACCCCGGCATGCTCTCCAGCATGCTGCGGGGCATCAACGCCAACCCGGCACCGGCGCTGACACAGGCAAGCATGCCGTGGTACGACTCCATTTCGAAGATCTTGCCGGGCACGGCGCTATCCTGAGTAAACCAACTCTCAAAGTGATGCCGATAGGAGCAGTTGGGCCGGAAGGTGTACAGGCTCTCGCCGCCGACGTCCTGCCCACGGGTGATCGGCGGGTGGTGCAGCGGCGCGATGATGACCATTTCTTCCTCAAACACCGGAACGCCTTCCAGCGCTGGGTGCAACACCGGTCCGTCGACGAACGCGGCGCTCAGGTGCCCGGAGAGCACACCGTCGATCATGGTGCCGGAAGGCCCTGTAGCCAGGGCCAGTTCGACCTTGGGGTGCTTCTGGTTGTACGCGGCCAGCAGCGCGGGGATCCGCACGGCAGCGGTACTTTCCAGGGAGCCGAGGGCGAACGGCCCCTGGGGCTCATCGCCGGCGACGGTCATGCGTGCCTCTTGCACCAGTTCCAGGATGCGCCGGGCGTAGCCGAGAAAACTCCAGCCAGCCGGAGACAGACGCAGGCGGCTCTTCTCGCGAATAAACAGGTCTACACCCAGGTCCTGTTCCAACTGCTTGATACGCGTGGTGAGGTTTGACGGTACCCGGTGAATCAACTGGGCAGCGGAACTGATGCTGCCCTGCTCCGCCACCGCCTTGAAAATTTCCAGCTGGACCAGATCCAAATCATTCTCCAAACGTGAACGAAAGACTTAGTATTATTCAGTTTCCGAAAAAGTAATAGCGCCGTAACCTGAGCTCATTCTTCATTGAGCAGGACGGTGCCATGACTCCCCTTCCCTACGCTGCTTCCATCAACCCCGCCAACGGCGAGACAGTCGGCCAATACCCTTTTGAAACCCCGGCGCAGCTAGACGCGGCACTGACCCGAGCTAGCGCAGGCTTTGCTGTCTGGCGCCGCACAGCGGTCGAGCAACGTGCACAAAAGCTGATTGATCTGGCCCAGGCCCTACGAGACAGCATCACCCCCATGGCGCAGATGATCACCCTGGAAATGGGCAAGCCGATCACCCAGGCCCGCGCCGAGATTGAAAAATGTGCTCAACTTTGTGAGTGGTACGCCGCCCACGGCCCGGCCATGTTGCTGGCCGAGCCCGTCCAGGTGGACAACGGCCAGGCCCGCATCGAATACCGCCCGTTGGGGCCGATCCTGGCCGTGATGCCGTGGAACTTCCCGATCTGGCAAGTGCTGCGTGGCGCAGTACCCACGCTGATCGCCGGTAACACCTACGTACTCAAACACGCGCCAAACGTGATGGGTTGCGCCTACCTGCTGCGTGATGCCTTCCAGAGTGCGGGGTTTGCCGAGGGCCTGTTTGAGGTGATCAACGTCGACCAGCAAGGTGTTTCCAACGCTATCGCCGACCCTCGCATCGCCGCTGTGACACTCACTGGTAGCGTGCGCGCCGGTATGGCGATTGGCGCCCAAGCAGGTGCGGCCTTGAAGAAATGCGTGCTGGAACTGGGAGGTTCCGATCCGTTTATCGTGCTCAACGATGCTGATCTGGAGGCTGCTGTCCAGGCTGCCGTGATTGGCCGTTACCAGAACACCGGCCAGGTGTGTGCCGCTGCCAAGCGCCTGATTGTCGAGCAAGGTGTGGTCGAAGCGTTTACCGCACGTTTCGTCGCCGCAACCCGCCAGTTGATCATCGGTGACCCGCAGTCTATCGAAACCTACGTGGGCCCCATGGCACGCTTCGATCTGCGCGATGAGCTGGATCAACAAGTCCAGGACACCCTGGCCGAAGGCGCAACGCTGCTGCTGGGTGGCGGCAAAGTCGAAGGCGCCGGGAATTATTATCAACCGACAGTACTGGGGGATGTCACCAATCAGATGACCTCATTCAAGCAGGAACTGTTTGGCCCGGTGGCCTCGATCATCACCGCCCGTGATGCCGAACACGCCCTGACACTCGCCAACGACAGCGAGTTCGGCCTGACATCGACAATCTTCACGGCCGACCTGGAGCGGGCGCGACAGATTGCCAATCAGTTGGAGACCGGCGGTGTGTTTATCAATGGGTACTGCGCCTCAGACCCGCGGGTAGCCTTTGGTGGCGTGAAGAAAAGCGGGTTTGGCCGTGAGCTGTCGCACTTCGGCGTGCGTGAGTTTTGCAATGCGCAGACGGTGTGGCTCGACCGCCACTGACTTGAAAATCAGCAGCGTCAGTGCTTAATCATGCAGGGCTTTCGCCGCCGATATCAGCCCCTGGAACTTGCGATAACGCGCGTGCAACGCAGCGCGCTGGCTGGGGTCCGGCAGATAGCGCTTCTTGGCAGGCATACCAGCCTGTAACAGGTGCGCGCCCTGCCCGCTGGCCACAAACCCCAGCTTCGCCGCGCCAATGCACGCACTCAATTCGCTGCCCTGCAAGGTGTAGATTTCTCGCTCCAGGATATTCGCCAACAACTGCGCCCAATACTCGCTGCGAGCCCCTCCACCCACCAGGGCGCAGGCCTGTACCGTCGCTCCTGCGTATTGAACGGCCTGTAACGCATCCAGCAGGCCAAACCCAACGCCTTCCATTACCGCGTAGGCCAGCATCGCCGGGGTGCAATCGTGTCCCAGGTTCATGAAACCGCCACGCAACAGCGGATCGTTGTGGGGCGTGCGTTCACCCGCGAGGTAAGGCAAAAACAGCGGGTTGGACAGCGGTACTGTTCGCTCGATGGGCAACGTGGCCTGCACCTGGTCCAGCAGCGCTTGCTCATCGGTGAACCCGGTCAGGCGCGTCACCCAACGCAAGCAACTGGCGCCCGCGAGCATCGCCCCCATGGTGTACCAGCGATTGGGTAACGCATGGCAAAAACTGTGCACGGCGTTGGCGGGATTGCCCGCCGCATGGTCGGTGATGGCGACGATGGCAGCGCTGGTGCCAAGGGTGATGAAGCCGTCGCCGGCATTGATCGCGCCAATGCCAACCGCGGCCACCGGGTTGTCCCCGCCTCCTCCGGCGATCACCAGCCCTGGGGGAAGCCCCAGGCGTGTCGCTGCCGTGTGACACAGGTAGGCGCTGGCTGCGGCGCCTTCTACCAGCGTCGGCATCTGCGACAGGCGCAGTCCGGTGGCACGCACCATAGGCTCGAACCACCCACGGTTGGCCACATCCAGCCACAAGGTACCGGCCGCATCCGAGACCTCGCTGATGCGTTCGCCGCTCAAGCGCAGGCGCAGGTAATCCTTGGGTGACAGCACGCAATCTATGGCACTGAAGATCTGTGGTTCATGTTGCTGCAACCACAACAGTTTCGGCGCCGTCAGCCCCGCCATCGGCAGGCTGCCGGTGATCTCGGCAAAGCCTGGATAATCGCGCCCAAGTGTCTCGGCCTGGGCGATGGCCCGGGAGTCATCCCAGAGGATAGCCGGGTACAACACCCGGTCGTCATTTCCCAACAATACTGCCCCATGCATCTGCCCCGACAGGCCAATGCAGACCACCCGGGAAAAGGCTTCGGGTTGATCGAGGCGCAATTGATCCAGAGCACGCAAACACGCTTGCCACCAATCCTCGGGGTTCTGCTCGGACCAGCCACTGTGTCGGCGCGACACTGTCAAGCGAGCGCCGGCATGGGCCAGGACACCACCGCGCTCATCCAACAAGATGGCCTTGAGTTCCGAGGTGCCAAGGTCGATTCCAAGGGAGACGGGACTGCTCATACCGATGATTTTCCGATCAAGGACAGCCGCATGAATGTCGAATCCGCAAAGTGGGTGTCAGGCGCACGCTGTGTTTTTTACATTTGGGCGACGCCATGCGCTCCAGCAGCAAACTGACCGCGCGGGCGCCCAGCTCCTGGACAGGCTGGGCAATCAAGGTCAGGCGCGGCACAAAAAAATCCGCCCAGTCAAAGTCATCGAAGCCCACCAGCGCCATTTGCCTGGGCACCTCGATCCCCGCGTCGCGCAAGGCGTGCATGACACCAAGGGTCATCAGGTTGTTGCCGGTCATGATCGCAGTGGGTGGCGATGACAGGGCCAATAGTTGGCGGGTGACTTGTCGCGCGGGCTCGCTGTTGGAGCCACCATTGACCAGCAGCGCCGGATCCTGTGGTAGGCCCGCAGCCTGTAATGCAGCCTGATAGCCAGCCACCCGCTCGTCAGTAGTGCCCAGCCCCGCACGCCCGGCGACAAAGCCGATGCGTCGATGCCCATGTTCGATCAGGTGCGCGACCAGGGCTTGGGTAGACTGGGTATTTTCAACCCCGACCTGGTCAAAACTGTCGTCCACCATACGGTCTACCAGCACGGCCGCGATCGAGTTGGCCTGCAGGTAAGCCAGGGCCAGCGATCCAGTAGACGGCGCCAGGATGATGCCGTCGACCCTGCGATGATGCAGCGCCGTGATCACCCGCAACTCCTGTTCGGGGTCATCATGGGTGTCGACGAACAGCATCATGAAGCCGTGCTTGGCACACTCGGTTTCAATCGCATGCACGGTTTCGCTGAAATAATGGTTGGAGAGCGCCGAGATCGCCACGCCAATGGTGTTGGTCGTCGATCGGGCCAGGGAACGGGCCAGGGTATTGGGAATATACCCCAGCTGCCGGATGGCCCCCTGCACCGCTTGCACGGTCTGCGGGCTAACCTTGCGTGTGCCGTTCAGCACATGGGAAACCGTCGACGTCGAGACGCCGGCGAGCTTCGCCACATCATCCATGGTTGCCACCCTGCTCTCTCCTTATGGCCTCAATGTTTGCTCGACCAACCGCTATAGCTACCGACGTTCTCGCGGGTGATCAGTTTCGGTGCGAGCAGGGTAACTGCTTCGGCGGGTTGTTTGTCGTTGAGTATGTCATTGCCGATGTTCACTGCGGTCTGGGCCATGGCCCAAGGGTCCTGGCTGGATGAAGCCTGGATCGAGGTGTCGCTCTTGAGAGCGTTCTCGATGTCTGGCGCGCCATCCACTGAGGTAATGATGATGCCGCTGCGTTTCAGCTGGCGGGCAGCCAGGTCGCTGCCGATGGCTTGCGGGTCGTTGATGGCGAACAGAGCGTCGATTTTCGGGAAGCGTGTCAGGTAGCCCTGCATTACGTTCAGCCCGCCTTCACGGGAACCTTTGCCGTCCTGATCATCGGACAGCACCTTGATCTGCGGCGCACCTGCCAGGGCGGCTTCACAACCCTTGACCCGATCTGTCACCGCCGTCACTTGCGGGCCGTTCTGGATGATCACATTACCCTTGCCCGCCAACTTGTCGACGATGAACTGGCAAGCCAGCTTGCCTGCCTCGACGTTATCGGTCTGTACCGTGGCATTCACACCCTTGGCGTCGACGTCCACCGCCACCACCACGATCCCGGCATCCCGGGCTTTCTTGATGGCCGAAGCCATGGCGGATGGATCGACGGCATTCAGCAGGATCAGGTCGACCTTGGACGAGATGAAGTTATCGATCTGCGAGAACTGTTTGCTCAGGTCGTAATCGGCCGAGACCGAAGTGACCTTGACGGCCGGGTTCAACTCCTTGGCCCGCGCCGTGGCACCGTCAGCCAGGGTCACGAAATACGGATTACCCAGAGAGCCCATGCTGATGCCCATGCTTTTCAATTCACGGGCCTGCACGGTTTGGGACATCAGCACAGCCAGGCTCAAGGAGGCGACAACAGGAAAGATGCGTTTGAAGTTCATGATGGCTCTCTTGTGATTATTGTGTGAGGTGAAATTCAGGTCCGCGCACCGGACTGGCGATAACGATCCAGCGCCACCGCGCCAATGATCACGATGCCCTTGATGATGTACTGCCAGATATCCGAGACTCCCAGCAGCACCAGGCCATTGGTCAGTACCGCAATGATCAGCGCGCCAATCAGGGTGCCGCCGATAGTGCCGACGCCGCCGGTAAAACTGGTGCCACCGAGGATCACCGCCGCAATGGCATCCAACTCATAGGATTGGCCCAGTTGCAGGCCATTGGCGGCGAACAGCCGCGAGGCGCTCATCACTGCGCCCAACCCCGCCAGGGCACCGGACATCGCGTAGACGAACAGCAGCACTTTCCACACCTTGATCCCCGACAGGCGTGCCGCTTCGGGGTTGCCGCCCACGGCATAGATCTGCACCCCCATCACCGTGCGCCGCAGGATAAACCACGACAGGCCGATGACCGCCACCGCGATCACCACCAGCCAGGGCACACCGAGGATCGAGTCATTGCCGATAAAGGCAAACGGCAGGTCGGGGTTGAATACGGTCTTGTCGTCCGCCAACAGCCGCGCCAGGCCACGCATGGCGGTCAACGCACCAAGGGTGACGATAAACGGCGGCAGGCGCATGAAAGCGATCAGCCCACCGTTGACCAGGCCCAGCAACAGGCCGAAACCGACACCGGCAAAAATCCCCAGCATGCCGTACTGCGGTGACAGGGACGTTTGCAGCGCAACCACGGCGGACGCAGCGAGAATCGCGCCCACCGACAGGTCGATGCCGGCGGTGAGGATCACGAAGGTCATTCCCGCCGCCAGCACCACGTTCACCGAGGCTTGCTGGGTGATGATCGACAGGTTTTGCAGCGTCAGGAAGTTTTCACTGGCCAGGGCAAATCCCACCAGCAACAGCACCAATACCGGCAGCATGCCCACGGTGCGCATCAGTTCCCCCATGCGCTCGCGCCGGCCTACCGTTGCTGGATTGTCCACGGTCATCACATTGCTCCCCACGTTGTTGGAATTAGCCATGAGCGGCCACCTGCTCGCCACCGGTGGCGAGGTCGATAATCGCTTCCTGGGAAATATCGCGACCGGATGTCCCACCGACCTCTGCCACCAACTGGCCTTCGCGCATGACCAGCACCCGGTCGCAGGTGCCGATGATTTCCGGCAGCTCGCTGGAGATCACCACCACGCCCACGCCGGCCTTGGCCAGTTGATTGATGATTCGATAGATTTCCGACTTGGAACCGATGTCCACCCCCCGGGTTGGCTCGTCGAGGATCAACACGTGAGGCTTGATCTCCAGCAACCGTGCCAATAGCACTTTCTGCTGGTTGCCACCGGACAAGGCACCCACATTGACCTTGCCCGAAGCAACACGGATCGACAGCGACTGGATCGCCTCGCGTGCCCTCCGGGCGCCGAGGCCACGGTCAAGCACTCCGCCCGCATGGGCATCCGGTACGCAGGCGCAGACGTTGATATTGTCAGCCACGCTCATGTCGAGAAACAGCCCTTGGGCCTTGCGGTCCTCAGTGAGGTAGACGACGCCGGCGCGGATCGCGTCCGCCGGGTTGCGCAGCTGCGTCACGGCCTTGCCCACCACCTCAAGGGTGCCACGCGTGCGTGGGTCGGCAGCAAAAATCAGCCGCGCCAGCTCGGTACGCCCGGCGCCTACCAGCCCGGCGATCCCCAGCACTTCACCCGCATGCAAATCGAAACTGCACTGGCGCACGCGCTTGCCATCGGCCATGTCTCGCACGCGCATCACCACCGTGCCGGGGTCATAGGGCGCGTGTTCCTTCTTGTAGAACCCGGATAGGTCGCGGCCTACCATCATCTTCACCAGCACCTCGGCAGACAGCGCGTCCCTGGCCAACTCGCCGACGTATTCACCGTCGCGCAACACCGACACGTGATCCGACAGTTCGTAGATCTCGGCCATGCGATGGCTGATGTAGATAATCGCCAGGCCCTGGCTGCGCAGCTGTTTGATCAAGGCGAACAGGCGGTCCGTCTCCCGGGATGACAATGGCGTGGTGGGTTCGTCCATCACCAGGATTTTGGCGTGGGCATGCAAGGCACGGGCGATTTCCACCAGTTGGCGCTCGGCAATCGATAGCGTGCTGATGCGGGTTGAAGCTTTGAACTCAGCCCCAAGCCTTGCCAGTACCTCGACACAGCCGGCCTCCATCCCCTTGCGGTCGATGGTCCAGCCACGGCGCAACTCACGACCCAGGTAGATATTTTCGGCCACGCTCAGGTTCGGGCACAGGCTCAATTCCTGATAGATCACCGCGATGCCGAGGGTTTTCGCGGTGCCAGGGTTGTAACTGGCAATGAGCTGGCCATCGATGCGGATTTCGCCGCCATCATCGGCCTGGTAGGCACCGGAGAGGATTTTCATCAGGGTCGATTTACCGGCCCCGTTCTCACCCATCAGGGCATGAATTTCACCCGGATAGACTTTCAGGCCGACGTTCTTGAGCACCCGCAGGCCATTGAAGGTCTTGGAGATGCCGCGCATTTCAAGCAGAGGAATTGCGGTGGTTTCAAGGCGCATCGTGACCCCGAGATTTTTATTTTTGTACGTGGGCCATCACCAATAATGCGGTATCGGGTGACCTGATTGGGGTCGACTCTAATTTGATAGCTTTACTTACGCAAGCGCTTGCGTATGCCTTTTATCGGTTAGTGAAACGTTTCATCAAGCATTCTTAGCCATGAACACGCATTCCCTGGCAGGCAGCCGCCCGGCCCAAAACCGACCGATCGTGGATCATTCAGGACTGTCTGCGGCTGCCTCCTCATCCGGATCGATAAGCGGTACTTCGGCATCGTCCATCAACGAACCCGGGTCTTCATTGCCCGGGTCGTTGATGACCTCTTCTGCGGTGTCTTCACTGTCATCGGACATGATCAACTCCTCTAACCGCCCGGAGTATCGATATCGGCATCGGTTTCACGCGTGGGTTCGCGCTCGGGCTTGAAGTCTGGACTGTAGTCGTTTTCCCTGGCCTTGGGATCTTTGGCGGGCTTCGGGTCTTTTGGGGCATCTGCGCCGTTACCGGGCGCTGGATGACCAACGTCGATCGCCGGATCATTGCGGTCGCTGACTTGCGGGTCGTCTTTAGCGTCTGTGCTCATGACTCACCTCTTGACTGATCGTTGAAATCACACACCTTGCGTAAAGGTATGGGCTCATCGGGCAAGATGAAGTTCATTCCGTTTGCCTACGAGCCCGGATTGTCTATTTGGATATAGAGCGCATAGGCTCCCAGCAGGATCCAGAACAGCATGAACAACCACGGCGTGCGTACTGAAAACAACAGGGATTTGCGATAGCCCTTATGGGACGACTCTGTTTCGCAAAACAGCGGCGAGTCGTCGAAGGCCATGCCCATTACCGGTTCACTGCGCAGCAACTGGCTTTGCTTGAAGTACCAGTGGTCGATGATGTCGTAGGCCGCGCGAATGCCCGGCCAGGCGTTGAGTGAGCTGACGATGCCCAGCAGGGCCAGGAATGCCGGTACCACCAGGGTAAACAGCTTGCCCCACTCGGGATTGAGGTTGGACATGCACGAAGCGAAGGCGATCACCAAAAACGACTGCGCCGTCAGGTAGGCATCGGTGCGGTTGGCCAGGATGGTGGTTTCGTACTGGATCTCTCGGCGGTAAAAATCCAGGCGATCCTTGGGCGAGCCAAAAATCTTCGCAGAGTGCTCGGTATGATCGTTCAGCGCCGACGCCGGGGTTTGAGGGGAAATGATTCTGGACACGGTCAAGGGTCCTTGCGAAGTCGAATTTCTTTAGAAGAACCCACCTTGCCCGAAGTTCAAGTTCGTTCAGCGCACCGCTTGCCCTGAGGAAGCCACTGTCATCAGAGCCGACGGTTCGTTGACCACCATCGCGGTAGCAACTGCCGCACCCGCTGCTCGCTAAACCGGTCGTCGATCAACATCACCACGCCTTGGTCCTGTTGGCTGCGGATCACTCTCCCCGCTGCCTGCACCACTTTTTGAATACCTGGGTAAAGATAGGTGTAATCGTAGCCAGCACCAAAAATCGCGCCCATGCGCAGCTTTATTTGCTCGTTGACCGGGTTCAATTGCGCCAACCCCAGGGTGGCGATAAAGGCGCCGATCAAGCGCGTGCCCGGCAGGTCGATGCCTTCACCGAATGCCCCGCCCAGTACGGCAAACCCTACGCCTTGGCTGTGCTGGGTGAACCCATCAAGAAACTTCTGGCGCTCGGCTTCGCTCATGCCTCGGGATTGTTGCCACAGCGTGATCTGTGGATATCGCTCGGCCAGCAACTGCGACACCTGTTGCAGGTAATCAAAACTGCTGAAAAAAGCCAGGTAGTTACCCGGCTGCTGGGAAAATTGTTCGGCGATCAACTCGACGATAGGCGCCAATGACGCCTGGCGATGCACGAACCGGGTGGAGATCCGATCGACAATGCGCACCTGCAGTTGCTCCGCCTTGAACGGCGACTCCACGTCGACCCAGGCTGTATCCACCGGCAACCCGAGCAAGTCGGCGTAGTAGTGTCGCGGGCTCAAAGTCGCCGAAAACAGCACGCTGCTGCGGGCCGCACTCAGGCGTGGGCGGATGAATTCGGCGGGCACCACATTACGCAGGCTCAACTGGGACGCGCTGCGTTTACCACTGGCCTGGCGCTTGCTGATGTCGAAGATAAAGTGTTCGTTGAACAACTCCGCCACCTTGGAAAACTGCAAGGCCTCGAAGTAGAAGGTTTGCAGGTCGCCATTGAGGCTGTCGGGGTTTTCGTTGAAATAGTCGCCCATGGCACTGGCACACAGGGCCAGGGCCTGCAGCAGTTTGTCAGGCTTTTCGGCATAGGCCTGGTACGGCGCGATCTGTTCCTTGTGCAGGGCATTCCATTCGCGGTTCAGGCGGGTCAAGGGTTTCTTCAGTACCTCGGGGGCGGTGTCGCGCAGGGTCTTGAGGGCGTATTGGTCAAGGCTGGCGCTGTACATCGAACGGCCCCTCTCCACCAGGTTGTGCGCTTCATCCACCAGCACCGCGACACGCCACTGGTTGAGCTGGGCCAGGCCGAACAACAGGGCACCAAAGTCGAAGTAATAGTTGTAGTCGGCGACCACCACGTCGCTCCAACGGGCCATTTCCTGGCTCAGGTAATAGGGACACACCTGGTGTGCGAGGGCCACTTCCCGCAGGTTGCGCTGATCGAGCAAACGCACCTTGGCCGCGGCGATCCGGGCGGCGGGCAGACGCTCATAAAAGCCTTTGGCCAATAGGCAGGAATCGCCGTGACAAGCCTTGTCCGGGTGTTCACAAGCCTTGTCCCGGGCGACCATTTCCAACACCCGCAGCGCCAGCTCGGGGCTGCTGTCGAGCAGCACTTGCGCCGCATCCAGGGCCAGCTTGCGCCCTGGGGTTTTTGCGGTGAGGAAAAACACCTTGTCCAGTCGTTGAGGCGCCAAGGCCTTGAGCATCGGGAAGATTGTGCCGACAGTCTTGCCGATGCCCGTGGGCGCCTGGGCCATCAGGCAGCGTCCGGTACTGACCGCCTTGTACACAGACTCGGCGAGCGCACGCTGGCCGGGGCGGAACTCGTCGTGCGGGAACCCCAGGGTTTGCGCCGCGCTGTCACGGGCTTCGCGTTGGTGCATTTGCTGCTCGGCCCAACCCAGGAACAGCGCGCATTGCTGGTTGAAGAACTGTTCCAGTTCGCTCGCCTCAAAGCGTTGGCTCACCGGCGTTTCCTGCTCGCCGACGATATCGAAATACACCAATGCCAGGTCAATTTCGCCAAGCCCCAGCGTCTGGCACATCAACCAGCCATAGACCTTGACCTGGGCCCAGTGCAATTGCCGGTGATTGGCAGGTTGGGCGTCGAGATCGCCGCGATAGGTCTTCACCTCTTCCAACAGGTTGCGGTCGGGGTCGTAGCCATCCGCGCGGCCGCGCACCTTCAACTGTTGGTACTCGCCCTCAAGGGCCACTTCGTTCTGGTAGTGGGCACTGCGCCGGGAGGCCACGGTGCGATGGCCAACAATGCCTTCCTGGGCGCTGGGCGAGGGGGTAAAGCGCAGGTCCAGGTCACCCACCTTCGCGGTGAACTCGCACAGCGCTCGCACGGCCACGGTGTAACTCAAGCGCCCTGCTCTTCCCAGCGCACGTAGCAGACCGTCACCGGCATCTGGTGTTCGCCGCAGAACTCCAGCCAGCGCAGTTGGTTGTCCTGCAAGCGATCGCCGGGGCCTTTGACCTCGATCATGCGGTAGGCCTTCTGGTCAGGCCAGAACTGGATCAGGTCCGGCATACCGGCGCGGTTGGCGCGGATATCCAGCAGCAAGCGCTCGAACCAATGACGCAGGTGTTCGGCAGGCAGGCATTCAAGGGCCTGGTCGAGGAGTTCTTCGGTGAGCACGTTCCAGAATACGAAAGGTGACTGGATGCCCCACTTCTCGGCATAACGCTGGCGGATGGTGCTCTTGTAGCGTTGATCCTGCAGTTCATCGAGGCAAGCAGTAAATAGCAAGGCGCGACGCTGATGGAAGTCCTCGCTGTGCAGGTCCACTGGCCCACGCTGGAACGGATGGAAGAACGACCCGGGCAAGGGGGCGAAAATCGCCGGCCAGCACAACAGGCCGAACAGTGAATTGATCAGGCTGTTCTCGACGTAGTGCACGGGCGCGGCGTGCTCATTCAGGTGGGCCTGGACGCAGGACTCCACCGACATCAACGGCTCCGGGGGTGGCAGTTCAAGGTCCAGGCGCTGGATTGCCCTGGCCTTGGCCCTGGGTTGCGGCGGCTCACCCAGTTTGCGCCGCAGCCTTGGCAAGACCCGCAACAGGTGTTGCTGCTCGGCGGCGCTTTGCGGCGCCTGTTGGGCTTCGCACGCCAACGCCAGTGCCCGAGAAAAGTCTTCCTGGCGCTCCAACACCCGGATCAGCCGCGATCGCGCCCCGGGATAGGCGCAGCGCTGGTAAATCGACTCGGCCAACGCCAGGTCCGCCGTACGCTCGCAATATTGGCCAAGTTGAAACAACAGCTTGGCCCGGCGCGTTTCCAGCCACGGGTTATCGGTGTCAAGGCTCGCAATCTGCTCCAGTACGCCAGCCAGTGCCTCCCCGGCTTCAAAGGCTTGCTGGCATTGGTGCAGGAAAAGAAAGCCATGCACGTCATCACGGCTGCGCAACCCTCGGGATTGGGCACCAAACGAGACTTTTTCGTAGGTATGGATCCCAAGATCCGCCAGCACGAACTCCGACCAGTCCTGGTACAGGTTACCGAAAAACATCAACCGCAAGCGGTCGCACAGGTCCATCACGGTGAGGCTGTAAAGCGCGTCTTCAACCTGCGGGCACCACTGTTCAAAGCTGCGGTTTTCAGGGAACTGCGCCGCCAGAATCGGCAGCCAGTCGGCCTTCTTGCCCTTGGGTCGATCGATCCAGGGTTCGAAAGCCCTCAGCACTTCACCTTTGTGCAACAACGAGAACAGCTCTTCAAACGACAGCAGGCCCTGCCCATCCACCCAGCCCAGCGTCAACAGCGGTACCAGTGCATCTTGCGTCGGACCGATCTCGGCATAGTTGAGCTTGCCGGCCCGAAAATGCACACCTTTGCGCATCACCATACGCACCAGCAACGCCTGGGACGCTTGCGGCAACCTGTAAAATTGCTGAATAAAAAGCTGTTCATCGTGGTCCAGCAAATCCGCATAGCGCTGCCCCAGCCAATCGAGCACTTGGCGAAAGTTGTGCAGGTAATAAACGGGGTTTTCCAGGGGGTTGGACATGACGGGCACTTGGCAAATACTGGTTATGCATACAGATTGCCGTCTGCGGCGGACTGTTGCAATCAGTAATAGATCAGTGGCGCACGCACCTTTTTGTATAAAAGTGATCAGATGGCGGGAATCGCGTAACATTTATGGCCTGGTGCCACCCAGGCACAGGACTTTTGAAGAGTGAAGATAAGGGTTATGAACATGAAGCACTTGGGTCTACCACTGGTTGCGCTGACTTTCCTGGTATTGGCCGGTTGCTCGACGCAAACCGTCGTAACCTTGCAGAACGGCACCCAGTACTTGACCAAGGACACGCCAAACGCCAAGACTCCTGACGGTTTCTACGAGTTCACGGACATTGCCGGCAAGCGTATTCGGGTCAAGGCAGACGATGTAGCGACAGTGCGCAAGGAAAAATGAATACTGGCTGAAGGGAGGAGCCGGCGCTACCCGGCTCCCGTCGTTGATCAGGTAATGACAACCCCGTCCGCCGACAGGCTATCAAGCCCCACCCCCACCAGCGTCACTGAATCGCCGCCAAAGCTGAGCACCGTATCGGCCCCCACCGCTGTGGCATGCTCACGGTAGTCATATTGCCCGCCTACCCCGTCTACCCCCATGAACACCAGTTTGTCTGTCGCCTGGTAACCAATGATCGTGTCCTGGCCAAACGACCCGTTGAACAAAAAGGTGTTCTTGCCGCCGCCAGCCTCCATCAGGTCATTACCGGCGCCGCCCACCAACACATCATTGCCCTTGCCACCGATCAAATGGTCAACGCCGTCCAGGCCAAACAGCCAGTCCCCTGAGTCATGGGCCTTGAGCACGTTATTGCCGGCATCGCCCTTGACCGATGAGGCGTAGGCCGTCAGGTCATTGCCCGCCAGCAAGCCCTGGTCGGTGACGCTGTGAGTGACCTCTTTGTTGAAGAAAACCAACGCGCTCTCCTTGCTCACCAGCGCGCCGATATCCCGGGTCATGCTGATGCCGCCGTGGCTGTCGCGGATAAACAGCGTGCCGGCGCCATCGCTGGCGATATCAACCTTGTGCAGTGACTGCTGCAAGTCCAGGGTGTTGTACCCCGAACCCCCGTGAATGAGGTTGTAGCCACCACTGTCGCGGAAGGTGTCATTGCCGGCGCGACCTTCCAGGTAGTCATTGCCGCGGCCGCCCTGGATCAGGTCGGCGCCGTCGCTGCCGATGATGAAGGTGCTGCCCTTGTGGCTCTCGGCATTGCGGTTGAGGTCTTGCACCCAGGTATTGGCCTTCGCCGGGTCTGACAGGTTGGCGACGATAATCGTCGAGTCGCGGGTGGTCAGGTCGTAGAAGCCGGACTCAAGGATCCGCGTCATGCCGTCGCCATAGCCTGTCGGCAGGTGAGTCACCCAGGTTGGCAGATTGAGGATGGAAAACGGCAACGCATTCCACAGCGCCGATGCGTAATAATCGTTGAAGCTGACGATGTTATCGGTGCTCGATTCGTGGGGCGTGTCGTGTACCCCCAGGGACGACAGGTTGAACGACGAACCTTCCAGGGCACGAAATACCGGGTCCTGTTCATAGCCGATGTTCAGGACCTTGTCGCCGGCGCTCTGGGTCGGTGAGGCGTAGGCCAGGTAGTTGGCATCCTTGTAGAAGCCGGACCATTTATCGTTGCTCAAGTCGGCCATGCTGTTGACCGCCAGGCCACCGAGGCTGTGGCCGCTGACCAGCATGTCCGCGCCCGTCAGGCCTTGGCTGCTGGCATAGGCGGCGACGTCCTTGAGCAAGGTACCAAAGGCTTCACCCGTGTAGTTTTTCGCATAGTCCTTGGGCCCGAAGGCCGCCAACAGGTCGTTGATCACGTCACCAAAGGAGTCACTGATCAGGGTTTCCCGCGGCCCGGAGGTACCGCGAAAGGCGATACCGACTTCCAGCAGCTTGCCGCCCTCGTCGTATTTACCCAGCACCTCCGCTTGCGCAGTGGTGTAGCCGGCTTTCTCGCCAAAGAATGTCCCTCGGGCATCAACCTTGCCGTCATAGCCCAAAGTGCTCGCGCTGATGGGCGTCCAACCGGCCTTTTGCACGGCCTCCAGCGCGGCCTTTTCCGAGTCGGGGTTCCAGGGAACCCCCGGGATCACGCCCTGGGAGTCGGTGCTGCCGAGCAGCGCCTGGACCAGTGTCGCCGGCAAACCGAGACCCAAGCCGTTGTGTTGATAACCAACGGCAAATCCATTGTCCAGGTTGTGGTAAGAATACAACGTGATCGCCATAGCGTCGGCGAACAGTGCTTTGGAGTCCTCGGTCCCGAGGTTTTTATAGTCATAGACACCCATGGTATTGCCTCTCTTTTGTTGGAGTTTTCGAGAAAGCTAAAACACCTCTCGGTCATTCCCACTGTGTGGGAATGACCGTCATCAGGGGGTTGGGATCAGAACGCCCAATCCAGGCTCAATCCCACTGCGTGGATTTTTTCTTTATTGGCCAGCAGGCCGTTGTAGTCAAAATTCACCCGCGCATCCTTGGTCAGCGCCAGGCTCGCGCGAGCCCCCACCAAAGCGGCATCACGCACCATCGGCGAACTCTGCACCGCAAATGCGGTATTGCTCGAGGCAAACGCCAGGTGCCGCTCGGAGTCAGTGCCGCTCAGGTTGTGCTGCCAACCCAGGGTGCCGGAGACTTCCAGTTGCTGATGGTCGGTCACGTTGAAGGTTTTCAACGCCCGTACACCGAGGGTGCTCAATACCAGGTCGCGGTTGTCATCCCCACCTTTCAGCGCGGCGGCGTCGCCCTTCTCTTTGAAACCGTCGGTGTCCAGGTGCACATAGGCCAGGCTGGCGAACGGCTCCAGGGCCAGCGGTTGCAGGTTCAGGCGGTAAGCGGCTTCGGTAAACACCTGAGTGCTGTTGGCATCTACTCGGGCTTTCTGCTTGCCTGCCACTTCGCCGTATTGCAGGTCACGTTTCACATCGGCGCGGTGCCAGCTGTAGGTCGCGCCACCGCTCAGGCGCCAGGCGCCGATTTCGTGCCCGGCATAGGCGCCGAAGTGGTAGCTGTCCACCGCCGCCCGGGAATGGGTGCCATCGCCCATGTTCAGCGAGGTGTCGCTGTAACCGGCCATCAGGCCCAGTCGGGTGTCGTCGTCCAGCGCCCCGTCTACACCCACCAACATGCCGCCGATGGAAGTGGTATAGCCCGCCGTGGCGCTGGCGCTGTCGGTCTTGCCCCAGGCGCCAAGCGCCTTGATCCAGACGTTACCACGACTGTCGAGGGTCTGGGTGGACGTGCCCATTTCGCCCCGCTGCAGGCGTTCGCCCACGGCTTCGCGCAGGTGGCGGCTGTCATTGATCAGCGCGGTTTCCAGGGCCGGGTAGACTTCTCCATTCAACTGCTGGAAGGCCTCCTGGGCCGACGCCGCGTTGGGCGCCAACAGCAGGCTTTCATATACGCCATTGCCAGCCCCCAACTGCTCGGCGGCAGCGGCCACGGAGCGTTGGTTATCGGTGGCAGCGGCGCTGGCGAAGCTGTTGCCGTTGCGGCCGACATCCAGCTGTACAGCGTTGCCGGTGTAATTCAACGTGCCCCCAAGAAACAGGTAGTTGGGTGACACCGAAGCAAAGCTGCCGGTGACGCCGCCAGCGGCCTGGAGGATATTGTATTGGCGACCGATCAAGCTCTGGACCTGCGTCTGGCTGAGCAAGCTCGGGCTGTTTTCCAGTGCCAGGGTCACCGTGCCGCCATTGAGGGAGGCCTGGCCACCCGCGACGAGCCGATCACTGCGGGTGGACGACAGCTCCACCGCGTACGTGGAACCGGCTTCGAAGCGCACATCCCCCGCCACATTCAAGGTGCCGATGGAGTTGCCGGGCGCCACGGTGCCGCCGCTGTTTGCCACCAGCGAGCCGATACGGCCGGAACCACCCACTACGCCACTGTTGCTGACGGTGACGCCGGAGGTGAGCGAGCCATTGATCGCCAGCAGGCCTTGATTGACCAGGGTCGGGCCGCTGTAGGTGTTGGTGCCGGTCAGCACCAGGGCGCCGATCCCCTGTTTGGTCAACCCGCCGTGACCTGCGATGTTATTGCTCCACACATCCAGGCCGCAATGCACGTCATTGCACACCCGCTGGGTCGGTTTTCCGGCATCCACTACCGCGCCAATCCCCGGCAAGTCTGCAACAAACTGACCGCTGCCATAGGCGCCGTCGATACGGAACTCGGCCGGAATATCCTCGGCGGTGATAAACATCCCCGGACCGTTGACAGCCTTGCCCAGGTTGATCATGCCCCAGCCGTACAGCGCGTCGATGCCCGGGGCGCCGAGGTCGGTGGCCGTGGTTTTCAGCAGGGTGGAAATCTGCTCGCCGCTCATGTACGGGAAGCGCTCCATCAACACCGCCGCGCTGCCTGCCACGTGGGGAGCGGCCATAGAGGTGCCGTTGAAGTTGGCCCAGTCGGTGCTCAGGTTTTCCAGGCTGGTGCCGTTGATCACCGAGCTGTAGATCTTGGTTCCCGGCGCCGCGACGCAGAAGCTGGCGGCGTAGCCACAACGGGAAGAAAAGGTACTGATCACATAGGGATCGCTGCTGGCCGTGTCGGGATTCTGTTGCAGCGCCGCCACCGACAACCAATTGGGTGCGATATCCGGCACAAAGTACGCCAGGCCCGAGATAGCATCCGGGTTGTTGCGGTTGTAGTCATTGCCGGCGGCGAAAATGGTCAGCACCCCGCTGCGGGCCGCATCGATAGCACCTTGGTAGGCGCCGCCGGCAAGGGTGCCAAGAATTGGCCGGATGTTATTGAATTGTGCCTTGGCTTCATTGACCGTGAAGTTGGGGAACGCCGGGTCCCGTCCGCCATTGGCGTACTGCTCGCCAATGCCAATCCCCCAGCTGTTGTTGATGATCCGCGCACCGCTGGCCACCAGGGCATCCCAGCCCGCTTTATACACCGCACCGTCATTGCCCAGGATGATGCCGTCTTCCGGGCCGGGGTCGCCGTTTTCGGCGCTGACGATCTGCGCGTTGAACGCCACGCCATGCATCGGCCCGCCATCACGGTTGCCAGCGGCAATGCCGCCAACGTGGGTGCCGTGGTTACCGAGCTTGCCATTGGAGCCCAGGGATGGCGTACCGTCGTAGCGGAAGGCATCGCCGGCCTTCACCGGGATATAGGGGTCGGTGTATTGACGAATGCCTTCGGTGACGATCGTTACCACCTTGTTGGGGCTGGCGAATTCCGGGTGCTGGGTGTAGACCGGCTGGTCGAAGATCCCCAGTTTGACGCCCTTGCCGGTGTAGCCGGCGGCGTAGGCCGTATCGGCATTGACCGCGCCCAGGCCCCAATCGGCCTTGAACTCATTGCTGTGCCAGCTGCTTGCATCCCCCAGTTTGCCGCTTTCGACGTAGGGTGCGGCCTGGGCGGTACCCAGGCTTGCCAGGCAACATAGCAGCGCACCGTATGGCACGCAGCTCAGGGCCCTGGGCGGGTAGCCCGGGCCTGTTGACGGGACGGTGTGTAACCCTCGTTTTTTTATATTCACGGTGACCTTCCTTAGTGTCTTAGTGCATTTGTGTCAGGTAATCGCTGTAGCCCTGTCATTACCGTGTCATCGGGCCAAAGGCCTCATCCACCTTGGCCAGGTCGGTATCGCGCAAATTGCCGGCGTAGTAATGCAATTTGGTCCAGGCCATCAAGTAGTCGTAACGGGCCTGGGCCAAATCGCGGCGGGTGCTGTACAGCTGTTGCTCGGCATTGAGGGCATCGAGGTTGACCCGCTCGCCGCCGAGGATGCTTTGCTGGGTCGAGACCACCAGTGCCTCAGCCGAGACCAACGCTTTTTGATAGGCCCGCAACTTGCTCACCCCCGACAGGCAGGCGCTGAATTGACGGCGCAGTTCGATCAGGGTTTCCCGGGTCTTGCCTTCCAGCTCGTATTCGGCCTGTTCCATGGCGCGGCTGGCCTGACGGGTCGAGGCCGATACACCGCCGCCGGCATACAGCGGCATGCTGAGTTCAATGCCGATGGTGTTGGTGTCATAACGCTGGTTGTAGGTGTTACCGGTGTCTGACTCCTGTTGCCGGGAAGTGGCGTAAGCCGTGACTCGCGGCAAGTGCCCGGCGCGGTTGCGCTCCACTTCATAACGCGCCACTTCCAGGGACTGGCGCTGGGAGGCCAGGGTCGGGTTGTTGGTTATTGCCAGTTCGTGCCAGGTGTCGTAGCTGGCCGGGGTCAGGGTGAAAGTGGCAAAACCTGCGTTGAGTGGAGCAAGGTCAGTGATGTTGACGCTGGGCATGCCGATCAATGCGCCCAGCTCGCGCAGTGAAGCGTCTTGTTCGTCCAGCGCCTGGATCTCCTCGGCGGTGGCCAGCTCATACCGCGATTCGGCTTCCAGGATATCGGTGCGGGTACCCTCGCCCTGTTTGAACAGGTGCTGGTTTTGCTGGAACTGCTGCTCGAAGGCTTTCTTCTTGGCCCGGGCGATATCGATCTGGTCTTGGGCAAACAACGCCTGGGTGTAATACGTCAGCACCCGCACCAGCAACGCCTGGCTCTTGTCGCGGAAGTTTTCGTCGGCAAACAGCGCTTCGGCCACACCCTTGCGGTAGTTGGCATAGGCCTCGTAGTCAAACAGCGGCTGTTGCAAGGTGAACGTCGAGCCGTAGCTGTTGTAGTTGCGGTCGTCGCGATAGCTGGCGCCACGGCCATCGGGCAAGGTGGCCTGGGAGTTGTTGCGGCCTTTGTTGTAGCTGTAAGACAGGCGCGGCAAGAGGCCGGCGCGGCCAATAAGGCGGTTTTCCAGGCCCGCGTCGCGCTCCTTGATGGCGCCGAGAAATACCGGATCGTTACGCAAGGCCTGCTCGTACACATCGAACGGCCCCATAGCGGCCTGGGCGCTGCTGCAAACCAGCAACAGAGCCATCAACACTGGCTTCATACTCATTGCTCCGTCAACGCGGAGCTGGCTCGATCCAGCAGCGGCTTGAACAGGTAATTGAGCAATGAACGCTCACCGGTGCGCACAAACATCTCTGCCGGCATCCCCGGCTTGATCACCAGGCCATGGAGTTTCTCCAGGGCCCCCGCGCTGACGGTGGTGCGCAACACGTAGTACGGCGCACCGGTTTTTTCGTCGAGCATCTGGTCGGCGGAAATCAGGCTGACCTCCCCCGGCACCCGTGGCGTACGGCTTTGGTTAAAGGCGGTAAAGAGGATATCCACGGGTAAGTGAGTACCAACCTTGTCCACCAGATGCACCGGCAGATGGCCTTCCACTTCCAGGCGCGTGCCCTGGGGTACGATCTCCAGCAGGGTTTCGCCCGCGCGCACCACGGCCCCTTCGGTATGCACCCCAAGGTTGACTGCGATGCCGTCCGCCGGGGCATTGATTTCGCTGTGTTGCAGGTCAAACCCGGCGGAGGTCAATTGCTGTTCCAGGGTCAGGCTGCGCAGTTGTGCATCGGCCAGTTGGCTGCGCACTTCCTTCTGGTATTCCTCACTGTGCTGCTGCAGTTTGAGCCGTGACTCCAGGATGCCTTGTTCGATGCGCCCGCTTTCCCCGGTGTTCTGCGCCAGGTCCTGTTGCACTTGGGACAGTTGCCGCTGGTACTCCATCAAGCGGTTGCGCGGGATGTAACCGTTGTCGGCCAGGGGTTGCAGATTACTCAGTTGATCACGCAGGGATTGCGCCTGGGCGCCCAGGTCGCTGCGGGCACGGCGCATGCCGTTCAGTTGGGCGGTGGCCCCTTCGATATTGGCACCGATCCCGGCCTGCTCCCGGGCAAAGGCTTCGCGACGGCTGCTGAACAGTTGGCGCTGGCCTTCCAGTACCAGGGCCAGGGCCGGGTCGGGGTTAGCGCTCAATTCGGCGGGAAAGCTCACGCGGGTATGGTTGTCGCGCTCGCTCTGCCAGCGGGCAACACTGGCCCAGGCCATTCGGTACTGGGCTTGCAAGGATTGCACGTCGGCCTGGGTTTGCGTCTGGTCGAGACGAAACAGCGGCTGGCCCTGTTTTACCGTCTCGCCTTCACGTACCAGAATCCGGCTGACCACGCCAGGGCTCAGGGTTTGTACCGCTTTGCGCTTGCCCGAGACCACCACCGTGCCCTGCACAGGAATGCCTTGATCCAGCGGCGCCAGGCTGGCCCAGAGAAAAAATCCGCCAGCGCCGACTACCGTCAGCAACCAGCCCAGGCGGGCGAAGAACCGCGCGTCGCGCTCGGGGTGGGCCTGCTCATAGTCGTGGTTGATTTGAAGGCTGTTGTCGATGCTCATGCGCCTGGATTCCTTGCGGCTTGATACTGACGGCTGAGGCTGACCCCAGCCTTTTCACGCGGCGCTTCTTGTTGCTGACCGGACAATGCTCGCAGCACATCCTGACTCGGGCCGAACGCTTGCAAGCGCCCTTCGTTGAGCACCAGCAACTTGTCGGCCTGGGCCAGGGCCGAAGAACGATGAGTCACCAGGATCACGCTGCTGCCCTGGGCTTTCATCTGCACGATGGCACTGGCCAGCGCGGCTTCGCCCACGGTGTCGAGGTTGGAGTTGGGCTCATCGAGCACGATCAGCCGAGGGTTGCCATACAGCGCCCGGGCCAGGGCCACCCGTTGCTTCTGGCCGCCGGACAAGCCGCTGCCGTCGTCACCCAAAACGGTGTCGTAGCCGTGAGGCAAGCGCAGGATCAGCTCGTGCACACCGGCTTGTTGGGCAGCCAGCACCACCTGCTCGGGATCGGCTTCGCGAAAACGCGCAATGTTGTCGGCGATGCTGCCGCTGAACAGTTCGATGTCCTGGGGCAAGTAACCGATATGCGGGCCAAGATCGTCACGGTCCCAGCGGTGAATGTCCGCACCGTCCAGGCGCACAGTGCCGGCCAGGGTCGGCCAGACGCCCACCAGTACCCGAGCCAGGGTGGATTTTCCGGAGCCGGAAGCCCCCAGCACACCCAGCACCTCTCCGGCCGCCAGGCTGAAGCTGACCTGATGCAGGGTCGCCATGCGTCGCCCCGCAGGCCCAGCGCTGACCTGCTCAAAACTCACGTGGCCCTTGGGCGCCGGCAACGCCATCTGTTCGCCTTCGGGCGGGAACTCGCGCAGCAGGCCATCCAGGCGCTGATAGGCCAGCTTGGCCGAGCTCCATTGTTTCCATACAGCAATCAACTGATCGATGGGGCTCAACACCCGGCCCATCAGGATGGAGCCGGCGATCATCATCCCGGCGCTCATGTCACCCTTGATCACCAGCAACGCACCCAGGCCCAGCACCAGGGATTGCAGGCATAGGCGCAAGCTCTTACTCAGGGAACTGATGATCGAACCAGTGTCGCTGGCCTTGTTCTGTAAGCCGAGAAACCGCGAGTGCACCTGGAACCAGCGCTTGCGCAAGGCACCGAGCATGCCCATGGCCTGGATGGTTTCAGCGTTATGCAGGTGGCTGGTCGCCAGTTGAGTGGACTGCTGCGAGTAGCTGCTGGCCTCGCCCAGTGGCTTTTTGGTCAGGTATTCATTGAGGCATGCCAGGGCAATCAGCAGCACCGCCCCGGCAGTGGCGAGCACGCCGAGCCAGACATTGAACAGGAAAATCACAAACAGGTAGATCGGGAACCACGGCGCATCGAAAAAAGCGAACAGCGCAGGCCCCGTGATGAATTGGCGGATCTGGGTCAAGTCCCCCAAGGACTGCCCGGCATGCCCCTCGCCTCGTTGCAGGTTGCGTTCGAAGGCAGCCTTGTAGACCCGCAGGTTGAAACGACGCTCCAACTGGCTGCCGATACGGATCACGATAAAGCTGCGGATCACTTCCAATACGCCAATAAAGGCAAAGAACCCGACCACCATCAGGGTCAACATGACCAGGGTAGTTTCGTTCTGGGAAGACAGGACGCGGTCGTACACTTGCAGCATATAAATCGAGGGCACCAGCATCAGCACATTGATCAGGGCCGTGAAGCAGCCAATGCTGATCAGGATATTCTTATAATCGCCAAGCGCTTTAAACAGTGGTGCAGCGGGAGTGGTCTTCGCCATATTGCTTAATCTTCCCTGAGCTGAAATGCGCACAATAGTTTGCCGGGCGTCCCGATGAGGGGAGCAGGCAAACTATCAAAACCCCTGCGGGGTGTTAAAAGTGACAGACAAACTAATATATCGGTGCTCTGCGCACTCTTTTTATCCGTCGATACAACGGCGCTGGTTATAACGATATAGCGCGAAACTTATCCACGTGCAGTGTTCAAGGTGCGCGCCTTAATATAAGGACGCCTCCAGATTGGGTCCGACCTACGTATTCATCTTCTTTCTGGCGGTTCAAGTGCGTAATGCCAGTACCTTCGACATTCATCAGCCAGATGCCGTCTGGTGTAGGCAACCAACTCGAAGGTTTTTCCCCGAGCCAACGGCCAGCGCATTCCACGTCACCGCCCAGGGCGCTGGCGTTTTCAATGAGGTCCAGCGGGCAAACCTGCTCTTGCTGGCGCAATTGCCAGTGCCCCGCCAGTTGTGCGGTAGTGGGTAAAACCAGACTGCTTGCCATGGCTGTGGCTCCTGCCGACATAAGCACCCCCTGGAAAACCCGTCGGGCTGCGGTGTGATATTGCTTCATGGGCGCGTCCTTTCCTGCTCCATCGCCCGATTGCGGGCTGGAGCCTGGGCAGAGAGCAGCGCGTGTGCGCCGCTCTCCTTTACACTTGTATTTTTTACCCTGACATCAAGCCACGATGTCGCTGACCGCGGCCTGACCTACGGTCGTGACGAGGAAATCCGCCACCCCGTGCCCGGAGAAGTCCACGGCCAGCGTGCCCAGGTTGCTACCCGAGGCGTAGCTGAGCACCGCATCGCCGGCATTCCCGGTAAACGCATTCACGAAGCTCAGGCCAAAGCCTTGGGTGATACCGGTCAGGTCGATCTTGTCCGAACCCGACATGAAGTCCAGGATCTGATCCGCCGCGCCCGGCGTGGAGTCGGAGCTGGCACCGAACACAAAAGTGTCCGAACCCGCACCACCCCACAGTTTGTCCGCACCGTCACCGCCGAAGATGATGTCGTTGCCGGCACCGCCCTTGAGGGTGTTAGCGGCGGCATTACCGATCAACAGGTCACTGCCGGAACCGCCAATGGCATTTTCGACCGTTACGCCCTTGGCAATGGAAATATTGCCAACCAGGCCGCCAACGTCAGAGAACGAGGCCTCATTGAGGTTGATTTTCTGGTTTTGGGTGAAGCCGGAGAAGTCCAGGGTGTCGTTGCCACCACCGTCCCATACCGAGAACACCAGCTTGTCGGCATTCGAGGTGGCGCTGAGGAAATCACGCCCGGTATTGGAGTTGAAACCGTAGGTAGTGTCACCGGAACGGGTTGCGTAGTTGGTGCCGTAGAGCTTCTGGATCGCGGCGATGTCGTCGATCAGCGGACCGGAAGAATAAGCCTCTACGCCGCCTTTGGTGAAGTTCTGGTCGGTGTTGCTCTCACTCCAGTAACTCATGACGCTGTAGCCACGGGTGTCCTGTCCGTAGTCCGCGTCATTGTAGGAGGGGTTGCCGGTCCCGGCGTTGTAGTCGCCAGGATGATCCAGGCCCAGGGTATGGCCGATCTCATGGGTCAGGGTCTGGCGACCGTAGTTGTTCAGCCCAGGATTGACGTTGGCCGTGTAGCTGTTGTTGGTCAGGTACCAGGAGGTACCATCCGTGCCCGTCACGTTGTACTTCTCATTGGTTCCCGGTAGGTAGGCAAAGGCAGCGGCGCCGTCCTGGCCCCCACTGTAATTGCCAAAGGTCATGTGGAAGTCGCCACCCGAAGCTTTCTCGGTGAAGGTGACATTGGCCACATCCGCCCAGGATTGCATGGCCAGTGCGGCCTGTGCTTTCTGCGTGGCATTGAACTGGCTGAACCCGGTGATGCCATGTTTGTTCATGGTCGCCGAGGATGCCGAGGTCAGGAAGGTGTAGGTCAGGTCAATCCTTCCATTGCCGTCAACGTCCTGATAAGCCGCGTTTTCGCGTAACAGGTGGTCGGCGGCCTGATCGACCGTGAAGGAGGGTTTGCCATTGACCGTGAGATTACCGCCACGATCATACTGATGGCTAAAGCTATCGATTTGCGTATAGGCAGTACTTGCTTGAGCCGCCGATACAATAGCTTTGTCTTTTACTTTTGACATAAACGTACTTCCTTGTTTGCAAGTGGAACAGTTTTTGTCCGACAGCGACCATCTCTGGCGAGATCGTCCTATCACTCGCCTCTTATGAAGGCGAAAGAAAACTGACACAATATGAAATCAACCGTCCAGCACTTTTTTCACGGTATAAATGTGCTGGATCAACGACACCTGCAAACACGAGCAAATAACACTCTATATCCCTTAGTCTTGAGCCCTCATTGAATAAAACCAGAGCACGCCGGTATTTAAATATTAAATACTACTAAAACCTTAAGTGTTAATCCGTTCACTCCCAGCAATCCGAATGGATCCAATGTATTGACTGGACGCACTAAGAAAGTGCCACCGTGTCATTGTCAATATTAAAAAGCCATAACTCTTAATAATCTTGTAGCCGCGTCGAGAGACGAGGCTGCGATGCGTGTCCGCAGGAGCGCCCTTCATACCTCGTCAGCGGCTACAGCCTATCGACCGGTACGAATGGTGTTCCACACCCGTGTGCGAGTCCGGTCGATGTTCAGCGGCATCGCTTCCAGGGCAAACAATTTGCCCATCATTTCCGGACTCGGGTAGACCTTGGTGTCGCTCTTGATCGCCGGATCCACCAGCCTGTCGGCTGCGGCGTTGCCATTGGCGTAGTGCACGTGGTTGGTGATACTGGCCATCACCTCCGGGCGCAGCAGGTAGTTCATAAACGCATAACCGGCCTTTTCATTCGGGGCATCAGCCGGCATGGCTACCATGTCGAACCAGATGGCGGCGCCTTCCTTGGGGATGTTGTAGCCGATGCTCACCCCGTTCCTGGCTTCCTTGGCACGGCTTTCAGCCTGGAGGATGTCGCCGGAAAAACCGACAGCCACGCAGATATTGCCGTTGGCCAGGTCGCTGGTGTATTTCGAGGAGTGGAAGTAGCTGACATAAGGCCGCACGGTCATCAGCAGCGCTTCGGCCTTCTTGTAATCCTCGGCTTTTTTGCTGTGATGGGGCAAACCCAGATAATTCAGCGCAGCCGGCAACAGTTCAGGGCCGTTATCGAGAATGGCGACCCCGCACTGCTGTAGTTTTTCCATGTATTCGGGCTTGAAGATCAGGTCCCACGAATCCACGGGGGCATTGTCCCCCAGTACGGCCTTGACCTTATCGATGTTGTAGCCAATACCGGTGCTGCCCCACAGGTACGGGAAGCCGTGAGCATTACCCGGGTCGTTGGTTTCCAGGGCCTTGAGCAGTACCGGGTTGAGGTTTTTCCAGTTGGGCAACTGGCTCTTGTCCAGCTTTTTCAGCGCCCCACCCTGGATTTGCCGGGCCATGAAATGGTTGGACGGGAATACCACATCGTAACCGGACTTGCCCGTCATCAACTTGCCATCGAGGGTTTCGTTGCTGTCGTATACATCGTAGGTGAAAGCGATACCGGTAGCTTTCTGGAAGTTCTTCGTGGTGTTCGGGGCGATGTAATCCGACCAGTTGTAGATCTTCACCGTCTCGGCGGCCTGGCTGAGAGAGGCCATCAACAACAAGGGCAACAGGGCAATGGGTTTCATGGTTCGATTTCCTGGCGGTTATAAGACTGTTTTTATGGCAGGGGATCAAAAGGCACAGCAGAAAGCTTTGAATTTGAGTCTTGAAGCTTGCAGCCTCGGGGCACAGGTCTTGCGCATGACTTCCTGGGTACCGGTGCTGTTGGCGGTCAACATCAACGCAGTGATGCTCATACCTGTAGTGATTGATGCAACTCAGTGCATGAAACCTTCCATAAACCCGGCGACCCCACTGGCCAAGCGGCGGCGCCAGGGTGGGGTATTGGGGTTGGCCAGGGTCTGGTCTTCGTGGACAAAGCTGCGAATGATCGCGTTGTAGCCCAGCCAGCGGCAGGGTTCCGGTTCCCAGGCCTTGAGCTCGTCGAGATTGCCCTGGGGAATGACCCAAGGTTGGCGGACCAGCGGTGTGTCGAGGCCCAGGATCATGTCCGCCAGGGTCCGGCCGCCGAGGTTGCTGGCTCCCACGCCTTCACCGCCATACCCCCCGGACAAGGCAATGCCCGATGGGTGATCACAAAGCATGTGCGGCCTGAAGCGCCGGGACATGCCCAGGTTGCCACCCCAGGCGTGTGTGATACGGACGTTCTTGAGCTGGGGAAACAATGCGCCGAACAGGTAACGGCGCAGCTCCACTTCGCTGTCGGTCAGGTCGAAGTCATGACGCAATTTGCCAGCAAACTGATAGCCGCCCCGGGCACCGAACACCAGTCGATTGTCCGCCGAACGCTGGCCATAGGTGACCTGTCGGCTGCTTTCACTAAAAGCCTGGCCCCGGTTCAGGCCGATTTCGTCCCAGGTACTGGTGGGCAACGGCTCAGTGGCGACGATCAGGCTTTGTACCGGCAGTTGGTAACGCCCCAACGGCGCCAAGGTCGTGGCATAGCCCTCGACCGCCGGCACCACCCATCGGGCACGGACCAGCGCCTTGTCGGTGCGCAAGCTGCCAGACTGCCAGTGAGTCACCGGGCTGTTTTCATAGACCTTGACCCCCCTCTGTTCCACCACCCGTGCCAGGCCCCGCACCAGTTTGGCCGGGTGAATCGTCGCGACATGGGGTGCGTAGATGCCGCCGTACGGCTTGGCGATACGGATCTGCTCGGCCAGTTGCCGAGGGTCCAGCCAGCGGTAATCGGCTTCGGTGAGGCCTTGGGCATGGAGCTTATTGAGGTACTGGCGCAGGCTCGTTTCCTGCTCCGGATAACGGGCGGCACAGTACAGCACCCCGCCCTTGCGGTAGTCACAGGCGATGCTTTCGCGTTCGACCACCTGGGCTACCTCATCGGGGATGCCGTGCAGCAAGTCGAACGATGCGCGGCGTTGCTCGGGGGGCAAGCTTGCCAACAAACGCTCCTCCCCCAGCAGATTGCCCATCAACCAACCACCATTTCGGCCCGAAGCGCCAAAACCAGCGGTTTGCGCCTCAATAATGGCAATCTTTAGCTCAGGCGCCTGGCGCTTGAGGTAATAGGCGGTCCATAACCCGGTATAGCCAGCGCCGATGATGGCCACGTCGAGGTCCAGGTCCTGCTCCAGGCATGGCCGTGCCACGAGTGACTCATCCAACTGGTCCATCCATAAACTGATAGTGCCCCATGCCGGCATACTGACCCCCACCCTTGACGTCGATGGTGTGATCCTAGTCCCCGGCCTCAGGGAGTGTCTTGCGCGCGTGCACGCAGAGAAATTTGTTTGACGTAAGCCTTGGGCGACAGGCCCGTGTGCTGGCGGAAGCAACGATAGAACGCCGACAGGGAATTGAAGCCGGCAGCAAAGGCCTGCTCATCGATACGAATCGGCGGCGCGGCCTTGTCCAGGGCCGCGAGCAAATGTTGCAGGCGTGCCTGGTTGACGTAGCGATAAAAGCTCTGCCCCAGTACCTGATTCAACAGGTAAGAAATTTGATTGCGGCTATATCCACATTCCTTGGCCACCCGTTGCAAGTCCAGGTCCGGGTCCAGGTAAGGCTGTTGTTGCTCGAAGTAGTGCTGCAAGTCGTTGGCCAGATAGCTCAACTGCTGAGGCGACAGGCCCAGTCGGCTGACCGGCGGGCGCATAGGTTGGGAGCGGGAGTTACGGGTGGGTTGCTCATGTACCAGTGACGCGTATTCATTGACCCGCCAGATCAAGCCATCACGTACGGTAATTGCTTCGCTGGTGCGAAACGACACCAGGCCTTGGCTGCCGCGCAAAGTGATGCGGTACTGGATGAACGCGGTGTCGCCGTCAACGCGAATACGATCGCTGTGCTCAATGGCTTCGTCGGGCGCGCGAGGCATGCTGGCGCGCAGGTAATCACGCAAGTCATCGAAGCCCACTACGCGATTCTGAAAAAAATCGTGGTACTGGATACCCGGATGGTAATACGCCATCACCCCATCCAGGTCCCGGCGCCTCCAACACAGGTGATGGCGCAGGACGAGCTCACCCGTGGCTTGGGTTTGCAGGGAGTCATCTTCTGGGGCGATGTCGGCCATAGAATGCTCTGAGGCTGATAAACCTTGAGATTGCCCAACTTTCAAGGCGTCTTCAATAATTGCGCCAGGCATGACGCACATCAAGTTAATGGATGACAACCGCCGAACGGGGCCAAAAAATCACCCATGGTGATGCGAACGAATGCTATTTTTAACGCTCCACGGTCAGGACCAGTATGGTCATGACCCCTGCCGCGAGCTAAAGGAAGCGCTCTATGAACAAGGTGGGCAGCATGAATAAAGTGACATTCCCCAACGCCTGTCAGCTGATGCGTTGGCATTTCCATCCAGTAGGCTTTGAGGCGAGTATGGATGCGCCCGGGAGCATGATCGCACGATTGTTTGATCGAACCAGCGGCGAAACCCTGATCGCTATCGCGGGTATCCCCTGTGCCACAGTGATGAATGCTACGGATGTAGAGCGAATCATCGAGGCAATCGAGGACGAGTTGGAATCGTTTGTGCCGCCACAGTCCCTGCGGGCCTAGTCGCCGGATGCCGAGGTGCGAGGTTGCAATGCGCGTCCTCAGGGCCGCCCTCGGGGGCTGCTTGGCAGCCTCCTGTCTCGGCTGCGTCTACACACGCTGATCATCAAAAAACGCCTTGTCCCCCGCCACACGGTCCGACGCCTTCGGCACATTCACCCCTTGGGCATCCTGCCCTTCGATATACCAATAGCAATGGCTCACTGCCCGGGTAATGCCCACATAGGCCAGGCGCAACACTTCATCTTTCTGCGCCGAGTCGTACGGTTCGGCATCGCCTTCCTTGCCTAGCCCCGCCATTTGGTAGACCTGGTTCTTGTAGGGTGAACGGGTGAGGTGCTGGCAATCCCCGAGCAGGAACACCGCATCCGCCTGTAGCCCCTTGGCGCTGTGATAGGTCAACTGTTTGAGCCGACGCGCGGCAGGCGGCAAATTCGAATCCAGGTTAACTACTGACTGAATATGCTCATTAATCAAAAGCTTATCGCTACTTTTTCGATACAGCATCAAGATTGAATCGCCTTGCTGGTAGTGCACCAACAGTTGCTGGGCCAAGGCTGCATCATCACGATCACGCACCACCACCGGCACCAGGGCTTTCGGTGCTCCGCTCGCCTTGGCCTTCTTGCCACTGATGGCCGGCGCAGCCCGTACGATGTGTTCGGCGGCATCAATTACATATTGATGGCTGCGGTAGTTCTCCCCCAGCATCACCCGGGTCGTCGCAGGCGACGAGAACTCATTGTTGAATTCCATGAAGTATTTGGGCGAGCTGCCACGCCAGCCATAGATCGACTGCCAGTCGTCCCCCACACACAACAGCGAAGAACGCTGAGCGCCACGGCCCACATGCATCGCCGGGCCCCGGCTACGAATTTCCCGCAGGCTGGCGCGGATCCACGAGACGATCTGCGGCGACACGTCCTGGAATTCGTCGATCATCAGGTGCGACATCGGTCGCAATAACCCGTCGCTGAGCAACTTGAGGTTTTCCGGGGTATTTTCGCCAAACAGCGAGAACATCCGATTGTAGGTCATGATCGGCGGCGATTGGTCCAGCAGGTGATCTTCCAGGGCTTTCCAGAAAATGCCCAGGGCCTCAAAGAAAAAACGGTCCGGATCATCCTTGGCAAAGCTCATTTGTCCCACGGCGGTGGGCACATCCAGGCCTAGGTTCTCGATAAACCCGGCTGCCGTGACAAAGCTGTCCAGCAGCGGCGTGCTGGCCAGTTCACCTTTAACCTTGTAATCAAACCCCGGGCCGGCAGTAGCGTCCCCTGCCAGGCTGCTTGATAGACGTTTTGATGAATCATAACTTTCAAGCCATATCAAAGGCTTGCGGCAAAAAGCTTGAAACAGCGTGCGCTTTACAGCCCACTCGGCCCGCACCGACAGCTTGGCGCCGGGCCGGCTGATCCCCGCGTTCTCGCGAGGATCGAAGCCCAGCACTACCCAGGCATCCAGTTCGGCAATGTAACCGTGGCAATGGAACTGTGCACCGTTGATTTGCACCGTCTGGCGATTCGGCTCAATGCCCTTGATCGGCCAGGCCCCTGCGCGAAACCACAGGTCTTCAATGACATCGCAGAGTTCTTCATCGCGCTTGGCCGCCAGCTCAGTCACCGCCACGCGCTTTTGCACATCCGGATGGTCCCGCTCCAGCTCCTTGAGTTGCAAGGCATGGCGTGCCAGGGGCGCCAGTAACTCACGAAAACGCTCATGACGGCCGTAGAGCCCGTAGTAACACGTATTCAGTTGCTGACGCTGGGTGTCGTTGATGCGCAGCTCGAAGGGGTTGCTATCTACCTCATCAAACCCCGCTTCGGTGCGGGCATTGAGGTTTTCAAACGCTTGCAACCGCTCCAAGCCTGGCAGGCTACGCACCATCGGCAAGATACGCGAATGGAAGGTGCGCACCACCGCCTGGGCCTCTTTCAGACCAAGGGGTTGGCCCCACAGGCCGAGAATTTCCATGAGCTTGTTGATGAAGTCCTTGCGTGACTCCCGGGTGAACGTCACCACCGTCATCGAATTCAGCTCAAAGCCCAAGTAATGAGTAAGCAGCAGGATACGTAATACCAGAGAGGTGGATTTACCCGCACCGGCACCGGCAATCACCGAGGTGGATGGCGTATCGCTGAAAATCATCTTCCACTGGGCGGAGCTTGGCTGGGCATGGGCTGGTAACAGACGCACCACATCGGCCTTGATGCGCTTTTTCAGGTCGGTCGTCAGGGGCAGGCGCCAGTCGTCGAACAAATGATCGTCTACCTTGGGCACCCGATCTTCCTGAGAACGCAAATCGCGGATCAGCAAGACCTGGCGCCCCTGTTCGATACCCTCGAGCTTACCCTCCTTGTAACCATACTCCACACCTGCCGTGTGCCCGCTACGAAACCCGTCTGCCTGACCGTGCAACCAGGAAAACCGGTGCTGGGCGCGCAGGCGGGTCAAGCCATGCCCGAATAGCCGGGCGGCAAGCCGTTTCAACAGGGGCATTTCGGCCAGGGGCCGCAGTTCGGGGGGCAAGTCAGGCTGTTGTTGCGGCACGCGGACTCCTGCAATGGGGGTTGGCCTTGAGAAGCGCCATGGTCGCCGGAATTTACGCTCAGTTCCAGCCAATTGCTTTAGGGTCATGCAGTTAAGCGATGAAGTGAAAGTCAAAGCGCCAAATAAACATCGAATTAGTGGATAGGAATCAGGCATTTTTTACGCTTTTTATCGATGATGCCCTGCTGGATGATAGGCACCATCAACAGGAGACGATCATGCTTGAACTTCGACCTTTTACCTCCCTGGGCGGTGCCCACCACGGTTGGCTGGATGCCCATCACCACTTTTCCTTCGCCGAATACCATGACCCCAAGCGTATGCACTGGGGCAACCTGCGGGTGTGGAACGACGACATCATCGCCCCGGGTACCGGTTTCCCGAAACACCCGCACCGCGATATGGAAATCATCACCTATGTTCGTGAAGGTGCCATCAGCCACGAAGACAACCTGGGCAACAAAGGCCGTACCGAGGCTGGCGATGTGCAGGTGATGAGCGCGGGTACCGGTATCGCTCACAGCGAATACAACCTGGAGGCCACGGCGACCAAGATCTTCCAGATCTGGATTATTCCGAATGAAGCCGGTTTGCCGCCGTCCTGGGGGGCCAAGCCGTTTCCAAAAGGTGATCGCGAAGGCTTTGTGACCTTGGCCAGTGGCAAGGCCGGTGACGATCAAAGTTTACGTATCCGCGCCGATGCCCGCCTGGTGGCGGCCAGCCTGAAAGCCGGGGAAACGGCCGAGTACCGCCTCGACGACGGGCGTCGTGCGTATCTGGTGCCGGCGACGGGAGTGATTGAAGTCAATGGCTTGCGTGCGCAAGCTCGAGATGGGGTGGCGGTGCAGGATGAGCAAGTATTGCGGGTCACTGCCGTTGAAGACAGTGAAATCGTGCTGGTCGATCTGGCTTGATTCCAGGCCTGACACTGATCCTATGTGGGAGCGAGCAAGCCCGCTCCCACTGCGTGTCAGTTGGCAGTGATTGCCCCGTCAACCAACACCTGAGCCTCTTCCACCAGGCGCTTGAGGTGATCATCGCCGATAAAACTCTCGGCGTAGATCTTGTAGATATCCTCAGTGCCCGAAGGTCGCGCGGCGAACCAACCGTTTTCGGTCATGACCTTTAACCCGCCAATCGCCTGGTTGTTGCCCGGCGCATGGCTGAGGATCTGCTGGATGCTTTCCCCTGCCAATTGCGTGGACGTCACCTGCTCGGGCGACAGTTTGCCCAGCAAGGCTTTCTGCGCCGGCGTGGCCTTGGCATCAACACGGATGGCGAACGGTTCGCCCAACTCATCTGTCAGCCCACGGTAGATCTGGCTTGGGTCCTGGCCTTTGCGCGAGGTCATTTCTGCCGCCAGCAGGGCCGGAATCAGGCCGTCCTTGTCGGTGCTCCAGACGCTGCCGTCCTTGCGCAGGAACGATGCACCGGCGCTTTCTTCGCCGCCAAAACCCAGGGAACCGTCGAACAGCCCATCGGCAAACCACTTGAAGCCCACAGGCACTTCATACAGGCGGCGCCCGATACGTGCCGCTACCCGATCGATCAGGCCACTGCTGACCACGGTCTTGCCCACGGCCGCATCCGCACGCCAGTGGGGGCGGTTCTGAAACAGGTAATCGATAGACACCGCCAGGTAGTTGTTCGGAGCCAGCAGGCCACCAGACGGCGTGACGATGCCATGGCGGTCGTGGTCCGGATCGCAGGCGAAGGCTACGTCGAAACGCTCCTTGAGACCGATCAACCCCTGCATGGCATAGCTGGAAGACGGGTCCATGCGGATCTGGCCATCCCAGTCGACGCTCATGAAACGGAAGGTGGAATCGACTTCAGTGTTCACCACGTCCAGGTTCAGGCGGTAGTGCTCGGCAATCGCCGACCAGTAGCGCACGCCAGCGCCACCCAATGGGTCGACACCCAGACGCAGGTCGGCGCTACGGATGGCATCCATATCGATGACATTGATCAGGTCCGCCACATAACTGTTGAGGTAGTCGTGGCGATGGGTGGTATCTGCCTTCAGCGCCTGGGCGTGGGTAATACGCTTGACTCCGGCCAACTGGTTGGCCAGCAATTCGTTGGCCTTGGCTTCGATCCACTTGGTGATGTGGGTATCGGCCGGGCCGCCGTTGGGTGGGTTGTACTTGTAGCCGCCGCTTTGTGGCGGGTTGTGGGACGGGGTGATGACAATGCCATCCGCCAAGCCGCTGGTGCGGCCCCGGTTGTAGCAAATGATGGCGTGGGAAATCGCCGGGGTCGGGGTGTATTCGTCGCCTTCGGCGAGCATCACATGCACGCCATTGGCCGCTAGCACTTCCAGGGCACTGGCCCCAGCCGGGGTCGACAAGGCATGGGTGTCCAGGCCAACAAACAGCGGGCCGTTGATGCCCTGGGCTTCACGGTACAGGCAGATGGCCTGGCTGATCGCAAGCACATGCCATTCGTTAAAACTCAAGTCGAACGAGCTGCCACGGTGCCCGGAGGTACCAAAGGCCACACGTTGGGTGGAGATCGCTGCATCAGGCTGGCCGGTGTAATAGGCCGTTACCAGTCGCGGGATGTCCACCAACAACTGAGCTGGCGCCGGTTTGCCCGCAAAAGGACTGAGAGTCATGCATAAACCTCTGAATAGGAGAAAAATTTGAAAAATGCAGTTTACTGAGAGTTGGACTACTGCGCGACGGTATCGATCCTACACCAAGCAAGGAAAATTCAAATGCCCTCTCCACTCAGGCAATCTGCGCCTGTTTTAACGCTTGAGCCAGCTCATTCAAAGCCAGGTCCAGGTTGTGCTGACCGTCGAACGTATGGCTCAACCGCAGGTTTTGCTGATACAAGCCGCTGACGCTGAACAATTCACCCGGGGCAATCACTACCCGCCGGCCCAGCATGTATTGGAATACCTGGCGCATGTCTACTGCCTCCCGCGAGACTAGCCAGAAGGTCGCGCCGGCCACCGGCATCCTGTAGTTGGCCCATTCGCCGAGATGCTCGTCGATGCGCCGGCTCATCACAGCCGCCTGTTCACTCAACAGGCGCCGCAATTGCTGCACGTGCAGGTCCACTCGTCCGCTTTGATAGAGCTGGGCCAGCGCCCGCTGGCGGATCGAAGACAAGCGAAATTCTCGCAGCAGGAACTGACGCTGTAACTTGGCACTCAAGTGGCGTGATAACAGATAGCCATAGGGTGCCTCCGGCCCGAGTACTTTCTCAAAGCTGGAAAACACCATCAACCGTTCAGGATTTACCAGATCCCGCAGCGCGGCCTCTGGGGGCTCAAAGCCTAGTTCACCATAGGTATCGTTTTCCAGCAGCCAGCATCCGTGCTGTTCCAGCAGACGAGCTACCTGCAATCGCTCACGACTGGACATAATGCTGCCCGATGGCAGGCTGACTCTGGAAGAGAGCATAACCAAGCGTACTGACTCAGTAAGCAACACTTGCTCAAAAGCCGCCAGGTCCAGGTTGCCATGGGTATTGCCAGGCCACTCGATGACTCCCACACCGGCCTCTTGCAAGAGCCGCAAAATGGACCAGTCGCAGGGCGATTCGACAACAATGGCGGCGCCCTTGAGGTCCAGCACCTCGATAAGGATTTCCAGCACGCCCCGCAGATCGGCGCCAATATAGACGTCATCTGCCTGCCAACAACGGGTCGGCGACGAGGTGTAGCGCGCCGCCAGGGCCGCCCTCAGCTCCCAGACCCCACACGGCTGTGACCAGGGTTGCAAATGCCGCGGGTATTGGCGCACCAGTACGCGCTCCAACTGCAGCAACGGAGTGTCCAGGGACACCAGCAGCGCCGGTTCGTCAACGCTCAGCACCAGCATTCCTGGCCGGCGGGTGCCGGCATAGAGCCGCTCCAGCAGATCCCCCCCCGGACATCCCGCTGAGGGGGTGGGCACCGGCCAGGCGTAATAGCCGGACTTGGCAACCGAGTAGATCCTGCCCTCCTTCTCCAGCAAGGAGTAGGCGTACTGCACAGTTGAAATCGATACGTTCAGTCGCCTGGACAATTGCCGCAAGGACGGCAATTTGACCCGGGCGTCAGTGCCGACCTCGCTGATCAGATTGATCATGTAACGATAGACCGCGTGATAGGCAAAATCCGTTTGCCGCTCGCCTTTGAGGATCATCGCTCCCCTCCGGCATACACATGCAAGACCACCTCCCTTAACGCTCTGACAGCTGACAGGTTGGTGCCTTATGCCGTGCCCTGGCAGGCGTTTGATTCAGCGTTTGTGTGCCAGTGCCTGGTCGCTTGCGATAGAGGTCGAGCAGCAACGTCATCGGCAACCCGCTGGTATCGGTAATCCAGTTCTGCAGCATGTCAGCGACGGGCTTGCCTTGAAGCGCCTTGTGCAACTCGGGGAGTGCTACCAGCATTCCCGGATGGCAATGGCGCAAATAGCTTTCGAGACGTTCACCGTGGTGAATAAAGGGGGAAAACAACAGGCAGGTCAGTTGGTTTTCATCCAGGCCAAAGAACTCCTGGGTATAGGTAGTCGACAGAATGCGCCCATCCTGGCTTCCAGCTTGAGCAATCAGCTCGCCTGGAATGCTTTTGTGCCCCATGAACACATGGGCCTGTTGCATGAAACCATTCACACCAGACGCGTAGTCAAGCTCGCGCAAACACTGGGCCTGCAAGCCACGCAGGTGGGCCATAAATAATGGATTGGCATAGGCCGGATTACTGAAATGAAAGCCGAACTCATCCGGTTGGTAACCCAGGAACTGCGTCAGCAAGGGGGTGGCTGCTTTATCCAGGTCACTGATCAAGTCGGCGATATCAATGTAGGCCAAGTGGCGATAGCCTTGCGGGCTGGGCGAGTCAGGGCTCACATAGTGCTCGCCATAGACATCTCGATAGTAGCCGGCACTCCATTCAGCCATGTGCGCGAACAGGCTGTTGAGCGCCACCGGCCAACGCTCTGGCACGCTCAACCCCGCAGCCTGCGCGCTTTTTTTCAGCCAGGCGAGGTACTGTCGTTGTTTGCGCGATGAGTCGCCGCTGACCCATGCATGTACGCCGCCACCCCATACAGTGACACGCTGATAGAAGTCTCCCAGGGCCAGGTAGCTGTCATTGCACAGTGTCGCGCGAATATCACCTGAAGTCAGGTGGCCGATCATCAACATATGGCGCCTGCTGGCCTCTCGACCGGCACTGGACGCCGGGCGCAGATGATTGAATGGCAGCACATCCTGGTTCTCCACCATCAGCAGTTCTACCCGCGGATCCTCGTGGAAAAACAGTGCACTGTAGCCACGGTGAATCGTGTCCAGTGCCTTCTGGGTCATGCCGGCGTGACGCAGGGTAGCAACGCGTAGGTGGAAGGTCCTGGGCGAGCGGCCAGCAATAGTCAGTTGCGCGGCGCGCAAGAAGGCCAGGGTATAGCTGCTGCCTTTACCCCCTCCATGGGTCACCAGCACTTTATAGCCGCCAATCTGTTCAATCCCGCCAGCCGCCACGATTAAACGCTGAATCAACAATTGAAGTGCCGTGCGTTCGGCTCGGGAAAAATGCCCTATTAAGCGTTGCAACACTTGTTGATAAACATGGTTCATAGCCTGCTCATGAATAGCGCTCATATTTTACTACCTGAATTGAAATATCAGTTTCGAACAACCGTTAAAGGCACTTGCTCTACTGCTGTTTCCATAGGGATAACGTCTATTGCGAGATGTAGGGATTGCCAAACATTAACACCGCACAACAAGACAATTAGTGGAAAGACCTGAGGTGAGGAGTGCTCTAAAGCCCAAGCAAAGCCAAGGGTTTTCCGGCATTGCCCCGAAAAGGTGTGCCTAGGAACACTCCTACGCCCTCCTACTCTTATTTAGTTCATAAATTAAAGAAGTGCCTGACGCACACAAACGAAATAAGTTAACTACAAGTTGTGGTCCCGATTGAAATGCGCCACGGCACACGCCTACATTCTTGATATCTGCGGGAGGTTGGTTTCAACAGGCAAAGATTTTAACTTGAGGCGTTGGTTCATCGCTCAGTCCTTGAGATGAAAATGACCAGGCAATTATCAGCGCTTGAATAATGATTAACAGATACAGAACCGACGCATAAACCAGTTCAGATGGGGGAAAGGCAAAGCAGTGAACGAGCGCTATACAGCGGCGCCGCACTGGAATTCAGGGCGGCGTCCGGGTCGGGTATATCATCTACGGGGGCAAAGCGTCGGGTCAGCTGTTCAGCACGCAGGCATGCTCAACCCTTTCAAATGGCGTATTTAACCCATTCATGGCTCAGAGCAATGGCGGTTTGCGAATATTCCCACAGGTCAAACAGCTTCTACCTGCAACGCTACACGCTCACGGCACGGGCATTCATCCATGTAGCGGTGAGCCTCGACGAACTGGCTGAATGGGAACACCGTTGTCTTCAGTGGTACCAACACCTTGTCGGCAGTCAACTGATTGATGTCACGCAACGCCCGTTGCAGCGCCACCTGATCCTGGATAATGCCCAGTTCCGGCTTGCCGGTGAAATTACCGATGCAATGCACAAAGAACTGAATATTCTTCTGGAACGCGGCACACGCCGGGAATGGCGTCTGGTTGCCACCCTGCAAGCCATAGAGCACCAGGCTGCCACGGGGTGCCAACACATCGCCCAGCAGCGACATTTGCGGACCACCCAAGCCGTCAAACACGACATCGACGCCACGATTGTCAGTGAACTTGTTGATTTGCATCAGCAAGTCCTGCTCTTCGGTGACGATAACCTTCTCTGCCCCCAGGGACAGCAGGTATTCGCGCTCATCAGACGTCTTGGTCGCGGCGATCACCCGTACGCCCAGGGCTTTCCCCAGTTGCACGAACGAAGGGCCGGCACAGTGACTGGCGTCCGTCACCAGGGCAAACTGCCCCGGTTTGACCCGCGCCAGGTCGATATAGGCAAAGTAGGCAATCAACAGCGGCGTGTAGTGCACGCTGGCCTGCACCGGGCTCAACACATCCGGGTAACGGACCAGGGCCGAGCGTGGCAGGACGATCTGTTCGCCATACACAGGATAGTCGTTGGGGCTCTCGGCCGGAAAACTGGCAACCTTGTCACCCAGCGTCAAGTCGTCGACGCCCTCGCCCACAGCCACCACTACCCCTGCCATTTCATGGCCCAGGCCTGACGGCAGGCGAGCATGGGACGACGCCAGGTTCTGACGCCAGAGAATGTCGTACCAACTGATGCCAATCGCTTCGACACGCACCTGCACTTCGCCCGGTGCGGGCTTTGCGGCTGCATGCTCTTCGCATTTGAGCACCTCGGCCGGACCAAACTTGTGAAAACGGATCGTGCGGGACATCGCAAACCTCGTCAAAGTAACCTCTAATGCCATGAACTTTATCTGGGCTTTGGAAGCAAGGCTACCGGTCGCCATTAATAGTCGACATGCCTGTCATTGATTCCGCAGATGAGGAAAGCAGCTCTATCCACGTAGGAAAAATCAATTAGCCGGTGCAGAGTACCAGTCTTTCCTCGTAAGATTCGTGCTGGCCATTGTTCTCATATGGCTGCTCTCGTCAAGTTTGCTGGCACAGCCTGGGGCACAAGATGAACCGTAACGACCTGCGTCGTGTCGACCTTAACCTGCTGATCGTATTCGAAACCCTGATGCATGAGCGCAGCGTGACCCGTGCCGCCGAGAAACTGTTCCTCGGCCAGCCAGCCATCAGCGCCGCCTTGTCACGCCTGCGTGGACTGTTCGATGACCCGTTGTTTGTGCGCACCGGCCGCAGCATGGAGCCCTCGGCCCGGGCGGTGGAAATCTTCGCCCTGCTCTCCCCGGCCCTGGACTCGATCTCTACGGCGGTCAGCCGGGCCTCCGAATTTGATCCGGCCACCAGCACCGCAGTCTTCCGTATTGGCCTGTCAGATGATGTCGAGTTCGCTTTGCTGCCGTTGCTGCTCAAGCGCCTGCGAGCTGAAGCGCCGGGCATTGTGCTGGTGGTACGCCGCGTCAACTACATATTGATGCCAGGCCTGCTGGCCTCCGGGGAAATCTCCATCGGCGTCAGCTACACCACCGACCTGCCAGCCAACGCCAAGCGCAAAGTACTGCGGCGCAGCCTGCCCAAATTGTTGCGTGCCGACACCGTGCCCGGTGCCCTGAGCCTGGACGACTTCTGCGCCCGCCCTCACGCACTGGTCTCATTTGCTGGAGACTTGAGCGGGTTCATTGACGAGGAACTGGAAAAACTCGACCGCAAGCGCCACGTGGTATTGGCCGTGCCCCAGTTCAACGGTTTGGGCACGTTGCTGGCTGGCACCGATATCGTGGCTACCGTCCCGGACTACGCAGCAGAGGCCTTGACCGCCGCTGGCGGCCTGCGCGCAGAAGACCTGCCACTGCCGACGCGCACCTTTGAGTTGCACATGGCCTGGCGCGGGTCACAAGACAATGATCCAGGAGAACGCTGGTTGCGGTCGCGAATTCAGATGTTTTTTGGCGACCCGGATAGCCTGTAATGGAGTTCCATCAAATTCCATAAAAATGTTTATAAACAAGGTGTTATAGATAATAAAAGTCCACTGCCGCCTGTCTAAATCCAGTGAACTCCAGAGTTCATGGGGCATAATTGGGGGCAGATTTCGACTTTTAAAAACGGTGCCCCCCCACCGATGTCCCCCCTCCTCATCATCTCAGGGTGAATACACAACTGATTGTTGGGGCCCCAAGCTGCCAGCAATGCCGGTTAGTTTCTTTTCAGTCACTTGATTGACCGCTTGGGCTTTGAATTCTTCGGAGTAACACAGGTTGCTTATAGCATCTCCTAACGGGCCTCATTTTAAGGCTTGGAGGTGTCTACGAAACTAGGGGCGATTCAGCAACGACAGACCAGAGCGAGTCAGTATCGCAATCTTCAATCGCTCAGTGCGCGCGAATCGTTGCGCTTGTGGCGCTACGATCCGCGCACTAAGGCTGTCAGCGCTTGATCAATAACGACAACATCGCGCTCGCCGCACAAAGTCCCGCTACAGTCGGAAAAATGATCGACGTACTACCAGTTGAATCGATCATGTGGCCGATGACCGGTTCACCAATGCCTGCGCATACATAGGACATGGTATTGAGTACGCCCGTTGCAGTACCCGCAACGCGACGTCCAAAGATGTCCGGGCAGAGTGCCCAGAACGACGATGCTGGCCCGAAGACGAAAAATCCACAAAGGAAAAGCAAGCCTATCGCGACCATGCTCCCGTGCGGTACGAACATCATGATAATCGCGGTTGCTGACGCAAGAACCATATACGAGACAATCGCCAGATAACGTCTTCCCTGAAACACAACGTCTGAAATCCAACTGTTCGATAGCGCACCAAGCGCCATCCCTACAGGTAGCGCGACCGTAATCCACTTCGGATCAATAAACGCTGCCGACGTCTTCCAGTCGAGCCCGAGAAAATGCACGGGCACCCAGACTACTAACGCGTAGCGCGCAGCGTTCTGAAAACCAATTGCGAATCCAGCGATGTAAAGTCGCCAGTTTCGCAGCACGATCGCATAGCGCTGTGCACTGGTTAAATCATCCTCAATTGCTAACGGAGGGGTGTCATCCGAGGGTTCAAGGGTGCGGAGTTTTTTGTCTTCGGGACGCTCAGAGACAAAAAGCCATAGCACCATTGCGCCAAATAGCATCGACAGTGGCGCCAGTCTGAAAATCCAGATCCAGTCCAGTTGCATCGCGCCCAGAATGACAAGGGGCAGAACAAAAGCGAGAACAGAGGAAAATCCGGAGAATCCGACATATACACCGTACACAAATCCGCGATTTTTATGACTCCACCAGTTCGACAGTAGACGGCTGCCGGGCGCAAAACCCATGGACTGAAAGTAGCCATTCGCCCCCCAGGCGAGCAGAAAAAACCAGAATGAGTGGCCGAAGCTAAAGACCCAATTTGCCCCCAGCGAGAGAATCGCGCCGGCGATCATCATTCGCTTGCCACCGAGCTTATCTCCCAGATTGCCGTTGATGAACTGGCCGGCGGCGTAGCACCACAACATTGTGGCGCTGATCCAGCCAATTTCGTATTTCGAAAAACCGTAATCATGCTGGATGCCGGGGATAGCGAAGCCCAAGGTCTGGCGCCCGGTATAATAGAAGAGATAGCAGAACGTCACGCCGATCAGTGCGCGCCATTTGTATTGATCAAAGGTGGATATCGGCGATGTCGCTTTGTATTGCAGAGTATCAACGGTTTTTGTAGGCATGCCTGTCTCCGTGTGGCGCGCAGCATTGCGCTGCGCTAACCAGTTTTTGGATTAAGCCAGAGCTCGCAGTCTTCGCTGCGATGTGGTGTTTTGGATCAAGCTAGATGGTTGAGCGCAAGATCGATAATGTCGAAATTGCGCAGGCGGTCGGGGTTATCGAGACCTACCAACTTGCGGTTGAAGATCAGTGGTACTTTCTGCTCGGACACACCACCGTGGGAACGCAAGGGCACCGTCAGTCCGGACAGGTCGTGTTTGTCGGCAGCACTTCCAAGCACCGTCAGCCGCTCACCGAGAACTACCAGATCGCCAATCCGGTCTTCGGGCAATTCGAACCGCTGGCAGGCTTGCGATCGCGTCAAGACTGCCTCGACACCAGCGATGCCTGCGAGAAAGTCGATTGCATCGCGCTGCGGTACCGCATCGCGCAAGTACACGGTCGCGTAAGATCCCAGTGCACCGTGATGCACTACGTAGGGGTCGGTGATTGGCAGCAATACGCGTGTACGCTGCGCACCATACTGGGCGTCCAGAAGGTCTTGCAAAAACAGGATGTTGGGTCGGCCTATTGCATCGGTCTTGGCATTCATACCGTGATCCGCCGTGATCGCCACTACTGCGCCCTGCTCGTGATAACGCTTGAAGTAGCTGTCCATCATTGCGTAAAACGCATTGGCTTCTGGCGTACCCGGCGCATGTTTGTGCTGTACATAATCGGTAGTGGACAGGTACATGAAGTCTGGGCGTTCGTTAGTCAGCAATGAGAGCCCGGCGGCAAACACGAACTCGGAAAGTTCCGCGCTATAAACCGAAGGCAGGGGCATGCCGACTCTTGCCAGGATGTTCTCGACACCGTGTTCCTTCAGGTTCACCTGTTCGGCTTTTTCAGCGGAAAAGCAGATCCCTTTTAGTTGATGCCCAAGCAGGTTGCGCAATTTGTCCTTTGCAGTCACCACGGCGACGAGCTGGCCCGCTTTGGCCATCTCGGCAAGAATTGTTGGTGCGCGAAGGTATTTAGCGTCATTCATCAACACCTCCTCTTGTGTTTCCTGGTCAAAAAAGAAGTTGCCGCAAATACCGTGAACGGATGGCGGGGCTCCGGTGACAATCGACAGATTGTTCGGGTTGGTGAACGACGGCACCACGCAGTCGCCAGTCAACACCGTGCCGAAGCCGGTAAGCTCGGCAAGAAAAGGAGCCTGTCCGGCTTGAATGGCTTGATTGATGTATTCCTGCTCGCATCCATCGATGCAAATAACAATAGTGGGAGCTGAAGGCAGCCGATAGGACCGGGAATTCACGTTGATAAATTGAGTCATGGGTAAACCTTTCCTTCGATGATTAAACGCACTGCGTGCTGAGTGACTTGCACTGTTTGAAACCTGCGATTCACCGTATGCTGAGCATATTCCTCACACAATCGAATTAAAGTAGCGATACCTGTGCATAGGGATCACATATGAGGCAAAAGCTTCCCCCGCTTCACGCCCTGCGCATTTTCGAAGTGGCCGCCCGGGCAGGCAGTTACTCGGCTGCTGCTCGGGAACTGAACCTGACTCACGGAGCAGTGAGTCGGCAGATCGCAGCCTTGGAGGAGTGGCTCGGTCAACCGCTGTTTGTTCGTGCTGGGCAGAGCATGGTGGCGTCGCCCCATGCCCGGGCGCTCGCCCGGGAAATCAGCGCCGCGTTCGATCACATCGCAGACGCAGCCGAGCGCTACGGCAAGAAGCAACAGCTGAAGATCATCCGTGTCAGCGCTCCGGCTACAGTCGCCATGCGCTGGCTGATTCCCCGATTGCCATTATTTGCCGAGACACACCCTGGGGTGGATGTGCGCGTTTCGACCGTGCTTTCGACACAACCAGCGCTCAGCGGAAGTTTCGACGTTGCAATCCGACGGGGCGTACCACACGGTGGTCAATTTCAGGCAATACCCTTGTTTCGCGAATGGAATACGGTGATTGCGAGCTCGTCACTGCTCGCCAAGACGGGCGTCGAGACGGTCGAGCAACTGGCCGCCGAAACCTGGTTGACCACCGAAACCCGCCCAGGGGACTGGGAAGCCTGGATGGAAAGTGCGAATCAACCCATGCTTCGAGCGAGCCGGACTCTGCGCTTCGATCATTTCTTCGTGACCTTGCAGGCCGTCGTCGATGGGCTTGGTTTCGGCATAGGTCCCTTTCCAACGCTGGAGGCCGAATGTGCAGTCGGGCGGTTGCAAAGACCCTTTCCGGCTTTACGTTCGCTTGGTCCGACTTACCATGCGCTGGTTCCACTTGACGCCGACAAGCCGGTCCATTTGCGAGCCTTTGTTGATTGGCTGCAATCAGTGAGTGCGAAAGATGAGGAAACGCAGTGATGCTAGTCGTAGATTCTGGGGCCGGTAATCAAGCTCCGTAGCTTTCACTAGTAAACATGGTCCTCGCACGACAAATGACTCGTACGACACAGTTCGTCAGCTAGAAATCTCAAACTATGTGCTCGCGAGTCAAATGGCATAATATGCCAATTGTCGAAAAAGCCTGTTTGCCCAGAGCTGGAACCCACCCATGGCAACACGAAATGTAGTACTGACCCCTCATCAGGAACAGGTCATCCACGACCTGGTTCAGTCCGGCCGTTATCAGAATGCCAGCGAAGTGATGCGAGAAGGTTTGCGCCTATTGGAACAGCGCGTCGCCGAAGACACCGCCAAAATTGAGGCCCTGCGTCAGGCGACCTCAATCGGCATCATGGACCTTGAGCACGGGCGCTTTACTCAGTTGAGCCAAGGGGATCTGGAGCACTACCTCGAGGGTTTGAGCCTGGAGGCCACCCTCCCCGCGAGCGAGAAACACTGAGAATGCCGCCGTATCGGATTTCCAGCGCGCGTGCCGACATTGTCGACATCCTCAGGCTCTCCCACGCAGTTCGGCGATCAGCGCGATCAGTCGCTGATCCTCGCGGCGCTGCAAGCTCTTCCGGTACGCCTTATCGGATTGGCAGCCACGAACGCGATGAGCTTGCACCGGGCCTTCGCAGCTATCACCTCATCTATTCACGCCAGCAGGCCAAGCACCCTTATGGGACGGTCAAAAGCCCACGCCATATCGTGTTCTATAGTGTGACAAACGACGACGTGGTTGAGGTTGTCAGACTCCTGCATGACGCCATGGGAGTGCAACTGCATCTGTCCCATGAATGATCACAGACTTGGAGTCCTTGCCACGAGACTTGGCGTGCCGAACTGCATTATCGGTGAGTGCCATCGTATACCCCCATCTCGTTTGAATGATGGAGATTTGTACGATAGAGCAGACCGGCCAAGCCAGGACTCGTAAGTCGACCCTTTGCCCAACAGCTGTCTGAGTGACGACGCACTGATTTCCTGAAGCGTAGATACCTGGGTGAGTGCTGCCAGTTACTGCAAGGCATCCCCCCGGATCTGTCGGAGAGAGAGAGGATCTTGATGCTGCAGCTACCCAATCAGCAGTTTCATAAAATCCTGACTGTCAATGGTGGGAAGAATGGCGATGGCGACCTTGGTTACGACGGGCATATTGGTTGTGGTTAGTAATGACCCCCAGGGTTGTTTGTCGTCGACTTTCATACCGCAGAATGAGCGCAGCTCTGACAAAAACTTGAAAAATTCCACCTTCTAGAAGGTAGGCAAAAAGATCCAGACGCGACCGCTTTCCATCATTGCGCGACAACGAGCCTCTCGATCAGTGGCTGGGTAATCACGCCGAACATTTTGGGATCCCCGTAGGCACGAGCCGAGAGCATCGCACCATGCACGGTTGCCATGAACGTCTCCGCCTCGGAGCGCGCATCGCTGGACAATATGAAGCTCCCCTGCTTTGATCCCCGCTCAAAGACGGAAGTCAGCCAGGCGGAGAGCGCACGAAAGTGGGCTCTCACCTCCAATACCACCTCTTGAGGCAATACCGGTATTTGAGTTGCCAACAATGCGCAAACGCAATAGCCCTTTGTTGCATCGCCGATGCAGGCCTGCCAATAGCCCAGATAAGCGCGGAGTTGGTCCGCCGGGCCAGGACAATGGCGTTCAAGCTCGGCAATTCCAGCTTCCGCTTCCTCTCGGTACCCCGTGACAAGAGTACGGACAAGATCCACCTTGGTCGGAAAATGGTGGTGGATACTGGCTTTGCGAATGCCCACAACCTCGGATATATCCGCGTAGCTGAAGCCGCTATACCCACCTGCAATAATGAGCGAACGGGCGCAGCTGAGAATCTCATAAAACGTTTTTGAATGATTAGCCATTGCCAAACCCTACCTTCTAGTAGACTGATAGTCAAATACGCCCTATTTTCATCACGCGCCGATCGGATGAGAGAAGAACTCC
>NZ_WLYI01000021.1 GCF_009707515.1 Pseudomonas karstica | reverse complement strand
TGTTGCGATCAACAAGGACGAAGAAGCACCGATCTTCCAGGTGGCTGATTACGGCCTGGTGGCGGACTTGTTCGAGGCGATCCCTGAGATGATTTTGACCGTCTGAGATAGGCTAACCCCGGTGTAGCGGCCCAACTGTTCAAGACGCCGCTACGTCGCTTTTCAACTTATGCTACCCCAGTCAAACTAAGCAGCGCACCACGGTCGAGGATTTTCCAGTGTCTGCGCTGCCCTGCAACGAACCCTTGGCGCAGGCCAGTCGGCGAGCAGGCGGTTGAGGGGTTCTGCGCGCACGCCAAGCTTGGTTGCCAGCTGGCGCCCCGACACACGGGCTCGAGGGTCGGAAAGGCGCTGCACAGTAGAACTTACGGCTTGATGCAGAAACACATGTGCGCGACTACCTGTCGAGCAATCGCGTGTAGTCCCGGGATGGCAGGGGTAGGTTTTGAGTCTGAATAACGCGCTAAGCCGCTGGCACTTCGACTCGCCGCACGCTTGCGGCGAGTTGATCGTGGGGTTTAAAACCGATGAAATGCTCCAGCAGCTCGCTCAATACCGGCTTCAGTCGATCCACCCGCTTGCTATCCAATGCGTATGGCGGTTCTTCCTGCATATAACTGAGCTGCGCCAACTCCAGTTGAATCGCATGAACATGCTGCGATGGGTTGCCGTAGGTACGGGTGATGTAACCCCCCTTGAAACGACCGTTCAGCACCGCTGGCATATCTGGCAGGCGGGCCTGGGTATGTTTGAGCAACTCCTGAGCAACCCCAAGGTCACAGGACGCACCATCGGCCGTGCCGAAATTGAACACTGGCAGCGAACCCTCGAACAGCCGTGGAATCACTGAGCGAATCGAATGCGCCTCCCAGAGCAGGGCATAACCATGCTTGGCCTTGATCCGCGCCAGTTCCGCCTGCAACGCGTAATGGTAAGGGTGCCAATACATGTGCAAACGGCGTTGCTCTTCGGCCTCATCGGGTTCGCAGCCTTCCAGGTACAGCGGCACGCCGTCGAAGGTGGTGAGCGGAAACAGGCCAGTCGTGTTCTGGCCTGGATAAAGATTGGCGCCATCGGCGGGGCGATTGAGGTCGATCACGTAACGGGAACAGGTGGGCTGTAGGTACGACGCTCCCAGGCCAATTGCAAAATCGTACAGCGAGTCGATATGCCAGTCGGTATCGTCGATGGCGAGCCCTGTAGGGCTCAGCTTGGCGCGGATGTCGGGCGGTAAATACGTGCCGACGTGGGGCATGGAGACCAATAGCGGGCCGCTGCCCTGATGTAGAGTAAAAACCTGATCAGTGCTCATGTCGATTCCTTCAATAGTTCTGCCAGGGTGGCGCGGTAATCTCGCTGCGCTTGTTCCTGCAAGGGGTGGTTGCCGTTGGCGACGACCTGCTGACCGCCCACGAATACGTCCTGTACCGGGTTACCGCCGTGCTCGCAAAACACCAGGGAAGACAGCAGCAATTTATGCGGCCGGTCGCCTATGTTAGGGGCATTGCGGTCAAGCACCACAAAGTCGGCACGTTGTCCCACGCTCAAACCCGCTACCCGGCGCCCGGTCGCTGCGGCACCACCGGCCAAGGCCTGGGCGAACAACCGGTCGGCTACAGCTGGGGTGTGCTGATCGGCCAGTACATTGCGGCGGCGACGGCTCAAGCGCTGTCCGTATTCCAGCAGGCGAAACTCGGCAAACGGATTCACGCAGGTGTTGCTGTCGGAGCCGATACCCCAGCGTCCCCCAGAGGCAAGATACTGCTGGGCATCGAAGATGCCGTCGCCCAGGTTGGCCTCGGTGGTCAGGCAAAGCCCGACAGTCGCCCCGCTGCGGGCGACATCGGCGTACTCCTGATTATTCATGTGCGTGGCATGCACCAGGCACCAACGACTGTCCACAGATTGACGATCCAGCAGCCACTCCACGGGCCGTTGCCCCAGGGTCGCGATGCAGTCATCGACTTCCTTGGTTTGCTCGGCAATATGCACGTGGATGGGGGCCCGTGCGTCATCGCGATCCAAGCCGCTGATCAGCGCTTGCAGAGAGTCTTCTGACACGGCACGCAACGAGTGCGGTGCCACGCCATAACAGCGGTTGCCGTTCTCTGGCAGGCTTTTTTTCATCTGCTCGCGCAAATTCAGAATCCATTCGGGTGATGAAATAAAGCGTCGTTGATGAGGGGAGGGCGCGCTTTGCCCGAAGCCGCTGAACTGGTAAAGCACCGGCAACAGGGTAATGCCGATGCCGACCTCCTGCGCTGCGTGAGTGATCTGTTCCGCCAGTTCCGCAGGATTGTTATAGGCCTGACCATTGGCGTCGTGATGGACATAATGAAACTCGCACACCGAGGTGTAGCCCGCCTTGAGCATTTCGATGTAGAGGTGGCGACCGATAGCGTGCAGGTGTTCAGGCTGCAAACGCTGGGCGAAACGATACATCAGGGTGCGCCAGCTCCAGAATGAATCAGAAGGGTCACCCAGGGTTTCGGTAAGTCCGGCCATTGCCCGCTGGAATGCATGGGAATGCAAGTTGGGCATCCCACTGACCACCGGCCCACAGGCCTTGGGCATGTCGGGCGTTGGTACCGCGCCGGTTTGTACGTCGTAAAGATCGCCGGCTGCATCCCAGCGCAACACCACGTTCTCGTGCCAGCCGTCGGGCAACAGTGCGACTTCAGCGAACAGTCCGCGCGCCTCTATCGAATTGGCGGGGGCAGACTGATTGTTCCCGGGCACTGCTTCAGACAGCATGGGACGCCTCGCGGGCGAGGATGCTCTGCAGGAAGCTACGGGTACGCGCCTCTTTGGGGGCGCTGAACAGCTGTGCAGGGGGCGCGGCTTCCACAATCACGCCCTGGTCCATGACGACCACGACATCGGCCACCTCGCGGGCAAACCCCATTTCGTGGGTCACGATGATCATCGTCATGCCTTCGGCGGCAAGGTTCTGCATGACCTGCAGCACTTCCCCCACAAGCTCCGGGTCAAGAGCCGAGGTTGGCTCATCGAACAGCATGACCTTGGGTTCCATGGCCAGTGCGCGAGCGATGGCTACCCGTTGTTTCTGGCCGCCCGACAACGTGCCCGGATAGACGTCAGCCTTGTGCGCGAGCCCGACCTTCTCCAGAAGCTGCATACCTTGGGCCTGGGCTTCCTTGCGAGGAGTGGCGTGCAATGCCATGGGCGCTAGCGTGATGTTTTCCAGGACCGTCAGGTGCGGAAACAGGTTGAAGGACTGAAATACCATGCCCACTTCGCTGCGCAACGTGTCGAGCTTTTCCTCGGACATCATTCGCCCTTGCTCTACCACGGTATGCCCACACGCCACGAGCGTGCCGCCCTCGGCGGTTTCCAGGCCATTCATGCAGCGCAGGAAGGTGCTTTTACCCGAACCGCTGGGGCCGATGATGACCACGACCTGAGTGGGCTGTACGCTGAAGTCGATGCCACGCAGTACGTGATGGGCACCAAAGGATTTGCTGAGGTTTTTGATATCGATAATTGGCGCGCTCATCAGACTCTCCCGTCGGCACGAAGCATTTTCTCGGTACGGCGCAGAATGAGCGTGGTGGTACCGGTCAGGACCAGATAGATAGCCGCGATAGCCAGGTAAACCTCAAGCGAGCGATAGGAAACGCTGATGATCTTTTCACCTTCATGCATCACGTCGGCAATGGTCAACAGCGAAACCAGCGCAGAGTTTTTTATCAACGCAATGAATTCATTGCCCAGTGAGGGGATCATGCGCACGAATGCCTGGGGCAGAATGACTTTGCGCATCGCCAGTTTGTAAGGCAGGCCCAGTGAGCGAGCGGCCTCCATCTGGCCTTTCTCTACCGACTGAATTGAGCCTCGAACGATTTCCGAAACATAGGCTGCGCTGTAGATGCCCAGCCCGAAGATGCCACACACATAGGCGGGCAACTGGATGCCAAAGTGCGGCAAGCCGAAAAACAGGATGAACAACTGCACCAGCAACGGCGTGCCGCGTACCAGGGTCAGGTAGGTCGTGCAGAAGCCATAGATGATCCGACGCTTTGGGTTGAGGCGGCCCAGGCCGATCAACAGCCCCAGTACACACCCCAGAATCAGTGCAGCCAGGGTGATTTCGATGGTGACGGCAGCACCGGACGCGAGCGAGCGCCAGCCGTCCCACACCGGGGAAAAGTCGAGGTCCATAATTTACTCCAACGGTATCTTCGATAGACACGCCCGGAAAGAAGGCCCCGGGCGTAGAGAGCGGTTGTTATTCTTGGGCGCCGAACCATTTTTCAGACAGCGCTGCATATTCGCCGTTGCCGCGCAGGGTTTGCAGCGCAGCGTTCATCTGCACCGCCAGGTCAGTGTCGCCCTTGCGCATGGCAAAGCCGTAAAGCTCGGTGGTCAGGCCCTCGTCAAGCACCCTCACGCGGGGCTCCACTCTGGCGAATTCGGCCGCTGCCGGACGGCCGGTGACAGCCGCATTCACACGATTGATTGTCAGCAAATCAAACATGGCCTGGTTTTTTTCAACCTCGACGACCTTGACTCCTGGGTAGTGTTCCTGGAGGTAGGCGATGGATTTTGTGCCGACCTGAGCCGATACTTTCTTGCCCGCAACCAGGTCTGCCGGGGAGTTGATTGTCTTGTCGTCCTTCAGCACCAGCACAGCCAGGCCGCCACGGAAGTAGGAGTCGGTAAAGTCCACCACCTTGCGCCGCTCATCGGTCATGTAGATCGCGGAAGCCGCCACATCGAAACGCTTGGATATAAGCCCGGGAATCAGCCCCTTGAAGCCAATATCAATCCATTCCACCTTCTTGTTCATCTGCTTGCCCAGCGCTTCGATCAACTCGACATCGAAGCCGGTACGCTGACCGTCCTTGATGAACTCCATCGGCGGGAAGGTAGCGTCGGTACCGACCCGTAGCACGTCATCAGTGGCGTTGGCCGACAACGGTATGAAAGCCAGTAGAGTGAGTGCTGTCGCGAATGCGCCTAGCAGCCTGGAGTACTTCATAAGTTCTTCCTCGAAATCATGGGGGGCAATCGGGATGTAGCCGGCAGTTAGAAACGGTTGCAAATGCGGCTGGCTGCTTTTCTTGTAAGGTTTATCAGCTCTTCTTTACGGGTCCCGACACGCAGTGAAGGCGCCATCAAGGTTATGGTTCCTTCCAATCGTTCATCATGGGAAATCAGCGGAACGCTGACCCCCCAGACACCCTCATCCACCTCGCTGTCGCTGATGGCAAAGCCGCGGTTGCGAATGTCCATCAGCTGTTGCTCGAGGTCGGCCACGGCCGCCGGGTCATGACCCAGCTGCTCATCCATAAGGCGCTTTTGTAACGGGCGTGGCAAAAACGCCAGCAAGCTTTTCGCCGAGGCCCCCTGCATCAGGGAATGGGCACGGCCCTTGGTGAAGGAACAGCGCAGCGAACGGCTGCTTTCTTCCATGGCGATACAAACCACCTGCTCGTTGGCGTACATCAGCAGGCCTACACTTTCGCCGGAGCGGTCTACCAGAGCGCTGATTTCGTCGCGACTTTGGCTGATCAGGTTGGAGTTCTGATCAAAGCCCCAGGCCAGTTGCACTGCCATGGCTCCTGGCTCGTAAAGCCCGGTCGTCAGGTGCTCCTGGATCAGGCCCCATTTTTTCAGGGCCGCGAGATGGCGATAGACCGTGCTCAACGGCATATCAACCCGAGCGGCAATACGCTTGGCGCCAATGGGTTGCCCTGCCTTGGCGATACACACCAATACGTGCAGAACGCGGTCTACGATGCTTTTGCTTTCGAGGTCGATCATGCCGGCACTATAGAGTACGAATTCTCATTTTGTACGGGTGATTCCCACTGAGTGGGAAACTTAAGCGATTTGATTCCAGGCCAAAAAGTGTCCAAGGGTCACGTTCGAAAATCAGTGCCGTAAACCTGTCTCACGAGTCCACACCGGGGCAAGCGCAAGTCACTGTCAGTTGAGCTGCCTGGGTCCGGATGCGCGGCTGGGAGATGAGATGCGTGAGAGTTCCTTCATCAGGGCTTGAGGGGCGCAGGGTGTTTTTCGGACATTTAATGACAATCATCTGACGACATGCGTAGAAAAAATGACAACTCTTATTCAGCAGGTGTCTGCTAGGGTTCCACTATGCTCGCCGCCGGTTGTAGGACGGTTGACCATTTTTATTTGGGCCTGGCTGGGAACGGAATTTTTACCGTTTGTCGCGTTCCAACGTCGGCACAGGTCCATTGCCAATGTCCTCTGCATCATAGAATGCAAAAGTAGGAGCTTCCTTCATGTTCACTTCGCGTCGTCTGCTTGTTGTTGCTACGGCTGTTGCCTTGTTGTCTGGCTGTGCATCCCCTAACCCATATGACGGTAGCCAGGGGCAGGCCGATAGTGGCTCCCAGGGTATGAGCAAAACCGCCAAGTACGGTGGGCTCGGCGCACTGGCCGGTGCATTGGCCGGTGCGGCCATTGATCATAACAGCCGTGGCAAGGGCGCCTTGATCGGCGCTGCGGTCGCCGGTATCGGTGCGGCGGGCTATGGCTATTACGCTGATCAGCAGGAGAAAAAACTGCGCGAAAGCATGGCCAATACTGGCGTTGAAGTTCAGCGCCAAGGCGATCAGATCAAGTTGATCATGCCGGGTAATATCACTTTCGCGACTGATTCAGCCGCTATTGCCAGTAGTTTCTACACGCCATTGAACAACCTGGCGGGCTCCCTCAAGCAGTTCAATCAGAACACCATTCAGATCGTCGGCTACACCGACAGCACCGGCAGCCGCCAGCACAACATGGACCTGTCCCAGCGTCGTGCGCAAAGTGTGGCTACTTACCTGACATCCCAGGGGGTCAGCCAAACCAACCTGAGTGCTCGCGGGGCCGGTCCGGATAACCCGATTGCCAGCAACGCCGACGTAAACGGTCGTGCGCAGAACCGTCGTGTAGAGGTCAACCTCGGGCCTATCCCCGGCCAGCAATATGGCCAACCTGCCCAGCAACAGGCGCCTCAGCAAAACAACGAGTTCCAGGGCAATCCATACCAGCAGTACCAGTAAACCCACAGCCACAAAAAAGGGCGCCGTGCAATCAATGCACGGCGCCCTTTTTTGTGGCTGTGGGTTTACATCAGTCGATGTATTCGAACACTTTCACAATCTTCTGCACTCCAGACACACTCTGTACCAGGTTGGCCGCGCGAGTGGCTTCCGCCTGGGTCAGCAGGCCCATCATGTAAACGATGCCGTTATCGGTGACGATTTTGATCCGTGAGCCGGGCACCGCACTGTCGGTCAGCATCTGCGCCTTGATCTTGGTGGTCAGCAAGGCATCGTTGCTGATTGCCAGCAGCGTGATGGGTTCGATTACCTGTAATTCGTTGTGGACCTTCTTGACCCGTTGAACGGATGAAGCCGCTTGTTCAGCCTGGGCCTTGAGGTCGGCTCGTGGTGTTTGCCCTGCGAGCAGTACTACACCGTTGAAGCTGGTCACCACGATGCGCGAGGCACCATTGCCCAGGTCCGGGGCAGCCTTGGCGACGTTGACGCCGACCTTGGTTTCGATCAGCGAGTCGTCAATCTTGCTACCGAAGGTACGGGTGCCCCTGTCGTCCTGGATGGGCGTATCGCGTGTTGCGGTGATTGCCGAGGTGCAGCCGCTGATGCCGAGGCACAGCGTGAGGGCCAATAGGCTGAGGCGGTTAACAATCATTCTTCACTCCCGAACAGTTGGCTGTCGATCAGATCGCACAGGCAGTGGATCGCCAGCAGATGGACTTCTTGAATACGTGCCGTGACATTGGCCGGGACGCGAATCTCCACATCCTCGGGCAACAGCAGTGAGGCCATGCCGCCGCCATCGCGTCCGGTCAATGCTACGACAATCATTTCTCGATCATGTGCGGCCTGGATCGCTTGAATAATGTTCGCCGAGTTGCCGCTGGTGGAAATCGCCAGCAGTACGTCGCCGGGTTGGCCAAGGGCGCGAATCTGTTTGGAGAAGATTTCGTTGTAGCTGTAGTCGTTGGCGATCGAGGTAATCGTCGACGAATCGGTGGTCAAGGCGATGGCCGGCAAGCTTGGACGCTCACGCTCGAAGCGGTTTAGCAACTCGGAGGAGAAGTGCTGGGCATCACCGGCCGAACCGCCGTTGCCGCACGAAAGCATTTTGCCTTCGTTGAGCAGAGCGTTGACCATCACTTGGCTGGCTTGCTCAATGTGCGGTGCAAGTACGTCCATCGCCTGTTGCTTGGTATCAATGCTGGCCTGGAAAAGCTGGCGAATTCGGGATTGCATGTCCATCTGTGTGACCTTAAGTAGCGCGGCTGGTTGGCACAGAAATGTGCAGCCCGCAAAGCAAAGAGCAAAAGTGTGCGATGAGTGTCCGGCGTATCAGCTGCCAAAATCGCAACTGTCAAAGGCATCGGGCAGCCAGATCAGATCGGTTGTTCCCAGCGGGGTGCTTTCTATGGCAACCACATCGAAACGGCAAGGATGATCGGCCCACCGACGCTCGCTTTGCAGGAAAAACTGCGCGGCGAGTGTCAGCTTTTGACGTTTGCGCCTATCGATACTGGCGAGCGCGCCACCCCATTGTGCGTGTTTTCTGTAACGGACTTCGACAAATACTACTGTATCGCCGTCAAGCATGACCAGATCAAGCTCGCCGCGCTTGCACAACCAGTTCTGCGCCAGCAACCGCAGACCTTGTTGTTGCAAGTGTTTGAGCGCTTGAAGTTCGGCGTCCTTGCCGCTTTGTGCGCTCGACTGCTGGGGCATTAGCGCGAGGTATCAGGCAGGCGCTGGACCTGGCCATTGACAAACTGGGCCCATGGCAATTGACGGTCGACCCGTTGGTTCGGGCTGATGCCCAGGTTACCGGAGAGACCGTCGATACGAGTGTCTGGCAGGGCCTTGAGTTGGCCCAGGCGCGGCGCCAGGCGATAGGCGTCAACGCCCATTGCGTACAAACGACCGAGGCTGCCATTGGCTTGCGGCCACTGGGCGGCGACCTGGTTGCGCAGCGGGTCGGTGGTGTTGAGCAACCAAGGTGTTTCGCAGAACATGACGTTGTTCATGTCGAGGTACTGGTTCCTGTCGCCACTGGCACTGTACACATGGGACGTCGCATACACCGGCACATCGCCGGCGTACTGGAAGTTCAGGGTCGGCTTGATCTGCTGGGCCAGTTGTGGGGGGACAGCCAGGAAGATGAACTCGATATCCTGGCGACGCGAAGGCTGGGCGGCGACGTCTGTCCCTACGGTGCTTTGCAGGCTCTTGGCACGACCTTCGCTCTGGCGCAGATGGAACAGATCGGCGATCTGCTGGGCCAATGCCACCGGTTGGTCAACGTACTCAACGCCGATCACGGTGCCGCCATTGGCTTCCCAATCCTGACGGAAAGCCCTGAATACACGCTCACCCCATTCGCCTTTCGGCACCATGGCTGCTGCGCGGTGCAGGCCGTCGGCACGGGCACGCTGGGATACTTCACGTGCCTCGTCTTCGGCCGCCAGGCCAAACTGGAACAATTGCGCCGGGCCCTGATCGGTTTCGCTGTAGTTCAAGGCCAGCGTAGTGATCGGCAGTTGCGGGCGATCATTGAGTTGCTTGACCAGCGGTTTCTCCAGCGGACCAACTACCAGTTGCACGCCCGCGGCCTGGGCCTTGGCATAGAAGTCGTCAATGGAACTCAGGCGCGAGCTGTCATAGAACTCAATGATCGGGGGTTTTTGCCCGGCCTGTTCAGCTTGGTAGTGAGCGGCCATGAAACCTTCGCGCAGTGCCCTGGCAACGTTGGCCAATGGCCCTTCCTGTGGCAGCAGCAAGGCAATCTTGCTCAGGGGTTGGCTGGCCAGTTCCTTGAGCTTGATCAGTGGCTGCGGCAGTTGCAAGGATGCTGGATGGCCAGGGTTCTGGACGCGCCAGGTGTCGATGGCGGCCTGCTGCTGTTCCAGGGTTCCCGCGCCCTTGACTGCCAGGGCCAGGGAGACCCAGCCGTCCAGTGTCGGGTTGTTGGTGGCTTGCAGTTGTTCGGCAGGTACGGCTGCAATCAAGGCCCAGATGGCTTCATGGTTGCTACTGGCTGTGTCGCCGCTGAGCAAGGGGGCCATGGCAACGCGTTCGCGAGCGGCGGCCAGGGTCTGGCCGTCAGCTTCATAGGCACGGGCGTGCACAGTGCCGGTGCGGATCTGCTGCTCTGGTGCCAGCTCCTTCAGGTTTTGCAGGCTTGGGTGGTTCAGCGCCGCCAACGCCGCTTTGGGCTGGTTGCGGGTCATTGCCAGTTCGGCCGTCAGGGTGCTGGCGAACACCTGTGCCGCAGGCTTGAGGGAGTCCAGCGGGACTTGGGCAAGAATCTGCGCCGAGCGAGCGGGATTGTTTTGGTGGTAAGCCAGATCCGCTGCGCTCAGGCGCAGCAAGCTGGCTTTTTCCGGGGTTTTTGCCGAAGTTGCCTGTTCGAGCAGTTGCTCGATACTGGCATCCGGGGTCCGTGGAAGGTCGCCAAGGCTGGACGAGGGCGAGCTGGCGCAAGCGGCCAATAGGGCAGCGAGGCAGAGGGCGGAGAGCAGCCGCAGGCAAGCGATCATGTAAGTGTTCCTGATACCGATCAAATTAGCGTGGAATTGTACCCAAGCACTGGCCAGGGCGCGATGTTACTGGCGTGAAACCGTCTATTTAGGTCGTGCAAATGTTGCAAGGTCTTGCGGATGACGGCAAAGGCGCCTGCCTAGATGGCATATTTTCCTGGCGTCTACGCGCTACAATGTGGCTTTTGCCAATCATCGAGGTGTGCGCTTTGACTGCTCCAGGTCCTTTGAATTCCACTGCAGGCTCGCTTTTTGTCGTGGCGACGCCCATTGGCAACCTGGACGACATCAGCGCACGGGCGCTGAAAGTGTTGCGTGAAGCCAAATTGATCGCGGCTGAAGACACTCGGCACTCCCTGCGTTTATTGCAGCATTTTGGTATCACCACGCCATTGGCCGCCTGTCACGAGCATAACGAACGTGAGGAGGGTAGCCGGTTTATTACACGACTACTCGCCGGTGACGACGTGGCACTGATCTCCGACGCGGGCACGCCGTTGATTTCCGATCCCGGCTACCATCTGGTCCGCCAGGCGCGAGCCGCAGGTATCAATGTAGTGCCTATTCCGGGAGCGTGCGCGCTGATTGCAGCATTGTCTGCTGCCGGCCTTCCGTCGGACCGCTTTATCTTTGAGGGTTTTCTGCCTGCCAAGGCAGTAGGACGCAGGGCGCGTCTTGAGTTGCTGAAGGAGGAGCCGCGCACGCTGATTTTCTACGAGGCGCCGCACCGCATCCTTGAGTGCTTGCAGGATATGGAGCTGGTCTTCGGTGGTGAGCGCCTGGCCTTGCTGGCACGTGAGTTGACGAAGACCTTCGAGACCCTCAAGGGCTTGCCGTTGGAAGGGCTGCGTGCGTTCGTCGAAGGCGACAGCAATCAGCAGCGCGGCGAGTGTGTAGTGTTGGTGGCGGGCTGGTCGGCACCGGAAAGTGAAGATGCGGTGGGCAGCGAAGCGATGCGCATCCTTGATTTGTTGCTCAAGGAAATGCCTCTCAAGCGAGCAGCGGCCCTGGCGGCGGAAATTACCGGTGTGCGCAAGAATGTTCTGTATCAAGTCGCGCTGGATAAACAAAAGAGTGAATAGTTCCACGCTTTAACCTGCGCTACGTCGGAACATGATGGCGTTGTTGGCTTTTAAAGCTTGTTCTGAGCGCCGCGTGCCGTTAACCTTCGCGGCGGAGAGTCGATTGGACAGTCGCTGCCCTCTATGAGAATTAGGGGGGGGAGGAAAGTCCGGGCTCCATAGGGCGAAGTGCCAGGTAATGCCTGGGAGGCGTGAGCCTACGGAAAGTGCCACAGAAAATAACCGCCTAAGCATTTCGGTGCCGGTAAGGGTGAAAAGGTGCGGTAAGAGCGCACCGCACGACTGGCAACAGTTCGTGGCTAGGTAAACCCCACTTGGAGCAAGACCAAATAGGGTTCCAAGGCGTGGCCCGCGCTGGAACCGGGTAGGTTGCTAAAGATGTCCAGTGATGGCCATCGTAGACGAATGACTGTTCAAGACAGAACCCGGCTTATAGATCGACTCTCCACCTTTTTCCTTTTGCTCGAATCTCGGGCAAAAATCCGGTAGTAACGCAAGAATCCCTCCCTGCTGAATCAATGGCAGATGCGTCTTCGTAATACCAAAAAAATCTTACTCTTAATAAATTACTTTAACTTTCGGCTCTAGGTTATTGAGCTGTTGGTTATTGTCGAGTCAAAAATATTGCAAAACTGTCGTTTCCCCTTCGTTTACCTTCCTAAATCTCCGTTCTGTAAGGCTTTTCCTTTAATCCGCGCCTTGACGGTGTGGTGGGCGCATTCCTATAGTGTGCGCAAGTGGCGGAAAGTGGCATAAAGTGGGTTTTTTGAACGTAAAACGCTAAAAATTGGAGAAACGCACCTGTGTTTCGCGGAGCTAACGCTATCAGTCTCGATGCAAAAGGCCGTCTCGCTATGCCGAGCCGGTATCGTGACGAGCTCATTTCGCGAAGTTCCGGGCAGTTAATCATCACGATTGACGCCGTTGACCCTTGTTTGTGTGTTTACCCGCTCGATGAGTGGGAACTGATTGAAACCAAGTTGCGAGCCCTGCCTTCGTTGCGTGAAGAAAACCGCCGTTTGCAGCGTTTGTTGATTGGTAACGCCGTCGATCTCGAACTCGATGGCAGTGGTCGTTTCCTGGTTCCACCGCGTCTGCGCGAATACGCCAAGTTGGACAAGCGCGCAATGCTGGTAGGCCAACTGAACAAGTTCCAATTGTGGGACGAAGGTGCCTGGGATGCTGTTTCGGCAGCAGACCTGGCGGCTATTCAACAACCGGGCGCCATGCCTGATGAACTGCGTGATTTGATCCTGTGACTATTGATAGCGGCTTTAACCACATCACCGTACTGCTTGACGAAGCCGTCGAGGCTCTCGCCGTACGCCCTGATGGTTGCTATTTGGATGGCACGTTCGGGCGTGGCGGGCATAGCCGGTTGATCCTCAGCCAGCTCGGTTCCGACGGTAAGCTCCTCGGGTTCGACAAAGACCCTCAAGCGATTGCCACCGGGCAAGCGCTAGCGGCCGAAGACGGCCGCTTTGTCGTTGTGCAGCGCAGCTTTGCCGAGTTGGGTGCGGAAGTCGCCGAACGTGGCATGGCGGGCAAGGTGGCCGGGGTTTTGCTCGATCTTGGTGTGTCGTCGCCACAGCTGGATGATCCCGAACGCGGCTTCAGCTTCATGAACGACGGTCCGCTCGATATGCGCATGGACCCGTCCCGCGGGGTCAGTGCCGCGCAGTTCATCGCCACCGCCCCGGTGGAAGAAATTGCCCGAGTGTTCAAGGAATACGGTGAAGAGCGTTTCTCCGGTCGTATGGCCCGTGCCGTGGTCGAACGTCGGGAAATCCAGCCATTCGAACGCACTGCCGACCTGGCCGAAGTGCTGAAAGTCGCCAACCCGGCCTGGGAGAAGGGCAAGAACCCGGCTACCCGTGCTTTCCAAGGCCTGCGTATTCATGTCAACAACGAATTGGGCGACCTGGAGGCGGGCCTTGAAGCTGCCCTGGAATCCCTGGAAGTGGGCGGTCGCCTGGTGGTGATCAGTTTCCACTCCCTGGAGGACCGCATCGTCAAGTTGTTCATGCGTCGCCTGGTCAAGGGTGAATCCGACAACCTGCCGCGCAACCTGCCGGTCCGCTTCGAAGCTTTTGTGCCGAAAATCAAAACCCATGGCAAAGCGCAGTTCGCCTCCGAGGCAGAACTCAAGGCCAACCCACGTGCCCGTAGTGCTGTCATGCGCGTCGCGGAGAAGTTGCGGTGAGCAAGCTTTTCGCCAAGCCCCTTCCGGGCGGCAGCTTCTTTATGTTGCTGCTGTTTGTTGGCGTACTGGTGTCCGCGATTGCGGTGTCCTACAGCGCCCACTGGAACCGCCAGTTGCTCAACTCCCTGTACGGGGAATTGAGTGTGCGCGACAAGGCGCAGGCGGAGTGGGGTCGGCTGATTCTGGAGCAAAGCACCTGGACGGCTCATAGCCGGATCGAAGTGCTGGCCACTGAACAGTTGAAAATGCATATTCCGGGCGCGGCCGACGTCCGCATGGTGGCGCCATGATGAAGCTTGAGGGCGCACTCTACCCGTGGCGTTTCCGTGTGGTGCTGGGTTTGCTGGCATTGATGGTAGGCGCGATCACCTGGCGGATTTTTGATTTGCAGGTGGTTGATCGCGACTTCCTGATCGGCCAGGGCGATGCTCGCAGCCTGCGTCATATCCCGATTCCTGCGCACCGCGGCCTGATCACTGACCGTAACGGAGAGCCCCTGGCCGTCAGCACCCCAGTGACCACCCTGTGGGCCAACGCCAAGGAATTGCAGGCCGTCAAGAACAAATGGCCGGAACTGGCCACCGCTCTGGGCCAGGATCCAAAAGTCTTGAACGAGCGCCTGGAAGCCCAGGCCAATAAAGAGTTCATCTATCTTGTTCGTGGCCTGACCCCCGAGCAAGGCCAACTGGTGCTCAACCTCAAAATCCCTGGTGTCTACGGGATCGAGGAGTTTCGACGTTTCTATCCTGCCGGCGAAACCACTGCCCATATGGTGGGGTTCACCGACATCGACGATCACGGCCGCGAAGGTGTAGAGCTGGCCTACGACGAATGGCTGGCCGGCGTTCCCGGGAAAAGACAGGTTATCAAGGATAGACGCGGCAGGCTGATCAAGGATGTTCAGGTCACCAAAAACGCCAAGGCTGGCAAGCCCTTGGCGTTGTCGATTGACTTGCGCCTGCAGTACCTGGCCAACCGCGAGCTGCGCAACGCCATCATCGAGAACGGTGCCAAGGCCGGCAGCCTGGTGATCATGGACGTGAAGACCGGCGAGATCCTCGCCATGGTCAACCAGCCAACCTACAACCCGAACAACCGTCGCAACCTGCAACCGGCGATGATGCGCAACCGCGCCATGATCGATGTGTTCGAGCCAGGCTCGACCATGAAGGCCATCTCCATGAGTGCCGCCCTGGAAACCGGGCGCTGGAAGCCCAGCGACAAGGTCGAGGTCTATCCCGGCACGCTGCAGTTGGGCAAATACACCATTCGTGACGTTTCCCGTAGCGAAGGCCCGGTGCTGGACTTGACCGGCATCCTGATCAACTCCAGTAACGTCGGCATGAGCAAGATCGCTTTCGATATCGGCGGCGAGAGCATTTATCAGTTGGCACAAAAAGTCGGCCTGGGTCAGCCCACCGGCCTGGACTTTCCGGGCGAGCGCGTGGGTAACCTGCCGAACTACCGCAAGTGGCGCAAGGCCGAGACTGCGACCCTGTCCTACGGCTACGGCCTGTCGGTGACCACGATCCAGTTGGCTCATGCCTTCGCCGTGTTGGCCAATAATGGTCGCAAGGTGCCCCTTAGCCTGATCCGTGTCGATGAAGCGCCGAAGGCCGCTCAGGTCATTCCGGAAAACATCGCCAAGACCATCCAAGGCATGTTGCAACAAGTAATCGAGGCGCCGCGCGGGGTCTTCCGTGCTCAGGTCCCGGCTTATCACGTAGCTGGCAAATCAGGTACCGCCCGTAAGGTTTCGGTTGGCACAAAGGGCTATGCGGAAAACTCCTACCGTTCGCTGTTTGCCGGCTTCGGCCCGATGAGCGATCCACGTTACGCCATCGTCGTGGTCATCGATGAGCCGAGCAAGGCCGGCTACTTCGGCGGCCTGGTCTCGGCGCCGGTGTTCAGCAAAGTGATGTCCGGCACGCTGCGCCTGATGAATATCACGCCGGATAACCTACCGCCGACCCAGCAGGCGAACGCCGGGCCACCGGCCGCTGTTATAAAAGCCAATGGAGGGCGCGGCTGATGTCTCTTAGCCTGAACAAGATTTTTGCCCACGCCGGCCGTGACCTGCTGATTCGCGAGTTGACTCTGGACAGCCGCAATGTGCGTGCCGGTGACCTGTTCCTGGCGGTACCGGGAGGCAAGTTCGATGGCCGTGCCCACATTGCTGACGCCTTGCAACGTGGTGCGGCAGCCGTCGCTTATGAAGTGGAAGGCTCCACCGTGCTGCCGATCACCGACGTGCCGTTGATTCCGGTCAAGGGCCTGGCGGCGCAACTGTCGGACATTGCCGGACGCTTTTATGGTGACCCGAGCCGCGCTCTCAACCTGGTGGGTGTCACTGGCACCAACGGCAAGACCAGCGTGACTCAGTTGGTTGCCCAGGCGCTTGATTTGCTGGGTCAACACTGCGGCATTGTCGGCACACTGGGTACCGGTTTCTATGGCGCGCTGCAAAGCGGCCTGCATACCACACCCAACCCGATTGCCGTCCAGGCGACCCTGGCCGACCTGAAAAAGGCCGGTGCCAAGGCCGTTGCCATGGAAGTGTCCTCCCACGGCCTGGACCAGGGGCGAGTGACCGCCTTGGCGTTCGATGTGGCGGTGATGACCAACCTGTCCCGCGATCACCTGGATTACCACGGCACCATGCAGGCGTACGCCGTCGCCAAGGCCAGGCTGTTTGCCTGGAATGACCTGAAGTGCCGGGTGGTGAACCTGGACGATGAGTTCGGTCGCCAGTTGGCGGCTGAAAAAAGCCAGGCGCGCCTGATCAGCTATAGCCTGGAGGATTCCAGCGCTTACCTGTATTGCCGTGAAGCCCAGTTTAATGACGAAGGCGTGCGCGCCACGCTAGTGACGCCACAGGGCGAACACCATCTGCGCAGCACCTTGCTCGGTCGCTTCAACCTGAGCAATGTCCTGGCTGCCGTCGGCGCCTTGCTTGGCCTGGATTACGCCCTGGATGAAATCCTCCGCGTATTGCCCAAGCTCGAAGGCCCGGCCGGTCGTATGCAGCGCCTGGGTGGCGGCACCCAGCCATTGGTGGTGGTTGATTACGCCCACACCCCGGATGCCCTGGAAAAAGTTTTGCTGGCCCTGCGTCCCCACGCCAAGGGCAAGTTGCTGTGCCTGTTCGGCTGTGGTGGCGACCGCGACCGCGGCAAGCGTCCGCTGATGGCGCAAATTGTCGAACGGCTGGCGGACGGTGTCCTTGTCACTGATGACAACCCTCGCAGCGAAGCACCGAGTCAGATTTTCGATGATATCCGTGAAGGCTTTGTCGACGCTTCGAAAGTGACGTTTGTTGCCGGTCGTGGCGTGGCCATCGCTCAACTGATCGCCAGTGCCAGCGCCGACGACGTGGTGGTACTGGCTGGCAAGGGTCACGAGGACTACCAGGAAATCAACGGCGAACGCCATGCTTTCTCCGATCTGGTGGAGGCCGATCATGCCTTGACCGCGTGGGAGGTGGCTCATGCTTAAGGCCCTGAAATTCAGCGAATTGACCGAGGCCCTGTCGGCACACCTGTTGTCGAGCGATTGCAGTTTCGACGGCGTCAGCATCGACAGCCGCGCCATCAAGCCGGGGCAACTGTTCGTCGCCCTGGCTGGCCCGCGTTTCGATGGTCATGACTATCTGAATGAAGTCGCCGCCAAAGGCGCCGTCGGTGCCCTGGTGCAGCGCGAAGTTGCTGAGTCGACCTTGCCGCAATTGTTGGTGGCCGATACTCGCCTGGCATTGGGGCAACTCGGTGCCCTGAACCGTGCGGCTTTCGATAAGCCAGTGGCAGCGATCACCGGTTCCAGTGGCAAAACCACGGTCAAGGAACTGCTGGCGGGCATCCTGCGTACACGCGGGGCGGTACTGGCCACCCGTGGCAACCTGAACAATGATTTCGGTGCTCCGCTGACCTTGCTGGAACTGGCTCCGGAACACACTGCGGCAGTTATCGAGTTGGGTGCTTCGCGCGTTGGCGAAATCGCTTACACCGTGGCCCTGACCAAACCCCAGGTTGCTGTAATCAACAATGCCGGCACTGCCCATGTGGGGGAGTTCGGTGGCCCAGAGAAAATCGTCGAAGCCAAGGGTGAAATCCTCGAAGGCCTCGATGCTTGTGGCATCGCTGTGTTGAACCTCGACGACAAGGCCTTCGAAACCTGGCGAGTACGCGCCGCGGGGCACAAGGTATTGAGTTTTTCGGTGAACAACGCTGCGGCTGATTTCCATGCTTCGACGATCACCGTCGATGCCCGTGGCTGCCCGGCCTTCACCCTGCATACCCCGCAAGGTGAAGTGCACGTCCAGCTGAATTTGCTGGGCAACCATAACGTCGCCAATGCCCTGGCCGCTGCGGCCGCCGCTCATGTCCTGGGCATCTCGCTGTTTGGCATCGCCACCGGCCTTGGCGCGGTACAACCGGTCAAGGGCCGTACCGTTGCACAACTGGCAACCAACGGTATGCGCGTCATCGATGACACCTATAACGCCAACCAATCCTCGATCTGTGCCGCCATCGACCTGCTGGCTGGCTTTGATGGCCGTAAGGTCCTGGTGCTTGGTGATATCGCGGAGTTGGGTGATTGGGCTGAACAGGCTCACCGTGAAGTGGGCACCTATGCCGCAGGCAAGGTTGATGCTCTTTACGCCGTGGGTTCGAACATGGCTCACGCAGTGGGCGCCTTCGGTCCCGGGGCACGGCACTTTGCAAGCCAGGCCGAGCTGATCCAGGCGCTGGGCACAACCGAACAAGACAAACACACCACTATTTTGATCAAGGGATCGCGCAGCGCGGTGATGGAAAACGTCGTCGTGGCTTTGTGTGGCTCAAGTACGGAGAAACATTAATGCTGCTGCTGCTGGCTGAGTATCTGCAACAGTTCCACAAAGGCTTCGCGGTCTTTCAGTACCTGACCCTGCGCGGGATTTTGGGTGTGCTGACCGCGCTGTCGTTGTCGCTGTTTCTGGGGCCATGGATGATCCGTACGTTACAGAGCCTGCAGATTGGCCAGTCGGTTCGCAATGATGGCCCGCAGTCGCATCTGTCCAAGTCCGGCACCCCGACCATGGGCGGCGCGCTGATTCTGTCGTCCATTGGCATCAGCACCTTGCTCTGGGCTGACCTGAACAACCGTTACGTTTGGGTCGTACTGCTGGTGACCCTGTTGTTTGGCGCCATTGGCTGGGTTGATGACTACCGCAAAGTGATCGAGAAAAACTCCAAGGGGCTGCCAAGCCGCTGGAAGTATTTCTGGCAGTCGGTGTTTGGCCTGGGCGCGGCGATCTTCCTTTATATGACCGCACCAAGCGCGGTGGAAACCACCCTGATCCTGCCAATGCTCAAGGACGCCAGCATTCCGTTGGGCGTTGGCTTCGTGGTGTTGACCTATTTCGTGATCGTCGGCTCCAGCAACGCGGTCAACCTGACCGACGGCCTCGACGGCCTGGCGATTATGCCGACGGTGATGGTCGGTGGTGCGCTGGGTATCTTCTGCTACCTGTCGGGTAACGTGAAATTCGCTGAATACCTGTTGATTCCCTACGTGCCAGGTGCCGGCGAACTGATTGTGTTCTGCGGGGCGCTGATCGGTGCCGGCCTGGGCTTTTTGTGGTTCAACACCTATCCGGCCCAGGTGTTCATGGGTGACGTAGGCGCACTGGCGCTGGGCGCGGCCCTCGGCACGATCGCGGTGATCGTACGCCAGGAAATTGTTCTGTTCATCATGGGCGGTGTGTTCGTGATGGAAACCTTGTCGGTGGTGATCCAGGTGGCCTCCTTCAAGTTGACCGGGCGCCGCGTATTTCGCATGGCTCCGATACACCACCATTTTGAACTCAAGGGCTGGCCTGAGCCACGCGTGATTGTCCGCTTCTGGATCATCACCGTGATTCTGGTTCTGGTCGGCCTTGCCACCCTGAAACTGAGGTAGAGACGAGTGTCCTTGATCGCTTCTGACCACTTCCGCATCGTTGTCGGCCTCGGCAAGAGCGGCATGTCCCTGGTTCGCTTCCTGGCGAACCGGGGCACGTCGTTTGCCGTCGCCGATACGCGGGAAAATCCACCGGAGCTGGTCACGCTGCGCCGTGACTACCCGCATGTGGAAGTGCGTTGTGGCGAGTTGGATGTGGAATTTCTCTGCCGTGCCGACGAACTCTACGTGAGCCCCGGCCTGGCGTTGGCCACCAAGGCCCTGCAAGCGGCAGCCGCCCGTGGCGTGAAATTGTCCGGCGATATCGAGTTGTTCGCGCGTAACGCAAAAGCGCCGATTGTTGCCATCAGCGGCTCCAATGCAAAAAGTACCGTCACCACCCTCGTTGGCGAGATGGCGGCTGCGGCCGGCAAACGTGTCGCCGTGGGCGGCAACCTGGGCACCCCGGCGCTGGATCTGCTCAGCGACGACGTCGAACTCTATGTGATGGAGTTGTCGAGTTTCCAACTGGAGACCACCGATCAACTGGGGGCCGAAGTGGCCACTGTGTTGAATGTCAGCGAAGACCACATGGACCGCTACAGCGGCCTGCCGGCCTATCACCTGGCCAAGCACCGGATCTTCCGCGGTGCCCGGCAAGTGGTGGTTAACCGCCAGGACGCCCTGAGCCGGCCGTTGATGGGTGAAGGCCTGCCGTGCTGGACCTTTGGCTTGAGCAAGCCGGACTTCAAGGCCTTTGGCATTCGCGAAGAAAACGGCGAGAAATACCTGGCCTTTGAATTCCAGAACCTGATGCCGGTGCGCGAATTGAAAGTCCGTGGTGCCCACAATCAGTCCAATGCCCTGGCGGCCCTGGCCCTCGGGCATGCGGTCGGCTTGCCGTTCGACGCCATGCTGTCGAGCCTGCGCACTTTCGCCGGGCTTGAGCATCGCTGTCAGTGGGTCCGTGACCTGGGCGGCGTCAGTTATTACAACGACTCCAAGGCCACTAATGTTGGCGCCGCATTGGCTGCCATCGAAGGCCTGGGGGCCGATATCGACGGCAAGCTGGTGTTGATTGCCGGTGGCGATGGCAAGGGCGCTGACTTCAAGGACCTCAAAGGTCCGGTGGCTGCCAATTGCCGCGCCGTGGTGCTGATGGGGCGGGATTGCGATTTGATCGCCGATGCCCTGGGCGATGCGGTGCCACAGGTTCGTGCGCAATCGCTGGACGACGCCATCGCTCAATGTCGGGCCCTGGCCCAACCGGGTGATGCGGTATTGCTGTCGCCGGCGTGCGCCAGCTTTGACATGTTCAAGAACTACGAAGAGCGTGGCCAGCTGTTTGCCCGCGCCGTGGAGGCCTTGGCATGACAATCAACTTCAGAAATATCATCAAGCCGTATCCATCGCCGATCATTACCGGGCGCGGTGTTGACCTCGACTTCCCGATGCTCGTCGGCTGCCTTGCACTGCTGGGCCTGGGGCTGGTGATGATTACCTCGGCGTCCTCGGAAGTGGCCGCAGTGCAGTCGGGTAACACCCTGTACATGATGATCCGCCACCTGGTGTACATGGTGATCGGACTGGCGACGTGCATCGTCACCATGATGATTCCGATCGCTACCTGGCAGCGGCTGGGCTGGCTGATGCTGATCGGCGCTTTCGGTTTGCTGGTGATGGTGGTCGTGCCGGGCATCGGCCGTGAGGTGAACGGCTCCATGCGTTGGATCGGCTTCGGTGCGTTCAACGTGCAGCCGTCTGAAATCGCCAAGGTATTCGTGGTGATTTACCTGGCGGGTTATCTGGTACGTCGCCAAAAAGAAGTGCGCGAAAGCTGGATGGGCTTCTTCAAGCCATTCATCGTGTTGCTGCCCATGGCCGGCCTGTTACTGATGGAGCCCGACTTCGGTGCCACTGTTGTGATGATGGGCGCGGCAGCGGCAATGCTGTTCCTTGGCGGCGTCGGATTGTTCCGCTTCACCTTGATGGTGTTGCTGGCGGTGGGAGCGGTGACGGTCCTGGTCCAGGCGCAACCCTACCGGATGGCTCGCCTGATCACCTTTACCGATCCGTGGGCTGACCAGTTCGGTTCCGGTTACCAGTTGACCCAGGCGTTGATCGCTTTCGGTCGTGGTGAGTGGTTGGGTGTCGGCCTGGGTAATAGCGTGCAGAAACAGTTCTACCTGCCGGAAGCCCACACTGACTTCGTGTTTTCGGTGCTGGCTGAAGAACTGGGCGTCGTAGGGTCCTTGTGCACCCTCGCACTGTTCGTGTTTGTCTGCGTGCGGGCCATGTACATCGGCTTGTGGGCCGAGAAAGCCAAGCAGTACTTCGCCGCTTATGTGGCGTACGGCCTGGCGTTCCTGTGGATCGGCCAGTTCTTGATCAACATTGGGGTAAACGTCGGCCTGCTGCCGACCAAGGGCCTGACCTTGCCGTTTCTCAGCTATGGCGGCAGTTCCCTGGTGATTTGCTGCGCCTGTCTTGGCTTATTGCTGCGCATCGAATGGGAGAGTCGAACCCACTTGGGCAGCGAAGATATGGAGTTCAGCGAAAGCGACTTCGCCGAGGAGCCGACCCATGGGCGCTAACGTGCTGATCATGGCGGGTGGCACCGGTGGCCATGTGTTCCCGGCGCTGGCCTGTGCCCGCGAATTCCAAACCCGTGGCTACACGGTGCATTGGCTGGGTACGCCGCGGGGCATTGAAAACGAATTGGTGCCGAATGCCGGCTTGCCATTGCATTTGATCAACGTCGCGGGTCTGCGGGGCAAGGGCAAGTTGTCCCTGCTCAAGGCACCGTTCGTATTACTCAAGGCGGTGTGGCAAGCCCGTAAGGTGATCCGCGAATTGAAGCCGGTGTGCGTACTGGGCTTTGGTGGTTATGTGACCGGTCCTGGTGGTGTCGCGGCCAGGCTCGCGGGTGTGCCCGTGATTGTCCACGAACAGAATGCCGTTGCGGGAACCGCCAACCGGTTGTTGGTGCCGTTGGCTGCGCGGGTATGCGAAGCGTTTCCCAACACCTTTGCCCCGTCGGACAAGCGCCGTACCACCGGTAATCCGGTACGTACCGAGCTGTTCATGGCTATCGCTCGCCAGGCCCCGGCCGGCCGCAAGCCGCATTTGTTGATCCTGGGCGGAAGCCTGGGGGCCGAGCCGTTGAATAAATTGCTGCCTGAAGCCCTGTCGCAACTTCCTGTGGAACAGCGTCCGGCCGTTTTCCATCAGGCAGGCAAGAACCACGATGAGGTGACTGCAGGCCGCTACCGCGACGCGGGTGTCGAGGCCAACGTACAGCCCTTCATCAAAGACATGGCCCATGCCTACGGCTGGGCCGACCTGGTGGTTTGTCGCGCAGGTGCGTTGACCGTCAGTGAACTGGCTGCCGCGGGCCTGCCGTCCTTGCTGGTGCCTTTGCCCCATGCCATCGACGATCACCAGACCCGCAACGCCGAATATTTGGCCGAGGAGGGCGCTGCCTTCCTGCTGCCGCAAAGAACGACCGGCGCCGCCGATTTGGCCGCACGCCTGACTGAGGTTTTGATGCAACCGGAACGACTGAACAGCATGGCGAACACCGCAGCCCGCCTGGCCAAACCTGACGCAACCCGTACCGTGGTCGATATCTGCCTGGAGGTGGCCCGTGGTTGAGAATCAGAAAGCCATGCCGCAACCGGAAATGCGCCGCATCCGTCGCATCCACTTCGTCGGAATCGGCGGCGTGGGCATGTGCGGAATTGCCGAAGTGCTGCTGAACCTGGGCTATCAGGTCTCTGGCTCCGACCTGAAAATGTCGCCGGTCACCGAGCGCCTGGAATCGTTCGGTGCACAGATATTCATCGGTCACCGTGCCGAGAACGCCGCCCAGGCCGATGTGCTGGTCGTCTCCAGCGCGGTGAATACGTCCAATCCGGAAGTGGCTACCGCTCTTGAGCGCCGCATTCCCGTGGTGCCCCGCGCCGAGATGTTGGCCGAGCTGATGCGTTACCGCCATGGTATCGCCGTCGCCGGTACCCACGGCAAGACTACCACCACCAGCCTGATTGCCTCGGTGTTCGCTTCCGGTGGCCTTGACCCGACGTTCGTGATCGGTGGCCGACTGAATGCAGCAGGTACCAATGCACAGCTTGGAACCAGCCGCTACCTGATTGCCGAAGCTGACGAAAGTGACGCCAGCTTCTTGCACCTGCAACCGCTGGTGGCCGTGGTCACAAACATTGACGCCGACCATATGGCGACCTACGACGGCGACTTCAACAAGTTGAAGAAGACCTTCGTCGAATTCCTCCACAACCTGCCGTTCTACGGCTTGGCGGTGGTATGCCTGGACGATCCGGTGGTGCGCGAGATCCTGCCACAGGTGAAGCGTCCGACCGTGACTTATGGCTTCAGCGAAGACGCCGACGTGCGTGCCATCAATGTTCGCCAGCAGGGCATGCAGACCTTCTTTACGGTGTTGCGCCCTGACCGTGAGCCGTTGGACGTTTCGGTGAACATGCCGGGTAACCACAACGTGCTGAACTCCCTGGCGACCATCTGCATCGCCACCGATGAAGGCGTCAGCGATGAAGCCATCGTCGACGGCCTTTCGGGCTTTGCCGGTGTAGGCCGGCGCTTCCAGGTCTATGGTGAACTGCCGGTAGACGGCGGCAGCGTGATGCTGGTGGACGATTACGGTCACCACCCGACCGAAGTCGCGGCGGTGATCAAGGCTGTGCGTGGCGGCTGGCCGGAGCGCCGCCTGGTGATGGTCTACCAGCCGCACCGTTACAGCCGTACTCGCGATCTGTACGACGACTTCGTCAATGTATTGGCTGATGCCAACGTCCTGCTTTTGATGGAAGTCTACCCGGCGGGTGAAGAGCCGATCCCGGGTGCCGACAGCCGCAAGCTGTGCAACAGCATTCGTCAGCGTGGTCAGTTGGACCCGATCTACATCGAGCGGGGTATCGACCTGGCACCAGTGGTCAAGCCGCTGCTGCGCGCCGGTGACATCCTGTTGTGCCAGGGCGCTGGCGATATCGGTGGCCTGGCCCCGAAACTGTTGGCAAGCCCGTTGTTTGCCGCACCACGGGGGAAGTTGAAATGACCACTGATTATGGTTCTTTGTTCTCAACCATTGCACCAGCCGATTTTGGCCGTGTCGCGGTGTTGTTCGGCGGCAAGAGCGCCGAACGTGAAGTGTCGCTCAAGTCCGGCAATGCCGTGCTCGAGGCGCTGAAAAGCGGCGGCGTGGATGCATTCGGTATCGATGTGGGCGACGATCTCCTGGCGCGCCTGCAGGCACAGAAAATCGACCGCGCCTTCATCATCCTTCACGGCCGTGGCGGTGAAGACGGCAGCATGCAGGGTTTGCTGGAATGCCTGGGTATTCCCTATACCGGCAGTGGCATCCTTGCCTCGGCACTGGCCATGGACAAGTTGCGCACCAAGCAGGTGTGGCACAGCCTGGGCATTCCGACTCCGCGTCACGCCGTGCTGTGCAGCGAAGACGATTGTATTTCGGCAGCCAAGGAACTGGGCGTGCCTTTGATCGTCAAACCAGCCCATGAAGGCTCCAGTATCGGCATGGCCAAAGTGAACTCGGCCGCCGAATTGATTGACGCATGGAAAGCGGCCAGTACCTACGATTCGCAAGTGTTGGTTGAACAGTGGATTTCCGGTCCCGAGTACACCATCGCAACCTTGCGTGGCCAGGTCTTGCCGCCTATCGCTTTGGGTACGCCCCATACCTTTTATGACTACGACGCCAAGTACCTGGCTTCCGATACCCAGTACCGGATTCCGTGTGGCCTCGACAGTGCCAAGGAACAGCAATTGATGGACCTCACGGCGAAAGCCTGTGAGGCACTGGGTATTGCCGGTTGGGCACGGACAGACGTGATGCAGGATGAGCAAGGGAACTTCTGGTTCCTGGAAGTCAACACTGCACCGGGGATGACCGACCACAGCCTGGTACCCATGGCTGCACGTGCGGCCGGACTGGATTTCCAGCAGTTGGTGCTGGCCATTCTGGCGGCCAGTTATGTAGAGGCGCGAGGTTAAGACCATGCAAGGCGCATCGCTTCGTCATCAGCAACCCGCACCCGGCCGCAAGCCGGTGCCACGGGGTGCCAGTCGAATGGTGGCTAAAGAGCCGATGTCGGCGCGCCTGCCGAAAGCCAACTTTGGTTTTCTCAAGGCCCTGTTCTGGCCGGTGCTGTTGGTAGCGTTGGGTTTCGGTACCTACGAAGGTGCCCAGCGTTTGCTGCCTTACGCCGACCGACCGATCACCAAGGTCAACGTGCAAGGTGATTTGAGCTACATCAGCCAGCAAGCGGTACAGCAGCGGATCGGCCCATTCCTGGCGGCGAGCTTCTTCACCGTTGACCTCGCGGGCATGCGTTCCGAGTTGGAGCAGATGCCGTGGATTGCCCACGCCGAAGTGCGCAGGGTCTGGCCGAATCAAGTGACGATCCGCCTGGAAGAACAACTGCCCGTGGCCCGTTGGGGCGATGAGGCGCTGTTGAACAACCAGGGCCAGGCCTTCACCCCGCGGGAACTGGCCAACTACGAGCATTTGCCGCAGTTGTTCGGGCCACAACGGGCGCAACAGCAAGTGATGCAGCAGTACCAGACCTTGAGCCAGATGCTGCGGCCACTGGGCTTTTCCATTGCGCGATTGGAATTGCGCGAGCGGGGCAGTTGGTTTTTGACCACTGGGGCAGGCAGTTCCGGCCCGGGCATTGAGTTGTTGCTGGGACGCGGCCACTTGGTGGAAAAGATGCGCCGTTTTATTGCCATCTATGAAAAAAACTTGAAAGAACAGATTACGAACATTGCGAGCATCGACCTGCGTTATGCCAACGGCCTTGCCGTCGGCTGGCGGGCCCCTGCGGCGCCCACGGCAGCGCAGCCCGCTGTCGCGAAGAATTAAGAAGAGGCAGGACCCATGGCAAACGTGCAAAGCGGCAAAATGATCGTCGGTCTCGATATCGGCACCTCCAAGGTGGTGGCGCTGGTAGGCGAGGTCGCGGACGACGGCACGCTGGAAATCGTCGGAATCGGCACGCATCCGTCCCGGGGCCTGAAGAAGGGCGTGGTGGTCAATATCGAATCCACCGTGCAATCGATCCAGCGCGCCATCGAAGAAGCGCAATTGATGGCCGGCTGCCGGATTCACTCGGCGTTTGTCGGTGTTGCGGGCAACCATATCCGTAGCCTGAACTCCCACGGCATCGTGGCGATTCGTGACCGCGAAGTCAGCTCGGCTGACCTTGAGCGGGTACTGGACGCTGCGCAAGCCGTGGCGATCCCGGCCGACCAGCGGGTGCTGCATACCCTGCCGCAGGATTACGTGATCGATAACCAGGAAGGCGTTCGCGAGCCCCTGGGCATGTCGGGCGTGCGCCTGGAAGCCAAGGTCCACGTGGTCACGTGTGCCGTCAACGCTGCGCAGAACATTGAAAAGTGCGTGCGCCGCTGCGGCCTGGAAATCGACGAAATCATTCTTGAGCAGCTTGCTTCCGCGTATTCGGTGCTGACCGACGACGAAAAAGAATTGGGCGTGTGCCTGGTGGATATTGGCGGCGGTACTACCGATATCGCGATTTTCACCGAGGGTGCGATCCGCCACACCGCCGTGATCCCGATTGCCGGCGACCAGGTGACCAACGACATTGCCATGGCATTGCGCACTCCGACCCAGTACGCCGAAGAAATCAAGATCCGCTACGCCTGCGCCCTGGCCAAGCTGGCCGGTGCCGGTGAAACCATCAAGGTGCCAAGCGTAGGCGACCGTCCACCGCGCGAACTGTCGCGCCAGGCCTTGGCCGAAGTGGTCGAGCCGCGCTACGACGAACTGTTCACCCTGATCCAGGCTGAATTGCGCCGCAGCGGTTATGAAGATTTGATCCCGGCCGGCATCGTGCTGACCGGTGGCACCTCGAAGATGGAAGGCGCGGTCGAACTGGCCGAGGAAATCTTCCACATGCCGGTGCGCCTGGGCGTGCCCCATGGCGTGAAAGGCCTGGGCGACGTGGTGCGCAACCCGATTTATTCCACCGGTGTGGGCTTGCTGTTGTACGGGCTGCAAAAGCAGACCGATGGCATTTCCCTGTCGGGTCCGAGCAGCCGCGACAGCTACAGAAGCGACGACGAAGCGAAAGCCCCGTTGTTCGAGCGGTTGCAGGCTTGGGTGAAAGGCAATTTCTGACGATTTACCGCAACACCGATTCACTGTTGTAGATGCATGCAGTAGGCGAAAAAACTAGAGAAATGAAAGGAGAGGGAAAATGTTCGAACTCGTAGACAACATCCCCGCAAGCCCGGTCATCAAAGTGATCGGTGTTGGCGGTGGCGGCGGCAACGCTGTCAACCACATGGTCAAGAGCAACATTGAAGGCGTTGAGTTCATCTGCGCCAACACTGACGCCCAGGCCCTTAAAAGCATCGGTGCACGTACCATCCTGCAATTGGGCACAGCCGTGACCAAGGGCCTGGGTGCTGGCGCCAATCCGGAAGTTGGCCGTCAAGCCGCCCTGGAAGACCGTGAGCGCATCGCGGAAGTACTGCAGGGCACCAACATGGTGTTCATCACCACCGGCATGGGCGGTGGCACCGGTACCGGTGCTGCGCCGATCATTGCCGAAGTGGCGAAGGAAATGGGGATCCTCACCGTTGCGGTGGTGACCCGTCCGTTCCCGTTCGAAGGCCGCAAGCGCATGCAGATCGCCGATGAAGGCATCCGTCTGCTGTCCGAAAGCGTCGACTCGTTGATCACTATTCCCAACGAGAAACTGCTGACCATCCTCGGTAAGGACGCCAGCCTGCTGTCGGCTTTTGCCAAGGCCGACGATGTACTGGCCGGTGCCGTTCGCGGTATCTCCGACATCATCAAGCGTCCGGGCATGATCAACGTCGACTTTGCCGACGTACGCACCGTGATGAGCGAAATGGGCATGGCGATGATGGGCACTGGCTGCGCCAGCGGTCCGAACCGTGCACGTGAAGCCACTGAAGCGGCGATCCGCAACCCATTGCTGGAAGACGTGAACCTGCAAGGCGCACGCGGCATCCTGGTGAACATCACCGCCGGTCCTGACCTGTCCCTGGGTGAGTACTCCGACGTGGGTAGCATCATCGAAGCCTTCGCTTCCGAGCACGCGATGGTCAAGGTCGGTACCGTTATCGATCCGGACATGCGCGACGAACTGCACGTTACCGTCGTGGCTACCGGTCTGGGCGCCAAAATCGAGAAGCCTGTAAAGGTTATCGACAATACCGTTCATACCAGCCAGTCCGCGACTGCCGCTCCAGCCCCTGCTCGCCAGGAACTGCCGTCGGTGAATTACCGTGACCTGGATCGTCCGACCGTGATGCGTAACCAGGCTCAGGCCGGTGCTGCTGCGTCCCGTAGCCCGAATCCGCAAGATGATCTGGACTATCTGGACATCCCGGCTTTCTTGCGTCGTCAGGCCGATTAATGGAATGTATCAGGGCTATGAAGGTGATTGGTATTCAGCAAAGGTCTGGTCTGCTATTATCGCCAGCCTTTGTTGATACCAGTTCGCAATTTGCGCTGAAGCGGTCCAAGCCATGATTAAACAACGCACCCTGAAGAATATTATCCGTGCCACAGGTGTAGGTCTGCACTCCGGGGAGAAGGTATACCTGACCCTCAAGCCTGCGCCTGTCGACACCGGCATTGTGTTTTGTCGTGCCGACCTGGACCCTGTGGTGCAGATTCCTGCTCGCGCGGAAAACGTTGGCGAAACCACGATGTCGACCACACTGGTCAACGGTGACGTCAAAGTGGATACGGTGGAGCATTTGCTCTCGGCCATGGCTGGCCTGGGCATCGATAACGCCTACGTCGAGCTCTCCGCGTCCGAAGTCCCGATCATGGATGGCAGCGCTGGACCCTTCGTATTCTTGATTCAATCTGCCGGCCTGGAAGAACAGGACGCAGCCAAGAAGTTCATTCGCATTCTGCGGGAAGTGACAGTAGAAGACGGCGACAAGCGCGCCACCTTCGTCCCGTTCGAAGGCTTTAAAGTGAGCTTTGAGATCGATTTCGACCACCCGGTATTCCGTGACCGCACCCAAAGTGCAAGCGTGGATTTTTCCAGCACTTCGTTTGTAAAAGAAGTCAGCCGCGCCCGTACCTTTGGTTTCATGAGTGACATCGAGTACCTGCGCAAGCACAACCTCGCACTCGGCGGCAGCGTTGAAAACGCCATTGTGGTCGACGCGGATGGTGTACTGAACGAAGACGGCCTTCGCTATGAAGACGAATTCGTGAAGCACAAGATCCTCGATGCAATCGGTGACCTCTACCTGCTGGGCAATAGCCTGATAGGCGAGTTCAAAGGCTTCAAGTCGGGCCACGCCCTGAACAACCAACTGCTGCGCAAGTTGATTGAGCAGAAAGATGCTTGGGAAGTCGTGACCTTCGAAGATGCCAGCACCGCACCGATCTCTTACATGCGTCCCGTTGCGGCGGTGTAAGTAACAACTCTCTTTCTTTAGTTTTTAAAGGCCACCTTCGGGTGGCCTTTTTTTTCAACGATTATCCGGCAGAGACATCGTTGAAGGCCTTGAAGTGGTCCTCGCCATGCTCATGTAGGCGCGAGCTTCCTGAATAAACACGGTGTACTCAGGTTTTCGCGAGCAAGCTCGCTCCTACAGATAGAGGAAGCGGGTCAGAACACGTCAATCGGGTAATCGACGATCACCCGATACTCATCAACATCCCGATCTACCGCCGAGTAGCCATTGCTACCACGGTTGGTTGCCCACTGCAGACGCACGGCCAGGTCCTTGGCTTTGCCACCCTGGACTACGTACTTCAAATCGATATCGCGCTCCCAGTGTTTGGCGTGCTTGCCATCGGCGCTGTACCAGGATGAATAACCCCGGCTGTCGGGATCGACCTTGGTCAGGTCGGTCTTACCGCTGATGTAGGACACCGCCGAAGTCAGGCCGGGAAAGCCAAGGCCGATAAAGTCATAGGCGTACTTGAGCTTCCACGAGCGTTCGTTGGGGCCGTTGAAGTCTGAGTATTGCTGGGAGTTATCCAGGTACACACTGTCGCCTTGGGCGATGTAGTCAAACGGTGTGTTGCCATTGACCCGCTGATAAGCGGCGGTGACGCTGTGATTACCTACACCCACGGTGAAATGCAGGCTGTAGGTGTTGTTGTCGATATTGCCCAGCAGGGCGTTGCCGGTGTCCTGGGTATGGTAGAAGTGCAGGCCCGGGTTGAGGCTGACCAGGTCGTTGACCGCGTAGGTGTAGTCCAGGTCGTAGTAGTACTGGTTCCAGACGTCTTTGAGTTCGGACGCGTACAGGCTGCTGGTCAGCCCCGGGACGCCACTCCAGGCGACGCCGGCCCAGTCCAGGTGCCGACTTTGCTCATTCAATGGCAATGCGCCGTAGCTGGTGCCGATACGTTGGTGGCCGCTCTGGTTGTAGAGCTTGTTGAAACTGGCCCGGCCACCTTCGATCAGGAAACCGTCAAAGCTGTGGTTGGTCAGGCTTGCGCCGCGAAAGGTCTGGGGCAGCATGCGGGTCATGCCACCGGCGATGACCGGGTTGTTGAGAAACAGGTCGCCAGCTTTCAGCTCGGTGTCAAAGGCGCGCATTTTCAGGGTGCCACCAGCCGTGGAGAAGGAACCGGGCGCTTTGCCGTTGCCGGACCCAACGGGCAGGATGCTGGAGCCGTCAGTGCCGCCACCGCCGTCGAGCTTGAGGCCGAGCATGGCGTGAGCATCGAGGCCGAAACCCACAGTGCCCCGGGTGTAGCCGGACTCAAAGATGCCGAGCAAGCCCTGGCCCCACTCCTTGCTGTCATCGGTGTGGATGTCGCGACGGTCGCGGTTCATGTAGTAGTTACGGGTGTTGATCTTGAAGCTTGAGCCTTCGACGAAACCGTCGGCGGGTGGGATGTCGGTGGCGTGGGCAAGAGGGGCGATAGTTGCAGTAATTGCGAGGAATAACGGGGTGAACGTCAGCGAGCTTTTCACCGGGAGGGGCTCCTTTGGATCGATCGAAATTGGCCAGTGTCGTCAGGTGTGCCTGGCCTTTTCGGGGGCAAAAAAAAGCCGCTTGAGTCAGCGGCTTTAAGACAAGTTCCCAGTGTAGAGCCCTGGAAACAAGCGAGGGAAATAGGGGAGAACGGGTCAGCTGTCTTCGCCATCGCGCTCTTCGATGCGACAAATTAGCGCATCTGAGCGGTGCTGGACAGAGTGTAACAAGATAATGACTATTACCCAAACCGCAATAGTAACCCAGGGCAGTTGGTTTCTACACCGGCAGGGTAATACCGAAGGTGTTGCCACCGGCCTCACTGCGCACAAACACATCGCCGCCATGCATCAAGGCAATCGCCTTGACGATGGCCAGCCCCAGTCCGTGGTTGGCACCGCTGTTGCTGCGGGACGCATCCACCCGGTAGAAGCGTTCGAACAATCGAGGCAGGTGCTCGCTGGCAATCGCCTCGCCAGGGTTGGTCACACCAATCGCCACTTGATGCTCTAGCACCTCGATGTTCACCCCGATGGTTTGGCCCGGCGCCGTATGCTGTACAGCATTGCTCAGCAGGTTGATCAGTGCTCGACGCAAATGGGCTTTTTCGATGTGCACCTGGGCATCGCCGACCACCTGCACTCGTACCTGGGCGTCTTCGAGGATGAAGTCCAGGTAGTCCAAGGTCGTGGCCACTTCATCGGCCAGCGAGCTCTGAGTCAGCTTGGTCGCCTTGCTGCCCTGGTCGGCGCTGGCCAGGAACAGCATGTCATTGATGATTGAGCGCAGTCGCTCCAGCTCTTCCAGGTTCGACTGCAGTACCTCGAAGTAATGCTCTGCTGAGCGCCCGCGGGTCAGGGCGACCTGGGTCTGGCCAATCAGGTTTGTCAGGGGCGAGCGCAGTTCATGGGCGACGTCGGCGTTGAACGATTCCAGCCGGGAATAGGCCTGTTCTACCCGCTCCAATGTAGTATTGAAGGAGCTGGCAAACTGCTTGAGCTCCGGCGGCAGCGGTGACAATTGCAGGCGCCCGGAGAGTTTCGGTGGCGCCAGTTTCTGCGCCTCGTCCGAGAGTTTGATCAGCGGCTTGAGGCCAATACGGGCCACCCAGAAGCCGAGCAACGAAGCCAGTACCACACCGACAAGCGCCAGGCTGATCAGCGCCACCAGCAAATGGTGCTGGGTGGTACGGAAGTTCTCGGTGTCGATGGCAATCATGAAGCGTAATGGCGGGCGTTGCTCCTTGGCCGGAAACTGGCTCACCAACACTTTTAATGGATAGTCGTGGCCTGGCAGGTGCAAGTCGCGCTTGCCAGTCGGCCCTTGGGCGAAGGTGCGAATCCGGGTATCGGGATTGCCATATTCGTAGGCCGGATCACTGCTCACTACCCAGAAACGGATGCGTTTGTCTTCTTGCCCAAGCAATGTCAGCTTGTTGGTGATCTTCGCCCAGTGTTCGGGGGTTCCATAGCGCGTTACCGACGACTCCAGCACGCTGTAGCGCGCGTCCAACTCGGCCCCCGGCAACAAGCCCAGGCCACGGTCTACCTGCTGATACAACACACCGCCGATCAGCAGGAAGATCAGCATCGCCACCAGGGTGAACAGGCCGCTCAGGCGCAGGGCGATGGAGTTAGTCGACACTGCGGTTCTCCAGCACGTAACCCATGCCGCGAATGGTATGCAGCAATTTATGCTCGAACGGCCCATCGAGCTTGGCCCGCAGGCGCTTGATCGCTACTTCCACCACGTTGGCGTCGCTGTCGAAATTGATGTCCCAGACCATTTCCGCAATTGATGTCTTGGACAGGATCTCGCCCTGGCGCCGAGCCAGTACGCTGAGCAGCGAGAACTCTTTGGCGGTCAGGTCCAGGCGCGTACCGGAACGGCTGGCTTTACGGCTGATCAAGTCGATCCACAGGTCGGCGACGGTCACTTGCACCGGCTCATGGCCGCCGCTGCGCCGGGTCAGGGCCTGCAGGCGTGCCACCAGTTCGAGGAACGAAAAAGGTTTGCCCAGGTAATCATCGGCACCCTCGCGCAGGCCGCGAATGCGATCCTCCACCCGCTCGCGGGCGGTGAGCATGATCACCGGGGTCTGCTTGCGGGCGCGCAGTGCCCGCAACACACCGAAGCCGTCGATACCCGGCAGCATCACGTCGAGCACAATCACCGCGTAATCGTTCTCCAGGGCCAGGTGCAAGCCTTCAATGCCTTCCTGCGCCACGTCGACGGTGTAGCCTTGCTCCGTCAGGCCGCGATGCAGGTAATCAGCGGTTTTTTCTTCGTCTTCAATAATCAGGACGCGCATGACCCCGCCTCAGTGTGTGGTCGCCAGCCCGATGGCTGGTTTGGGCCTGTGGAAAAGCTTCTCAAGGTACAAGTATATGACTGGTGTGGTGAACAGCGTCAGTGCCTGGCTCACCAGCAGCCCGCCGACCACTGCGATACCCAGCGGTTGACGCAGTTCGGCACCGGGGCCTGTACCCAGCATCAGCGGCACGGCCCCCAGCAACGCGGCGAGGGTGGTCATGATAATCGGCCGGAACCGCGTGACGCAGGCTTCATAAATCGCCTCCTGAGGCGCCAGCCCACGGACACGCTGGGCTTCCAGGGCGAAGTCGATCATCAGGATGCCGTTCTTCTTGACGATACCGATCAGCAGCACCAGGCCGATCAACGCCATGATCGAAAAGTCCTGGCCCAGCAGCCAGAGCATGACCAACGCTCCCAGTCCGGCGGAGGGCAGGGTGGAAATGATGGTCAGCGGATGCACGAAGCTTTCATACAACACCCCGAGAATGATGTAGACCGCCACCAGCGCCGCGAGGATCAGCCACGGCTGGCTGGCCAGCGAACTCTGGAACGCCTGGGCCGCACCCTGGAAGGTACCGATGATAGTGGCCGGCATGCCGATCTCGTTCTTCGCCTGGTTGAGCATGATCACCGCATCACCCAAGGCCACGCCCGGCGCCAGGTTGAACGACAGGTTGGCCGCCGGGAACATGCCGTCATGGCTGATGGACAAGGGCCCGACGCTGGGCGGGTCGACCTTGGCCAGCGCCGACAGCGGCACCATTTCGCCACTTAGCGGTGAGCGCAGGTAGAAGTAATTGAGGCTTTCGGCCTTGCCGCGCTGCGCGGTATCGAGTTCCAGCACCACTTGGTACTGGTTGGTTTCGGTCTGGTACTCGTTGACCTGGCGCTGACCGAAGGCGTCGTACAGCGCCTGGTCGACATCGGTGGCAGTCAGGCCAAAGCGGGCGGCGGCCTGGCGGTCGATGCTGATGTGGGTGATGCTGCCGCCCAGTTGCAGGTCGTTCGAGAGGTCGCGGAACGCCGGGTTGGCCCGCAGTTTTTCCGTCAGGCGCTGGGTCCAGGTGTTCAGCGTCGGGCCGTCATTGCTCTTGAGCACGTACTGGTACTGGCTGCGGCTGGGGCCGGAGCTGAGGTTGATGTCCTGGCCAGCCCGCAGGTACAGGACGATGCCTGGGACCTTGGCCAGTTTCGCTCGGATGCGGTCGATGAACTGGCTGGCGGACACATCGCGCTCACTGCGATCTTTCAAGGCGATCCAGAAGCGGCCGTTGGCGATGGTCTGGTTGCTCCCGGTCACGCCCACGGCATGGGAGAACGTCTGCACGGCGGGATCAGCCCTGACGATCTCGGCCAGGGCATGGTGCTTGGCGACCATATCCGGGTAGGACACGTCGGCTGCCGCTTCGCTGGTACCGAGGACAAAGCCGGTGTCCTGCACCGGGAAGAAGCCCTTGGGAATGAACACGTAACCGGCGATGGCCAGGCCCAGGGTTATAGCGAAGATGCTCAACATCAAGCGCGGGTAAGCCAGGGCACGGCGCAGGTTTCTGGCGTAGCTGGCCAGCAGGCGCTCGCTGAAACCGGGTTTGTCGTGGGGATGATGGGTTGGCGCACGCATGAACAGCGCGGCCAATGTGGGGGCCAGGGTCAGCGACACCACCACCGAAATCAGAATGGTCGAGGTAGCGGTCAGGGCGAACTCCTTGAACAAGCGTCCCACCACGCCGCCCATGAACAGCAGCGGAATAAACGCCGCCACCAGGGAGAAGCTGATAGACACCACAGTAAAGCCAATCTCGCTGGCGCCCTTGATCGCCGACTCGCGCATGCCCAGGCCGGTTTCCAGGTGACGGTGAATGTTTTCCACCACCACAATTGCATCGTCCACCACAAAGCCCACGGCGATCACGATGGCCACCAGGGTCAGGTTGTTCAGGCTGAAGCCCATCACGTACATCAAGGCAAAGCTGGCGATCAGCGACACCCCAAGCACACTGGACACAATCATCGTCGCCGACCACTGGCGCAGGAACAGCGCCATCACCGCCACCACCAGCAGCACGGCGATCAACAAGGTGATTTTCACTTCATGCAGGGAGGCGCGAATGGTCTTGGTCCGGTCCGACAGCACGCTGACCTCCACCGAGGCCGGCAGCATGGCCTCCAGCCGCGGCAGCTCCGCCTGGATACGGTCCACGGTCTCGACGATATTGGCGCCAGGCTGGCGGGAAATCACCAGGTTGACCCCCGGCGTATCATCGGACCAGGCCTGGACGTAGGCATTTTCCGAACCGTTGATCACTTTTGCTACATCGCGTAAATGAACGGGCGCGCCGTCCTTGTAGGACACGATAAGTTCGCTGTATTCCTCGGGATGAAACAGCTGATCGTTGGTCGACAGGGTGGAAATGCTGTTTTGTCCGTAGAGCGCGCCCTTGGCCAGGTTGAGGCTCGATTGCTGGATGGCCAGGCGGATGTCCGCCAGTGTCAGGCCGATGGCGGCGAGTTTGTCCGGCGAAGCTTGCACGCGAATGGCCGGGCGTTGTTGGCCGGTGATGTTGATCTGGCCGACGCCGTCGATCTGGCTGATCTGCCGGGCCAGCAAGGTTTCCACATAGTCGCTCAGCTCGGTGCCGGGCATATTGTTGGAACTGACGTTGAGAATCAGCACCGGGCTGTCCGCCGGGTTGACCTTCTTCCACGTTGGCAGGCTCGGCATATCGCTGGGCAGATTGCCGGAGGCGGTGTTGATCGCCGCCTGTACTTCCTGGGCGGCGGTGTCGATGCTCTTGTCTAGGGTGAATTGCAAGGTCAACTGGGTTGAGCCCAGTGCGCTGCTTGAGGTCATTTGGGTCATGCCGGGGATGGCACTGAACTGCACTTCCAGCGGCGTGGCCACTGACGACGCCATGGTGTCGGGGCTGGCGCCGGGCAGTTGTGCCCTGACCTGAATCGTTGGGAACTCCGCTTCCGGCAGTGGCGCGACGGGCAAGCGCGGGTAGGCAATCAACCCCAGCAGCACCAGCGCGAAGGTCAGCAGCAGGGTGGCGACCGGGTGGTCGACACACCAGGCAGACGGCGAACGAGCGCCTTTCATGGCTGCACCTGGGCATTGGCCGTCTGGATCACTTGCGGCGGTTCCTTGAGAATGTCTACCTGCGCGCCGGCCTTGAGGCGCGACTGGCCATCGCTGACCAGCACGTCACCGGCCTGTACGCCCTTGACGATATTCAGGTCACTGTCTTGGTAGACCACCTGCACGGGCACGATGTCCACCTTGCTACCGTTGATCCGGTACACGAAGTGCGAGTCCAGGCCGCGCTGTACCACGGTCGGCGGCACCACCAGGACGTTTTTGTCGAGGGCGGTCTGGATCTTGATGGTCACCAGTTGCCCCGGCCATAGCTTCTGCGCGGTATTGCTGAACTCGGCCTTGGCGCGGACAGTGCCGGTAGTCGCGCTGATCTGGTTGTCGATCAGGCTCAGGCGGCCTTCACCGAGCAGGTCACCCGTCTGGCCATCGGTGTCGGCGCCGATGTAGGCGTTGACGTTGGCCGGGTGTTGGGCGGCGATCAAGCGTTGCAAGGTGGGCAGCATCTGTTGCGGCAGTGAGAACTCCACGGCAATCGGGTCGATCTGGGTGACCGAGAACAAGCCTTGGGTATCGCTCATGCGCAAGAAGTTGCCCTCATCCACTGTGCGAATACCGACGCGGCCGGTGACGGGCGAGCGAATCTGCGTGTACGACAACTGCACCTGCGCTGCATCAATGGCTGCCTGGTTGCCCAGGACTGTGGCCTTGAGCTGATTGACCAGAGCCTGTTGCTGGTCATAGGTCTGCTTGGACACCCCGTCGTCGATACTCAGCACCTTGTAGCGCTTGAGGTTGACCTGGGCCACTTGCAGTTGCGCCTGGCTTTCTCCCCGTTGCGCCCGTGCCTGGTCGAGACCGGCACGGATCGAGCGGTCGTCGATGGTCGCCAGCAAGTCGCCGGCCTTGACCTGCTGCCCTTCCTTGACCAGCAATTTGGTGAGGATGCCGTCAATCTGCGGGCGGATCACCACACTGTGCAACGACAACACCGAACCGATACCGCTGACAAAGCGCGGAATGTCTTGCTCGGCAACGCTGACCACCCGCACCGGAATCGCCGTGGATGCCGCCAGCCTGGTCTTGGCCGGCCGGGTCGACGCCCAGGCAGCAATGGCCAGGAGTATCAGGACGCCGACGATTACGGCGGGTTTGCGTGGAATATGCATGGGAGGGCGCCGTAGGCGCAGTTGCACGTTTTAATAAGCTGCAAGCTGCAAGTTGAAAGCTGCTTTATAGCTTCATGATCCGGTCAGCAGGGTGACCGCTAACTGACAGCACGGACAGCTAAGCGCAACGACAAGCCTGTACTTGCCACTTGAAGCTTGCAGCTTGCTACCTCCGGCACAGGTATACTCGTGCCCTACGCCTATTTACCCGCCGGAGCTTCCATGAATTCCCCGACACAACCCCCTGTTGAAGCTGTCGAAGCCGACGAGCAGATCACTGCTGAAGACGTCGAAAGCGCAGCCAAGACCGAGATCCCGGCGTTCAAGTTTCCGTTCAACCCGGGCGAGCTTGCCGGGGCGAAAAATGCCAGCCAGCCCTGGTACAAAAACGGCGCCAAGAACGGCCACACCAAGAGCCCGGGCATGGCCCCTCCTGGTACCCGGCGTTCAATGGGCAAACGCTGACTGTTTTGGGCTGTACCCGGTAATAAATCCCTGGCAATGGTCAGCTGTACCTACAGCAATTGCTGACCTTTCGCCTTGTCCGCCATCGACCATTTCTTGAAAGCTTACACGTCTCCCACTCCTCGATTCTATCTGACAGAAACGGGAGCTGATGATGTTGGTCTTTCAGGAAAAGGTGCCCCATGGCTGTGACACAGATCATTGCTACGCTCATCGTCTCGGTGATGTTCGGCAGCTTTTTCACCGTCGCTGCAGACGATCAGCCCCGCAGCGAAATCCGCTTCGCCATCGCTTCACAGTTTCCACCCTATGAAAGCCGTGATGAAAAAGGCCAACTGGTAGGCTTGAATATCGAGCTGGGCAATGCCTTGTGCGCGCAGCTCAATGTCCGCTGTATCTGGGTCGATCAGGTATTTGCCGACAGTATTCCTGCCCTGGAGCGACGGCGTTTCGACGCAATCATGGGAATGGCCTCGACCCCGCAACGGCGGCAGCTGATTGATTTTACCGACGACCTTTATCCGCTCACCACTCACCTGGTGGCGCGCAAGGATTCGGGCCTGGTCCCCACGGTGCGGTCTCTGCGGGGCAAGCGGGTCGGCGTGTTGGCCGCAAGCAACCGCGAAGCCTTTGCCCATGAGCAATGGGCGCCGGGCGGGGTGATCGTCAAGAGCTTCTGGATCAATGACCAACTGATCAGCAGCCTGGTGGCAGGGGATATCGACGCAACACTGCAAGGCATGATTGAAATCCGCGAAGCACTGCTCGACACCCCCAATGGGCATGACTTCAATTTCTCCGGCCCCGCCGTGATGGGCGAGCAGTTGGGCAAGGGCGTGGCGATCGGGGTGCGCAAGCTCGACACGGCGTTGCGTGATGACCTTAATCGCGCCCTTGGACAACTTAAGCAAACGGGTGAGTACCAGCGTATTACCGAGCGTTATCTGCCCAAGGAAGAGCGTGTGATGCCGGTCGCGGGCGTTGGCCCGCAGTTCTATCCCGGCGCGTCGGGATTGCCGTTTTCCGAGGTGGTCAAGGTTGGCAACATCCTTTATTTCTCGGATGTCCTGGGGCTGGATGCGCGCCGCAACCCGGTGCACGGCGGAGCGGCTGCGCAAATGAAACAGGCCATGCACCTCTTGCGGGAGATGCTTGAGCGTCATCAGTCGTCCCTGGCCCATGTGGTCAAATGCACGCTCTTGCTGACGGACCTGGATGATCTACCCCAGGTCAGCGAGGTGTACTTGAGCTATTTCCCGACGAATCGCCTGCCCGCGCGCAGCGTTATATCGGTACGCCGGTTGCCACGCAGGGCCATGGTTGCAATTGGATGCATCGCGGTGAGCCAGGGACGGGATGAACTCCCTGGCCCAATGCCGGCCAACTGAATGTGCGGGAGAGGAGCCCCATCGTCATAATGGGTTTATCAGTTGGAGTCAGGCCACCCGCAACGAGATAAACGCATAGTTGAGCGCTACCTCGGTCGCGATCCGCGCCCCGGCATCCAACAGTTGTTCGGCTATATCCAGCCCGGACACATGAAACAGCCACTCATTCGCGATCGATGGTTGTTCGACCGTTTGTTCGATTGCGGCCGTAAATGCATGCATGTCCGGCAGGTACGCGGTAAACCCATCACCCTTGAGGGCGGTGGTGCGAATCCCCAGTAACGCACACAGCGCTTCCTTGGCCTGGATATCATCGCGGTCGGCCTGCCGCGAGCGGCGGATCAGCTCGGCCAGTTCAAGGTCTGCCAACTCGCCGCCGACAATCAGCGCCGGGCCCTGCTCCCAGGATTCTGGCGGGCAGTCCTTGGCTGCCGGGCTCAGAGGGATGTGAGGATTGATTTCCATGGGGTAGATCCGGCAGACCAGTGGCCGGCGCTCATAGATGCGGCATTGCTTGTTTTCGTCAAGATTCCGGCAGGGGCCGACGTTGTAGGCGGCAAAGGTGATGGCCACATAGGCTTCGGTACTGCCGCTTTGGACAATCACGGAGCGCCGCTCGGCGTGCTCGCGTTGCAGCACAGGCAGGCCCAGGCCGTTGCCCAGGAAACCCTCCACCAGAACGATGACATTACCGCCGTCCGCCGCCCATTGCCGGGCTTCGTCGAGGGTCAGGGGCACATGATGGTCGGTGCAGCATTTACCGCAGCCTACGCAGGAAAAGTGAGTGTTCATGGCGGATCTGTCACCAGGCTAGGTCAGAAGGGGCTCACGTGCGGTGACGGGTTTATACCTCTGTTCACCGCCCAGGCATTCTGCAAAGCAAGTTATGCGCCAGCGCCTTATTCCCCGGAAACGAGATCCCTGAGCACAAACGCCATGCCGGCACTTTCATACAGCTGCCGGGCGCGCAGGTTGGATTCGCGCACCTTGAGGTCAACAAACGCTTCGCGCCGTTGCTGGAACACTTGAAAGGTATGCAGCAACAAGGCCCGGCCCAAGCCCCGGCCCTGAGCGTCGGGGTGGATGGCCAGGTTCTTGATGAAGGCGCTGGTCCAGCATTGGGCCACGCCGAGGATGCCTTCGGCATTGCTGGCGACCAGGCATAAGGTCGGGTCGAACTCGGCGTTGGTGACGAACTGTTGGCGCCACGGGTCAAGGGCACCCACACGGCCGCCGCCTTGTTCCTGGGCCTGGCACAAGAGCCTGTGGATCGCCGGGGCGAGTTCGTCGTGGTAGTGGCCCAGACGAATATCCACAGGCCATTGCGGGACGGGCAGGGTGCCAGTGAGGTCGCGGCGCAACAGTTGAAAATACTCGGCCACGGGTCAGAGGCCTTGTTGTGCCACAGTCCGGGCTGCCGCCACCAGGCACTTGGTCAGCTCCGGCGAGGAGAATTTGGTCAGCACCGCGTTAGCACCGGCCAGCCGGGCTTTCTCGCTGTTCATCGCGCTGTCCAGGGAGGTGTGCAGCAGCACGTACAGGTCCTGAAAGTCCGGGGTTTCCCGCAGGCTGCGGGTGAGTGCGTAGCCGTCCATTTCAGACATTTCGATATCCGAGACCACCACGTTGATTTGCTCGACAGTGCCTTGCAGTTCCAGCAGACGGTCGAAGGCTTCCTTGGCACTGCGGGCCGTGTGGCATTGCAGGCCGAGGTTGCGCAGGGTATGTACCGATTGCTGCAGGGCCACCTGACTGTCATCCACCACCAGGATCCGTGCGTTACCCAGTACTTCGGCCTCTTCCATGCTCAAGTCGGTCGGTGCCACTTCGATCGGTGCCGGAGCAATGCCGTGGATGACTTTTTCGATGTCCAGCACTTGCACCAGCACGCCTTCGACCTGGGTCACACCAGTGATAAACGAACGCTTGCCACCGGCGCCATAGGGGGGTGGGCGAATGTCGGTGGTCAGGCAGTGGACGATCTTGCTCACCGCCTGCACATGCAGGCCCTGCTTGGAACGGCTGACGTCGGTGACGATCAGGCAGCCGCCGTCGGGGTCATGCAGGGGCATTTCCCCGAGTGCCCGGCTCAGGTCGATCACCGACAGTGCCGCGCCGCGCAAAGTGGCAATGCCTTTGACGTGGGGGTGAGACTCCGGCAGCTTGGTCAACGGTGGGCAGGGGATGATTTCACTGACTTTTAGCAGGTTGATCGCCATCAGCTTGCCGCTGCGCAAGGTAAAGAGCAGGAGCGAGAGCGAGTCTGCGCGGGCTTTGTTGACGGACATAAAAACCTTCTGGGGATCATGGATGACAATCTATAGAGGGTTATCGACGTGCATGCCCCAGGCTTTAGCGTCAATCGGGGCAGAAGGCCGGGTTTGTGTAGCCGCTGCCGAGGTACGAGGCTGCGATGCGGTCCGCAGGACCGCCGTAGGGGGCCGCTGCGCAGCCCATCGCAGCCTCGTACCTCGTCAGCGGCTACAGGGGTTTCGGTGGGTTATGTCCTGGGAGCCTAGCCCTTCCACACCTGCGGGTTGACCAGGTTCTGCGGCTGCTCGCCCAACAGCGCACTGCGCAGGTTGTCCAGGGCGCGGTTGGCCATGGCTTCGCGGGTTTCATGGGTGGCCGAGCCGATGTGCGGCAAGGTCACTGCGTTACTCAGTTGAAACAGCGGCGATTGGGCCAGCGGCTCCTGCTCGTACACATCCAGCCCGGCGCCGCGAATCCGCTGGTTTTGCAAGGCTTCGATCAGCGCCGACTCATCCACCACTGGGCCACGGGAAATGTTCACCAAAATTGCGCTGGACTTCATCAGGCCCAGTTCGCGATGGCTGATCAAGTGTTTGGTTTTCTCGCTCAACGGCACCACCAGGCAGACGAAGTCCGCCTCTGCCAGCAACTGGTCGAGGCTGCGAAACTGTGCGCCCAGTTCCTGTTCCAGCGCGGCCTTGCGGCTGTTGCCGCTGTAGAGGATCGGCATATTGAAGCCCAGGCGACCCCGACGGGCGATGGCTGCGCCAATATTGCCCATGCCGACGATGCCGAGGGTCTTGCCGTGCACGTCACAGCCGAACAACGGCGCGCCGACGCTGGCTTTCCATTGCCCGGCCTTGGTCCAGGCGTCCAGTTCGGCAACGCGACGAGCGCTGCTCATCAGCAGGGCGAAAGCCAGGTCAGCGGTGCTTTCGGTCAGCACGTCCGGGGTGTTGGTGAGCATGATCCCGCGTTCGTTGAAGTAGGCCAGGTCATAGTTGTCGTAGCCGACAGAAACGCTGGAAACCACTTCCAGTTTGCTCGCGCCTTCCAGTTGCGCGCGGCCCAACTTGCGCCCGACCCCGATCAGTCCGTGAGCGTGGGGCAACGCTTCATTGAACTGGGCGTTGAGATCGCCGAGCTTGGGGTTGGGGGCGATGACGTCGAAATCCTGTTGCAGGCGTTCGATCATTTCCGGGGTGACGCGGCTGAAGGCAAGGACAGTCTTTTTCATTGCGGGCGGGCTCAACGACTACGGAAGAATGCTAAGCAACCTAACATTTATCCCGGTCCCGCAAAACCTCGATTCTCCCCGGCCCTGCAAAATGCACGAATCAGTTAGCCAGGCGAGCGCCGCCGAGGTTGCCACTCAATTCATAGGCCGCCAATTCCGCCTGATGGGCCGCCAGAATCTCCGGCAGGGAACCACGCAGGTATTCCACCCAGGTCTTGATCTTGGCATCCAGGTACTGGCGCGATGGGTAGATGGCGTACAGGTTCAGCTCCTGGGAGCGGTAGTTGGGCATCATCCGCACCAGCGTTCCGTTGCGCAGGCCTTCGATGGCCGCGTACACCGGCAACAAACCCGCACCCATGCCGCTGGTGATCGCGGTTTTCATTGCATCGGCCGAATTCACCAGGAAGGGCGAGGTGTTGATGGCCACGCTTTCCTGGCCTTGCGGACCGTTGAAGGACCATTTGTCCAGTTGAATCACCGGGCTCACCAGGCGCAGGCAGGCGTGGTTGAGCAAATCACTGGGCCGTTGCGCGCAGCCGTTGGCTTTGACGTAGGCCGGTGAGGCACAGACGATGCTGTAGGTGATTCCCAGGCGCTGGGACACAAACCCTGAGTCCGGCAGCTCGCTGGCGAGTACGATGGACACGTCGTAACCCTCTTCGAGCAAATCCGGCACGCGGTTGGCCAGGGTCAGGTCGAAGGTCACGTCCGGGTGGGTGCGGCGATAGCGCGCAATGGCGTCGATGACGAAGTGCTGGCCGATGCCGGTCATGGTGTGCACTTTCAGCTGCCCGGCAGGCCGTGCGTGAGCGTCGCTGGCCTCGGCTTCAGCTTCCTCGACATAGGCCAGGATCTGTTCGCAGCGCAACAGATAGCGCTTGCCGGCCTCCGTCAGGGCGATGCGGCGGGTGGTGCGGTTAAGCAAGCGGGTTTGCAGATGGGCCTCCAGATTGGAGACCGCGCGCGAGACGTTGGCGGTAGTGGTGTCCAGTTGCACGGCGGCGGCGGTGAAGCTGCCTGCTTCGGCCACGCAACTAAAGGCGCGCATATTTTGCAAAGTGTCCATGGGGTGCTCTCTGGGAGATGGCAAATTGTGACACGAAGTCTTTATTTTTCAGAGTAAATAAGCGGCTGCCAATGGATTATCGCCTGAACTGTAACAAAGATTCACAAGAATCCCAGCTTATCGCCACCCAGCCCACCCCCTAGAATTGCATCACCTTCCCCCGCAAGACCACCTCAGGAATTTTCAGCAGTGCCGCGTCGCATCAGCAGAGAGCTGAAGACTCTCAGTGTTTGGGCCCTATCGTTAGCAATCAGCGGCTGTATCGGTACCGCAGGCATCGCCCCCCAAGGTAAAAGCCTCGCCGCCAATACCCTGGCCACCGACGAGGCGATCAAAAGTGCTGCCCAGGATGCCCACTGGCCCACTGCGAAATGGTGGCAGGCTTACAGCGACCCACAACTGAGCCATTGGATCGATCTCGCCGTGCAAGGCAGCCCGAGTTTGGCCATGGCGGCGGCCCGGGTCCGTGAAGCCCGGGCGATGGCCGGGGTTGTCGAGTCCGCCGAGTCGTTGCAGGTCAACGGTGATGCCACCCTCAAGCGCCACAGTTGGCCCAGTGATCAGTTCTATGGCCCAGGCAAGCTGGACAACGCCACCACCTGGGACAACAACGCCGCCCTGGGCTTGAGCTATGCCCTCGATTTGTGGGGCCGGGAAAGCAACGCCACCGAACGCGCCGTGGACCTGGCCCATATGAGCGCCGCCGAGGCACGCCAGGCCGAGCTGGAGTTGCAGAGCAATGTGGTACGCGCCTATATCCAATTGTCGTTGCACTATGCTCAGCGCGATATCGTCATCGCGACCCTGGCCCAACAACAGCAGATTCTCGACCTGGCGCAAAAGCGCCTGGCCGGCGGCATCGGCACCCACTTTGAAGTCAGCCAGGCCGAGACTCCCTTGCCGGAAACTCATCGGCAACTGGACGCCCTCGATGAGGAAATCGCCCTGAGTCGTAACCAGCTTGCTGCTTTAGCGGGCAAGGGCCCGGGGGAAGGCGCGACGTTACAGCGCCCGACCTTGTCCCTTGGTGCTCCGTTGACGTTGCCATCGACGCTGCCGGCCGAACTGCTCGGCCAGCGCCCGGACGTGGTCGCCAGCCGCTGGCGAGTGGCGGCCCAAGCCCGTGGTATCGATGTGGCCCATGCGGGCTTCTATCCCAACGTCGACCTGGTGGGCAGCCTTGGCTACGTCGCCACCGGCGGCGGGATGCTGGGGTTCCTGACCGGCAAGAAGCTCAACTACAGCGTCGGTCCGGCCATCACCTTACCGATCTTCGATGGCGGTCGCCTGCGCTCGCAACTGGGGGAGGCCAGTGCCGGCTATGACATTGCCGTCGCCCAGTACAACCAGACCCTGGTCAATGCCCTCAAAGGCATCAGTGACCAATTGATTCGCCGTGAATCCATGGACAAGCAGCAGGCCTTCGCCGCCGAGTCGGTGGCCTCGGCACAGAAAACCTACGACATCGCGATGATCGCCTACCAACGCGGCCTCACCGACTACCTCAATGTGCTGAATGCCCAGAGCCTGCTGTTCCGTCAGCAGCAGGTCGAGCAACACGTCCAGGCCACCCGCCTGAGCACCCATGCCGAACTGGTAACAGCCTTGGGCGGCGGCCTGGGCGCTGGCAACGATGTACCTGCGGCCGACAAGACGTTACCGAGCAAGACCCCGACGGCCCTGGCCGTCTTCGATCACTGAGTAGGACGTCATGACTTCCTTGCCTGCACCGCTGCGCTGGCTGCATTCACTTGAGTGGCGCCGTGGCTTTTTTGACTGGGCACGCAGTGATGGCGTGACCTGGGTCTACATCTTCAAGGTGCTGATTGCCGGGTTCCTGACCCTGTGGCTGGCCATGCGCCTGGAGTTGCCACAACCGCGCACCGCGATGATCACTGTGTTTATCGTCATGCAGCCCCAAAGCGGCCAAGTGTTCGCCAAGAGTTTCTATCGCTTCCTCGGCACTTTGGCCGGCTCGGCGGTGATGGTGTTCTTGATCGCCTTGTTTGCACAGAACACCGAGTTGTTCCTTGGCTCACTGGCGATTTGGGTAGGCCTGTGCACGGCCGGTGCCGCGCGCTATCGCAACTTTCGCGCCTATGGTTTTGTGCTGGCCGGCTACACGGCGGCAATGGTCGGCTTGCCGGCCTTGGCCCACCCGGACGGGGCCTTTATGGCGGCAGTGTGGCGGGTACTGGAAATCTCCCTGGGGATTCTCTGTGCCACGGTGGTCAGCGCCGCGGTCCTGCCGCAAAGCGCCAGCGCGGCCATGCGTAATGCCTTGTACCAGCGCTTCGGGACGTTCGCGCTGTTTGTCACCGATGGGCTGCGAGGACGTAGCCCGCGCGAAGGGTTTGAACGCAGCAATGTGCGGTTTATCGCCGAAGCCGTGGGCCTGGAAGGGCTGCGCAGCGTTACGGTGTTCGAAGACCCACATATGCGTCGGCGCAATGGTCGCCTCAGCCGGTTGAACAGTGAATTCATGGGCATCACTACGCGCTTCAATGCCTTGCACCAATTGCTGGAACGTTTGCGCAGCCACGAGGCTGACCATGTGGTGGGGGCCATCAAGCCGGGCCTGCAAGACCTGACCGAGTTGCTCGATAACTTCAGTGGTCGTGCTCTCACCAGCCCTGATGCCGAGCGCCTCGTCAGCCTACTGGCAGCCTACAAGGAAGGCTTGCCCACCAAGGTGCGCAGCCTGCGGGCGCGGTTCCAGGAAAGTGCCCCAAGCGATGCTGAACAACTGGATTTTCATACCGCCTATGAGCTGTTGTATCGCTTCGTCGATGACCTGCACAATTATGCACAGACCCACGCATCCCTGGCCGAGCACAGCCATGAACGCGAACTGTGGGACGAACCTTTCACCCCCAAAGCCAATTGGCTGGCCTGTGCCGCCTCGGGGATCCGCGCGACCTTCATCCTGGTGATACTGGGCAGCTACTGGGTGGCGACGGCCTGGCCCAGCGGTGCCACCATGACCTTGATCGCGGCGGCCACCGTGGGGCTGTCGGCTGCCACGCCGAACCCCAAACGCATGGCGTTCCAGATGGCCTGCGGCACCTTGATCGGCGCGTTGGTGGGGTTTGTCGAGATGTTCTTCGTCTTCCCTTTGATCGACGGTTTTCCACTGTTGTGCGTGATGCTCGCGCCGGTGATCGTACTGGGTGCATTCCTCTCCTCGCGGCCCAAATATGCGGGTGTCGGCCTGGGCCTGCTGATTTTCTTCAGCACCGGCTCGGTGCCGGACAACTTGACGGTCTACAACCCCTACACCTTTATCAACGACTACATCGCCATGATCATCGGTATGTTGGTGTGTGCGGCAGCAGGCGCGATCATCCTGCCGCCCAACAGCCGCTGGTTGTGGCGCCGCCTGGAGCAGGACCTGCGTGAACAAGTGGTCTACGCCATCAGCGGCAAACTCAAGGGCCTGGCCTCACGCCTTGAAAGCCGCACGCGGGATTTGCTGCACCAGGCTTACGGCCTGGCCGCCGGCCAACCGCAAGTGCAGCGTGATCTGTTGCGCTGGATGTTCGTGGTGCTGGAAGTCGGCCACGCCATTATTGAGCTGCGTAAGGAGCAGGCCATTCTGCCGGTACACCCGGCGTACGCCGAATCCCAGCCCTGGCGCCAGGCGATCCGGGTGATGGGCCGTTCCCTGGTGCGGCTGTTCCTGCAACCCAGTGCCAGCAACCTGGAGCGTGGCCTGAGCGCCGTGGACCACGCCATCAGCCAGGTCCAGGCCACCGACGAACCCTTCGCCCCGCATTTCGATACCTCGGCCCTGCGCCGGGTGAAAAGCTACCTGCACTTTATCCGCACGTCCTTGCTGGACCCGCAATCGCCCCTGGCCGCTCTCAACCCATCCGGACCCGCTCATGCCTCGTGAAATCGCTTTCCACGGCATCTATATGCCGACCATGACCCTGATGTTTTTCATCGCGGCGGGATTGGCCTGGGCCCTGGATCGCTTTCTGGCCGGCTTTGACCTGTACCGTTTTTTCTGGCACCCGGCGCTGCTGCGCCTGAGCCTGTTCACCTGTCTTTTCGGCGCCCTGGCGCTGACTGTCTACCGTTGAGAATGCCCTGATGAAAAAGTTTTTCAGCCTGCTCGCAACCCTGCTGGTGCTGGCCCTGGCGATCTGGATTGGCCGCACGTTGTGGGTGCATTACATGCAAACCCCCTGGACCCGGGATGGTCGGGTGCGCGCCGACATCATCAATGTGGCCGCTGACGTCACCGGCGAGGTGGTGAATGTCCCGGTGCGCGACAACCAATTGGTGAAAAAGGGTGACCTGCTGATGCAGATCGACCCCGAGCACTACCGGATCGCCGTGAAGCAGGCACAGTCGCTGGTAGCGTCCCGCAAAGCTACCTGGGAGATGCGCAAGGTCAATGCCCATCGCCGTGCCGATCTTGATGCGCTGGTGATCTCCAGGGAAAACCGCGACGACGCCAGCAATATTGCCGATTCAGCCCTGGCCGACTACCAACACGCGCGGGCACAACTTGAAGCGGCCGAGCTGAATCTCAAGCGCACGCAAGTGCTGGCGGCGGTGGATGGCTACGTCACCAACCTCAACGTGCATCGTGGCGACTACGCACGCATCGGTGAAGCGAAGATGGCGGTGGTGGATATGAATTCGTTCTGGGTCTATGGCTTCTTCGAAGAAACCAAGCTACCCCACGTGAAAGTCGGTGATAAAGCCGACATGCAACTGATGAGCGGCGAAACCCTCAAGGGCCACGTGGAAAGCATCTCCCGTGGCATCTACGACCGTGACAACCCCGAGAGCCGAGAACTGATTGCCGATGTGAACCCGACCTTCAACTGGGTGCGCCTGGCCCAGCGGGTGCCGGTGCGGATTCACATTGATGAAGTACCGGAGGGGGTGCTGTTGGCAGCGGGGATTACCTGCACGGTGATCGTCAAGCAGGCACAGAACTAGTCTGATCGTTCCCACGCTCCGCGTGGGAATGCAGCCCGTGACGCTCTGCGTCACACCTTGCACAAGGCTTGAGTCGTGCGCGACTGGCGGGACGCGGAGCGTCCCAAGAGGCATTCCCACGCGGAGCATGGGAACGAGCGGGGCGGCGAGATGCTAGAGTTACAACCCTTTATCCAGTCCAAAACGCTTCTTCAGTACTGTCTCCAACAACCCCTTGGGCAACAACGTCGCCATCCACGGCAACGCTCGGCTGCCGTTACCCGAGCGCAACAGCCGCGGTGGTGTGTGCTGTTGCACGGCCTTGAGCACATCGGCGGCAAATTCTCGAGCTGGTGTCGGCTTGTCCTGGGATGCTTTCGCCCGCGCTCGGATGCTGTCGCGCAGCGGCCACCAGGGCGACTGTTCGCTGATCAGCAACTCAGCCTGGGCCCCGGCGTTTTTTGCAAAGTGGGTGTCGATGGCGCCCGGCTGGACTTCCATCACCCGCACGCCAAACGGTGCCAGCTCCATGCGCAGGGCATCGCTCAAGGCATGTACGGCGGCCTTTGAGGCGCAGTAGGCGCCGGCAAACGGCGTCACCAGCACACCGGAAACGCTGCCGATATTCACCACCAGACCCTTGTGGCGGCGCAGGACGGGGAACAGTGCCTGGGTCACGCCGACGATGGAAAACACATTGGTCTCGAACTGCTGCTGCATCGCCTGGGTGCCACCATCGAGCAACGGGCCCATGGCGCCGTAACCTGCGTTGTTGATCAGCACATCCAGCTCGCCGACTTGTTCTGCCAATGTCTTGAGTGCAGCACCGTCGTTGACGTCCAGTTGCACGGCGGTAAACCGGCCGTGACCAATGCCGTGACATCTTCGGCGCGACGGGCGGTGGCCCATACGTCATAACCGGCGGTTTTGAAGGCGTCGGCCAGTGCACGGCCAATGCCGCTGGAGCAACCGGTGATGAGTACGTTGGGCATGTATCAGTCCTTTGTCGTTATTTAATCGGAGAAACTGCCTTGCAAATACTCGGCGCGAAACTCCAGGGTTTGCGGGCGATAGCCGGGGCGTAGCGGCGGGACTGGCAGGCAGTCGTCCCAGACGCCGCCGGCCTGTAACTCGCCAGGGCCGCGATAGCGCGGGGCGGTGTAGACATTGTCGGCCAGGTTGATCGTGTCGCCTGGCGCATAGGCAGCGAGGCGCCAGCGCAATTCGGTCAGGGGCACGTCGTTGCCGTTGTGCAGTTTGAGTTGCAAGGGGCGGTCTGCCGGACATTGCCCGGGCGCGTAGCTGATGCGCAACTCCAACTGTGCCAATTGCCGGGCTTCGCGGTTATCCGACCACACCACCCAGAGCGCCACCAGCCCCAGGCCGGCCAGTGCCGCCAGGGACACGGGCAAGGCCTTGGCCGGATAGCGCAGCAGCAGGACCAGCCAGGTGATGATCAGTAAAACGCCGAAGAACATATGACAGCCTCGCGGATGAATGAACCATCGTACCTGTGGGTGGATTAACGAGCAAAAGAGGGGGAACGATCAGCCCCGCCCAACTGGCTGCGGATAGGGGATGCCGTCGGCTGGATGGGGGTTTCTTGTGCGACTCTAGTTATTGTGCGGTGGTTTCACCGACCCCCGCGTTCAATCAGCGTTGAGCGGCCGTAGATATCTTCAAACCGCTCGATATCGTCTTCGCCCAAATAGCTGCCCGACTGCACCTCAATGATCTCCAATGGGATCTTCCCAGGGTTACGCAAACGGTGCACCGAGGCGATCGGGATGTAGGTGGACTGGTTTTCCGTGAGAAGAAACACGTTCTCGCCACAGGTCACTTCGGCGGTGCCGCTGATCACGATCCAGTGTTCGGCGCGATGGTGGTGCATCTGCAACGACAGGCACGCCCCCGGCTTGACCGAGATATGCTTGACCTGAAAACGCTCGCCCATGCCCACCGAGTCGTAGGAGCCCCACGGACGATAGACTTCGTAGTGGTCCTGGGTCTCGCTACGGCCCTGTTCGTTGAGGGTATTGACCATCTGCTTGACGCCCTGGACCTTGTCCTTGTGGGCGATCATCATCGCGTCCTTGGTTTGCACTACCACGATGTTGTCCAGGCCGATCACCGACACCAATTTGTCGTTGCCATGGATCATGCAGTTGCGACTGTCCTGGATCACTACGTCGCCCTTGGTGACATTACCGTTGACGTCTTTTTTATTGGCCTCCCACAGCGATGCCCAGCAACCCACATCGCTCCAGCCGGCGTTCAACGGCACCACGCAGGCGCGTTGGGTTTTTTCCATCACTGCGTAGTCGATGGAGTTGTCCGGGCAGCAGGCGAAGGTGGCTTCGTCCAGAATCACGGTCTCGGCGGTTTGCTCGCTGCGTTCGAGGGTCAGCAGGCAGGTGTCGTAGATGTCCGGGTCGTATTTTTTCAGTTCTTCGAGAAAGCGGCTGGCGCGGAACAGGAACATGCCGCTGTTCCAAAAATAGCCACCATTGTTGACGAACTCGGTGGCGCGTTTCTCATCGGGCTTCTCGACGAACTGCGACACTCGGCTCACGCCTTCGGGCAGCAGCGAATCGTTGGTCGACTTGATGTAGCCATAGCCGGTTTCGGGCCGGGTAGCCGGTACGCCGAACAGCACCATCTCGCCACGCTCGGCCGCCACGGTGGCCAGGGCCAGGGCGTGTTGCAAGGCTTTCTGATCGTCCAGGACGTGGTCGGCTGGCAGCACCAGCATCAACTCGTCACGTCCTTCATTGACCAGCATCATCGCGGTCAACGCCACGGCCGGTGCGGTGTTGCGGCCAAAGGGCTCCATCAGGATGCGCAGGCTATCCAGGTTGAGGGCGCTCAGTTGCTCGTTGACGATGAAGCGGTGGTCCTTGTTGCAGACCACGATAGGCGCGTCCATGCCCTCGAACACCAGGCGTTCGAGGGTTTGTTGAAACAGGGTGTGTTCGCCGCTCAGCGCCAGGAACTGCTTGGGAAACTGTTTGCGGGAAAGCGGCCAAAGACGTGAGCCATTACCACCGCAAAGGATGACTGGAATCATGGGGGATCTCCTGGAGTGGGGCAGTTCAGCGGCAAGCTGCAATCCACAAGTTAAAAGCTGTTCACTTGCAGCTTTGGCTCACGCGATCAGCGCGCTCCAGCGCAACTGGTTTCACCTCGCCGACTTTCTGGTTGCCATCGTACAACGCCCGGCTGACTTTCACCGGGTTGATCTCGCGTACCGGCTTGTTTGAGCTGTGCGACCCACTTGGGGTCGGCGTCGCCGATTTCGTTGTTCACGGGTAGATAACGTTCAGGAAACTCCCAGATCAGTACCTGCGGCGGGCTGTTCTTGAAGTCATCACTTTCCAGGTAATTAAGCATTGGCAGGATCGGGCCGTGACCGTCTTTGGAATGGTTGATGACATCGCTGCCCAAGGCTTGCTTGAGGGCGCCGACAAAATTCCAGTTGGGGTTGGCGCTGTAACTGGTGCCCACCAGAGTCACGGGTATTTCGTTGTTGGCGAACAAGGTGTTGTCACCGTCAGTCTTGGTTTGTACGGTATGGGTCACGCGTTTTTGCAGGGGCTCCTTGGGCGGCATCAGGTTTTCGAACAGTGGGTCCAGCGGCAGGAACAGGCGCAGGTCGCCCTTATGCGGGGAGGTGTTCTCGGCCTCGGTGACAAAGCGCTGCGGCTTGCCGCTAAGCGGTGTCTTGGCGGCGATGGTATTGGCCAGTTGCCTGGCGGCGACTTCCGCGCCATCCGGGGTCCAGTGGGAGTCGGTGCGCAGGAACACTTGCTGGCCGTGGAGCTTGGCCTGTTGCAGCGGGCCCAAAAGGTCCGGAGCGATGATGTTTTCGGCCGCCACACGGGTGTGAAAGTCCTGATAGAGACCGGCATGAATACTTGCCGGGCGAACCTCGCCCAGATGCTCCGGATACAGGCGCACCTTGGCCGGCACGATGGCCATCACCAGTTGAATGCCCCGGGCCTTGAGCTTCTGGCGCACACCTTCAACCAGTGCATAGTTGCCTTGCAGGTTCTGGTCTTCGTTGACGGTCGGGTTGAACTCTTCGTCGCTGTACAACCAATAGTCGCGACCCAGCACCACGCCGGTACGGCCTTCGTTGAACAGCTTGTAGTCCAGGGCCGCCCAGAGGTTGGTGCCCAGGCGCTTGATCGGGAACGCGTCGTCGTAGTGAGTCTCGACGGCCTTGGCCCACCGACCATTCAACACCGTCGCATCAGCGTTGGTGTTGAAGCCAAAGAAACTGCGCAGCGACCAAGCGCCCAAGGCGAGCAGCAAGGCCATGAACAGGCTGATATAGAGGACGCGTAATGAACGGGTCATGGTCGGCTCCCTCAAAACTGGAAGTAAAGGAACGGCGAGAAACTCTGCGCCGATAATTTGAAAATCGAGGCCACGAACAGCAGCAGCACCGCTGCACGCATGGCGTAGCGGGGCCAGTCGGCAGCCCAGTAGGCTGGTTGTACGGCGGCGTCAGTGCCCACGGTGAAGCCTGGCTCGTGGATGCTGCCTGGGTTGTCGCCGGGTACGGCCTTGATCAGGCTTGGGTCGGCAGGCTTGGCTTTTTCCCCTGGCCGATTGTGGTAGAAATCCCGTAGGCCGAAGAACGCCAGTGTTGCGTACGCCACTACCAGGGTTGCCACTTGCAGGCCGGTGAGGTTGGCGCGGTTGAGTTCCGACAGCGACCACTCGCCAAAGCTGAACATCGCACCGTACATACGACCGGCGACGTGCAGGTTTTCGGCGCGGAAAATCACCCAGCCCATCACCACCAACAGGAACGTCAGTGCCCAACGGATCGGGTTGAAGCGGCGTGGTGAGGTATTGAGGCCGATGGCTTTTTCAATCGCCAACCACATGCCGTGCCAGGCACCCCAGACGATGTAGGTGATATTGGCGCCATGCCACAGCCCGCCAAGCAACATGGTCAGGAACAGGTTGCGGTAAGTGGCCAACGTGCCTTTGCGGTTGCCGCCCAGGGTGATGTACAGATAATCGCGCAACCAAGTGGACAGGCTGATATGCCAACGCCGCCAGAACTCGGTGATCGACTGGCTGATGTACGGCTGCTTGAAATTTTCCATGAAGCGAAAACCCATCATCAGGCCCAGGCCGATGGCCATGTCGCTGTAGCCGGAGAAGTCGAAATACAGCTGCGCGGTATACGCCAGTGCGCCGAGCCAGGCATCACCCGTGGTGGGGGTTTGCAGGGCGAAGCAATGGTCAGCCACCACCGCCAGGGTGTCGGCGATGAAGACTTTCTTGATGAAGCCCTGCATGAACCGCGTGCAACCCTCGGAGAACTTGTCGAGGGTGTGGGAGCGGTTGTTGAATTGGTCGGCCAGGTCGCGAAAGCGCAACACCGGGCCGGCAATCAGGTGCGGGAAGATCGCCACGAACGCCGCAAAGTCGACCAGGTTGCGTGTCGCAGGCGTGTCGCCGCGGTACACGTCGATGATGTAGCTGATGGACTCGAAGATGTAGAACGAGATGCCGATTGGCAACAGTACGTGAGTCAGGATGAACGGCTCCAGGCCCGCCGACTGCATCATCAGGTTGATGCTGTCGACGCCAAAGTTGGCGTACTTGAAGTAGCCGAGGATGCACAGGTCAACCGCCACACCCAGCAGTAGCCAGCGCTGGGCCGGCTTGGTGCGTATGCCCGCCGCACCGACCTTGAGGCCGATCCAGTAATTCCACAGGGTGACGGCGACGAACAGCGCCAGGAAGTCCACCCGCCACCAGGCGTAGAACACGTAGCTGGCAAGCAGCAGCAGTAGATTGCGATAGCGTTGCCCGCTCAAATAGTACAAACCGAGAAAGATCGGCAAGAACAGAAACAGGAACACATTGGACGAGAAAACCATCCCGATCTCTCCATGTTTAACCAACAGTCAACCCCCCCATGAAAAACCGGAGAGGTCCATATGAGCGTTTCCACGCTTTGCGTGGCAACGCTTCTTGTGACGCTCTGCATCACGCTTTGGGACGCTGAGCGTCCTGTGCTGCATTCCCACGCAGAGCGTGGGAACGATCATCGATGCTTGCTCTGGATCACGGCCGGCCTCATCTGGGCGGGCTTGCCTTCGCAGCTGTTGTCCAACAACGACATCATTTGGCGGTAGATGGTTTCCTGGTCGAGGCAATACAGCGGCGAGAACTCCCAGGTGTAGCCGGCGGGGTTGGTGGCGAATTCGGTGCGTAGATTTTCCTGAGCCTGGGAAATACAGTGCTGCGCACGACGATGGTGTGAAGGGTGGTTTTGCCCTGCAGGACAAGATGCCTGCACCCACTTGGCTATAAGAGATAGCAATAAAAACTTATCGCTTGCCCTCATTAAACTGCGGAGGGTTAGACCATGAAGCCAAAGTTGATGTAGCAACTGTTCGCTGCTCTTTGGCTAAATCGTTGCCGGTGGTATGAGCGGCGCGTGAGGGACATAGTTCCTGGCCGCTCATCCTGTTTATTGAGATTTATTGAAGTATTAGAAAAGATGGCACTGGTACTAAATTAATGGCACTTACTGTTTGAATGAGTAGTTGTGGTGGGTTAGCGAGAGGTATGGTTTTGTGCCACTACTGTTTTAAGTAAAGGGTGCCACTACGCAAAAGACCCCTCGTCCCTACAGGCTCGACGGATTACTGCGGTGCGTGATCGCGCAGGAACACCAAATTGTCCGGTTTGGACTGCTGCGCATTGAAGCGGTAGCCCTGTGCATCAAACTGCTTGAGCTGGGCCGGGTCATTGATGCGCTCTTCAATCACAAAGCGACTCATCATGCCGCGGGCTTTCTTGGCATAGAAGCTGATGATCTTGTACTGGCCGTTTTTCAGATCCTTGAACTCGGTGTTAATGATCCGTGCGTTCAGGGCTGGGCGCTTGACGGCCGAGAAGTACTCGTTGGACGCCAGGTTGAGCAGCACGTCATCGCCTTGCTCGGCCAGTGCTTCATTGAGCCACTCGCTGATACGGGTGCCCCAGAAGGCGTACAGGTCCTTGCCCCGGGCATTCGCCAACCTGGTGCCCATCTCCAGCCGGTACGGCATCATCAAGTCCAGCGGGCGCAGCAGGCCATACAGGCCGGAGAGCATGCGCAGGTGGTCCTGGGCGTAGGTGAAATCGGCGTCCTTGAAGGTCTCTGCGTTCAGCCCGGTATAGACGTCGCCCTTGAATGCCAGCAGCGCCGGCTTCGCGTTGGCGGGGGTGAAGGCTGGGGTCCAGCTGCCAAAGCGTGCGGCGTTAAGGCCGCCGATCTTGTCGGAGACGTGCATCAGCTCGCTGATTTGCGCCGGGCTCAGCTCGCGCAATTGTTCGATCAGCTCCTGGGAGTGGTCGAGGTACTGCGGCTGGGTGAAGCGCGGGGTTGCCGGCGGGGTCTCGAAATCGAGGGTTTTGGCGGGGGAAATCACCATCAGCATGAAGTCGTCTCCTGTAATCGTGGGGGGATTCTAGGGGGTTGGGAGGTTTGACTCCACCTATGATGGTGATAGAGGGCTGTGGCGGTGGGTTGGGCCCGTGGTGTACACCAACCCGATAGCACTCCTGTGTGATCGGCTACAATGCCCGACGACTCTGGAGATGGAGACCTCTGTGCGAATTGCGCTATTACTCTCGGCATGGCTGTTCTGCCTGGGCGCCCACGCCGCCCCCGTGAACGTCGCCACCCTGGACCGTGGCACCTGGCCTGAAAACCTCAGCAGCCCGGCGCTGTTCGACGTTGCATCCCGTGCGGAAATCCTGATGTTCGCCCATGGCCTGTTGGCCAGCGAGGCGCTGGATGAACCCGCACTCAAACAGCGCCTGGGCCTGAAAAATATCAACCTGGTGTCCATCGACGACCTGCGTCGCCAGTTGTGGCAGCGATTACTCGATAACTACACGTTCGCCCAGCAAAGCTGCGAGCAGGACGCCTCGTTCTGCTACCTGGTGGAGAACATGGACGACCTGCGTGAACAAGCCGGCAAGTTCGAAGTCAGCGACAACTCCTTCTACATCGGCTGGGCCGGCCCCAGCAGCACCTTCCATGAACGCTATCTGGACGAGTTACTGCGCAAGGCCGCGCTGTTCCCACAGATCAGCAGCGAGATCGCCCGTTTCGGCGACCACGAGCGCAACGGTGATGAACTCAATGACCGCCTGTTCCTGCTGACCTTCGACGGTGGCCCGGCATCGATCAGCGGCAACACCGACTGGCTCGCCGACTACCTGCGCAAGCAAAAGATCAACGCTATCTTCTTCGCCTTGGGCAACAGCCTGCAGGCACGGGCCGAGAAGAGTTCGTCGGCGAACGTGCAGGCGCTATACCAGGGCCAGTGCGTCGGTATCCAGGGCTGGCAGTACCGCTCTCACAGTCATTGGGTCGACTGGCAGTCCTCCATCACCCGCAGTGCCTCGTTGACCCAGGGTCTGTTGCCGGAAAACTACCTGCCGCTGTTTCGCCCGCCCTACGGCCAGCGTCGCCCGGATAGCCAGGGCTTCTTCCAGTCCCAGGGGCTGCAAGTGGCGTTATGGGACATCGATTCAGAAGACGAGGCGGGCAAACTCAAGGCTGACGAGTCGGCCAACCGGGTGCTGACGCTGATGCTGCTGTGGCGGCGCGGGGTGATCGTATTCCACGACACACAGGATAAGGCGCGGGTGGCATTACCCTGGCTTTTACACGCAACGGCGCAAAGTGGACTTGGCTGGCAGGATTGTCGGGAGGCGTTTCGCTGAAAGCCACGAAGAGCCCGGCCCTGTTGAGGCTGATGCTTTTCGGGGGAAAATTCAGGAGGTATTTCGGTACAGGCGGACTTCCGACTTTAACGGTGCAAGGCCTCTGCGCCTAGTGCTATTCGTCATCCTGAAAAATAAACTTCAAAAAAGCGTCAAAGTGCTTTTTCCTGTCATGGGTTTTGCGGTATTACGAAGACAGATCGCCGAAACCTGCAACACAGGTGGCGTCTTCCAAGACTCCTCTTGTGGCAACGCACTTGACGCCCCTCCAGTGTGTTCGGTGGTCGAATCGAGGCGCAGCACTGTCATGGTATTGCGTCGACTGGCTCCCACAAAGGTGACCGAGTATGGATGATCATGGACGTAACCCTTCTTCCAACCAGCCAATCCTTTATGTGCTTGATACCAATGTATTGATCCACGATCCAAACGCGCTGCTCAATTTTGAAGAGCACCACGTCGCCATCCCGATGATCGTGCTTGAGGAGCTCGACAAGCTCAAAAGCGGGCACCACAGCGTTGCCGCCGAATGCCGCCAGGCCATCCGACTGATCGACAAGACCCTGGGCGAAGCCTCTCCCGAGAATGTTGAACAGGGCGTGCCGATCCAGCGTGGTAAAAGCGGGCCCAAGGGTTTGCTGTCGATCCTGATGAGCAAACACAGCGAGCCCAACAACCTGCTGCCGGAAAACCTCAACGACAACAAAATCATCAATCAATTGATCGACCTGCACACCCGCGACAAGGATCTGCGCGTGGTGCTGGTGACCAAAGACATCAATATGCGCCTCAAGGCACGAGCGTGTGGGATCGCTGCCGAGGACTACAGTACCGACCAACTGGTCGACGACGTATCGATGCTGTCCCGGGGTTATCACACCATGACCGGCTCGTTCTGGGACCGTGTCAGCAAGGTCGAAACCCGTCAGGACCATGGCCGCACCTGGCACCAGGTACAACTGATCGACAACCTGCCGGCCGTGCACATCAACGAGTTCATCATTGACGAGCAGGGCTTCGTCGGTTGGATCAAAGAAATCCAGGTGGACAAGTTGCTGATCCTCGACCTGCATCAGGAACCTCTGTTGCACCAGGAGGCCTGGGGCCTGAAACCTCGTGACATTTACCAGAGCCTGGCACTGTATGCGTTGCTGGATCCGGACATCCACCTGGTCAACCTGACGGGGGCCGCCGGCTCCGGGAAAACCATCCTGGCCCTGGCTGCAGCCATCGAGCAGACCATGGTCACCAAACGTTATCGCCGCATCATCGCCACCCGCAGCGTGCAGGGGCTGGACCAGGAAATCGGCTTCCTGCCAGGCACCGAGGCGGAAAAAATGGAGCCGTGGCTGGGGGCGATCACCGACAACCTCGAAGCCTTGCACATGGATGACGAAAACACCCATGGCAGTGTCGATTACATCCTCAGCAAAGTGCCGTTGCAGTTCAAATCCCTCAACTACATTCGAGGTCGCAGCTTTCAGCAGAGCCTGATTTTGATCGATGAATGCCAGAACCTGACGCCGCACCAGATAAAAACCATCATCACCCGTGCCGGCGCCGGTTCCAAAGTGGTGTGCCTGGGCAACCTGGCGCAGATCGATACCCCTTACCTGTCCGCGACCAGTTCCGGGCTGACTTACTTGACGGAGCGCTTCAAGGATTTCCCCAACGGCGTGCACATCGCCCTGCAGGGAGTCCCTCGTTCGATTCTGGCCGAATACGCAGAGTCGCATTTGTAAACATGTAGGCGCGGGCTTGCTCGCGAAGGACTTCAACGACAACGCGGGGGCATCTGGAGCCTCGCGTTGTTCTTTGGTTTTTCGCGAGCAAGCTCGCTCCTACAAGGTTTACAATCGGGGCTTCTGATCAGGAGTATCCCCGTGCTGACTCATCTCGATTCCCAAGGTCGCGCCCATATGGTCGACGTCACCGACAAGTCCGTGACGTTCCGTGAAGCGGTGGCCGAAGCACGGGTGCGCATGTTGCCCGAGACCCTGAAAATGATTGTCGATGGCGCCCATCCCAAGGGCGACGTGTTCGCCGTGGCGCGGATCGCCGGGATCCAGGCGGCGAAAAAGACCAGCGACCTGATTCCCCTGTGCCATCCGCTGATGCTCACCGGCGTCAAGGTCGAACTCAGCGCCGAAGGCAATGATGCAGTGCATATCGTTGCTCGCTGCAAGCTCAGCGGCCAGACCGGCGTGGAGATGGAAGCGTTGACCGCCGCCAGCGTTGCTGCATTGACCCTCTACGACATGTGCAAGGCAGTGGATCGGGGCATGACCATCGAAAACATTCGCCTGCTGGAAAAACTCGGTGGCAAGAGCGGGCATTTCAAGGCGGATGCGCAATGAGTATGACGGTGTTGTTTTTTGCCCGTTACCGGGAAGCAGTGGATTTGGACTCGCTGGAGGTTGAGGGCGAATTCGCCACAATCGACGCCTTGCGCAAGGACTTGCTCAAAGACCCCGCGTTTGAAGTGCTCAACGAAACCGGCTTGATGTGTGCTCGCAACGAAGAGCTGTGTTCCCTCGACGAACCGCTGGTTGACGGCGACGAGGTGGCCTTCTTCCCTCCTGTGACCGGAGGCTGATCATGACCATCCGTGTGCAAGCCCAACCCTTCGACCCCGGAGCCGAAGTCAATGCCATGCACGCGGCCAACGTCGGCGTGGGCGCGGTGGTGAGCTTTGTCGGTTATGTCCGCGACTTCAACGACGGCCTCGACGTAGCGGGGATGTTCCTGGAGCACTACCCCGGCATGACCGAAAAGGCCCTTGCCAAAATTTCCGTGGAGGCCGAGCAACGCTGGCCGCTGCTCAAACTGGAAGTGCTGCACCGTATTGGCGCCCTGGAGCCGGGTGAGCCGATTGTCTTTGTCGCTGCTGCCAGTGCCCACCGCCAGGCGGCGTTTGATGCTTGTGCGTTTGTCATGGACTATCTGAAAACGCGTGCGCCGTTCTGGAAGAAAGAGAACACCGCCCAAGGGCCGCGCTGGGTGGAAGGGCGCGACAGTGATCATGCGGCGGCGGATCGCTGGAACTAGGCGTCCCCCTCGCTCCTGCAAGGGGATAACATCGCTTCAGTCAGCCCACATTCGGCCAACGCTTTCGGCAATGGTTCTCCACGCACCAGCGCCGCACTCGCCTGGCCCATGGCCGGTGACGTTTGAATCCCGTAGCCACCCTGGGCGGCAATCCAGAATAAGCCTTCCACTTGCGGATCAAACCCGCACACCAGGTCGCCATCGCTGACAAAACTGCGCAGCCCCGCCCACGTCCGCGTTGGGCGGCGAATGGTCAGGGTGGTGGCCTCGGTGATCTGGTAGATGCCCATGGCGATGTCCAGTTCTTCGGGCTGCACGTCGTGGGGCTCTACCGGGTCTGCATTGGCCGGCGAGCCAAGGAACATGCCGGCGTCGGGCTTCATATAGAACGAGCCATCGAGGGCCGCCAGTTCCGGCCAGCCATGGATGTCCAGCCCGGCAGGCGGGGCGAAGACAAAGGCGCTACGTCGCTTGGGCTGCAGGCCGATTTTTTGCGCGCCGGCCAGCTCGCCGATCTGGTCGGCCCAGGCGCCTGCCGCGTTGATAATGACGGGGGCACAAAAGCGTTGCTGCGAGGTGCGCACCTGCCATTGGCCCTGATCGTCACGGTTCAACTTCTGCACGTCGTTGTCGGTGTGGATGACGCCACCGTTGCGCCGGATGCCGCGCAAATAGCCCTGATACAGCGCATCGGTGTCGATATCGCAAACCGTCGGGTCGTAGATGGCGCCATGGACTCTCTCACGGCGCAGAATCGGCATCATGGCCATTGCTTCGCCGATGTCGAGCAAGCGGGTCTGCGCAACCAGCGCCTTGGCGCTCAGGTACTGGCGCTGCAACTCATCGGGGTCACCGGTGAAATCGACAATGATTTCGCCGCGGGGTGTGAGCAGCGGATGTTCGGTGAAGTCTGCGGGCGGATAATCGAAAAAAGCACGGCTGCCCAGGGTCAGGGCACGGACTTGCGGCGTACCGTAGGCGGCAATGTACAGCGCGGCGGAGCGGCCGGTGGAGTGATAGCCCGGCACCGACTCGCGTTCCAGCACGATGACGCGAGCGTGTCGGGACAACCAGTACCCGGCGGATGCCCCGGCAATACCGCCACCGATGATGATGAAGTCGGCCTGGTTCATCCTTTCCTCCTTGAACATCTCCCCCTCGCCCCTACAGTATGGCGGCGATCCTTATGGGCGCTTGCGCTCGACCGGACGCAACAGATGCGTCGGCGGGGTTTCGCAACTGATCTTGCGTCCCAGCAGGGTTTCGATCGACGGCAACTGATACGAGTCGTCTTCACCAGCAAAGCTGATGGACACCCCGGCAGCACCCGCGCGACCGGTACGGCCAATGCGGTGTACATAGTCGTCCGGCACTTCCGGCAGGGTGAAGTTGATCACGTGGCTGATGCCGTCAATATGAATCCCGCGCCCGGCCACATCGGTGGCCACCAGCACGCGAATCTTGCCTTCGCGGAAACCTTCCAGGGTCTTGATCCGCTTGTGTTGTGGCACGTCGCCGGACAATTGCGCGGCGTTGACGCCGTCGCGTACCAGACGCTCTTCGATGCGCCGCACTTCATCCTTGCGGTTGGCAAAGACCATCACCCGTTCCCAGCCGTTGTCGTTGACCAGATTGTAGAGCAACTTGTACTTGTCGGCTCCGGCCACGGCATAGATGTGCTGTTCGACGTTTTCGCTGGCAGGGCTTTGCGCTTCGATCTCGACGATGGACGGGTCAGTGGTCCATTGTTTGGCGAGGTTCATCACGTCTTCGGTGAAGGTCGCGGAGAACAGCAGGGTCTGGCGTTCGTTCTTCGGCGGGGTCTGGCGAATGATCTGGCGTACTTGCGGGATGAAACCCATATCAAGCATGCGGTCGGCTTCGTCCAGCACCATCACTTCAACCATGTCCAGGTGCACGTCGCCACGCTGGTTGAAGTCCAGCAAGCGGCCCGGTGTCGCCACCAGGATGTCGCAATGTCGTGCTTCCAGGTGCTTGAGCTGTTTGTCGAAGTCCATGCCACCGACGAACGTCATGACGTTGAGGCCGGTGTACTTGGTCAGGTCGGCGGCGTCCTTGGCAATCTGCACCACCAGCTCCCGGGTCGGAGCGATGATCAGGGCGCGCGGTTCGCCCATGTAGCGCTCTTTCGGCGGCGGGGTCTGCAGCAACTGGGTGATGATCGAGATCAGGAACGCTGCCGTTTTACCGGTACCGGTCTGGGCCCGGCCGATGGCGTCCTTGCCCGCCAGGGTGAAACCCAGGACTTGTGCCTGGATTGGCGTGCAGTACGGGAACCCCAGGTCCTGGATGGCATGCATCAGTTCCGGGGCGAGCTTGAAGTCGTGAAAGCGGGTCTTGCCTTCCTGGGGTTCGACAACGAAGTCTTGCAGTTTCCAAGGGATGACAGGCGGTTTCGGTGCACGCTCGCGGCGAGGCTTTTCCTGGCGCGCAGGTTCTGCGGGCGATACTTGTGTGGCCGGAACCGGGGCTGGTGCGCTCCGGCCAGGCTGTTTACCGTCATTGCGGTTGCCGGGGGCGTGGACAGGAGCGCTGGGAACAGGGGCGAGCGGCTCGGCCTCGCTTTTACCGAACATCTTCTTGAGTGCTTTGAGCACGGTCATCTCATCAATTGGTTAAGGAATATACGCCGGGCAGTGTAATGCAAGAATCGAGCGCGGCGTAGTGCGTTGGTCATACGGCTACATAATGCTTGGTTTTCAGCTCAGGCGAGCAGTCAGCCAGGCACCGATATCGCGTATCTCCTCGGGTAACACTTCATGGCCCATTGGGTATTCCTGCCATGTGACGGTGACACCGCGGGTTTTCAAATGCTCATAGGCGCTACGACCCATGGCGTTCTGCACCACGTCGTCGTATTGGCCGTGCAGGCACAGGGTGGGAATCCGTTGCTGGCTGGCGGATAACTCAAGCTCGTCGCTGAACGTTGGCGCGTAAGTGGAGAGGGCGATCACGCCACCCAATGTGCCCTGCCATTTCACAAAGGCGGTGTGCAAGACCACGGCGCCGCCCTGGGAAAAGCCGGCGATAAAAATTCTCGAGGCGTCTATTCCGCTGCTTTTTTGTGCGTCGATCAAATCCGTGAGTACTTTTGCCGAGCCGTCCAGTTCTTCAAGGCTGATGGATCGGGCCGGGCTCATGGCCTTGATGTCGTACCAACTGGGCATTTCGTAGCCGCCATTGATAGTCACGGGCCGGGTCGGCGCCTGGGGCAAAACAAAGCGGGTGGAAAGTAGCGTTTCCTGCAGCGCTTCGGCGACCGGCAGGAAGTCGTAGCGATCGGCACCCAGGCCATGCAACCAGATAACGCAGGCGTCTGCGGGCTTGTTGGGCTGAAGAATCAAGGTCTGGGTCATGTCTGCTCCATAAATGTGCGTGCGCTCCGTTGACGTGCGTCGGGACGGTGCGCGATGGGGTTATCTGTTAAGAAGATGTCGCAAGGTTGAATCTTTTGCTATTGACCAACGGCTGAATCGACTCAGCCTGCAGTCTGGTACGGCGCTTGCTACTAAGAAACCTGATGTCATCGCTGAACCCGGGCGGTAACACTAGCAGTGACTACCGCTTGTGGGATAGCAATTGGACTTACAGCGACAGCTTTGTGCCGTTTGACCTCAAAAAAAGCCAACACAGGTCAATTTCGCCTCATAAGGGTGCGGCAGGGCTCAAGCTCCGACACAACAAGAGCAACTGGAGGTTTGAATGAAGGTATTGAAATCCACCCTGGCCATCGTTTGCGCGGCCGCAGCACTGGGTGTCAGCGGTTTCGCCCAAGCCGGCGCTACCCTGGATGCCGTGCAGAAGAAAGGCTTTGTACAATGTGGCGTGAGTGATGGTTTGCCGGGTTTCTCGGTGCCGGATGCCACCGGCAAGATCCTCGGCATCGATGCTGACTTCTGCCGCGCTGTAGCCGCCGCCGTGTTCGGCGACGCGACCAAAGTTAAATTCAGTCAGTTGAATGCCAAGGAGCGTTTCACCGCGCTGCAGTCTGGCGAAATTGACATCCTGTCGCGTAACACCACCATGACCAGTTCCCGTGACGCGGGCATGGGCCTGAAATTCCCTGGCTTCATCACCTACTACGACGGCATCGGTTTTCTGGTAAACAACAAGCTGGGCGTCAAGAGCGCCAAGGAACTGGACGGTGCAACCATCTGCATCCAGGCCGGTACCACCACCGAGCTGAACGTTTCCGATTACTTTCGCGGCAACGGCCTGAAATACACCCCGATCACCTTCGACACCTCCGATGAAAGCGCCAAGTCGCTGGAATCCGGTCGTTGCGACGTGCTGACCTCCGATAAATCCCAGCTGTTCGCCCAGCGCAGCAAACTGGCTGCGCCAAAAGACTACGTGGTTCTGCCGGAAACCATTTCCAAGGAGCCACTGGGTCCGGTCGTGCGTAATGGCGATGACGAGTGGCTGGCAGTTGTGCGCTGGACTGGCTACGCCATGCTCAACGCTGAAGAAGCCGGCATCACCTCGAAGAACGTCGAAGCTGAAGCCAAGGGCACCAAGAACCCGGACGTTGCCCGGATGCTCGGTGCTGACGGTGAATACGGTAAAGACCTGAAACTGCCGAAAGACTGGGTCGTGCAGATCGTCAAGCAAGTCGGTAACTACGGTGAAGTGTTCGAGCGCAACCTGGGCAAGGGCACCCCTCTGGAAATCGACCGTGGCCTGAACGCGCTGTGGACCAACGGCGGCATTCAATACGCACCACCAGTGCGCTGATGGTTCTATCACCCGGCGGGCCAACCGCCGGGTGATGTTCTGTTCCATTCTTTGCGGGGCACTTCATGCAAAATTCAATCGGCGCACCGAAGCAGAGGTTCAGCCTCAGCGATCCACGAGTGCGTGCCTGGGTATTTCAGATCGTCACTATTGTGGCGGTGGTTTCACTGGGTTGGTTTCTGTTCGATAACACGCAAACCAACCTTGAGCACCGGGGTATTACCTCCGGTTTCAGCTTTCTGGAGCGTAGTGCCGGTTTCGGCATCGCTCAAACCCTGATTGACTACACCGAAGCGGACAGCTATGCCCGGGTTTTTGTCATCGGGTTGCTCAACACCCTGCTGGTGACCTTCATCGGTGTGATCCTGGCGACGATTCTCGGTTTCATTGTCGGCGTGGCGCGGCTGTCGAAGAACTGGATCATCGCCAAGCTGGCAACCGTGTACGTGGAGGTTTTCCGCAATATTCCGCCACTGCTGCAAATCCTGTTCTGGTACTTCGCGGTGTTCCTGACCATGCCGGGGCCGCGCGCCAGCCATAACTTCGGCGACACCTTCTTTGTCAGCAGCCGTGGCCTGAACATGCCGGCCGCACTGGCGGCGGATGGGTTCTGGCCGTTCATGACCAGCATCGTGCTGGCGATTGTTGCCATCGTGGTGATGACTCGCTGGGCCAACAAGCGCTTTGAAGCAACCGGCGCGCCGTTCCACAAGTTCTGGGTCGGCCTGGGGTTGCTTCTAGTGATCCCGGCGCTGTGCGCCCTGGTCTTCGGCGCCCCTGTGCACTGGGAAATGCCGGAGCTCAAGGGCTTCAATTTCGTCGGTGGCTGGGTACTGATTCCGGAACTGCTGGCATTGACCCTGGCACTGACGGTGTACACCGCGGCGTTTATCGCCGAGATCGTACGCTCGGGCATCAAGTCGGTCAGCCACGGCCAAACCGAAGCGGCGCACTCGCTGGGCATGCGCAACGGCCCGACCCTGCGCAAGGTGATCATCCCGCAAGCCCTGCGCGTGATTATTCCGCCGCTGACCAGCCAATACTTGAACCTGGCGAAAAATTCGTCCCTGGCGGCCGGTATCGGCTACCCGGAAATGGTTTCGTTGTTTGCCGGAACAGTGTTGAACCAGACCGGCCAGGCCATCGAGGTGATTGCGATCACCATGAGCGTGTACCTGGCGATCAGTATCAGCATCTCCTTGCTGATGAACTGGTACAACAAGCGCATTGCGCTGATCGAGCGGTGAGGAAACGCGCATGACATCCCATACTTTTAAACCCGATATGCCCCCACCGAGCAGCAGCATCGGCGTGGTGGCATGGATGCGCGCGAACATGTTCTCCAGCTGGCTCAACACCTTGCTGACGTTGTTCGCGTTCTACCTGATTTACCTCGTGATTCCTCCAATCCTTAGTTGGGCGATCATCGACGCCAATTGGGTTGGCACCACCCAGGCCGATTGCACCAAGGAGGGCGCCTGCTGGGTGTTCATCCAGCAGCGCTTCGGCCAGTTCATGTATGGCTACTACCCGGTGGGCCTGCGCTGGCGCGTGGACTTGACCGTGTGGTTGGCCATTGTCGGCGTGGCGCCGTTGTTCATCTCGCGTTTTTCGCGCAAGGGGATCTACGGCCTGAGCTTCCTGGTGCTGTACCCGATCATTGCCTACTTCCTGCTGCACGGCGGGATTTTCGGCATGACCAACGTCGCTACCAGCCAATGGGGCGGCTTGATGCTGACCCTGGTGATTGCCACCGTTGGTATCGCTGGCGCCTTGCCGTTGGGGATCGTGCTGGCGTTGGGGCGACGCTCGAACATGCCGGCGATTCGTGTGGTCTGCGTGACCTTCATCGAGTTCTGGCGCGGTGTGCCGTTGATCACCGTGTTGTTCATGTCCTCGGTGATGTTGCCGTTGTTCCTGCCCGAAGGCATGAACTTCGACAAACTGCTGCGGGCGCTGATCGGGGTGATCCTGTTCCAGTCGGCCTACGTGGCCGAAGTGGTGCGCGGCGGCCTGCAAGCGATCCCCAAGGGGCAGTACGAAGCCGCTGCGGCGATGGGCCTGGGTTACTGGCGCAGCATGGGCCTGGTGATTTTGCCGCAAGCCTTGAAGATGGTGATTCCTGGCATCGTCAACACCTTCATTGCCCTGTTCAAGGACACCAGCCTTGTGATCATCATCGGCCTGTTCGACCTGCTCAACAGCGTCAAGCAAGCCGCCGCCGACCCCAAATGGCTGGGCATGGCCACCGAAGGCTACGTCTTCGCCGCCCTGGTGTTCTGGATTTTCTGTTTTGGTATGTCGCGCTATTCCATGCATCTGGAACGCAAGCTCGACACAGGCCACAAGCGTTAGGAGTTCTATCGATGAGCGAAGCAATCAAACAGCCTGTGAGCCCTGAAGGCATTATCCAGATGCAGGGCGTCAACAAGTGGTACGGCCAGTTCCACGTGTTGAAAGACATCAACCTAGACGTCAAGCAGGGCGAGCGTATCGTGCTGTGTGGCCCGTCGGGTTCCGGCAAGTCCACCACCATCCGCTGCCTCAACCGTCTGGAAGAGCACCAGCAAGGCCGCATCGTGGTCGATGGCGTGGAACTGACCAACGACCTCAAGCAGATTGAAACGGTCCGCCGTGAAGTCGGCATGGTGTTCCAGCACTTCAACCTGTTCCCGCACCTGACCATCCTGCAAAACTGCACCCTGGCGCCGATGTGGGTACGCAAGATGCCCAAGCGCAAGGCCGAGGAAATCGCCATGCACTACCTGGAGCGTGTGCGCATTCCGGAGCAGGCCCACAAATTTCCGGGGCAGTTGTCCGGCGGCCAGCAACAGCGCGTGGCGATTGCCCGTGCGTTGTGCATGAAACCGAAAATCATGCTGTTCGATGAACCGACCTCGGCGCTTGATCCGGAGATGGTGAAGGAAGTACTCGATACCATGATCGGTTTGGCCGAAGACGGCATGACCATGCTTTGTGTGACCCATGAAATGGGCTTTGCACGCACCGTGGCCAACCGTGTGATCTTCATGGACAAGGGCGAGATTGTTGAACAGGCTGCGCCGAATGACTTCTTCGACAACCCGCAGAATGATCGGACCAAGTTGTTCTTGAGCCAGATTCTGCATTGATCGACAGGTGATGCTTAACAATAAACCCGGCTTGCTGCCGGGTTTATTGTTTGTGGACTCGGAAGCCTTGAGCGCTTCAGCCCCCGTGTTCACGGTGTAGGTGAGGGTGATTTTACTAATCGAAAATTCAGTTCCTTCTGCTGCCTGAAAACCCTAGTGCGTTGCCCTCGTAGGCAAGTCCGAATAAGCTGTAGGAAAATTCATCCTATGATTGGACGAAAGCGCATAACTGATGACAGACATCGCCCCCTTGATCAAACGCTCTCTGGTGGATCAGGCCCTTGAGCAACTGCGCCAGCGCATCACCCAAGGCAAATGGGCCGTGGGCGAGCGCCTACCCACCGAACCCGAGCTGTCCGCCGAGCTGGGCATCAGCCGCAACACTGTGCGCGAGGCCATGCGCGTATTGGCATTTTCCGGGTTGATCGAGATCCGCCAGGGCGATGGAAGTTACCTGCGCTCGATGACCGATCCGCTGGGCGCCATGAAAGCCTTGTCCCATTGCTCCCTGGGCCAGGCCCAGGAAACGCGGCAAATTCTCGAAGTCGAGGCCGTTGGCCTGGCGGCCTTGCGTCGTACCGACGAGGATTTGCAGGCCCTGCGCTTGGCGTTGAACGACAGTGGCGCGCACTACCACGGTGATCTTGAGACCTACATCAGTTGCGATCTGATATTTCACCAGCGCCTGGTGGATGCCGCCCACAATCCGGCCTTGAGCGAGCTGTACCAGTACTTTTCCAGCATTGTCGGTGCTCAGTTGCGCCAGACCTTGAATGCCCAGCCCAGGCGCCAGGCGGTATTCGACCGGCACGCAGAACTACTCGATGCCGTGGAGCAACAGGACCCGGAACGAGCCAAGGCTCTTTCCCGGCAGTTGATCAATGAACCTTGACCCCGAGCACACCATGCCGCGTAAAGAACCACACCCTCCAGAAAATACCCTTGAAGAGCTGCTGATCGACGCCGAGGCCGATGACGATGAGGTCCAGCACAGCCAGCCCGTGGTGAGCCGCCCATGGTTGTTGCTGCTGGGCCTGATTCTGGTCGCGCTGAACTTGCGTCCGGCGCTGTCGAGCATGGCGCCGTTGCTCAGCGAAGTGTCCAGCAGCCTCGGTCTTTCGGCGACCAAGGCCGGCTTGCTGACCACCTTGCCGGTATTGTGCCTGGGCCTGTTTGCGCCGATGGCACCGATCCTGGCTCGGCGCTTTGGGGCTGAGCGGGTAGTACTGGGAATCTTGTCGACCCTGGCTGGTGGGATCATCCTGCGCAGTTCGTTCGGTGAAGCGGGACTGTTTGCCGGCAGCCTGCTGGCCGGTGCCAGTATCGGCATTATCGGGGTGCTGTTGCCCGGTATCGTCAAGCGCGACTTCGCCAAACAGGCCGCAGCCATGACCGGTGTCTACACCATGGCCCTGTGTCTGGGGGCGGCGCTGGCGGCAGGCTCCACAGTCCCGTTGAGTCATTACTTCGGTGGCAGTTGGACTATCGGCCTGGGCTTCTGGGTCCTTCCGGCCCTGGCGGCGGCGCTGTTTTGGCTACCCCAGGTTGGCCAGAAACACGGCGCACACAAGGTGGCTTATCGCGTACGCGGCTTACTGCGTGATCCGCTGGCCTGGCAGGTGACGTTGTACATGGGCCTGCAATCGTCCCTGGCCTATATCGTGTTTGGTTGGCTGCCGTCGATCCTGATTGACCGCGGCTTGACGGCGACCCAGGCCGGCCTGGTGCTTTCCGGCTCGGTGATCGTGCAACTGGCCAGTTCCCTGGCGGCGCCATGGTTGGCCACGCGCGGCAAAGATCAACGTCTGGCCATCGTCGTGGTGATGTTGCTGACCCTTGGTGGCTTGTTCGGCTGCCTGTATGCACCGCTGGACGGATTGTGGGGCTGGGCGATTTTGCTGGGCCTGGGGCAGGGCGGCACTTTCAGCCTGGCGCTGACCTTGATTGTGCTGCGTTCGCGCGACTCCCATATAGCCGCCAATCTATCAAGCATGGCCCAAGGCATCGGCTATACGCTGGCCTCCCTCGGTCCGTTCGCGGTCGGCCTGGTGCATGACTGGACGGGCGGATGGGCTGCCATTGGCTGGATTTTCGCAGTGATTGGCCTGGGCGCGATCATCGCCGGATTGGGGGCTGGTCGGGCGCTGTATGTTCAGGTCAGCAGCGAGAAACTCTGAGGTTCCAGGCAAGCCGCTTCCCGCGAGCGAAGTGTTGGTATTCAGGGCCAGGTTCTGTGTGCATACAGCAGCATTCCCGGCACAAATGTCGATGGTGTTCCCCTGCCGTGGGGATTATTGTAGGCCGCCTGCCTTTTTTGCGGAAGTTGCCCATGAGTGACGCTCATAACGCCCTGATCAACGAGTTCTACCGCGCTTTCCAGCGGTTGGACGCCGAGGCCATGAGCGCCTGCTACACCGAGGATGTGGTGTTCAGTGATCCGGCTTTCGGTGTATTGCGTGGGCGTGACGCGAAAGACATGTGGCGCATGCTGACTACCCGGGCGAAGAGTTTCTCCCTGGTTTTTGACGGCGTGTACAGCGATGACAACGCCGGCGGCGCTCACTGGGTGGCGACCTATCTGTTCAGCGCCACGGGTAACACAGTGGTCAATGATATCCAGGCGCGCTTTGTGTTCCGCGACGGCAAGATCTGCGAGCATCATGATCACTTTGACTTGTGGCGCTGGTCGCGTCAGGCGCTGGGCACCAAGGGCTTGTTGCTGGGTTGGACGCCGCTGGTGCGCAAGGCGGTGCGTGCCCAGGCTGTGAAAGGGTTGAGGGCGTTCCAGGCCAGTCGTTGATAAGATTGGCGCTCTTTTGGTTTGCCAGAACATTCCGTGAATAGTCCCTCAACCTGCGTTGACGCTGAGCCCAAGCCATGGTTTGTCTACCTGGTTCGCGCCGCCAATGGCTCTTTGTATTGCGGAGTCAGCAATGACCCGGTGCGTCGTTTCGCCTCTCACCAGAGTGGCAAGGGCGCACGGTTTTTCCTTTCAAGCCCGGCCGTGGCGCTGGTCTACACCGAAGCCTGTTCCAGCAAAAGCGAAGCCTTGCGCCAGGAGCGGCTGATCAAGAAGTTGAAAAAAAGCGCCAAGGAGTGCCTCGCAGCCAGCGGCGCAGGGGCTTATCAATCTGACTGATCGGTTCCCATCAGGCCGACAGGTAGGCCGGGTAGGGTTTGCACGTTAAGCTGGGCATTCACTCATTTAGTGGAGCCCGGCATGTCTGAGTTAATCCTCCATCACTATCCGCAATCGCCTTTTGCCGAAAAAGCCCGGCTGTTGCTGGGCTTCAAGGGGCTGTCCTGGAACTCGGTGCGTATCTCGCCGGTGATGCCCAAACCCGACCTGACTGCGCTGACTGGCGGCTACCGCAAGACGCCCGTGTTGCAGGTCGGTGCCGATATTTATTGCGATAGCGCGCTGATTGCCCGGCGCCTGGAGCAGGAAAAATCCTCGCCGGCACTGTTTCCCGAAGGTCAGGAAATGATCGTCCAGGCATTTGCCGCCTGGGCCGACTCGGTGGTGTTTTCCCATGCGGTAAGCCTGGTATTCCAGCCTGAATCCCTGGCTGAAAAGTTTGCCAACGTCCCGCCGCAAGCGCTTCAGATGCTGGTCACCGACCGTGCAGCCCTGTTCAGCGGTGGTACGGCTTCCCGCCTGCAACTGGACGTGGCCAAACATCAGTGGCCAGCGATTATCTCGCGCCTTGAGCAGCAGTTGCAGCGTCAAGAGGGGGACTTCCTGTTCGGTGAGCCGTCGATCGCCGACTTTTCCATGGCCCATCCGTTGTGGTTCCTCACAGGGTCGGCGGTGACTTCTCCCCAGGTGGAGGCTTATCCCGCTGTTTCGGCTTGGCTTGGGCGAGTGCTGGGCTTCGGGCATGGTACCGCCAGCGAGATGAGCGCCGAGCAAGCATTGGAAGTGGCGCGTGCGGCAACGCCCGCAGCCTTGCCGGATGAAGTGTTCGAAGAGCCGAACGGCTTCAAGACCGGCCAGCAGGTAGTCATCGCGGCGACCGACTATGGCGTCGACCCGGTAGCGGGTGAGTTGCTGTTTGCCGGTCGCGAGGAGTTGATCCTGCGGCGTACCGATGAGCGGGTTGGCACGGTGCATGTGCATTTCCCGCGCCTCGGATTTCGCATCAGCTAACGCCATCCCCTGTAGGAGCGAGTTCGCTCCTACAGTTTTAAAGCCTCCATGATCGCATCCGGGTTGTAGTCGCGAACCAGCGTCCCGTTAACGTCCACAAACGGAATCCCGCCACCACCCAGTGCTTGGTAGGCCTTGCGTCCCTCGGCATCCTTCTCGAGGTCGACCGTCTTGTAGGGAATGCCTTTCTGATCAAGAAAACGCTGGGTCTGCTTGCAGTAACCACACCATGGGGTGGTGTACAGCGTCACCCGGGCATTGGCCCGGACCTGTTCGGCCACCACTTGCGAGGGGTTGAACAACCGCTCGATCTTGCCCCAGTTCTCAAAAATCACCACCACCAGCAACACCAGCAAGACTTTCTTCAGCACACCGCCCAGCATCAGTTACGGCGCTTGAGCTGATCAGTCAGTTGGGTTGGCAGCCCCTTGATAATCAATGTGCCGGCCGCTTCGTCGTATTCGATCTTGTCACCCAGCAGGTGCGCTTCGAAGCTGATGGACAGGCCTTCGGCGCGCCCGGTGAAGCGGCGGAACTGGTTGAGAGTGCGCTTATCCGCCGGAATCTCTGGTGACAGGCCGTAGTCCTTGTTGCGGATGTGATCGTAGAAGGCTTTCGGCCGAGCTTCGTCGATCAGTCCTGACAGCTCTTCCAGGCCCATGGGTTCGCCCAGCTTGGCCTGGCTGCTGGCGTAATCCACCAGGGTCTTGGTTTTTTCGCGGGCGGACTCGTCCGGCAGGTCTTCGCTTTCAACGAAGTCGCTGAAGGCCTTGAGCAAGGTGCGGGTTTCTCCCGGGCCGTCGACGCCTTCCTGGCAGCCGATAAAGTCACGAAAGTACTCCGAGACTTTCTTGCCGTTCTTGCCCTTGATAAACGAGATGTACTGTTTCGATTGTTTGTTGTTCTGCCACTCGGAGACGTTGATCCGCGCCGCCAGGTGCAGTTGGCCCAGGTCCAGATGGCGCGATGGGGTCACGTCCAACTGGTCAGTCACCGCCACGCCTTCACTGTGATGCAGCAGTGCGATCGCCAAGTAGTCGGTCATGCCCTGTTGATAGTGAGCAAACAGCACATGGCCGCCCGTGGAGAGATTGGATTCTTCCATCAGTTTTTGCAGATGCTCTACCGCCACCCGGCTGAACGTAGTGAAATCCTGGCCGCCGTCGAAATACTCCTTCAACCAGCCACTGAACGGGTGCGCGCCGGACTCGGCATGGAAAAAGCCCCAGGCCTTGCCTTGTTTGGCGTTATAGCTCTCGTTGAGGTCGGCAAGCATGTTCTCGATGGCTGCCGACTCGGCAAGTTCGGAGTCGCGGGCGTGGAGAACTGCGGGTGTGCCGTCGGGTTTTTTGTCGATCAGGTGGACGATGCAATGACGGATCGGCATGGGCTTCTCGGCTGATTGAATGGGAGAGGGTGCGCTCCCGGAAAAAGTCGCCAGTGTACCGCACCCGTTGGTTGCAGAGGGTGTGAAGGGCGTTTTGGGCATCGTCCGACGGCCTATAGGCCTTTTTTTCGCGGTTTAGAGCGATAAAGCTGACCAAATGGGTAGGTAGAGGCGGATATTTCCCCGTCTCTGTGCTAGTTTTGCCCCGTCTTACGCGCAGTCTTGGCGTTAAGCGTGCATTCAGCATTTGTCAGGTCGAACCAAACCCTGTTTCAAGTATCTATAACCCCGACCTGTCGTGGTTATAGGCGAAGGGGGCCAGGCCTTGATGGTCGGGCTCGATGGCTGACACTGCACTCTGCAATCCAAATGAATTTGATAGGGAAGGAACACCACAATGGCTATTACTAAAGACCAACTGATCGCTGATCTGGCTGAAGCTGTAGACGCACCAAAAACCACCGTGCGCGCACTGCTCGACCAACTGAGCCAGATCGTTGCTGACCAGCTGGAAAACGGCGGCGAAATCACTCTGCCAGGCGTTGGCAAGCTGAAAGTGACCGAGCGTCCTGCCCGTACTGGCCGTAACCCTTCGACTGGCGCTGCCATCGAAATCGCTGCCAAGAAAGTGATCAAGCTGGTTGTGGCTAAAGGCCTGACCGATTCGGTCAACAAGTAAGACGCAGCAAAAAAAACCGTGCTCCGGAGCGATCCGGGCACGGTTTTTTGTTGCCTGTGATTTTGTAGGAGCGAGCTTGTTCGCGAAAAACGTCAACGATAACGTGGGTATTCTGGATAAACGCGGTGCCCTTGGGTTTTTCGCGAGCAAGCTCGCTCCTACAGTGTGATCTGCCCATCAGGAGTGGATTAGTCCTTACGGACCCAGCGCTGGCGCCACACCTGCTGCTCGCTTGGAGTCTGGAAGGTCCAGGCGACAAAGCGGCTCTGCTTTTGCCCCTGAGACATTTCCACCACCTGGCTCTCCAGCACGCCAGCCTTCTTCAAGGCAGTCTGGATCGTCGGCAGATTCGATGCTTTTGACACCAGGGTGCTGAACCACAGCACTTTATGTTGGAAGTGCGCACTCTCGGCAATAAGCTGCGTCACAAACCGCGCCTCTCCACCTTCGCACCACAATTCAGCCGACTGGCCACCAAAGTTCAGTACCGGCAGCTTGCGTTTGGGGTCGGCCTTGCCCAAGGCACGCCATTTGCGCTCGCTGCCTTTGGTCGCTTCTTCCATGGAGGCATGGAACGGCGGGTTGCACATGGTCAGGTCAAAACGCTCACCCGGCTCCAGCAGGCCCAGCAAGATGTGTTTGGGGTTGCTTTGCAGGCGCAGCTGGATGGCTTTGTTCAGCCCGTTGGACTGCACGATGGCCTTGGCTGCAGCCACGGCCGTCGGGTCGACCTCGGAACCGAGGAAGTGCCAGCGGTAATCGCTGTAGCCGATCAACGGGTAGACGCAGTTGGCACCCATGCCGATGTCCAGCACCTTGACCGGCGCGCCACGGGGAATCTGGCCCTCGTTGACGCTGGCCAGCAGGTCAGCCAGGAAGTGCACATAGTCGGCACGCCCCGGAACGGGAGGGCACAGGTAATCAGCCGGGATATCCCAATGCTGGATGCCGTAGAAGGCTTTCAGCAACGCCCGATTGAATACCCGCACTGCGTCGGGGCTGGCGAAGTCGATACTTTCCTTGCCGTAGGGGTTGATGATCACGAATTTCGCCAGTTCCGGCGTGGTCTTGATCAGCGCCGGGAAGTCGTAACGGCCCTGGTGGCGGTTACGCGGGTGCAGGGAAGCCTCTTTGCGTGGAACGACGGCCTTGGCCGGGGTCACGGGTTTAGGCTTCTTGCGTGGCGGTTTGGGTGTGCTGGGAGCGGTCATGGGCTGCGTCGATTCTGGGGTTGTTTCAAAAGTGGCGGGCATTGTCCCACATTCCTGACCAAGCCCGGTGATCGTTCCCACGCAGAGCATGGGAGCGATCGTCGATCGTTGCGCAAAAAAAAGAGGCCCTAAGGCCTCTTTCTTACACGGCTCGCACCTTACAGGCTGGAAATCCGTGCATGTTGCTCCGCCAACTTGCCCAGGGCCTGTTCAGCCTCAGCCAGTTTGGCGCGTTCCTTTTCGATGACTTCAGCCGGCGCCTTGTCAACGAACGCAGCATTGGACAGCTTGCCGCCGACGCGTTGCACTTCACCTTGCAGGCGCAGGATTTCCTTGTCCAGGCGCGCCAGTTCAGCGCCTTTGTCGATCAGGCCTGCCATCGGCACCAGCACTTCCATCTCACCGACCAGGGCGGTCGCGGACAGCGGTGCTTCAGCGCCAGCGGCCAACACGGTGATCGACTCCAGCTTTGCCAGCTTCTTGAGCAGTGCATCGTTCTCGCTGAGACGACGCTGATCTTCGGCGCTGGCGTTCTTCACGAACACTGCCAGCGGCTTGCCAGGACCGATGTTCATCTCGGCGCGGATGTTGCGCGTGCCGAGCATCAGGGTCTTGAGCCATTCGATATCGCTTTCGGCGGCCTCATCAATGCGCGCTTCATTGGCCACCGGCCAAGGTTGCAGCATGATGGTCTTGCCTTCGATACCGGCCAGCGGCGCCAGGCGCTGCCAGATTTCCTCGGTGATGAACGGCATGAACGGATGTGCCAGGCGCAGCGCCACTTCCAGTACGCGAACCAGGGTACGACGGGTGCCGCGCTGACGTTCGACCGGCGCGTTTTCGTCCCACAGCACTGGCTTGGACAGCTCCAGGTACCAGTCGCAGTACTGGTTCCAGATGAACTCGTACAAGGCCTGTGCCGCCAGGTCGAAACGGAACTGGTCGAGTTGGCGGGTCACTTCGGCTTCGGTGCGCTGCAACTGGGAGATGATCCAGCGATCTGCCAGGGACAGTTCGAAGGCTTCGCCGTTCTGCCCGCAGTCTTCACCTTTATCCAGCACGTAGCGCGCGGCATTCCAGATCTTGTTGCAGAAGTTGCGATAGCCTTCCACGCGGCCCATGTCGAACTTGATGTCACGACCGGTGGACGCCAGGGAGCAGAAGGTGAAACGCAGGGCGTCAGTGCCATAGCTGGCAATGCCGTCGGCGAACTCGTCGCGGGTCTGCTTCTCGATTTTCTTCGCCAGTTTCGGTTGCATCAGGCCCGAGGTGCGTTTGTGCACCAGGGTTTCCAGGTCGATGCCGTCGATGATGTCCAGCGGGTCCAGGACATTGCCCTTGGACTTGGACATCTTCTGGCCTTGGCCATCACGCACCAGGCCATGCATATAGACAGTTTTGAACGGGACCTGCGGCGTGCCGTCCTCGTTCTTCACCAGGTGCATGGTCAGCATGATCATCCGGGCAACCCAGAAGAAAATGATGTCAAAACCGGACACCAACACATCGGTCGGGTGGAAGGTTTTGAGGGCCTCGGTTTTTTCCGGCCAACCCAAGGTCGAGAACGTCCACAGGCCCGAGCTGAACCAGGTGTCCAGTACGTCATTGTCCTGTTGCAACGCGATGTCCGCACCCAAGTTGTGCTTGGCACGAACTTCGGCTTCGTCGCGGCCCACATAGACTTTGCCCGACTCGTCGTACCAGGCCGGGATGCGGTGACCCCACCACAGCTGACGGCTGATGCACCAATCCTGGATGTCGCGCATCCACGAGAAGTACATGTTCTCGTACTGTTTCGGCACGAACTGGATACGGCCGTCTTCCACGGCAGCAATGGCAGGCTCTGCCAGCGCTTGGGTGGATACGTACCATTGGTCAGTCAGCCAAGGCTCGATCACGGTGCCGGAACGGTCGCCCTTCGGCACTTTCAGGGCGTGATCGTCGACGCTTACCAACAAACCGGCGGCGTCGAAGGCGGTCACGATCTGCTTGCGTGCTTCAAAACGGTCGAGACCGGCATATTCAGCCGGGAGCTTGCCGTCGACGCTGTCGTTCAGGGTGCCGTCGAGGTTGAACACCTGGCAGGCTGGCAGTACGGCAGCGTTTTTGTCGAAGATGTTCAGCAACGGCAGGTTGTGACGCTTACCGACTTCGTAGTCATTGAAATCGTGGGCCGGGGTGATTTTCACGCAGCCGGTGCCGAATTCAGGGTCGCAGTAGTCGTCAGCGATGATCGGGATGCGACGGCCAACCAATGGCAATTCAACAAACTTACCGATCAGGGCCTGGTAACGTTCGTCGTTCGGGTTAACGGCTACGGCGGCGTCGCCGAGCATGGTTTCCGGGCGGGTGGTGGCGACGATCAGGTAATCGTTGCCTTCGGCGGTCTTGGCGCCGTCGGCCAGCGGGTATTTCAGGTTCCAGAGGAAACCTTTCTCGTCATGGTTTTCCACTTCGAGGTCGGAAATCGCTGTGTGCAGCTTGGTGTCCCAGTTGACCAGGCGCTTGCCGCGGTAGATCAGGCCGTCTTCGTGCAGGCGTACGAAGGCTTCTTTCACCGCTTCCGACAGGCCGTCGTCCATGGTAAAGCGCTCGCGGCTCCAGTCGACGGACGAACCCAGGCGACGGATCTGGCGGCTGATGTTGCCTCCGGATTGATCCTTCCATTCCCAGATTTTCTCCAGGAATTTCTCGCGGCCCAGGTCGTGGCGGCTCTGGCCGGCAGCTTCCAGTTGGCGTTCCACCAACATCTGGGTGGCGATACCGGCGTGGTCGGTACCTGGCTGCCACAGGGTGTTGCGGCCCTGCATGCGACGGAAACGGATCAGGGCATCCATGATCGCGTTGTTGAAGCCATGGCCCATGTGCAGGCTGCCAGTGACGTTCGGTGGCGGAATCATGATGGTGTATGAATCGCCGGCGCCTTGCGGGGCGAAATAGTTCTCGGACTCCCAGGTCTGGTACCAGGAAGTTTCAATGGCGTGCGGCTGGTAGGTCTTATCCATGCGCGGCGGGACCCTAGTTGGCATTTGTTCAGGAAAGCCGACAAGTATAGCGGGGGGGAGCAGCTGCAAGCTACAGGCTATGAGCTGCATACCGAGCGGGGGCTTTTCTTGCCGTTTGTAGTTAGTTGCTTGTAGCCGCGGCGATCAGCCGCTCCAACCGAGCATCCAGCCGGCGCTTGATTTCTGTTTCGATATGCGGGGCGAAGTCGTCAATCACGTCTTGCATGATCAGTTGAGCGGCGGCGCGCAGCTCGTTGTCCAGGTGCAGCAGCAGGGCGTCCGGAGCTTTTTCGGCCTCGGGTTCGACAGCTGAAGCCTGCGCAGGTGGTGGAGCCGGAACCGGAACCGGAACAGCCTCTGCATCAGGCGTTTCGACTGATACCAGCGCAGGCTTGGCACCGACCATATCGAACAATAATGGAATTTGTACGTCACTGGCCACGTCGTTCAGCAACGGTGGCTGCAGGTTGTCATCACCCAACAACTGGCGGATCGACTCAAGGTCATCCAGCAGATGGTCAGACGGTTTTAGCTGATTTGGAGTGTCCATCGTGTGCTCAGAGTCGCTGTAATCGGTGGTCTTGCAGAGAATAGCCCTGTTCGCGGTAGAAACGGAAACTCTCCCGCGCAGCCTGACGAATAGCGGGGTCTTCTACCACCACTTCGGCCACACGGGCGAAACCCTTGGCGAAGACCGGCACTTTCAGGTCCAGGTTGACCAGCAGGTCATGGTGATCGCCACAGCTGTCACCCAAACCCAGCACCACCAGGCCGTCGGGCTCCGATTCGGCGGGGCCGTGGGGCACGAAGCTTTCGCCCTTGAAGCGCCATAGGCGAGCGTCGAGCTCGTCACGCTGGGCAGCATCGCTGCAATGCAGGTAGATGCGATGGCCCATGCGCCAGGCTTTCTCGGTGAGTTTGCAGGCAAAGTCCAGGCGTGCCGAAGGGTCGGTGCTGGGCAATATATAGAAGTCGACTTGGGTCATTGCGGTTCCTGGAACGGCCTGGAGAGCTGTTCACGTGCCCACTGTAGGAGCGAGCTTGCTCGCGAAGGCCGTCAACGATGACGCGCTCATGCCGGATGAGCACGTCGTTCCCAGGCTTTTCGCGAGCAAGCTTGCTCCTACAGTGAAGGGTGCGCGGAGTGTTTACACCTTGGCTCGATCCAGCAGGTACTGGGTCAACAGTGGCACTGGACGGCCAGTGGCGCCCTTGTCCTTGCCGCTGGTCCAGGCGGTGCCGGCGATGTCCAAGTGAGCCCAGTTGAGGTTCTTGGTAAAGCGCGACAGGAAGCAGGCAGCCGTGATGGTGCCGGCTTTCGGGCCGCCGATGTTGGCGATGTCGGCAAATGGGCTGTCCAGTTGTTCCTGGTACTCGTCGAACAGCGGCAGTTGCCAGGCGCGGTCGTCGGCTTGCTTGCCGGCGCTGAGCAGTTGCTCGATCAGCTCGTCGTTGTTACCCAGCAGGCCCGAGGTGTGAGAGCCCAGGGCAACGATGCAGGCGCCGGTCAGGGTGGCGATGTCGATCACTGCCTGCGGCTTGAAACGCTCGGCGTAGGTCAGCGCATCGCACAGCACCAGGCGACCTTCGGCGTCGGTATTGAGGATTTCCACGGTCTGGCCGCTCATCGTGGTAACGATATCGCCTGGACGGGCGGCACCGCCGCTCGGCATGTTCTCGGCACAGGCGAGGATGCACACCAGGTTGATCGGCAGCTTGAGCTCCAGCACGGCGCGCAGGGTGCCGAAGACACTGGCGGCGCCGCCCATGTCGTATTTCATCTCATCCATGCCGGCGCCCGGCTTGAGGCTGATGCCGCCGGTGTCGAAGGTGATGCCTTTGCCGACCAGGGCAAACGGTTTCTCGGACTTCTTGCCGCCGTTGTATTGCATGACGATCAGGCGTGGCGGCTGGTCGCTACCCTGGCCCACGGCGTAGAACGAGCCCATGCCCAGTTCCTTGATCTTCTTCTCGTCCAGCACTTCGACTTTCAGGCCCTTGAACTCCTTGCCCAGCGCCTTGGCCTGCTCGCCGAGGTAGGTCGGGTGGCAGATATTCGGTGGCAGGTTGCCCAGGTCACGGGTGAACGCCATGCCGCTGGCAATGGCCTGGGCGTGGTTCACGGCGCGCTCGACTTCAGCCTGGGCCGCCTTGATGGTCAGCAGGGTGATTTTTTTCAGGGCGCGGGGTTCGGCTTTCTGGCTCTTGAATTGGTCGAAGGTGTATTCGCCATCGGCCAGGGTTTGCGCCAGCAGGCGGGTCTTGCCGTAGCTGTCGCGGCCCTTGACTACGATTTCGTCCAGGGCCAGCGTCGCATCACTGCCGCCCAGGCCTTTGAGGGTTGTGAGAATGGCGCTGATGATCTTGAGGAATGGGCGGTCGCCCAGTTCGGCGTCCTTGCCTACGCCTACCAGCAATACGCGATCAGCCTTGAGGTTCGGCAGGTTTTGCAGCAGCAGGCTCTGGCCGACTTTGCCGGCCAGGTCGCCGCGCTTGAGGACTGCGCTGATGGCGCCGCCGCTCAGTTCGTCCAACTGCTTGGCAGCAACACCCAGCTTGCGGCCTTCGCCGACGGCAACCACGAGGGTGGCGGTTTTCAACGTTTGCGGGCTAACGCTTTTTACAACCAGTTCCATGTTCGGGTCCCTTGATGAGGTCTGAGAGCCAGGCGTCTGTACCGCCGGCTTTATAAGCCTGGCCGCCTATAGGTGGCCTGCGACAAAGGCCGCAGTTTGAACCTCGCAAGCGCAGCCTGACAACCCTTGCGGGCAGCTTTGTGCGCGTGCTTTCGCATGCGCAGTGACAGGCGTGGTCAATCACAGGATAATGCGCCATCTTTATTAGCCGGCCTGTCCAAACGGGTCGACTCGGTATGCTTGCTTGTTTGGCCGCCTTAGCCTGACAACCCTGGAGTGTCTGGTTTGATCGTCTTCCGTTATCTATCCCGCGAAGTCCTGTTGACCCTGAGTGCCGTGAGTGCGGTATTGCTGGTCATCATCATGAGTGGTCGTTTCGTCAAGTACCTGGCCCAGGCTGCCTCGGGCGCCCTGGACCCAGGTTCGCTGTTCCTGATCATGGGCTTTCGCCTGCCGGGCTTTTTGCAGTTGATCTTGCCGCTGGGCCTGTTTCTCGGGATTTTGTTGGCCTATGGCCGGCTCTACCTTGAAAGCGAAATGACAGTGCTTTCGGCTACCGGCATGAGCCAGCAGCGCTTGCTCGCGATGACCATGATCCCGGCCACAGGTGTCGCGTTGATCGTGGCCTGGTTGAGCCTGAGCCTGGCGCCCCAGGGGGCCATGCAGTTCCAGTTGGTGCTCAACAAACAGGACGCCATGACCGAGTTCGATACTCTGGAGCCGGGGCGCTTCCAGGCGCTTAACGACGGTACGCGGGTGACCTACACCGAGCGACTGTCCGAAGATCGCGCCAATCTGGGTGGGGTGTTCATTTCCGAGAAGCGTCTGGGCCAGGACAAGAAAGACCGTGGCATTTCCGTGCTGGTGGCCGACTCGGGCCGCCAGGAAGTGCGTCCTGACGGCAGCCGCTACCTGATCCTGGAAAATGGCTACCGCTACGATGGCAGCCCAGGCATGGCCGATTACCGCGCAATCAAGTACGACACCTACGGCGTGATGCTGGCCCGGCCGGATGTCAGCAACGAAGTCACCGACCGCGACGCCATCCCCACGCAGGACCTGTTCGGCAGCAAGGAGTTGCGCTCCATTGCCGAGTTGCAATGGCGGATCTCGCTGCCGTTGCTGGTGTTTATCGTGACCCTGATGGCCGTGCCGCTGTCCCGTGTGAACCCGCGCCAGGGCCGTTTCCTCAAATTGTTGCCGGCGATCCTGCTGTACATGGCCTACCTGACTATCCTGATTTCCGCCCGCGGATCCCTGGAGAAGGGCAAGCTGTCGCCAACCCTGGGGTTGTGGTGGGTGCACGGGATCTTCCTGGTGATCGGCCTGGGGTTACTCTATTGGGAGCCCATACGTCTGAAAATGAAGAGCCGTCGTGGCCTGAAGGAGATGGCTCGTGGTTAAGCTCGATCGCTACATTGGCAGCAGCGTATTGGTCGCGATCCTGGCGGTACTGGGCATCATCCTGGGCCTGGCTTCGCTGTTCGCCTTTATTGATGAGGTGGGTAGCGTCAGCGATACCTATACGGTGATGGACGTATTGAGCTACGTAGCGCTGACGGCGCCTCGTCGGCTCTACGACATGATGCCGATGGCCGCGCTGATCGGCTGCCTGATCGGCCTGGGCAGCCTGGCCAGCAATAGCGAGCTGACCATTATGCGCGCGGCGGGTGTTTCCATCGCTCGTATCGTCTGGGCGGTGATGAAGCCCATGCTGCTGCTGATGGCGGTCAGTGTGTTGATTGGTGAGTACGTGGCGCCACCAGCCGAGTCCACGGCCCAGGCCAATCGTGCCCTGGCCCAGGGCTCCGGTGACGCTCAGAGCGCCCGGCACGGCTTGTGGCATCGCCAGGGCGATGAGTTCATCCATATCAACGCCGTGCAGCCTGGTGGCTTGTTGATTGGTGTCACCCGCTACCAGTTTGATAAAGAGCGGCACATATTGTCGTCCAGCTTCGCCAGGCGCGCGCAATACGGCGACAATCAATGGCAATTGAGCGAAGTTACCACTACTCATTTCCGTAATCCGGGACAAGGCACCCAGGCGAGTACCGAGGTGATCAATTCACCGACAGAACAATGGGACATCTCGTTGAAGCCTGAATTGCTCAATACCGTGGTGATGATCCCGGAAAGCCTGCCGATCTCCGGTTTGTGGAGCTATATCCACTACCTCAAGGAACAGGGGCTGAACAACGGCCGTTACTGGCTGGCGTTCTGGGTCAAGGTCCTGCAACCGGTGGTGACGGCTGCGCTGGTGCTGATGGCCATCTCGTTCATCTTTGGCCCGCTGCGCTCGGTGACCCTGGGCCAGAGGGTGTTTACCGGCGTGCTGGTGGGCTTCACCTTCCGTATCGCCCAGGACCTGCTGGGTCCTTCAAGCCTGGTATTTGGCTTCTCACCGCTGTTTGCGGTGTTGGTGCCGACCGCTATCTGCGCCCTGGCCGGGTTCTGGCTGCTGCGTCGAGCCGGCTGATCCAGGCCGTATGAACAAAAAATGCCTCGTTCGAAAGATTGGGGCATTTTTGTTCATGGTCAGCAAAGATGACGTCTGGCCCGAGCATCAGGTACAATTCCCGGCTATTTTTCAGCGGGCAGTCTGCCTGCAGCCTTTTTGAGTGTTGATCCGTGAGTGATTTGAGTCATATCCGCAATTTCTCCATCATCGCCCACATTGACCATGGCAAGTCGACGCTGGCCGATCGATTCATCCAAATGTGCGGCGGCCTTGCCGAGCGTGAAATGGAAGCCCAGGTCCTGGACTCCATGGACCTCGAGCGTGAGCGCGGGATCACCATCAAGGCCCACAGCGTTACCCTGTACTACACCGCCAAAGACGGTATCAAGTACCAGTTGAACTTCATCGACACCCCAGGCCACGTTGACTTCACCTATGAAGTCAGCCGTTCCCTGGCGGCCTGTGAAGGCGCGTTGCTGGTGGTGGATGCGGGGCAGGGGGTCGAAGCTCAATCCGTGGCCAACTGCTACACCGCCATTGAGCAAGGCCTGGAAGTCATGCCGGTGCTGAACAAGATCGACCTGCCACAGGCCGATCCGGACCGCGTGAAAGAAGAAATCGAAAAAATCATCGGGATTGACGCCACCGACGCCGTCGAGTGCAGCGCCAAGACCGGCCTGGGCGTCGATGAAGTCCTCGAGCGCCTGGTCAAGACCATTCCCGCGCCTACCGGCAACTACGAAGATCCGCTGCAAGCGTTGATCATCGACTCCTGGTTCGACAACTACCTGGGGGTTGTCTCCCTGGTACGCGTGCGCCACGGCCGCGTGAAGAAAGGCGACAAGATCCTGGTCAAATCCACCGGCAAGATCCACCTGGTGGACAGCGTCGGTGTATTCAACCCCAAGCACACCGCGACCGTTGATCTGAAAGCCGGCGAAGTAGGCTTCATCATCGCGGGTATCAAGGACATCCACGGCGCGCCGGTGGGTGACACCCTGACCTTGAGCACCACCCCTGACGTCGACGTGCTGCCAGGCTTCAAGCGCATCCAGCCGCAGGTCTACGCGGGCCTGTTCCCGGTCAGTTCCGACGACTTCGAAGACTTCCGCGAAGCCCTGCAAAAGCTGACCCTCAACGACTCGTCGTTGCAGTACACCCCGGAAAGCTCCGACGCCCTGGGTTTCGGCTTCCGTTGCGGCTTCCTTGGCATGTTGCACATGGAAATCATCCAGGAGCGACTCGAGCGCGAGTACGACCTGGACCTGATTACGACAGCGCCCACGGTTATTTTTGAGTTGGTGCTCAAAACCGGTGAAACGATTTACGTCGACAACCCATCCAAGCTTCCGGATCTGTCGTCTATCGAAGACATGCGCGAACCGATCGTGCGGGCCAATATTCTTGTGCCGCAAGAACACTTGGGTAACGTCATTACCCTGTGTATCGAAAAGCGTGGCGTGCAGCACGACATGTTGTTCCTCGGTACCCAGGTGCAAGTAACCTACGATTTGCCGATGAACGAAGTGGTCCTGGACTTCTTTGACCGTCTCAAATCCACCAGTCGCGGCTATGCTTCGCTGGATTACCATTTTGATCGTTATCAGTCGGCTAACCTGGTGAAACTGGATGTGCTGATCAATGGTGACAAGGTCGACGCCCTGGCGCTGATCGTGCACAAGGATAACGCGCACTACAAAGGTCGACAGTTGACCGAGAAGATGAAGGAACTGATTCCGCGCCAGATGTTCGACGTTGCGATCCAGGCCGCCATTGGCGGGCAGATCATTGCGCGGACCTCCGTCAAGGCACTCAGAAAGAACGTACTGGCCAAATGCTATGGCGGCGACGTCAGCCGTAAGCGCAAGCTGCTTGAGAAGCAAAAGGCCGGTAAAAAACGCATGAAGCAAGTAGGCAATGTGGAAATTCCACAAGAAGCCTTCCTTGCGGTGCTCAGGTTGGATAGTTAGGTCCTATGTCACTAAATTTTCCGCTGTTGCTGGTCATCGCCGTTGCCGTTTGTGGTTTCCTGGCGTTGCTTGATCTGGTGTTCTTCGCCCCGCGTCGGCGCACGGCTATCGCGTCTTATCAAGGTAGCGTCAGCCAGCCTGATGTGGTCGTGATCGAGAAGCTGAACAAGGAACCGCTGCTGGTTGAATACGGCAAGTCGTTCTTCCCGGTTCTGTTTATCGTGCTGGTGCTGCGTTCGTTCCTGGTGGAGCCGTTCCAGATTCCTTCGGGGTCGATGAAACCGACCCTGGATGTGGGCGACTTCATCCTGGTGAACAAGTTTTCCTACGGGATCCGCTTGCCGGTGCTCGATAAGAAAATCATCGAGATCGGTGATCCGCAGCGCGGCGATGTGATGGTGTTCCGCTACCCAAGCGACCCGAACGTCAACTACATCAAGCGTGTGGTCGGCTTGCCGGGCGACGTGATTCGCTACACCAGCGACAAACGCCTGTTCGTCAACGGCGAATCGGTGGCGGAAAAACTGATCGGTTCCGAACCCAATACCCTGGGCAGCGCCGAGCTGTACCAGGAGAAACTCGGGGCGGCAGAGCATGAAATCCGCAAGGAAATGAGCCGCTACCGCTCGCCGCCCGATAACCAGTGGACAGTGCCTGCCGGGCATTACTTCATGATGGGCGACAACCGCGACAACTCCAATGACAGCCGTTACTGGGATGATCCCAACATTCCCAAAGAACTGCTGGGCATGGTTCCCGACCAGAATATCGTCGGCAAGGCCTTCGCGGTCTGGATGAGCTGGCCGGAACCCAAGCTCAGCCACCTGCCGAACTTCTCGCGGGTCGGGCTGATCAAGTAATCCATGCGGCGCTGTGTACACAGCGCCGCATGCTTTTCTGGGGCTTGGACAAATCGTCCGCTCCCGTGCAATACGCACCAGGATGTAAATTTGAACACAGCGTTAATCGTCGATGGCCGCCGGTGCCACGAATTGAATGTGGGTAAACCGTGAGCGTTTCTTTAAGCCGTCTCGAGCGTCAGCTCGGTTACACCTTCAAGGATCAGGAGTTGATGATCCTTGCCCTGACACACCGCAGTTTTGCCGGGCGTAACAACGAACGCCTGGAATTCCTCGGTGATGCCATCCTCAACTTTGCCGCCGGTGAAGCCCTGTTCGATCGCTTCCCCCTAGCCCGTGAAGGCCAGTTGTCGCGTTTGCGGGCCCGCCTGGTGAAAGGCGAGACCCTGGCCGTATTGGCCCGTGGCTTCGACCTGGGCGAGTACCTGCGCCTGGGTTCCGGCGAGTTGAAGAGCGGTGGTTTTCGCCGCGAGTCGATCCTGGCCGACGCCCTTGAGGCGCTGATCGGGGCCATCTACCTCGACGCGGGCATGGAAGTGGCCAAGGAGCGGGTACTGGCCTGGCTGACGTCGGAAATTGAAAGCCTGACGCTGGTCGACACCAACAAAGATCCCAAGACCCGCCTGCAGGAATTCCTGCAGTCCCGCGGGTGTGACCTGCCACGCTACGAAGTGGTGGATATCCAGGGTGAGCCTCACTGCCGAGTGTTCTTCGTCGAATGTGAAATCACCTTATTGAATGAAAAAAGCCGAGGTCAGGGTGTGAGTCGTCGTATTGCCGAACAGGTAGCGGCCGCCGCAGCACTGATTGCCCTGGGCGTGGAGAATGGCCATGACTGATTCAACCGCAACACGCTGTGGCTATGTTGCCATCGTCGGCCGTCCCAACGTGGGCAAGTCCACGCTGTTGAACCATATCCTGGGACAGAAGCTGGCGATCACCTCGCGCAAGCCTCAGACCACCCGTCACAATATGCTGGGCATCAAGACCGAAGGCAACGTGCAAGCGGTCTACGTTGACACTCCCGGCATGCACAAAGGCGGCGAAAAAGCCCTTAACCGCTACATGAACAAGACCGCTTCGGCGGCGTTGAAAGACGTCGACGTGGTGATCTTCGTCGTGGACCGCACCAAGTGGACCGACGAAGACCAAATGGTCCTTGAGCGTGTTCAGTACGTCACCGGCCCGCTGATCGTCGCGTTGAACAAAACCGACCGTATCGAAGACAAGGCCGAGCTGATGCCGCACCTGAGCTGGCTGCAGGAGCAACTGCCGAACGCCCAGATCATGCCGATCTCGGCCCAGCACGGTCACAACCTCGAAGCTCTGGAGCGGGTGATCGCCCAGCACCTGCCGGAGAACGAGCACTTCTTCCCGGAAGACCAGATCACCGACCGTAGCAGCCGCTTCCTTGCCGCCGAACTGGTGCGTGAGAAAATCATGCGCCAGATGGGCGCCGAACTGCCGTACCAGATCACCGTCGAAATCGAAGAGTTCAAGCAGCAGGGCAAGACCCTGCATATCCACGCGCTGATCCTCGTCGAACGTGATGGTCAGAAGAAAATCATCATTGGCGACAAAGGCGAGCGCATCAAGCGCATCGGTACCGAAGCGCGCAAGGACATGGAAGTGCTGTTCGATTCCAAGATCATGCTCAACCTGTGGGTGAAGGTTAAGGGTGGTTGGTCCGATGATGAGCGTGCGTTGCGTTCGTTGGGTTACGGCGACCTGTAAACCACTGCGACCTCCACACTGTAGGAACTAGGCGTCCCTTTTGCTCCTACAGTGTTACTTATCGCTTTGAAGACCGTGTTCCCTTAGCGAGCCCCCCATGTCCCAAACCCCGCCCACCAGCCAACCTGCCTACGTCTTGCACAGCCGCGCCTACCGCGAGACCAGCGCCCTGGTGGACTTCCTCACGCCCCAAGGCCGCCTGCGAGCGGTATTGCGCAGTGCGCGAGGCAAGGCGGGGACCTTGGCCCGGCCGTTCGTGGCCCTGGACGTGGAGTTTCGTGGCAAGGGCGAGCTGAAAAACGTCGGCCGCCTGGAAAGCATCGGCACTTCCAGTTGGCTCAACGGCGAGGCGCTGTTCAGCGGGCTCTACCTCAATGAGTTGCTGATCCGCTTGCTGCCCGCCGAAGATCCGCACCCTGGCGTCTTCGATCACTACGCCGCGACCTTGCTGGCCCTGGCCGAAGGCCGTCCCCTGGAGCCTCTGCTGCGTGCTTTCGAATGGCGCTTGCTGGACGACCTCGGCTACGGTTTTGAACTGAGCCAGGACCTGCACGGCGACCCTATCGCCGCCGACGGCATGTACCGTCTGCAAGTCGACGCGGGGCTGGAGCGGGTCTACCTGCTGCAACCCGGCCTGTTCCAGGGCACTGAGCTGCTGGCCATGAGCGAAGCCGACTGGACGGCACCTGGCGCCTTGTCTGCTGCCAAGCGCCTGATGCGCCAGGCCCTGGCCGTGCACTTGGGCGGCCGGCCGCTGGTCAGTCGCGAGTTGTTTCGAAAGCCCTGAGATCCCCGTGTATGCTGTGCACCGATTCCTTCCCTTTTCAGGAGCGCTTCCGTGACCACCAGCAATCGCATTCTTCTTGGCGTGAACATCGACCACGTTGCCACCCTGCGCCAGGCCCGGGGCACCCGTTACCCTGATCCGGTCAAGGCCGCGCTGGACGCCGAAGAAGCAGGCGCCGATGGCATCACCGTGCACCTGCGTGAAGACCGTCGGCACATCCAGGAGCGCGATGTGCTGCTGCTCAAGGACGTGCTGCAAACCCGCATGAACTTCGAAATGGGCGTCACCGAAGAGATGATGGCCTTCGCCGAGCGTATTCGCCCGGCGCACATTTGCCTGGTTCCGGAAACCCGCCAGGAATTGACCACCGAAGGCGGCCTCGATGTGGCCGGCCAGGAAGCGCGGATCAAGGCTGCGGTAGAGCGCCTGTCGAAGATTGGCTGTGAAGTCTCGTTGTTCATCGATGCGGATGAACGGCAGATCGAAGCATCGAAACGTGTCGGAGCACCCGCCATCGAGTTGCACACCGGTCGCTACGCTGACGCGACCACACCTACTGAGGTTGCCGACGAGTTGCAGCGCATCGTCGATGGCGTCGCCTGTGGCCTGGCCCAAGGCGTGATCGTCAACGCCGGTCACGGCCTGCACTACCACAACGTCGAAGCCGTGGCCGCCATCAAGGGCATCAACGAGCTGAACATCGGCCATGCCCTGGTGGCGCATGCACTGTTCGTCGGTTTCAAAGGTGCTGTTGCCGAGATGAAAGCGCTGATCCTGGCCGCTGCCAAAGCCTGAAATCAGCACTGCGGCAACGCGAACCCTTACTGTTTCGCATTTGCGGGTGTATCGTATTTGCCCTTTGCGGGTCTCGGACCCGCGGCAGATACGTGAGGTTGTTGTGTCCCGATCCTTTTCCCGTCGACAAATCCTCGGTGGTCTTGCCAGTCTTGCAGTGGTGGGCGTCGGTGCCGGTGGCGCTTACCGCTACTGGCTGGGGAAGATGGCCGATGCCGAGGCGGGGCATGATTACGAACTGATTGCCGCGCCCCTGGACGTGGAGCTGGTACCGGGGCATCAGACCCAAGCCTGGGCGTTCGGCCCCTCGGCGCCGGGCACCGAGTTACGGGTACGCCAAGGTGAGTGGTTGCGGGTGCGTTTTATCAACCACCTGCCGGTCGCCACCACCATCCACTGGCACGGCATTCGCCTGCCGCTGGAAATGGACGGCGTGCCCTACGTCTCGCAACTGCCGGTGTTGCCTGGCGAGTATTTCGACTACAAATTTCGCGTGCCCGATGCCGGCAGCTACTGGTATCACCCCCATGTGAACAGCAGCGAAGAGCTGGGCCGTGGCCTGGTGGGTCCCCTCATCATCGAGGAGCGCGAACCCACCGGGTTCAAGTACGAACGCACCCTGAGCCTGAAAAGCTGGCATGTGGACGAAGAGGGGGCGTTCGTGGCCTTCAGCATTCCCCGTGAAGCGGCTCGGGGCGGTACCGCCGGGCGCCTGTCGACCATCAATGGTGTGTCCCAGGCGGTGGTTGATTTACCGGCCGGGCAAATTACCCGTGTGCGCCTGCTTAACCTCGATAACACCCTGACTTATCGACTCAATATTCCCGGCGTCGAGGCGCAGATCTACGCATTGGATGGCAACCCCATCGAGCCACGACCGATGGGCAAGGACTACTGGCTGGGCCCCGGCATGCGCATCTGCCTGGCGATCAAGGCCCCTCCGGCGGGTGAAGAGCTGTCGATCCGCAACGGCCCGGTGCGCCTGGGTACGTTCCGCTCAGTGCCCAACACCGACGCGCCTACCGAATGGCCGCCCGCGCTGCCGGCCAACCCGATTGCCGAGCCAGACCTGGCCAGCGCCGAGAAACTCAACTTCAATTTCGAGTGGGTTGGCTCGGTCTCGGTGAACGTGGACAATGGCAAGCCGCCGAGCTTGTGGCAGATCAACGGCAAGGCCTGGGACATCACCGACAAGACCTGCGCCGACCGGCCGATTGCCAAGCTTGAGAAGGGCAAGAGCTACATTTTCGAATTGAGGAACATGACCCAGTACCAGCACCCGATCCACCTGCACGGCATGAGTTTCAAGGTCATTGCCTCGAACCGGCACAAGGTGATCCCGTATTTCACCGATACCTATCTGTTGGGCAAGAACGAGCGCGCCCGCGTTGCCCTGGTGGCGGATAACCCAGGGGTGTGGATGTTTCACTGCCATGTGATCGACCACATGGAAACCGGCCTGATGGCCGCTATCGAGGTAGCGTGATGCGCCAGTTTCGCCCTTTGGTGATTATTGACCGCAGCCGCGACCAGGACTTCATGCGCGAAGCCCTGGCCCTGGCCGCCCAAGGCGCTGCGCTGGGTGAAGTGCCGGTGGGCGCAGTGCTGGTGCAGGACGGTGAAATCATCGGGCGTGGATTCAACTGCCCCATCAGCGGCAATGACCCCAGCGCCCATGCCGAAATGGTCGCCATCCGCGCTGCAGCCCAGGCGGTCAGCAACTATCGCCTGCCGGGCAGCACCCTCTATGTGACGCTCGAACCTTGCAGCATGTGCGCAGGCCTGATTGTTCACTCGCGTATCGCCCGGGTGGTGTATGGCGCGCTGGAGCCCAAGGCCGGGATTGTACAAAGCCAGGGGCAATTTTTTACCCAGGGCTTTCTCAATCATCGGGTGCTGTTTGAAGGTGGCGTGCTAGCCGAGGAGTGCGGGAGGGTGTTGAGCGAGTTCTTCAAGGCCCGAAGAGCACGCTGATGATCGTCTTGCGGCCCTGCTCGTTCCCATGCTCCGCGTGGGAATGCCTCCTGGGACGCTCCGCGTCGCGCCATACGCGCACGACTCAAGCCTTGCGCAAGGTGTGACGCGGAGCGTGGGAACGATCCTTTATTTGCGGGCGACGATAACGGCGCGCATCGGTGCCGGCAGCCCTTCGATGGTCTTGCTGTGGTCGTCAGGGTCGAGGAAGTCGCTGAGGGACTGATACTTCATCCACGCTGTCCCGCGCTGCTCCTCGAGCGTGGTCACGCTCACATCCACGCAGCGCACCTCACTGAACCCGGCGCGGCGCAGCCATAGCATCAACGCCGGCACCGACGGCAGGAACCACACGTTACGCATCTGTGCGTAGCGATCTTCCGGCACTAGCACTTGCTGCTGATCGCCTTCCACCACCAACGTTTCCAGAACCAGTTCGCCACCTTTGACCAAGCAATCTTTCAGTGCCAGCAGGTGCTCGATCGGCGAGCGGCGATGGTAGAACACGCCCATGGAAAACACGGTATCGAAGCCTTCCATGTTAGGCGGCAGATCTTCAAACGGGAACGGTAAATGCCAGGCCTTCGGTGCCGACAGGTAACGCTGCACCGCCTGGAACTGGCAGAAAAACAGCCAGTTCGGGTCCACGCCAATCACGCTGTCGGCCCCGGCACCGAGCATGCGCCACATGTAATAACCGTTGCCGCAACCCACATCGAGGATGCGCTTGCCTTTGAGATCCAAATGCGGGGCAACGCGCGACCACTTCCAGTCCGAGCGCCATTCGGTGTCCACATGCACGCCAAACAGGTCGAAGGGGCCCTTGCGCCATGGGCACAGCCCCATCAGTGCGGTGTGCATCTGCGCGCGGGTTTCATCGTCGCAATCGGTGTCCAGGGTCAGGCCATTCAGCAAATCGACTTCGCTGGGCATGATTTTCGGCAGTGCATCCAACGCGCTCTGCCAACGCTCCAGGTCGCCATGACCCTTCTCCATCTTGCTATCGAGTTGCGCTTGCAGGCCCTGGGCCCATACGGCCAGGGGAGTGCCCACCAGATGGCGGGCGAGGGGAGACAGATCAATCATGGCAGGGCAATCAACGAGGCAAAGTTAAGACACTGGAACCACGGCACGACTTTCGAGAACCCGGCCGCCAGCAGGCGTTCGCGGTGTTCTTCGAGGCTGTCGGGCTTCATGACGTTTTCGATGGCGCTGCGCTTCTGGGCGATTTCCAGTTCGCTGTAGCCGTTGGCGCGCTTGAAGGCGATGTGCAGATCGGTGAGCAGGGCATGCTCTTCAAGGTCATTGAAACGCAACTTTTCCGAGAGGATCAGTGCGCCGCCTGGCAACAGCGACTGGCAAATCCGCCCGAGCAACGCCAGGCGTTCTTCGGGAGCGATGAATTGCAGGGTGAAGTTCAGCGCCACCACCGACGCCGGCTGAAATTGCAGCGCGAGGATATCGCCTTCGACCACCTCCACCGGCAGCAACTCCTGGAACATCGAATCCTGGCCGTTGAGATATTCCCGGCACCGCTCGACCATCGCCGCCGAGTTATCCACAGCAATCACCCGGCAACCGTCGGTGCGAACATGACGGCGCAAGGCCTGCGTCACTGCACCGAGGGACGAACCCAAGTCGTAGAGCACGCTATTGGGCTGGGCAAACTGCGCCGCGAGCACGCCGAGGTTCTCGACAATGGTCGGGTAGCCCGGTACCGAGCGCTTGATCATGTCCGGGAACACCCGCACCACGTCTTCGTTGAAGGCGAAGTCCGGCACCTGGGGCAAGGGCTGGGCGAATAGGCGATCGGGTTCTTTGCTCACGGCTGTTCCGGTGACGAAGGGGAAAAGCCGGCATTGTAGCCGCTGCCGCAGGCTGCGATAAGAGCGAAGGTCTTCAGCGGTGTTTCTGGCCGAACGCTGACGCTGTGATCCCCCATTGGCCCAGCCAATAAGCGGTGATCAGCAAGTACGGCGCTGCCTCGAACGCCACCACAAATCGGTTGATCCCAATCAGGGCATCGGAAAACACAAACGCCACAGCCCCTGACGCTGCCAGCAGCGCCGAGCGCTTGGGCACATCGCTGCCCAATCGGGCCAGGGCGCGCCAGAGCATGGCGCTGATCACCAGGGCGTAAACCACCACGGGTACCAGCAAGGGGCCCAGGCCGTGGGAAATCAGAACGCCCAGCAAAATCGCCCCCACTAACAGCGCCACTACCAGTGGCAGCAACGCCGGGCGGCGACAATCGCTCAAATAGGCTTTGAGGTACGCCAAATGGGCGAACAAAAACGCACCCAGGCCAAAGATGAACAAGTCTCCCGGCCACGCCAGCAGCACATCACCCACCAGCGAAAATATCAGCCCCAGGCTGATCCAGCGTCGATAGTCGGTGGGTGGCGCATCATTCAGCCAGCCCAGCAGTGCCAGCACCGGCATGGGCTTGACCAGCAGGCACAGCAACATGGCATGGGTGCTCAGGCCATAAAGGTAAGTCGCGGCGCCCATCAAGGCCAGGATCAGCCACGGCATATCAGTTCACCGTGATGGCGCAGTCGAAGGTGTCTGCAGGGTTCACTTCCGGCTCCCAAGGTTGCTGGTAGGTCAGGCGCAAGCGGCCCTGGCCTGGGGCAAAAGCCTGGAAGCGCCAAGTGGATTCACCGCCACTGCCCACCAGGCCGGTATTTTCAGGGTTGCTGTAGACCTCGGGGCTCAGGCTGCGCAAAACGCCGCCGGCTGAATCCTGGATGGCCCAGCGGTAGCCAGTGGTGGGGTTGCTGGGCAGGGTGAGGATCAGGTTTTGCCCGGTTTTAAGCTGGAGCGGGCAGGTGTTCTGATTTTCCACGGTGACGTTTTGCTTTGGCGCACTGGCGCAGGCGGCGAGCAAGGCGAGGCTCAACGGGAGAAGCAGGCGGACAGCAGTCATGGGGGCTCCGTTTATTCACGACGAAGGGCGAGCATAACCGAAGATGAGACAAGGTGTGACAGAGGGGATGCATTCCCACGCAGAGCGTGGGAATGATCGGGAGGGTTTAGAACAATATCTTCGCCACATCCGCAAAGCGCTTGGCAAAGTGCACGGTCATGCCTTCCTTCAAGTACTCCGGCAGTTCCTCGAAACTGCCCCGGTTCGGCTCCGGCAGGATCAACTCGTGGATTTTCTGGCGTCGCGCCGCAATCACTTTCTCGCGCACGCCGCCAATGGGCAGTACATGTCCGGTCAGGGTCAACTCGCCAGTCATTGCCACGCCTTTTTTCGGTGGCTGGCTACGCGCCAGCGACAGCAGCGCACTGGCCATGGTCACCCCGGCACTCGGGCCGTCTTTGGGCGTAGCGCCTTCGGGCACATGCAAGTGCACGAAGGCCTCGTCGAAGAATTTCGGATCACCGCCAAACGACTTCAGGTTGGAGCTGATGTAGCTGTAGGCAATCTCGGCGGACTCTTTCATCACCTCACCCAACTGCCCGGTGAGTTTGAAACCGCGATTAAGGGTATGGATGCGCGTCGCCTCAATCGGCAAGGTCGCGCCGCCCATGCTGGTCCAGGCCAGGCCGGTAATCACGCCGGTACCGGACAGGACCTGCTCATTGCGAAACACCGGCATGCCCAGGGAGCTTTCCAGGTCCTTGTTGCCAATCTTGATGATCGAGTCCGGCTCATCCAGCAGCTTGACCACCGCCTTGCGCACCAGCTTGCCCAGCTGTTTTTCCAGCTGGCGCACCCCGGCTTCCCGGGCGTAGCCGTCGATCAACGCGCGCAAGGCGCCGTCGGTGATGCTCAGGCTGCTTTTTGATACGCCGGCTTTTTCCAACTGCTTGGGCCACAGGTGGCGCTTGGCGATGGCGACTTTTTCTTCGGTGATATAACCCGACAGGCGAATCACTTCCATCCGGTCCAGCAACGGGCCTGGGATCGAGTCCAGGGTGTTGGCGGTGCACACGAACAACACTTTGGACAGGTCCAGGCGCAGGTCCAGGTAGTGGTCGAGGAACTCGACGTTCTGCTCCGGGTCCAGGGTTTCCAGCAAGGCCGAGGCCGGGTCGCCCTGGAAGCTCTGGCCCATCTTGTCGATCTCGTCGAGCATGATCACCGGGTTCATCACTTCCACATCCTTGAGCGCCTGCACCAGCTTGCCCGGCAGGGCGCCGATGTAGGTGCGGCGATGGCCCTTGATCTCGGCCTCGTCGCGCATGCCGCCGACGCTGAAGCGGTAGAACGGCCGCCCCAGGGATTCGGCAATTGATTTGCCCACGCTGGTCTTGCCCACGCCCGGCGGGCCCACCAGCAGCACGATGGAACCGGCAACCTCACCTTTGTATGCGCCCACGGCAAGGAACTCCAGGATGCGAGTCTTGATGTCATCCAGGCCGGCGTGATGTTTGTCCAGCACTTTACGGGCGTGCTTGAGGTCGAGTTTGTCCTCGCCATACACGCCCCATGGCACCGAAGTCGCCCAGTCCAGGTAATTGCGGGTCACCGCGTATTCCGGTGAGCCGGTCTCCAGGATCGACAGCTTGTTCATTTCTTCGCTGATGCGTTTTTGCGCCTGGGCCGGCAGCACCTTGCCCACCAGTCGCTGTTCGAACTGTTCGACATCGGCGCTGCGGTCATCCTTGGTCAGCCCCAGTTCTTGCTGGATGACCTTGAGTTGCTCCTTGAGGAAGAATTCGCGCTGGTGCTCGCCGATCTTGCGATTCACCTCAGCGGAGATTTCTTTCTGCAGGCGCGCAACTTCGACTTCCTTGCGCAGCATCGGCAACACTTTCTCCATGCGCTTGAGCATGGGCACGCAGTCCAGTACTTCCTGCAACTCGTTACCGGTGGCCGACGTCAGCGCGGCGGCGAAGTCGGTCAGTGGCGAGGGATCGTTAGGGCTGAAGCGGTTGAGGTAGTTCTTCAACTCTTCGCTGTACAGCGGGTTCAGCGGCAGCAGTTCCTTGATGGCATTGATCAATGCCATGCCGTAGGCCTTGACCTCGTCGGTCGGCTCGGAGGGCTGGTGCGGGTATTCGACTTCCACCAGGTACGGCGGGCGATGGTGCTTGAGCCAGGTGCGAATCCTCACGCGGGTCAGGCCCTGGGCGACGAATTGCAGCTTGCCGTTCTCGCGGCTGGCGTGATGGACCTTTACCAGGGTGCCGTACAGCGGCAGGGCGGAGGTGTCGAAATGCCGTGGGTCTTCTGGCGGCGTATCCATGAAAAACAGGGCAAGGGAGTGGTGGTCGGAGTTGCTCACCAGTTCCAGGGTTTCGGCCCACGGCTCTTCATTGACGATCACTGGCAGCACTTGAGCCGGGAAGAAAGGCCGGTTGTGGATCGGGATGATGTAGACCTTGTCCGGCAGGTTCTGCCCAGGCAGGGCCAGGCCGGTGTTGGATGAGGCGTGTTCGGCGTTTTCCGGGTCAGCGTAGTCGCTGAGGTCGATATCAGGGAATTCTTGCTGGTCGCTCATGGGGCACCTGCATAAGGAAGTATGGAGGTTAGATGGGGCGGGTCAGCGGTGGTTTCAATGGTGAGGCGTGGTTAGCAACAAATTGCATGGTATTTGCTGCCATTGCTCGTTTTCACGTTCTGTGTGAGAACGATCCGTATCAACTGATTTTGTGCAGGTAGGCGGGCAACGGTTGTTCCGGTAATACAGAAAGCACCTTCAGGCGCTGCAACATCCGCTGCCGTGCCCGTTGCAGGTGCTCACGCAGGTTCAGTGCCGCCGCATCAAAGGCTCCGTGCAGCAACAGTTCCAGGATCAACCGGTGCTCAGCCAGCATGGCCGGGTCGGCGCCGATGCCCAGCAGTCGGTAGAAGATCCGACTGATGATCATCGGGCTCTGGCCCTGGCGGATCAGCGCGGCGATCTTGCGGTTTTGCAGGCCGGCCAGGCAGTGCTGGTGCAGGTCCTCTTCCAGTTGTTCGATTTCCTCAAGGCTGCAATGGGGGCTGTTTTGCGCATCGATCACCCGCTGCAACATTGTCTCCAGCACTTCGCGCGAAAGGTCCGGAGCGCTTTGGCGCAAGGCTTCCGGCTCCAGGCAGGCCCGCAGTTCGTAGTCTTCGGTGACTTCCCGGGCAGTCAGCGGCCCGGCCAGCCATTGCGAGTACGGTTCCTTTTCCACCAGGCCGCGATCTCGCAGGCGCATCAGCGCTTCACGCACCACCGCGCGGCTGACGCCGTAGTGCTCGGCGGCGGCCTGTTCATCGAGACGGTAATGACCAAAGGCGATACAGGTGGACAGCGCTGCGCCGATTTCCTCGACGATGCGCTCGCCCAGGGGGCGGGTATCCACCAGTTCAGCCTCGCCGTTAAGGCCCAGGTGCGCATGACTCAGGGGCAGGCGCAGCGGTTGCAGGTCGAGACCATCGGGGTTGATCAAATAGCCACGACCCTTGAAACGACAGATCAGCCCGGCGTCATGCAGCAGGTCCAAGGCCTTGCGCACCGGAACACGGCTGGTGCCGAACAGCTCGGCCAGCGGCGCTTCCAGCAGCACCAGGCCATGACGGGCAGTGCCGTTGACGATGGCGTCGCGTAATACCTGGTGAATCATCGCGTAACGGGAGGCCGAGGCGGACACTGCTTTCATCGGGTTCTCTGGAGCAAACGGGTCGGTGGCCGGGGATTCTCTCATAGATGCGCCTGTCACTTTGGGCCACGTCGATGGCACTTATTTGGGGCCCTGAAGGTAGGAATGTTACTTTTTGCACCAAAATGTATTTATTAATAAAAGATACATTATTTCATTTGGTGCTTACCTTAAAAAATTCATGGGCTTTGTTTTCATCCATCAAACCCTTCTAGGCTTTAGATCTTAGGCATCACCCAAAATTTCAGGGTTAGGCTGCGATTAAGACTGGCACGAAACCTGCCTTTATTAAATGTACATTTTATTAATATGTACATTTTTATAGGTCGTTCCCATGTCAGATGCCACTTCATTGGTCGAAGACTTCGCCAGCGGTCGCAGCGATCCGGTGCAAGCCCTCGAACGGGCACTCGATCAGGCGAGTAACGTTCCCGGTGTTTTCATCTCCCTGACCGCCGAGCGCGCCCGTCGGGAAGCCGAAGCGTCAGCCGCCCGCTGGCGTGCCGGGCAGCCATTGAGCGTGTTTGATGGCATCCCGCTGGCCTGGAAAGATTTGTTTGACGTTGCAGGCAGCGTCACCACCGCCGGTGCCGCGTTCCGCCGCCAGGCGCCTGCCGCCTTGCTGGATGCACCCAGTGTTGGCCTGTTGTGCCGTGCTGGAATGGTCAGCCTGGGCAAGACCAACCTCAGTGAGCTGGCGTATTCCGGCCTTGGCCTGAACCCGCACTTCGGCACGCCGCACAATCCCCACGGCAGTGATCAACCACGGATTCCCGGTGGCTCGTCTTCGGGCTCGGCGGTGGCCGTGGCCGCCGGCATTGTGCCGATTGCGATGGGCACCGACACCGCCGGTTCGATCCGCATTCCGGCCGCTCTCAACGGCCTGGTGGGGTACCGCAGCAGTTGTCGGCGCTACAACCGTGACGGGGTGTTTCCCTTGGCCCACAATCTCGACAGCCTCGGCCCGTTGACCCGTAGCGTGCGCGATGCCTTGGCCATCGACGCGTTGCTCAATGGTCGCGACCTGCGCCAGCGACGTATTGCAGGCAGCCTCAAGGGGCAGCGCCTGGTGGTGGAGCAGCAGGTACTGGAAGACACCCGCGTCGAAACCGCCGTGCGCGACAACGTGCTGCGTGCGGTCGAACAGATGAGGGCTGCCGGTGCATTGATTGAGGTGCGGCCTTCGCCCGCCTTCCAAGCCACTCTCGACCTGATCCAACACCAAGGCTGGCTCGGCTCTTTCGAGGCCTTCGCCCTCCATGAAACCTTGCTCGACAGCCCCGACGCCGGGCAACTGGATCCACGTGTGCGCCGCCGTCTCGAAGCCGCCCGTACATTGCCCGCCAGTCAGTTACTCAGGCTGTACGACGCCCGCCGTGGTCTGCAACAGCAACTCGCTGAAGAACTCGACGGCGCTATCTTGATCACGCCGACCGTCGCCCATGTTGCCCCCGCGCTGGCACCGCTGGAGGCCGATGACGATTTGTTCGTGAAAACCAACCTCGCCACCTTGCGCCTGACCATGCCCGGCAGCCTGTTGGACATGCCCGGCGTCAGCTTGCCCTGCGGCCGTGACGCCCTGGGCCTGCCCACTGGCCTATTGCTTAGCGCCCCCAGCGGTGAAGACGCACGGCTGCTCAGGGCCGCCCTGTCCGTTGAAACCGTACTTATTCGATAAGGAGACACATCATGGCTAAAGACATCCTCTGTGCATTTGGCGTCGACGTTGACGCCGTCGCCGGCTGGCTCGGCTCCTACGGCGGCGAAGACTCCCCGGACGATATTTCCCGTGGCCTGTTCGCCGGTGAAATCGGCGCGCCACGGCTGTTGAAGTTGTTCGAACGCTACGGCCTGCGCACCACTTGGTTTATTCCCGGTCACTCGATGGAAACCTTCCCCGAGCAGATGAAGGCGGTGGCCGACGCCGGCCATGAAATCGGCGTGCACGGTTACAGCCACGAAAACCCTATCGCCATGACCGCCGAACAGGAAGAAATCGTCCTCGACAAGTCCATCGAGCTGATCACCCAGGTCACCGGCAAACGGCCCACCGGCTACGTCGCGCCGTGGTGGGAATTCAGCAAGGTCACCAACGAACTGCTGCTGAAAAAAGGCATCAAGTACGACCACAGCTTGATGCACAACGACTTCCACCCGTACTACGTGCGCAAGGGCGACAGCTGGACCAAGATCGATTACAGCCAGCACCCCGACACCTGGATGAAGCCCTTGGTGCGCGGTGAAGAAACCGACCTGGTGGAGATCCCGGCCAACTGGTACCTCGACGACTTGCCACCAATGATGTTTATCAAAAAGGCCCCCAACAGCCACGGCTTCGTCAACCCGCGCCACCTGGAAGAAATGTGGCGCGACCAGTTCGACTGGGTCTACCGCGAACACGAACACGCGGTGTTCACCATGACCATCCACCCCGACGTTTCCGGTCGCCCGCAAGTGCTGCTGATGCTTGAGCGGCTGATCGAACACATCCAAAGCCACGCGGGCGTGCGCTTCGTCACCTTTGACGAAATCGCCGATGATTTTATCCGCCGGCAACCCCGTACCTGACCCTGCAGGAGCGGGCTTGCCCGCGAAAATCGCCAACGATGACGCAGCGTTTCTGGTTTAACGCGGCGTTCTCAGGTTTTTCGCGGGCAAGCCCGCTCCTACAGGTGAGAGCAACCCGTACCTGACCTTTGCCCCCATCGAGGCGCGATCCATGTCTATCTATAACAAAATCGACCTGACTGGCTGGAAACCCCGGCAACTGACGCCCAAGGAAGTGCGCTTCGCCACCTGGATCGCGTTTTTCGCCTGGGTGTTTGCGGTGTATGACTTCATTTTATTTGGCACCCTGCTGCCGGAAATCGGCCGGCACTTCGGCTGGGGTGAAGTGGAGCAAGCCGAGATCGCGACCTGGGTGGCTGTGGGCACCGCCGTCGTGGCGCTGGCCATTGGTCCGCTGGTGGACAAACTGGGGCGGCGCACCGGGATTATCTTCACCGTCGCCGGCTCCGCCGTGTGCTCGGCGTTGACCGCTATTGGCGGAGCGTGGGGTAAGTCACCGTTGATTTTCATCCGCTCCCTGGGCGGGTTGGGCTATGCCGAGGAAACGGTCAACGCCACTTACTTGAGCGAGCTGTACGCTGCCTCCGACGACCCGAAACTGGCCAAGCGTCGTGGATTTATCTACAGCCTGGTGCAAGGCGGTTGGCCAGTGGGCGCGCTGATCGCAGCGGGTTTGACCGCGCTGTTGTTGCCGATCATTGGCTGGCAAGGCTGCTTCATTTTCGCGGCGATCCCGGCCGTCGTGATTGCGATCATGGCGCGCAAGCTCAAGGAAAGCCCGCAGTTCCAGATTCACCAACGTATCACCCAGCTGCGTAAAAGCGGCGCAGTGAGCGAGGCGAAAAACGTCGCGCAGACCTACGGCGTGGACTACGACGAACACAGCAAGGCTGGCCTTAAAGCCGCATTCCGTGGCCCGGCGCGGCGAGCGACGCTGGTGATCGGTGCGGCGATTTTGCTCAACTGGGCGGCGATACAGGTGTTCAGCGTGCTTGGTACTTCGGTGATCGTCAGCGTGCATCACATCTCGTTCGAGAACTCGCTGATCATCCTCGTGCTGTCGAACCTGGTGGGGTACTGCGGTTACCTGAGCCACGGTTGGATGGGTGACAAGATTGGACGTCGTAACGTGATTGGCCTGGGCTGGATGCTCGGCGGCCTGGCGTTTGCCGGGATGCTCTACGGCCCGAGCAATATGCCCATGGTCGTCGGCTTGTACAGCCTGGGCCTGTTCTTCCTGATCGGCCCGTACTCGGCGGCGCTGTTTTTCATCAGTGAAAGTTTCCCCACCAGTATCCGCGCCACCGGCGGCGCGATCATTCATGCCATGGGGCCGATTGGCGCGGTGGTCGCAGGGTTTGGTGCCACTCAAGTGTTGTCTGCCGGCAGTGACTGGCAGACCGCCGCGCTGTGGTTCGGTGCGCTGCCGTGTTTCTTGTCCGGCGCCCTGATGTTTGCTGCACGCCATGTGCGTCCGGAAACCGTTCAGTAAGGAGTTTCAGATGAGCCGTAAAGTAGCCTTGATTACCGGTGCCGCCAGCGGCATCGGCCAAGCCCTTGCCGTGGCTTATGCCCGCAGCGGCGTGGCGGTGGTGGGCGGGTATTACCCCGCCGACCCCCATGACCCGCAAGCCACCGTATCCCTGGCGCAAGAAGCGGGTGGTGAGTGCCTGATGCTGGCGCTGGATGTAGGCGATACCGCCTCGGTGGACGCGTTGGCCGAGCAAGCCATTGAGCATTTTGGTCGCCTCGATTACGCCGTGGCCAATGCCGGCCTGTTGCGCCGTGCGCCGCTGCTGGAAATGACCGATGCGCTGTGGAACGAGATGCTCAATGTCGACCTGACTGGGGTGATGCGCACCTTCCGTGCCGCCACCCGGCATATGAGCGAGGGTGGGGCGCTGGTGGCGATTTCCTCGATTGCCGGTGGCGTGTATGGCTGGCAGGAGCATGCCCATTACGCCGCAGCCAAGGCCGGAGTACCAGGCTTGTGTCGGTCGCTGGCGGTGGAGCTGGCGCCTTTGGGTATTCGTTGCAATGCGGTGATTCCGGGCTTGATCGAGACCCCGCAGTCATTGGATGCGAAGAACTCCCTGGGGCCTGAAGGCCTGGCAAAGGCGGCGCGAGCCATTCCGTTGGGCCGGGTAGGGCGAGCGGATGAAGTGGCGTCGCTGGTGCGTTTCTTGACCAGTGAGGAGTCGAGTTACCTGACGGGCCAAAGCATTGTGATTGATGGTGGGCTGACCGTGCGCTGGCCGGATTAAACACTAACGTTCGTTCCCACGCAGAGCGTGGGAACGATCAATGAGGGAGCAAGATGAACGTATTGAGTAACCGCCGCGCCGTGATCACCGGTGCCGGCAGCGGCATCGGTGCTGCCATTGCCCGGGCATATGCCGCCGAAGGCGCGCGCCTGTTGCTGGCCGACCGTGATGCCACGCGCTTGGCAGAAACCGCCATCGCTTGCCGTAACCTCGGTGCCGAAGTCTTCGAGTGCATCGCCGACGTCGGCACCGTCGAAGGCGCCCAAGCCAGCGTTGATGCATGCGTGGCGCATTACGGCGGCATCGACATCCTGGTCAACAACGCCGGCATGCTGACCCAGGCCCGCTGTGTCGACCTGAGCATCGAGATGTGGAACGACATGCTGCGCGTCGACCTCACCAGTGTCTTCGTCGCCAGCCAGCGCGCCTTGCCCCATATGTTGGCGCAACGCTGGGGACGGATTATCAACGTTGCCTCGCAACTGGGGATCAAGGGCGGTGCTGAGCTGACCCATTACGCGGCCGCCAAGGCCGGGGTAATCGGCTTCACCAAGTCCCTGGCCCTGGAAGTGGCCAAGGACAACGTGTTGGTTAACGCCATCGCCCCAGGCCCGATTGAGACACCCTTGGTGGGTGGCATCAGCGAGACCTGGAAGCGCGCCAAGTCCGCGGAGCTGCCCCTGGGGCGTTTCGGTGTGGCCGACGAAGTGGCGCCCACGGCCGTGCTATTGGCCAGCGAGCCGGGTGGCAATCTGTTTGTCGGCCAGACCTTAGGGCCCAACTCCGGCGATGTCATGCCATGAACGAGGGCTGAGCATGTGCGGACTCTGCGGACTGTTGGGCGAAGACCTGCACTGGAGCGACCCCCTGGACGATGAGCTGCCCCGTCGCCGCGAACGCCTGCGGCGGATCGCCGCGATCAATCAGGTGTTGGCGGTGTTCCGGCTCAAGGTCGAGGACTTCCAGGGCGCTTCCTATTTGCTGTTGGGCGCCACCGGCAAGCAGGAATTGGCCAGTGGGCTGGATCAACTTTGGCAAGCGGCCGAAAGCATGCTCGGCCGACCGTTGGATCCCCTAGATCCCAAATTGCTCGACCACTTGGAATACAGCCCACTGTAGGAGCGGGCTTGCCCGCGAAAACCGTCAACGATAACGCGTGCTGTCTGGATTAATGTGGCGCTCTCAGGTTTTTCGCGAGCAAGCTCGCTCCTACAGAAACGGGCGGAGGTAGAAAAAATGAGCATTGCCCTTAACGTCATCACCGGTTTCCTTGGCAGTGGCAAGACCACCTTGCTCCAGCGTCTGCTGCAAGGCGAAAGCCTCGGCGACACGGCGCTGCTGATCAATGAGTTCGGCGACGTCGGCATCGATCATTTGTTGGTGGAAGAGGTGGCGCCGGACACGGTGTTGCTGCCCAGCGGCTGCGTCTGCTGTTCCATTCGCGGCGAGTTGAAAGACGCCTTGCTCGGCCTGTTGCAGCGTCGTGAACGAGGTGAGGTTCCTGCCTTCAAGCGGGTCATCCTGGAGACCACCGGCCTGGCGGACCCGGCCCCCATCCTCGCCACCTTGAACAATGACGCGCAATTGCGCGGGCGCTTTCATATCGGCCTGGTGGTCACGCTGGTGGATGCCAGCCATGCGGCGTTGCAGGAGCGCTTGCACCCGGAATGGCTGGCCCAGGTGGCGGCCGCGGATCGGTTGCTGTTGAGCAAGACCGACCTGGTGGATGATTGCGACCCGTTGCGTGAACATCTGAGGGCGTTGAACGCAGGCATCCCGATTCTCAACACCCATGAGGTCGACAGCGGTGACCAACTGTTATTGGGTGAAGGCCTGCGTGGCACCGCACCCGCGGTGGAAGTCGCTCGGTGGAAACTGCACCAGGCGGTCTCGACGCCCTCCACCCATGGTGCGGCGCAAGTCTGCTGCCTGACCTTCGACCAGCCCCTGGACTGGGTCGGCTTCGGGGTCTGGCTGTCGATGCTGCTAAGATGCCACGGCGAACGTATTCTTCGCGTCAAAGGATTGCTCAACGTGAACGCCAGCCACGCCCCCATCGTCATTCATGGCGTGCAGCATTGCCTGCATGCCCCGGTCCACTTGCCTGCCTGGCCGGGTACCGATCGGCAATCGCGCCTGGTGTTTATTCTGCGTGGCCTTGACCCGGCGTTGCTGCGCCGCTCCTTTGAAGTGTTTTCACGAAGGTTCTGCGCATGATCACTTTGCGTGTCCTCGGCACTTCGGTGACCTTGCTTGAAGCCTTGCGCGTTCGGGCCGAGCAGGAACTGGGCATTCGCCTGGTATATCAGGTACATGACGTTGAACAAGCCCAGCGCATCGCGGTGATGCAGCCCGACAGCTATGACCTGTACGACCAATGGTTTCACAACGTTGACTTCGTCTGGCCTGCGCGGGCGATCCAGCCTATCGACACCCGGCGTATCGCCTTGTGGCACGAGATCAACGATCTGCCCAAGCGTGGCCGTTTGACTGCCGACGACCGCCTGGGCTGCGGCAGCGTGCCCAGTGAGCGTTTGTTTGTGCAGCACGACGGGAGCCTGGGCAGTACCGTCACCCACCGCATCAGCATGTTGCCCCTGACCCACAATGTCGACAGCTTTGCCTATCGCCCCGAACGCCTGCCAGAGGGGTTCAGCCCGGCCAATGAAAGCTGGGGCTGGCTACTGGATCCCGCCTGGAGTGCCCGCACCGCACTGCAAAGCGACGCGGCCATCGGTGCGCTTGATGCGGCGCTGGCAGTGCAGGGCGCCGGGCTGGCCAGCTTCAAGGATATTGGCAATATGAGCATCGAAGAGATCGATAGACTGGCCGATATCCTGGTGCGCAAACAGAAAGAAGGGCACTTCGCGGCGTTCTGGTCCGATGACGAAGAAGCTGCGCAATTGATGCTCAGCCCCACTATCGACATCCAGAGCCTGTGGTCGCCGACCCTGATGCGACTGCACCGAGCCGGGGTCAAATATCGCCTGGCGGTGCCCCGGGAAGGTTATCGCGCCTGGTTCGGTGGGCTGTCCTTGTCACGCCACGCCAAGGGCCCGGTGCTGGATGCGGCCTATGCCTACCTCAACTGGTGGCTGTCGGGTTGGCCTGGAGCGGTGATGGCCCGTCAGGGTTACTACATCGGTAACCCGGCCCGTACCCGCGATCACTTGAGCAGTGCCGAATGGGACTACTGGTACGCCGGCAAGCCTGCGCGCGAGGAACTGCTGGGCAGCGATGGCTTGCCGCTGATCGAGGTTGGCGAGGTCCGTGACGGCGGCTCCTATGAGCAGCGCATGGGCCATATCGCGGTATGGAACTCGGTGATGGATGAGCACAACTATCTGGTACGGCGCTGGGGCGACTTCATGCGGGCAAGAGGTTAGCGGGCCTGGACTGCGCTACAAAAAAGGCGGCTACCCATAAGGTAGCCGCCTTTGTTTTACCGCCGGTGTGGATTAATCCGGCAGTTTGAACGCCATCACATAGTCACCCTGCTTGGTGCCCAGTGAACCGTGGCCGCCGGCCATGACCAGCACGTATTGCTTGCCGTCCTTGCCGGTGTAGGTCATCGGTGTGGTTTGCGCGCCTGCTGGCAGGCGGCCTTCCCACAGCTGCTTGCCGTTTTTCACGTCATAGGCACGCAGGTACTGGTCGAGGGTACCGCTGAGGAACGCTACGCCACCGGCGGTGGTGAAGGTCCCGCCCAGGCTTGGCACACCCATGGACAGCGGGATTGGAACCGGCGAGCTGTCACGCACGGTACCGTTTTTGTGCATCCAGATGGTCTTGTGGTTGGTCAGGTCGACCGCAGCCACGTAACCCCAGGCCGGTGCCTGGCAGGGCAGGCCCATTGGCGAGAGCATCGCTTCCAGGACAACACCGTACGGAGTGCCTTTGTTTGGCTGTACACCTTCGGTTTCGCTGACGCGCGGACCTTGCTCGGCGATTTTTTCCGCCGGGATCATGGTCGACTTGAACGCCATGTAGCTTGGGTTGACGAAGGCGACCTGGCGCACTGGGTCCACCGAAATGCCGCCCCAGTCGAACACGCCGAAGTTACCCGGGTAAACAATCGAGCCTTGCAGCGATGGCGGGGTGAACGGGCCGTCGTAGCGCAGGGACTTGAAGTCGATCCGGCACAGCAGTTGGTCGAATGGGGTTACGCCCCACATGTCACGTTCCTTGAGGGGCGGTGGCATGAAGTTCAGGTCGGATTTTGGCTGGGTTGGCGAAGTGTGATCGCCTGCCACTGCGCCTTGGGGTACCGGAATTTCGTTGATCGGCACCACAGGTTCGCCGGTAGCGCGGTCCAGCACGTAGATGCTGCCTTGCTTGGTCGACGTCATTACCGCTTGTTTCACGCCGTCGGCGGTCTTGATGTCGATCAGGCTTGGCTGGCCGCCCACGTCCATGTCCCACAGGTCATGGTGAGTGAACTGGTAGTGCCAGCGCACTTTGCCGGTGTCGATGTCCAGGGCTGTCAGGCCGGCGGCGTGCAGTTCCGACTCAGGGGTACGGTAACCACCGAACTGATCCGGGGTCTGGTTGCCCATCGGCAGGTAAAGCATGCCGAGTTTTTCATCTACCGCGAACATCGACCACATGTTGGGCGAGTTGCGGGTATAGGTTTTGCCTTCGGCAATCGGCGTGGTGTCATCCGGATTGCCGCTGTCCCAGTTCCACACCAGCTTGCCGGTGTGCACGTCGAACGCACGGATTACACCGCTTGGCTCGTCGACGGAGACGTTATCGGTCACGTGGCCGCCGATGACCACCAGGTTCTTGGTGACGGCTGGCGGCGAGGTGGAGTAGTAACCACCCGGGGCGAAGGTGCCGATGTTGGCGCCAAGGTCGACCTGGCCTTTGTCACCGAAGTCTTCGCACATCTTGCCGGTGTCGGCGTTCAGGGCGATCAGGCGGGTGTCGGCGGTCGGCAGGAAGATCCGGCGTGGGCAGACGTTGGCTGCAGGTGCTGCGGCGTCAGTCGCCGGGCTTTGCTCGGTAGCGGCGTAGGCGGCGTCATCGTGATACGACACACCACGGCAAGTCATGTGCGCCCAGCCCTTGAAGTTCTCGGCTTTTTGCGTCGAGATCTTCGGATCGAAACGCCAGATTTCCTTGCCGGTGTCCGGGTCCAGCGCAATCACCTGGCTGTGCGGGGTACACACATAGAGCATGCCATTGACTTTCAGCGGGGTGTTTTCCGCGGTAGTTTCGCCAGGGTCGTTCGGGCCAGGGATGTCACCGGTACGGTAGGTCCACGCCGGCACCAGCTTGTGGGCGTTTTCCGGGGTGATCTGTGCCAGTGGCGAGTAACGATCACCAAAAGCCGAACGGCCATAGGAGTTCCAGTCGCCATCAGCCTGGGCTGGAGCTGCGTTGGTCATGCCGGGTACCGCGTCGCGGTCCAGTTGGCCCTTGATTTCACCAGGGTTGGTGAACTGGCTGGCCACAGCGGCGGCGCCGGCCAGCACTACGGCCACGCTCAGTGCACCGGTGCCCAGCGGCGCGGGTTGGCCACGCAGCAACGGACGGCGAAACCACGGCAGCAACATGACGATGCCCAGGGCGAACAGCAATGCCAGGCGCGGCACCAACTGCCACCAGTCCAGGCCGACTTCCCACAGTGCCCACACGGTACTGGCGAACAGCACCAGTGCGTACAAGCCCAGTGCCGCGCGGCGGGTGGCCAGCAGCAGGACACCGGTCAAGGTGATGCCGATACCGGCCAGCAGGTAGTACAGCGACCCGCCGAGCAAGCTCAGCTTGATACCGCCGGCCAGCAAGGCCAGGCCCATGATTAGCAGCAAGATGCCTAGCAGCCTGGGGAGCAGGCGGCTTGGGCTTGAAGCGCCATCAGTGCTCATAGTGTTGTTCTCCGTTACGTTTAATGTAGTCCCACGCCTATCACTGTAGATGACGATTTGACGCGGGCTTGGTTCAGCGTTATTTGAGTTTTTCCGTGGAGCGGATTGGTTATCCAGAGACGAGCGACTTATCCCCAGGCACGGTCGGGTGTAAGACAGCGCTGTCTGGGCAGAGGGGCACTTTTAATAACAAGATGGGGTCGGCCGAAAGGTGAAACGTTTCAGATTATTGCCGCCAAGGATAAAGCGACTTTCCGGCCAGAGAAAGGGCGTTTATCAATATGGAGCGTTTCGGATTTGGTAACAGTGGGGCCGGCATGGCTCATGCGGCGTGTTTCTTGACGCGTTCGACCGGCACCTTCACAGCGGGTTCCCGGTCAAAGCCTCGCCCAACGGCAGAGCGAGGCTTTTGCAGTGAGCGAGGATCAGGTGTAGTACGTCATCCCCTTAGGAAGATGGTGCCGCAGCAGTTCCAAGGTGAGGAAACGCATGTCGTTGAGATTCCAGCGCTCAATGAACAACAAACCCTGCTCATCGAACTGAACAGGAGTTTCCAGTATTTCCCCGGAGTTGGAGTGATGCACGATGCGCACGTTGGAGGGCGAAACTTGCTCCACCGTGTAACTACCAACCGCGCTTAGACGTGTTCTGTCAAACGCTACGAACGCCGGTTCAGGTGTAACCCCTGGTGTGGCCAGGTTCAGTCGGAAGTCGGCATCAAGTACCACGCCTTGGGGATGCAATATACGGCCGCCCGGTAAAATAGCTGTGGCTTGCGCAGGTGCGACATCATCAACATGCAGGCTGACGGCGTCTACCAGATCGACCATGCCTGGCACTTTCTGAAACACGTTGGTATGTGAATTACCCATCAGGGCGATCCAACGGTGGGTACCTTGCGCCGCCTGATCGGCCTCTATGGTGCGCATCGCGAAATAATTCATCATATGGGTGCGCGAGAATCGTCCCTCGTCCAGCCGCAGGCTCGCCACGCAATCAATCGCCCTGATGCGCAGGTGATACTTGCCGGCGCGCTCCACCAGTGTCGTGAAGGAGTATTGGCTGCCTGTTGGCACGCGATGGCCCACGTCCATCTCCTTGAGTCGCTGTTTCAAGGTCTTCGGCATTTTCCCCGTGAGGTGGAACGTGTCCAGGGCGGCTTGGTGGAGATCGGTTGTCAGGTGTTCCATATACAGGGTCTTGACGCCGCAAACCTTGCTCAGGTGCTTCATGTTGTCCATCAGCAGGCGTTTGCTGGACGTTGCTGCATGGGCTTCACCGACGATAAGGCCGCTCGTTTTGTTGAAGACAGCATCCATGAAGTTGGGCTGGGTAACGGTGCCTGTCGCTGTTGGAAGGGCAACACGTGGTTTGGCGGTGAACGCCTTGAAGAACGCTTCGCACTCTTGCCCTAGCTTGGTCTGGCTTGTGCGGAATGCTTGCTGCGCCAGGGTTTTGCTCTCATCGGGTGAGACATACCGGGTATCGAAGAAGCTTCTTTTGGCGCTGGGTGCAGTAAGCTTTTCCCGGTAAGTGGCCGCGTATTTTTCCGGCACATCAAACTGGCTGTAGCTTCTAGCCGTGGTCGGTGCCGCTGCGGCCGAGGGGCCGGGTTCTTCGGCGGCTCTGTAGTCGGTCTCAAGCTTCAAGCGGAAGTCGGCCTTGGCCAGTGGGTCTCCCGCAATATCGCCGGCGACGTCCGCACTGATGTCGACGGGTTGGCCAGCCGGGACGTCAACGATGCGCAGGCTCGGCGTTTTTTCCAGGTCAGCGATACCGGGAACGCCGTTGTAAGTGCTTGCACGTTGTTGCTCCACCAGTGCTACCCAGCGTTCACCGGCTGTTTTTTGCGCGGTGTCGGTGCTGATCACCTTGTGCGAGTAGTAGTTGGTGAGGGTGTTGTCACGATGGGCAAACGATGGGGTGTCGACCAGCTCCAGCGCACCGTCAAGTTCATAACTGGTGGACGCATCCAGGGCCTTGACCTGGATTTTCTGGGCATGGGCGGCGGCGACCAGTTTGCGATAGTTGTATTTGGCGTTGTTGTGCAAGCCCAGGCGCTCGTCTACCTGCTTGAGCTGGTGGGTGACATTAGCGGAGGAGCCCGTGGTGTGGTGTTGGGTGAGCTTGCCCTGGAAGACGTCCCGTGGCAGATGCTCCAGATAGAGTGTCTTGACGCCCTGTTGGCTTAGGGTCTGCATGTTGTCGATCAAAAATTGCTTGCTGGCGATCGAACGGTGCGCTTCGCCGATCACCAGGCCGTCCGACTCTTTAAAGAGCTGCTCGATGATGTGGGCATGAGAGGCAGAAGGCTCGAGGGTCAGTACGTCCGCCCGTGGCACGGTAGGTTGCAGCTCTTTGAAGAACTTGGTGCTATCGCGGGTGAGCGTGTCGACCCTCAGCAGATAGTGCTCACGAAGTGGGCGCAGCTCTTCGATGGCGTCCCTGACGATGACCGTATCGAGGTTCAAGCCATATTCGTTGGCACTTGAGACCAGCTTGCTCTTGTGGTTGGGATCCAAGACCTCGGTGATTTTTTTTCGGTGCTGCTCGGCCATTTCATAAATACCCAGCGGGGTGCTTTCGGCTGCGGGCGGGGTGGGGGCCCCGCCTCTGACGCCGGTGCGCACCCACTGGCCCTGGGCGTTCTTGTTCACCAGGCGTGCCGTGGACTGCAGTGACTGGGTGGTGGCATCGTAGCGGTACAACAGAAAACGACCGAGCGGATCGGCTGCGCGCGGGGCCCAGAACGCCTCACCGTTGTGCACCACGGGCTGCATGTCGGCAACGGCAAATGCAGGCATCGGGCTTTCGGTATTGCGCGGTCGAAGCTGCCGGGCGGATTCGATAAGGCGGCTGTTTTGCGCGGTTCGATAGATCGGTCGTACCGGCGATTTGCTGAACTGCCCCAGCGCCTTCAGGGTGGGCGTAAGGTCGGTCAGCAACCCGCCCGCGGCGTTCGCCAGCGCCGCCAGGTAATGACCAAACGCTGCTTCCTTGTCACCTTCGGCGTAGGCCATCAGCGCCAGCATGGCGTCCTTGAACATGAATGCCGCGCCAACGGCCAGGCTCAGTGGCGGGAAGGGCATGGTCACCACGGCGAGCACGATTTCCAGCACTTCGACACAGGTCCAGACGACATTCATCACCGCTTCGATCCGGCTGGTGGTCGTGGCTTTGACATTATCGATGATGAACTGCAGCTTGCCGTCATAAAACGCGTTTATCGGGTTTTTCAGCACAGACAAGGCCGGGCCGGCGTGTTCCGGCGCGTCATACAAGGGCCGACCGGGGGTGGTGCGGTCCTGAGCGGGAAGCTTGGCTCTGGAAGACTCCAGGAAGGTACGCAGTGTCGACTGATTCTGAAGCAGGCAACGTGCACAGTAGTAATCGATCATGTCGCTGACATTTTTCAGCACATAGTTGAACAACCTAGCCTGCCGGAAAGCGATGCCATCCGGTGCGTTAGGGGTGTAGAGCAGCGTCTGTTCATTCGGGTAGGTGAATACGTAGTTGCCTTCGACCACATGGTTATCGATTTGCAGTGGGTACACTTTGAAGCGCTGACGCGTGGCCTCGGAGTTGTCTCCCAGGCTGTCGATACTTTGCACCAACCATTGCTGTTCGGCCGTGGCGATATGGCCGAGCAAACGGCTCTCCAGGGCGGCACTTTTCATCTGCAATTTATGAATGGTCAGCACCGCGGTGCGTCGTTCGCTGTAGCGAGGCTGGGTGGTGTCGATCAACAGATGCTTGATCGAGGCGACATACTGTTCGCCGATCCAGATGCCTTCGGCTGTCTTCACTGCGTCTGCGAGGGTCAGGCCCTTGAGGTCCACATCCGCCGGTCCTTTGACCACACAGTCTTTGCTGATAGCGGCAAGCAGGTGATAAGCCGGAATCAGATCCTTCAGGCCGAATGGGTTGTGGCCGTCTCGAAACAGTTCCAGATAGGAAAAGCTATTGATGTGGCTCCACAGATCAGTGGGTTTGCGCATGGGGTAGAACCGGACATCCCGGGGGTCGACCGTACCTTTAGGATCGCCCAGCCAAGTATTGAGATGAATACTGGCCTGTTCCTGCAAAAAGTCGTCAAAGCTGGGGAATTGGGTATGTTCCTTGAAATCGGCCTGGTAGGTGCGTTCGGCACCGAGCACGTCGTCCGCCAGTGTCAGACGCCAGTGTCGGTCTATTTCCGGGCAGTTGCGGAACCAGTTCGGGGTTGTCAGGCTTTCTTCTTCCTCTTGCGTGACCAGCATGAAGTCGACCATTTGTTCCAGGCAATCGGCATAACTTGGCGTCGTTTCGAATGTGACGAAGTCCTCGGGCAGCGCACGTCGATGGCTGTAGTACTCCATCGCCTTTTTCAGCGCAGGGGCCAGCCTGGAAAGCACTTGGGCGAGCAGGTAGCCCTTCATGGTGTCTTTTCCATTTGCCCCCGGGTTCGCATACCAGCCGTAAATGTGGTCTTTACATGCCTGCTCGCTGTTGAAGCCTTTGAGTTGTTCATGACGAGGCGCCCCTGGTGTGTAGAGCACTACTCGACTGACGTCGCCATTCTGGTCGGTGCGGCAGAGCACCATGATGTCCTTGAGTTGCGTCTCGTGGACTTTCACCCGTTTGGCGCTCAAGGATTGGCCGGCGCCCTGGCGGCCCGTCAGCCATTGATGCTCATCCGCCGAGATATGGCCTTGCAACAGCGCCAGATAGTTCAGTGTCTCGGTACGTTGCTCCAGCACGGTTTGCAGGGCCGGTTTTAACGTCGGTTGACTGTGTGCCGTGCGCTGTTCCTGGGCAAAGTCCAGGCGCGGGCTTAGCGATTGGGTCAGGCTGAGCAGGTAGCGAGGTGTCAGGTCTGCATATTTTTCTGGCAGCGGCTGGCCCTGATAGGTCAATACACTGCGGTCCAGGAAACTCGAGCCGAGTCGGTAGTCTTCGACATGCAGGCCTCGCAACACCAGTTCAACCAGCGTGCGCGAATCCTGATAAGTGCCGACACCTGCTACTTGGCGAGGGGTACTGACCACCAGTTGATCGGGGTGCAGGTCGTCATAATCATGATCTTGCTCCAGGCGTTCGATCAGTTGAAGGCGTGCACAGGCTTGCTGCGAGGCGCCTTTGCCGAGCAGGCCCAGGGTTTGCTGGTGACTCTCTTCGTATTTGCTCAGGTGCTGGGCCAACTGTTGGCGTTGTTCAGCCGTGGCGCTGCGATACCAGTCCGGGGCTGCGAGGAGCAGGGTCCGGTCCTGTAACATTTTGGTGTACAGCTCCAGGCGCAATTTCAGGTCCAGTTGGACGGAGGCCATTGCCTGGTTCAGTTCATTGACTCTCTGCGCGGGACTCAAATCAGGCGTCTTCTCAGCATCCAGGACATGCTTGATGTCCTGCGTCCGCTTGGCTTTCAAGGCGTTGTAAGTGTGTTTAATCACGTCGCCCGGCGCGATGGCCGACAGTCCGATCGGCCAGATCGCACTGGTGCCCAGGTGTTGATATTCGCGCGGCAGACAATTGAGCACTTCATTGCGCGACCAGATGGCCTGCATGCATTGCAGCAGTGCCTCGTTCAGTTGTTTGAGTGAAGTGAATGATTCCAGGCCCCGGTTCGGGGTAAACAGCAAGACCGGCCCAACATCGATGTCGCTGTCCAGCGAGCTGACCGTGTCGGTGCCGGTGGTCAGCACGAAGGCCCCGGCGAACTCGATATTCACATCGCGGTATTCGAACGACAGGGCATAGGTGCCCGGCCTCGACTCGGGCGGCAGAAAGCCTGTGGCTCGTTCGACCAGGTCCTGATCACTGGGGGCCAGCAGGTTGTTTTTGACTTTTAGCTTCACCTCATCCAGCAGCGCGTTAAGGGCTTGGTCCATGAGGTAGTTTTTGCGTGACTTATTGTACGAACCCACCTGTTCTTCCAGAATACTCAGCCTGGCTTGCAGCGCATCGCGAGCGCTGCTGCGGTTTAACTTACCGGCAGCCCCTTTCAAATCAAGGCTGGCCAAATGCTGGTAGGTCAATTTCGCCGCGCTGGAAACCGAGCGGTTATCTCTCTCCAGTTCCTCGTTGATCCTTTTCAATCGACCGAACTCCGCAGGCAGGCTTTCCAGGGCATGCCCGTTGTTTTCCAGAAGCCCAGTCGATTGGGCTATTTGGTTAAGGCTGTTCTTGAGCTGGTCGAAAGAGAGGGGCACGTTATTTGAAGTGGTCATGGCACATTCCTTGTTGGGTGAAAGGAATGATTGTGTGTGCCGGGTCCGTGGGCAGGTGGTACACAGGTGTATGCCAGCGACAGCAACTGCATGGTTTGTGCGTCTACAGTTAAAGTGAATGCTTCCACCTGCTGGGTCCCTCGGCTAAGGTGCGCAGCTTGTTCTTTCTCTCTTGGCAAAAAAGGCCTGGCATGACCGCACAACATCCCCCTCGATCACAGGATCCTCTGCACGGCGTCACCCTTGAACAAGTGCTCAGCGCACTGGTGGCGCATTACCAATGGGAAGGGTTGGCCGAACGTATCGATATCCGCTGCTTCAAGAGCGACCCGAGCATCAAGTCCAGCCTGACGTTCTTGCGCAAGACCCCTTGGGCGCGGGAGAAAGTCGAAGGGCTGTACGTCAAGCTGATGCGTACCAAACGCCCTCGGGATTGAGGGTATGAAGGTGTATGTCGCGGGGGCAGCGCTGGCCGGGTGGGTGGGGCTGGTGATTCAGCAATACCTGATTTTCTATTCACGCTGGAGTGTGGACGCCAGTCTGCTGGGCGGCCTGGTGGGTTTCTTCAGTTTCTTCACGGTGCTCACCAATACCCTGGCGGTGGTGGTGCTGAGCTATGCGTGGGTGACGCGTCCTTCAGCCGGACGACGGTTTTTCCTGCAACCTGTGGTTAGCAGCGGCATTGCTGTGAGTATCCTGGTGGTGGGCCTGGCCTACAACCTGTTGCTGCGGCATTTGTGGAGCCCTCAGGGGCTTCAATTCATCACCGATGAACTGCTTCACGACGTGATGCCATTGCTGTTTTTCGGTTACTGGTGGCGGTGTGTTCCCAAGGGCACCTTGCGCCTCAAGCACATCGGCCTGTGGTTGATTTACCCAGCGGTGTACTTCGCCTATGCGCTGCTGCGTGGGGATTGGCTGGGGCAGTATCAATACCCGTTCATTGATGTTGATACGTTAGGTTATCCACAAGTGCTTGTGAATGCCGGGGGGATATTGGCGGGGTTTGTGGTGATTGCCTTGGTGATCGTCGGGTTGGACAAAATCGTCAAATCACCGCAGGGCTAATGCAGGAACAGGCCAAAAAACCTGTAGCCGCTGGCGTAGCCTGCGATCGGCTGCGCAGCAGACGCTTGGGGCCTTGAGATTGCTGAAGGTCCTGCGGCCCTTATCGCAGCCTCGTGCCTCTACAGCGGCTACAAAAAGAACCGTCG
>NZ_WLYI01000020.1 GCF_009707515.1 Pseudomonas karstica | reverse complement strand
GCTGATCACCTGTAGCCGCTGGCGCAGCCTGCGATCGGCTGCGATCGGCTGCGCAGCAGTCGTTTGGGCTTGAAACTGTTGAAGGTCCTTCGGCCCTTATCGCAGCCTCGTGCCTCGACAGCGGCTACAGAAGCCGCTGATCACCTGTAGCCGCTGGCGCAGCCTGCGATCGGCTGCGCAGCAGTCGTTTGGGGCTTGAAACTGTTGAGGGTCCTGCGGCCTTTATCGCAGGTTCAGCCTTGCGGTATTAACTGCTGCCGACACTCCAGCACCAGCCGTGCTCCTCCCAGCTCGCTGGTGCCCACTTCCAGTTTGAAACCGTGCAAGTTGATGATCGCCGCGACAATCGACAAGCCCAATCCAAACCCGCCATGCTGGTTGCTCTCATCCACCCGATAGAAGCGCTGGAACACGCAATTGCGCTCTGCCTCCGGAATTCCGGGGCCTGAGTCCAGGACTTCAATTCGCGTGCTGCCAGTATCGTTGACTGCCCGTAGAATCACCGAACCTTTCGGTGGCGTGAATTTGATCGAGTTGCTCAGCAGATTCGCCAGGGCTTCGAACAACAAGGCGCGATCACCGGTAATCCACGGCAGCGACTCCGGGGTTTGCAGCAGTAACTGCATCTCGCCTTCTTCTGCCAGGGGCAAGTAGAAGTCGTGAAGTTCGCGCAGCAAGGGCAGGGGGTCGAGTAGCCGGAAGCCGGAGCGCCGTTGATGGTCTTCCAGTTCGGAAATGCGCAGCAAACCACGAAAGCGCGCCATCAGGGTGTCGGTTTCGCTGATCACTTCATCCAGTTGCAGGGCGTGGGGCGAGCCTTCGTCGGCCTGTTGTTTGATCCGGTACAACTGCGCCCGCAAGCGAGTCAGTGGGGTGCGCAGATCGTGGGCGATGTTGTCGCACACGCCCTTGACCTCGTTCATCAGTTTCTCAATGCGATCGAGCATGGCATTGACGATGGCCGCCAGCATGTCCAATTCGTCACGTCGATTGGACAAGGGCAGGCGGTGGGTCAGGTCGCCAGCGACGATGGCCTCGGCGCTGGACTGGATCTCGCGAATCCGTCGCAGGGGGCGCCGACGTAACAGATGCCAGCCGGCGACGCCGGGGATGATGGTCAGGGATATCGCCCATAACAGGGCCTGCAGGATGATTCGGGTGACGCCAAACAGTGAGCCGTTTTCCCGTACCAGGATCAGCCAGTGGCCATCCCGGGTCTGGGTGGCGACAGCATCACAACTGTTCGGGGGCAATTTCGGATCATCGGAGTCGAAGCATTTGGTCAGGGCGTGGATCTGGCCATCGAGGGGCAGGTCCGGCGGAATGATGCGTACCGGGCCGCTCAGCGGGCGATAGTGCGCATCGAACAGGCCATAGGCGTCGACGCCTTTCATGTCGAACGCCAGGCTGGTGCTCAAGGCCTCCTCCAACTGCTCGCCTTCAAATCGCTGGAACAGGTGCTGGCGTTGCATCAGCGAATGACGCGAGAGGGTGCTCAGGTAACCCGATACCTCATAGTACAGAACGCCCATGAGGATGCAGCTCCAAGCCACGAACAGCGTGCTGTACAGCGCCAGCAAGCGGCTGCTGGAGGAGCGCCAGCCCTTAGAGGGGTTCAGCAATGACATAGCCCGAACCTCGTACCGTGCGGATCAGCGGCGTGAGGCCCGGTGGATCGATTTTTTTGCGCAGGCGACCGATGTGCACGTCGATCAGGTTGGTGCCCGGGTCGAAGTGATACCCCCAGACCTCCTCGAAGATCATCATCCGTGACAGGATCTGCCCGGTGTTGCGCATCAGAAATTCCAGCAGTTTGTATTCGGTGGGCAGCAGGTTCAGGGGCTGGTCGGCGCGACTGGCTTCGCGGCTGATCAGGTTCAGCTCCAGATCGGCTACCCGCAGCGCGGTTTCAAACTCCTTGACCGTGCTTTTGCGCCGCAGCAGCACCTCGACCCGAGCGGCCATTTCGTCGGAGGCGAAGGGCTTGGTCAAGTAGTCATCGCCGCCGGCCCGCAGGCCGCGTACCCGCTCATCGACATCGGACAGGGCGCTGATCATCAGGATCGGTGTCGATACACCGATGGTGCGCAGGGTGGTGACGATGGCCAGGCCATCCAGTTCGGGGAGCATGCGATCGAGGGTGATCAGGTCGTAATCGCCACTGACCGCACGGGCCAATCCTTCACGGCCGTTGTCCACCCAATCTACGTCAAGTCCATGACTACTCAGTTCAGCGACGATCTCACGAGCTGTTACGGCGTCGTCTTCGATGGTCAAAATGCGGGTCATAGGATCACCTGGTGAGCAATTCACACTGAAGTGAGGGCATTTTGCCAAGAAATGATAGCCAGCTTCCTAAAAAAATATTCATGTAGGTGCACCCCATCGCAGCCTCGTACCTCGGCAGCGGCTTGTGGGTCAGTCGTCAAACCCCACCTGCTCATGAATCTCATCCACCTTCAACTCCAACCGATACGCCACGGCGATAAACAACGCTTGGCACAGGCACAGGGTTGCACTCAACGAGCGGAACGCAAACGACGACCCCTCATTCACCAGCAACACCGCATTCGCCCGCTTGGCCAGAGGCGACAGGTTACTGTCGGTGATGATCAGGGTTTTCGCCTGGTGATGCTGGGCGATGCGCAGGCAATGCTGGGTTTCCTTGCCGTAGGGCGTGAAGCTGATGGCGATCACCAGATCGTTGGCCCGCACGCTGCGCATCTGTTCGCGGTAGCTGCCGCCCAGGCCAGACACCAGATGGATGCGCTTGTTGGTGTGTTGCAGGTTATAGACCAGGTAATCGGCCACGGCGAAGGAGCGGCGCACACCGACCACGTAGATATTGTCGGCATTGACCACCAGGTCCACGGCCTTTTCGAAGGCGACGTCATCGAGCTCAAACCCCAGGCGTTCAATGCCCGACAGGGTGGCATTCACGCATTCGCGGGCCAAGTCGCCGCCGCTGGCTTTCTGTGATTTGTTGGCGATCATGCTGCGGATGCGCTGCTGGTAGTTTTGTACCGGCGTGGTCTTGTGGGTATAGGCCTCACGAAACAGTGCCTGCATTTCACTGAAACCACTGAAACCGAAGCGCTGGGAAAAACGCACGATGGCCGAAGGATGTACCTCACATTCCCGGGCGATGTCGCTGATGCGGTCGACCATGATCCGGTCGCTCTGCTGGCTCATATAGCTGGCGATGCGCTTGAGCTGGCGGGGCAGGCTTTCGTATTCGTCGGTGATCAGTTGCAACAGGCGCTCGGCATTGATCGCAGGGCTAGGCAGAGCATTTTCCGGGACGGTCTCGGAGCTGGCCTGCTGATCGGTGCGGGACATAGGAAATCCTTCTGGCTTGTTCTTATAGGGCAGTTCGACCTGCCCCGGACAATAGGTCGGTGTGTGCAAGTCTACAGGGTAGGCGTAAAAAAATACCGTGGCTTCCTGGCCTGGGCCCGTGGCTGAAACGATGCACTGGGGGCTAGATCGATTCTATGTCATGGTATTGGAAAAAATATTCCACTAAAAATATTTATAGAATAAATATTGATTGAGCGCGTTGGACGTTTTAGTCTGCATCCACCAAGAGCGGCTGCCGCCATCCATGATGGCAGACGCAGGCTGATAAAAATAACAGGAGCCAGCATGGGCCAGACTCGTTTTGCCAATGGGCGTCAATTGGATCTGATTTGCCTCGGGCGCCTGGGCGTCGATCTCTATGCACAGCAGGTAGGTGCGCGGTTGGAGGACGTTTCAAGCTTCGCCAAGTACCTGGGCGGTTCCTCTGCCAACATCGCCTTCGGCACCGCGCGGCTGGGGCTCAAGTCGGCGATGTTGAGCCGGGTGGGGGACGACCACATGGGCCGTTTCCTGGTGGAGTCCCTGGCTCGCGAAGGCTGTGATGTCAGTGCTATCAAGGTTGACCCGGAGCGGCTGACCGCCATGGTCTTGCTGGGCCTCAAGGACCGTGAAACCTTCCCGCTGGTGTTCTACCGTGAAAACTGCGCCGACATGGCCTTGCAGGCGGCGGACATCAGCGAAGACTTCATTGCCTCCAGCAAAGCCCTGCTGATCACTGGCACCCATTTCTCCACCGACGGCGTGTACCAGGCCAGCATCCAGGCCCTGGACTACGCCGAAAAGCACAGCGTCAAGCGCGTGCTGGACATCGACTACCGCCCGGTTCTCTGGGGCTTGGCTGGCAAGGCCGACGGTGAAACCCGTTTTGTCGCTGACCAGAATGTCAGTCAGCATGTGCAGAAAATCCTTGCGCGTTTTGACCTGATCGTCGGCACCGAAGAGGAGTTCCTCATCGCCGGCGGCAGTGAGGACTTGCTCACCGCCTTGCGCACGGTGCGGCGCCTGACGGCGGCGACCCTGGTGGTCAAGCTTGGCCCCCAAGGTTGCACGGTGATCCACGGCGACATCCCGGCACAGCTCGAAGACGCTGCGATCTATCCCGGGGTGCAGGTGGAGGTGCTCAACGTATTGGGGGCCGGCGATGCCTTCATGTCGGGTTTTCTCGGTGGTTGGCTGGAGGACGCCAGCGACGAGCGTTGCTGTCAATTAGCCAATGCCTGCGGCGGCCTGGTGGTGTCTCGCCACGCTTGTGCGCCGGCCATGCCGACCCGTGCCGAACTGGATTACCTGTTTAACAGCCCGGTGCCCATCACCCGGCCGGACCAGGACCCGGTGCTGCAGCGCCTGCATCAGGTCAGCGTGCCGCGCAAAGTCTGGAAGCAGTTGTTTGTGTTTGCCTTCGACCATCGCTGGCAACTGGTGGAGCTGGCGCAGAAAGGCGGCCAGGACCCGGCGCGTATCAGCGCCATCAAGCAGCTGTTTATCAAGGCTGTGGAGCGGGTTGAAAACAAGCTGCGTGCGCAGGGCGTTGAAGCCGATGTTGGCCTTCTGGCCGACCAGCGCTTCGGCCAGGAGGCCCTGAATGCCGCCACCGGTCGCGGCTGGTGGATCGCCCGCCCGGTGGAAGTCCAGGGCTCGCGCCCATTGGCCTTCGAACATGGGCGCTCCATTGGCAGCAACCTGATTGCCTGGCCTCAGGAACAGATCATCAAGTGCCTGGTGCAATTTCACCCCGACGACGAGCCGTTGCTGCGCCTGGAACAGGAAGCGCAGCTCAAGGGCCTGTATCAGGCGTCGCAAATCAGCGGTCATGAGTTGTTGCTGGAAGTCATTCCACCCAAAGATCACCCGTCCACCTATCCCGATGTGCTTTATCGCAGCCTCAAGCGCTTGTACAACCTGGGCATCTACCCGGCGTGGTGGAAGATCGAAGCGCAGTCGGCCGAGGATTGGAAAAAGCTCGACGAGCTGATCCAGGAACGCGATCCCTACTGCCGGGGCGTGGTGTTGCTGGGGTTGAATGCTTCTGCCGAGTGCCTGGCGGAAGGCTTCCAGCAAGCCAGCCAAAGCCAGACCTGCCGCGGGTTTGCCGTGGGTCGCACGATCTTCCAGGAGCCCAGCCGGGCGTGGATGGCGGGGGAGATTGATGATGAAGGGTTGATTCAGCAGGTGCAAGGTACCTTCGAGCAACTGATTAATGCTTGGCGCAGCTCCCGAAGCTGACTGGCTTCCCCCTCGCTCCTGCAGGGAGAGAAAATGCGTCCTCAGGCTAATGTGAAAACAATAAAAGGTGCAGCCATGCCCGCTATCCGTATTGGCATCAACCCGATTTCCTGGAGCAATGACGACCTGCCGGCCTTGGGCGGTGAAACGCCCCTGAGCACCGCCCTGAGCGAAGGCAAGGACATCGGCTACGAAGGCTTTGAGCTCAACGGCAAATTCCCCAAGGACGCCAAGGGCGTGGGCGATGTATTGCGTCCCTATGACCTGGCGCTGGTCTCTGGCTGGTATTCCAGCCGCCTGGCCCGGCGCTCGGTGGCCGAGGAAATCGACGCCATTGGCAGCCATGTCGAGCTGCTGCGGCAGAACGGTGCGACGGTGCTGGTGTACGGCGAAGTCGCCGATTCGATCCAGGGCTCACCCATTCGCCTGATCGAACGTCCGCGCTTTCATAGCGAACAGGCCTGGCAGGACTACGCCGACAAGCTCACCGAGCTGGCGCGCTTTACCCTGTCCCAGGGCGTGCGCCTGGCCTACCACCATCATATGGGCGCTTATGTCGAGTCCCCGCAAGACATCGACAAACTGATGAGCCTCACCGGTCCGGAAGTCGGCCTGTTGTTCGATTCAGGACACTGCTACATGGGTGGCGGCGAACCCATCGAGGTGCTGCGAAAGCACATCGACCGCATCTGTCACGTGCACTTCAAGGACGTGCGCAAGTCGGTGGTGCAATTGGCCCGTAACACTATGTGGAGCTTCCCCGACTGCATCATCAACGGCACCTTTACCGTGCCCGGTGATGGAGATATTGATTTCGCCGCGTTGCTGGATGTGCTGTTGGCCGCTGATTACCACGGCTGGCTGGTGGTGGAAGCCGAGCAGGATCCGGCGGTAGCACCCAGTTATATCTATGCGAAGAAGGGCTACGACACCTTGCGTGCTCTTCTTGACGAGAGGACGGGACAATGAGCTTGTTGGTAAAGAGCAACAAACGCGGGCAAACCATGGTGGCCTTGGAAGAAGGGCGCCTGGAGTACGTGGGCTTCGCCGCCTACCGCTTGAGCCTGGGCGAAACACTGCCCGTCACCGCCGGTGACCAGGAACTGTGCCTGGTACTGCTCAGTGGTCGAGTGAATATCGAAGGCGAAGGCTTCAACTGGCAGAACCTTGGTGATCGCCAGTCGGTCTTCGAAGACAAATCGCCCTTTGCCGCCTACCTGCCGCCGGGCACCGACGCTCAGGTCACCGCCTTGAGCGACGTGCAAATTGCCGTCTGCGCAGCTCCCGGCTCTACCGCCGCAGGCCTTGCGCCACGGCTGATCCGCCCTGAACAGTGCAAACGCAGCGTGCGCGGCAAGGGCGCCAATACCCGCTACGTATGCGACATTCTGCCCGACAGCGAACCCGCCCATTCGCTGTTGGTGGTTGAGGTGCGCACGCCGTCCGGTCATTCGTCCAGCTACCCACCCCACAAGCACGACACCGACGACCTACCGCACCAGAGCTTTCTTGAGGAAACCTATTACCACCAGGTCAACCCGCCCCAGGGCTTTGTGTTCCAGCGGGTGTACACCGACGATCGCAGCATCGACCAGGCCATGGCTGTGGAAAACAGCGACCTCGTCGTGGTGCCCAAGGGCTATCACCCGGTCAGCGTGCCCTACGGCTACGAGTCGTACTACCTGAACGTGATGGCCGGCCCCACGCGCGCCTGGCACTTCCATAACGACCCGCAGCACAGCTGGCTGCTGGACCTTTAACGACTTCCACGGAGAACACGCCCCATGAGCAACGCCCAGGTGATCGGCCACTACATCAACGGCCAAGTGCAGGACAGCGGTAGCGAACGTTTCAGTAATGTGTTCAACCCGGCCACCGGTGAGGTGCAGGCGCGGGTTGGCCTGGCCAGCCAGAAGACTGTCGATGAAGCCGTGGCGTGTGCCGTGAAGGCGTTTCCTGCGTGGTCCGAGCAATCGTCCCTGCGGCGCTCCCGGGTGCTGTTCAAGTTCAAGGAATTGCTGGACCAGCACCACGACGAGTTGGCTGAAATCATCAGCCGCGAACACGGCAAGGTCTTCTCCGATGCCAAGGGCGAAGTCACCCGCGGCATCGAGATTGTCGAATATGCCTGTGGCGCACCTAACCTGCTGAAAACCGATTTCAGCGACAGCATCGGAGGCGGTATCGACAACTGGAACCTGCGCCAACCCCTGGGCGTGTGCGCCGGGATCACCCCCTTCAACTTCCCAGTGATGGTGCCGCTGTGGATGATCCCCTTGGCCCTGGCCACCGGTAACTGCTTCATCCTCAAGCCGTCCGAGCGTGACCCGTCCGCCAGTTTGCTGATGGCCCGCCTGTTGACCCAGGCTGGGCTGCCCGATGGCGTGTTCAACGTGGTCCAGGGCGACAAGAGCGCCGTGGACGGCCTGTTGCAGCACCCGGATGTCGAGGCAATTTCCTTTGTCGGCTCCACGCCGATTGCCGAATACATTCACCAGCAGGCGACCCAGCGTGGCAAGCGCGTGCAGGCGTTGGGCGGGGCCAAGAACCATATGATCGTGATGCCCGATGCCGATCTGGATCAGGCGGCTGACGCCTTGATCGGTGCGGCGTACGGTTCGGCTGGTGAACGTTGCATGGCGATCTCGATTGCCGTTGTGGTGGGCGATGTCGGCGACAGGCTGATCGACAAATTGCTGCCGCGCATCGACCAACTCAAGGTCGGTAATGGCATGCACAAAGATAGCGAAATGGGTCCGCTGGTGACGGCAGAACACAAGGCTAAGGTCGAAGGCTTTATCGACCAAGGCGTGGCCCAGGGCGCGAAACTGATTGTCGACGGGCGCGGCTTCACGGTACCGGGAGCCGAGGGTGGGTTCTTCGTCGGTGCCACGTTGTTCGATAACGTCACGACCGAGATGAGTATCTACCAGCAAGAAATTTTCGGTCCGGTGCTGGGCATCGTGCGGGTGGCGGATTTCGCCAGCGCCGTGGCCCTGATCAACGCCCATGAGTTTGGCAACGGCGTGTCGTGCTTCACCAGCGACGGCGGTATCGCACGCGCTTTTGCCCGCACCATCAAGGTCGGCATGGTCGGCATCAACGTGCCGATTCCGGTACCGATGGCCTGGCATTCGTTTGGTGGCTGGAAGCGCTCGTTGTTTGGCGACCACCATGCCTATGGCGAAGAAGGTATCCGTTTCTACAGCCGCTACAAAAGCATCATGCAGCGTTGGCCCGACAGTATTGCCAAGGGTCCTGAATTCAGCATGCCGACGGCCAAGTAACTTTTACGCGTGTGGAGCACAACAATAATGAAGTCGCCTCTACGTTTTGCCCTGAATCGCATGGTCGCCCCTGGTCTTTCCCTGCCGGACTTTATCGCGTTGGCGGTGACCCTCAAATGTGACGCCATCGAGATCCGCAACGACCTCAAGGGCATCGAGATCGAAGACGGTACACCGGCCAGTCGCGTGCGCGAATTGTGCACGGCACACGCTATCAACGTGTTGTCGATCAATGCCCTGTATCCCTTTGATGTGTGGAATGACGAGCGCCGCGCCCAGGCTGTGACGCTGGCAACTTATGCCCGTGAATGCGGCGCCCGGGGACTGGTGATGTGCCCGTTGAACGATCGAGCCGATTCACGCAATGAAGCCCGGCGCGCTGCCGGGTTGCGCACGGCGTTGAGCGAGCTGGCGCCGATTCTGCGGGATCACGGGATTCTCGGTTTCATCGAACCCCTGGGCTTCGAAGAGTGCTCCCTGCGTCGCAAGCGCGTGGCGGTGGACGCGATCAAAGCCATTGGCGGCCTGGATGTGTTCCGCCTGGTGCATGACACCTTCCACCATCACTTGGCGGGTGAACACGAGTTCTTCCCTGAGCTGACCGGCCTGGTGCATATCTCTGGCGTGGAAGACGCCGACGCACCGCTGGCAACCATTCGTGACGGCCATCGGGTGCTGGTGGGCGAGGGCGATATCCTCGGCAATGCCGCGCAGATCGATACCTTGCTCAGCACTGGCTACGGCGGCTACCTGTCGTTTGAGCCATTTGCTGAAAGCGTGCATGGCCTGGCGGATATCCAGCAGGCGCTGGGGGCGAGCATGGCCCATTTGCAAAAAAGATAAGGGGGCGACACATGACCACAACCCGATTGACCATGGCCCAGGCCCTGGTGAAGTTCCTCGATAATCAGTACATCGAAGTCGATGGTGTGCAGAGCAAGTTTGTCGCCGGGGTCTTCACGATTTTCGGCCACGGCAATGTGCTGGGCCTGGGCCAGGCCCTGGAGCAAGACAGCGGTGACCTGGTGGTGCATCAGGGCCGTAACGAGCAGGGCATGGCTCATGCCGCCATCGGTTTTGCAAAGCAGCATTTGCGCCGCAAGATCTACGCCTGCACCGCGTCGGTGGGGCCAGGCGCGGCCAATATGCTGACGGCTGCCGCCACTGCGACCGCCAACCGCATTCCGCTGTTGTTGTTGCCTGGCGATGTCTACGCCAGCCGCCAGCCTGACCCGGTGCTGCAACAGATTGAGCAGTTCCACGACCTGAGCATCAGCACCAACGACGCTTTCCGTGCGGTCAGCAAATACTGGGACCGTATCAATCGCCCCGAGCAGTTGATGAGCGCCGCGATCCATGCCATGCGCGTGCTCACCGACCCCGCCGAAACCGGCGCCGTGACCCTGGCCTTGCCGCAGGATGTACAAGGTGAGGCCTGGGACTATCCTGACTATTTCCTGCAAAAACGAGTGCACCGTATCGACCGGCGTCCGGCCACCGAAGCGATGCTCAGTGACGCGGTAGCGGCGTTCAAGGGCAAGCGCAGACCACTGATTATCTGCGGCGGTGGGGTCAAGTATTCCGGTGCCAATGCGGCGCTGCAAGCTTTTGCCGAGCGTTTTGATATTCCGTTCGCCGAAACCCAGGCCGGCAAGAGCGCGGTGGTTTCCAGCCACACGCTGAACCTGGGCGGTATCGGCGAAACCGGTTGCCTGGCGGCAAACCTGCTGGCCCCGCAGGCAGACCTGATCATTGGCATCGGTACGCGCTACACCGACTTCACCACTTCATCGAAGTCATTGTTCAAACATCCCGACGTGCAGTTTCTCAACCTCAATATCAGCCCGTGCGATGCGCTGAAACTCGATGGCGTGCAGTTGCTGGCGGATGCCAAGGTGGGATTGGAAGCCTTGGCCGATGCGCTTGGAGACTACCGCTCCAGTTGGGGTGATCAGCCACGGGACGCCAAGGCGCAGTTGGACGCTGAGGTTGATCGTATCTATCAGGTGGAATACCAGGGTGAGAGCTTCGTCCCGGAAATCAACGACCACATGGACCCGGCCACCCTGCGCGAATTCATCGAGTTGACCGGTTCCTGCCTGACTCAAAGCCGCGTGTTGGGCGTGCTCAATGCAACCCTGGCCGACGATGCGATCATTGTCGCCGCCGCGGGCAGCCTGCCGGGCGATTTGCAGCGCAGTTGGCGCAGCAAGGGCGTCAACACCTACCACGTCGAGTACGGTTATTCGTGCATGGGGTATGAGGTCAACGCTGCACTGGGGGTAAAGCTGGCTGAGCCTGCGCGAGAGGTTTACGCCTTGGTGGGCGACGGCTCCTACATGATGCTGCACTCGGAGTTGGCAACCTCGATTCAGGAGCGCCGCAAGATCAATGTGGTGTTGCTGGACAACATGGCCTTCGGTTGTATCAACAACCTGCAGATGGGCAATGGGATGGACAGTTTCGGCACCGAATTTCGCTTTCGCAACCCGCAGAGTGGCAAGCTCGACGGTGGCTTGGTGCCGGTTGATTTCGCCATGAGCGCGGCGGCCTATGGCTGCAAGACCTACAAGGTCACCACGGTGGAACAACTGCAAGCCGCCTTGGCCGATGCCCGCAAGCAAACGGTGTCGACGCTGATCGATATCAAGGTGTTGCCCAAGACCATGATTCACGGCTACCTGTCGTGGTGGCGGGTCGGTGTGGCTCAGGTGTCCACCAGCGAGCGGACGAATGCGGCGGCCAAACAACTCAATGAGCGCCTGGCCAAGGCTCGGCAGTACTAATAACAAGAGGGGTGTTTACATGTCTTTGAAGCTTGGAGTTATCGGTACTGGCGCTATCGGCCAGGACCATATCCGTCGTTGCAGCCAGACTTTGCTTAATAGCCAGGTCGTCGCGGTCACTGACATCAACCTTGGGCAGGCCGCCAAGGTTGTCGCCGATTTGAACATCAGCGCCGAGGTCTATCCTGACGGCCATGGGCTGATCAACTCGTCGCAAGTGGAGGCTATCCTGGTCACCTCCTGGGGCCCAAGCCACGAAGAGTTCGTGCTGGCCGCTATTGCCGCCGGCAAACCGGTGTTCTGTGAAAAGCCCCTGGCGGTGACTGCCGAAGGCTGTCGCAAGATCGTCGAGGCCGAAGTGGCCCACGGCAAGCGCTTGGTGCAGGTGGGTTTCATGCGCCCCTATGACCAGGGTTATCGCGCCTTGAAAGCGGTGATCGACAGCGGCCAGATCGGCGAGCCGTTGATGCTGCACTGTGCTCACCGTAACCCGACCGTGGGCGAGAACTACAAGACCGACATGGCAATCACCGACACCCTGATCCACGAGCTGGATGTGTTGCGCTGGTTACTGGCCGATGACTATGTCTCAGTGCAAGTGGTGTTCCCACGCAAGTCGAGCAAGGCCCTGAGCCACCTGCGGGACCCGCAGGTTGTGCTGCTGGAAACCGCCAAGGGCACGCGCATCGATGTGGAAGTGTTTGTGAATTGCCAATACGGCTATGACATCCAGTGCGAAGTGGTAGGGGAGACCGGCATCGCTAAGTTGCCGGAGCCGTCCCAGGTGCAGATGCGCAGCGGCGCCAAGCTGTCGAATGCGATCCTGATGGACTGGAAGGATCGTTTTATCGCGGCCTATGACGTCGAATTGCAGGCGTTCATTGACGGCGTACGCGCCGGGCAGGTGGGCGGGCCGTCGGCATGGGATGGCTTTGCCGCGGCGGTGGCGGCGGACGCGTGTATTGAAGCGCAGAACAGCGGGGCGATTGTGACGATCGGCCTGCCGGATCGCCCACGCTTCTACGGCTAAGTGATCGTTCTCACGCAGCGCGTGGAAACGATCAATCATGGAGTACCTGTATGCGAATCGGACTGGTTGGATACGGCCACGGTGGCCGTTTTTTTCATGCGCCGCTGATTGCCTGCCTGCCAGGGGCGACCTTTGTCGGGGTGGTCACTCGCTCGCCGGAACGCCGCGAGCTGCTGGCGGCCGAGCACCCTGGGGTAAAGGCGTTCGATAACATCGGCCAGATCGTCGAGGCCGGCATCGATGCCCTGGTAATTTCCACCACCCTGGAGGGGCGCCCGGCCCTGGTGCTGGAAGCCATCGGGCACGGTGTGGCAGTGGTCAGCGACAAACCCTTCGCCAGCGACGCTGCCGAGGCTTTTGAATTGATTGCCGCAGCCGAGCGCCAGGGTGTGTTGCTCAGCGTCTACCAGAACCGGCGTTGGGATTCGGACTTTCTCACCCTGCGCAAACTGATCGACAGCGGTGCCCTGGGCACCATCACCCGCTTTGAGTCCCGAGTGGAGCGCTACAGCCCAACATCTGTGGGCAATGCCAGCGGCGGCGGGTTTCTGCGGGACCTGGGCAGCCATCTGGTGGATCAGGCGATGCAGTTGTTCGGCCCGGTGAGTCGGGTCTTCGCGCAGTTGCAGTACACCGTCGAACACCCGGACGTCGACCATGGCTTCTTTGTCTCCTTGACCCACGGCAACGGTGTGATCTCCCATCTGTGGGGCAGTGCTCTGCAAAACAGCCAGGCGCCACGCTTGCGGGTCAATGGCAGCCAGGGCTGCTACACCGTCGAAGGCCTGGATGGCCAGGAAGAAGCACTGATGTCTGGCTTTACCCCGAAAACCGAGGGTGAACACTGGGGCGCGGAAGAACACCGGCGCTGGGGCTGGTTCGAGCAAGGCTCGGAACGTGAGCGGGTGCCGTCGGAAAAAGGCCGCTGGAACCAGTTCTACCAGCAGTTGCAAAGTGCCGTTCAGGGCCATGGCCCACTGCCGGTGGAGGCGCGTGATGCTTTGGCGACCACCCGAGTACTGGACGCCGCACGGCTGAGTTCCAAGCGTCAGCAAGTGGTGGAAATGACCGCGATTGAGACCTATGAAAGCAAAATAGAATAAAATTCTAAAATAGGTTGATATGGAAATTATTTTCCAATAAAGTCATTTCCAGGTTGCCGAAAGTGCCGTCCGATCCGTCTTCCAGATGTTGCGGGCGACTCAACAAAAACAAGATCAAAAACAACCAGGTACCGTCAGATGAAAATCTTCAACGCTGTACTACGAGTTTTACGTTCTGCCTCTCTTTCCCGCAATGTGCCCCGGGCACGACCGCTGTATTTCTCCTTCCTTAATGTCCTGTGTGTCGAAAGCAAGGGTTCCCTGGTGTGCTGCATCCCGGGGGCGCCGATCGTTCGCCTGCCTTCGTCGCAATCATCGATCTGATAAACGCTACGTCCAAAAAACCAACAAGAAATTGGAGACAGACCGTTCATGAAGACCAAGATCCGTTTCGCTTCGCTTGCCTTGTCCCTGATGCTCGCCAGCGGTACCGCCCTGGCCGATATCAAGATCGGCGTAAGCATGTCGCAGTTTGACGACACCTGGCTGACTTACCTGCGCGAGGATATGGATAAGCAAGCCAAGTCCTATCCCAAGGCGGATGGTGTGCAGTTGCAATTCGAAGACGCTCGCGCTGATGTGGTCAAGCAGCTCAGTCAGGTCGAAAACTTCATCAGCCAGAAAGTCGATGCCATTGTGGTCAACCCGGTGGACACGGCCTCCACGGACAGGATCACCAAGGCAGCAGTTGCCGCCGGTATTCCACTGATCTATGTCAATCGCCGCCCGGATCAGACCGACCTGCCCAAGGGAGTCGTCACCGTGACCTCCAATGATGTCGAGGCCGGGAAGCTGCAAATGCAGTACCTCGCTGAGAAGATGGGCGGCAAAGGCAAGATCGTAATTCTGCTGGGGGACCTTGCTAACAACTCGACGACCAACCGCACCAACGGTGTAAAAGAAGTCCTGGCCAAGTACCCGGATATCAAGATTGAACAGGAACAGACGGGAATCTGGTTGCGGGACAAGGGCATGACCCTGGTCAACGACTGGTTGACCCAGGGCCGTGAATTTAATGCGGTCATTGCCAATAACGATGAAATGGCCATCGGTGCCGCCATGGCCCTGAAAACCGCCGGTGTCGAAAAAGGCAGTGTGCTGATCGGCGGAGTGGATGGCACGCCCGACGGTTTGAATGCGATCACCAAGGGCGATATGGCTGTCTCGGTGTTCCAGGATGCCAACGGCCAGGCTATCGGCTCGGTGGACGCGGCGGTGAAAATGGCCAAGAAGGAAGCGGTCGAGCAGAACGTGGTTGTGCCGTTTCAACTGATCACCCCTGAAAACGTCAAAGACTTCAAGTAGCCCTTAATAACAACAATAAGCCAGCAGGGCAGCCACTGTGTCCTGCTGATGGAGTACCCGATATGTTCGCTCAAGCGACTGCTTCCCAGGCCCCGTTGACCGGTACCCAGCCCGCGGAGCGTGAAGAACCCTACTTGCTGGAAATCGCCAACATCAGCAAAGGTTTTCCCGGCGTCGTAGCCTTGGACGATGTGCAACTGCGGGTGCGTCCGGGGTCAGTCCTGGCGCTGATGGGCGAAAATGGTGCGGGCAAGTCGACGCTGATGAAAATCATCGCTGGCATCTACCAGCCGGACGCTGGTGAAATCCGCCTTCGGGGCAAACCGATCACTTTTGATACGCCCCTGGCGGCGCTGCAGGCCGGTATCGCGATGATCCACCAGGAACTCAACCTGATGCCCCATATGAGCATCGCCGAGAACATCTGGATCGGTCGTGAACAGCTCAACAGCCTGCACATGGTCAATCACCGGGAAATGCATCGTTGTACCGCGCAGTTACTGGAGCGTTTGCGCATCAACCTTGATCCAGAGGAGCAGGTCGGCAACCTGAGCATCGCCGAGCGGCAGATGGTGGAAATTGCCAAGGCGGTGTCTTACGACTCCGACATCCTGATCATGGACGAACCCACCTCGGCCATTACCGACAAGGAAGTGGCCCACCTGTTTTCGATCATTGCCGACCTGAAATCCCAGGGCAAAGGCATCATCTACATCACCCATAAGATGAATGAAGTGTTTGCCATTGCCGATGAAGTCGCGGTGTTCCGTGACGGCGCCTATATCGGCCTGCAACGGGCCGATAGCATGGACAGCGACAGCCTGATTTCGATGATGGTGGGGCGTGAGCTGAACCAGTTGTTCCCTGTGCGGGAAAAACCTATCGGCGATTTGCTGTTGTCGGTACGCGACCTGCGTCTCGACGGGGTGTTCCAGGGCGTCTCCTTTGACCTGCACGCCGGGGAGATCCTCGGCATTGCCGGGCTCATGGGCTCGGGCCGCACCAATGTCGCAGAAACCATCTTTGGCATCACCCCCAGCAGCGGTGGAGAGATCAAGCTCGACGGCCAGGTGGTGCGTATCAGCGACCCGCACATGGCCATTGAGAAAGGGTTCGCGCTGTTGACCGAGGACCGCAAGCTCAGCGGCCTGTTCCCCTGCCTGTCGGTGCTGGAAAACATGGAGATGGCCGTGCTGCCGCATTATTCGGGCAATGGCTTTATCCAGCAAAAGGCCCTGCGGGCCTTGTGCGAAGACATGTGCCAGAAACTACGGGTGAAAACCCCGTCCCTTGAGCAGTGCATCGATACCTTGTCTGGCGGTAATCAACAGAAGGCCTTGCTGGCCCGTTGGCTGATGACCAACCCGCGATTGCTGATCCTCGATGAGCCGACCCGTGGCATCGATGTCGGTGCCAAGGCCGAGATCTATCGGTTGATTTCCTACCTGGCCAGCGAAGGCATGGCGGTGATCATGATTTCTTCGGAGCTGCCGGAAGTCCTGGGCATGAGCGATCGGGTGATGGTCATGCACGAAGGCGATCTGATGGGCACCTTGGACCAGGCTGATGCGACCCAGGAAAAAGTCATGCAACTGGCTTCCGGTATGACGGCGGTCCACTAACGAATAGAAAGCACTGGCCTGCGATTGGCGTGTGCAACGTGATAAAAAAGGTGAGTGGTTATGAACGCGATACTGGAAAGCAAACCCGAGGAAAAGAAGCCCGCCACGGCGCCGGTCAAGAGCCGTAGACGCTTCCCGACCGAGCTGAGTATTTTTCTGGTGCTGATTGGCATCGGCCTGGTGTTCGAGGTGTTCGGTTGGATCGTTCGCGATCAAAGTTTCTTGATGAACTCCCAGCGGCTGGTGCTGATGATCCTGCAAGTGTCGATTATCGGCCTGCTGGCGATCGGCGTGACGCAGGTGATCATTACCACCGGCATCGATCTCTCTTCGGGCTCGGTATTGGCGCTGTCGGCAATGATCGCCGCCAGCCTGGCGCAGACTTCCGACTTTTCCCGGGCCGTGTTCCCGTCCCTGACCGATTTGCCGGTATGGATACCGGTGGTGGTAGGGCTGGGCGTGGGGCTGTTGGCGGGGGCGGTCAACGGTAGCATCATCGCGATTACCGGTATCCCGCCATTTATTGCCACCCTCGGCATGATGGTCTCGGCCCGTGGCCTGGCGCGGTATTACACCGAAGGCCAGCCGGTGAGCATGTTGTCGGATTCCTATACCGCTATCGGTCATGGTGCGATGCCAGTGATCATCTTCCTGGTGGTGGCGGTGATTTTCCATATCGCCCTGCGCTACACCAAGTACGGCAAGTACACCTACGCCATCGGCGGCAATATGCAGGCAGCGCGGACCTCGGGGATCAACGTCAAGCGGCACCTGATCATCGTCTACAGCATCGCCGGTCTGCTGGCGGGCCTGGCCGGGGTGGTGGCGTCGGCACGGGCAGCCACGGGACAGGCCGGGATGGGTATGTCTTATGAACTGGATGCGATTGCCGCGGCGGTGATCGGCGGTACCAGTCTGGCAGGCGGGGTAGGGCGCATTACCGGCACTGTGATCGGCGCGTTGATTCTCGGGGTGATGGCCAGCGGGTTTACCTTTGTCGGGGTGGATGCGTATATCCAGGACATCATCAAGGGATTGATTATCGTGGTGGCGGTGGTGATCGATCAGTATCGCAATAAGCGCAAGCTCAAGCGCTAATCCAACAGCTGCAAGCCTCAAGCTGTAAGCCGCAAGTGATAGGTGGCCTACAGCTTGTCGCTTTGCAGCTTGTCGCGTATAGCTGCTTGATTGAATTTCTTGCTATAAACACACTCCGATGACCATTCGCCGAGCCCGTCCTGGTGTTTTTGGGGGTTATCTTGGAAAAATTGCCTGTCTTTTCAGTTGCTGCGCCTTCAAGTCGGCCTTAGACTGCCGCCCCTCGTAAATTGAGTGCCGGGTGGCGCTTGGAATGGACGGCGCCTATCCGAGACCTGCAAGGGTCGGCCGGAATGCTCCCTTATTCGCCTTAATGCACGTATTTTTTATAGAGAAATCAATGACAAAGGAAAAGTTGCTGGCCATGCCGGCGGATGACTACATGAATGCCGAACAGCACGCTTTTTTCGATAAGTTGCTGCAAGACATGAAAGTGGAACACCACGAGCGCATTGAACAGAACCGTATCGCCATTGAAAGCCTGGATACTCCGGCTGACCCGGCTGATGCTGCTTCCGTTGAAGAAGAACGCACTTGGTTGGTGAATGCCATCGACCGTGACCAGCGTATGTTGCCGCAACTTGAGCAAGCCCTGGGCCGCATCAAGGAAGACTCCTTCGGCTGGTGCGATGACAGCGGTGAGCCTATCGGTCTCAAGCGCCTGCTGATCAGCCCGACCACCAAGTACTGCATCGAAGCCCAAGAGCGCCACGAGCAAATCGACAAGCACCAGCGACAGGCCTGATAGGGAAGCGTTGTGGCGAAGGCACAAGCCCCTCTCGCCACAGCGGCCAAAAACAGCCGGCGTCGATTGAATTGTTACAAATAATGCAATGAAGCTATTCCCAGGTTAGCTTTTTCCAATTGGATGAAACCAGTAGGATGAGCAATATTGTTAGCAAGCTAACTAATCTCCTGGGAAATCTCCATGCAAAACAAAGTCGATGTCGCCGTGATGATTGGCAGTGGTGTACCCGCTACCCTGCGCGCGCTGGGTCAGAAGGCCTGCTGGGTGGTGCTGCTCAACGGTGAGCAGCGGGGCACAGCCTTCGCCAGCCGTGATGAAGCCGAAGAGTGCAGGGCGGCCTGGGAAGCGTTGTTGTGCCTAGAGCAATCAGACAGCCTGCATTGACTCCGGAGCGAGGGGATTCCTGCAGGCGCACGTTGAGCCCGATCTGATTGTCAGGAGGTCAACGCTCCCGAGTCGACGGCGTCCTTAAGCGCTTTTGCGGCGTCTTTTGCAGCGACTGCGGCCGCGTCTACGGTTTTGAACCAGCGATCCTTTTCCACCTGGTGAGTTGTGACAGTGGTCAATGGTGCTTTGGCTCGCATCACAATTACAGCCTGGAATTCACCCTCTACTTCCCTGGCTTCGCCATGGATGAAAAATTCGCCTATATCAAATTCCGTCACGTAAAGCCTTCCCTTGGAGGTAATTGCGCTGATGAAGCCTGCCTCCCAAGGGGCAAACTGCATGGACGGAGAAGTATGGCAGTTGTTGTGAGCTGGCGGCGCAGTAAAGTCATCGATGTGACGAAACGACCCTATTGGCGTTCAGTGCGTAAAGGGTAGTTTCCAATTCCTTGGCCAGGGCGCAGGCCTGGTTATGATCACTGCGAAAGCCTTTGATTCGGCCACTGGGGACTTCCAGGATATGAAAAAAATTCCTGCCGGCGGGTACAACCCGATAGAGCGCCGAATACAGGCACCCATCACCGGTATACAGGTTGTAGAATGGCCTCGAGTCCGCAACGGATGGAGTGGTAGGCGACAGCGCAGCGTCGTGTTGAAGTTGAAGTAATGGCATCGTCAGCTCCCGTCGATCGGTCTTGTTGACCCGCCTGCAGTATTTCGAGTGGTTTTGACTGGTGTTGCTGTTTTAGTATTGTCGTCAGCAGCTGACGTCTGGTTCCACCCAGCGGGTTTCCTTTTGTGTTGGCTGTCGGAATTCTTCTTTTTTAAATGGGTTATTCTCTGAAGCTGGGCCACCAGTATTCTCTGGGGGTTGAACCTGTGATCTCCTGCGACGCCTGACGACCTCAAGGTGCGCTGGACATGCCTGTACGAGCCTTGCGGTGCAGCAGTAGAGGTCTTCTTCAGTTTTCGGTTTCTTGTTGTGTGAACGTGCCGTATCGGCCGCTTTCTTGTGCTGCCCGCCCGGGCGGGCAGCACCTTTCTTGATGTGGGGGCGTTTCCTTGGCAGTTAGTAACCTGGATATGCACGCGTTGTTTGTGTTGGGTGATTTGCGTGCAAAGTTGGTCAAGCAGTTTCAATCTCGTTTTGTCTACATCACCGAGCAGACGCCTGAAGGTATCTACATCGCCGAGATCGATACCGAAGCGGCACTGGTGGTAGACGATAAACCACGCCTGGAACTCAAGGTGGGCGATCATTTTCGCGCTGCAGTACTGCCCAGCCGGGAAGGCGGAAAGTTCGAACTGAAGTTTCGCGATATCAAGTTGACGGTATATGGCTTGGGTGACTATGCCTTTGTTTCCTCAGCCGAAGGCCAGGGGGTCGTGTTCAAGGAAGGCCATAGCGTCATGCTGGTATTCGCCGCCAACGAACAACTCCAGGAAGGCCTGACCAAAACCTTGAAAGCCGTTACCGGCAAGGCTGCCAAGTGGCGCAAGGGCGAACTCGTGACCTTCAAGGCCAGTGAGTAATGAGCCTGGACCGGGCCCAGTTCCATCAACAGCACCTCGCGCAGGCCCAGGCCACGGCCGCCGAGCTGTTTGCCCGTAAATCCGGGTTGCAGGGCGCCTGGTTAAACTGGGTTGCCAGCCAATTGTATGGGCTTCGACCCGCCGAGTACGCCAGCATGGTGCGCCGGGAATTGCAGCGCTTGCACAATCCGCCGTAAACCCCTGATACCCATGTTCACCGGAACCTCTACTACAGTTGAGTTGACTTAAGTATTTCAAAGGCTTCGCGGTGTTACAGCAAAGCCGCCCGCTATTGCTGTGTAAACACGAGGTGCGAAGGCATGAGAGGATTTCGAACGTTGTTGGCGGCGTCCCTGACGGCGCTGGGGTTGTCAGCAGCTCCATTGCCGGTATCGGCCGCCGAGGCGCCCATTCATTTCGCTGACTTGAACTGGGAAAGCGGCAGCCTGATTACCGAGGTCCTGCGGCTGATCGTCGAAAAGGGCTATGACTTGCCCACCGATACCTTGCCCGGAACCACTATCACCCTGGAAACCGCCCTGGCTAAAAACGATATTCAGGTGATTGGTGAAGAGTGGGCGGGGCGCAGTCCGGTGTGGATCAAGGCCGAGGCCGAGGGCAAGGTGGTGGGCCTGGGGGATATCGTCAAGGGCGCCACTGAAGGCTGGTGGGTTCCGGAATATGTGGTCAAGGGTGACCCGGCCAAAGGTATCAAGCCATTGGCCCCCGAACTGAAAAACGTGAAGGACCTGGCGCGTTACAAGGATGTGTTCACGGATCCGGAAGCCCCCGGCAAGGGCCGTTTCCTCAACAGCCCGATTGGCTGGACCTCGGAAATCGTCAATAAGCAGAAGCTCAAGGCCTATGGACTGGACGACAGTTATGTGAATTTTCGCAGTGGCTCGGGCGCCGCACTGGATGCCGAGATTGCTTCCTCGATCCGCCGTGGCAAGCCGATCCTGTTTTACTACTGGTCGCCCACGCCGCTGATGGGCCGCTACAAGCTGATCCAGCTGGAAGAACCACCGTTCGATGCCCAAGCCTGGAAAACCCTGACCGACCCCGATAACCCCAACCCAAAACCGACCCGGTCCCTGGCATCCAGGCTGAGTATCGGGGTGTCGGCGCCGTTCCAGAAAGAACATCCGCAGATCACCGCGTTTTTCGCCAAGGTTGATTTCCCGATCGAACCGTTGAATCAGGCCTTGGCCGAGATGAGTGAAAAACACACGCCGCCGCGTGAAGTGGCACAAGCGTTTCTCAAGGCTCATCCGCAGGTATGGAAAGCTTGGCTGACCGAGGATGTGGCGCAGAAGGTCGAGGCGAGTCTGTAGGAGCAAGCTCGCTCCTACAGTAAGGCGTGTGTGGGCTCAGAATCGGGTCTGCACCGCCACCTCAAACGTCCTCGGCGACCCGAGGTAATACGCGGGTGACACATGGGCGAACTCGGCATATACCTCATTGGTCAAGTTGCGCACGCGACCGGTCACGCGGGTATGCTGATCTACGTTGTACGCCAGAAACGCCCCCAGCAAGGTATACGCCGGTACCGTCAGCGTATTGGCATTATCGGCATACACCGACGCCACATACCGCGCATCCATGCCGCCTTGCCAGTGCGGCGAAAAGTCGTAAGTCAGCCATAGGTTGCCCACCCGTTTTGGCACATTGGTGGGTGTGTTGCCCTTGCGCGATACCACCGCGCCACTGGCGATTTTCTCATTGAAGTCTTCGTACTTGGCATCGACCCAGGCGAAATTACCTTCGGCCAGCAGCTTGGGCGTGATCCGCAAGGAACTGGCCAGCTCAATACCCCTGGACGTTTGTGCGCCTACCGGAATGCTGCGGGTGGGATCCAGAGGGTCGGTCACGGCGAAATCCCTGCGCTCGATCTTGTAGGCCGCGACAGTGGCTGAGCCCCGACCATCCAGGTAATCGAACTTGCTGCCCACTTCCCATTGCTTGCCAGTGGACACATCGAATACCTGGGTGGTGCTCGAGGGCTGCTCGGCGGCGGTGCTGTATTGCACATAGGCATTCGCTGAGGGGATGAACTGATACGTCAGGCCAACCCGACCGGTGACTGGTTCCCAGCGGCTTTTGAAGTGTCGCGGATTGCTGGCGGTCACTGTGCGGTGGTTGGTCACGTCCAGGTCAATGGCGTCATAACGCAGGCCAGTGAGCAACGACAACGTGTCGGTCAGCCCCAGACGGTTTTCCACGAACAGCGCCTTGGTGGTGACTTCATTGGTTTTGTCCTTGGTGAAGCCGGGTTGGGTGCCGGGAATGTCATAGAAGTGCCCCGGATCATAGTGGTTTGGGTCCACGGTGCTTTTGCCAGTCACGTTCAACGGGTGATTGGTGGTGCTATTGACCTTGTACTCGAAACCACCGGACCAGGTGGTGGCCAGGCCGAAGAGGGTGTCCTCGTGGCGCAGTTCGAACTGGCTACCGTTCTGTTGGCCCTGATGGCGTACCTGATACGCGGTGGAGCGATTCACCGCGCTGTTGTCGGCGTTGTACTGGTAGGTCTCCAGGTTGCGATAGTCGCGCTGGCTCTCCAGGTGGTAGAGGGTGTTACGCAGGCTGGTGCTGTCATTGATCCGGTAGTCGATGATCGACCGTGCCCAGATTGTGCGCTGCTCGTAGCGACCGTCGGCAACGTTGTAGTTGTTGAATCGGTTGTGCTTGTCGATCTTCAGTTCGCCGGCCTTGGGGTTCCGCACCGGCGTGCCCCAGTAGGGGCTGTCCTCGTGTTCATCCTGATACTCCAGGGCCAGGGTGTGGGTCAGGTTGGGCGTGAGGTCGCTGAGCAGGGAAAAGGCCAGGCTCCAGGCCTCGCGCTGCTGGCGGTCGATCCAGGTGTGATGGGTGTTACGGCTCACATCCAGGCGCGCGTAATGCTGAACCTCGGCCCCGGGTTCGGTCAGGGCATGATTGAGGCCGAAGGCAATACTGGTGGTGTCATAGCTGCCGTAGGTGAGCTGGCCTTCGGCGGCCCGCTCTTCACGGGTGGCCAGCTTGGTCACGTAGTTCAGTGAGCCGCCGACGGAACCGGCGCCGTTGATCAGGGAGGAGGGGCCGCCGACTAATTCCACTCGGTCATAGATCCAGGCATCCACCGGCCGCGCTAGCCCGCTGGAGACATTGATACCGTTGAACATCTGGGTGATCTGGCTGCTGGTAAACCCACGATAGGAGACAAACCCACCAAACCCTGGCGGAGCACTGGCGTTGACCCCCGGCAGGGTGTTGGCGGCGTCCCGGAAAGTCTTGGCGCCGTGGCGCTCGATGTCGTTGCGGTTGGCGATGCTGATGGACGCCGGGGTTTCCCGCACGCTCAGCCCCAGCCGCGAAGCCATGCCGCTGGATTGATCCAGGGTCAGGCCCGGCTCGGGAGCTTGTTCGCCATCAATGGTGGTGGGCGCCAGCTCAATCGCCCAGGAGCCGACAGGCAGGCAGCCGAACAGGCTTGCCAACAGAGGTAAATGTTTCATGGGTGCATCCTGATAAACGGGGCTTGAAAGCAACGCACAGCCGCTCGTGTTCCCTAAGGAAACGGTGGTTTGTGCAGATCAAAAAGCGCAGGTATCAGACGTGGGCGGGAGGCGCACGCGGATTGGCCGCAGGCCAGGTGAAACGGGCAGGAATGTCAGCGCTGGCAACGATGGTTGGAGGCGGCGCATGGGGTTGCGGTAGCACCGCTACGCTAACGTTGGAGTTGAGCGCCGGGCCCATGCCACCGCTGGAACACAGCGGGCAACCGAAGGCCTTGGACAGCGTCGGCAGGGACTCATCGGTAGAATTGATCGGTGCCGGTGCCTGGGTGCGCGGGTCCACCGTACAGAACTGGCCACCGATGCCATTGAGCTGCATCCCGACCATCTGCCCGTGACCGATACTGCAGGCGAACACATTGAACAGGACGCAGCAGTAGAGCATCCAGGCAATGAGCGTGCGGTCGGTCCGGGCGAGTTTCATAGGCGGCACTTTACCATTAGCCGTCTGTAAATTGGCTGCAAAAAATCTCAGGAGGGCTATCCTCTTTCCCACTTTTTCAGGGATATCCAGCCATGAGCTTTGTCGTTGCGCGGTGGATTGTCGGGGTGTTTGCCTTTATCAGCGTGGTACATGTGTATTGGGCCATCGGGGGTAAATGGGGGAGTATGGCGGCGATTCCCCAATTGCCTGGCGAGTTCGCCAGTGGGCCGCGGCCAGCGTTCAAGACGTCGGCCTTGGGGACGTTTCTGGTGGCATTGGGGCTGGTGCTGATTGCGTTGCTGGTGTGTATGCGGGCGGGGTTGTACTTCGAGCCGGTGTCCCATAGTGCGTTGCAATGGGGGATCAGTGCGATTGCTCTAATCATGTTTGCCCGTGCGATCGGGGATTCGGAGCTGGTGGGGTTTTTCAAGAAAGTGGGAGGGTCGCGGTTTGCGCGCCTGGATACGTTATTTTACTCGCCGCTCTGTTTGGTGTTGGGGGCGGGGTTGCTGGTGGGAGCGTGGGGGTGAGGCCTGGGGTATCAGAGCCGACCGTCCCATTGCGGGACGGCCGGCTGACTGTCTTACCCTACTGGATATTCAGTGGGTTGCTGCCAAAAGTCCGTCGATGCCACTGTCGAGAAAACACCAGGAATATCTTCAGTGGTTTCGAACTGCGGTGAGCCCGCATACAGGTCCTCATCGAATACCGCGCTGGAAAGATCTAGAACAGCGTCGCCGAGCGGCGTGATGTCAGTTTCCTCTGCAAACAGATCGGAGCCTGTTTGTAGTAGGTCAAACAGCGACGGCAGGTCAGATTCCCCCTCGTTTGTGGCCATCTGAATCGCTTGTGTGGCAGCTTCCACCTGCAGCACAAATGGTTCTGAGCGCACTCCATCGGCTACTGCGGTGAATACATGCTCCCCAGGATTCAGAGCATCGTACTTGCTGGGTTGGAACGTCCAGTTACCCTGATCATCGACAAGGGCCGCGCCAGCATAACCATAGTTGTCGTATATAAAGATCGTTGCATCCGGCTCTCCGTGACCGCTGAATACCGGGCGAGGATCATCGATGAGCGCGCCACTGATTACGCTCCCGGTTTCAGCCCCTACGTTATCGAAAGCACTGTCGATCGTCGGTTTCGGCGTCTCAGGTACATTTTCCATATAGAGCACAAACGGTTCTGAGGTCACACCTGCGCCGACAAACGTGAATATGTGCTCACCCGGGCTCAGCCTATTGGCATGATTTGTATAGCTCCAGCTACCGTCCAGTGCCACTGGTATTTTGGCAATCGGCACCCCATTGTCATAGACATTGAGGTAGGTGGAGGGCTCACCTCGGCCCTGAAACGTCGGTCGGGCATCGTCGGTAGTGCTGCCGCTCACAAGCTCGCCCACCGTACCAATATTGTCGAATACACTATCGATCACCGGCTTGGCCGAGTCCGGTGCGCTGATGGTCAGCGTGAACGGATCGGAGGAGACGCCGGCGTTGACCACGGTGAACACGTGCTCGCCTTGGTTCAGCATCGGCACGTTGAACGACCAGTAACCGTCCGGGCTGCTATAAGTAGAGCCAATACGCATATCGCCGTTATAGATCACCACTTGGACGCCACCTTCTCCCTTGCCCTGCAAGAGCGGCGTGGCGTCATCGGTAGTGCCGCCATTGGCGATTTCGCCAGTGCTGCCAAAGTTGTCAAACACTGAATCAATCACCGGCTTGACCGAATTCGGTGCGCTGACGGTCAGCGTGAACGGATCGGACGAGATCGGGGTGCCGGCGGCCGTGGTACTGATCACGGTGAACACATGCTCGCCTTGGTTCAGCGTGGTCACGTTGAACGACCAGTAACCGTCCGGGCTGCTATAAGTAGAGCCGATACGGACGTCGCCGTTATAGATCACCACTTGGGCGCCACCTTCTCCCTTGCCCTGCAAGAGCGGAGTGGCGTCATCGGTGGTGCCGCCATTGGCGATTTCGCCAGTGCTGCCAAAGTTGTCAAACGCTGAATCGATCACCGGTTTGATAGCCGGTTCGGTGTCTGTCACGGTCAGCGTGAAGGGTTGTGATGCAATGCGATTCACGACCACGGTGAGTGTGTGTTCGCCTGGGGCAAGAGGGAGGGTGGTACTCAGCGTATAGCTGCCATCTGGCTGTACAAACGTGCTCCCTACGAGCGCGCTGCCGTTATACAGAAAAATCTGGGCGCCCGCCTCACCGTGGCCACGCAATGTTGGGGTGCGATCATCCGTTGTGCCGCCGTTGGCAATTTCACCGGTCTGCCCGACGTCGTCGAACACCACATCAATCACTGGTCGCGACGCTTCAGGAATGTCGATGGTCAATATGAACGGTGCGGATGTGTTACCTGCCGCGTCAACCACGGTTAACACATGCTCGCCTAGCTCGAACGCTCGTTCAGTGGGCACCTGTAACTGCCAGTCGCCATGCAAGTCCACATAAGCGGAGCCCAAAAAGTTGCCATTGTCGTAGAGCTTGATAAAAGTGCCGATCTCACTGCTCTGGCCTCTGATTGAAGGGCGCAAGTCGTCAGTGGTACCACCATTGCCGACAAAGCCAGTCTCACCTCCGGCGTCATCATAGACGCGATCGATGGTATGGGTTGCCAGTACAGCCGTTGAAGTGGCGCCTGCCAGTGATGCAGTACTGTCACCCCCAGCCGGGGTGTTGAGTGCGACTTGTAATGGTAGGTCGGACTCGTCGGAGGTGACGTCCGCTGCGGAAACATCATTGCCGAGGTCAGGGTTGGCTGATGCAGTGGCGACAGAAGAAAGATTGCTTATGTTGACCGAAATGTCTTGGCTGGCTTGGCCGTTCACGACGACGCTTAGAGTATGGCCATCTTGGCTAACGGCCTGTGCTGTCGTAAACGACCAGTTGCCGTTGGTATCTGATTGTGTTGACCCCACGAAACTGGTGAGGCTGTCGTAGATCTCCACCACCGCGTCGGCAGTGGTGGTACCGGTAAGTGTTAGATGGCCTTCGTCGGTAGTGCTTGCAAAAATCGGGGTGCTGGTAGATGCGTCCTGCATGTCACCGTCAGGGTCTTGAAAAGCATGGGTACTTGGGCTCGAGGTGGTTGCCTGGTTCAAAAAAACTGCATCAGTGGTGCTTTTTGATGCATCAGTCACATCTGCATTCTTTTTCTTTGAGTCCATAAAATATTAACGCCAATTAAAATTGAACAAATGAATAAAAAACTATGATCCCCCCGGATCACGAGTCCATTTCTGCACATTTATTCACTCGGAAAATTTAAGGCCTGTCTCAAAAGTACATAGGGATCTACACCCCCCTTGAGCTTGTCGAAAACCTGTAGCCGCTGGCGCAGCCTGCGATCGGCTGCGCAGCAGTCGCCTGGGCCTTGAGATTGCTTGAAGGTCCTGCGGCCCTTATCGCAGCCTCGTGCCTCGACAGCGGCTACAGGCGATCAGGTGATCAGGTGATCCCGGTTTTCGGCAGGCACCGGGGGGTTAAGCATCTTTCTGGCGCAGGCGTTTGTACAGGGTGTTGCGGCTGACACCCAGTTCCCGGGCGAGGTGGGAAATATTACCGCCCACCGCGTTCAGTCGGTGGTTGAGGTCCAGGCTATCGTCCAGCAGGTTGTTGGATGGCGTTGGGGCGGACAGGTTGAGGTCGACAAAAAAATCATCCGGCAAGTGCTTCACCCGCACGGGCTGGTCCTCGGCCATGGCCAATGCCACTTGCATCACACTGCTCACCTGACGCAAATTCCCCGGCCACGGGTGCTGCTCGAACAGCGTCAATACCTCTTGGCTGAGCCCGGCCCATTGGCTTGGCTCACGGTGTTGCGCCCACAGTTGCTTGAACAGAGCCTGTTTATCGCTGCGTTCGCGCAGCGGCGGCAACTCCAGGGTCAGGCCGCCGATGCGGTAATACAGGTCTTCGCGAAAGCGGCCGATCTGCACCTGTTCGCGCAGCGAGCGGTTGGTGGCCGAGATGATGCGCAAGTCCACCGGGAATACCTCGCTACTGCCCACCGGTTGCACACAACGCTCCTGTAGCACCCGCAGCAAACGGGCCTGGGTGGGCAGCGGCATGTCGCCAATCTCGTCGAGAAACAACGTGCCTTTGTCGGCCTTGCGGATCAAACCAATGCTGCCCTTTTGGTTGGCCCCGGTGAACGCGCCTTTTTCGTAGCCAAACAGTTCTGATTCCACCAGCTCGGCAGGAATCGCCGCACAGTTGACGGCGATAAACGCCTGTTGACTGCGGGAACTGGCCTGGTGCAACGCTTTGACGAAGACTTCTTTGCCGACACCGGTTTCGCCGTGGATCAGCAGTGGGATGTCTTTCTCCAGCAGACGCTCGGCCTGGCGCACGGCTTTCTCTACACGGCTGTCGCCAAAATGCAGGGTCTTGAGGCTGATAGTCGAGGGTATCGGCTCGGCCTTCTTCGGTTCGATAAACACCCGAGCCTGGACCGGCGCCTGCCTGGGCCGCTTCAACAGGCATTGGAAACGGCTGCGCCCAGCGGCCTGCAAGGAAAACGGCAGGCCTTCGGGTTGATTGAGCAGTTCCAGCAGTGAGACCTTGAACAGGTTGTCGATCATCACTTGCGACAAGCTGATACCCAGCAAATTGTCGGCGCGGCGGTTGGCCGACAACACCTGGCCGCTTTCATCGAAGATCAGCAGGCCGGCCCACTGGCTATCGAGGTTGCTCAGGCCAGTGTTGAAAGTCAGTTGGAAATGTTCACCGCGAAACAGGTTGAGGATCAGTCGGTTCTCAACCGTCTGGCTCATCATCTTGACCATGCCCAGGGTGTGGGAGGGCGGTAGGTAGCTGTCGCTGGACACATCCAGCACCGCGATGATTTCACGCTGGGCATCGAAGATCGGCGCAGCGGAACCGGTCATGAAGCGGTTGGCCTTGAGGAAATGTTCGTTGTGCTCGATATGCACGGCCTGGGCACAGGCCAGGGCGGTGCCAATAGCATTGGTACCGTTGGAGCGTTCCCGCCAACTGGCACCGGGACTGAAACCATGGGCCAGTTTCGGTTCAATAAAGCGCTGGGTGCCCCAGGAGGTCAGGACCTGGCCCTGATTGTCGGCGAGCATGATCAGGCAGTTGGAGTTGCTGAGAATGTTCTCGTAATAGGGCAGGACTTCCTGGTGGGTGGTTTGCACCAGGGAGTGCTGGCTTTCCAGCAGTTGGCTGATGCCCTCGGCAGGCAGTTGATCGAAGCTTGGCGTGCTCTGGTGATCCAGGCCGAAGGCCCGGCAGCGGTGCCAGGAGTCTTGGATAATGGTGTCGTGAGCCAGCAGTGGGGCAGGTGCGGCCATGGCGGTGACCTTCTGTTTTATTGTTGTTATGAGTGTTGTAGCCGCTGCCGAGGAGCGAGGCTGCGATGCCTGTCCGCAGGACCGCCCTCGGGGCTCGCTTCGTCGGAGTACCGCACCAAACTTATCGCAGCCTCGTTTTTGGGCAGCGGCTACAGGGTGTGGAATCCGAAAAAGTTCATTCAGTGTTGTTCAGAACTGTTCATTGTCAACCCGGCAGTTGTTCAATTGCTCAGAGGCGTGTGTTCATTTTTGTTCAGAGGCGAATACCTTTTTTACTCAACCCATTGACCCTCCTTGGTTTTTGGTTTTTGGCACGAAACTCGCTCTGATCTTTGGATAGAACAATTCCAATAATAAAAAGGTCGTGTCATGTCATTGACCCTGGAACATGTCACCCGCGTTATCGAAGGCCAGACCTGGATCGATGATATCAACCTGCGTTTCGAAGCCGGTTCCTTCAACGTCCTGTTGGGCCGCACCCTGTCCGGCAAGACCAGCCTGATGCGTTTGATGGCCGGTTTGGACAAACCCGACAGCGGGCGCATCCTGATGAACGGCGTCGACGTGAGCCAGCAGCCCGTGCGCCTGCGCAATGTGTCAATGGTCTATCAGCAATTTATCAACTACCCGACCATGACCGTATTCGAGAACATCGCCTCGCCGTTGCGTCAGGCCGGAGTCTCAACCGAGCTGATCCAGAGCAAGGTGCTTGAAACCGCGAAGATGCTGCGCATAGAGAAGCTCCTGCAGCGTCATCCCCTGGAGTTGTCCGGTGGGCAGCAACAGCGCACGGCCATGGCTCGGGCGCTGGTCAAGGATGCCGAGTTGATCCTGTTCGATGAGCCGCTGGTGAACCTGGACTACAAACTGCGGGAAGAACTGCGCCAGGAGATGCGTGAGTTGTTCAAGGCACGCCATACCATTGCCATCTATGCCACCACCGAACCCAACGAGGCCCTGGCCTTGGGGGGCACCACCACGATTCTCCACGAAGGCCGGATGATCCAAAGCGGCAAAGCTCCCGAGGTCTATCACCAGCCGCAGACCGTGCTGGCGGCCGAGCTGTTTTCCGAGCCGCCAATCAACCTGATGCCGGGGCGGATCAGCGGTAATGAAGTGAGTTTCGCCAATGATGTTCACTTCCCGCTGAATGTTGACCTGCGGCCTATCGGTGAAGGCGAGTTCCGTTTTGGCGTGCGCCCCAGCCATATCAGCCTGGTGCCCAGCAACGACGATGACCTGGAGCTGGCTGTGACGGTAGAGGTCGCGGAGATCAGTGGCTCGGAAACGTTTCTGCATGTGCGTAGTGAGCATTTCCTACTGGTTTTGCACTTGCCAGGGGTACACGAATACGACGTGGATGCGCCGATTCGCATCTATATCCCTACCCATAAGCTGTTTGTGTTCGATGGCCAGGGGCGTTTGGTCCAGGCCCCTGGACGACGCGTCGCGAGGGTTGCCTGATGGCCGAGATCCATTTGCAAAACCTGGCTCATAGCTACAGTCCTGCGCCAACAGGGTCTGAGGACTACGCCATTCGCGAAATGAACCACGTCTGGGAGCAGGGAGGGGCCTACGCCTTGCTCGGTCCCTCGGGCTGCGGCAAGTCCACCTTGCTCAATATCATCTCCGGCCTGCTCAGCCCGTCGCAAGGGCAGGTGTTGTTCGACGGCAAAGTGGTCAACGAACTGACTCCGGAAAAGCGCAACATCGCCCAGGTGTTTCAGTTCCCAGTGGTGTACGACACCATGACGGTGTTCGATAACCTGGCCTTCCCGCTGCGCAACCAAGGCATGGCCGAGGCGAAGATTCACAGCAAGGTGCAGGAAATTGCCGAGGTGCTTGACCTTCAGGCCCTGTTGAGCAAAAAGGCCCGTAACCTCACCGCCGATGAGAAACAGAAAGTTTCCATGGGGCGCGGGCTGGTGCGCGACGACGTCTCTGCGATCCTTTTCGACGAGCCGCTGACGGTGATCGATCCGCACCTGAAGTGGAAACTGCGGCGCAAGCTCAAGCAGATCCACGAGCAGTTCAACATCACCATGGTCTACGTCACTCACGATCAATTGGAAGCCTCGACCTTTGCCGACAAAATCGCCGTGATGTACGGCGGGCAAATCGTGCAGTTCGGTACGCCACGGCAGTTGTTCGAGCGACCGAGTCATACGTTTGTCGGCTATTTCATCGGCAGCCCAGGGATGAATCTGATTGAAGTGCAGGCAGAGGCCGGTGGCGTGAGGTTCGCGGGCACTCATCTGGCGTTATCCGAGGTGTTGCAGCAACGGATTGCGCAAACGGACTACAAGAAATTGCAGGTTGGCATACGACCAGAGTTTATCCATGCGTGGGACGAGCCCAATCCCGATGCGTTGCAGGCCGAGGTGCTCCATGTAGAAGACCTGGGTACCTACAAGATCGTGACCCTGAACCTCGACGGTGCGCCGTTGAAGGTGCGCCTGGCCGAAGACAAGCCGGTGCCGGAGGGCCGGGCGTCCATCAGTTTTCCCGCGCAATGGTTGATGGTCTATGCCGATGATTACCTGCTGGAGGTGCAGCCATGAACAAGGTGCAGAACAACAAGGCCTGGTGGCTGGTGTTGCCGGTGTTCCTGCTGGTGGCTTTCAGCGCGGTGATCCCGATGATGACCGTGGTCAACTATTCGGTGCAGGACATTTTCGACCAATCCAGTCGTTATTTCGTCGGTGTCGACTGGTATAAGCAGGTGCTGCTGGATCCGCGCCTGCATGACTCGCTGTTGCGCCAGTTCATTTATTCCGCCTGTGTGCTGTTGATCGAGATTCCGCTGGGCATCGCCATCGCCCTGACCATGCCCACCAAAGGCCGCTGGGCATCGCTGGTGTTGATTGTGATGGCGATTCCGCTGCTGATTCCATGGAACGTGGTCGGCACCATCTGGCAGATCTTCGGCCGCGCGGATATAGGCCTGTTGGGCTCAACCCTCAATGCCATGGGCATCAACTACAACTACGCGGCCAACACCATGGACGCCTGGGTCACGGTGCTGGTGATGGACGTCTGGCACTGGACCTCCCTGGTGGCACTCCTGTGCTACTCGGGACTACGGGCAATACCGGATGTGTACTACCAGGCGGCGCGCATTGATCGGGCATCTGCCTGGGCGGTATTCCGACATATTCAGTTGCCGAAGATGAAGAGTGTGCTGCTGATCGCGGTGATGCTGCGCTTCATGGACAGTTTTATGATCTACACCGAACCGTTTGTACTGACCGGGGGTGGGCCGGGGAATGCCACCACCTTCTTGAGCCAGACCTTGACTCAAATGGCGGTAGGGCAATTCGACCTTGGCCCGGCTGCGGCGTTTTCCCTGGTGTACTTCTTGATCATCCTATTGGTGTCCTGGCTGTTCTATACCGCCATGACCCATTCCGACGCCAATCGCTGAGGCCGCTCCCATGACCAAGCGCAAAGTGGTGCCCCTGCTGATCTACATCTTGTTCCTGCTGGTACCGATCTATTGGCTGCTGAACATGTCCTTCAAGAGCAACACCGAGATCCTTGGCGGGCTGACGCTGTTTCCCCAGGATTTCACCTTTGCCAACTACAAGGTGATTTTCACCGACCCCAGTTGGTACACCGGCTATCTCAACTCGCTGTACTACGTCAGCCTGAATACTGTGATTTCCCTGAGTGTGGCGCTGCCGGCGGCCTACGCGTTTTCCCGTTACCGCTTCCTGGGCGACAAGCATTTGTTCTTCTGGCTGCTGACCAACCGCATGGCACCGCCAGCGGTGTTTCTGCTGCCGTTTTTCCAGCTGTATTCGTCCATTGGCTTGTTCGATACCCATATTGCCGTGGCCCTGGCTCACTGTTTGTTCAACGTGCCTTTGGCGGTGTGGATCCTTGAAGGCTTCATGTCTGGGGTGCCCAAGGAGATTGACGAAACTGCCTACATCGACGGCTATAGTTTTCCCAAGTTTTTTGTGAAGATTTTTATCCCGTTGATTGGCTCGGGCATCGGCGTGACGGCGTTTTTCTGCTTCATGTTTTCCTGGGTTGAACTGCTGCTGGCGCGAACGCTGACCTCGGTGAATGCCAAGCCCATCGCTGCAGTGATGACGCGTACGGTGTCTGCGTCGGGCATCGACTGGGGAGTACTGGCAGCGGCCGGGGTACTGACCATCCTGCCGGGCATGCTGGTGATCTGGTTTGTTCGCAACCATGTGGCCAAGGGCTTTGCCCTGGGCCGGGTCTGAGGAATCGATGATGGAATGGATGGCCTGGACCACCCCGACTGCGCTGTTCTTTGCGGCCATTGCCTTGCTATTGGCGGGCATGACCACCTGGGAGTTGCGCTCGCCGAGTATCCCGCGGCGTGGTTTTTTACCGATCAGCACCACCCGTGGTGATCGCTTGTTTATCGGTCTTCTCGGAAGCGCTTACCTGCATCTGCTGGTAATCGGCGTAACCGGCTGGAGCATCTGGGTGGCGTCCGCGCTATCTGTGGTGTGGCTGTTGTCTGTGATGCGCTGGGGATAGTCATGGTCTTTGTAGGCGCGAGCAAGCTTTCTCCTACAAGGAGCGGGTGGCGTTTGTAGTCCCCTTTTTGAACTAACCAGGAGGTCTCTATGTTCGATAAAAACAATAAGCTGCGACATAGCATTTCATTGGCCGCCGTCTTTGCGCTCAGCGGCCTGAGTGCTGCGGCCTGGGCCGATGCATACGAAGATGCCGCGAAAAAGTGGATCGGCAGTGAGTTCAAACCGTCCACCCTCACCGAAGCCCAGCAGTTGGAAGAGCTGAAGTGGTTTATCAAGGCCGCCGAGCCGTTTCGTGGGATGAATATCAATGTGGTGTCGGAAACCCTCACCACTCACGAATACGAATCCAAGGTGCTGGCCAAGGCCTTCAGTGAAATCACCGGGATCAAGCTGACCCACGACTTGCTGCAGGAAGGCGATGTGGTGGAGAAACTGCAAACCCAGATGCAGTCCGACAAGAATATCTATGACGGCTGGGTCAATGACTCGGACTTGATCGGCACGCACTTTCGCTATGGCAAGACTGAAGCCATCACCGACCTGATGGCCAATGAAGGCAAAAACTTCACGTCGCCGACCCTGGACCTCAAGGACTTTATTGGTATCTCTTTCACCACTGCGCCGGACGGCAAGATCTACCAGTTGCCCGACCAACAGTTCGCCAACCTGTACTGGTTCCGTGCCGACTGGTTCGAGCGGCCGGACCTGAAAGCCAAGTTCAAGGAAAAGTACGGCTATGAATTAGGCGTGCCGGTGAACTGGTCGGCCTATGAAGACATCGCCAAGTTCTTCAGCGAAGACGTCAAGGAAATCGACGGCAAACGCGTCTATGGACACATGGACTACGGCAAGAAAGATCCTTCCCTGGGCTGGCGCTTTACCGATGCCTGGTTCTCCATGGCCGGTGGTGGCGACAAAGGCTTGCCCAACGGCTTACCGGTGGACGAGTGGGGGATTCGTGTCGAGGATTGCCATCCAGTGGGTTCCAGCGTCACCCGTGGCGGCGACACCAACGGCCCGGCGGCAGTGTTTGCTACGCAAAAATACGTGGATTGGATGAAAGCCTATGCACCACCGGAAGCGGCGGGCATGACCTTCTCCGAGTCCGGGCCGGTGCCGTCACAGGGCAATATTGCCCAGCAGATATTCTGGTACACCGCGTTTACCGCCGACATGACCAAGCCAGGCCTGCCGGTGGTGAACGCCGACGGCACGCCAAAATGGCGCATGGCTCCCTCGCCACGCGGACCGTACTGGGAGGAGGGCATGAAGCTCGGTTATCAGGACGTGGGCGCCTGGACCTTCCTCAAGTCCACGCCAGAAAAACAAAAACTCGCGGCCTGGCTCTACGCGCAGTTTGTGACCTCGAAAACCGTGTCGCTGAAAAAAACCATCGTTGGTCTGACGCCGATTCGTGAGTCTGACATCAACTCCCAGGCCATGACTGATATGGCGCCGAAACTCGGTGGCCTGGTGGAGTTCTACCGTAGCCCAGCGCGGGTGCAGTGGACGCCGACCGGCACCAACGTGCCGGATTACCCACGCCTGGCGCAACTGTGGTGGAGCAACATCGCGGCTGCCGCCAGCGGCGAGAAAACCCCGCAACAGGCCCTCGATAATCTGGCCAAGGAGCAGGACGCGATCATGACGCGGCTGGAGCGCGCCAAGGTGCAACCGGTGTGCGGGCCGAAGATGAATGCCGAGCGGGATGCGCAATACTGGTTCGACCAGCCCGGCGCGCCGAAGCCGAAACTGGCGAATGAGAAGCCCAAGGGTGAAACCGTGAATTATGCCGACCTGCTCAAGTCTTGGGAGGCGGCGCGTAAGTAAACGTAACCCTGGATAAAGCAACGGCACCGAAAGGTGCCGTTTCTGTTTGGGTATCGCGCAGTCCCCAGAAGCGCAAAACGGCACCCGAAGGTGCCGTTCTGTTTACTGCTTGCCGCTAAGCGATCAACCCGCCATCACCGCATGCTGCACCAGGGTGAGCAACGGTTGTGGGTACACGCCCAGGAAGAACGCCAGCAGGGCGATTGCCAGCAGCATCACGCCGCCGGCTTTCTGTTCCCAGTGCAACTCGGCGTCTACACGACGCAGGTTTGGCTCGATCAGGTACAGGGTGACCATCACGCGCAGGTAGTAGAACACGCCAATGGCGCTACCCAGCACCAGGGAGGCAACCAACCACCACTCGTGGGCTTCAACACCGGTAGCGACGATGTAGAACTTGCCGATGAAGCCAGCGGTCAGCGGGATACCGGCCAGCGACAGCATCATCACGGTCAGTACGGCGGTCAGGTACGGGCGACGCCAGAACAGGCCGCGATACTCGTACAAGGCGTCAGCGTCACGGCCTTTATAAGGCGAGGACATCAGCGTGATCACACCGAAGGCGCCGAGGCTGGTGATCACGTAGGTGACCAGGTACACGCCAATCGCTTCCACTGCCAGGCCTTTGCTCGCCACCAGGGCGATCAGCAGGTAACCGAAGTGGGCGATGGACGAGTAACCCAGAAGACGCTTGAGGTTGTTCTGGGTCAGGGCCAGCAGGTTACCGAACAGGATCGACGCGATGGCGATGATGGTCAGTACGTTGCTCAGCACGCCGGTGTTGGCCGCAGGGGAAATCTGGAACAGGCGCACCATTACCGCAAACACCGCCACTTTCGAGGCCGTGGCCAGGAACGCAGCGACAGGCGCCGGGGCGCCTTCGTACACGTCTGGGGTCCACAAGTGGAACGGCACCAGCGACAGCTTGAACGCCAGGCCGATCAGCATCATCCCCAGGCCCAGTTGGGCGATTGGCGCAGGCATGCTGGTGGACGCCAGGGCGTGACCGATACCGCTGAAGCTCAGGCTGCCGGCTTCGGCATAGAGCAGGGCCATGCCGAACAACAGGAACGCGGAACCGGCAGCCGACAGCACCATGTACTTGATGCCGGCCTCCAGGGAACGCTTGTTGAAGAAGGCGTATGCCACCAGGCCGTAGGTCGGGACCGACAGCAGTTCCAAGCCGATGAACAAGCCGGCCAGGTGCTGCGCGCTGACCAACACGATACCGCCGGCTGCAGCCAGCAGGATCAGCAGGTACAGCTCTTCCTTGTTGCCTGGGTAGCCGGTACCGCCTTCGCCGAGGTAGGCGTGGGCGAGGGTGACGCAGGCCAGGGTGGCAACCAGGATCAACGCGATGTACAGCAGCGCGAAGTCATCGACCATCATCAACGGAGTGACCGCCAGTGGTGCAACCTTGAGTGCCGGGATGATCGACAGCAAGGCCAGGTTCAGGCCGGCGGTGGACAGCAGGAACGTTTGCGAGTGATTGCGGCGCCAGGCGATCGCCAGCATCACCACCACGATGGTGAGGCTGGTGATCAGCAGCGGCGCAAGCGCGATAAAGTGTTGGATCGTGAATTCCATAGCGCTCTTACCGGGCCGAAGCGAGTTGAGAGAAGGCGGTGCTGAACCACTGCTGCACGCCATGCATCGTCGCGGCAGAAGTATCCAGGAACGGTTGCGGGTACACGCCGATGTAGATCAGCAATACCGCAAGGCCGAGCACCATGATCAGTTCGCGAGCATCCATCCCTTGCAGGACGGTGTCGGACTTGGCCGGGCCGAAATAGGCACGGTGGATCATGATCAGCGAGTAAACCGAACCGAACACCAGGCCGGAGGTGGCAATGGCGCTGATCCACGGTGTCTGCACGAACGCACCCATCAGGATCAGGAACTCGCCGATGAAGTTACCGGTACCCGGCAAGCCCAGGGACGCAGCGGCGAAGAACAGGCTGATGGCCGGCAGGTAGGCGATACGCGACCACACACCACCCATTTCACGCATGTCACGGGTATGCAGGCGCTCGTACAACTGACCACTGAGGATAAACAGCGCGGCTGCCGAAACACCGTGGGCCAGCATCTGGATCACGGCACCTTGCAAGGCCAACTGGCTGCCGGAGTAGATGCCGATCAGTACGAAGCCCATGTGGGAAACGGACGAGAAGGCAATCAGACGCTTGATGTCGGTTTGCGCGAAGGCCAGGAACGCACCGTAGAAGATCCCGATAAGACCCAGGGTCATGGCGATCGGCGCAAACTCGGCCGAGGCGTTCGGGAACAGCGGCAGGGCGAAACGAAGCAGGCCGTAAGCAGCGGTCTTCAACAGGATACCCGCCAGGTCCACGGAACCTGCGGTCGGCGCCTGGGCATGAGCGTCAGGCAACCAGGAGTGGAACGGCACCACCGGCAGCTTCACCGCAAACGCGATGAAGAAGCCCAACATCAGGATGTACTCGGTGGTGAGCGACATCTGGGTTTTCAACAGGTCGGCGTAGTTGAAGGTAATCACGCCGGTGTTGTTGAAGTTGACCAGTACCAGACCCAGGATCGCCACCAGCATGATCAGGCCGGAAGCCTGGGTGAAGATGAAGAACTTGGTCGCCGCGTAGATCCGGGTTTTCTTGCCATCCGAAGAACTGTGACCCCAGAGCGCGATGAGGAAGTACATCGGCACCAGCATCATTTCCCAGAAGAAGAAGAACATGAACAGGTCGAGGGCGAGGAATACGCCGACCACGCCGCCCAGGATCCACATCAGGTTCAGGTGGAAGAAGCCCACATGACGCTGAATCTCTTTCCAGGAGCAGAGTACCGAGAGGATACCCAGCAGACCGGTCAGCAGGATCATCAGCAGCGACAGGCCATCGAGGGCCAGGTGCACGTTGATGCCGAAGCGCTCGATCCAGACGTGTTTGAACTCGATGGCCCAGGTCGGATCGGCGCCAGGCGCCGGAGCAAGTGAATAGTCGCCGTGGGCCCACAGCCAGAGGCCGAGTGCGAGTTCCAGGGACATGGTCAGCAACGCAATCCAGCGGGGCAGGGTAGCGCCGAAGCGCTCGCCCATCCAGCAGAGCAGGCCGCCGATAAAAGGGATCAGGATTAGCCAGGGCAGAATCATGACGGGCTCGTTTCCTTTCGCAAGTTCGCAAAGTTCATATCAGACCGCTACCACAACGATGGCGCCGATCACCAACACGGCACCGGCGGCCATGGAGGCTGCATACCAACGTAATTGTCCAGTCTCGCTGCGGCTCAGGGCGGTGTGGCCGGCCTTGGCGGCGCGCGGGATCAAACCGATGGTCTGGTCAAACGGGTCTTTGCGCAGTACATGGCTGATGGCAAGGTAAGGCTTGACGAACAGTTTGTCGTAGATCCAGTCGAAGCCCCAGGCAGCGAACCACCAGGCCGAGAGGAAGCGGCCAATGCCACTGTTGGCAACGGCAGTGACGAAGCGACGCTTGCCAAGGAACAGTAGGGCCGCCAGCAGGATACCTGCCAGGGCGATGGCCCCCGAGGCGATTTCCAGGCTGTGTTTGTCGGCACCGCCGGCATGGCCGACGCTTTGTGGCAGTACACCGCCCAGTGGCGGAGTGATCATGGCGCCGACGAAGGTCGACAGAATGATCAGCACCGACAGTGGCAGCCAGTGAGAGATGCCGTGGCCTGCATGCGCTTCGGTCTTGGCTTCACCGTGGAAGGTGATGAAGATCAGGCGGAAGGTGTACAGCGAGGTCATGAACGCACCCACCAGACCGGCGTACAGCAGACCCTGGTTACCGCTGGCAAAGGCTTCCCAGAGGATTTCGTCTTTCGAATAGAAACCTGCGGTCACCAGTGGCAGGGCCGACAAGGCTGCGCCGCCGACGATGAAGCTGGTGTAGGCCAGCGGCAGTTTCTTCCACAGGCCGCCCATCTTGAAGATGTTCTGCTCGTGGTGGCAGGCAACGATCACCGCACCGGAAGCAAGGAACAGCAAGGCCTTGAAGAAGGCGTGGGTCATCAGGTGGAAGATCGCCCCGTCCCAGGCGCCGACGCCCAGGGCCAGGAACATGTAGCCGATCTGGCTCATGGTCGAGTAGGCGAGGATACGCTTGATGTCGGTCTGTACCAGCGCGGCAAAACCGGCCAGTACCAGGGTCACGCCACCCACCAGGCCAACGAGATGCAGGACTTCCGGCGCCAGGGTGAACAGGCCGTGGGTACGGGCGATCAGGTAGACACCGGCGGTTACCATCGTTGCGGCGTGGATCAGTGCCGACACCGGGGTAGGGCCGGCCATTGCGTCCGCCAGCCAGGTTTGCAGTGGCAGTTGCGCCGACTTACCGACAGCACCACCCAGCAGCATCAGGGTCGCCAGGGTGATCCAGAAGTCGCCGACCTGGAATTTCTGCGGTGCCAGCACCAGCAGCTCCTGGATATTCAGCGTGCCTACCTGTTGGAACAGGATGAACAGGCCGATGGCCATGAACACGTCGCCGATCCGGGTCACGATGAAGGCCTTGAGTGCCGCGTTACCGTTGTTGCGGTTGCTGTAGTAGAAACCGATCAACAGGTACGAGCACAGACCCACGCCTTCCCAGCCGAAGTACAGGAACAACAGGTTATCGCCCAGCACCAGGAACAGCATGCTGGCGATAAACAGGTTGGTGTACGCGAAGAAGCGCGAGTAACCGGCCTCACCGCGCATGTACCAGGATGCGAACAGGTGAATCAGGAAGCCTACACCCACCACCACGCCGAGCATGGTGATCGACAGGCCGTCGACATAGAGGGCGAAGTCGGGCTTGAAGCCCTCCACCGACATCCACTGCCACAGCACCAGGGTGTAATGACCGCCTTCCGGAGGCGCGACGTTGAATTGCCAGATGACGTAGGCGGCGACAATCGCCGACAGGCCAATGGAGCCCACACCGATCAGCGCCGAGAGGTTCTCCGACCAGCGTCCACGGGAGAACGACAGCAGCAGGAAACCGAGCAGGGGAAATACGAAAGTCAGAAAGATCATGTTCATCCGCGCATCTCACTGGCAGCGTCGATATCAAGCGTGTGGAAGCGACGATACAGTTGCAGCAGGATCGCCAGGCCAATGCTGGCTTCGGCGGCTGCCAGGCTGATCACCAGGATGAACATGACTTGTCCATCCGGTTGTCCCCAACGCGCACCTGCCACGATGAACGCCAGTGCCGCGGCGTTCATCATGATTTCCAGGCTCATCAACACGAACAAAATGTTACGGCGAACCATCAGGCCGACCAGGCCAAGGCAGAACAGGATGCCGGCGACCGCCAGACCATGCTCCAAAGGGATAGCAGGCATCGTCATTGCTCCTTGGCTTCGTTGCGGCCCAAGTGGAAGGCCGTGATGACTGCCGCGAGCAGCAGCATCGAAGCCAGTTCGACCACCAGCAGGTACGGACCGAACAGGCTGATGCCCACGGCCTTGGCGTCTACGGTGGTGTGGCCGATGGCCTGGCCGCTCTGGTGAGCGAACAGCACATACAGCAGTTCAGCCAGCAGCAGGGCTGCCAGGATCACCGGGCCGAGCCAGATGCCGGGTTTGAGCCAGACGCGTTCCTGGGCGACCGAAGCCGGCCCCAGGTTGAGCATCATCACCACAAACACGAACAGCACCATGATGGCGCCAGCGTAGGCGATCACTTCCAGCACGCCGGCGAACGGTGCGCCGAGTGCGAAAAAGGTCATGGCCACGGCGATCAGCGAAATGATCAGGTAGAGCAGGGCGTGCACGGGGTTGGTGTTGGTGATCACGCGAAGCGTGGACACTACTGCAATACCCGATGCGAAATAGAAAGCGAATTCCATCTTTCTTCCTTAAGGCAGCAAGCTCTTCACGTTGATCGGTTCGGCTTCGTTTTGTGCGGCGCCTTTTGGCTTACCGGCAACGGCCATACCTGCAACACGATAGAAGTTGTAATCAGGGTTTTTACCGGGACCGGAAATCAAAAGATCTTCTTTCTCGTACACCAGGTCCTGACGTTTGAACTCGGCCATCTCGAAATCCGGTGTCAGCTGGATCGCGGTGGTCGGGCAGGCTTCCTCGCAGAGGCCACAAAAAATGCAGCGCGAGAAGTTGATGCGGAAAAAGTCCGGGTACCAACGACCGTCTTCGGTTTCTGCTTTCTGCAGCGAAATGCAGCCCACCGGGCACGCCACGGCGCACAGGTTACAGGCTACGCAACGCTCTTCGCCGTCGGGGTCGCGGGTCAGCACGATACGGCCGCGATAGCGCGGCGGCAGGTACACCGCTTCTTCCGGGTATTGCAGGGTGTCGCGTTTGCGAAAGCCGTGACCGAACACCATCACCAGGCTTCGCAACTGGGTACCGGTACCCTTAACGATGTCGCCAATATATTTGAACATGGGTCAAATCCTCACTGAACCGCGCCCGCTGGCGTGTTCCACAACACAACGGCAGCAGTCACCAGCAAATTGATCAGGGTCAGCGGCAGGCAGAATCTCCAGCTGAAATCCATCACCTGGTCATACCGTGGGCGCGGGATGGAAGCGCGCAGCAGGATGAACAGCATGATGAAGAACGCGGTCTTCAAGAAGAACCAGAAGAAAGCCAGTTGCGGCAGGATGCCGAACGGTCCGTGCCAGCCGCCGAAGAACAGCGTGACCAGCAGGGCCGAGATCAAGATGATGCCGATGTACTCACCGACGAAGAACATGCCCCATTTCATGCCGGCGTATTCAATGTGGTAACCATCGGCCAGTTCCTGTTCCGCTTCCGGCTGGTCGAAGGGGTGACGGTGAGTCACGGCCACGCCAGCGATGAAGAAGGTACAGAAACCGAAGAACTGCGGAATGATGAACCACAGGTTCTGCGCCTGGTACTCGACGATGTCGCGCATGTTGAACGAGCCAACCTGTACCACGATGCCCATCAGCGCCAGGCCCATGAACACTTCGTAGGACACGGTTTGTGCGGAGGCCCGCAAGCTACCCAAGAGGGCGAACTTGTTGTTGCTGGCCCAACCGGCGAACAGCACCGCGTAGACCGACAGGCCGGCCATGGCGAAGAAGAACAGCAAGCCGATGTTCAGGTCCGCCACGCCCCAGGTCGGGGTGATCGGGATGACCGCGAAGGCAATCAGCAAGGCGCTCATGGCCACCACCGGTGCCAGGGTGAAGATCACCTTGTCGGCAAACGGCGGTGTCCAGTCTTCCTTGAAGAACATTTTCAGCATGTCGGCGGCGATCTGGAACATGCCGAACGGGCCAACGCGGTTCGGGCCGTAACGGTCCTGCCACCAGCCCAGCAGGCGACGTTCGACGAAGCTGAGCAGAGCGCCCGCGACGACCACGGCCAACAGGATCACGATGGCCTTGACCACCGCGATGATCACGTCGATCACTTCAGGGGTGAACCAGGTCATTGCGCTGCCTCCTGCAGACCGTCAACGGTTTGGCCAAAGATTGCCGGAGGAATGCCGGCGATGCCTTTTGGCAGTGCAACCAGGCCAGCGCCCAGCTCTTCGTTGATGCGCAGCGGCAGACGCAAGGTCTTGCCTGCTACGGTCAAACTGAGCAAGGCACCGTCGTTGACGCCCAGGCGATCGGCTTCGGACTTGGCCAGGGATACGTAGGCTTCTGGAATGCGCCCTTGTACCGGCGCGGCTTTAGAAGAGTTCTCTTCGCTGCCGAACAGGTGGAAGAACGGCACGACCTGCCAGGTACCCTGGGCCGGGTTGAACGGACGTGGGGCAGCGGCGAACCAGTTCAGCGAGTCACCAGCACTTTCGATCAGGCGGGTGCCCGGGTCGCCAGCGCGGATGTGACCACCGACTTCGTCCTGGAACTTGTTCCAGGCTTGCGGCGAGTTCCAGCCTGGAGACCAGGCGAAAGGTACTTGCTGACGCGGTTCGACCGAACCCGAATAACCTTCCATGGAGAAGGAAAACGCGGTGTCGTTGTCTTGCGGGGTACGCGGTTCGTGCACGCTGATGTCGGCGCGCATGGCGGTACGACCGGAGTAACGCAGCGGTTCACGGGCCAGTTTCATGCCCTTGATGCGGAACGCGGCGGACGGTGCGGCATCGACGATACGCGCCAGTTGCGGCGTGCTTGCGGCGACGGCTGCGGTGACGTGGTCGAGTTGGGGCCAGTCGATCGGTTGATTCAGCAGGGTGGCGCGCAGGGCATGCAGCCAGCGCCAGCCTTCGTGAACCAGGATGCTGGCGTCCATGTACTTAGGATCGAAGACCTGGAAGAAACGCTGGGCGCGGCCTTCCTGGCTGACCAGGGTACCGTCGCCTTCAGCAAAACTGGCGGCTGGCAGAACCAGGTCGGCGCGGTCGCTGGTTGTGGTCTTCTGATGGTCGGCAACGATCAGTACTTTGGCCGCGTTCAGCGCTGCGTCGACCTTGGCCGAATCAGTGCGGGTGTACAGATCGTTTTCCAGCACCACGATGGCATCGCTACTGCCGTCGATCACGGCTTGCAGCGCGGCGTCTACCGATTCACCACCCAGCATGGCCAGGCCGAGGCTGTTGGCTTCCGGCACGATCAGGCTGATGGAGCCGTTCTTGTCGCGCAGCTTCAGGGCCTTGGCGATGTTGGCGGCGGCTTCGATCAGCGCCTTGGAACCCAGGGAGGTACCGGCAATGATCAATGGACGTTTGGCTGCCAACAGGGCGTCGGCGATGCGCTTGGCCAGTTCCAGGGCTTCGGCGTCCAGGCCTTCGACGGCAGGGGCGCTGGCGTCGAGGGCGTGGGCCACGGCGAAACCGATGCGGGCCAGGTCGTCGGGCGCTGCGTGTACGCATTCTTCGGCGATGTCGTCGAGCTTGGTGTCAGCCAGGCTTGCGATAAATAGCGGGTTCAACGCGTTCTGGCCGATATTTTTCACCGCGGCGTCGAGCCATGGCTGGACGCGCATGGCGTCGGCCATGTCCTCGGCCTTGCCTTTTACCGACTGGCGCAGGGACAGCGCCACACGAGCAGCGGTTTGGGTCAGGTCTTCACCGAGGACGAAAATTGCGTCGTGGTCTTCGATGTCGCGCATGTTCGGAACGGGCAGTGGGCTGTCGTTCAGCACTTGCAGGACCAGGCGGATGCGCTCCAGCTCACCGGCTTCGATACCGCAGTAGAAGTGCTCGGCGCCCACCAGCTCGCGCAACGCGTAGTTGCTTTCGAGGCTGGCGCGGGGCGAACCGATACCGACGATGTTGCGACCGCGCAGCAGGTCGGCGGCTTTATCCAGCGCGTCGTCCAGGCTCAGCTTGGCGCCATCTGCCAGCAGCGGCTGGCGCGGGCGGTCTTCGCGGTTGACGTAGCCATAGCCGAAACGGCCACGGTCGCACAGGAAGTACTGGTTGACCGAGCCGTTGAAGCGGTTTTCGATCCGGCGCAGTTCGCCGTAACGCTCGCCCGGGGAGATGTTGCAACCGCTGGAGCAACCATGGCAGATGCTTGGCGAGAACTGCATGTCCCACTTACGGTTGTAGCGCTCGGAGTGAGTTTTGTCGGTGAACACACCGGTCGGGCAGACCTCGGTGAGGTTGCCGGAGAACTCGCTTTCGAGCACGCCGTCTTCAACGCGACCGAAGTACACGTTGTCGTGTGCGCCGAATACGCCCAGGTCGGTGCCGCCCGCGTAGTCTTTATAGAAACGCACGCAGCGATAGCAGGCGATGCAGCGGTTCATTTCATGGGAAATGAACGGGCCCAGGTCCTGATTCTGGTGAGTGCGTTTGGTAAAACGATAGCGGCGCTCGTTGTGGCCGGTCATCACCGTCATGTCTTGCAGGTGACAGTGACCGCCTTCCTCACAGACCGGGCAGTCGTGGGGGTGGTTGGTCATCAACCATTCAACGACGCTGGCGCGAAACACTTTCGCTTCTTCGTCTTCGATGGAGATCCAGCTGCCGTCGGTGGCGGGGGTCATGCAGGACATGACGATGCGACCACGGGTGTCGTTCTCGTCGGTGTACTGCTTGACCGCGCACTGGCGGCAAGCGCCAACGCTGCCAAGGGCGGGGTGCCAGCAGAAATATGGGATGTCGAGGCCTAGCGACAGACACGCCTGTAACAGGTTGTCTGCCCCATCGACTTCGAGCTCTTTGCCGTCTACGTGGATAGTGGCCATGGTTCAAAGTTCTTCGTTGGCCCGTTGTCAGCGGGCGTGGCTAATGGAATCTTGTTATTCATGTGAATCAACACAGCCGTTAAGGCGTCATCACATGAGAAAGCTGCGGGCACGGACCCTTGCTTTTTTAAACGTTACGCGCCGACTACGATCGGCTTTGCCAGAGGCGGGACGGCGGCGCTTTTGGGCGCGATGCCGGCTTCGAACTCCGAGCGGAAGTATTTGATGGCGCTGCCCAATGGCTCCACGGCGCCCGGTGCGTGAGCACAGAAGGTCTTGCCTGGGCCGAGGAAACCGACCAGACCCAGCAGGGTCTCGATATCACCGGGTTGGCCTTCACCTTTCTCGATGGCCATCAAGAGCTTGACGCTCCATGGCAAACCATCGCGGCAAGGGGTGCAGAAACCACAGGATTCGCGGGAGAAGAACTGCTCCATGTTGCGCAGCAAGGAAACCATGTTGACGCTGTCGTCCACCGCCATGGCCAGGCCGGTACCCATACGGGTGCCAACCTTGGCGATGCCGCCGGCATACATTTGTGCGTCCAGGTGCTCGGGCAACAGGAAACCGGTGCCGGCGCCGCCAGGCTGCCAGGCTTTCAAGGTATAGCCGTCGCGCATGCCGCCGGCGTAGTCCTCGAACAGCTCACGGCCTGTGACACCAAATGGCAGTTCCCACAAACCCGGGTTCTTGACCTTGCCGGAGAAGCCCATGAGCTTGGTGCCCATGTCTTCACTGCCTTCACGGGCCAACGATTTGTACCAGTCGACGCCGTCGGCAATGATTGCCGGTACGTTGCACAGGGTTTCAACGTTGTTCACGCAGGTCGGCTTGCCCCACACGCCAACGGCGGCAGGGAAGGGCGGCTTGGAACGCGGGTTGGCTCGGCGGCCTTCGAGGGAGTTGATCAGTGCGGTTTCTTCACCGCAGATATAACGCCCGGCGCCGGTGTGCACGAACAATTCGAAGTCGAAACCGGAACCTAAGATGTTCTTGCCCAACAGGCCTGCTGCCTTGGCTTCTTGCACGGCACGGTTCAGGTGCTTGGCGGCGGTGGTGTACTCGCCACGCAGGAAGATGTAGCCACGGTAGGTTTTCAGCGCGCGGGCGCTGATCAGCATGCCCTCGATCAGCAGATGGGGCAGTTGCTCCATCAGCATGCGGTCTTTCCAGGTGTTCGGCTCCATTTCATCCGCGTTGCACAGCAAGTAGCGGATGTTGATGGATTCGTCTTTGGGCATCAGGCCCCATTTCACACCAGTGGGGAAGCCTGCACCGCCGCGGCCTTTCAAGCCTGCGTCTTTCACGGTCTGGACAATATCGTCCTGGGCCATGTCGGCGAAGGCTTTGCGCGCGGCGGCATAACCGTTCTTGGCCTGGTACTCGTCAAGCCAAACGGCTTCGCCGTCGTCACGCAGGCGCCAGGTCAGCGGGTGAGTCTCGGCCGAACGCTTTATAAGGTTGGCCGGGCCGAAGGAAGTCAGGGTCATGGGTAGCCCTCGAGCAATTGGGTGACGCCAGCAGGCTGCACGTCACCGAATGTGTCGTCGTCGATCATCAACGCCGGCGCCTTGTCGCAGTTGCCCAGGCAGCACACCGGCAGCAGGGTGAAGCGCCCGTCCGCGGTGGTCTGGCCGAGGCCGATGCCCAGCTTGTTCTGGATCTCGCTGACCACGGACTCGTGGCCGCCGATGTAGCAGACCATGCTGTCGCACACGCGAATGATGTGGCGGCCAACCGGCTGGCGGAAGATCTGGCTGTAGAACGTCGCCACACCTTCAACGTCGCTGGCGGGGATGCCGAGCATCTCGCCGATGGCGTAGAGGGCGCCGTCCGGCACCCAGCCACGTTCCTTCTGGACGATCTTCAAGGCTTCGATCGACGCCGCGCGCGGGTCTTCGTAGTGATGCAGCTCGTGCTCGATGGCCGAGCGCTCGGTTTCACTCAAGGTGAAACGGTCTGTCTGGATAAGCGTGCTATTCATGCTTAGCGGTCCACGTCGGCCATAACGAAATCGATACTACCCAGGTACGCAATCAAGTCCGCGACCATCTCGCCTTTGATCACCGAAGGGATCTGCTGCAAGTGCGGGAAGCTTGGGGTGCGAATCCGGGTGCGGTAGCTCATGGTGCCGCCATCGCTCGTCAGGTAATAACTGTTGATACCCTTGGTCGCTTCAATCATCTGGAAGGATTCGTTGGCCGGCATCACCGGGCCCCACGAAACTTGCAGGAAGTGCGTGATCAGGGTTTCGATGTGCTGCAGCGTGCGCTCTTTGGGCGGCGGCGTGGTCAGCGGGTGATCCGCCTTGTAAGGGCCGGCCGGCATGTTGCGCATGCACTGCTCGATGATTTTCAGGCTCTGGCGCATTTCTTCGACGCGCACGATGCAACGGTCGTAGGCATCGCCATTGGCAGCCAGCGGGACTTCGAATTCGAAGTTCTCGTAGCCGGAGTACGGGCGCGCTTTACGCAGGTCGAAATCGCAACCGGTCGAACGCAGGCCAGCACCGGTGACGCCCCACTCCAGGGCCTCTTTGGTGTTGTAGGCGGCGACGCCGATGGTCCGGCCCTTGAGAATACTGTTGTCCAACGCGGCTTTTTGGTACTCGTCCAGACGCTTGGGCATCCAGTCGATGAATTCCTTGACCAGGCGCTCCCAGCCGTTCGGCAGGTCGTGGGCCACACCGCCGATGCGGTACCAGGCCGGGTGCAGGCGGAAACCGGTGATGGCTTCGATGACCTTGTAGGCCCGTTGACGGTCGGTGAAGGTGAAGAACACCGGGGTCATGGCGCCGACGTCCTGGATATAGGTACCCAGGAACAGCAAGTGGCTGGTGATCCGGAAGAACTCGGCCATCATGATGCGGATGGTGTCGACCTTGTCCGGAACCTTGATGCCCGCCAGCTTCTCGACCGAGAGCACGTAAGGCAGGTTGTTCATCACGCCGCCGAGGTAGTCGATACGGTCGGTGTACGGGATGAAACTGTGCCAGGACTGGCGCTCGGCCATTTTCTCGGCACCACGGTGGTGGTAGCCAACGTCCGGCACGCAGTCGACGATTTCTTCGCCGTCCAATTGCAGGATGATGCGGAAGGCACCGTGGGCCGAAGGGTGGTTCGGGCCCAGGTTGAGGAACATGTAGTCCTCGTTGGTGCTGGAGCGCTTCATGCCCCAGTCTTCTGGGCGGAAGCGCGCGGCTTCTTCTTCCAGCTGTTGCTTGGCCAGGGTCAGGCTGTATGGATCAAATTCAGTGGCACGGGCCGGGAAGTCCTTGCGCAGCGGGTGACCTTCCCAGGTCGGTGGCATCATGATGCGCGACAGGTGCGGGTGGCCCGGGAAGTCGATACCGAACATGTCCCAGACTTCACGCTCGTACCAGTTGGCGTTTGGCCAGATACCGGTCACGGTCGGTACGCTCAGGTCGCTTTCAGACAGGGCGACCTTGATCATCACGTCGCTGTTACGTTCGATCGACAGCAGGTGATAGAACACTGTGAAGTCGACACCGCTCGGCAAGCCCTGGCGCTTGGTACGCAGACGCTCATCCACGCCATGCAGGTCATAGAGCATGACATACGGCTTGGGCAGGTTGCGCAGGAAGGTCAGGACCTCGACAAGCTTGGCACGCGCCACCCACAGCACCGGCATACCGGTATGCGTGGCCTGGGCGGTGAAGGCGTCAGGGCCAAAACGGTTATTGAGTTCGACGACCACATCCTGGTCGTCTGCCTTGTAAGGCGGGATGCGTCGAGCACTGCCTGTAGTCATGGTTTTTTATCGCTTTCGGTCAACGTAAAGAATGAAGCCAGGTTTTCGTTCTATAAAAAGAAGCGGCACTGGATCAGACTTCGTCGGGGCTGCGCAGGTTGGTGACCTGAATACGCTGTTCGCGGCGCATCTCCTTTTGTGACGGCATCTCGGCGCGGTATACGCCTTGATCTCCGACAACCCAGGAAAGTGGGCGACGCTCCTTGCCAATCGATTCCTGCAGCAGCATCAAGCCTTGCAGGAATGCTTCAGGGCGGGGCGGGCAGCCAGGCACGTAGACGTCCACGGGCAGGAACTTGTCCACCCCCTGAACCACGGAGTAGATGTCGTACATGCCACCGGAGTTGGCGCACGAACCCATGGAGATAACCCACTTCGGCTCGAGCATTTGCTCGTAGAGGCGCTGAATGATCGGCGCCATCTTGATAAAGCAGGTACCGGCGATAACCATGAAGTCCGCCTGGCGCGGCGATGCCCGGATAACTTCGGCGCCAAAGCGCGCGATGTCGTGGGGCGCCGTGAAGGCGGTGGTCATTTCCACGTAGCAGCAGGACAGGCCGAAGTTGTACGGCCACAGGGAGTTCTTACGTCCCCAATTGACCGCGCCGTTCAGCACGTCTTCCAGCTTGCCCATGTAGATGTTTTTGTGGACTTGGTCTTCTAACGGATCGGAAACAGTTTCCCGTTCGCCGATGGGGTACTGCTCGTTAGGAGCATCCGGGTCGATCCTGGTGAGATTGTATTGCATCGCCAAAGCCTCATTGTTTCAGCTTCGCTTGCCGCTTGCGACGAGCTTCCGGCGCCCAGTCAAGGGCGCCCACTCGAAATAGGTAGACAAGGCCTGCCAACAGAATTGCTATGAAAACGAGAGCTTCGACGAATCCGGTCCAGCCGCTTTCGCGGACGGACACAGACCAGGCAAAGAGAAAGAGGGCTTCGATATCGAAGATCACGAAGAGCATCGCGACCAGATAGAATTTGGCTGAGAGCCGCAAGCGGGCGCCACCTGTAGGCAGCATGCCGGACTCGAACGGTTCGTTTTTGCTGCGACCCCAGGCTTTTGACCCCAGGAGGCTGGATACGCCGAGCATGAAGGCACAAAGGCCGATGACGCCTAGAAGGAAAATGGCAAAGCCCCAGTTGTGGGCCATGAGTCCTGTCGCTTCGGGCATGCTGGTAATCCTTAACAGAGAGCAAGGGTCTCTGAGCGTGATAAAGAAATAAAGCAGTGACGATATGTCGCAGCGCAATCAATCGGCGTGATTTTATGGGTAAACACCGGGCAAGTAAAATTCCTATAGCGAAATTATTCGACGGAATAAGGACATAGTGCACCTTCTTGGGGCTGTAGGCCTTGAGCCGTGGGCATTAGCAGGCTTTTCATCAAATATGTTTTGTTTAAGGTGTAACGAGATTTTGTTGCTCTAAATGATAATGAATGTTGTTTGCGTGGGTTTTAAGCAGGTGTTGGGCACATAGCGTGGGAAGTTGTTGTTACTTGCCCGTTTGGCACCAGTTGGTAAAGCGGATCTTTTAACCGATTTATCCGAAGCCAATACCGCCCTAGGTCAATCTTTTGCGCAAAATCCAAAGGTGGACGCAATCTCTGTAGGCGCGAGCTTGCTCGCGAAAAAATCGAGGCCGCCGCGTTTCTTCCGGTTTCCCGAATCTTCGTTAACCTACTTTGCGAGCAAGCTCGCTCCTACAGTTGGCTGGCGGTGTTCTCTCGGGCAAAAAAACGCCCCGAACCAGTCGGGGCGTCAGATCGTGCGGCACTGCGGTTAGCTCTTTAACGGATCCGCAATGGCCGTTTGCTCAGGTCACTCAGTGGAACTGTTCTTCTTCGGTCGAGCCGGTCAGCGCGGTCACCGAGGAAGAGCCACCCTGGATCACGGTGGTCATGTCGTCGAAGTACCCAGTACCCACTTCTTGCTGGTGCGCCACGAAGGTGTAACCCTTGGCGGCGTCAGCGAATTCCTGCTCTTGCAGCTTCACATAGGCAGTCATGTCGTTGCGGGCGTAGTCGTGTGCCAGGTTGAACATGCTGTGCCACATGTTGTGAATGCCGGCCAGGGTGATGAACTGGTGCTTGTAGCCCATGGCGGACAGTTCGCGCTGGAACTTGGCGATGGTTGCATCGTCCAGGTTCTTCTTCCAGTTGAAGGAAGGCGAGCAGTTGTACGACAGCAGTTGGTCCGGGTATTCCTTTTTGATTGCTTCGGCGAAGCGACGGGCTTCGTCCAGGTCCGGCTTGGCAGTTTCGCACCAGATCAGGTCGGCGTATGGCGCGTAGGCCAGGCCGCGAGCGATAGCCTGGTCGAGGCCGGCGCGTACTTTGTAGAAACCTTCCTGGGTTCGCTCGCCAGTCACGAACGGCTGGTCGTACGGATCGCAGTCCGAAGTCAGCAAGTCAGCCGCGTTGGCGTCGGTACGGGCCAGGATGATGGTGGGTGTGCCGGCAACGTCAGCCGCCAGGCGGGCCGCGGTCAGCTTCTGCACGGCTTCCTGGGTCGGAACCAGTACCTTGCCGCCCATGTGGCCGCATTTCTTCACTGACGCAAGCTGGTCTTCGAAGTGAACGCCAGCAGCACCTGCCTCGATCATGCTCTTCATCAACTCGTAGGCGTTCAGTACGCCGCCGAAACCGGCTTCAGCGTCGGCCACGATGGGTGCGAAGTAGTCGATGTAGCCTTCGTCACCTGGATTCTTGCCAGCTTTCCACTGGATCTGGTCGGCGCGACGGAATGAGTTGTTGATGCGCTTGACCACGGTCGGCACGGAGTCCACCGGGTACAGCGACTGGTCCGGGTACATGGATTCGGCCGAGTTGTTGTCTGCCGCCACTTGCCAGCCCGACAGGTATATCGCCTGGATACCGGCTTTGACTTGTTGCACAGCCTGGCCACCGGTCAGGGCGCCCATGCAGTTGACGAAATCTTTATCGGGACGGAAGGACGGCTTGGCACCCTGGGTGACCAGGTTCCACAGCTTCTCGGCGCCCAGTTTTGCAAAGGTGTGCTCAGGTTGAACCGAGCCACGCAGGCGGACGACGTCAGCAGCGGAGTAAGCGCGTGTCACGCCTTTCCAGCGTGGGTTTTCAGCCCAGTCTTTTTCAAGGGCTGCAATTTGCTGTTCGCGTGTCAGTGCCATGGGGAAAAACCTCGTCACGTCTTGGGTGGAAAATTCCGTTAGCCGCCGTGCATTCAGTGCATGGGCGTGGCGCTCGCTGACCAGAAGCTTAGGCGGTCAAGTCAGGTTTGACGGGGGAGGCGACGGGTGAACGATGGGCTCAAGGGGGAAGTGAGCAGGTAGAGGCGAACCGAGAACAGTCTTCGGGCGTCGTGGGCCTTCATACGATCCAACAGTGTGTTGCCAGGTTACCTAGTTACGCTTCCGTCCCTCGGGACAACTTCGTTCCAGTCGCAACCTCGTCAAACACGCCTTGTGGGCGGTACAGACACGAATCGGCTCAGGTGGGTAGCTTGGAGCGACGATCCGAAGGCCTTTGCCGGGGCCTCTGATTAGCGGGAGCGAGGCCATCATGCCCATGCTTTTTTGGATCGTCAAATGTTTTGTAGTGCTTTTTTTGAGGCACTACATCTTTAGTCTAATACGACTGATTAGTCAGTTTTTGGTGCTTCAGTTCAAGGTGTCTACTTTGACCCGCACGGTCAGGTCTTCCCGGCCTTGAGTAGAGTGGGTGCGGGTTGTAGGATTTTTTTCAGCTTGGGTCTGGCGATTGATGCCGGCGAGGGTGATCCATTCGCCCAGGCGTCCGCTGACGGTTGTGTCGGTGCTTTGAACGTTCACTACATCGGAACGTTCCTGGCTCATGCGGTCACGATGGGTACTGATGCTCAGGTGAACGGTTTCACCGGTGATGCTGGCAGTGACGTAGAAACCCTGGGTGACATTGTGGTATTGCGTCTGGTTTTGCGGGCGGCCATAGGTGTCTGGCTGGGTGGTGGTCAGCGGCACGCTCTGGCCCACCTGGATCAGCGCGGGTACGCCTTCGCTGGCCTGGATCTGCTGGATACCGCCGTCACGGCTCTCAGTGCTGTAGGTAATGACCTGAGTGTTGGCCTGTTGGTTGTTTTCATTGGTGTCGACGGTGATCAGCAGTCGCTTGGGCGGTGTGTCCAGTTGTGAGAGCAGGGCGCGCAGCCCCTGGATCTTGTCTGGTTCGGCATTGACGATCAGTTGATTACCGTAGGCGCTGACGCTGCCATCCTTGCCAATGAAATGCTGTGCCACGGGCAGCAGGTCTGCGCTGGTGCGGTTGCCCAGGGGGACGACTTCGGTGGCAGCCATCACCGAGAAGCTGGCGGCCAGGAGCAAGGTGGTGAGCAGGGGGCGTAGGGACATGTCCGTTATCTCTGCGATTCAAAGAGTGATTCTGCCAGTTTGTCGGCCTGGCAGGCCGCAAGTTGAATCGTAGACGGCAAAAGGCCCTGGCATCGGTGGATGGCAGGGCCTTTTGTAGGAGCGAGCTTGCTCGCGATGGACGTTAACGATAACGCTGGAAGCCTGGCACTCAGCGGGACCCCTCAGGCTTTCGCGAGCAAGCTCGCTCCTACGGGGAGGTGCTTAGCCCTCACGTACCATATCAACATGCGGAATCCCGACTTCGAGGAATTCATCGCTGACGATCTTGAAACCCAGACGCTCATAGAACGGTGCGGCATGCACCTGTGCGCTGAGGCTTTGCTTGGTCTGGCCAGATTTCTCGGCTTCGTCAATCACGGCATCCATCAGTGCATCGCCGACCTTCAGCCCGCGCCAGTCTTTGAGAACTGACACGCGCCCGATCTCGCCGCTGGGCAGCAGGCGTGCGGTACCAATCGGAAAGTCGCCTTCAAGTGCAAGGAAATGCACCGCGCCATCGTCATCGGCATCCCACTCCAATTCAGGTGGGACCGATTGTTCAGCGATAAACACCGCTTCACGAATGCGCCGAATCTCGGCGTTGTCTTTTAGCCAGTCCGCGACACGTACGTGAATCTTATTCATCGGCAAACCCCAGGCTTCCTTGCTTGACCAGTTCGCACAGCAGATCGCGGCCATCTTCATCCGAGAGCCACGGGCCGAGGTTGTCGACGTGCAGGGCGTCAGCTGCGCAAATCATCTTCAGCAGTTCGCGCAGTTTGCCTGGCAGGTAACGGCTCTGGCCGCTGGCAAACAGCAGCAGGTCGTCATCCACCTCGGACCAGGCCAGGCGCGCGCTTGGGTTGCGGATCAGCACGGCGCCCTGTTCCAGGCTGCCCAGCAGGTCGTTTTCTTCCAGTTCCGGGCCGACTACCAGTTCCGGGTAGCGTGGTTCGGTCATGAACTGGCCGAACCAGGTCAGCAGCATGCGCTCGTCGCTCATGTGCTCGGCCAGCAGGCCTTTGAGGCGGTCCAGGGCGTCGTGCTGGATCTGGTGTGGATCGCTCACAGGCTGGGCGTCGGCGTCGGTGTAGCGCTCTTCGTCAGGCAGGTACTGGCTGAGGAAGTCGGTGAAGTGGGTCAGCACTTCAGCGGCGCTCGGGGCGCGAAAGCCCACCGAATAGGTCAGGCAGTCGTCCACGGCCACGCCGCAGTGGGCCAGGCGCGGTGGCAGGTAGAGCATGTCGCCCGGCTCCAGCACCCATTCTTCGGTGGCGTCGAATTCGGCGAGGATGCGCAGGTCGGCGTTCGGCAGCAGCGGGCTCTCGGAGTCGCACATCTGGCCAATCTTCCAGTTGCGCTTGCCAGCGCCTTGCAGCAGGAACACGTCGTAGTTATCGAAATGCGGGCCGACACTGCCACCAGGGGCGGCAAAACTGATCATCACATCGTCGATGCGCCAGCTCGACAGGAAGCGGAAGTTTTCCAGCAGTTCGGCGACTTCCGGCACGAACTGGTCGACGGCTTGCACCAGCAAAGTCCAGTCGCGTTCGGGCAGGGTGCTGAAAGCGTCCTCGGCAAACGGGCCGCGACGCAGCTCCCATGGGCGTTCGCCGTGCTCGATCACCAGGCGCGATTCGACTTCTTCTTCCAAGGCCAGGCCGGCCAGTTCGTCGGCATCGATCGGGCTTTCGAAATCAGGAATGGCCTGGCGGATCAGCAGCGGTTTTTTCTGCCAGTAGTCGCGCAGGAATTCCCGTGCTGTGATGCCGCCCAGAAGTTGAAGAGGAATATCAGGATTCATGTGTAACCTATTGAAAAAAAGCACTTTTCAGACGGGAATAAAAACGCCCGGCGCTGCCGGGCGTCTCAAAGGGTCAAGCCGCAATCAGATGCGTTTGGCTTGGTCTACAGCGTTGCCGATGTAGTTGGCCGGGGTGAGCAGTTTCAGCTCGGCCTTGGCGGCGGCTGGCATGTCCAGGCCGTCGATGAACGTTTGCAGTGCATCGGAGGTGATGCCCTTGCCGCGGGTCAGCTCTTTGAGTTTCTCGTACGGGTTTTCGATGTTGTAGCGGCGCATCACGGTCTGGATCGGCTCGGCCAATACTTCCCAGCAGGCATCCAGGTCAGCGGCGATTTTCTGCGCGTTGAGTTCCAGTTTGCTGATGCCTTTGAGGCTCGCTTCGTACGCGATCACACTATGGGCAAAGCCCACGCCGAGGTTGCGCAGTACAGTGGAGTCGGTCAGGTCGCGCTGCCAGCGGGAGATTGGCAGCTTGCTGGCCAGGTGCTGGAACAGGGCGTTGGCGATGCCGAGGTTGCCTTCGGAGTTCTCGAAGTCGATCGGGTTGACCTTGTGCGGCATGGTCGACGAACCGATTTCACCGGCAATGGTGCGCTGCTTGAAGTAGCCCAGGGAGATGTAGCCCCAGATATCGCGATCGAAGTCGATCAGGATGGTGTTGAAGCGCGCAATGGCGTCGAACAGCTCGGCGATGTAGTCGTGCGGTTCGATCTGCGTGGTGTACGGGTTGAAGCCCAGGCCCAGCTCGTCTTCGATGAAGGCGCGGGCGTTTTCTTCCCAGTCGATCTCAGGGTAGGCCGACAGGTGGGCGTTGTAGTTGCCTACGGCACCGTTGATCTTGCCCAGCAATGGCACGGCAGCCACCTGCGCGATCTGGCGCTCCAGGCGGTACACCACGTTGGCCAGTTCTTTACCCAGGGTGGTCGGCGACGCCGGCTGACCGTGGGTGCGCGAGAGCATTGGCACGTCGGCGAAACGGATCGCCAGTTCGCGGATGGCTTCGGCGGTCTGGCGCATCAGCGGCAGCATCACGTCATCACGGCCTTCACGTAGCATCAGGGCGTGGGACAGGTTGTTGATGTCCTCGCTGGTGCAGGCAAAGTGGATGAACTCGCTGACCTGGGCCAGTTCCGGCAGCTTGGCCGCCTGCTCCTTGAGCAGGTACTCAATGGCTTTTACGTCGTGGTTGGTGGTGCGCTCGATCTCTTTGACACGCTCGGCGTGCTCCAGAGCGAAGTTTTCCGCCAGGGTGTTGAGCACGGCGTGGGCCTCGGCGGAAAACGCCGGCACTTCGCTGATGGCGGGATGAGCGGCCAGGCGCTGGAGCCAGCGCACTTCAACCAGAACACGAGCACGGATCAGGCCGTATTCGCTGAAAATAGGGCGCAGGGCCTGGGTTTTGCCGGCGTAGCGGCCGTCAACAGGGGAAACCGCAGTGAGCGAAGAAAGCTGCATGGGGTGTTCTCGGACAGTCGGGCAACGAAATGGGGCGCGTATCATACATGAAAAAATCCACCGGTCCGTTGCCAACTGACCGGCGTATTACGCGTAACGACGTGAAAAAGGGCCTGCTGCTGCGACTTATTCGTTGCGCATCAACGGGTAAAGCTCTTTAAGTAATTTGCGACGACTGACGACCAACTGCCAGCGATGGCCACCCAACTGCCGCCACAGCCGCGCCGAACGAATGCCAGCCAGGAGCAGGGCACGTATTTTCGAGGCGTTGTTCGGTTGTTGCAGATTGCGCATGTCACCGTGGACCTGGATCCGCTGGCGCAAGGTGCTCAGGGTGTCCTGGTACAGGGCGCCACAGGCTGCGACTACGTTTTCATGGGCCGGGCCGAAGTGCTCGACCTGGGACTGGATTTGCGGCAGGCGCTTGCCGATGGTCTCCAGCAGGTCGTCGCGCTTGGCCAGTTGGCGCTCAAGGCCGAGCATCGATAGCGCGTAACGCAGGGGTTCGCGCTGCAAAGTGCTGGGGTCGCGCTCAAGGGCTCCGATCAGCGCGCGATAGCCTTCGCGCAAGGCCAGGTCGTCGCCACCGTAGACTTCCAGGGTGTCCTTGGGGTCGCGGATCAGCAGGCTGCCGAGCATGCAGGTCAGGCCTGCCTCGGTGATCTGGCCGGTCTTGGCGATCTTGTCTACCAGCACGGCGGCGAGAAATACGCCGCCCAATGCCGTCAACTGCTCCTGGGTCGGGCTCATGCCTGGCTGCTCCAGGGTTCGGCGACTTCAATCACGCCGCCTCCCAGGCAGATCTCTCCATCATAGAACACTACCGACTGGCCTGGCGTGACCGCGCGTTGCGGGTCATCGAAAGTGGCACGGTAGCCGCTGGCGGTTTTTTCCAGGGTGCAAGGCTGGTCGCTTTGGCGGTAGCGTACTTTGGCAGTCAGGCGGCGCGGGGCGCTCAGGTCGATCGGGTTGACCCAATAAATATCCGAAGCCAGCAGGGCGCCGGAAAACAGCCATGGATGCTCATTGCCCTGGCCAACGATCAATTCGTTGTGCTCCAGGTCCTTGACCAGTACGTACCATGGCTCTTCACCGGCGTCTTTCAGGCCGCCAATACCCAAGCCCTGACGTTGGCCGATGGTGTGGTACATCAGACCATGATGGCGGCCAATGACCTCGCCTTCGGTGGTCTTGATCTCGCCCGGTTGCGCTGGCAGGTACTGCTTGAGGAAGTCACTGAAGCGGCGTTCGCCAATAAAGCAGATCCCGGTGGAATCCTTCTTCTTGGCGGTGGCCAGGCCGTGCTTCTCGGCGATCTTGCGTACTTCGGGCTTTTCCAGTTCACCCACCGGGAACAGGGTCTTGGCGATCTGTTCACCGCCGACGGCGTGCAGGAAGTAGCTCTGGTCCTTGTTTGGGTCCAGGCCTTTGAGCAACTCGGTGCGGTCGTCGATATCGCGGCGGCGCACATAGTGGCCAGTGGCGATCAGGTCGGCGCCGAGCATCATGGCGTAGTCGAGGAACGCCTTGAACTTGATTTCGCGGTTACACAGGATGTCCGGGTTCGGCGTGCGGCCGGCCTTGTATTCGGCCAGGAAGTGTTCGAACACGTTGTCCCAGTACTCGGCGGCAAAGTTGGCGGTGTGCAGATTGATGCCAATTTTGTCGCACACGGCCTGGGCGTCCGCCAGATCGTCCATGGCGGTGCAATATTCCGTTCCATCGTCTTCCTCCCAGTTCTTCATGAACAGGCCTTCCACCTCATAGCCCTGCTCCATGAGCAGAACGGCGGAAACGGAAGAGTCCACGCCGCCGGACATGCCGACGATGACGCGCTTCTTTTGTGTGTCAGAAGGGGCTGGATCACGCATAGGGTTTCAACGGGTGTCTTGAAAAAGGACGCGATTCTAGCAGGCCCGAGCCTGCAAGGCTAAAGAGAAGGGCGGATCAATTCGAGACTGTGGCGAAAGCCTGCCAGATAATCATCGATACAGCGGATGATCAGCTCGCTGCGCCAGTCGTCGCGCACGGCCATCAGTTCGTCACGAGTCAGCCAGCGGGCGCGCAGGATCCCTTCGTCCAGTTGATAGTCAGGATGGTGTTTCAGCGCCTTGGCGGTGAAGCAGACCCGCTGGTAGGTCACGCCGTTGCTGGGGGCGGTGTACAGGTAGATCCCGACAATACCGGTGGCTTCGACATCCCAGCCGGTTTCTTCGAGGGTTTCACGCACGGCGGCTTCGGTCAGGGTTTCGTTGGGGTCGAGGTGGCCGGCGGGCTGGTTGAGCACGGCACGGCCGCCCTTGAGTTCTTCGACCATCAGGAAGCGGCCGTTGTCTTCGACGAGGGTGGCGACGGTGATGTGGGGTTGCCAGGTCATTAGCAGGTCTCGAGCGATGAGATGGGTTAGCGTTTTACGTGAGCGTGCCACAGCATACAGGGCGTCCGCTGGACGCCCCTGCGAGTTACTGAAGTGCCTTGGTAATGGCGTCGAAGACGACCATGTCGTCAATGACCTCGCCACCGGTGGCCTTGGTTTGAGCTTGCCACACCACGATCACCACATTGTGGGTCGGGTTAATGTAGGTGAACTGACCAAAAATACCCGCAGCCGTAAAGGCTTTATCTGCCTTTGACGCGGCTGTCCAGGCCGGCCACCACATAGAGGCAAAGTCGCCGTACGCCGCGTCGGTGCCGGTGGTCGCACTGGCGAAGCTCATCCAGTTGTTGGGTAGCACTTGCTTGTCGCCGGCTTTGCCGCCGCTGAGCACGAATTGTCCAAAACGCCCGTAATCCTCGAGGGTCGCACTGATGCCGCTACCACCTACTTCATTGCCATTGGGGCCGTCGAGCCACCAATTCGCGTCGGATTGCATGCCGTACGGCGCCCAGACTTTTTCGCTCAAGTATTGCGCCAGCGGCTTGCCCACGGCAGCGCTGACCAGTTGGCCCAGGACTTGTGTTTCTCCCGTGCTGTAGTTGGTGCGGGTGCCCGCAGGTGCGGCGCTTGGCAGGCTGGCCATGAACTTGAGGGCAGAGCCGGGTATCTGTTCGGTTTGCAGCTTGAGCATCATTCTGCGGTCTGACGTCGGATCGGCATATTTCTCGCTCCATTTGACGCCTGAGCGCATGGCCAGGACCTGGCGTACGGTTGCCTGTTCATAACCACTGCCGGCCAGCGAGGGCAGGTAGCGGATCACTTTGTCATCAAGGCTGTGGATTGCGCCGTCCTGTAGCGCAGCACCAACGAGGGTGGAGGTAATTGACTTGGCTACCGACATCGACATCCAGCGGGTAGCGGGTGTGTTGCCTTTTTCGTAGCGCTCAGTAACGACTTGGCCGTCCTTGAGCACCAGCAGGCCTGTTACTCGGTTGAGACTGACGTAATCGTCGAGGCTGTAGCGTTTACCTTCGTAATCGAATGCGACTTGCCCCAGTGGTTGATTTCTACGCGGTAATGGAAATGGATGGTTGCCTGCCTTGATGGTGCGAACGGGAAACAAGCGATTGATGTTGCGAAAGGTGGTAACGGCAGTTTCTTCGCTGAGTTTGCCGTCGTACATGGTCTGGACGTCGCCAATCGGTTCCTGGGCGTGGGGATAGGTGTGTGGGGTCCCTGAGTGGGAGGTGCAGGCGGTGAGCAGTGTAAGTACTGAAGAGCATGCCAACGCTTGAAGAAGATTGGGGCGGGGGCGCCACTCAGCGTTTGATGAGCGGCCAGTGATTGTCGGCATAAGGTCTTCCGTGCTTATTGTTTTGATGGGAGGAGCGCCAAGGTCTGGCAGGTACTATGCCAATTGAGTGGTCGAAAAGGTTCGTTATCTGGATCGTGAGGCAAAAAAAATCCGGAGTCCTTATCGGGCTCCGGATTTTCTGACTGCTTCAGGGTCGATCAATAACCCTCAAGCCAACCGCGTTGCTGCCTTACACCAGCGCAGCAATCGCAGCGTTGAGCGTATTGCTCGGGCGCATGGCCTTGCTGGTCAGCTCAGGGTTCGGCGCGTAGTAGCCGCCGATGTCCACTGCCTTGCCTTGCACGGCGTTGAGTTCGGCAACGATGGTTGCCTCGTTCGCGGCCAGGGTCTTGGCAAGTGTGTCGAACTGCGCTTGCAGTGCAGTGTCTTCAGTCTGGGCAGCCAGGGCTTGAGCCCAGTACAGCGCCAGGTAGAAGTGGCTGCCGCGGTTGTCGATGTTGCCGACTTTGCGCGATGGCGACTTGTTGTTGTCGAGGAACTGGCCAGTGGCCTGGTCCAGGGTCTTGGACAGTACCAGGGCTTTCGGGTTGTTGTTGTTCACACCCAAATGCTCAAGGGACGCGGCCAGGGCCAGGAACTCGCCCAAAGAATCCCAACGCAGGAAGTTCTCTTCCACCAACTGTTGCACGTGCTTGGGAGCCGAACCGCCGGCGCCGGTTTCGAACAGGCCGCCACCGTTCATCAGCGGCACGATCGACAGCATCTTGGCGCTGGTGCCCAGTTCCATGATCGGGAACAGGTCGGTCAGGTAGTCACGCAGGACGTTACCGGTCACCGAGATGGTGTCCAGACCCTTGCGGGTGCGCTCCAGGGTGAACTTCATCGCGTCGACCGGCGACATGATGCGGATGTCCAGGCCTTCGGTGTTGTGGTCTTTCAGGTAGGCCTGGACTTTCTCGACCACGACGCCGTCGTGAGCGCGCAGCGGGTCTAGCCAGAAAATCGCTGGAGTGTTGCTGGCGCGGGCGCGGTTGACGGCCAGTTTGACCCAGTCCTGGATCGGCGCGTCTTTGGTCTGGCACATGCGGAAGATGTCGCCAGCTTCGACGGTCTGTTCCATCAGCAGGTTGCCCTTGCTGTCGGTGACGCGAACAACACCGTCAGCCTTGATCTGGAACGTCTTGTCGTGGGAGCCGTACTCTTCGGCTTTTTTGGCCATCAGGCCAACGTTTGGCACGCTGCCCATGGTGGTTGGGTCAAAGGCGCCGTTCACCTTGCAGTCTTCGATCACCGCCTGGTAGATGGTGGCGTAGCAGCGATCCGGGATCACGGCCTTGGTGTCGTGCAGCTGGCCGTCGGTGCCCCACATCTTGCCGGAGTCACGGATCATGGCAGGCATCGAGGCGTCGACGATGACGTCGCTCGGTACGTGCAGGTTGGTGATGCCCTTGTCGGAGTTGACCATCGCCAGGGATGGGCGTGCGGCGTACACCGCCTGGATGTCAGCTTCGATCTGTGCTTGCTGCTCGGCCGGCAAGGCCTTGATGCGAGCGTAGAGGTCGCCGATGCCATTGTTCAGGTTGAAGCCGATCTGGGCCAGCACGTCAGCGTGCTTGGCCAGGGCGTCTTTATAGAACTCGGCAACGATCTGGCCGAACATGATCGGGTCGGAGACCTTCATCATGGTGGCTTTCAGGTGAACCGACAGCAGTACGCCTTGTTTCTTGGCGTCTTCGATTTCAGCGGCGATGAACGCGCGCAGGGCGTTTTTGCTCATCACCGAGCAGTCGAGGATCTCACCGGCTTGTGCGCTGGTTTTTTCTTTCAGGACGGTGGCAGTGCCGTCTTTGGCGATCAACTCGATTTTGACCGTATCGGCAACTTCGATCTGTACGGCTTTTTCGCTGCCGTAGAAGTCGCCGTTACTCATGTGAGCGATGTGCGACTTGGAGTCTGCAGCCCAGGCGCCCATTTTGTGCGGGTGCTTGCGAGCGTAGTTCTTGACCGACAGCGGTGCGCGGCGATCGGAGTTGCCTTCGCGCAGGACCGGGTTCACGGCGCTGCCCTTGACCTTGTCGTAACGGGCACGGGTTTCTTTTTCCGCGTCGGTGGTTACGGTTTCCGGGTAATCCGGCAGGGCATAGCCCTGGGCCTGCAGTTCCTTGATCGCGGCTTGCAGCTGCGGTGTCGAGGCGCTGATGTTCGGCAGCTTGATGATGTTGGCTTCAGGGGTGACGGCCAGGGCGCCCAGTTCGGCGAGGTGGTCCGGCACGGCCTTGGCGCCCAGTTGCTCGGGGAAGCTTGCGAGGATGCGCCCGGCGAGGGAAATGTCGCGGGTTTCCACGGCAATATCAGCGGAAGCGGTGAAGGCCTCTACGATAGGCAGCAGTGAATAGGTGGCGAGGGCAGGGGCTTCGTCGGTGAAGGTATAGATGATCTTCGAGCGGGTGGGCATATTCGGATTAACTCTCTTCTTTGCTGAAAGCGTGCGCAGAAACTCGAGATGCGCCGGGTAGAGCGCGTTCGTTCAAAGTCATCCATGAGCGAAATGTCGAGGTTTCTTCGCGGTGATGTTGGGTTGCATCAGTCGAGCGTCAAGCGGGTGGACTATTGTAATAGTCCGGCTTTCTAGCTGAGGGCTTCGTTCTAGAGCGGTCAGCCGTCGTGACTCTTTGGTCAGCGGCGGCATTATACATAGGTCGCTATGCTTACGCCGAGCCTTCATACAAAAGGTGCCTCGTCCATTGGTCTAAAGGTCGCAGGGAGGGCATTTGTCGAACGCTGCAGGAAGTGCTCGAGTTTGGCGCTTTTCCCATTCATTTCAAGCTTGTAGGTCGCCAAGTGTGCTGTCTTCGGCGCAAATGTGCAGGGGCTGAGGTTTCAGTCCTCATTTATCTGGAGTAGGCTCGAATGCAGCCAGATGTTCAATCCACAAACGGAGTTCAGCATGGGATACCAGAAGATTCAGGTTCCGGCAGTCGGCGATAAAATCACCGTCAATGCAGACCATTCTCTCAATGTTCCTGACAACCCGATCATCCCCTTCATCGAAGGTGACGGTATTGGCGTCGACATCAGCCCGGTGATGATCAAGGTTGTCGATGCAGCTGTTAACAAGGCTTACGGCGGCAAGCGAAAAATCTCCTGGATGGAGGTCTATGCCGGCGAGAAGGCGACTCAAGTTTACGATCAGGACACCTGGCTGCCTCAGGAAACCCTGGATGCAGTCAAAGATTACGTGGTTTCCATCAAGGGCCCGCTGACCACCCCTGTTGGCGGCGGCATCCGTTCGTTGAACGTGGCCCTGCGCCAGCAACTCGACTTGTACGTGTGCCTGCGTCCTGTGCGCTGGTTCGAAGGCGTGCCAAGCCCGGTGAAGAAGCCTGGCGATGTCGACATGACCATCTTTCGGGAGAACTCCGAGGACATTTACGCCGGTATCGAGTGGAAGGCCGGTTCCCCGGAAGCGATCAAGGTCATCAAGTTCCTGAAAGAGGAAATGGGCGTTACCAAGATCCGTTTCGACCAGGATTGTGGGATTGGCGTCAAGCCGGTGTCTCTGGAAGGTACCAAGCGGCTGGCGCGCAAGGCCTTGCAGTATGTGGTCGATAACGATCGCGACTCGCTGACCATTGTGCACAAAGGCAACATCATGAAGTTCACCGAAGGTGCCTTCAAGGAATGGGCTTACGAAGTGGCGGCCGAGGAGTTCGGTGCGACCCTGCTCGACGGCGGCCCGTGGATGCAGTTCAAGAACCCGCGTACCGGTAAGAACGTCGTGGTCAAGGACGCCATCGCCGACGCCATGCTCCAGCAGATTTTGTTGCGCCCGGCCGAATACGATGTGATCGCCACCCTTAACCTTAACGGTGACTACCTGTCCGACGCCCTGGCGGCGGAAGTGGGCGGTATCGGCATTGCACCGGGTGCCAACCTGTCCGACACCGTGGCCATGTTCGAAGCTACCCACGGTACCGCGCCGAAATATGCCGGCAAGGACCAGGTCAATCCGGGCTCGCTGATTCTGTCGGCGGAGATGATGTTGCGCCACATGGGGTGGACCGAGGCGGCCGACCTGATCATCAAGGGCACCAATGGTGCGATTTCGGCCAAGACGGTGACCTATGACTTCCATCGCCTGATGGATGGGGCCACGTTACTGTCGTCATCGGCGTTTGGGGATGCGTTGATTTCACATATGTAGATGGGCAGGTAAAAAACCGGCCATTCCCAGTGATTAGGGTGGCCGGTTTTTTATTGCATTCGTCTGCTCTGGGGCGATCAGGCCGTTGTTTTTCTTGATTCGGCAGCGCTTTTGTCTTCGGCTTTTTGAGCCTCGCTCGTTTGCTCGTCGTGTGCTTTGAGTTCGCCGATATTCACTGCGTGCAAGCCTTTAGGCCCTTGGATTATCTCAAAGGACACTGCTTGGCCCGCTTTGAGTGTCTTGTAGCCACCCATTTGAATAACCGAGTAATGCGCAAAAAGGTCTTCATTCATGTTGTCTTCATTGACGAAGCCGTAACCCTTGGCATTGTTGAACCACTTGACCTTACCGCTCGCCATGCTCATATCCCTCTGCACCAGGCTCCATCACTGGAGTATCATCCAGTTTGTCCGTATGACCCGAATAAATAAGGTTGACTGTGCGGACCTTTTTTACCCACTGTGGGCTCTATTGGTTGTAACACTGTTTTACCGATAGTCAAGGTGACCCATTGGTCAGAGTTGAAAATCTGACAGGTTGCCCCCACCACTGTATTTGAACAACTGACGAACCTTTCTTTCCATGCATGCAACTAGCCAGATTCGACTAATATTCAATCAGGATTGCCCGACTCTCCATAAGGATCACCCGGATGGTCACGAAGGCGACGACGGTTCTGCAGGTACTGCTGTTCAGGAGGCCAAGCCTGCTTTACAGGCGCCGCCGATGTACAAGGTGGTTTTGTTCAATGATGACTACACGCCGATGGATTTCGTGGTCGAAATACTCGAGGTGTTTTTCAACCTGAACCGCGAGTTGGCGACCAAGGTAATGCTGGCTGTTCACACAGAAGGACGGGCAGTATGTGGAGTGTTTACCCGCGACATCGCCGAGACGAAGGCCATGCAGGTCAACCAGTACGCCAGGGAAAGCCAGCATCCGCTACTCTGTGAAATCGAGAAGGACGGTTAACTCCGACCACTTGGGTATGAGGTGAAGCTATGTTAAACCGCGAGCTCGAAGTCACCCTCAATCTTGCCTTCAAGGAGGCTCGTTCGAAGCGTCATGAATTCATGACCGTCGAGCACCTGCTGCTGGCACTTTTGGATAACGAGGCTGCCGCCACCGTTTTGCGTGCGTGCGGCGCCAACCTCGACAAGCTCAAGCATGATCTGCAGGAGTTTATCGACTCCACCACGCCATTGATCCCCGTCCATGACGAGGATCGCGAAACCCAGCCAACCCTGGGCTTCCAACGGGTACTGCAGCGTGCTGTCTTCCATGTACAGAGCTCCGGCAAGCGCGAAGTCACGGGCGCCAACGTGCTCGTTGCGATCTTCAGCGAACAGGAAAGCCAGGCAGTGTTTCTGCTCAAGCAGCAGAGCGTTGCCCGTATCGATGTGGTCAACTACATCGCCCATGGCATCTCGAAAGTGCCGGGGCACGGCGATCACTCCGAAGGTGAGCAGGATATGCAGGACGAAGAGGGCGGTGAGCCTTCTTCTTCCGGCAATCCGCTGGATACCTATGCCAGCAACCTTAACGAACTGGCGCGCCAGGGGCGGATCGACCCGCTGGTGGGGCGTGAGCTTGAGGTTGAGCGTGTAGCGCAAATCCTCGCGCGTCGTCGCAAGAACAATCCGCTGCTGGTGGGCGAGGCGGGCGTGGGTAAAACCGCGATTGCCGAAGGCCTGGCCAAGCGCATTGTCGATAATCAGGTACCAGACCTGCTGGCCAACAGCGTCGTCTACTCCCTTGATCTCGGTGCCTTGCTGGCCGGGACCAAGTACCGTGGCGATTTCGAGAAGCGCTTCAAGGCGTTGCTCGGAGAGTTGAAGAAACGCCCTCAGGCCATCCTGTTCATCGATGAGATCCATACCATCATTGGTGCTGGTGCAGCGTCCGGGGGGGTGATGGATGCATCCAACCTGCTCAAGCCATTGCTGTCGTCGGGCGATATACGTTGCATCGGTTCGACTACATTCCAGGAGTTTCGCGGGATCTTCGAGAAGGACCGTGCCCTGGCGCGTCGCTTCCAGAAAGTCGATGTTTCCGAGCCTTCGGTGGAAGACACCATCAGCATCCTGCGCGGGCTCAAGGGGCGTTTTGAAGCGCACCATGGCATCGAGTACACCGATGAAGCCTTGCGTGCGGCCGCCGAGCTGGCATCGCGCTATATCAATGACCGGCATATGCCAGACAAGGCCATCGACGTTATCGACGAAGCGGGGGCCTACCAGCGCCTGCAGCCGGTAGAGAAGCGTGTGAAACGCATCGACGTGCCTCAGGTCGAGGATATCGTGGCGAAAATCGCGCGGATTCCGCCGAAACACGTCACCAGTTCCGACAAGGAGCTGCTACGCAACCTGGAGCGCGACCTCAAGCTGACCGTATTTGGTCAAGATGCGGCCATTGATTCGTTGTCGACAGCGATCAAGTTGTCCCGGGCCGGCCTCAAGTCGCCGGACAAGCCTGTCGGTTCGTTCCTGTTTGCCGGGCCTACCGGTGTTGGCAAGACCGAAGCGGCGCGGCAGTTGGCCAAGGCCATGGGGATCGAGCTGGTGCGTTTCGACATGTCCGAATACATGGAGCGCCACACCGTGTCGCGCCTGATCGGTGCGCCTCCGGGCTATGTCGGTTTCGACCAGGGCGGCCTGTTGACCGAGGCGATTACCAAGCAGCCGCATTGCGTATTACTGCTTGATGAGATCGAGAAGGCCCACCCGGAAGTCTTCAACTTGTTGCTGCAGGTCATGGACCACGGGACCCTGACCGACAACAACGGGCGCAAGGCAGACTTCCGTAATGTGATCGTGATCATGACCACCAACGCCGGTGCCGAAACGGCCGCGCGGGCCTCCATTGGCTTTACTCATCAGGATCACTCTTCCGACGCCATGGAAGTGGTCAAGAAGAGTTTCACGCCGGAGTTCCGTAACCGCCTGGACACCATTATCCAGTTTGGTCGCCTCAGTCATGAGGTTATCAAGAGCGTGGTGGACAAGTTCCTTACCGAGCTGCAGGCGCAGTTGGAAGACAAGCGGGTGCAGTTGGAGGTGACAGACGCGGCTCGCAGTTGGTTGGCAGAAGGCGGTTACGACGCGGCAATGGGTGCCCGCCCAATGGCGCGCCTGATCCAGGACAAGATCAAGCGGCCATTGGCCGAGGAGATCCTGTTTGGTGAGCTTGCCGATCATGGTGGCGTGGTGCATATCGACCTGAAGGACGGCGAACTGACCTTCGACTTCGAAACCACGGCTGAAATGGCCTGATTACTGACAGCAATAAAACAAAAAGGCGCCGAAAGGCGCCTTTTTGCTGTTTGTAGGAGCGAGCTTGCTCGCGAAAAACGTTAACGATAGCGCGTGCATTCTGGATAAACGCGGTGCCTTTGAGTTCTTCGCGAGCAAGCTCGCGCCTACATGATTTTGCGACCTCTTAAATCCAGTGCACACAAAAACGCCCAGCATAACCGGGCGTCTTTGTATTGACTTGCTTAGCGAGCGCGGTAAGTGATGCGCCCTTTGCTCAAGTCATAGGGCGTCAGCTCGACGCGCACTTTGTCACCGGTAAGAATACGAATGTAGTTCTTGCGCATCTTGCCGGAGATATGCGCGGTTACGACGTGCCCATTTTCCAACTCCACGCGAAACATGGTGTTGGGCAGGGTGTCGACGACAGTGCCTTCCATTTCGAAGCTGTCTTCTTTCGACATGCAGTAAAGCCCTCGGTATCCAGTGAATGGCCCGGTGCAACTGCGCCAGGCAAAAGCGGCGTGCATTGTGCCCGAAAAAGGGTGTTTAAGCCAAGGGGTTCTAGTTCAGAGTGACCCATCTTTGGTTAATCAGCAGCTCAATGGGCCGATATTGAGTCTTGTAGTTCATTTTTTTGCAGTTCTTGATCCAGTAACCGAGGTACACCGCTTCCAGTTCCAATCGCATGGCTTCGCCGATTTGCCAAAGAATCGCAAAGCGTCCCAGGCTGCGGCGTTCTTCGGTCGGCTCGTAAAAGGTGTAGACCGCCGACAAACCGTTGGGCAGCAGGTCTGTGACGGCTACCGCCAGCAATCGCCCCTTAAGACGAAACTCGTAGAAGCGCGAGAACGGCAGGTCGCGTACCAGGAAGGTGGAAAACTGGTCGCGGCTGGGGGGAAACATGTCGCCATCGGCGTGGCGTTGTACGATGTAGCGCTGGTAAAGGTCGAAATACTCTTCGCTGAAGCCTGGTTTCGCCGGGGCCACCGTAAGGTCGGCGTTGCGCTTGAGAATACGTTTCTGATTGCGGTCTGGCAGGAACTGCGCCACCGGGATGCGCGCCGGTACACAAGCGTTGCAGTTCTGGCAGTGAGGCCGGTAAAGATGGTCGCCACTGCGCCGAAAGCCCATTTCCGACAAATCGGCATACACATGCACGTCCATTGGCTGGCTGGGATCGAGGAACAGTGTGGTGGCCTGCTCATCGGGCAGATAGCTGCAAGAGTGGGGTTGAGTGGCATAAAACTTCAAGCGCGCCAACTCGGTCATGATCAACCCTCGGATAAGCTTTGAAATAAGTGTAAGCCAGGTGCGGGGAAGACGCCTAGGAAACCCACGGTGCACTGCTGGGCTGGTCCAGATGATTGTGCAAGAAACTTGCAAAATCGCTGCGAGGTATGGCGCGGGCGCCGAGGCTGTGCAGATGATCGGTGGGCATCTGGCAGTCAATCAGCACAAAGCCCCAGGCTTGCAATTGCCTGACCAGCGTAACGAAGCCGTATTTTGACGCGTTGTCGGCGCGACTGAACATGGATTCGCCAAAAAACAACTGGCCCATGGCCAGGCCGTAGAGCCCGCCGACCAATTCGCCCTGATCCCAGACTTCCACCGAATGGGCGTGGCCCCGTTGATGCAGTTGCAAGTAGGCGTTTTGCATGGCCTCGGTGATCCAGGTGCCGTCGGCGTAGCTGCGAGGGGCGGCGCAGGCCTGAATGACGGCAGCGAAGTCTTGATCAAAGGTTACCTCGTAGCGCCGTTGGCGCAGCAGCTTGCCCAGGCTGCGGGAAACATGCAGTTCGTCAGGGAACAGGACCGTGCGCGGGTCTGGTGACCACCAGAGGATTGGCTGGCCTTGTGAAAACCAGGGGAAGCAGCCGTGGCGGTAGGCTTTGATCAGGCGGTCGGCGGACAGGTCGCCACCGGCAGCGAGCAGGCCATTGGGTTCGCGCATGGCTTTTGCCAGCGGTGGAAAAGTCAGTGTATTGCGTTGCAACCAGGTCAGCATGGCATCCAGGCTTACGGAAGGGGAGGGGAGTGACAGGTGCAGAGCCGGTCTCGAGAAGCATGATTATTGTCGACAAGGGGCCGTGGAGCCAGTCCGAATATGGGATCAGCGTCAGCGGGTATTTCTGCAACTCTAAGGTAGAGATGTGGTCGTAACCGGGTTCAGGGCGCACCCGGTTGTCGTCAAGCTTGCCTGGATTGCTAAAAACAGCTCATAAGCCTTTGTCAGTAAAGACAATGCATGCTCAAATCGAATGTCATAGGATACGGCTTTTGCCAAACGGCATTACGTAAACCTGCGGCGTGCATCGTGGGTCCACAAACCCGTACAATGCGGCGATTCAGGCACTGTCGCCATTTCATGAATCAGTCACAGGGTGTTAAAAGTAGTTTCATCGACACTCGTTCATTTTTTACCTGCTCGGATTGAGCAGTATTTTGTAGTCATTCAACAGATGGACGCGCTAAAGGCGCAGGAAAAGACCCGTTTTGAAGAAAACCACCGCGACACCTAAAACAGTAGTTCCGGCCTGGCGTCAGCACCTGCATTATCGGCTCAAGGAAGGTGCACTGATCGCTATCGGTGCCTTGTGCCTTTTCCTGATGATGGCCTTGCTGACCTATGGCAAGGACGATCCGGGCTGGAGCCATAACAGCAAGATTGAAGACGTGCAGAACTTCGGTGGTCCTGCAGGTTCCTACAGCGCCGACATCCTGTTCATGATCCTGGGGTACTTTGCGTATATCTTCCCGTTGCTCTTGGCCATCAAGACCTGGCAGATATTCCGCCAGCGTCATGAGCCATGGCAGTGGAGCGGCTGGTTGTTTTCCTGGCGGTTGATCGGCTTGGTGTTCCTGGTGTTGTCGGGTGCGGCGCTGGCGCATATCCATTTTCATGCCCCCACCGGTTTGCCGGCGGGCGCTGGCGGTGCCTTGGGTGAAAGCCTGGGTGACCTGGCCCGCAGGACGCTGAATATCCAGGGCAGCACCCTGATGTTCATCGCCTTGTTCCTGTGCGGCCTGACAGTGTTTACCGACCTGTCCTGGTTCAAGGTCATGGATGTGACCGGCAAGATCACACTCGACCTGTTCGAGTTGTTCCAGGGCGCGGCCAACCGCTGGTGGGCGGCGCGGGTCGAGCGCAAGCGGATGGTGGCGCAATTGCGCGACGTCGACATTCGAGTCAACGAAGTGGTGGCGCCGAGTACGCCGGACCGCCGCGAGCAGGCCAAGGTCAAGGAACGCCTGATCGAACGCGAGCAGGCCCTGACCAGGCACATGTCCGACCGCGAGAGGCAAGTGCCGCCGGTGATTGCCCCCGTGCCGACCAAGGCGCCGGAACAGAGCAAGCGCGTGCAGAAAGAGAAACAGGCGCCATTGTTTGTCGACAGCGCGGTGGAAGGTACCTTGCCGCCGATCTCGATTCTTGACCCGGCGGAAAAGAAGCAACTCAACTATTCCCCGGAGTCCCTGGCAGCCGTCGGCCACTTGCTGGAAATCAAGCTCAAGGAGTTCGGCGTCGAAGTCTCGGTGGACTCGATCCACCCGGGCCCGGTGATTACCCGTTACGAGATCCAACCCGCTGCTGGCGTCAAGGTCAGCCGCATTTCCAACCTGGCCAAGGATTTGGCACGTTCGCTGGCCGTGACCAGTGTGCGAGTGGTGGAAGTGATTCCCGGCAAGACCACTGTCGGTATCGAGATTCCCAACGAAGACCGGCAGATCGTGCGCTTCTCCGAAGTGCTGTCGACCCCGGAATACGACAACTTCAAGTCCCCGGTCACTCTGGCCCTGGGCCACGACATCGGCGGCAAGCCGGTAATCACCGACCTGGCAAAAATGCCCCACTTGCTGGTAGCTGGTACCACCGGTTCCGGTAAGTCGGTGGGTGTGAACGCGATGATCCTGTCGATCCTGTTCAAGTCTGGCCCGGAAGACGCCAAGCTGATCATGATTGACCCGAAAATGCTTGAGCTGTCGATCTATGAAGGCATCCCGCACCTGCTGTGCCCGGTGGTGACCGACATGAAGGACGCCGCCAACGCCCTGCGCTGGAGCGTTGCCGAGATGGAGCGACGCTACAAGCTGATGGCCAAGATGGGCGTACGTAACCTGTCGGGCTTCAACGCCAAGGTCAAGGAAGCCCAGGACGCCGGCACGCCGCTGACCGATCCGCTGTACAAACGCGAAAGCATTCACGACGAAGCACCGCTGCTGACCAAGCTGCCGACGATTGTGGTGGTGGTCGACGAATTTGCCGACATGATGATGATCGTCGGCAAGAAGGTTGAAGAACTGATCGCCCGTATTGCGCAAAAGGCGCGGGCGGCCGGTATCCACTTGATTCTCGCCACCCAGCGTCCGTCGGTGGACGTGATCACCGGCCTGATCAAGGCCAACATCCCGACCCGTATGGCGTTCCAGGTGTCGAGCAAGATCGACTCGCGGACCATCATCGACCAGGGCGGCGCCGAACAACTGTTGGGCCACGGTGACATGCTCTACATGCCGCCAGGCACCAGCCTGCCGATCCGCGTTCACGGTGCCTTTGTGTCCGACGACGAAGTACACCGGGTGGTGGAAGCCTGGAAACTGCGCGGTGCACCGGAATACAACGATGACATCCTCAACGGTGTCGAAGAAGCGGGTAGTGGTTTTGACGGCGGCGGTGGCGGCGGTGATGATGACGCTGAAACCGATGCCTTGTATGACGAAGCCGTGCAGTTCGTCCTGGAAAGCCGGCGCGCCTCGATTTCCGCAGTGCAGCGCAAGCTGAAGATCGGCTACAACCGCGCTGCTCGCATGATCGAAGCCATGGAAATGGCCGGGGTGGTGACGTCCATGAACACCAACGGCTCGCGCGAAGTCATTGCGCCAGGGCCGATGCGCGACTGATACCTGCCGCGTGGTAACACGCGGCGCGCCTTTACACGAATCTATGAGGACTCCCATGCGTCTTATCCGCATGCTGTTGTTGCCAGCCCTGGCTCTGACTGCCCTTTCGGCTCAGGCAGATCCTGCCTCCGTGGCGAGCCTGACCAACTTGCTGGAACAATCCAAGACACTGAGCGCACGCTTTTCCCAACTGACCCTGGATGGTGGCGGTACCCAGTTGCAGGAAACCACGGGCGAAATGGCCGTACAGCGTCCGGGGCTTTTCTACTGGAAAACCGACGCTCCAGCTGAGCAGACGATCGTTTCCGACGGCAAGAAAGTCACGCTGTGGGATCCGGACCTGGAGCAGGCGACTATCAAGACCCTTGATCCGCGCTTGAGCCAGACGCCGGCCTTGTTGCTCTCGGGCAATGTGTCGCAGATCAGTGAGAGTTTTGAGATTACGTCCAAGCAGGCCAGTGGCGTAATCGACTTCACCCTCAAGCCCAAATCCAGGGACACCCTGTTCGACAGCCTGCGCCTGTCGTTCCGTAACGGCGTGATCAACGACATGCAACTGATCGACAGTGTCGGCCAGCGTACCAATATCCTGTTCACCGGGGTCAAGGCCAACCAGCCTGTCGCGGCGTCCACGTTCAAGTTCGACATCCCCAAGGGTGCCGACGTGATCCAGGAATAAACTGCCTAGAGGTTTCAAGCGCTGCCCATGGACTTGTTTCGAAGTGACCCGATTGCTCAACCTTTGGCGGCGCGCTTGCGCTCGACCAACCTGGATGAGTACGTCGGGCAGGAACACCTGCTCGCTCGTGGCAAGCCTTTGCGCGAAGCCCTGGAGCAGGGTGCGCTGCACTCGATGATTTTCTGGGGGCCGCCTGGAGTGGGTAAAACCACCCTGGCGCGGCTGCTGGCGAAAGTCTCGGACGCACACTTCGAAACGGTCTCGGCGGTGCTGGCTGGGGTCAAGGAAATCCGCCAGGCGGTGGACGTGGCCAAGCAGCAGGCCGGGCAGTATGGCAAGCGCACCATCTTGTTCGTCGACGAAGTACATCGTTTCAACAAGTCTCAGCAAGATGCGTTTTTACCCTATGTCGAAGATGGCACGCTGATTTTCATTGGTGCCACCACCGAAAACCCATCCTTTGAGCTGAACAACGCCTTGTTGTCCCGGGCGCGGGTCTATGTGCTCAAGAGCCTCGACGAAGCGGCAATGCAGAAGCTGTTGCAGCGCGCGCTCACCGAGGACAAAGGCCTGGGCAAGCGGCAGTTGAGTGTCAGTGAAGAGGGTTTCAAGATTCTCCTGAGCGCTGCTGATGGCGACGGGCGGCGCTTCCTCAACCTGTTGGAGAACGCTTCCGACCTGGCCGAGGACGGCAGCGAAATCGGCGTCGACTTGCTGCAAAGCCTGCTGGGCGATACCCGTCGACGTTTCGACAAGGGCGGCGAGGCTTTTTACGACCAGATATCGGCGCTGCATAAATCCGTGCGTGGCTCCAACCCGGATGGCGCGTTGTACTGGTTCGCCCGGATGATCGATGGCGGCTGCGACCCTTTGTACCTGGCCCGACGCGTGGTGCGCATGGCCAGCGAAGACATCGGCAATGCCGACCCCCGCGCCCTGAGCCTGTGCCTGGCCGCCTGGGAGGTGCAGGAGCGCCTGGGTAGCCCGGAAGGCGAGTTGGCGGTGGCCCAGGCCATCACCTACCTGGCCTGCGCGCCGAAAAGCAATGCGGTGTACATGGGCTTCAAGTCCGCCCTGCGCTCGGCTGCCGAACATGGCTCCCTGGAAGTGCCGTTGCACCTGCGCAATGCACCCACCAAATTGATGAAGCAGTTGGGCTATGGCGACGAATACCGTTATGCCCACGATGAACCGGACGCCTACGCTGCGGGTGAAGATTATTTCCCTGACGCGCTAGCGCCCCAACCGTTCTATCAGCCGGTGCCCCGTGGCCTTGAGTTGAAGATCGGTGAAAAACTCAATCATTTGGCCGCACTTGACCGTTTGAGCCCGAAACAGCGGAGAAAATCATGATTCCCTTAGTGATTGCCGTCTCTGTGGGCGGGGTTGCGGGAACGTTATTGCGCTTTGCCACGGGCAATTGGATCAACGCCAATTGGCCGAAACACTTCTATACCGCAACGCTGGCCGTTAATATCGTGGGCTGCCTGCTGATCGGCGTGCTATATGGCCTGTTCTTGTTGCGCCCGGAGGTGCCTATTGAGGTGCGCGCCGGGTTGATGGTCGGCTTCCTTGGCGGCCTGACCACTTTTTCATCCTTTTCACTGGATACCGTGCGCCTGCTGGAAAGCGGGCAAGTGCCGCTGGCAATAGGTTATGCGGCCATCAGTGTATTCGGCGGGCTGCTCGCCACCTGGGCTGGCCTGTCCCTGACCAAACTTTGATAAACGAGAGACCGACATGCTCGATTCCAAACTGTTACGTAGCAACCTTCAGGACGTAGCGGACCGCCTGGCATCCCGTGGCTTTGCCCTGGATGTTGCGCGCATCGAAGCGCTGGAAGAGCAGCGCAAGACCGTCCAGACCCGCACCGAAGCGCTGCAGGCTGAGCGTAATGCCCGTTCCAAATCCATCGGTCAGGCCAAGCAGCGCGGCGAAGACATCGTGCCATTGATGGCAGACGTCGAGCGCATGGCGGGTGAACTGGCTTCTGGCAAGGTCGAGTTGGACGCGATCCAGACCGAGCTGGACTCAATCCTGCTGGGCATTCCCAACCTGCCGCACGAATCGGTACCGGTCGGTGAAGATGAAGACGGCAACGTCGAAGTGCGCCGCTGGGGCACGCCAAAAACCTTTGATTTCGAGGTCAAGGACCATGTCGCCCTGGGTGAACTGACCGGTGGGCTGGATTTTGAAACCGCCGCCAAGTTGTCCGGCGCCCGCTTTGCCTTGCTGCGCGGCCCGATTGCGCGCCTGCATCGCGCCCTGGCGCAGTTCATGATCAACCTGCACACCGGTGAGCACGGTTACGAGGAGGCCTACACCCCGTACCTGGTCCAGGCGCCGGCGCTGATGGGCACCAGCCAGTTGCCGAAGTTCGAGGAAGACCTGTTCAAGATCAGCCGCGAAGGTGAAGCCGATCTGTACCTGATCCCGACTGCCGAAGTATCGCTGACCAACATTGTCGCCGGGGAAATCCTCGACGCCAAGCAACTGCCGTTGAAGTTTGTTGCCCACACGCCGTGCTTCCGTAGCGAAGCCGGTGCATCCGGTCGCGATACCCGGGGCATGATTCGCCAGCACCAGTTCGACAAGGTGGAGATGGTGCAGGTTGTCGAGCCATCGACGTCCATGGAAGCGCTCGAAGGCCTGACCGCCAATGCCGAGCGTGTCCTGCAGCTGTTGGAGCTGCCGTATCGCGTTCTGGCGCTGTGCACGGGTGATATGGGGTTCAGTGCGGTCAAGACTTACGATCTGGAAGTCTGGGTGCCAAGCCAGGACAAGTACCGCGAGATTTCGTCGTGCTCCAACTGTGGTGATTTCCAGGCCCGTCGTATGCAGGCGCGTTACCGTAACCCGGAAACCGGCAAGCCGGAACTGGTCCACACCCTCAACGGTTCGGGTCTGGCTGTAGGACGTACCCTGGTTGCCGTACTGGAAAACTACCAGCAGGCTGACGGTTCGATCCGCGTACCTGAGGTGCTCAAGCCTTATATGGCGGGCGTCGAGGTCATCGGCTAAATGGAATTTCTGCCGCTGTTCCATAACCTGCGCGGCAGTCGTGTGTTGGTCGTCGGTGGCGGGGAGATTGCCTTGCGCAAATCCCGGTTGCTGGCCGACGCCGGCGCCTTGTTGCGGGTGGTTGCTCCCCAGATTGAAGATCAGTTACGTGAGCTGGTGCTGGGCAGTGGCGGTGAACTGGTTTTGCGCGGTTATCAGGAGGCTGACCTTGATGGCTGCACCCTGATTATTGCTGCCACCGATGACGAGCCGCTGAATGCGCAAGTGTCCAGCGACGCTCGGTGTCGTTGTGTACCCGTCAATGTGGTGGATGCGCCTGGGTTGTGCAGTGTGATCTTTCCGGCGATTGTCGACCGGTCGCCGTTGGTGATTGCAGTCTCCAGTGGCGGCGATGCGCCGGTGCTTGCACGGTTGATTCGCGCCAAGCTGGAGACCTGGATCCCGTCGACTTATGGCCAACTGGCCGGGTTGGCGGCGCGTTTTCGCAGCCAGGTCAAAGGCTTGTTCCCTGATGTGCAGCAACGTCGTGCGTTCTGGGAAGAGGTATTTCAAGGACCGATTGCCGACCGCCAACTGGCTGGGCAGGGCGATGAGGCCGAGCGTTTACTGGTCGAGAAGATCAGTGGCGCGCCACCTCATGCCCCGGGCGAGGTCTATCTGGTGGGCGCAGGGCCTGGTGATCCGGACCTGCTGACCTTCCGGGCCTTGCGTCTTATGCAGCAAGCCGATGTGGTGCTGTATGACCGCTTGGTGGCGCCGGCAATTCTGGAATTGTGCCGCCGTGATGCACAGCGGATATATGTCGGCAAGCGCCGCGCCGACCACGCAGTGCCTCAAGATCGGATCAACCAGCAATTGGTCGATTTGGCCCAGCAGGGCAAGCGGGTGCTGCGCCTCAAGGGCGGCGATCCGTTCATCTTTGGTCGTGGCGGCGAAGAGATCGAGGAACTGGCGGCCCATGGCATCCCGTTCCAGGTTGTGCCAGGCATTACGGCAGCCAGTGGTTGTGCAGCCTATGCCGGTATTCCGTTGACCCATCGCGACTATGCGCAATCAGTACGTTTCATCACCGGGCACTTGAAGGACGGTACGTCGGACCTGCCCTGGGGTGACTTGGTGGGCCCGTCGCAGACCCTGGTGTTCTACATGGGCTTGATCGGATTACCGATTATCTGTGAGCAGTTGATCCAGCATGGGCGTTCGCCGGATACCCCGGCGGCGCTGATCCAGCAAGGCACTACCTCGAACCAGCGGGTATTTACGGGCACATTGGCCGACCTGCCGCGAATGGTGGCGGAGCATGAGGTTCATGCGCCGACATTGGTGATTGTGGGAGAAGTGGTGGTGTTGCGTGAGAAGTTGAAGTGGTTTGAAGGTGATCAGGCTCAGGTCTGATTCTGGAAAGCATCGCGGGCTACAGGCGATCGGTGATCCTCTGTAGCCGCTGTCGAGGCACGAGGCTGCGATAAGGGCCGAAGGACCTTCAATAATACGACTGCTGCGCAGCCGATCGCAGGCTGCGCCAGTGGCTACAGGTTTGCCTGGTGCAAGGATAGATTCAACGCGTTATTTGGATCCGTTCCAAATCCCTTTCCCGCTCAACCTCTCCCGATCATGCTTCGCCTCAAACACCTGCAATGGCCCCTTCGGCACAATCCCCGTCGGATTAATCGTCCGATGGCTGGCGTAGTAGTGCCCCTTGATGTGCGAGAAGTCCACCGTTTCGGCAATTCCTGGCCACTGATACAGCTCCTTCAGCCAATTCGACAGGTTCGGATAATCAGCAATCCGTCGCAGATTGCATTTGAAGTGGCTGTAATACACCGCATCGAAACGAATCATGGTGGTGAACAGGCGTATATCGGCCTCGGTCAGGTATTCACCGCTCAGGTAGCGCTGATTACCCAGGTGTTGTTCAAGGTGTTCGAGTTCAGCAAACACATCATCGAAAGCGACTTCATAAGCTTTTTGCGAAGTAGCGAAGCCAGCACGGTAGACGCCATTGTTCACCGCCGGGTAGATGCGCTCGTTCAGCGCATCTATGGTCGGGCGCAGTGCCTCGGGGTAGAGATCCAGCTCATTGCCAGTCAACCCGTTAAACGCACTATTGAACATGCGGATGATCTCCGCCGACTCATTGCTGACAACCCGCTTCAGCTTCTTGTCCCACAACACCGGCACTGTGACGCGTCCGGTGTAGGTAGCTGTGTCAGCGGTGTAGCGCTGGTGCATGTAGCTGAAGCCGTCAAGCTTGTCGCCCGTTGAGCCGTGGGCCTTGTCGAAGGTCCAGCCGTTTTCAAGCATCAACCAACTGACCACCGACACGTCGATCAAACCTTCCAGGTCTTTGAGTTTGCGCAGGATCAAGGTGCGATGAGCCCAAGGGCAGGCGAGAGACACGTACAAGTGGTAACGACCGGCCTCGGCCACGAAGCCACCTTCACCGCTGGGGCCAGGTTGACCATCGGCAGTTATCCAATGACGGCGTTGTGCCTGTTCCCGTTGGAAAGAGCCATCTGCACTACTTTCGTACCACTGGTCATGCCAGCGTCCTTCGATCAGCAATCCCATGACTGACTCCTTGGCTGATAAGCGTTGGAGTCCAGTCTAAAGGTCTGGCATCGAACAAACAGCGCAAAGGCTGGGGGTTAATGATCGGTTAAATCGATTTGTTCCGGGCATCCCAGTATTGCTGGGCCAGTTCGAACGCGTGCTCCCGTGGGTGGCCCAAGCCACGCAAGGCTAAGGCCACGGTGGCAATCAGTGCCAGTTGCGGGTAACTGTCCTCTACCTCGCCGCGCCACACTGCCTTCAGGTGCTCGGGGTCGAGGGCCGCGGGTTTGACGTGGCGTTGAGCGGAGAGGGCGGGCCATTCTTCATCCCAGCTTTCGCCACCCGTGGTGCCGTATAAATGACTGATGGTGTCGGGGTTGATCTCTATCTCGCCGCCGTCACCCTTGATCACAATGACGTTGTCACCCAGCAGGCCACTGGCATCACGGTGTACGCCCTGGTAGCCCGGGTGGAAGATGCTTTGCAGGCCACAACGGGCATTCAGTGGATTGAGAATACGCGCCAGGGAGTGGATCGGCGAGCGCAGGCCCAAGGTGTTACGCAGGTCAATCATGCGTTGCAGTTGCGGCGCCCAATCCCCTAGCGGAATAAATGCCAGGTTGCCCTGTTCAAGGGCCGACTCGACTTGCTGCCAGTTGCGGCACAACGGTATCTGCAAGCCTTCCAGCAACTGTTCGGTATAGAGCCGGCCAGCGGTATGGGCACCGCCGCCGTGCATCAGGATGCGTATGCCGTTCTGGGCCAGGCATTTGGCCGCCAGCAAGTACCAGGGTAAATGGCGCTTTTTACCGGCGTAGGTCGGCCAGTCGATATCAACGTTGAGCGACGGTGCCTTCAAGCGTTCGCGTACGGCTTCAGTGAAGCCTGCGAGTTCTTCCGGGCTTTCTTCCTTGTGCCGCAGCAACATCAGGAAGGCGCCTAGCTGGGTGTCTTCGACTTTTTCGTCGAGCAGCATGCCCATGGCTTCCCGGGCCTCGACACGGGTCAGGCTGCGGGCGCCGCGCTTGCCTTTGCCCAGGATGCGCACGAACGGGGCAAACGGATGTTCGGCAGGGGTTTGGGTGATCAACGGGGCAAAATCAGTCATAAGCAATTCGTCGGCCTGGGCAGGCCCGCCAGTTTGGCGGCGAGTTTGGCGGGAGTGCCTTTGAACAGTCGGTTGAGGTGCAGGCTGTTGCCCTTTTCCGGGCCCAGCTTCAAGGTGGTGTACTTGATCAGCGGGCGCGTGGCGGGTGACAGCTGGAATTCAGCATAAAAGCCGCGCAGCAACTCAAGGATTTCCCAGTGTTCAGGGGTCAGCTCCAGTGCTTCGGCAACGGCCAGGGCATTAGCTACATCGGCGGACCAGTCGCTCAGGTTGGCGAGGTAACCATCCTTGTCCAGTTCGAGGGTGCGCTCACCTACGGTCAGGGTGTTCATAGCCAGGTATTGACCTTGTCGTAGTCGATCGACAATTGGACGAACGCCGGATAATCGATACTGCCGGCCCAGGCGGGCACAAGCAGGTTCCGCGCCTGGCTGTCTTCGGCCAGAACAAACACTCTCACACCTTTGGCTTGAAGGGCTTGGCAGGGGGCGCTGGCGGGTTGCAAGGCATAGGCGCCGTCGCCGCACAGCAGGATTGCATCCTCGGCCCCACAGAGACGCAGGCAGCTTTGCAGCCGGTTATCGGTAAAAGGGGAGTGGGATACCACATGCAAAGTCGACATCAGAGGGTTATCACCTGGTCGTAACGGTCAATCATCTCTTGGATCTGCTCGCTGTCCAGAGACTGGGCAATGCCTGGGGAAGTCAGCCCGCGTTCATCAAGGCTGTGGCTGCAGGCAAACACTTCGTCGACACCAAACAGTGACAGTGCCTGGAGGTTGGCGCTGAGATCTTTCTGCTGAACAGCCTTGGCGTCTTGGCTCGAGGCCAGTTGAAACACCCCATCATCGAGAAATAGCAGGCCAATGGGCAAGTCAAATGCACCGCCGGCCAGCACGATATCCAATGCTTCGCGTGCGCCGGGCCCGGACCAGGGGGCCTGGCGACTGATCACCAACAAGGATTTCGCCATGTCACGGCCCTCCAAAGCAGATCAAGCGGTCAGCGGCCTGGGCGGCATCATGCAGTTGGCCAAGGCCGGACAATGCCCAGGGCGCTTCCAGGTTCACTGCACTGCGCTGGTAGCGCGTTGCCTCTTCGGCATTCAATACCCCACGACGCAAGGCCGCCGCAATGCACACAACGCCATCGAGCTGATGCTCGCTGACAAAGGCACGCCATTGGCTGGCGATATCCTGTTCGTCCTGTGGCGCAACAATGTTGTTGGAGGCGCTGTAGACGCCATCCTGATAAAAAAACAACCGCACAATCTCATGTCCGCCAGCCAGCGCCGCCTGGGCGAACAGCAGGGCGCGGCGCGAGGAGGGCGCATGGGCAGCGGAGAAAAGCGCAATCGCGAACTTCATGGAACACTCTTCATGGACAAGATGGTCTTCAAACCTGGGCCAATGATAAAGCCGTAGACAACAAAAAGCCCGCCGAAGCGGGCTTTTTGCATGGCACTGCGATCAGTCGTCGCGGCTCATGATGCCGAAGATCTGCAACAAGCTGATGAACAGGTTGTAGATCGATACATACAGGCTGATGGTCGCCATGATGTAGTTGCGCTCGCCACCATGAATGATTGCGCTGGTCTGGAACAGGATGCAGGCCGAGGAAAACAGTACAAAACCTGCGCTGATCGCCAGTTGCAGGCCGCTGATCTGGAAGAACAGGCCGGCCAGTACCGCCGCCAGCAACACAAAGAAGCCGGCGGTGATGAAACCACCCAGGAAGCTCATGTCCTTGCGGCTGATCAGCACGTAAGCCGACAGGCCACCAAACACCAGTGCCGTCATGGCGAACGCCGAGCTGACCACTTCCGCGCCGCCCTGCATACCCAGGTAACGGTTGAGGATCGGGCCCAGCAGGAAGCCCATGAAACCAGTCAAGGCAAACGCCGACACCAGGCCCCAGGCCGAGTCACGTAGCTTGTTGGTCAGGAAAAACAGGCCATAAAAGCCGATCAGCACAACAAAAATATTTGGGTAGCCGACGCGCATCTGCTGGGCAACGTAGGCCATCACGCCGCTGAATGCGAGAGTAAGAGCGAGCAAGCCGTAAGTATTGCGCAGGACGCGGCTAACCTCTAGCTGCTCAGCCTGCGCGTTGCCATTCACTGCGTAATTCTGTTCGCGCATGGCGACACTCCTTCAGTTTTGAAACGTTCAGTCGCAAAGATCATAACAGACGCTCTGTAACAAGCGATGGCGAGAGTTTGACAGTGTGTTTCATTCGGGTATTATGGCGCCCGCTGAGACAGGATGGGCTATTCTAATCCTGTGTTGCATAAGGGAAATTGGCAGAGTGGTTGAATGCACCGGTCTTGAAAACCGGCGAACGTTAATAGCGTTCCCAGGGTTCGAATCCCTGGTTTCCCGCCAAATTTACACAAAAGCCCCGTTAACGCGGGGCTTTTGCGTTTCTGGGGTTTGAGAAGGGTTGCTCCGGTTTTTGTATGAGTTCCGAAGCTTTGCCTATTTGGATGGTTTCGCGGTCGCGCCGATCCTCCTGTAAACCCTCTTGGTGATCTCCTGTTTGCTGTGTCCCAGCAGCACTCGCATCATCAGTATCGACGATTTCCGAGGCTGCTACGCATGCTTGCAGGTGACAGGACGTTGACTGTTGTCGATGTTAAAAGCTCAAACTCGACCTACGTGAGCCTCACACCCAGCGGCAAGAGAGTACCCGCAAACCAATTCAACGCTGTGGCAGCTCAATCAAGTCGCCGCCGGCCTTGCATTGTCTGAGATCTCTCAATGTCGAAAGGTTGAGTCTCTCTAGCTTAGCTGGGCGCTGTTAATCGAGAGCCAAATCGCAGGCAAAGAAAAGCCCGCGATGGGGAGAGCGGGCTTAAAAGGTGTTCACTAGGAGCTGGGGTAACCATAGGCGCTCGACTGTGAAAGGGATGTGAAAAGGAGGAGAGCTTGGCTACTCCATGGGCGCCAATCGCCGAGATATCCTATTCTCCCAAGTTGTCATCGTTTAATTGGGGATCTGGAGCATGGCAACGAAGGCGCGGGACTTTTCGATTCGTGACTTCATCATCACGCTGTTGTGTGACCGGAACATCCATATAGGCCATTGGGGCGTAGCCGTCCGGCGAAGTCATCTACCTATCCCTCAAGCCAAGACATGATGCGCACTTGAATATTCAGAGAACACAATTGACCTTAACGTCAGGAACGTGGGGCTTTTCGTATCTTATTGCTTGGATAATTTTTGATGAAACTACCTGAGATCAGTACGTTTATTGCTCGGTGGCCCTTGTTGGGCCTAGCTCCCCCTACCGCTTGGCTGGTCTCCCAAGACTGCGAAAACCAAGTTCTGATTTTGCTGGAGCGGCTTGGTGCAGGTTATCGACGCCATGGAAACTGTGCCATTCACGAAACTGCCGTTGTTGAGCAAGGAGCCGTATTAAAGGGCGCGATTATCATCGGCGCAGGTTCTTTCGTGGCTGCGGGCGCCTATCTGCGTGGAGGCGTTTATCTCGGCAATAATTGCATTGTAGGCCCAAGCTGCGAAGTCAAAAGCAGTTTCATACTTGGCGCAAGCAAGCTGGCACACTTCAACTTTGTCGGCGACTCATTGATTGGCGAGAGCGTGAATATCGAAGCAGGTGCAATCATAGCCAATTATCGCAACGAGCTAGAGGGTGCGGATATCAAAGTCCGCCATGCAGATAATGTGATTGAGACAGGCGTTAATAAATTCGGTGCCTTGGTCGGCGATGGTTGCAAAATCGGGGCGAACGCAGTCATCGCTCCCGGTGCGCTACTGCGGCCAAACACACATGTTCCGCGTCTCGGGTTGATTGACCAGTTTGCCTATGATTAAGCAGAGTCAACTGGACACTTGGCCAGGTCCTGCGAATGGCTGTTATTGGTTTTGGCAGTAAGCTTCTGCGCGACCAGATTTTCTATACCGGTCATTGGGGGCTTGCAAGGTGTCTAGAAAACCCGGGGCGATTCAGACCTCTCAAGCACTCACCTTAATTAGGTGCTAAAGGTCCAATCCGAAAAAGCCTGGCTCACCCAGCCTGCTTTCAAAAACTGGAGTCAACATGCGCAATTTGGATTTCAGCTCTTGGGAAGGCATCCTCTCAACGCTCTTCGGGCTCGTCCTGATAACCGTTGTCGGGGTTGGCATTCGTCTGCTAGTGATGCAGACAATCCAGCAACGGCGAGAACGCGAAAACCGCCAAATCAACGAACGTTTGCGCACACTTATAGCTGGCTACAAGACTTTGGGAGGCTCCTTTACCGGAAACCTTGAGGTTGATCCCACCCATCTGCGGGATTTGAAACGTAGAGCCGAGGAAACAGTTACGAATACGACCGAACCGGATCCAGGCCAGGAGGCCACGTTTGCGCAGGCTTTTGCTGGACCAAACAACGGTGACCGGTCAAGGCGAGTACGCGACGCCGTCGAAGCGGCGCTTTCCGACATTATCCTACTGGGTACTGAAGAGCAGGTTCGCCTGGCAGCGGTCGCTGCCACAGAACTTGTCGCAGGCCGTCCCATTCATACCGCCGAATTGGTCACTTCTCTGCGTGACTTCATCCGCGTCGTTCTCAATCTTGAGCCTATACCCGCTCAGCTTTCGATTCCGAAACAGGGGCCGGCTCGCCCGTCCTCTTCGGGTGGCAGCAAAGGGGAATCAAAGGGCGCAGGTAAAGGCGGGGGCTCGGGCGGTGACGGCGGCGGTGGAATGGGAAGTGGGCCGCTTATTGAGAGCCATCGAGATCCGCATCATTAACGTATCGGCAAATAATACGGAGGTTTTCGCTATAGTCGCCTCTTTGAACTTCTTAACTATTTGTTCAAGGCTTTCCGTGTGAAAAGTTCGCTCAAGAGCTGTTGGAACAGGCCCTGACCTGTCCCGTTGGGTCATGGTCTATCTTTAATCTGACCCTGCCTATCGCACTTTTTGTAATTTTCTAGATCTATGTCTGTCCCAGCCACACTAATTCCATGCGTGGACAGAAGAACCAGACCTGGTGCCGATGAATTGCACGTTACCTGTTTTTGTCACTCGATGGATGCGTCGGCCGCTGACGCTGGTTGCCGTTTTCATGCTCTGTATCCTCGGTTGCAGCCAGCAACAGGGACGCGATATCGCCAAGCAGTTCACTGACGGCAAGCCTGATGAGTTCTTCCAGACCAGCGTCGATCGTATGGCTACCCTAGGCATGCACGACAACCTGCAAAGCCTGTATTTACTAATGAACAAGCTCTATCTGCGTAACCCCAACCAGTGGCGTCAATCGGGATATCTAGATGCTGTAAGCGCTGCTCGGGAAATCCGTCAGGCCATCGAGCTACGTCAACCACTGCCCGCCCTTGGGGAGCGTCGCGACCTGGAGGCTCTGAGCTATTCCTTGAGTCCGCAGTTTCGCGGCGATCGGGTTGGAGCCTTTATCTACGCGATCGGGAGCATGCTCGTTACCGCACACGGTGGGCGCACCGAGTTTTATATGACGAACTCGATCAATCCGCAGTTCGTTAGTAATGCCGCGCGTAATATCGAAAAGGCTACTTGGCTGCTCAGCCAGCGTCAGGATGCCAACGGCGTATTATTGTTGTTTTCCAACGAGATCTCGGAGGAGGCCAGCAACCTCAGTTTTGCCGTTGAGTTCGGCAAGATAGTCGCGCGCCTTGACCTGTTGACCCAGATGCTTGATGAGCGCTATCGGCGCATTGGTCTCAATTACGCGCAAAGCTTGTTGCTGATGAATTTCCTACCGGTGCAGTAACGATTCGCGATGCACCGCGATGCACTTGATCTCCACTAACAGTCCCGGCTTGGCGAGCTCACTGACGCCAATGCATGTCCATGCACAGGTGCTCCTTGGAAAGACTTTATCCTTCACGTTTCTGAACAGTGGCATGTAGCGTTGTAATTCGATGTGATAAGTCGTCATTTCGACAACATCTTCAAATTCACAGCCGCCAGCCGCCAGGACGAGGCGGAGATTTTCCCACGCCGCAAAAAACTGCTGCTCTGGGTCTTCAATAACTGACAGCCCAGGCGTACGGCCTACTTGGCCTGCGCAATAGAGTGTTCGGCCCACCTTCACAGCTGGCGCATAACCGGCCTGTTCTGAAAGTAGTCGCATGTTATCTGGAACGATGATCTGACGATCTTGCATGGTTGTGGAAGCCCAAAGCATAGTCGGATGGAGAACCTATCCCAGGTTCGAGAGATGCGTCCACCCCCATTACTGTGTCATCCCGCACGTTACTGAAGGTACGGTTGTCCGCCTGCCTGGCTGTTGGGCGGAGGAGAAATAAAAAGCCCGGCAGTATGCCGGGCTCTGGTTCTGACTAGGGCGTCAGCTCATCAGCGGTGTTTGTTCTTATGCTTGTGCTTGTGCTTGTTTTGGCCCTTGTAGTGTTTGCCGCCCGACCTGTGTTTGTCGTCGTCGGCAAGATTATTACCTACCGCGCCGCCCGCGGCACCGCCAAGACCGGCGCCGATAGTGGAGCCGGTGGTGCCTCCAAGCTGATTGCCGATGATCGAGCCGCCAGCTGATCCGATCCCACCACCAATGGCGGCTTCGGTTCTGTTACCTCTTGGCGCTCCAATCGCGCTACCAGCAGCGCCACCAACGCCAGCGCCAACGGCGGCACCGGTACTGCCGCCGATCTGCTGGCCGACGATATTACCGAGCGCGCCACCTACACCGCCTCCTAGAGCAGCAGTGCCATCTCCAGCGGCCATCGCTCCCTGAGTAATCAGGATTCCCAGGGCAAGGGTGGGCAATGTCATTCGCATTTTGTGAACCTCGGTAAATAGTTATCAGACGCTCACGGGTTGAACCACGTCTAGGGTTTAAGATAAGGCCTATGGCTCAAAGTTCTGTAGTGGCCTCTGGGGTGGCGGGTTAGTTGTAACAAGTTGTTTTTTTAGCACCAGGTAAAAAACCAGGAAGCAGCCTTCTTATCGCCTTTGCGTCTAACTATTCTCGACTTCTGGACTAAGTTCCTTGCAGGACGTTTTTATCTGCACGGAGGCAGGAAAAGTGAAAACACGCATCATTGTGGTCGGAGGCGGGGTAGGCGGGACGATGCTGGCGAACCAGTTGGTTGCCAAGCTGTACCCAGAAATCCTTCGGGGTGAAGTACAGGTCAGTCTGATATCCAACAGCCCGGATCATTTCTACAAACCTGCCTTTATGTACGTGGCTTTCAACCTGTTTTTCCAGGAGGAGTTGAAACGTTCGGAACGATCGCTGCTACGGCCTGAAATCGAGTTCACGGTTGACGAGGTCACAGGCTTTGACTTCGCCGGACAAACCCTGCGTACCCGAAGCGGGAAGCGATACCCCTATGACATTCTGGTGATTGCCACAGGTTGCGTACCGTCTCCGGAGCGAATCGAAGGGCTGAAGGAGGCGGGTGATCACTTCTATCAATACGAACCTGCACGGCAATTGGCGCAACGCCTGAGCACCATCAAGCAGGGCCGTATTTTCATTACGGTATCGTTCCCGCAAACCCCGAATGTGCCTCATCAATGTGGTATTGCTCCGGTAGAGACCACGCTGATGCTCGATGACTTTTTACGTCGGCGGGGCGTGCGCGACAAGGTAGAAATCATCTACACCTACCCCAGCACGGCGCAACTGTTGCGTAATTGTCTGTTTTTGCAGCGGCCCACAGGGGAGGTTTTGCCCAGCCTTTTTGAACAGCGCGGCATACAGTTTCAGCGTGGCTTTACCTTGAAATCAGTTGATCCCGATCAACGTATTGCCTATTCCACCGAGGGCGACGCCCAACCCTTCGATATCTTGATGGCCACGCCACCGATCCGTGCGGTCGATGTTGTTCTCGAGTCTGGCGTATCCCAGGCAGAAAACAACGAAGGTTGGCTGCCAACCAACCATGAAACGCTTCAGGTGTATGGCCTGGAGAACGTCTACGTCATCGGCGATACCGTAGACCTGCCCGTGAGCAAGGCCGGAGGGGCGTGCCATAACCAGGCACCCGTCATCGCCAACAACATTGCTGGCCAGATTCGCCACGGCTCGGTGGATGCCGTGTATGACGGGCGTGTTCAGGCTGTAGCACAAATGGGCCTCAACGCGGGCATGCCACTCTGGTATGACTACACCCATGATGTATTACCCACATCGCCCACCAAGCTCGGCGGCCTATTGCGCCATGGTTTCAATCGCGGTCTTTATTGGGCCGTTGCACGCGGAATGCTTTGACCTGATAACAGGAGGAGTTTGCTGACATGGACGTACCGGACCCACAACACGCCTGCACCCCATCGCCTCCAACCGACCACGACATCGCACTGCAAGCGTTGCTGGAGAAACTGCAGCCGCTGCTCGACGGTGGTCGCCTGGACAATATGATTGACCTGATCTCGGTTGCGTCTCATGCGGTTGATTTACTCGACGTGGCACTGGTGGAGAAACTGGCCGGCCTGTTCGAACAGGCCACTTCACTCAGTTGGGACCTGGGAAATGCCCTGCGCATGGCCAAGGCGCAAACCCAGGCCCAGGAAAAGCCTGACAGCCTGTATGGGTTACTGGTGTTACTGCGCGAACCCGATACCCGGCGCGGTGTCGGCTTGGTACTGCGGACGCTGAATGTCATTGGACGACAATTGTAATATGACCAAGAGGTCAACCCCATGCTTGTTAACCCTGTCGTGGCAAGGATGCCCAGTACCGAATGGGATCCGTAGACTTATCTCAAGTTCGCCCAACTACGTGAGCGCCCTGTTATTGAATTGCTTGACCATATAGCGATCGAGAATCCACAACTGATCCATGACTTGGGATGCGGCACCGGCATTGCGACCCAGCTATTGGCCAAACGCTGGCCAAGTGCAGAACTGATTGGTGTCGGCGCTGCGTCCGGTGCTGCTGACACTGAATGATCAAGAAAGAACGCGCTTTCTGGGCCATTACCTCAAGCGAGTGCATCAGGAATATCCACCTGAGTTGGATGGGCGTACGTTATTTCCTTTCAAACGCATCTTCATCGTGGCAATTGTTTGATGCAGCTCAGAATGTCCGTATCGCAAACGGGAACCTCGGGGCGTGTCGCCGGATCATCCAGCCAGCGATGATAGGCACTTCGAATTTCCACGTCTTTGTAGCTGTAGATTTTGGCTTTCTTATGGGTCCGGCTGGCTTCCAACGCTTTCGGCGTGACCGCCATATGAAACACCAGTTCCTTGAACGCCCAAGGCTGCGAGCCCTTATGCCGCTCGATGACGCGCACATGGTAATAGGGATCGTCTGGCCGTTGCGGCAGGACTTTATAAACCTCGGCCCACTGTACTATTTTGGGCGAGGCAGATAGCACAACGCTTTCCTGATGTTCTTGCGCTTGCGCCGAGGCGCTAGTGAGAACTCCAAGAAATGCCAGGGTTGTGATCAGTCTCGAACGTTTCAACATTTGTTTCCTTTCATCAGTCCTAACCATTGCCTTGAGGTGCTTTAAATTCCAGGTTCTGAGTTGGCGTATGACGTAGTCCGTTCTCTCTATCATCCGCTTATTGCATTGGCAAGAGTTTCATCAACAACAAGCTTTGTGCATGGCTCGCACGACTACGCCGGTAGTGCTCATCAAGCACCTAGGCCAATCCTTGTATTTGGCTACCGCTAATCACTGCCCTTGATCCGCCCTCGTTTTGCTGTCATCGTTTGCGTAACTGTAAATCTTTCTTATTTGAGAAGTTTTTGCGCATGCATGACTTTCCCGTCGCCCCGGGTGACCTGGCTCGCCGCCAGCAGACTCTCATCGACCTGTATAGCGATCACCATTCCTGGTTGCAGGGATGGCTGCGCAAGAAACTCGGCTGCTCACAACATGCAGCGGACCTGGCCCATGACGCCTTCATTCGCGTCCTGTTGCTGGCCGAGCCGCAAAACATCAAGGAGCCTCGGGCGTTTCTGGCCACCACTGCTGGCCGCTTGCTGATTGATGGGGCACGGCGGCGGCGGATCGAGAAGGCTTATATGCAAGCCTTGGCGATCCAGAGTGAAGACGCGGGCATGCCGGATCCGGCAGCTATTCATGTGGCGCTCCAGGCTCTGGAGCGTATTGCCCAGATGCTCGGCGACCTACCGGCCAAGGTCCGCGAAGCGTTTTTACTGAGTCGTCTCGACGGCCTGACCTACAGCGAGATCGCCAGCCAGTTGCAGGTCTCTCCCAGTACCGTCAAAAACTATATTTCCAGCGCTCTGGTCCACTGCTATCACACGCTGCATGGGGCGGACTCGTTGTCGTGAGTAACGAGCAGATCATTAGCGAAGCGGCCAGGTGGCTGACGTTGTTGCACGACGATCAGGTGAGCGAGGCCGACCGTAAAGCGTTCGAGGCCTGGTGTCAGGTCGACCCACGGCACCTGGTCGCCATTGAGCGCATGCGTTCACTGTGGGGGAGCCTGGATGAGTTGCCGCCAGTGCCTGCGAGAGTTGCGCTGAATCGCGCCTTTGCCCCGCAAAAACGAGGGGTTGCGGCCCGTGGTACTCAAGCGGTCGCATTGCTCGGTGTGCTGCTGTGCGGTTGGGCGGGCCTGGAGCAGGCGCCACTCTGGCTCGCCGACCAGCGCACCCATGTGGGTGAGCGACGCCAGGTGTTTCTCGCCGATGGCAGCCAGGTGCAGCTCAACAGCAACTCGGCCCTGGATGTGAAATTTGACGGACACCAGCGGGTGATCGAACTGTTGCAAGGCGAACTGTGGGTCGAGGTGGCCAAGGATGCCCGGCGTCCGTTTGTGGTGCGTACCGACCAGGGTACGGCGACGGCCTTGGGGACGCGATTCCTGGTGCGGCGCGCCGAGGACGGCTCGACTGTGGTGACGGTGATCGAATCCACAGTAGCGGTCAAAGGTGCCGCCACCGATGCTGTGAAAGTGACGGCGGGGCAGCAGTCGATCCTCAAGTACGGGCAGGCCCAGCCTGTGCAACGGACTGGTAACGACGACCCTGGCGCCTGGACCCGCGGCTTGCTCAAGGTCGATGACCGCCCCTTGAGCGAGGTGTTGCAAACCCTGGCGAGCTATCGCCATGGCTTGGTGCGATTTGATCCCCAGGCCTTGCAAGGGCTACGGGTCTCCGGTGTATTCAAGCTGGACGATACCGGCGCCGCACTGGCCTCGCTGGCGGACAACCTGCCGATCAAGGTGGAGTATTTCACCGACCTGGTGGTGGTAATCAAACCGCTCAAATAAAAATCGCTCTCATCCTTGCCCGATTTTCCAGCATGGCCGTCATGGTTAATAGAACCTCATTTTCCAGGACTTCTCATGCCACGCCTTGTTCGCCCGTTGCACCCACTGGCCTTGTCAGTGGCGATGGCTTTTGCCGCAGTGCCGTTGTTGACCGTTCAAGCATCCTTCGCCGATGAGAGCAGCAGCGTGGTACGCAGTTTCTCGATCCCTGCCGGTGATTTAAGCCAGGCCCTCAACAGCTTTGCCGAGCAAGCGGGCCTGGTCCTGGCTTTTGATGCGAGCCTGACGCGGGGCAAGCACAGCAATGGTTTGAGCGGGCAATACGGCACAGACGCCGCGCTGGAGCAGCTGTTGGCCGGTAGTGGCCTGCAGGTGTTGAAGATCTCCGCGGATCGCTATCGTCTCCAAGTCATCCCATCAACCGATGGCGCCATGGAGTTGCAGGCCACCACCATCAGCGGCGCGTACCAGACGCAAAGCCCGGTTGGCCCGGTCAGCGGCTATGTCGCAACCCGTAGCCTGTCGGGCACCAAGACCGACACGGCACTGGTGGAAACCCCGCAGTCGATCTCCGTGGTCACTAAAGACCAGATGCGTGCGCAAAACGCTGAAAGCCTCAATCAGATCCTGCGCTACAGCGCCGCGGTCATCCCGGAAACCCGAGGTGCAACCGCCTCGCGCCTCGACCAGTTGACCATCCGCGGCTTCTCTCCGGCGACCTACCTCGACGGCCTGCGCATGCCGTCGAGCCGGGATGCCTTGCCACAAAAAGATGCCTTCGACCTGGAGCGCGTGGAAGTCCTGCGTGGGCCGGCCTCGGTGCTGTATGGCCAGGGCACACCCAGCGGCGTGATCAATATGGTTACCAAGCGCCCGCTGGACACGCCTTTGCATGAGGTCGGCGTCGAGTACGGCACGTTCAACAAGAAACGCACCACCTTTGACTTGAGCGGCCCGCTGGACGATCAAGGGGTGTACTCCTACCGCGTTGCCGGCTTGTTCGACGATGCCGATGGCCAGATCGAACACACCGAAACCCGCCGTCAGTCCTTGTCCACAGCCTTCACCTGGCGCCCGGACGACGCCACCTCGCTGACCTTGCTCGGGCATTTCCAGAAGGATCCCAAGGGTGCGTCCTACGGCTCGGTACCGGCCTGGGGCTCGGTGCTGCGCAGCCCCACCGGGCGCAAGATCGACGTGGACTTCTACGACGGCGAGAAGAGCTTCGAGAAAAGTGATCGTGAGCATTACTCCATCGGCTACGCCTTCGAACACCACTTCAACGATGTCTGGACCGTGCGCCAGAACGCCCGCTATCTGCGTAGCGAAGGTGTCTACCGCAGCCTCTACAGCAACTACCTGGAGAGTGACTACCAAACCATCCGCCGCTCGACCACTGCCAGCGATGTGAACATCGACGCCTACACCGTCGACAACCAGCTACAGGCCAGGTTCGACACCGGCTCGGTACAACACACCCTGTTGATGGGGGCCGATTACCAGAACACCAGCACCGATACAAAGGCGGGCTCCGGTGTGTACACCGCCGGGTCGCCGCTCGATATTTTCGATCCGGTCTACGGTGCCCCGGTGGTCACACCTGCGTTCACCACCGATGCCACCTCGCGCAGCGAGCAGACGGGCGTCTACCTGCAAGAACAGATGAAGTGGGACAAATGGGTGTTGTTGATGGGCGGTCGCTACGACTGGGCCAGCACCGACAGCAGTACCCTGGCGCTGAAAACCCAGAACAAGACCACCTCTTCTCAAGACAGCAAGGCCTTTACCGGTCGTCTGGGCCTGGTCTATCTCTTCGATAATGGCCTGGCACCCTATGTCAGCTACTCGGAGTCCTTCCAGCCACAGTCAGGGACTGGCTACGGTGGTTCGGTGTTCAAGCCCACCGAAGGCATACAGTATGAAATCGGCATCAAGTACCAGCCGCCAGGCAGCGAGAGTTTCATCACGGCCGCCATCTTCGACTTGCGCCAGACCAACGTGCCGACGCTGGACCCAGATGCCTCACATATGTGCAACGGCACGCGTTGCCAGATCCAGGACGGCGAGGTGCAATCCCGTGGTTTTGAGCTTGAGGGCAAGGCCAGCCTGAATGACAACCTGAATATCACGGCAGCCTATGCCTACCTCGATAACCGCATCAGCAAGTCCAACAACACCGTGCGTTACGCGCCGATCAGCGACATCGGCGTTGGCCCGCAAGTACCTGCCGAAGGTACCACCACCTACGGCGTACCACGCCATAGCGCTTCCGCCTGGGCCGATTACACCCTGCATGACGGCCGCCTAAAAGGCTTCGGCGTAGGCGCTGGCGCGCGTTATGTCGGCTCTTCCTGGGGCGATACCGCCAACACCTTGAAGGTGCCGGGCTACACCTTGTTCGATGCGGCGGTGCACTACGATATAGCCAATATCAATCGCCTGGGGGACAACCTGCGCCTGGCGTTGAACGCTACCAACCTGGCCAATAAAGAGTATGTGGCGTCCTGCTATTCCTACTCCTGGTGCTGGTATGGCTCACAGCGCACGGTACAGGCGAGTGCAACCTACCAGTGGTAATGCTTGCCGGCAGTGAGCAGGGCTAGTCCGCTCACTGCTTTTAGCTTTATTGGGGATAGCCTCAGAGACTTCGATTAATTAACCGATAAGGCATTTTGCTGGCCCTTTTGTTACAGATTTTTCGCCAAAATCGCTTTTATTTTCAGTCGGTTAGGCGGTATGAAAATGCGCAAAATGGGAATCATGCTGATTGCCTGCTCTCTGGCGGGTGGGGCTGTTTCTGTTCAGGCCAGAGAGCTGCGAGAGAACGATCGGTATATGTGCAGTTGGGGGGCGGGCACCGCCGCCAGGGCTCAGGAACTGAAATTATCCGGCGTTTCGCGGTATGCCGCGCGGCAGAAGATCCAATCTTATAAGTTCAACAAATCCTGGATGCGCATGATGGCTATGGGCATTACCGAGCAGACCTATGACAGCCGTTCGCGGCTTAAGCCCGCGGTAATTCGCCAGGGTTTTTATCAGGACTGCGTGCGCTACAAACTGACGCGCAAATAATTACGTCCCTGCGCACCATAAAAACATGTGGTTATTGAAGGAGTTAGCGCTGACTTAAATCGACGAAAGGTTGAAAGTTATCTTGTTACAAATTTTTTCCATCTGTATTATGGCCCCGCGTTCACCTCCCACGGTTTATGCATTTTTAAATCCCAAGTTTCCATCAGCTACTTGGGATTTTTTTTGCCCGCGATTTGGTCGGGGTAGCCTGGGGGAGTACGCCTACAGGCGACGCAGAAAAGACCTGACGATACGCTTGGTGGCTTGGGTGGTATCGAGCTCTTCCAGTGTGGCGTAGGCAAGCCATCGGCATTCGCTGATCTCGCTACGCGGCCGGGCCTCGTCGATATTCACCACCGAGGCCTCAAACACGTGATGAATCGTGTTGTCTGCCTTCAACTCCTGTAAATACAACAGACCATCCACATTCAAGCCGGTTTCCTCTTCCAATTCACGAGCTGCCGCACCGACCGGTCGTTCGTCACGCTCCACCTTGCCCCCTGGCAGCGCCCATTTCGATCCGGCCTTGCGCACGAATAGAATGTGCCCCTGATGTTCACAAATGACCGTAGCGCGTATTTTCACCGAATGTGCCCCGCAGTCGAGTGTGTGTCATAAAAGTGTAATGCAGTTGTCATGATGGATCTTGTTCTTGCAAGCTGGAGGGAGCACGGGAAAGCGCCGATACTACTCGACTGAAAAGTACAGGTGGAGAGAGGGATACCGATGAGTACCGTACGCTGGGGCATGATCGGCTGTGGCAGTGTCACTGAACTGAAGAGCGGACCCGCCTTCTATAAAGCGCCAGGTTCTGCCTTGGTCGCTGTGATGGGGCGTCGCGAGGAGGCTGTTCGTGATTATGCCGCGCGCCACGGCATTGCCCGGTTCTATACCGATGCCCAGGCATTGATTGATGATCCCGAAGTGGATGCGGTCTACATCGCCACCCCGCCTGACAGCCATCTGGCGTTCAGCCTGATGGTGGCTGCGGCGGGCAAGCATTGCTGCGTTGAAAAACCCATGTCGTTGAGTGCCGGGCAAAGTGAGCAGATGCAGCGTACGTTCGAGCAGGCGGGGCTGCATTTATTTGTGTCTTATTACCGGCGCTCCCTGCCACGCTTCCAACAGGTACGTGAATGGTTGCAGGCCGGACAGATTGGCGAGTTGCGACATCTGACCTGGACCTTGTGCAAACCGCCGTCACCTATGGATGTACAGGCGGGAAACTGGCGCACGGATCCAGAGGTGGCGGGGGGTGGGTATTTTGCCGATTTGGCCAGTCATGGCTTTGATCTGTTCCAGTACCTGGCGGGGGATATTGTCGAAGTCGCCGGTTTTACGGCTCGCCAGGCCGCACGTTATGCGGCGGAAGATGCCGTGACGGCCAGTTGGCGTTTTGCCTCGGGTGCGCTGGGGATGGGCTGCTGGAACTTTGCGGCGGATCGACGCGAGGATCGTGTCGAGCTGATTGGCAGTAAAGGGCGCATTACGTTTTCGGTGTTTGATGAGCAGCCATTGCAGCTTGCGGGGGAGGTCAGCCTGAGCCTCGAGGTGCCTAACCATACACATATCCAGTGGCATCACGTGTTGGGGATGAATGCCCATATTCGCGGGGAAAGCCAGCACCCGGCAGTCGCAATCGAGGCGTTGAAGACGGATCGGATCATGGACCAGGTGCTGCAGCGAAACCTTCATCAATAATGACGGAACATTTTTCAAGGAATAGACGAATGCATTACAAGGCAGCCTGGATTGCGCTGTGGCTGATATTGGCGGGGATGACCACGGGTGCTGCAGCAGCGCCTCGGGAGCAGGGGCGGGCGGGGGACTTCGATTTTTATGTGCTGTCGTTGTCCTGGTCGCCGACATTCTGCCTGACCCATCCCAAGGATCAGCAGTGTTCGGGCAAAGGCTATGGGTTTGTGCTGCATGGCTTGTGGCCGCAGTACGCGCGGGGAGGATGGCCGGCGTCGTGTGCGCCGCGATCGATGTTGTCGGCGCAAGCGTTGGCCAAGGGCGCAACACTTTTCCCCTCGCAGAAACTGCTCAAGCATGAGTGGGCCAAGCATGGTACGTGCAGTGGGCTGGAGCCGCTTGAGTATCTGGAGAAGACAGATGCGGCCCTGGGCGTGGTCAAGATTGCGCACCAGTTGCAGCCATTCAATGTTCCGGACTCGCTGGGTGCCAAGGACATTGAGGCGCTGTTCCGCCAGAGTAATCCGGGCATGGGCAACCATGGGTTGGCAGTTATCTGCAAGGGTAAGGTGTTGTCGGAAGTGCGGGTGTGCTTGAGCAAGGACCTGGCATTCGTGGGGTGCCCGCGCAGTGTCAAGAGTCAGTGTCGCGCAGGCGCTATTCGAGTGCCCGTTCAACGCTGATTGCTTCTGTACCGCGAGCAATAGTGGGGGCTTGGGCTCCCGCTATTTCGGATACAGCGGCGGCAGGCTCGTGCTGTCTGTCACAGGGTCCTGCGTTCGCTCCGCCATCGGGATCGCTTTCACGGCGCGCCACAGTTCTTCACCTTGCCAGTACTGGCCCGTCTCGCTGTAAAGCGCACCGTTCAAGCCATCCAGCGCGTCAGACAACGGCACAAACCGCGCCGCCATATCCGCCAGGGTTTCCGGCTGTTGCCGGGCCCAGGCATCCAAAGCCTGCCGCGTTGCCTGAGGGTCGTTAGCCTGGCTGGCACGCTTGAGATCATCCAGTAACGTACGTGGACTCGGCCCGGCCTGTGCCACCCGAAGGATCGCTGGCTGCCAGCGGGCGCGCCACCACAGGCCGAAGCCCAGCAGAGTAGTGCAGGCCAGGATCAGGCTGCTGAGTTGCCAGACCCACAGGTTGCTTGAGTCTGGCGCGGTGATCACCGTCGGCGTGGCCGGGGTGTCTATTACCAAGCTGGGGTTGTTCGCCACCTGAAGGGTACGAGGTGGCAGGTGGGTGCGCTCCAGATGGTCTTCGTGGGTGTTCCACCACACCACTTCCACCGCCGGCAACTCGACGGCGCCGGCGCGATTGGGCACCAGGGCCTCGCGGTCTTCGCGGCTGCCGATCACGCCGCGATCATTGTCCTGGTTGCTCAGCACCGGTTGATCCGGGTAGCGGCGCAAGCCAGCGACCTCGGTGCCCGGCAGTGGTGGCAATTGGGCGCTGGCCAGGCCTTCGGCCTTGAGGGTGAGGCTGCGGGTCAGGGAGTCACCGACCTGGATGTGAGCAGGTTCCGGGTTCCAGCTTTCACTCAGGCTCAGGCTGCGAGCCGGCAACCATGGGGTGTCCGCCGGATACAGGGCCGGCTGGGGTTTTACCGTCAGCAGTAGTTCCGTGGAGCTGACATGCAACAACTTGCCAGGCTTCGGGCCTTGAGGTGTAGCGTCCTGGGCAGGACGCGGTTCTACCAGGGTCGCGCTGAAAACCTGAGGCGCAACCACCAGTTGGCCGCTATGTTGCGGGTAGATTCCATAGCGCATTTCGATCACGCCATGGCGAATGCCATTGATGACCTTCTCGTAATTGCGCGATTCCCCCAGTTGTTCGATGCGGGCATCTGGAATTTGCAATGGTGTCAGGCTGCTGTCGTCGTACAGCGACACTGAGTGGTAGACGCGCACGGTCAGCAGGGCCTGGGCCTGGACGTAGACCGAGTCCTGGTCAAGACTGGCTTCGATAAACACCGGGGCCAGTTGGGTGTTGGTGTCCTGGCTGGCCGTTTCGATGACTTGCAGGGTGATCGGCTGGGTCTTGAGTGCCCCCAGTTGCAGTGATGGAATCACCACGCTGCCGTTTTCCTTGGGCAACAGGGTGACAATCCAGCGGGTGGTGGCGTGATTGTCGCCGCCCAAGGTGGTGAGCTGGTTGATCTGGCGGGTGCCGCGTACTTCGAACAGCGGTTCGAGGGGGGCCAGGTCCGGCTTGCCGAACTGCGTGACGTCATTGGACTCCACGGTCAGTTCCACCGTCTCCCCGGAGTTGAGGTGGCTGCGGTCGACACTGGCAACCAGGTCCGCGGCCCGGGCCTGGCAGGCCCACAGTGCGAGGGTGAGAAGAACGGCGGTGCAGCGGCTCATCGAGTCTTGTCCTGATGTTGTTGCTGTTCGTACCAGAATTTACGTCGCAACAGCTCGCCGGGGTTGTCCGGGATCTGCCGAAGCCACTGCTCCAGGGCTTGGCGATGTTCGCCGTCAAGGCTGGTATTCGCCCCGTGCAGGGGCGGGGTGGTGGTTTGTTCATCCCCCAGTTCGCTGCCGGGTACTTCGTTGTCGCCAGCGCGAGGGGCGGCGTCGGTTTGCGTCTGGGCGGTGCCTGCCTGACCATGATCCTGGGGTGCCTGTTCGCCGCCCGGTGCGTTCTGGGCGCTGGTGCCTGATTGTGCAGTCTGGTCGGGTTGGGCGGTTTCGTCATCCTCGTTCTTGGGCGGTTTGGCAGGTTCTGGTTCTGGTTTGGGGGCTTCCTGCAACAGGCGCTCCACCAGAGCCTTGTTCTTCAGCGCCGGTTGCAGGTCTGGCTGGGCTTCCAGGGCTTGCTCATAGGCATCTATCGCGGCTTCCAGTTCACCGGCCTTGGCCAGGGCATTCCCGCGATTGTAGTGGGAATAAGCGTCGTGACCTTCGGCAAAGCGCTTGGCGGCTTCGGCATAGTTACCGGCTTCGTACAGCGCGACGCCTTGCCATTTTGAATTTTCGAAGTGTTCGGCGGCTTCGGCAGGGCGCTTTTTCTTCAGCAGGTATTGGCCTTGCTGATCCGGGCGCAGCCACAGGTCCTGGAAGTCGAAGGCGTAGCTCGATTGCGGTGTCCCCAACAACAGCAGCGGCAGGCAGAACAGCCAGCCGCGACGACTGGCACAGGCGGCGAGCAGCAGCAGTGGCAACAGTAGCCAGTAACCCTGGTCGGCCCAGGAGTCCAGATGCAGCCGTTGGCCGTCGTTGCGCAGGCTTTGCGGGCCATCCAGCAGGCCGAGGCTGCGTAGGTCCTTGTCGTCCAGGCGTGCCTGGCGATAGCGGCCGCCCATCTCGCTGGCGAAGGCCTTGAGGGTCGGGCTGTCCAGGCGCGGCACCAGGATTGCACCCTGGTCATCCTTGAGGAATTCGCCATTTTCCTGGGTCACCGGTGTGCCTTCGCGGCTGCCGATACCAAGGATTGACAGGCTGGGCGCCTGGTTCTCCAGCAGCAGGCGGATGCCTTGGCGCTCTTGCCTGGATAACGATGAGCCAATCAACAGCAAGCGCCCCTGGCCGAGGCCGCCGTGCTTGAGCAGGGCCAAGGCTTTTTCCACCGCCAGGTCCGCACGATGGCCGGGTTCGGGCATCAGCGAGGGGCGCAGGGCTTCCAGCAGGTTGCGACTGGTGGCCAAGTCATCCGAGAGGGGCACCAGGGTGTGGGCGCTGCCAGCGTAGACGACGATGGCGGTCTGCGCATCGCTGCGAGCCTGGAGCAAGTCGTACAGTTTGCGCCGTGCCTGTTCCAAGCGGTTGGGCGGGCTGTCGGTGGCGAGCATTTGTGGGGTCAGTTCCAGCAGCACTACCAACGGGTCGGCGGGCTTCTGGCTGTTCAGCTCAACTCTTTGCCAACTGGGGCCGAGCAGAGCCAGCAGCGCCAGCAGCCAGGCGATGCCGAGGATTACCCAGGGTGACTTGCTTTCCCGACCGTTGCCGCCACTGAGCAGCGCCGCGTGGAACGCCGGCGGCAGGATCATTTGCCAACGGCCGGCGCGTTTTTGCCGGTGCCACAGCTGCCAGAGCAGCCAGCCCAGCAGCGGCAGCAGTAACAGCCACCAGGGGCGAAACCAATGGGGCCACAGGGCGATCATCGACGCCTCCGCAGGCGCTTGAGGCGTTGACGCCACTCGGGGTGCTGTTGCAAAAAGTGGCTCTTGCTGGAGATTCTGTTGAACAGGCGTTGCAGTGCGTTATCTGGCCAGCGCTCCTGGATCACCAGCAACAGGCTCAGGATCAGCGCCAGCCCCAGTGGGCCGCTATAGAGTGCCTGGGCGGGACGGGCCTGGGTCGGCTGTTGGGCCACCGGTTCCAACTGGTCGAGAGTTTGCTTGACCTCCTGTAGCTCCTCGCCGTCGCGGGCACGGAAGTAGCGTCCGCCCGTAGCCTCGGCAATGGCCTTGAGTGCCGGCTCATCGAGGTCCAGGCTCGGGTTGAGACCGAGCATGCCCTGGTTGCCGGCTTGTTCGGGGTCGGCACCAATGCCGATCGGGTAGATCTTCACATCCTCTTCAGCGGCCAGGCGCGCGGCCGTCAACGGGTCGATCTCACCGCCGTTGTTGGCACCGTCGGTCACCAGTATCAGCACCCGGCTTTGCGCCGGACGTTGGCGCAGGCGCTTCAAGGCCAGGCCGATGGCATCGCCGATAGCGGTATTTTTACCGGCAATGCCAATGCGGGCTTCATCCAGCCAGGTACGTACGGTGCGTCGGTCAAAGGTCAACGGCGCTTGCAAGTAGGCTTGGCTGCCAAACAGGATCAAGCCGACCCGGTCGCCTTCACGGCCCTCGAGGAAATCCCCGAGCAGGAGCTTGACCAGGCTCAGGCGGCTGACGTCTTCGTCTTGCCAGTGCATGTCGGGGAAGTCCATGGAGCCGGATACATCTACCGCTACCAGCAAATCGCGGCCGCTGGCGGCAATTGGCAGGGGTTCGCCCAGCCATTGCGGGCGGGCGGCGGCTGTCAACAATAACAGCCACAGCACCACGAACGGTGCCTGCTGGCGCCAGCCTGGCAGGTTGGCCCGGGCGCGACGGCGGGCCAGGCCTTCCAGGTCGCCGAGGAAACTGACCTTGAGGGCCGGCTCGCCGCTGTCGGCGGCAGGCAGGATGACCCGCATCACCCAAGGCAAGGGCAACAGGGCAAAGATCCATGGCCAGGCGAACTCAAACATGTTTGCGAATCCAGGTGTCAACGGCCTGGGTCAGACCGGCGATGGCTTTGTCGTCGAGCTTGCATTCTGGTTTGTAGGCGCCTTCCACCAATACCATCCAACGAGTCAGCCCGGCCGCCGGGCAACGGTTGTCGAGAAAGGCCAGCCATTTGCGACCGTTGAGGGTATGGCTCTGGCTATAAGGATAGTCGTTGCGGCATAGGCGCTTGAGCAGGCCATTGAGTTGCTGCAGCCAGGCCCCCGCCGGGGCGCCGTCGTAGGGCTTGGGCATCAGCGCCAACTCCGCCAGGGCAGTCACTCGCAGCGGGTCCAGGGGCTGTTCAGTACGGGCCAGCGGGCGCTTGACCAACAGGAAGCGGCGCAGCGACCACAGCCCCCAGGCGAGCAGCGGAATGGCCAGCAGCAATAGCCACCAACCCGGTGCAGGTGGCCAGAAACCGATGGCCGGTGGGGCGATCAGCGGTTGTAGCTGTTCAAGGCTGCTCATTGCTTTTTGGCCGGGCGTTGCGGGTTGAGGTATTCACGCAATTGCTCGACCATTTCGCTCTGGGTGTTCAATGGCATCAACAAGACCCGTAGCTTCTGCGCCAGTAATTCCCAGCGCCCTCTTCGGTCCTCGGCCTGGGCCTTGTAGGCCTGGCGCAGGTCGAAGTTCAAAGTGTCCAGTTCAAGCTGTGCACCCTGCTCGGTGAAGCGCAGCAAGCCGGCGGCCGGCAGGGCATGGTCCAACGGATCGGATACCGGCAACAGCAGTAGGTCGCAATGGCGCGACAACAGGCTGAGCTGCTGCTCGGCACCCTCGGTCAATGCGCGTTCATCGCAGATCACAATCACCAGGCTACCCGGGCGCAGCACTTCCCGGGCACGGCGCAGGGCCATGTCGAGGGCATCGCTTTGCGGCCGTTGTTCGGTATTGAGGCCCTGGTTGACCCGCACCAGCCGGTTGAGCAGTTGCAGCAGGCTTTGCTTGCTGCGTCGCGGCTTGATTTCATAGTGTTCGTTGTCGCCGAATACCAGCCCGCCGACCCGGTCGTTATGCCCCAGCGCCGCCCAGCCGATCAGGCTTGCCGCCTGCGCCGCCAGCACCGACTTGAACATCAGCCCCGAGCCGAAAAACAGCCGGCAGCTTTGCTCCACCATGATGAAGATCGGTCGTTCCCGCTCCTCGTGGAACAGTTTGGTGTGGGGTTCCTGGGTGCGTGCGGTGACGCGCCAGTCGATGGTGCGTACATCGTCGCCGGACTGATAGACCCGTACCTGATCGAAGTCGACCCCGCGACCTCGCAGTTTCGAGTGGTGCAGGCCTATCAGCGGGCTGCGCTGGCTCGGAGTGGAGAACAGTTGCACTTCCCGCACGCGATGGCGCATCTCGATCAATTCGCTCAAGGTGACGCGTGTTCCATCGCTGGCGTTCACGGGGCTCAAGCGACGGCTACGACGTCGAGAATGCGTTGCACCACGCGGTCCTGGTCGATACCGGCCGCTTCGGCCTCGAACGATAGGATGATCCGATGGCGCAGCACGTCGAACAGCACTGCCTGGATATCTTCCGGGCTGACAAAGTCACGACCGGCCAGCCAGGCATGGGCCCGGGCGCAACGGTCGAGGGCAATCGAGCCCCGAGGGCTTGCGCCATAGGCAATCCACTCGGCCATTTCCGGGTCGAACTTGGCCGGGGTGCGGGTGGCCATGACCAGTTGCACCAGGTATTCCTCCACCGCATCGGCCATGTACAGGCCAAGGATTTCCTTGCGCGCGGCGAAGATCGCCTGTTGGCTGACCCGGCGCTCTGGCTTGGTTTCACCGTTGAGGGCTTCGCCACGGGCCTGTTGCAGGATCCGGCGTTCGACGGCCGCGTCGGGAAAGCCGATCTTGACGTGCATCAGGAAACGGTCGAGTTGGGCTTCGGGCAGGGGATAGGTGCCTTCCTGCTCGATAGGGTTTTGCGTGGCCATCACCAGGAATAGCGGCGACAGCTCATAGGTGCTGCGCCCGACGCTGACCTGACGCTCGGCCATGGCTTCGAGCAACGCCGACTGGACCTTGGCCGGGGCCCGGTTGATTTCGTCCGCCAACACCAGGTTATGGAAGATTGGTCCTTGCTGGAACACGAAGCTGCCCGTTTCCGGGCGATAGATCTCGGTGCCGGTGATGTCAGCGGGCAGCAGGTCGGGGGTGAATTGAATACGATGGAACTGTGCCTCGATTCCTTCGGCAAGTTCCTTGATGGCCTTGGTCTTGGCCAGGCCTGGAGCGCCCTCAACCAACATATGACCGTCGGCTAGCAGGGCAATGAGCAGGCGCTCGATGAGTTTTTCCTGGCCGAGAATCTGCGTTGAAAGAAAGGTTCGCAGCGCAAGCAGCGCTTCACGATGTTCCATCGATGACGGTTCCTGGAAAGGTGAGCCAGGGTGCTATGCAAAAAACACCTCAGCCTGGGGGCCTTACTTTAATGCATTGGGGGGGCTGGCGACTAACGGCGCTGGGGGTATTTTTTGGATTTTGTGGGAATTATCCGTAGCCGTTGCCAAGGTAGGAGGCTGCGATGGGGTACAGCCGCTATCGAGGCACAAGGCTGCATGGGAGTGTAGCCGCTGTCGAGGCACGAGGCTGCGATGGGCTGCGAAGCGGCCCCCGGCGGCGGTCCTGCAGCCCTCATCTACAAGATCACAGTTCGCTGATGTAAGTACCGGTGCCCTTGAGAATGTTCTGCAAGGTCTCTTCCACCTCGGCCAAATCCGACTCGGCGGTGCCGTGAGTGATCGCCAAATGATCACTGCCCCCCAACGCATCCGCATCCGCTGCCGCAATCTCCACCAGCAGGCGCGTGGCACTCAGGGTGACCTTCAGCCCGTTCAAGGTCGAGGGTTCATAATCCCAGGTGAGCTCCACCTCGCCCTCATCGGGGTAACGGGTCAGCATGAACATCTCGCCTTTGTCACCGTGGCAGCAGAGCATGGCCATGTTGTCTTCTTCGTCATCGCATGGGTTGACGATCAGGTGGGCGGTGGTCAGTTGCATGTCAAATCCTGTGTGGGGGAGGGCGCAGCGGGGCAATTGTGCCATTACGGCGAATTTTGTGCTTCAGTCTGTGTCAGAGGTCGGGCATGACTCGGGTGGGCATCTTGGTCATTTTCGGTGCCTGGAGGGCGTGAATCTACTCGTAAGTGGCAGGTTGTCCAAGTCGCAACCGGCCTGCAGCGTGCCGATGACCGAATATGTCGCAGCGTCGCAAGCAGCGGCGTTCCTACACTCGTTAAGCTGCGCAACGGATGTGCCGCTGCCGGGAGCCTGACCTGCCCGTCGTATCGTCGCCCTGCATGGTGCACATCTTATGAAATTGTATGTGACCTTACTGCCTTGTTCAGCTTCACCCACCTGTCACTCTGAATTCGTTATGGTAGACCCCGAACAGAGCTGACGGCTTCCCCGCAAGGGGATAACACGCGACGCTTCCATCAATAACAAGCCCAAGCGGAGTACCACAGATGGCGTTCTTCACCGCAGCCAGCAAAGCCGACTTCCAGCATCAACTGCAAGCAGCACTGGCGCAGCACATCAGTGAACAGGCACTGCCACAAGTGGCGCTGTTCGCTGAGCAATTCTTCGGCATCATTTCCCTGGATGAACTGACCCAGCGTCGCCTGTCCGACCTGGCCGGTTGCACTCTGTCTGCGTGGCGCCTGCTTGAGCGCTTTGATCACACCCAGCCGCAGGTGCGGGTCTACAACCCCGATTACGAACGTCATGGCTGGCAGTCGACCCATACCGCGGTCGAAGTGCTGCACCACGATCTGCCATTCCTGGTGGACTCGGTGCGTACCGAACTGAACCGCCGTGGCTATAGCATCCACACCCTGCAAACCACCGTGCTCAGCGTACGCCGTGGCAAGAAGGGCGAGTTGCTGGAAGTTCTGCCCAAGGGCACCCCTGGCGAGGGTATTGAGCAAGAGTCGCTGATGTACCTGGAAATCGACCGCTGTGCCAACACCGCCGAACTGAATGTCCTGAGCAAGGAACTCGAGCAGGTATTGGGCGAAGTGCGCGTAGCTGTCGCCGATTTCGAGCCGATGAAAGCCAAGGTCCAGGACCTGCTGGCCGGTATCGACACCAGCCAGTTCAGCATCGACGGTGAAGAACAGGCCGAGATCAAGAGCTTCCTGGAATGGTTGGTGGGCAATCACTTCACCTTCCTTGGTTATGAAGAATTTGTGGTACGTGACGAGCCGGACGGCGGTCATATCGAATATGACGCCAGCTCCTTCCTCGGCCTGACCAAATTGCTGCGGGCCGGTCTCACCGCCGAAGACCTGCGCATCGAAGACTACGCCGTGGCCTACCTGCGTGAACCGACCGTGCTGTCGTTCGCCAAGGCTGCGCACCCGAGCCGCGTACACCGTCCGGCCTACCCGGACTACGTGTCGATCCGCCAGATCGATGCCGACGGCAAGGTCATCAAGGAATGCCGCTTCATGGGCCTCTACACCTCTTCGGTGTACGGCGAGAGCGTGCGAGTGATCCCCTACATCCGCCGCAAGGTTGCGGAAGTCGAACGCCGTTCGGGCTTCCAGGCCAAGGCGCACCTGGGCAAGGAGCTTGCTCAAGTCGTTGAGGTACTGCCTCGCGACGACCTGTTCCAGACCCCGGTGGACGAGCTCTTCAGCACCGTGATGTCCATCGTGCAGATCCAGGAACGCAACAAGATCCGTGTGTTCCTGCGCAAAGACCCTTACGGGCGTTTCTGCTACTGCCTGGCCTACGTGCCGCGTGACATCTACTCCACCGAAGTACGCCAGAAGATCCAGCAAGTGCTGATGGATCGCCTGAAAGCCTCGGACTGCGAGTTCTGGACCTTCTTCTCCGAATCCGTGCTGGCCCGTGTGCAACTGATTCTGCGGGTCGACCCGAAGAACCGCCTGGACATCGACCCGCTGCTGCTGGAAAAAGAAGTGGTACAGGCCTGCCGCAGCTGGCAGGACGACTACGCCAACCTGGTTGTCGAAAGCTTCGGCGAAGCCCACGGCACCAACGTGCTGGCGGACTTCCCGAAAGGTTTCCCGGCCGGCTACCGCGAGCGTTTCGCTGCGCATTCGGCCGTGGTCGATATGCAGCACCTGTTGAACCTGACCGAAGCCAAGCCGCTGGTGATGAGTTTCTACCAGCCGCTGGGTCACGTGACTGGCCAGCAAGAGTTGCACTGCAAGCTCTATCACGCTGACACGCCGCTGGCGTTGTCCGATGTGTTGCCGATCCTGGAGAACCTTGGCCTGCGCGTGCTGGGTGAGTTCCCGTACCGCCTGCGTCACGCCAATGGGCGCGAGTTCTGGATCCATGACTTCGCGTTCACCGCCGCCGAAGGCCTGAACCTCGACATCCAGCAGCTTAACGACACGCTGCAAGACGCGTTCGTGCACATCGTCAACGGCGACGCCGAGAACGATGCATTTAACCGCCTGGTGCTGACTGCCGGCCTGCCATGGCGCGACGTTGCACTGCTGCGTGCCTACGCCCGTTACTTGAAGCAGATCCGCCTGGGCTTCGACCTGGGGTACATCGCCAGCACCCTGAACAACCACACCGACATCGCTCGCGAGTTGACCCGGTTGTTCAAGACCCGCTTCTACCTGGCGCGCAAGCTCACCAGTGACGACCTGGAAGACAAGCAGCAACGTCTGGAACAGGCGATCCTGACAGCCCTGGACGACGTTCAGGTGCTCAACGAAGACCGCATCCTGCGTCGCTACCTCGACCTGATCAAGGCCACCCTGCGTACCAACTTCTATCAGGCTGACGCCAACGGTCAGAACAAGTCGTACTTCAGCTTCAAGTTCAACCCGCACGCGATCCCTGAGCTGCCAAAGCCAGTACCGAAGTTTGAGATCTTCGTCTATTCGCCACGGGTTGAAGGCGTACACCTGCGCTTTGGCACCGTCGCCCGTGGCGGCCTGCGCTGGTCCGACCGTGAAGAAGACTTCCGCACCGAAGTCCTGGGCCTGGTAAAAGCCCAGCAAGTGAAGAACTCGGTGATCGTGCCCGTGGGCGCCAAGGGCGGCTTCCTGCCCCGTCGCCTGCCATTGGGCGGCAGCCGCGACGAGATCGCGGCCGAGGGCATCGCCTGCTACCGCATCTTCATTTCCGGCCTGCTGGACATCACCGACAACCTGAAGGACGGCTCCCTGGTACCGCCATTGAACGTGGTACGCCACGACGATGATGACCCGTACCTGGTAGTGGCGGCGGACAAAGGCACGGCAACCTTCTCTGACATCGCCAACGGCATCGCTATCGACTACGGCTTTTGGCTGGGCGATGCGTTTGCGTCCGGTGGTTCCGCCGGTTACGACCACAAGAAAATGGGTATTACCGCCAAGGGCGCGTGGGTGGGTGTGCAGCGTCACTTCCGTGAGCGCGGCATCAACGTCCAGGAAGACAGCATCACCGTGGTCGGCGTCGGCGATATGGCCGGTGACGTGTTCGGCAATGGCTTGTTGATGTCCGACCAGTTGCAACTGGTCGCGGCCTTCAACCACCTGCATATCTTCATCGATCCGAACCCGAACCCGGCCACCAGCTTCGTCGAGCGTCAGCGCCTGTTCGATCTGCCGCGCTCGGCCTGGACCGACTACGACACCAGCATCATGTCCGAAGGCGGCGGTATTTTCTCGCGCAGCGCGAAGAGCATCGCCATCTCGCCACAGATGAAAGAATGCTTCGACATCCAGGCTGACAAGCTGACCCCGACCGAGCTGCTGAATGCCTTGCTCAAGGCACCGGTGGACCTGTTGTGGAACGGCGGTATCGGTACCTACGTCAAGGCCAGCACTGAAAGCCATGCCGATGTCGGCGACAAGGCCAACGACGCCCTGCGCGTCAACGGCAACGAACTGCGCTGCAAGGTGGTCGGCGAGGGCGGCAACCTCGGCATGACCCAGCTGGGTCGTGTGGAGTTCGGCCTCAATGGCGGCGGCTCCAACACCGACTTCATCGACAATGCCGGTGGCGTGGACTGCTCCGACCATGAAGTGAACATCAAGATCCTGCTCAACGAAGTGGTGCAGGCCGGTGACATGACCGACAAGCAACGCAACCAGTTGTTGGCGAGCATGACCGACGAAGTCGGCAGCCTGGTGTTGGGCAACAACTACAAGCAGACCCAGGCCCTGTCCCTGGCTGCGCGCCGTGCCTATGAGCGTGCTGCCGAGTACAAGCGCCTGATGAGCGACCTGGAAGGCCGTGGCAAGCTGGACCGTGCCATCGAGTACCTGCCGACCGAGGAGCAGCTCACTGAGCGCGCCGCGACTGGCAAGGGCCTGACCCGTCCGGAACTGTCGGTATTGATCTCGTACAGCAAGATCGACCTCAAGGAAGCCTTGCTCAAGTCCTTGGTACCGGATGACGACTACCTGACCCGTGACATGGAGACTGCGTTCCCACCGAGCCTGGTGGCCAAGTTCTCCGAGGCCATGCGTCGTCATCGTCTCAAGCGCGAGATCGTCAGCACCCAGATCGCCAACGATCTGGTCAACCACATGGGCATCACTTTTGTTCAGCGCTTGAAAGAGTCCACGGGCATGAGCCCGGCGAACGTCGCCGGTGCCTATGTGATTGTGCGGGATATTTTCCACCTCCCGCACTGGTTCCGCCAGATCGAAGCCCTGGATCACCAGGTCTCCGCTCAGGTGCAACTGGAGCTGATGGATGAGCTGATGCGCCTGGGTCGCCGTGCCACGCGCTGGTTCCTGCGCAGCCGTCGTAACGAGCAGGATGCCGGGCGTGATACTGCGCACTTCGGTCCGCATCTCGCAGCGTTGGGCCTCAAGCTCGACGAACTGCTGGAAGGCCCGACACGGGTCGGCTGGCAGAAACGTTATCAGGCCTACACCGAAGCGGGCGTGCCGGAGTTGTTGGCGCGCATGGTTGCAGGCACTACCCACCTGTACACCTTGCTGCCGATCATCGAAGCCGCTGATGTCACCGGGCATGACGCGGCTGAAGTGGCCAGGGCTTACTTTGCCGTTGGCAGTGCCCTGGACTTGCCGTGGTACCTGCAGCAGATCAGCGATCTGCCTGTGGCCAATAACTGGCAGGCCCAGGCCCGTGAAGCCTTCCGCGACGACGTGGATTGGCAGCAACGGGCGATCACCATTTCCGTACTGCAAATGGCCGACGCGCCACAAGACATGGAAGCCCGCGTGGCCCTGTGGATTGAACAGCACAAGGACATGGCCGATCGCTGGCGCGCAATGATGGTGGAAATTCGTGCTGCGCTCGGCACGGACTACGCCATGTACGCGGTGGCCAACCGTGAACTGCTGGACCTGGCGTTGAGCGGTCAGTCGGTGCTGTAACCGGCCTGCTGGAGCGTTAAAACAAAAGCCCCGTATCGCAAGATACGGGGCTTTTTGTTGGGCTCGAAAAGATCGTTCCCATGCTCTGCATGGGCATGCATCCCGTGACGCTCTGCGTCACCCGTCATGGTGCACTGAGCAACTTGGCCTCCAGGTGATCCAGGTGCCGGGTCATCAGGCCTACCGCACTGTCCACATCCCCACGCTCCACCGCCTCCACAATCCCCAGATGCTCCTGCCAGGCGCAATACGTGCAGGCTTGTACCTCATACTGCTGCGCAATGATCAACGACGTCAGCGGCACCAGGCTATTGAGAAACTGCGCCAGCGGCGCATTACCCGCGATGGCTGCCAGTTGCAGGTGAAACTCACCGGCAAGGCGAATCGCCGCGCCACGCTGGTCACGCTCGATGCATTCCCGTTCCCGGGCAATCAGTTCCCGCAGTTGGCACACCTGGGCAGGCTTTGCCTGAGCGCAAGCCAGTTGCACCACGGTGGTTTCCGTCAGTCGCCGGGCTTCCAGGATATCGCGTACCTGCCGGGCATCCGGTGCTGCCACCTGGGCCCGATGGTTGGGCCGCAAGATAATCACCTGTTGATGGGACAAGCGCGCCAATACCCGGCGAATCACGCTGCGGCTGGCGCCAAAGCTCTGCCCCAGGCTCTCTTCGGTAAAGCGGCTGGCCGGGGCGATGCGTTGTTCGAGAATGGCATCGAACAGTCGTGGGTAGATATCGTTCGCTGACAGTTTTTTGCCGGCCACCAGGCGCATCGGCGCCAGGGTGGTGACGACGGCATTGCGTTGCAGAGCGTAAGCGGTCATGGCAGGTCTCCAAAAAAGTCAGCTGCCCAGGTGATCGTCCGGGATGTTCAAGGCGATGCCCATGCGCAGGCCTTCCTGGAGGATATGTCGGCGCATTTCGGCACTGGCCAGGGCGCTGTTCTTGTTGCGGATGGCGCGCACCACGGCTTCGTTTTCCTGCAGGCGTTCCGCCAGGTGCTCGGGAGAGTTGCGCAGCACCTGGGCGCTCTGCTTGAGGGCATTGCTGGTCTGTTGCACCACGTTCTGGAAGATCGGGTTGGAGGTCAGGGCGAAGAGCTCTTCGTGGAAGGCGATGTAGGCGTTCATCCCGGCTTCGCTGTCGTTGGCTTCCAGCGCCTCGCGCATGTCCATCAGGGTCAGGCGTAATTGACCGACTTCCTTGCTGTTGATGGATTGGGCTACCAGGCCGACGATAAACGGCTCCAGGGTGTAGCGCAGTTGCAGGATGTCTTCGAGGCTGGCCGCGGCCACGGCGCTGTCTTGGGGCTGGGGTTCGCTCAGTGTCGCTTCCAGTACGACCACGCCTTTGCCCGGCATGGAACGTACGAGGCCCAGGGTTTCGAGCACGATGACGGCTTCTCGCAGGCTCGGACGGCTGATACCCAATTGCTCGGCCAACTCGCGTTGCCCGGGCAGCATTTCACCGCGCCGCCATTGCCCTTTAGCCAGGGCGGCGCGCAGCTTTTCTACCACTGAATTGACGACGGTTGACGAGGTGATCACGTCAGGCTCCTTGAATATAAGTAACCCCTGTAGGAGCTAGCTTGCTCGCGAAGATCGTCAACGATAACGCGGGCAGCCAGGGCACACGCGCTGTCTTGAAGTTTTTCGCGAGCAAGCTCGCTCCTACAGGAGGCAGTGTTTTTAGAACTCCTGATGGGCTGGCAGCACCGGCTTCTTCGCTTGGAACGTATACCCTTGGTGCCCATCCAGCACCTTGTTGGCCCGCTGGATATCAATGTCCTTTTCCCAGCGTGCAATGGCCACCGTGGCCACGCAATTACCGATCAGGTTGGTCAGCGCCCGGCCAATACCCATGAACCAGTCCACTGCCAACACCAGCACCAGGCCCACCACCGGAATCGCCGGAATCGCGGTCAGCGTTGCCGCTAGAATCACCAGCGCCGAGCCTGGAATTCCGTGGGCACCCTTGGAGGTGATCAGCGATACCAGCAAGATGGTCAGCAAGTCGGTCATCGACAGCGGTGTGCCGGTAGCGTTGGCGATAAATACGATGGCCAGGGTCAGGTAGATCGAAAATCCATCGAGGTTGAACGAATAACCTGTAGGGATCACCAAACCCACCGTGGAACTGCCAATACCCAAGTGCTCCAGTTTACGCATGATTTGTGGCAGCACCGCATCGGAGGATGCGGTGCCCAGCACGATCAACAACTCTTCACGCAGGTACTTGAGCAGCGGCAGCATCCGCAGGCCCGACAGGCGCATCACCAGTCCCAGGATTACCCCGACAAAAACGAAGCAGGTCAGGTAGAACAAACCCACCAGGCTGCCCAGGTGTTGCAGGGAGTCCAGGCCGTAGGTGCTGGTGGTGAAGGCGATGGCACCGAACACGCCAATCGGCGCCAGGCGTACGATCATGCCCATGATGCGGAAGATTACGTGGCTCAGTTCATTGATCAGCCGCGAGATACCGCTGGCCGCTTCGCCCACCAGGTTCAAGGCGCTGCCGAACAGTACGGAGAACAACAGGACTTGCAGTACGTTATTGTCGGCGAACGCGCCTATCACCGAGTTGGGGATCAGCTCCATCAGGAATTGGCTGGTGCCCTTGATATGCTGGCCGCGGTCGGCCAGTTCATTAAGGCCGGCCGAAGACAGCTGTTCCAGATGGATATTGGCGCCGGTGCCAATCCCGGTACTGAAGGCCATGATCAGGCCGATCACCAAGGCAATGGTGGTCAGCACTTCAAAGTAGATCACCGACTTGAGGCCGATGCGCCCGACTTTTTTCAAGTCGCCGGCGCCCGAAATACCGCTGACCACCACGCAGAATACAATCAGGCCAATCAGCATTTTGATCAGCTTGATAAAGCCGTCACCCAAGGGTTTGAGTTGCGAGGAAAATTCGGGAAGGGCCATGCCGCAAATAACCCCAAGGATCAGGCCTATCACGACTTGCAGGAAAATCGAACGCGAGCACCATCTGAGCATGGGAGGGATCTCTATTCGGTGCCCTGGTGGGTCCAGGGCTTAATTGTTGTGGTCTTACCGGTAAGTCCAGTGCAAGGCCAGTCTACGCCGGGTTTTTTTCAAACCACAAGTAAATAATCGATGCTTCCAGATTCCGGTCTGACCAGTTGCTCGCTAAGCGTGATGCTTGAGCCGTTGGCGGCGCATAAACTTTTTTCGCTTATCATCCAGTGCTTGGCCAGAAAGGTGAGCTATGCAAATCCCAGGACTGATAACCCACGAAGGCATCACCCACTGCGCATGGCGCACGTCTGCGCCTGAATACCGGCATTACCACGATCACGAATGGGGCCTGCCGGTCGCCGACGACATTCAGTTGTTCGAGAAGATCTGCCTGGAAGGTTTTCAAGCGGGCATGGCGTGGATCACCATCTTGCGCAAGCGGGAGCACTTTCGACGGGCGTTCGAGGGGTTTGATTATCGGAAGGTGGCGCAGTACACCGAGCAGGACATCGAGCGATTGATGGCCGATCCGGGCATCGTGCGCAATCGGGCCAAGATCATGTCGGTCATCAATAATGCGCGGCGGGCGTGTGAACTGGTGGAGGAAACCGGGTCGCTGGCGGCGTGGATGTGGTCGTTCGAGCCAAGTGCGGATGAACGGCCGGCGGTGGTCGATCTGGCTTACTGGACGAAAAATCCAACCTCAAAGGCTTCGGTGCGTTTGTCCAGGGCCTTGAAAAAACGGGGGTGGACCTTTGTCGGGCCGACAACGATGTATGCCTTGATGCAAGCAATGGGCATGGTCAATGACCATCTTGAAGGCTGCATCTGCCGGCAGCAGATTGAACACTGTCGCCAGCAGTTCAATCGGCCTTAAGGGATGAATGCTACAGGTAATCCGTTGATCGCCGGCCCCTGTAGCCGCTGTCGAGGCACGAGGCTGCGATAATGGCCGAAGGACCTTCAGCCATTTCAAGTCAGAGCTTCACCACCTGATGCACCTGCTCCCCACAGGCACGGGTTTCATTGATCATCGTTTCAAACGGTGTACTGACGATTTCTTCATGGCTCAGCCAGCGTTTTTTCTGGGTCAGCGTGTAGTGGTAGCGCCAGTCACCGTCGACTCGCTCACCTTTCAGGTCGAAGTCGTACCAGGGCGAGCGTACCTGGCAGCCCTGGATATCCTTATCGATCCGGGCACCTGAAAGGGTGATGGTGTAGTCCAGCGTTTCGGGGTTACCCAGGTACAAATCCCCCAACTGGCCATTGCGCCGGTAGTTGAGAAATTCGTCCCATTTGTCTTGCAACAGAGCGTCGGTATATATGTGGTCGTCCCCCAGTGGCTCCATGGGCCGCAGGTCGGTGAGGTTGACGCTGGCCTTGTAGGTGCCCGGTACCACGAATGCTGTCGCGGGGCGATGGACCTGGCAGTCGGTGATCTGCTTGCCAAAGTTGTCGCAGATATTCTGGTCGGTGGCGGTGGCGCCTTGCTCGCGGTCGGCGATGCTTAGCTGCATCAGCGGCAGGCCGCGAAAGTCGACGGTGGCCGAGACCGAGGCGTTGCCGTTGGCGTCAAAGCGCTCCCGCTTGTCGAGGATCAGCGTGGTGTCGGCCGGTTGCAGCGGGATGTGTTCTTCACGCACCAGGCCCTGGGCATCGCTCACCAACACCCAGCGGTCCTGGATGTCGGGCAGGGTGTGGCCGGGGGCGAAGACCGGGTTGGTCGGGTCCAGCCACCAGACCTGGCCGTTGACTTCTGCGCGGACGATGGCGTGGTTCGGCGCGTTGGTGCCGGGAATCAGCAGTGACTCGACTGCATCGCCCCGGCTGACCCAGGCAGTCTCGGCCTTGATGGCGCTGGCCTTGAGCATCGCCGCCAGCAGTGTCGACAGGTCTTTGCAGTCGCCGTAGCCGTGTTGCTCGATCTGCGCCAGGCTGAACGGCACATAACCGCGGTCTGACGCGCGCCAGTCACCCAGGTAACGGTAGTGGTCATTGATGTGCTGCATCAGCGCCGCCACTTTTTGCGCGGGCGGCAAATGGCGGGCGCTGGCTACTGCGGCGGCGCTCTGGGGCGGCAAGTGTGCGCCGAGAATGTCGTTGTAGCGTTGGGCGAAGTGACCGAAGTACTGCTGGCGGTCCAGGGAGCTGCCTACTTCGATACGCGGGATCAGGCGGATGTAGGCGTTGGCTGATTCATTGATGTAGTTGAGGTAGGTAGGGGCCTTTTGCACCACATCCAGGGCCATGCGGTTGGCCGACGGCGTGACAGTGAAGCCGTCCATCAACTCGCCGCGCCAGTGGATCGGCCGTTCTGCGGTGAAGCGTGCCTTGAAGCGGTCACGGCGTGCAGCACTGGGGCCGAACTGCATGGCGTAGTGGAACTCGGTCATCAACGGCTTGGCGGCGTAATGCTCGCGCACGGTGTAGCGGATTTGCGTGCCGACCCGCAGGTTGGGGAAGGCCAGGGAGGTTTGTGTTTCCCTGGAAAACCCCTGGTCAGGGTTGGGGGCGGTACGAGTATCGATCTGCGTCTTGTCCAGGGCGCGTGGCTTGTCGCCTGGCGCCGTGGACTCGGCGTTGATCAGTTCAAACCCATCGGCTTGCTGGTAGCTGAAGTCGATCCGCGAGAGCATTTCCCGGCCGCTGGGTTTGAGGATGGTGTAGTGATAGGTGGTGGTGCAGTCGGTGCTGGCGTCGCGATTGAAGTGGCAGTGCAGTTCGGTGTCACTGGCCAGTGGAGCTTCGGCCAAGGGTTGCAATGCGGCGCAAGCGCAATGGGTAACAAGCCCCAGGCTTACGCAAATCAGGGGGCGGAACAACGGAAAACGATGCATGGGCGCCTCAGGTGGAACGATGACACGAGTACCGTGGAGGTACCAGGAAGGCGCCAGATGATAATGTGTCGCAACTGCCGGGGCCAGTGTTGTTCGACAGGTTTATTCGCTGAAAGTACCGGAATAGAGCCTTTTCTTTCGTAAGGCGAGTTTAGTCTTGCAGCTCGAACTCGGTGCTGGCCAGCTTTTCGCCATTAACCAGCACATGCACTGTGTGTTGGCCGGGATAGTGCTTGCGCGTGGTCAGTTCGCGTATGTGTTGGGCTCGGGCAATGGCGTGGTGCTCACCGACACCTAAGGTGAATGTCTTGAGCTTGAATACTTTAGCGGCGCTATGGCCGGCACTTTTCACATAATCGATGGCGTAATCCACCACCAGTTTCTGAGGCGCGTTGGCGATGGACTCAAGAGTGAAGGACAGGTTGATTCGCTCGCCCAGCCTGACCACAGCAGGCGTCACCTTCAGGTGCTGGATCTTCACTTCGGCCTTGGCCCCCGCACCCATGATCGTCAATGCCCGGGTGTTGCCTTGCTTGATCAGGCTGCGCAAGGCGTGGCGGGCGATCCAGGCGGTGTGGGGGTTGTCCAGGGACCAGCCTTCAATCAAGCTCAGCACCCAATCAGGGTGGTCTTTGGTGATGTCGTTGAGGTGATTGGCCACCGACTTGCGTACGTAGAGGCTGCTGTCGGCCTTGAGGTTGTCGAGTATCGGGGCGCAGAGCGTTGGGTCTGCCTGCACCTGGGCCAGGCGAAACGACCAAGGTAAGCGTGGCCTGGAACCTTCACTGGAAAGGCGTCGCACATGTTCATTGGCATCCAGCGCCCACTGTTGCATCACCGCCAGGGTGCGCTCGAAGTCCCGCAGCAGAAAGTGGCGCACGGCAAACTCGGCGGAGCCGAAGGTGGTGAAATACTTGAGGGCTGCCATGGAGCGCTTGAAGTCATCGGCACCGTAGCTCGCCACGAAGTGGGGCAGAAACAGGCTGACAAAACCGCTGTTCAGCCGTGGCGCCAAGGCATACAACAGTTTGAGTGTCTGCGGATAATCCAACGGGATCACCGCGTGCAGACTTTCGCTGACCCGGGCCATGCGCTGCATCACCGACAACTCGGCCAGCCCCGCTGTGGCGTGCTTGAGGAAGCCCTTGGCGTCGAATGCCGGGTACACCGCCGTCATTTCGGCAGCGATGTGTTGCAGGCGCTCGACGTTGAAGATTTCCTTGAGGGCCGGGGCGCTTTGGTCGTTCATGGGTAAGTCCTTGTAAGTACCTCGGCAGCGGGTACGGATTTAGAGAAACCAGCGATATTCCCGCGCATTGATTTCCTGCTGGAAGGCCAGGTGGTCCTGGCGTTTGTTTTCGCAATAGACATCGACAAACTCCGCGCCCAACCCTTTGCGCAATGCCGGCTGATACTGCATGGCGCGCACGGCCTCCAACATTTCCAAAGGGAAGTCTGCGCCGCTGTTGCGGTCTTCGTTCAGTGGCGCAATGGGTTCGCGAGCGGCGTCCAGGCCATGCTCCAACCCCACCAGGATAGCGGCGAGGACCAGATACGGATTGGCATCGGCACTGGCCAGCCGATGTTCGATCCGCAGGTTACGTGGGTCGGACTCGGGGATGCGCACACAGGCATCGCGGTCTTCAAAACCCCAACTGGCGCGGGTCGCGGCATTTACCGTGCCGCCAAGACGGCGAAAGGCGTTGTGGTTGGGCGAAAAAATCGGCATGCAATGGGGCAGCAACTCCAGGCAACCGGCTACCGCGTGGCGCATCGGCAGTTGCTGATGGGTCGCCAGCAGGTTGTTGCCCGCCGCGTCGTACAGGCTGACATGCACGTGCATACCGCTGCCCGGATACTGCAAGTACGGCTTGGCCATGAAGCTGGCGCGGTAGCCATGCTTGAGGGCGACGCCACGGGTACAGCGGCAGAATAAAGCGGCCCAGTCGGCGGCGTGCAGGCCATCGTCCTGATGACCGAAGTTGATTTCGAATTGGCCAGGGCCCAGTTCGGCGGTGATCACGGTTACGTCGATGCCCTGTGCCTTGGCGGTTTGCGCCACGTCATCGAGCACGGGAGCAAAGCGCGACAGGCGCTCGATGTGCAAGTTGGGCTGATCGTCGTAGTCATCACTCAAAGGGTCGCGGGCAAACTGCGGCAGACCGTCCGCGAGCTTTTTATCGAACAGATAGAATTCCAACTCGAACGCCACCACCGGGTGAATGCCCTTGTGTCGCAGGCGCTCCAGGACCTTGGCCAGCACTTCGCGAGGTTCAAACTCAATGGGCGCTTCGGTGCCGTCCGAGGTGATCAACATCTGCCCCAAGGGCTGCGCCTCCCAGCTCACTGGCTTGAGGGTTCCCGGTACCAGGCGGCGATTGGCGTCCGGGTCGCCATCGTTGAAGCAATAATCGCCGATCTGGAACAAGCCGCCCTGAGTCCCCAGCAGCACGGCATTTTGTGGCAGCTTCAACGGGCTGCCGGCGGCGACTTTTTCCAGCATCTGCACTGGGTAGCGCTTGCCGTAGAAGTGCCCGGGAATATCCAGGGAAATCAGGTCGACGTAGCGTACCTCAGGATAGTTCTGGCGAAAGGCCCGGACTTCGGCCAACAGCGTGGAAGGCTTGCTTTGCACGGGTGACGCTCCTTTATTTGCCGGGATCGGCGCTCAGTTGTAAACCCACAGTACACGGGCGGGCAGGTCGGTCAGGTTGCCATAGCGACAGTGGGCAAAGCTGGCCAGGTGAAAGCTGTCGCCGGGGCCGAGGGTGACCGATTCGGCCGTGCCTTCGACCCACAGCGTCAACTCGCCCTCCAGTACGTAGCCGGCCTGTTCGGCGCGGTCGCTCATGGTGTGTTCGCCACTGTTGGCACCGGGTGCCAGCAAACTGTCGAGGATCGAGAATGCGCCGTGCATGCTTGGCGAGACTAGAATGTCGGTGATGCCATTGGCGTAGTACACCGTGCGCCGTTCGTTGGGCCGAGTGACCCAATCCACTGCCCTGGGTTTGGACAGGCTGTAGAAATACGTGGTGGGCACATCCAGGGCATGGCTGATGGCGGTCAAGTCGGCCACCGTCGGCCGGGACAGGCCGCGTTCGACCTGGGACAGGAAACCCACCGACCGGTCGATCTTTTGCGCCAGTTGCGTCAGGGTGAGTTTCTTGTGCTTACGCAGGTCGTGGATCAAGATTGCCAGGGCGGCCAGTTCTTCTTGTTTGTCCATGGGGGCGAGTCGTGAAATTTTAATCAATAAATTTCATGAAAAACTACAGGATAAATTTCATTGGTGCAATGCCCAAGGGAAGGGCGGTACCGCAGTTCGGTGTGGAGGGCGGAGGGGGCAGTGGCGGATGGTGTTCATCAGGGCACGCTCATTGCCAGCCGGTGAATGATTCCTCACCTCTGCGGTCCGAATCTGAGTACGCGTCATCAATTGAAGGAGTGCCCATGAAATCCAAAGCTCTAGTTGCCTGCCTGCTGGTTGCCACCAGCTTGTCCACTGCAAGCCTCAGTGTTCAGGCCGCCGACTCGCCGCAAAAAACCGTGCAGCCTTCAAGCATCAATACCCGTGAACTGGTGGTTGGCGACCGTGCGCCGGATATCCTGCAACGCAAGGAGTCGGCCCTGGTTGATTGGAAAAAGCGTGGCCTGAAAACCCCGGATGACGACAGCCAATGGGTGCGCGTCAACGACAAATATGTGCAGGTGAAAATCACCAACGGCACCATCCTCGACATTACCCCCGCCAAGTAATCCTGTCCCTGTGAGAGCCCTGGTGATGAAGGATTATCACCACGAGGCCATGCATTTTATTTTTGCATAAATGCATAAATAAGCCTTTTTTGTCGTTCGCCTTGGGTTAATGTAGGCCAGCCCGCTGGCCGCAATGGTTCCTTGAGCGGCGCCCTTGAAAGAATGAGAGCAGGATGCTGAAGACCATAAAAAACTACCCCCGCAGCGTGAACTTGTTGCTGTGCGCCACACTGCTGCTCACTTTGGCCAAGGCGATTACCTTTCCGTACCTGGTGATTTACCTGACCGAGCAATTTGCCTTGAGCATCAGCCAGGTGGGCCTGGTGATCGGCAGTTCGTTGATCTTCGGTTCCCTGCTCAGTGTGTACGGTGGCTTCCTGGTGGACCGGATCAGCAGTTATCGGCTGTTGCTCGGCTTGAGCCTGGTGTTCGCCCTGGGGTTCCTCGGGACGGTCCTGGCTCGGCAGATCGGGTCGTTCTACGCCTGCCTGATCCTGATCAACCTGGCGTATGCGGTGATCGATATTGCGGTCAAGGCCGGGTTTGCCAGCCTGCTGCCCGAGGAAGCGCGCAGCGAAGTGTTTTCCATCAAGTACACCCTGACCAATATGGGCTACGCGGTGGGGCCGTTTTTGGGTGCAATGGTGGCCAAGCTCGATATCAGCCTGCCGTTTATATTCTCGGCATTCTTGGGGGTGGGGTTTTTCCTGCTGTATTGGCGCTGGGGCGACAAGGCCCTGACCACCGTCGATGCCACGCAAAAACCAGTGTCGTTCCTCGCCGTCATCCGCGTGCTGCTGCGGGATCACCGGCTGGTGTGCTTCACTGTTGGGGGGGTGCTCAGTGCAGTGGTGTTTGGCCAGTTCACGGCGTACCTGTCCCAGTACCTGGTGACTACCAGCACAGCGCAATATACCTACCGCGTCATCAGCGCGGTGCTCACCACTAATGCGTTGCTGGTGATCGGCCTGCAGTATGTGATTGGCCGGCGTATCTCCCATCGGCATCTGAGCCGCTGGCTGATCCTGGGTTTGAGCATGTTCATGCTGGGCGTGATCGGGTTCGCGCTGGCCACCAACCTGTGGTGGTGGGTGCTGGCGATGGCGATTTTCACCGTGGGTGAAATTATCGTGTTTCCTGCCGAGTATATGTTTATCGACCGGATTGCCCCGGACCATCTGCGGGGTATGTATTACGGGGCGCAAAACCTGTCCAACCTCGGTGCCGCCCTGGGGCCGGTATTATGCGGTCTGGTACTGGCCAGCCTGCCGGCCCACTACATGTTCTACATGCTGGCGGCGTTTATTGTGGGTGGCGGGGTGTTTTATTTTATTGGAGCATCATTGCGCGAACGCTGACCTGTAGCCGCTGTCGAGGCACGAGGCTGCGACAAGGGCCGAAGGACCTTCGACAATTTCAAGACCCA
>NZ_WLYI01000001.1 GCF_009707515.1 Pseudomonas karstica | reverse complement strand
AATCTGCCGTCAACCCTTAATTTTGCTTTTCTATCAATTAGTTAGAACTGACTAAAAAACGATCAACCATCGCTCTAATAGATGTGCCGTTAACACCCTCTATATAGAAGAGGTACTTCAGATAACACCCGCCTCTCTTAACGCCGCCACATTTGCAGCCCCCAACCCGAGCACCTTCTGTAACACCTCAAGGGTGTGCTCACCCAAAAGAGGAGGCGCACTGCGGTATTCCACGGGCGTCTTGGAGAGCCGTATGGGACTAGCGACTTGGGGCACCTTCCCGGCAAGCGCATGAGGCAACTCCATCACCAACCCTCGCGCCCTGACCTGAGGATCGGCAAACACTTGCGCCAAGTCATTGATCGGCCCACATGGCACGCCCACCCGCTCAAGCTGCACCACCCATTCAGCCGTTGTCTTGAAGACCGTGGCTTGACGAATCAACGGTATCAGCACCGCGCGATTAGCGACCCGCAGCTTGTTGGTGGCAAAGCGCGGATCATCCGCCCACTGCGGCTGACCCGCCACCTCAGCGAACTTGCGAAATTGCCCGTCATTACCCACCGTCAAAATGAAGTCACCATCGGCCGTGGGAAAGTCCTGATAAGGCACGATATTCGGATGAGCATTACCCAGGCGCTTCGGAGGAACCCCAGTCGTCAGGTAGTTCATCGCCTGGTTGGCCAGACAGGCTACCTGCACATCCAGTAATGCCATATCAATATGCTGGCCACCACCGTCATGGTCTCGATGAGCCATTGCCGCCAAAATCGCCACCGCCGAGTAGAGCCCTGTCAGGATATCGGTCAACGCCACGCCAACCTTGACCGGCCCAGCGCCTTCATCACCTTCGGGTCTACCCGTCAGACTCATGAGCCCACCCAACCCCTGGATCATGAAGTCATAACCCGCTCGAGCCGCGTAGGGTCCGGTTTGGCCAAAACCAGTGATCGAACAATAGATCAGCTCCGGATTGATCTCCTTGAGCGACTCATAATCCAGCCCATAAGCCGCAAGGCCACCTACCTTGAAGTTCTCGATCAGGATATCCGACTTGGCCGCCAGATCACGCACCAGTTTCTGCCCCTCCGGTCGAGTGAAATCGATGGTGACCGACTCCTTGTTGCGATTGGCCGACAAGTAATACGCCGCCTCACTGGTATTCTCGCCATCGGCGTCCCTGAGGAAGGGCGGACCCCACGCCCGAGTATCATCGCCATTACCAGGTCGTTCGACCTTGATCACCTCGGCCCCAAGGTCCGCAAGAATCTGCCCGGCCCAAGGGCCCGCCAGCACTCGCGATAAATCCAGTACCCGCAGATGCGACAGCGCGCCCATGATCGTGCCCCTATTAATAGAACGCCTGAATGCCTGTTTGCGCGCGCCCCAGAATCAGCGCATGCACGTCGTGCGTGCCCTCGTAGGTATTCACCACTTCTAGGTTGACCAAGTGACGGGCGATCCCGAACTCATCGGAAATACCATTGCCCCCGAGCATGTCACGCGCCATACGCGCGATATCCAGAGACTTACCGCAAGAGTTGCGCTTCATAATAGACGTGATCTCGACTGCAGCCGTGCCTTCATCCTTCATGCGCCCCAATCGCAGACAGCCTTGCAGCGCCAAGGTGATCTCAGTTTGCATGTCCGCCAGCTTCTTCTGGATCAACTGGGTAGCCGCCAACGGGCGCCCGAACTGCTGACGATCAAGAGTGTATTGACGCGCTGTATGCCAGCAGAACTCCGCCGCCCCCAGAGCCCCCCAGGAGATTCCGTAACGCGCCGAATCAAGACAGGTGAAGGGCCCCTTCAAGCCTCGCACATCCGGGAAGATGTTTTCTTCTGGCACAAACACGTTATCCATGACGATTTCGCCGGTGATCGAGGCGCGCAGGCCAACCTTGCCGTGGATCGCCGGAGCACTCAGCCCCTTCCAACCTTTCTCCAATACAAAACCGCGAATGTCACCGGCATCGTCCTTGCCCCAAACCACAAACACATCGGCAATCGGGCTGTTGGTGATCCACATTTTGCTACCGGTAAGGCTATAGCCGCCCTCCACCTTTCGAGCACGGGTGATCATTGCACCAGGGTCAGAGCCATGGTTGGGCTCAGTCAGGCCAAAACAGCCGATCCATTCACCGGACGCCAGCTTCGGCAGGTACTTCTGTTTTTGTGCTTCGGTGCCAAATTCATTGATAGGCACCATGACCAGCGAAGACTGCACACTCATCATCGAACGATAACCGGAGTCGACACGCTCCACTTCGCGGGCGATCAAACCATAGCTGACGTAGCTCAGGCCGCTGCCACCGTACTGCTCCGGGATCATCGCCCCGAGCAAACCGGTTTCACCCATTTCGCGAAAGATCGTCGGATCGGTCTTTTCATGACGAAAAGCTTCAAGAACACGAGGTGCCAACTTGTCCTGGGCGAACTGCTCGGCGCTGTCGCGCACCATGCGCTCTTCTTCGGTGAGTTGCTGATCCAACAACAGCGGATCAATCCAGTTGAAGCTTGCCTTACCGCCCATGAAAAAGTCCTCGCGAAGTAAAACCAAAAGTCGTGCATGGAGCCTAGGCTGGGCAAGCAAAGAGGGCAAACGAGGTTTTTGCATAGGGTTGTGATAATTTCTCACTTCGTAATGATTAATACGGGCATCCATGCCCTCTATTAGTGAGGGTACGGTACATGCGCAGAAAGATCCCCAGCACCACCGCCTTGGTCAGCTTTGAAGCCGCCGCCCGCCACGAGAGTTTCACCAAGGCCGCACAAGAGCTCTCCCTTACTCAAGGCGCCATTTGTCGACAGATTGCCAGTCTCGAGGAGTTTTTGAGTGTCGAGCTATTTCGACGCTCTCGCCGTGGAGTAAAACTGACAGAAGCAGGGCTGTCATACAGCCGCCGGGTCGCCACGCAATTGGATGCGGTAGAACGGGATACGCTATCGGTGATGGGGCAGCAGGGCGCCAACGTCATCGAACTGGCAGTGGTGCCGACTTTTGGCACCCAGTGGCTGATCCCGCGCCTCAAGGATTTCCAGCGCCAACACCCGGAAGTCACCGTCAACCTCACCAATCGCACACGACCTTTCCTGTTCGCCGATACCGAGTTCGACGCCGCCATCTACTTTGGTGACGCCGACTGGCCAGGCACCGAGTGCCACAGGTTGATGGGAGAAAACCCACTCCCGGTATGCAGCCCGCGCCTGCTGGGTGACCGGACGCACTTCAGCCTCCAGGAAATCGCCGAGCGACCCCTTCTGCAACAAACCACCCGACCTTACGCCTGGCGCCAATGGTTCAATGCGCAGCATCTGAATGTTGCCCGCGACATGACAGGCCCACGCTACGAGCTATTCTCCATGCTGTCTCAGGCAGCCATGCATGAGATGGGAATTGCGCTGATCCCACCTTTCCTGATTCAACAAGAATTGAGCAGGGGGCATCTTGTCGTCGCAAACCCTCAGATATTGGCCAGCTCAAAGGCCTATTACCTGATGATTCCCGAGCGGAAGGTCGAATCAGCTTCCCTGCATGCGTTCCGAGACTGGCTGATGGATCAGTCACAACGCTACAACCCCACTAATTAAAGGGGATTCGTATTTATTTGACCCTGTAGTCAGTTAATTAAAAGCCCTACAGATATACTTATATGTCGCATTTCAACAGACTGTACTTATCGACCTTAAATTAGCTTAAAGCCACTGCCATATTGGCTTGTAGCGCCTACTCAAGGGTAATGCCTGACTATTCATATCACTGACGCTGGAAAACTCATTTTCCGCCGTAAGCCCGCTAAATAACTGTATTTAAAGAGGTTGTTTTATGGCGTTGCGACAATCAGTCACAGGGTGACTTGTAGTTAATTTTTCGTCACGCGTCATAATTCCTTGAAGGCCGTAAAGTTCGCCTGCAAAATGCCGCGCCCCGCTGTCATTTCAGCGGGATCGTGCTGATCGGCCGCCCCAGATGCGCCTCTCACGGTGCACTGGCCTTTTTACAAAAAGATCAAAAGCAAAAAGATCATGCAGGAGATTTGACGTGCACATTGGTGTTCCTCTCGAAACCCAGACCGGTGAAACGCGGGTTGCTGCAACCCCGGAAACCATCAAGAAGCTGATCGGCCAGGGCCATAAGGTCACTGTACAAAGCGGTGCAGGCATCAATGCCAGCGTCGTCGACAGTGCCTATGAAACGGCAGGCGCAACCATTGGCAGTGCCAGCGACGCATTCGGTGCCGAGCTGATTCTCAAGGTGGTGGCCCCCAGCGATAGCGAACTGACGCTGATTAAAAGCGGCACCGTATTGGTGGGCATGCTTAATCCGTTCAGCAACGAAACCATCACCAAACTGGCCGAACACGGCATCACCGCATTCGCGCTTGAAGCCGCGCCGCGCACTTCTCGGGCGCAAAGCCTTGACGTACTGTCCTCTCAGGCCAACATCGCCGGTTACAAGGCAGTGCTCCTGGCTGCACATCACTACCCACGCTTCATGCCGATGCTGATGACTGCTGCGGGAACGGTTAAAGCTGCGCGCGTGCTGATCCTCGGCGCTGGCGTCGCGGGCTTGCAGGCCATTGCCACAGCCAAGCGCCTCGGTGCAGTAATCGAAGCGTCCGACGTGCGTCCGGCAGTGAAGGAACAAATCGAATCCCTAGGTGCCAAGTTCGTCGATGTGCCGTACGAAACCGATGAAGAGCGTGAATGCGCTGTCGGCGTTGGTGGATATGCCCGCCCCATGCCAGCCAGTTGGATGCAGCGTCAGGCATTGGCCGTGCACGAGCGCGCAAAGCTGGCGGACATCGTCATCACCACGGCCCTGATCCCCGGCCGCAAGGCCCCTACTCTGTTGAGTGCCGAAACCGTCGCCCAAATGAAGCCCGGCTCCGTGGTCATCGACCTCGCCGCAGCCCAGGGTGGCAATTGCCCGCTGACCGTGGCCGATCAGGTTGTCGTCGCGAATGGCGTAACCCTCTGTGGCCCGACCAACCTGGCAGGTGCTGTCGCGGCTGATGCCTCGGCGCTGTATGCACGCAACCTGCTGGACTTCCTAAAGCTGGTCTTCACCCAGGAAGGGCAGTTTGAGATCAACCTCGAAGACGACATCGTCGCCGCGTGCCTGATGTGCCGCGACGGCCAAGTCATCCGCAAAAACGCCTAAGCAGGGATTCAGACGATGGAAGAGCTTATCTCCCCCGGTATCTACAACCTGATCATATTCGTGCTGGCGATTTATGTCGGTTATCACGTGGTCTGGAACGTAACACCTGCACTGCACACCCCACTGATGGCCGTGACCAACGCCATTTCGGCGATCGTGATCGTCGGCGCCATGCTGGCTGCCGCGCTTACCGTTACGCCATTGGGCAAGACCATGGGCACTTTGGCCGTCGCTCTTGCGGCGGTAAACGTGTTCGGTGGCTTCCTGGTGACTCGTAGAATGCTTGAGATGTTCAAGAAGAAAGCGCCCAAGGTTAAAGAAGAGGTGCAGAAATAATGAGTATGAATCTGGTCACGACGCTCTACCTCATTGCGTCGATCTGCTTTATCCAGGCCCTCAAAGGCCTGTCACACCCGACTACCTCTCGGCGCGGCAACCTGTTTGGCATGCTCGGCATGGCACTGGCAATCCTCACCACCGTGGGCTTGATCTATAAGTTGGGGGCCGAGTTGGCCACCGCTGGCATTGGCTACGTCATCGTCGGCTTGCTGGTCGGCGGCACCGCCGGCTCGATCATGGCCAAGCGCGTCGAGATGACCAAGATGCCAGAGTTGGTGGCGTTCATGCACAGCATGATCGGCCTGGCCGCAGTCTTCATTGCCATCGCCGCCGTTGTCGAGCCGCAGTCCCTGGGTATCGTCCAACAACTGGGGGATGCGATTCCTGCCGGCAACCGCCTGGAACTGTTTCTCGGCGCCGCCATCGGTGCAATCACGTTCTCCGGTTCCGTGATCGCCTTCGGCAAGCTATCGGGCAAATACAAGTTCCGTCTGTTCCAGGGCGCACCGGTACAGTTCAGCGGCCAGCACAAGCTGAATCTGGTACTGGGCCTGGCCACCTTGGGCCTGGGCCTGGCCTTCATGTTCACCGGCAACCTCAGTGCCTTTGCACTAATGCTGGCACTGGCGTTCGTGCTGGGCGTGTTGATCATCATCCCGATCGGCGGCGCCGACATGCCCGTGGTGGTCTCGATGCTCAACAGCTATTCCGGCTGGGCTGCAGCGGGTATCGGCTTCTCGCTGAACAACTCGATGTTGATCATCGCCGGCTCCCTGGTGGGCTCAAGCGGCGCGATCCTGTCGTACATCATGTGCAAGGCGATGAATCGCTCCTTCTTTAATGTACTGCTCGGTGGCTTTGGCAACAGCGCTGAGGCGGCTGGCCCGGCCGGCTCGCAAGAGGCTCGCCCAGTTAAATCCGGTTCGGCTGACGATGCCACCTTCCTGCTGACCAATGCCGACACGGTGATCATCGTGCCGGGCTATGGCTTGGCGGTGGCACGGGCGCAGCACGCGTTGAAAGAGCTGACCGAGAAACTGACTCACCACGGCGTGACCGTGAAATACGCGATCCACCCAGTGGCCGGTCGTATGCCTGGGCACATGAACGTGCTGCTGGCTGAGGCAGAAGTACCTTACGACCAGGTGTTCGAGATGGAAGACATCAACTCCGAGTTCGGCCAGGCCGATGTGGTGCTGGTGCTCGGCGCCAACGATGTGGTCAACCCGGCTGCCAAGAATGATCCGAAATCGCCGATTGCCGGGATGCCGATCCTCGAAGCGTTCAAGGCCAAGACCATCATCGTCAACAAGCGCTCAATGGCCAGCGGCTATGCCGGCCTGGACAACGAACTGTTCTACCTGGACAAGACCATGATGGTCTTTGGCGACGCCAAGAAGGTCATCGAGGATATGGTTAAAGCCATCGAATAGCACTGCGCCAGCGCAATACTCAAAACCCTGGCCTCCAGTAGGCTGGGGTTTTTTATTGACTGGAAACCCGACCAAAGGCTCTAAATCGCGCCCCGGCATTCGACCATGGTAGCGGGACGAATTTTTTTGAAATCACTAGACTGCGCATCTTGCTTCCGTAGCCCGAGATAACAACCCATGCACCGTGATCGTATTCGCTTGCCTTCGCTGTTGAACAAGGTCATGAGCGCGGCTGATGCCGCGGCACTGATCCAGGACGGCATGACCGTCGGCATGAGCGGCTTCACCCGCGCCGGCGAGGCCAAGGCCGTACCCCACGCCCTGGCCGAACGGGCCAAGACCACGCCACTGAAAATCACCTTGATGACTGGCGCCAGCCTGGGCAATGACCTGGACAAACAATTGACTGAGGCCGGCGTATTGTCGCGGCGCATGCCCTTTCAGGTCGACAGCACCTTGCGCAAGGCGATCAACGCCGGCGAAGTGATGTTTATCGATCAGCATCTTTCGGAAACCGTCGAGCAACTGCGCAACAATCAACTCAAGCTGCCAGACATCGCCGTCATTGAGGCAGTGGCGATCACCGAACAAGGCCATATCGTACCAACCACCTCAGTGGGCAACTCCGCCAGTTTCGCGATTTTCGCCAAACAGGTGATCGTCGAGATCAACCTGGCACACAATCCGAACCTGGAAGGCTTGCACGACATTTATATACCAACCTATCGCCCCACCCGCACGCCGATCCCGCTGGTAAAGGTCGACGATCGGATTGGCAGCACCGCTATCCCGATCCCGCCGGAAAAAATCGTCGCCATCGTCATCACCAACAAGGCGGACTCTGCCTCCACCGTGACGCCGCCCGACAGCGATACCCAGTGGATCGCCAATCACCTGATCAACTTCCTCAAGCAGGAAGTTGACGCCGGCCGCATGACCAACAAGCTCGGCCCATTGCAAGCCGGCATCGGCAACATTGCCAACGCCGTGATGTGTGGTTTGATCGAATCGCCGTTCGAAGACCTCACCATGTACTCGGAAGTGCTGCAGGATTCGACATTCGACTTGATCGACGCCGGCAAGCTGAGCTTCGCCTCAGGCAGCTCGATCACTTTATCGGAGCGCCGCAACGCCGATGTGTTCGGTAACCTGGAGCGCTACAAAGACAAGCTGGCGCTGCGCCCGCAGGAAATCTCCAACCACCCTGAAGTGGTACGCCGCCTGGGCATCATCGGCATCAACACGGCGCTGGAGTTCGACATCTACGGCAACGTCAACTCTACCCACGTCTGCGGCACACGCATGATGAACGGAATTGGCGGCTCGGGCGACTTCGCCCGTAACGCGCACCTGGCGATCTTCGTCACCAAGTCAATTGCCAAGGGCGGGGCGATTTCCAGCGTGGTACCAATGGTCAGCCATGTCGACCATACCGAGCATGACGTCGACATCCTGGTGACCGAGATCGGCTTGGCGGACTTGCGCGGCCTGGCTCCACGGGAGCGGGCACGAGTCATCATTGATAACTGCGTACATCCTGATTACCGGGACGCCTTGAATACCTACTTCACTGCCGCTTGCGCAATCGGCGGTCACACGCCACACATTCTGCGCGAGGCACTGAGCTGGCACATCAACCTGGAAGAAACCGGTCACATGTTGAAGGCTTGATTGATACAGATCCGGGCTGATGCAAGCACAGTTTCATCAGCCCGTGGTTGCCACAGATATTTTTGCAAAAAACTGTACTGCTGTACTGGTCATTTCCTACCGAAAAATCTCACACACCTCTCCAAAAATGCCTATTTCGCACTGTTTGAGTGCGCATAGGTACAGTTTCTCCATTTTTGTACAGTACAGCCCCTGTAAACAGTTAACTGGCCCCTCACAATACAGGTGAACTGTATCTAGAGAGTCTTGCGCCGGAGGAGGATCATTGGCATCAGTTAAACCACTACCTAATCCCGCCACAAGCGGAAGGATGTCATCATGGAACGTACACTCAGTTCCGATCTGTTCTTCGAAGAAAAAGCTGTAAACACCCAGGCTTCCCTGCCTCTGCGCGTTATTGCCAACCTGATGTTGTGGCAGCGCCGCATCTCCAGCCGCCACCAATTGGCTCGCCTGGATTCGCGTCTGCTGGCCGATGCCGGGATCAGCGAATCTCAACGCTACGAAGAGCTGAGCAAGCCGTTCTGGCGCTAATGAGCGCCCGCTGGCTCTGACCTCACCGGGGTCCACCGCCAGCACCCGAATTGTTGTAGCAGAACCCGCCCCGGGTAACCGGAGGCGGGTTTTGTTGTTTTCAGGCCATTGAATTCATTATTAATCAAACCATTAGCTGCGACAGGTACAATTTAATAAAATTAAAAATATACAAGTACAGTTATTGCTTATGCATCCAGACCCTTATCAGAAGCAGCCCCAACCCGGACTACCCGAACGCGCACGCGCCAGCTAATATTCTGTCATCACGTGGCGAACCCGGTAAAACGGACGCCTGATGCCCAATGGCAACAACGTCCCGCTTAATAGGGGTGGCTGTGCGCCGCCTTTTTTGTTCATCACAGGAGTCACACTATGTCCCGTCTTCGCCTACTGAGCACTGCAGCCCTTTTGGCCCTGGCTGCCAATGCCAACGCTTCCAGCCTGATCGTCACCACGGATTCGATCGTCGGCGCACTGAAAGTCACTTCCGATGCAACTTCCGACGCAACGTCCTCCCTGCGTGATAATAAGGTCGTACGTGCCGCCCGTGATGACGCCGCCAGCTTCGTCGCCAGCGAAGGCGCTATTCGTGGCGTAAAACTGGAAAGCGCCCTGGCACAGATCCGCCAACAGGCCCCACAACTGAACACCGCAACTGACACTCAGTTGGCCCAAGCTATCCTGGCCATCTGACCGCAGGTCGGGACGAAGGGGGCGCCAGCCGCTCCCTGATTCCTCCGCGCTGGCTCTCGCCCGGGCATTACGCTAGCCTTGGCGCTCGTTTTCAGTTGTCGAACCCCCATGTTTTTTTCATACCGTCTATTGATCGCTCCCGTATTGCTTGCTGCTTGCTGGTCGACATCGACCCTGGCCTTTGACTTGTCCACCCAGAGCGTTGTTGTCAGTGCGTACGCCACCAGCAAAGTGACCTCCGCGCCGTTCGACCATAAACTGATACTGGCCGCCCAGGATGATGCTGCTGCTTTTATTGCCACTGATGGCCAATGGCGAGGAGCCCGCCTGGAATCGGCGCTGGATTATCTACGCCGCGCCCAGCCAAAACTTAAAGCCAGCGACCTTGAACTGGCCCAGGCAATTCTCGTCCAATAACTATCTTTATGTTTCGGAGTCACTCCATGCGTAACCCGCTGATCGCTGCCGCCCTTGGCCTGCTGTTGTTGGCTGATGTTGCCCAGGCGCAAACCCTGGTAGCCACCAGTAACATCATTGTTCGTGCCTTTGGCCGCACCATTGATTTCACCTCAGACACCACCACCTCGATCCGCGACTCCAAAGTCGTGCGTGAGGCCCACGATGACGCCGCCAGTTTCGTCGCCAGCAACGGCGATATTCGCGGTGCCCAACTGGAAGCCGCCTTCGACACCCTCCGTACCCGCGTGCCCGAAGCCCGGGATGCCAGTGACCAGGTCCTCGCCGAAGCCATCCTCGCACTGTGAGGCGCCTCGCGGCCTGGCTATTGGCCGGGACTGTGCTGCTGTGTGGCAGTGCAGCCCAGGCCGGCCTGCAACTACGCCTCAAGACCGACGGCTTGAGCCCGGCCGAACAGCAGGCCAGCCAGGCATTGCTTGATGAAGCCATGCAAGCCCTGCCGCCACGCTTTATCGAGCGGTTGGACCGTCGCATCGACGTCGGCTGGACCAACGACATGCCCGGCAACGCCTACGGCCAGGCCTCACTGGTGTCCGAGCTGGACTTGAACCGCAACCTGCTGGCCAGCCTGACCGACGGCAGCGCCGCAACCCAGAAAACCAACCGCCCCCACGGCACCGTCCGCCGGGAAATGCTCGCCACCGTGCTGCATGAACTGACCCACATCTACGACCGCGCCCGCCTGTGGTCCGGCCCTGAGCGCACGTTGATCCAGCGTTGCAGCCGCCAGAACAGCATCACCGGCCTGATCGGCCTGCCCGATCAATGCCGTGGCCAAAATGACCGCCGCTTCACCCTCAGCGATGATCCGCGCCTGCTTGACCTGGCCGGCTGGCCGCAATATGTCGGCCGCCGTGGTGAACGCGAACAGCACAACCACCAGGTAGCCCGCAGCCCGGATATCTACGAGATCACTAATCCCAAGGAATTCGTGGCGGTCAACATGGAGTATTTCCTCCTAGACCCCAGCTACACCTGTCGCCGCCCTTCGTTGTATCGCTATTACCAGGAACACTTTGGCTGGGCGCCGCCCAGCAAAGACGCTTGCGCCAAGACATTCGCCTTCCTTAACGCCGGCAACGATTTCGCCAAGACACCCTTGGGCCAGGTCGACCCGGAACGGGTCTACTCCATTGACTACCTGCTGGCCGAAGCCAACCAAAACCTGGTCAGCCGCTGGGGCCATAGCATGCTGCGCCTGGTGATCTGCGCACCAGGCCGGCCTCGCGGCCCGGATTGTCGCCTGGACCTGGATCAACACCTGGTTTTGTCCTACCGCGCCTTTGTCGGTGACGTACAGCTGTCGAGCTGGGACGGGCTGGTCGGCAAGTACCCGTCACGGCTATTCGTGCTGCCGCTGGCCCAGGTGATCGACGAATACACCAAGACCGAATTGCGCGGCCTGGCTTCGGTACCGCTGATCCTGAGCCGCCAGGAGATCAACGACACCGTCGAGCACGCTGCCGAAATGCACTGGAGCTACGACGGCAATTACTACTTCATCTCCAACAACTGTGCAGTGGAAAGCCTGAAACTGTTACGCAGTGGCAGCGCCAATCCGCAACTGACCGGGCTGGACAACATCACCCCCAACGGCCTGTTGGAAGTACTCAAGGGCCGGGGCCTGGCCGATACCAGCGTGCTCGACGATCCTAAAGAAGCCCTGCGCCTGGGCTATCACTTCGATTCCTTCCGCGAGCGTTACCAGGCAATGTTCGAGGTGCTGCGCAAACATCTGCCGATCAAGCAAGCCCAGGTCGAAGACTGGCTGGCCCTCAGCGCCGAAGAGCGTCGCCCCTGGTTCGATCAGGCCGACCTGCGCACCAGCGCCGCCTTGCTGCTGCTGGAGCAGGCGAGTTTCCGTCGGCAATTGATGCTGGCCCAGGACGAGGTCAAGCAACGCTACCTCGGCGCCCGGGAGTTGAAGAACGGCGGCATGGACAAGGCCAATGCCACCTTGCAGCAGATCCTCGCCAACAGCGGCTTTCTCAGCCGCCCGGCGGAACTGCTGGGCAACAGCGGCTACGGATTGCCGCAGCCCGTCGAATGGCAACGCCTGGAGTCGGAAAGCGCCTCGCGCCAGAAGCAGCTGCAGTCGCTGACCGGCGATCTGGATAAAGAGGTAAGGGCACTGCTTGAGCCTTCACGAGCGGCAGAAATTGCTGCATGCGAGGCCAACCTCAAGCGATTAGGCGAGCATTTGCGGGCATTGCATAAGGCAGCCGGAGGATTGGAGCTGCCCTGAAAAGCAGCCACCCACGTGCTGCTCACTCATCCTCCACCCCCCAGAGCCAGTAATTGGCCAGATTACCCCTCGTCACCAGTTTATCCAGCGAAAGCTGGCTGAAAGCTTCCAGGTCTAGGATCGCCTCCCACTGCCGGCAACAGACCGGTTGTTAACAACAACAATGGTGATTCCTGATGTCTGCTCCTACCTTCCCGTTTACTTCAACTCCACCCGTACGCCTCGCGTTTTTCGTTCTGCGCTGACCCAACCCGGTTCGCCATTCCCTAGCCGCGCTACGCCTGGAGTATTCCTATGCTGACTTTCCTTGGCTTTGCCATGGTCATCACGTTCATGTTCCTGATCATGACCAAGCGCCTGTCCGCGCTGATCGCCCTGATCATCATTCCGATCCTGTTCGCACTGTTCGGTGGTTTTGCCCCGAAGATCGGCCCGATGATGCTCGAAGGCATCACTAAGCTTGCGCCAACGGGCGTGATGCTGATGTTCGCCATCCTGTATTTCGCCTTGATGATTGACTCCGGCCTGTTCGACCCCGCCGTGCGCAAGATTCTCAAACTGGTAAAGGGTGACCCGCTGAAGGTCTCGGTCGGCACAGCCGTACTGGCGCTGGTAGTGTCCCTGGACGGTGACGGCGCTACCACCTACATGATTTGCGTGGCCGCCATGCTGCCGTTGTACCAGCGTATTGGCATGAGCCCGCGGATCATGGCTGGCCTGATCATCCTCGCTGGCGGCGTGATGAACATGACCCCCTGGGGAGGCCCGACCGCCCGCGCCGCCAGCGCCTTGCACGTGGACCCGTCGGATATTTTCGTACCGATGATCCCGGCGATGCTGGCCGGCGTGGTGGCAATCCTGGTGATTGCCTACATGTACGGCAAGCGCGAACGTGCCCGTCTCGGTGAGTTGCACCTGCAGGGCGATGAGATCGACCACAGCGAAATCAGCGTCTCGCAATTTCCAGATGCCCGCCGTCCGAAACTGATCTGGTTCAACGGCGCCCTGACCTTTGCCTTGATGTGCACCTTGATCGCCGGTCTGTTGCCGCTGCCGGTGCTATTCATGGTGGCCTTCAGTATCGCGATGATCGTCAACTATCCGTGCCTGCAGCAGCAGAAAGACCGCGTGGCCGCCCACGCCGGTAGCGTACTGGCTGTGGTCGGGTTGATTTTCGCAGCGGGCATTTTCACTGGCATCCTGTCCGGCACCGGCATGGTCGACGCCATGTCCAAGAGCCTGCTGGCGGTCATCCCCGAAACCATGGGCCCTTACCTCGCGGTGATCACAGCACTCGTGAGCATGCCGTTCACCTTCTTCATGTCCAACGATGCGTTCTATTACGGCGTACTGCCGGTATTGGCCGAAGCCGCCAGCCACTACGGCATCACCGCCGTGGAAATGGCCCGCGCCTCCATCGTTGGCCAGCCCGTGCATTTGCTCAGCCCATTGGTGCCTTCGACCTACCTGCTGGTGGCCCTGGCCGGTATCGAATTTGGCGATCACCAACGCTTCACCCTGAAGTGGGCAGTACTGGTATGCCTGTGCATAATGGTCGCCGCATTGCTGATGGGGATTTTTCCGCTGTTCAGCACTCTATAATCGTAACAACTCACTGCGCCGGTCTTACCGCCGGCGCGGTCTAACACTCGCTCAAAGGAATACACATGGAATGGCTGACCAATCCGGAAATCTGGATTGCCTTCTTCACCCTGACGGCTCTTGAGATCGTCCTGGGCATCGATAACATCATCATGATTTCGATCCTGGTCAGCCGCATGCCCAAGCATATGCAGGCGCGTACCCGGATCTTCGGCCTGGCCCTGGCCATGGTCACGCGGATCCTGTTACTGCTGTCGATCACCTGGGTCATGCAACTGACCGCTGACTTGTTCACGGTAGCCGGCCAAGGCATTTCCGGTCGCGATATGATTTTGTTCTTCGGTGGCCTGTTCCTGCTATGGAAAAGCTCCCAGGAGATGTACCACGCCCTGGAAGGTGAAGACGAAACCCACGACGAGCCGAAAGGCGCCGGTGGCAAGTTCATCTACACCATCATCCAGATCGCGATCATCGACATCGTCTTCTCTCTGGACTCGGTGATCACCGCTGTGGGTATGGTTTCTCACGTACCGGTCATGGTCGCTGCAATCGTCGTCGCCGTACTGGTGATGATGCTGTCTGCCGGCACCATCAGCGCGTTCATCGACAAACACCCGTCGCTGAAAATGCTGGCACTGTCGTTCCTGCTGGTGGTGGGTACCGTACTGATCGCCGAATCCTTCGACGTTCATGTGCCAAAAGGCTACGTGTACTTCGCCATGGCGTTCTCCCTGGCGGTAGAAGCCATCAATATCAAGATGCGCACCGCCATCGCGAAAAAGAGAAAACAGCAAGACCCAGTGAAACTGCGCAAGGACATCCCGGGTCAATAATCTAGGGGCTCCCTGTAGGAGCGAGCTTGCTCGCGAAAATCGTCAACGATACTGCTAAACGCGGTGTCCTGACGTTCTTCGCGAGCAAGCTCGCGCCTACAGAGCCCCTTTTTATCTGCAAAAAGCTGATTTTCATGACAGTTTTGTTTCAATCCCATCTTTAGCTATGCGAAGCTGGCGCAGAGCCCATTCGCCAACTACAGCTTAAGTACAAGACGTATAACGGCACGCGGCACTATGACTTGCTCCAATGGAGCACGACTCAATACAGGGGGCCGAGCATGCTGACCCTGCTCAATCTACTTTCCGCGGTAACCCTGCTGATCTGGGGCACGCACATCGTCCGGACTGGCATCCTGCGGGTTTACGGCTCCAACTTGCGCCAAGTCATCGGGCAGAACATGTCCAGGCGCTGGCTGGCGTTTATTGCCGGGATCCTCGTCACCGCCATGGTGCAAAGCAGCAACGCCACAGCGATGCTGGTGACCTCTTTCGTCGGCCAGGGCCTGATGGGCCTGACACCCGCCCTGGCGACCATGCTGGGGGCCGATGTAGGCACCGCGTTGATGGCTCGGGTGCTGACCCTCGACCTGTCCTGGCTATCACCGCTGCTGATTTTTCTTGGCGTGATTTTCTTCCTGTCCCGCAAACAGACCCCCGCCGGGCAAATGGGCCGCGTCGGTATAGGCCTGGGCCTGATCATTCTCGCGCTGCAATTGATCGTCGAAGCCGCCGGGCCCATTACCCAGGCCCAGGGCGTCAAGGTCCTGTTCGCCTCGCTGACCGGCGATATCTTGCTCGATGCTCTGATCGGTGCGTTGTTCGCGATGATTTCCTACTCCAGCCTGGCCGCCGTCCTGCTGACCGCGACCCTCGCTGGCGCAGGCGTAATTGGCCTGCACGTGGCCATCGGCCTGGTGATCGGCGCCAACATCGGCAGCGGCGTATTGGCCTTCCTCAGCACCAGCATGCAGAACGCCGCCGGTCGCCAGGTGGCCTTGGGCAGCTTGCTGTACAAACTGATCGGTTTGCTGCTGATCATCCCGGTCCTTGATCCACTGGTGAAGTGGATGGACGGCCTGGACTACAGCGCCCAAGGCATGGTGATCACTTTCCACCTGCTCTATAACGTCACCCGCTGCCTGATTCTACTGCCCACCATCGGCCCGATGGCCCGGCTATGCGCCTGGTTGCTACCGGAGCGCGAGGAGGTCAACGGCCAGGCCAAGCCGCGTCACCTGGATCTGGCGGCACTGGCCACACCGAGCCTGGCGCTGGCCAATGCCGCTCGCGAAACCCTGCGTCTGGGCGACCTGATCGACAACATGCTTATTTCGATGCTGGAGGTGCTGCGAGGCAAGCAGACAGCCGTTACCCAGGAAATGCGCAGCCTGAGCGACGACGTCGAAGCGCTCTACAGCGCCATCAAGCTCTACCTGGCGCAAATGCCCCGCGAAGACCTCAGCGAACAGGACAGCCGGCGCTGGGCCGAGATCATCGAACTGTCGATCAACCTGAAACTGGCCGGCGACTTGATCGAGCGCATGCTGCGCAAGGTCCAGCAGCAAAAGACCTCCCAACGGCGCTCGTTTTCCGACGTCGGCCTGGAAGAACTGGCCGGCCTGCACAGCCAGTTGATCGCCAATCTACGCCTGGGCCTCTCGGTATTCCTCAGCGCCGACCCTGAAAGCGCTCGGCAACTGCTGCGAGAAAAGCGTCGCTTCCGTGCCCAGGAGCGGCGACTGGCCCACGCCCACGTCAGCCGTTTGCAACGCAAGGTCGTACAGAGCCTGGAGACCAGCTCCCTGCATCTGGAGCTGATTGCCGACATGAAGCGCCTGAACTCACTGTTCTGCAGCAGCGCCTATGTGGTACTGGGAACGTCCGAGACCGGCGCCTTGGCAGAGGACAATATCACCGACATCACCCATTCACCCTGAACGTCCGGCAGACACAGAAGTCAGTTATAGCTGACGGGAGAAACACACGCTCTTCCAGGGAACCTGCTTATGCGTCGCCTGCTACTCGCCTGCCTGCTAATGGGCTCGGCCCACACCTTTGCCTTTGACCGCCTCCAGGTCGAAGGCTATACACTGCCCAACGGCCTGCAACTGTTGCTCAAGCCAGGCACCGAGCGCGGGCACGTGGCGATTCGCCTGGTGGTGGGAGTCGGCCTGGATGACTTCAGTTGCCAGGAAAAAGAACTGCCACACTTACTGGAGCACCTGCTGTTCACCGGCATCGACGGTGGCGGCGAAGGCGCTCTGGAGGAGCGGATGCAAGCTCTGGGCGGGGAATGGAACGCCTACACCAGCAACGCCGACACCGCCTTCGTCATCGAGGCCCCCGTAAAAAACCAGCGCAAAGTGCTGGACCTGCTACTGGCCATCCTGACGCGCACCCAACTGAGCGATGCTGCGATTACCGCCGCCAAGCAAGTCGTCGAGCGGGAAGGTGGCGGCCACTATTCACACTTGCAACGCCTGCTTGATCGCCAGGACCTGGGTCACAGCACCAGCAACCAATTGGCGGTGGAGCTGGGCCTCAAGTGCGCCGAGCGCGCCGACGTCGACCACCTGACCCGTGCCCAACTGGAAACCGTACGCCGGGATTGGTACGCCCCCAACAATATGACCCTGATCATCGTCGGCGACCTCGACAAGTTGCTGCCGGCCTATCTGGAACGAACCTACGGCCAGCTGGTTCCGGTTGAACCGACCGAACATCGTCCCCTGCCGGAGATCCGGCAAGCGGCCGCCACACACCGCGCGCTGATTCACAGCTGGGTCGGTGATGGGGCCAAGCTGCATTGGCTGTTCCCCGAGCCCATGTTGGACGAGCAACATAATGAAACCTACGACTTGCTCAAGGACTATCTGGGCTGGGCGCTTTATCGCCAGCTCAGGCTCAAATACAGCGTGTCCTACGGACCCTGGAGCAAGCGCGAAGTACTCGGCGGGGTCGGCTTCCTGAGCCTCAACGCCGACCTTGACCGGGAAAACCTGCCCGAAGCCGAGCACGTAGTGGAAACCCTCAAGGCCCAACTGCTCAAGGACGGCCTCGACCCCGCTACGTTCGCCCGCCTGCAACAAGCCGCCATCGCCCGCCAAGCCTGGGCGGTACAGGGCAACAGTGCCTTGGCCGACTACTACTGGAGCGCTGCGGGCGATTATGCCGACGGGCGCTTCAGCGACCCAGCCAAACGTATCAAGGCCGTCAGTCTTGAGCAGGCCAACCAGGCCATGCGACAGGTCTTCAACCAGCCCGGTTACTGGCGCATCGAAAAACCGTTATTCAGTTACGACGCCCTTACCTGGATCGGAACCGGCGTGGTGGGACTGATTGCGATTGCGTTGCTTGGCATCCGCCATTATCGCAAAGCAATTGTGTAATCAGGCCCCGATAAAACGGCCAAGGCGTTATTCTGTCTGGGTTTTTCCCTACCAAGACTGTGAACTGCCGAATGCCTAACCTGACCCACTACATCCAGCGCATCCTTGAACTGATAAAGCGCTACCCAGGGGTAATTGCGCTCGGTGGTTTTATCTCGGGCGTGGGCAGCTTCATCCTGGTGGACCGCCAGCAAGGCATGGCCAGTTGGATCGCGATCATCATGTTGGTGAGCTGGTTATGGCTGATGCTGGAAAACAGCTTCACCCAGCTGTTCAGCAAAATCTTCAAACGAGAAATCCCCGAGCCGCTACTGCGCTACGCCACGCAAATGATTCACCAGGAAAGTCTGTTTTTCGTGCTGCCGTTCTTTTTTGTCACCACCACCTGGAACAGCGGCCAGTCGATCTTCACCAGCCTGCTGGGAGCGGCGGCGCTGGTCTCGATCATCGACCCGCTGTACTACAAGTGGTTGGCGCCCAAACGTTCATTATTTCTGGCCCTGCACACGCTGACCCTGTTTGCGGCCCTGCTTACCGCACTGCCGATCATCCTGCACCTGACCACCGCCGAGAGTTACAAGCTGGCACTTGGCGTCGCGATGCTGTTGTCGATCCCCAGTCTCGCCGTCAGCCTGCCCCTGCGCAGCGTGCGCGGTTGGGTGATGTTGCTGGGCGTAACCGCCGCGATTGGCTGCGCCGGCTGGTTCCTGCGCAGTTGGGTCCCACCCGCAACCCTGTGGATGACCGAAGTGGCCATCAGCACTCAATTGCAAGACCGTACCCCCGGTGATGATTTGGAGGAAGTCAGCGCCAGCCAACTGCGCAGCAGCGGCTTGTACGCCTACACCGCAATCAATGCACCGCGCGGGCTGGACGAGCGGATCTACCATGTCTGGAAGTTCAACGGCACGGAGGTCGACCGCATTGCCCTGGATATCCACGGTGGGCGCAAGGAAGGTTATCGGGCCTGGACCCATAAACAGAACTTCCCACCGAACTCAGCGGGGCGCTGGCAAGTGCAGGTGTTGACGGAGGACGGGCAGGTGATCGGCGTGCTGCGCTTCAAGGTGACTGACACCACCGTGACATACCGTTCCGAAAAAATAGCCCCCCTGTAGGAGCGAGCGTGCTCGCGAAAAGCCTGAGAGCGCCGCGGGGTGTCAGGTTCCCCGCGTTATCGTTAACGATTTTCGCGAGCAAGCTCGCTCCTACAGGGACATCGATCGGGACCTTAACCGAAGAACCAGTAACACACCGCGATTGCAGCAACGACACCGGCAAACTCCGCCAACAATGCACAGCCAACGGCATGCCGCGCCCGCTGGATCCCTACCGAACCGAAATACACCGCCAGCACATAAAAGGTGGTCTCGGTACTGCCCTGAATCGTTGCCGCCACCAACGCCGGGAAACTGTCCACTCCCTGGGTTTGCATCGTCTCAATCAGCATTGCCCGCGCCGCACTGCCGGAGAACGGCTTGACCATGGCCGTCGGCAAGGCATCGACGAAGCGCGTATCCATGCCGGTCCAGGCCACCAGATGGCGAATTCCTTCCAAGCCGAACTCCAGCGCCCCGGAAGCCCGCAACACCCCCACCGCACAGAGCATCGCCACCAGGTAAGGCAGCAGGTTCTTGGCGACGTCAAAACCTTCTTTGGCACCTTCGACAAACGCCTCGTACACCTTCACCTTGCGCAGCGCGCCGATCACCAGGAACAACATGATCAGCCCGAACAATGTCAGGTTGCCGAGGATTGATGACAGGCCGGCCAGGGCTGTGGCGGATAGCGTCGCCAGCAACGCCATGAAACCGCCCAGCACCAACGCGCCCGGAATCAGGTAGGCCAACACCACCGGATCCCACAAGCGCAGACGCTGCATGATAGCCACCGACAACAGGCCCACCAGGGTCGAGGCGCTGGTAGCCAGCAAAATCGGCAGGAATACCAGCGTCGGGTCAGGCGCACCTTGCTGGGCGCGGTACATAAAGATGGTCACCGGCAGCAGAGTCAGGGAGGACGCGTTGAGCACCAGGAACAGGATTTGCGCATTACTGGCGGTGTTGGGGATGGGGTTGAGCTCTTGCAGCGCCCTCATGGCTTTCAAGCCGATAGGCGTAGCGGCATTGTCCAAGCCCAGGCCGTTGGCGGCGAAATTGAGGGTGATCAGGCCAATGGCCGGATGGCCAGCAGGCACCTCTGGCATCAGGCGGCGAAACAACGGGCCCAAGGCCTTGGCCAGCCAGTCGACAATTCCGGCTTTCTCGGCAATGCGCAGAAAACCCAGCCACAAGGTCAGGGTGCCGAACAGCAGCACCATCACTTCTACCGACAGCTTGGCCATGGCGAAAATGCTTTCCACCATTGCCGCAAAGACCCCGGCGTTACCACCAACCAGCCATTGCGCCAGTGCCGACACCATTGCCACGACAAAGAAGCCAAGCCACAGGCCATTGAGCATCAGTTAAATCCCCCGAAAGATGGGGCGAATGATAGCGGGGCTGACAGAAACGACAAACCCCGGATTTCCCGGGGTTTGCGTAGGACCGAGCCTAAACAGGTGCCATCAGCCGCGAGAGGCTTCGCCAACCGGCAGCGCTTGCTTGCTGCGCCAGTGCGGCAGGGAGTTCCAGTAGCGTTCGCCCTTGGCATCGTCGTACATGCCTTCCCAGCGCGAGATAACCAGCACCGCCAGGGCGTTGCCAATCACGTTGAGTGCGGTACGGGCCATGTCCATGACACGGTCGACCCCGGCGATGAACGCCAGGCCTTCCAACGGAATGCCCACGCTGCCCAAGGTGGCCAGCAGCACCACGAACGACACGCCTGGCACGCCGGCGATGCCTTTGGAGGTGACCATCAGGGTCAGCACCAGCATCAGTTGCTGGCCAATCGACAAGTCGATGCCATACAGCTGGGCGATAAAGATCGCGGCGATGCTCTGGTACAGGGTCGAACCGTCGAGGTTGAACGAATAGCCGGTAGGCACCACGAAGCTGCAGATAGCTTTCGGCGCGCCATAGGCTTCCATCTTCTCGATCACCCGCGGCAACACGGTTTCGGAGCTGGCGGTAGAGTAGGCCAGCACCAACTCGTCCTTGAAGATGCGCATCAGCTTGATCACCGAAAAGCCAAACAGGCGAGCGATCAGGCCCAGGATCACAAACGCGAAGAACAGAATCGCGACGTAAACCAGGATCACCAGCTTGGCCAGCGGCAGCAAGGAGGCAAAGCCGAAGTTGGCCACCGTCACCGCGATCAGCGCAAATACACCAATGGGCGCGTACTTCATGATCATGTGGGTGACTTTGAACATGCTCTCGGACACGCCCTGGAACATGTTCACCAGCGGCTCGCGCAACTCCGGCTTGAGGCTCGACAAGCCCAGGCCGAACAGCACGGAGAAGAAGATGATCGGCAGCATGTCACCGCGAGCCACAGCGGCGAAGATATTCGACGGGATCAGGTTGAGGATGGTCTGGATGAATGCATGTTCATGCTGAACTTCGGCGGCGGTCGCCTGGTACTTGGAGATATCGACGGTACCCAAGGTACTCATGTCGATGCCGGCACCGGGATGGAACACGTTCGCCAGCAACAGACCGACCACAATGGCAATGGTGGTGACGATTTCGAAGTAAAGGATAGTTTTCACACCGATCCGACCGAGCTTTTTCGCATCACCTACACCGGCGATTCCGACAATCAGCGACGAAATCACGATCGGGATCACGATCATCTTGATCAGGCGGATAAAGATATCGCCAGCTGGTTGCAGCACGTTGCTGATCCACCAGGCTTTTTCGGCGCTGAAATGGTTGAGCAGCGCACCGATTGCAATCCCCAATACCAAACCGATGAGGATCTGCCAGGCGAGGCTTAGCTTTGCCTTCTTCATGTCATTACCCTTACTTCAAGTGGACTCAGGCAGATGCGCCAGCTGGAACGCTCGAGAGCGAAAAAGTGTGTGCATCGGCCCCCGTAGAAGGTCACTACCAGCCACCGGAACGGTTCACTGGCAGGGAAAAAAGGCGCAACTATTCCGATGCAAAGGGGCGGCGTCTAATGCCGTAAACGCCTACCCTATGCCGAATCGGCATGAGTTTTTTTAGAAATTTCTGTCTGATCGGTCAGTTCGAATAAGCCATTTCGGCCGGCATATCTGCCGTGAACCGGTAATTTCAGGCTCGCGCAGAGATTTTATGGATTTTATAGCAAGGAATAAAAACCTTTAAAATTCCTACGCATACCCTCAAAAAGTTGGTCTGACGAAGGCCAAACTTTCTCGATAGATGGTCGCGCGGAAACACTAAGAATTGGTTGAAGTGAAGCGAAAAGGAAATTTGCAACTATGAGCTGCATAAGAGAAGAACTGCATGAGCGCTGCAAGCCTGTCGCAAGTTCAACAAGCCATCCGGCCTGAGAACCTGCGGCACAGCTTTCCTCCTGACCCGGCCCTCGCGCAGGCACTCCCTGCACCCGTAGGTCACGCCGATCCCGTTGGATCAGAACAACCCGGCCCCCTGGTCATGCACCACCGTTATAGAGTGGTACAAACAGAAAGGAGCGGGGGGCTCCTTTCTATGTAGGTCAGCTCCCTCAGACGGAGCCTAATACCAATTGGGATCTCTCTTCAGCTGCTCTTTAAGCAGCCCCTGCATGCCTTCGTTTGGCTTACCAAGGAAACGGTATTCGGCGTGCCGTGTCGGGGACTTGTCCGCCGGCAAGCCGGCCGGCACTTCCACCAGCATCCCGTAGGCGTGCTTCTTGTCGAAGCTGACAGCCACAATCAGGCGTTTGCTCAGACAGGTCTGTTCGGTTTCACAGAGCGGTCCGACCAAGTATTGATCGCCGTCTTCCGTCACCGCATTCATTTGCTCGGCAGAACCGGAAAGGTTCATCACCCACTCAGGCAGACGCTCTTCCTCCTTGACCACACCCTGCCAGGTTTCGCGGTATTGCGGGTCCGCGCTCAGCAGCTCGTTGACCCTGGACTGGCCATCATTGGTAGCCATGGCCAAGCCGCTGCCGCCCAACAACAGGACGGCAGCTACAGCTTTAAGAGACGAATTGAACATATTCAGCCTCGGCCACGACGACTAAAGAAGAAGGAAGCGATGAACATCACCAGGAAGACCACAAACAGAATCTTGGCAATACCCGTGGCGGTGCCCGCGATACCACCGAAGCCCAGGACTGCAGCCACAATGGCGATGATCAGAAATGTGATTGCCCAACTCAACATGGTGATTCTCCTTTCGCTTCTTTAAGAGGTAACAGCGCTACAACCCTGCAGGCGCCCAACTAGAGCAGCCGCTTCATGCCTAAAATACCCAACGCTCCTGATAAGGCAGGTCATCCAAGGCCGAGCCTTGATCAACCGCCATCAATTGCGGGGCTGTCACGTCGGCGGCTGCGCTGCCAACAGAACGGAAATGGGTCTGCGTCGTCATCGCACGCTCGAACTGCGGAGCAGGCTGCTGGCTCTGCTTCCAATGCTGCAACTGCTGACCACCGATCAAGGTCACCATTAATACCAAGCTGGCAAACAGGCCTTGCTGCAAACGCAGCGGCGATACATGCAATAGGCTGAAGCGTTGGCGAGTCATCCTGATTCTCTCCGCATTCTGATTATTGGGTTAGGGCCGTCGGCTGTTTAAGTGCCTGACGACGCTTATAGGAGAAGCATTGCAGCCCGCATGCCAGTTTTTAATTGAAATAAATTTCAATTAAATCAATTGGTTATTATTAATACGATTTTCTTCTCGCGAGCATCCTGCACGATAGTGCTGTCCACACCGTGCGAAATGCACGATGGTCACTGGTCGGATCAAGGGAGCGCAAATGAAAGTCGGGATGCCGAAGTGGCACAGGTTGCTTGAACAGGCTAATCAGCCCCTGTTTGAGGGTCTGTCGCAGATAGCTGCACAGCAGGGCATTTAATCAATCAGAATAAACCATGCAACTTGCCCGATTATTGCGGGACTAAACAAGATCATTCATTTTTAAAGGAGCGTGGGACAGATGGAATCAGCCAAGGAACTTCAAGGCCGCATTCTTTTAGTGGATGACGAATCCGCGATCCTTCGCACCTTCCGCTACTGCCTGGAAGATGAAGGCTACACCGTAGCCACTGCCAGCAGCGCCGCCCAAGCCGATGCCCTGCTGCAACGCCAAGTGTTCGATTTGTGCTTCCTGGACCTGCGCCTGGGGGAAGACAACGGTCTGGATGTGCTGGCGCAAATGCGCATCCAGGCGCCTTGGATGCGCGTGGTGATTGTCACTGCCCATTCGGCCGTCGACACCGCCGTAGACGCCATTCAAGCCGGGGCTGCGGATTATCTGGTTAAGCCGTGCAGCCCCGACCAACTGCGCCTGGCCACCGCCAAACAACTGGAAGTGCGTCAGCTCTCGGCCCGCCTGGAAGCACTGGAAGGCGAAGTGCGCCAACCCAAGGATGGCCTCGACTCCCACAGCCCGGCGATGATGACAGTGCTGGAAACCGCGCGCCAAGTGGCCAGCACTGATGCCAATATCCTGATCTTGGGTGAGTCCGGCACCGGCAAAGGTGAGCTGGCCCGGGCAATTCATGGCTGGAGCAAACGCGCAAAGAAATCCTGCATCACCATCAACTGCCCTTCGTTGACGGCGGAGCTGATGGAAAGCGAGCTCTTCGGCCACAGCCGCGGCGCCTTCACCGGCGCCAGCGAAAGCACCTTGGGGCGAGTCAATCAGGCCGATGGTGGCACGCTGTTTCTCGATGAGATCGGCGATTTCCCCCTCACGTTACAACCCAAGTTACTGCGTTTCATCCAGGACAAGGAATACGAACGCGTGGGCGACCCGGTCACTCGCCGCGCTGATGTGCGGATCCTGGCAGCCACCAACCTGAACCTGGAAGACATGGTCCGTGATGGACGCTTTCGCGAAGACTTGCTGTATCGCCTGAACGTCATCACTTTGCACCTGCCGCCTCTGCGCGAGCGCAGCGAAGACATCCTCACCCTCGCCGACCGTTTCCTGGCGCGCTTCGTCAAGGAATACGCACGACCTGCCCGGGGCTTCAGCGATGAGGCCCGGGAAGCGCTGCTCAACTACCGCTGGCCAGGCAATATCCGCGAACTGCGTAACGTAGTCGAACGGGCCAGCATCATCTGCCCACAAGAGAAGGTCGAGATCAGCCACCTCGGAATGGCCGAGCAACCGACCAACAACGCCCCGCGCATCGGTGCGTTATTGAGTCTGGATGAGCTGGAAAAAGCCCATATCGGTGCGGTGCTGGCCACCAGCGACACCCTTGATCAGGCGGCCAGAACCCTCGGCATTGACGCGTCGACGCTGTACCGCAAACGCAAGCAGTACAATCTGTGAGCTGCGCCCTATGAAAATTGCGATGAAACTGCGTACTCGGCTTTTTTTGAGTATTTCAGCGCTGATCACCGTTGCCCTGCTGGGATTACTGCTGGGCCTGGTGAGCGTCATGCAAATGGCCAAGGCCCAGGAGTCGCTGATTCACAGCAATTTCATCACCCTGGACCTGGGGCTCAAACTGCGCCAGTCCCTGGGTAACCAATTGATCACGATGCTGAACGAACACCCGGACCAGGCCGTGTTGCAGGCTTCAAAACAGCAGTTTTTGGACCTGCTGGACCAAGGAATCACCCACGAACAGGAGGATGGCAAGAGCAGCGGGTTCAGCCAGGCGCGAGCCGATTACCTGAACTTCCTGCAAGCCTTCAACGAGCCCCCTCAAATTTCTCCAGCGCCGGGCAACAACGATAAGCTCACCAACACCTTCAACGTGCTGCGCAACGGTCTCCTTGCCGAACACCGAAATGCCCTGGAAAACATCAACGACACCGAGCACAAGTCACGGGAGCGTGCCTTGCTGGTTGCCGGCCTGCTGGGATTGGTCGGCCTTTCGGTACTGATCATCGGCTTCATCACCGCCCACGGCATCGCACGCCGCTTTGGTGCGCCAATCGAGGCACTGGCCAAGGCCGCCGACAAGATCGGCCAGGGTAACTTCGAAGTGACGCTGCCGATCTCCTCGGCTGCGGAAATGAACCTGTTGACCCGACGCTTCGGCATCATGGCAGAAGCCTTGCGTCAGCATCAGGCGACCAATGTCGATGAACTGCTCGCAGGTCAGCAGCGCCTGCAGGCGGTGCTCGACAGCATCGACGATGGTTTGCTGATGATCGACCGCCAAGGCCGCCTGGAACACTTGAACCCGGTAGCGCAGCGCCAATTGGGCTGGGAGGGGCATCGCCTGGGGCAAGGCCTGGGCGAAGCACTTGAGCGCCCGGAGCTGGATGAGCAACTGCACCTGGTGTTGCGCGGTGGCAACCTGGAGCGGGCGCCCGAAGATCTGGAGGTAGAAGTTGAGGGCGAGCTGCGCCTGCTGACCTACAGCCTGACGCCAGTCATCCATACCCAAGGGCATATTTTGGGGGCGGTGATGGTGTTGCACGACGTCACCGAACAACGCGCCTTCGAGCGAGTGCGCAGTGAGTTTGTATTGCGCGCCTCCCATGAGCTGCGTACGCCGGTCACCGGCATGCACATGGCGTTCGGCCTGTTCCAGGAGCGAGCGAAGTTTGCTCCCGAGTCTCGCGAAGCCGACCTGTTGAGCACGGTCAATGAAGAAATGCAGCGCCTGATGCAACTGATCAATGACTTGCTCAACTTCTCGCGCTACCAGAACGGTTTGCAGAAACTCACCCTGGCGCCTTGTGATATCACTGATCTGCTTGAGCATGCCCGCGCCCGCTTCGCGGAACAAGCAAACGCGCAACACATCGAACTGCTGGTGGAAGAGCAATCTCAATTGCCGAGGCTCCATGCCGATCAGGCACAGCTGGAACGTGTCCTCGACAACTTGCTGGGCAATGCCCTGCGCCATACCGCCGAAGGTGGGCAAATCCATCTGCAGGCGCGTCGTCACGGCGAACGGGTAATCGTCAGCGTCGAGGACAATGGCGAAGGCATTGCCTACGGCCAGCAGGGACGGATCTTCGAACCCTTCGTCCAGGTGGGCCGCAAGAAAGGAGGTGCCGGCCTGGGGTTGGCGCTGTGCAAGGAAATCGTGCAATTGCACGGCGGACGCATGGGTGTTTATTCGCGCCCCGGGCAAGGAACGCAGTTTTATATGGCACTGCCGTTGTGAGATTTGAGCTGCAAGGTTCTAGCTTGCAGCTAACGCTGATTCAGAACGCGCAAGATCGCCGCACTTTCAGCGTCCGGCGTCCCATCAAACAACGATGCCCGAAAACGCATCTGGAACGCGGCCAGCACATGGCGCGTTGCCACATCCAGCTCACCCGTCTGCGGTGTCGGGTAGCCCAATCGCACCAACTCCTCCTGGAACCAAGTAATACTCGGCAGCTCGTTGCTGTACTGCGCCTTATAGCGAGCGACTGCCTGGGCGTCCGGCCAAATCCCGAGCCCCTCGTCAGCCAGGCGCTTCCAGGGGAATAACGGTCCCGGATCCAGTTTGCGCAGCGGCGCTATGTCGCTGTGGCCAATGATATTTCGCGGCTCGATCTTGTTACGTTTGCTGATGTCCTTGAGCAAGACCACCAACGCCTGGACCTGTGCCTCGGAGTATGGATACCAGACCCGACCTGTGGGTGTATCACGATAGCCGGGGTTAACAATCTCGATCCCGATGGAGCTGGAATTGAGCCAGGTGCGGCCCATCCATTCACTGTCCCCGGCATGCCAGGCGCGCTGGCTTTCATCCACCAGCTTATAGATGGTGGCGGGCGCGTCGTCGCCGATCAGGTAATGACTGCTGACCTGACCTTGAGTCAGCAGCGCCAGGGAGCGCTCAAGCGAAGTAGAGGTGTAGTGCACGACGACAAATTGCACGCGGTTATCGTGGTTTACCGAAGGGTGGTCGGTATCCAGGCGAGGACCGCTCGCGCAGCCGGCGAGCATCAGAAGCAGAAAGGCAGAGCACAGAAATTTCATGGCAGAAGACGGTACGCTTAAAGACAATAATGCAATAGTGTAACGTACCTATTGCCAGCGAGCGGGCAAATACGGGCGCTTTATACAAAATGGAACATTTTTTAAGCGGCCTGCACTTGATTGCGCCCGGCAGCCTTGGCCCGATACAACGCTTCGTCGGCGCGCTTGAGCGCCAACTCACTGCGCTCCCCCGGCTGAAGCTGCGCCATGCCGATAGATACCGTGATCGTCACAGGCTCACCCTTGAAATGAAACGGGCAGGTTTCGATAGCCGCACGAAGCCTTTCACCCAGCGCCAATGCATCGCCCAAGGCTGAGTCCGGCATCAGCAAGACAAACTCCTCACCGCCAAAGCGAGCCATAAAGTCCGTAGGTCGCAGTTGCTTGCTGAATACGCTGGCGATAATTTTCAATACCTTATCACCCGCCAGATGGCCATAGTTGTCGTTGATACGCTTGAAATAATCAAGGTCGAGCATGGCCAACGACAAGTTGTTGCCACACTGATGCCAGGTATTGACCTCATGCTCCAGGCGCTCGCTCCAGGCCGCACGATTGGGCAACTCGGTGAGCGGATCGACCAAGGCTTTCTGGCGCTGCACCTCAAGATGCTCGCGATAACCCCGGGCCTCTTGCTCCATGTTGGCGACCCGTGCTGCCAGCCCCTGCAAACGCGCTGCGACGTCCTGATCGCGCTGGTCGCGTTGCCGCTGATGCTGGTCCATGGTGCCCAACAAACCTTCAAGATGGCTTTCCAGTACCTGCTTGAGGCTATCCAGGTCGCCAGCCTCTTGAACACTGCTTTGCAGGCCACCCACCTGCTCACGAATCTGTGTATCCAGTGCCCGCGCAGCCAAGCGGCTATCCGCGTGCCCCTCACTGGCAGCCCGTAAATTGCTCTGGAACGCGTCAAGCCGACCGTTGAGCTGCTTGAGATAGGCCTCGAACTCGTGTTGGCCGCTGTTGGTAATCGCCAGCAGCAACACCGCCAGATCGTCGAGGATCGGCAGCAACTCATACCAATTCAGCCCCTGGGCCAGCCGCTCGCGCATGGCTTCGGCCTGGGGCCGATGGCGTTCGGGCAAAGACAGGTCTTCCAGCAAGCCGAGTAGGGTGTCTTCGATGTGCTTGGCCACCGAGCTGTAAGAAGGCTCGGGAGAGTCCGGCAGGGCATACAGAACATTCTGCGCCAACGCTTCAGGGTCGAGGCCTTCCGGCTCTTCGGCCATAACGGGCGGCAAGGAGAGGCTGCCGATGACCGTGAGCTCTGGCGTATTGATCTGTGTCGCTGGCGCCGAAACCATGGCGGCGAGCGCGCTTTCGGGTACCGCTACCTCCGTCTCGGCGTCAGACGGCTCGGGTGCCTGGGACGCGAGGGTTTCTGACAGTGCTTCGATAACCGGCACATGCGGTGCGACATTTACGGGCGAGGGAAACACAACCTCGGCGGTTTCTTGCGCCGCAGCATACTCAGCCTCGGACGCAGGCGCTTTGGCGGCGGTCTCCCTTGCACCAAACAGGCGCTGCAGCAATCCCGGGCGACTGGGCTCACCATCCGGCTCCAGCCTATTCAACGCCTGCCCCTGAAGATCACTCAACTCACTGAGCAGCAGCGGAATCTCCCGCGACTTGCCCACTCGGCTATCCAATTGCCTGGCAAAAGCCTTCAGCGGGCGACTGACCTCACGGGGCAGAGGCAACGCCTGCAATTGCGTGACCAATGCGCTGAGCGCACTGCTGATCTGATCAACCCGGGTTTCCCGCCGTTGTTCGGAGTCCAGCACCGCTTTTTCCAGCCGTGGCAACAAAGCCGCCAAGGCTGCGTCCATGTCATCCGAACGGACGACATCGCGCATTTCCTTCATACATTGATCAACCGCGCGGTCAGTCCCTTCAGCGGCCAAGGTGCTGCGTACCAGCCCCCGGCGCAGCAGGTCGAGGCGGGCCGCCCAACGGCGCTCAAGCTTGTCTTGTTGCTCAACGCTTAACAGGTATTTTTCTTTCCAGCGCTGGGCATCGTCGCTCATGCCAGGGATCCGCGAGGGCCGGGGCTCAACGCGGGTAATGCATCAGCCGTGAGCGAACCCGGCAAACGAATTTCTACCGCAACCGGCAGGTGATCGGAGATTGGCTGCGCCAGCACCTGTACGCTTTCAAGTGTCAGGGTCGGGCTTAGCAGGATATGGTCAAGACAACGTTGCGGACGCCAACTGGGAAACGTGGCCTCGACTTGCGGGGCCAGTAACCCAAGGTCGCGTAATGGAGAGTTCTGCAACAGGTCGTTGGCATGGGTGTTCATGTCCCCCATCAACACTTGGTGCTTGTAATCGCTAATCAACTCTCGGATGTAGGAGAGTTGCAGGGTTCGGGTTCGAGCCCCCAACGCCAGATGCATCATCACCACCACCAACGCCTCGGGACCTTCACCGAAACGCACAAGAATGGCTCCCCGGCCTTTGGGGCCCGGCAAGGGATGATCCTCGATCGCCCAGGGCTTCAGGCGGCTAAGCACGCCATTGCTGTGCTGGCCGAGTCTTCCGAGGTTGCGGTTGAGTTGTTGATACCAATAGGGAAAAGCACCCAACTGGGCCAGATGCTCCACCTGATTGACGTAGCCGGAACGCAAGCTGCCACCGTCGGCCTCCTGCAGGGCTACCAGGTCGAAGTCACCCAATAGATCGCCAATCTTTTGCAGATTGCCGGCACGTCCGTTGTGGGGCAGCAAATGCTGCCAGCCACGAGTCAGGTAATGCCGGTACTTCTCGGTACTGATCCCCACCTGGATATTGAAGCTGAGCAGGCGTAGACGGCTGTCTGCCGGCAGGCCTGTGGATTCCAGATGGTGCTCATTGACTCGCGGATCATGCAAGCCAACGACGCGTTCGGTACCCCAGCGGCGCATGACGGGCCCCTTACTTGGCTGCACGCTCTTTGGCGATCAGCTGGTCGGCAACGTTCAGGGTTTCTTCCGGACCACCGGAGGTGCCCAGGTCGAAGCGGTACTTGCCGTTGACGATCATGGTTGGAACGCCCTGCACACCGTATTTCTGGGCAAGTTCCTTGGCCTTTTTAATCTGGCCCTGGATAGCGAAGGAGTTGAAGGTCGCCAGGAATTTTTCCTTATCAACACCCTGAGTGGCGATGAAGTCAGCCATTTCCTCAGGTTTGGTCAGGCGCTTGCCTTCTTTCTGGATCGCATTGAACACAGCGTTGTGGACCTTGTGCTCAACACCCATGGCTTCCAGGGTCAGGAACAGTTGGCCGTGGGCATCCCAAGGGCCGCCGAACATGGCCGGGATACGTACGAAATTCACGTCCGATGGCAACTTCTCGGCCCAAGGGTTGATGGTCGGCTCAAACGCGTAGCAATGCGGGCAGCCATACCAGAACAGCTCCACGACTTCGATCTTGCCCGGCACGGCAACTGGCACAGGATTGGCCAGCTCAACATAGGTTTTACCCGCTTCAAGCGGCACATCGGCAGCTTGTGCAGTCATGCCGAAGAGGCTGGCAGTGACGAGAGCGGCGCTGAGGATCAGATTACGCATGCTTTACTCCTGGACAAATAAAGTCGCCTCGCGCGACCTTTATTCAGACAGGTCTACACGGGCATGAGTTCGTTAGTGTAACGGCAGCGGCCACAAAAAAGGGCGGCCAAAGCCACCCTTTTTATGCTTGCATCGACGGATTAATCGAGCGTTAACATTGCAGGTCTTAATGCAGGCCTTGAATGTAGCTGGAGACGGCAGCGATGTCTTCGTCGCTCAGCTTACGGGCGATAGTGCGCATGGTCTGAGCATCACCATCGTTGTTTCGACCAGCTTCTTCCTTACGGAAGTCCGTCAACTGCTTGGCGATGTATTGAGCATGCTGGCCACTCAGATGCGGGAAGCCAGCGGCAGCATTGCCTGCGCCGTTTGGCGAGTGGCACCCGGTGCAGGCGGGTAGGCCTTTATCCAGATCGCCGCCGCGGAACAACTTCTCTCCGCGCGCCACAAGTTTCGGATCTGCGGCCCCAACGCTGCCCTTCTGGCTGGCATAATATGCCGCGATATCCGCCAGGTCCTGATCGCTGAGGTTGGTCAGCAAGCCGGTCATTTCCAGGACCGTGCGCTTGCCATCCTTGATGTCGTGCATCTGCTTGGTCAGGTAACGCTCGCCCTGACCTGCCAGTTTGGGGAAGTTTGGCGCCGGGCTGTTGCCATCCGGTCCATGGCAAGCACCACATACGGCGGCTTTCGCCTGGCCAGCAGTGGCGTCGCCTGCAGCATGGGCAACACCGGTGATGCCCAAGGTCAACAGCAGACTCACGATCAGTTTGTTCATCAGCTAATCCAACTACGGCTAAGGGTTATAGAGTTGAACCGGGTTTACTCGCCATCAAACGAATGATGGCCTGGTAATCCTCGGCACTGCATTCCATGCACAAACCACGCGGCGGCATCGCTTTGAAACCCTGGATCACGTGTTGCACCAGCGTATCCATGCCTTGCGCCAATCTCGGCTCCCAAGCTGCCTGGTCACCCCGTTTGGGGGCCGAGGGCAGTTGTCCGGCATGGCAGGCCACGCAAACGCGGTTGTACACACCTTCCGGATCCTGTGTAGCCTGAGCGCTATAAAGCGGCATCAAGGCACTGACAGCTAGCAACCACTTGGTCATGCAACAACCTTTTCAGGGTTTGAGAGCGTTTTGCGTTCTAATGCGCAATAAAGGTCTATCGCCCCCGTGAACTTCATCCTTCGCTGGGACAAAGCACACACAAAATCTGCGGCATTATATACTGGCGCTACTGAAACGGAAACGACACCGCTTGCCGCACCCATTCCCGGCACCGCCCACATCGGAAATCTCATGCAACTCAAGAATCCCATCCTCGGTCTGTGCCAACAGTCCACCTTCATGCTCAGCGCCGCCAAAGTCGACCAATGCCCCGACGACGAAGGCTTCGAAGTAGCCTTCGCCGGCCGTTCCAATGCTGGCAAATCCAGCGCGCTGAACACCCTGACCCATGCCAGCCTGGCACGCACCTCAAAAACACCAGGGCGTACACAGTTACTCAACTTCTTCAAACTAGACGATGATCGGCGTCTGGTCGACCTGCCGGGCTACGGTTATGCAAAAGTACCCATCCCGTTGAAGCTGCACTGGCAGCGTCACCTGGAGGCCTATCTGGGCGGCCGGGAGAGTTTGAAGGGTTTGATTCTGATGATGGACATCCGTCATCCAATGACCGATTTCGACCTGCTGATGCTTGACTGGGCCGTCGCCAGCGGCATGCCAATGCATATTCTGCTGACCAAGGCTGACAAGCTGACCTACGGCGCAGCGAAAAATACCTTACTCAAGGTACAAGCTGAAATTCGCAAAAGTTGGGGTGATGCGATCACTATCCAGTTGTTCTCGGCGCCAAAACGCCTGGGCCTGGAAGACGCCTACACCGTGCTGGCAGGCTGGATGGAGTTGGCGGACAAAGGCTCTGAAGCGGCCGAATAATACGTTTTGGGCGAAAACGCAGGCAAAAAAAACCCCGGACTTCGTATGGGGAGGGAAGTTCGGGGTACAAGTTCCGGACCGCTAGGGTGCAGTCCGGATATCTGCCAACACTTAACACAACATAGGAGCATTGAAGGGCTTCACCACCCATTCAGTAGCTCTGAGTGGCTTTCATGGGTTAAGTTCCGGCAAGCTGGAAAAACTATTGGAAATAGCCGTTAGTGTTTTCCACCTAAAAAGCCGACATTCATTTGCCGCGACAAAAACCCGTTTTCAATGAGCTTCATCCCAGTTGTTGCCTACCCCGACGTCAACCAGCAACGGCACATCCAGCTTCGCCGCAGCACTCATGTGCTCGCGAATTTTCTCGCTGACTTCGGCCACCAGATCCTCACGGACTTCAAGCACCAGTTCGTCGTGTACCTGAAGGATGACCTTGGCATCCAGGCCTGATGCGCTCAGCCAGTCGTCCACCTTGACCATTGCCTTCTTGATGATATCTGCCGCAGTACCCTGCATCGGCGCATTGATCGCCGTACGCTCTGCACCGGCGCGCTCCTGAGGCCTGTTGGAGTGAATATCCGGCAGATACAGCCGACGTCCGAACAGGGTTTCCACATAACCCTGATCAGAGGCCTGGGCGCGGGTTCGCTCCATATACTCGCGAACCCCGGGATAGCGGGCGAAGTAGACATCGATGTAGGCCTTGGCCGTCTTGGTGTCGACGCCAATGTCCTTGCCCAGTTTCTGCGCCCCCATGCCGTAGATCAGGCCGAAGTTGATCGCCTTGGCACTGCGGCGCTGATCGGACGTGACCTCTCCCAGCTCAACCTTGAACACCTCGGCCGCCGTGGCCGTGTGAACATCCAGATTGTCGCGAAACGCATTCAGCAAACCTTCGTCCTTGGACAAATGCGCCATGATGCGCAGCTCGATCTGCGAATAGTCCGCCGCCAGCAACTTGTAGCCTTTGGGGGCGACGAATGCCTGACGGATCCGCCGGCCTTCTGCGGTACGCACCGGAATGTTCTGCAAGTTGGGGTCGCTGGAGGACAGACGCCCGGTCGCAGCCACAGCCTGATGGTACGAGGTATGAATACGCCCGGTGCGCGGGTTGATCTGCTCGGGCAATCGGTCGGTGTACGTGCTTTTCAACTTGCTCATGCTGCGGTACTGCATCAGTACCTTGGGCAGCGGATAGTCATCTTCGGCCAACTTGGCCAGCACTTCCTCAGCGGTAGAGGCCTGGCCCTTGCCGGTCTTCTTCAGTACCGGCAGTCCCAACTTTTCGTAGAGGATCACCCCCAATTGCTTGGGCGAGCCGAGGTTGAACTCCTCGCCAGCGATCTCAAACGCCTCGCGCTCCAGCTCCACCATCTTGTTGCCCAACTCAATACTCTGGACGCCCAGCAGCTGCGCATCCACCAAGGCGCCCTGGCGCTCGATGCGGGCCAACACCGGCACCAACGGCATCTCGATGTCCGTCAACACGCCAGCCAGGCTCGGCAGAGCAGTAAGCTGCTCGTACAGCGCCTGGTGCAGGCGCAGGGTGACATCGGCATCTTCAGCCGCATAAGGGCCGGCCTGCTCAAGGGGAATCTGGTCGAAGGTCAGTTGCTTGGCGCCCTTGCCGGCGATGTCCTGAAAGCTGACCGTGTCATGGCCCAGGTACATTTTCGCCAGACTGTCCATGTCGTGCCGGGTCGCGGTGGAGTTCAAGACGTAGGATTCGAGCATGGTATCGAAGGCTATGCCGCGCACGGTGATGCCGCATGCAGGGTCACCGCCGATGGCGCAGTTGGCCAGAATGTTCATGTCGAACTTGGCGTGCTGGCCGACCTTGAGTTTGTGCGGATCCTCCAGCAATGGCTTCAAGGCCAGCAGGACGGTGTCCCGGTCCAGTTGCTGCGGCACGCCGATGTAGGAATGGGTCAACGGGATGTAGGCCGCTTCATTCGCCTGGACCGCAAAGGACACACCAACCAACTGCGCTTGCTGGGCATCGATCCCGGTGGTTTCGGTATCGAAGGCGAACAACTTCGCATCACTGAGTTTCTTCAGCCAGATATCGAGTCGAGCTTGGTCAAGGATGGTTTCGTACACCGTCTCGACAGGAACCGGCGCGGCCGTCTCAATCGTGCCCTTTGCGACAGCAGTTACAGGAGCAACCTCGTTAACCACCTTCAGCTCGACACGCCTGGTATCGCGCTGAATCTCTTCAAACCAGCTCTTGAACTCAAGCAAGGTGTAAAGCTCAAGCAGCTTTTCACGATCCGGCTCAACCAGGTGCAAATCTTCCAGCCCTATATCCAGTGGCACATCGATCTTGATGGTTGCCAGTTGGTAGGAGAGGAAAGCCATCTCCTTATGCTCCACCAGCTTGGCCGGCAAGGTCTTGGCCCCCCGGATTGGCAGGGCCGGGACGATATCGAGCTGCTCGTAAAGCTCTTTCAGGCCACCATTGACGCCCACCAGCAAGCCGGACGCGGTCTTCGGCCCGATGCCCGGAACACCTGGAATGTTGTCGGACGAATCCCCCATCAGTGCCAGATAGTCGATGATCTGTTCGGGAGCGACACCGAATTTCTCCTTCACTCCCTCAATGTCCATGGCGCTACCGGTCATGGTGTTGACCAAGGTAATGTGCCCATCTACCAACTGTGCCATGTCTTTGTCGCCCGTGGAGATCACCACCGGCCGGTCGGCAGCCGCGCTACTGCGGGCCAGGGTGCCAATCACGTCGTCTGCCTCGACACCTTCGACACACAGCAACGGAAAGCCCAGGGCGACCACGCTTTGGTGCAGCGGCTCGATCTGCAGGCGCATATCGTCAGGCATACTCGGGCGGTTGGCCTTGTATTCGGCATACATCTCGTCGCGAAATGTCCCGCCCTTGGCGTCGAACACCACCGCGAACGGACTGTCCGGGTACTGTTTGCGCAGGCTCTTGAGCATGTTCAACACGCCCTTGACCGCACCGGTCGGCAGGCCTTTGGAGGTGGTCAGCGGTGGCAGCGCATGAAAGGCGCGGTACAGATATGAAGAACCGTCCACCAGGACGAGGGGGGCTTGGCTCATGAGCAGAATCAACCTTTTCGGCGGGTCAGGCGCTAGAATAGCCGGACCAATGACGACAAAGGGACAAGGTTATCATGCGTACACTAAATCGCCTGTTGCTGACGGGTTTGATTGCATTCGTTCCGCTGGCCGCCGTCGCGGCAGACACTGCACCCTCGGGAGACCCGGAAGTTACTATCCGCACCGAAGGCGACAAGACGATTCAGGAATACCGCCAAAACGGCTTCCTGTATGCCATCAAGGTTACCCCCAAGGGCGCACCGCCTTATTTCCTGGTGCGCGCGGACGGAACCGATGCGAATTTCATTCGCTCGGACCAGCCGGATATGCTGATCCCGTCATGGAAGATCTTCGAATGGAAATGATTTCTTAACTTTAATCGGCGCTGCGACCTGCAGCGCCCGTACTGGCAGTTTTAACCATGTCTGTGTTCACCCCCCTGGCTCGGCCCGAGCTGGAAACCTTTCTCGCCCCTTACGGACTCGGCCGCCTGCTTGACTTCCAGGGGATCGCTGCCGGTAGTGAAAACACCAATTTCTTCATCAGCCTGGAACAGGGCGAGTTTGTCCTGACCCTGATTGAACGCGGCCCCGTGCAGGAAATGCCGTTCTTCATCGAACTGCTGGATGTACTCCACGAGGCCGACCTGCCAGTGCCTTACGCCCTGCGCACCACCGACGGCGTAGCCCTGCGCATGCTTGCCGGCAAGCCGGCGCTGCTGCAACCGCGCCTGGCAGGCAAGCACGTCAAGGACGCCAATGCCCAACATTGCGTACAAGTGGGCGAGTTGCTTGGCCATCTGCACCTGGCAACCCAAACCAAAGTGCTGGAGCGCAAGACCGATCGCGGGCTGGACTGGATGCTCAGCGAAGGCACACAACTGATCTCGCACCTTGATCAGGAACAACAGCGTCTACTGCAAGACGCCCTGGATGAAATCGAAACGCACAAGGCGCAGATCCTCGCGCTGCCCCAGGCCAATATCCACGCCGACCTGTTTCGCGACAACGCGATGTTCGAAGGCACCCACCTGACCGGGCTGATCGATTTCTACAACGCCTGCTCCGGGCCGATGCTGTACGACGTGGCCATTGCCTTGAATGACTGGTGCTCGGATGCCGACGGCGTCATTGACGGGCAACGGGCGCGGGCATTGTTGGGGGCTTATGCGGGTTTGCGACCGTTTACCGCGAAGGAAGCGCAGCTGTGGCCGACGATGCTGCGGGTGGCATGTGTACGGTTCTGGCTGTCACGGCTGATCGCGGCCGAATCCTTTGCCGGCCAGGATGTACTGATTCACGACCCGGCCGAGTTTCAGCAGCGCTTGGCCCAGCGTCAGCAGGTCAGCACACCGCTGCCGTTTGCCCTGTAATTCCCTGTAGGCGCGAGCAAGCTCGCGCCTACAGAAAAGGGCGTTACAACGACTCCAGGCACCCTGCCAGGTCATTGCCCAGCTTTTCCAGCACCTGCTCATAACCCTGGGCCGTAGCCGGGGTGTAGCCACCGAGTGCGTCCAGTTCTGCCAGTTTTACTGGCAAACCAGCAACCAGCGTCTCTGCCAGGCGCGGGCGCAACGGCGGCTCACTGAACACGCAAGTCTTGCCCACTTCCTGCAAACGGGTGCGCATCGCCGCCACATGCTGGGCGCCGGGCTGCACTTCGGCAGCAACGCTGAACACCCCAGCGTGCTTGAGACCGTAGGCCTCTTCGAAATAATCAAACGCTTCGTGGAATACGAAGTAAGGTTTGCCGGCGGTACCCGCCAGACGCGTCTTCAAGCGTATATCCAGCGCATCCAGACGGCCTTCAAAGGCCTTTACGTTGCTCTGATAACGCTCGGCATTGGTGGGATCGGCCGCACTGAGGTCCGCCGCCATGCGGGCGGCGATTACCCGGGCATTGACCGTCGACAGCCACAAATGGGCATCCAGGCTGCCAGGGCGATGATCGTGATCATGCTCGTCGGCTTCATCGCCATGTGAGTGGCTATCTTCGCCAAAACGCCGGAGTTTCATCCCAGGCAGGTCCTGAACCGCCACCGTCGGCAAATGGCGACCCTTCAAGACACGCGGCAGAAAGCTTTCCATGTCAGGACCGATCCAATACAACAGTTCCACCGACTGCACACGCCGTACGTCGGAAGGACGCAACGCGTAGTTATGCGGCGACGCCCCCGGCGCCAGCAACACCTCTGGAACGGCCACTCCGTCCTGCACAGCCGCAGCAATCAGTTGCAGAGGCTTGATACTGGTCAGCACTCGAACCTCGGCCTGAGCAGCGCCTGCAATGAACAAACTGGTGACAAATACGACAAAAATGGGAAAAAGTCGGGACACGATAACCACTCAAGGAGGCAGGAACGGGTAACATAATAACGTCTCTCACAAATATCTGTCGCCGCTCATGCCTAAAACACCGCTTGCCAGCCGTCCCCATGATCACTCTCACTGCGTACACACCGCGCTGTCGGAGGCCGATGCCCTGTGCGCACGTCAAGGCCTGCGCCTGACCGCCTTGCGCCGGCGGGTGCTGGAGTTGGTCTGGCAAAGCCATAAACCCTTGGGCGCCTACGACATCCTCGGCGTGCTCAGCGAGCAGGATGGCCGTCGCGCTGCGCCGCCGACGGTTTACCGCGCACTGGACTTCCTGCTGGAAAACGGCTTGGTGCACCGCATCGCCTCGCTCAACGCGTTCGTCGGCTGCAATCATCCAGAACACGCCCATCAAGGCCAGTTCCTGATCTGCCGCGAATGCCACGCCGCCATCGAGCTTGAACAAAAAAGCATCAGCGACAGCATCATCAAGAGCGCGGGTGATGTCGGCTTCACGGTGGAAGGGCAAACCGTCGAAGTCGTTGGCATTTGCTCGGGCTGCCGGGGGGCTTGATGAGCACTGCGCTAATCCGCCTGGAGCAGGTCGGCGTCACATTCGCCGGGCAGAACGTGCTGGACAATATTGCGCTGAGCGTCGAGCCAGGGCAGATCGTCACGCTGATCGGACCCAACGGTGCGGGCAAGACCACCCTGGTGCGCGCCGTACTTGGCTTGCTCAAGCCCGACAGCGGCAGCGTGTGGCGCAAGCCGAAGCTGCGGGTGGGCTATATGCCGCAAAAACTGCATGTCGACCCAACCCTGCCACTGTCGGTATTGCGCTTCCTGCGCCTGGTGCCGGGGACCGACCGCGCCCGCGCCCTGTCCGCTCTCAAGGAGGTCGGCGCCGAGCAAGTGATCGACAGCCCGATACAAAAAATCTCCGGCGGCGAAATGCAGCGCGTATTGCTGGCCCGCGCACTGTTGCGCGAACCGCAGTTGCTGGTGCTCGATGAGCCCGTCCAAGGCGTCGACGTCGCCGGCCAGGCCGAGCTGTATAGCCTGATCACTCGCCTGCGAGACCGCCACGGCTGCGGCGTGCTGATGGTCTCTCATGATTTGCACCTGGTGATGAGCACTACCGACCAGGTGGTATGCCTCAATCGCCACGTCTGTTGCTCCGGCCACCCGGAGCAGGTCAGCGGCGACCCAGCCTTCGTCGAGCTGTTCGGCAAGAACGCCCAAAGCCTGGCGATTTATCACCACCACCATGATCACGCCCATGACCTGCATGGTGCCGTGGTCGACGACACATCTGCGCCCCATACTCACGTTCACGGAGATAGCTGCAAGCATGGCTGATTTTCTGCTCTACGCCCTGCTGGCAGGCTTGGCCCTGGCACTGGTGGCAGGCCCGCTGGGTTCGTTCGTGGTCTGGCGCCGCATGGCCTATTTTGGCGACACCCTGTCCCATGCTGCGCTACTCGGCGTGGCCATGGGTTTTCTGCTGGATGTCAGCCCAACCATCGCCGTCACCGTCGGCTGCCTGCTGCTGGCGGTGCTACTGGTGACCTTGCAACAGCGCCAGCCACTGGCTTCCGACACGCTACTGGGGATTCTGGCGCCGAGCACCCTGTCATTAGGCTTGGTGGTGCTGAGCTTCATGCATGAAGTGCGCATCGACCTGATGGCCTATCTGTTTGGCGACCTGCTGGCAATCAGCCCGAACGATCTGGCCTGGATCCTCGGTGGCAGCGCAGTCGTGCTGGTGCTGTTGGTAGTGCTGTGGCGCCCGTTGCTGGCGATCACCGTCCACGAAGAGTTGGCCACCGTCGAAGGCTTGCCGGTGGCTGCACTGCGCTTGGCCCTGATGCTGTTAATTGCCGTAGTGATCGCTGTCGCAATGAAGATTGTCGGCGTATTGTTGATCACCTCACTGCTGATCATTCCTGCGGCTGCCGCCCAGCGTCACGCCCGCTCTCCGGAGCAAATGGCGGTTGGCGCCAGCTTTTTGGGGACGATTGCGGTGTGTGGTGGCCTGGCGCTGTCCTGGTTCAAAGATACCCCCGCCGGGCCGTCGATTGTGGTCACGGCAGCCGCGCTGTTTCTGCTGAGCTTTGTCCTGCCTCGCCGTGGGGTGTAGACTTGCTCGCTTTTTGCGCAAATAGAGAGTCGCAGGAATGAAGCTGTTCACCTCCCGTTATCTGCTCCTTGCCGCATTTTCCCTGCTGCTGGGCGCCTGTCAAAGCACGCCGCTCGCGCCCCCCGAGGCCTCGCAGACGCGGGCCGCGGTCATCGCGCAGCTGGAACAAAACCTGGCCAGCAGTGAGCTGGCCACCGCTGAAGACCAGCTCTCCACATTACAGGCCCAGTCGCCCAACGATCCAACCCTGGAGCCTTACCAACGCCAATTGGCCGAAGCTTATTTGCAGCGCAGCCAGATCGTCCTGCAAAAAGGCGATGTCAACGCGGCCGCGACGGCGTTGAGCCGCGCTCGAGCGCTGATGCCCACGGCCCCTGCCCTGACTGGCGGCGTCAACAGCGCTATCGCCCATGCCCGCAAAGCCGAGCTCGACAAGGCCGAAGCCGCTTTGAAAGCGGCCGAAACCAAGCCCCCCGCCAAGGTCATCGATCCGGCGGCTGAAAGCACTACCGTGGCGTTGAACCTCACTGATATCCAGGCGTTGCGCCATCAATTGGATGCGATTGCCACCGATGTGGTGAATTACCAGTGCGATGTCAGCATTCAGGCGCCCCGCACCCAGGACTACCCATGGCTGGCTACTTTGCTGACCAAACGGGTGAAACGGATTGACCCTGCGTATGACCTGAAAATTCACCGGCAGATTCTCAAGCACATTCCGGCGCAGGTCGTGCTGATTCCGCACAAGACGGACTGACACCACGTGATGATCATTCCCACGAAGAGCGTGGGAATGATCATGCTGGTGATTAAGCCGGAACCGCCTTGGCCTTCGGCTCGCGATCCCAGACCCGGTGCTGGGCAATCGCCGCAAAAAACGCCTTGAACGCCTTGGCATCCCCGCCAACAATCAACCCCGCATCCGTCGTAAGCTTCAGCACATCCAGCAACTGCTTTGCCTCCCCGGCCAAGGCAATCGCCTTCAAATGCTTGTAGGCCTCCAGCAGGTAATGCAACGCAACGCCGTCGCCGCTCAACGCTTGGACCGACTTGGCACCACCAGGCACAAACACCGCGTCAAACGCTACCGACGGCAAGCCTTCCATGGAGGCGTCTACCGGCAGGCTCTTGCCATCAGAGGTAATCACCGGAGCGGAAGTTGGCCCCAACAGCTTGGCGTGAGCGCCTTCGGCTCGCAGTGCCTTCTTCAGCGCGGCAATCGCTGCACCATCGACGCCATTGGCCGCAAGAATGGCCACTTTTCGCGTCTTGATATCCCCTGCCAGAAGATTCGCCTGGCTCAGTGCCGGCGAACGTTCGGGGGATGTCTTGCGTTCCGCCACCGTACCTTTCTTCGGCACCGGCAGCCCCAGGTTCAGCGCCACACGCTTGGCCAGTTCCAGGTCGATATTGGCCAGGATCTCATTGACCTGGCGCGCCCGGATAAATTCGCGCTCCACCTTACCGAGTTCAAAGCTGTAGGCCGCAATGATGTGCTCCTGTTCAGGCTTGCTCATGCTGCGGAAAAACAGCCGCGCCTGGGAGAAGTGATCGCCGAACGACTCACTACGTTCGCGAATCTTGTGGGCATCAATGCGCTCCGGATAGGTTTCAAACCCACCGTCTTGCGCCGCAGGCGGGGTTTCTTTCGGCCAACCGCCATCAATCGAGTTCGGCTCATAAGAGGCACGCCCCTTGTCGATGGTGGTGCGGTGCATGGCATCACGCTGGCCGCTATGGAACGGCGCCACCGGGCGGTTGATCGGCAACTCGTGAAAGTTCGGCCCACCCAGACGACTGATCTGCGTGTCGGTGTAGGAAAACAGCCGCCCCTGCAGCAGCGGATCATTGCTGAAATCGATACCCGGCACGATATGCCCCGGGCAGAAAGCAACCTGCTCGACTTCGGCAAAAAAGTTGTCCGGGTTACGGTTAAGTACCATCTTGCCCAGTGGCGTAATAGGTACAAGCTCTTCGGGAATGAGCTTGGTCGGGTCAAGAAGATCGAAATCGAAGCTATGTTCGTCCTCTTCGGCAACGACCTGCACCCCCAGCTCCCACTCTGGGTAATCCCCCCCCTCAATGGATTCCCACAGGTCCCGACGATGGAAGTCGGTGTCTTTACCGGCAAGCTTTTGCGCCTCATCCCACACCAGCGAGCAAGTACCTACCGTAGGACGCCAGTGGAATTTGACGAAACAGGATTTACCTTCGGCATTCACCAGACGAAAGGTGTGCACGCCAAACCCTTGCATCATCCGCAGGCTTTTAGGAATCGCCCGGTCAGACATGGCCCAAATCACCATGTGCGCCGACTCCGGCTGCAGCGAAACAAAATCCCAGAAGGTATCGTGGGCCGAGCCGCCAGTAGGCGTTTCGTTATGAGGCTCAGGTTTTACCGCATGGACGAAGTCAGGAAACTTGATCGCATCCTGAATGAAAAATATCGGCATGTTGTTGCCCACCAGATCGAAGTTGCCTTCGTCGGTGAAAAACTTCACGGCAAAACCACGTACATCACGCACGGTATCGCCGGAACCTCGCGGGCCCTGCACGGTTGAGAAGCGGGCAAAGACTGGAGTCTTGTGCGCAGGATTACTCAAGAAACCGGCCTTGGTCAGCGCCGAGTGATTCTCATAACTCTGGAAATACCCATGGGCCCCAGTGCCGCGAGCATGGACGATGCGTTCCGGAATGCGCTCGTGGTCAAAGTGCGTGATCTTTTCACGCATGATGAAATCTTCCAGCAGTGAGGGACCGCGAGCGCCGCCCTTCAAGCTGTTCTGGTTATCGGAGATTTTTACACCTTGATTGGTGCGCAATGCCTGGCCCGTCGCATCAGAACGAAACGCTTCCAGGCTTTGCAGCTTGGCATTGGTGTTGCCACGGTCCACGGTATCAGTCCCCGCAAGCTCGCTTTTAGGCGGGGTCATTGGTTTTTTTGTGCTCATCAGACAAAAGCTCCTTGTTTGCATGGGCCAGAGCTATCCCCCGGCTCGCATAAGAAAAACCCTGGGCACGGCACCCGGGAACTTCGAGTTGCTTAAGTAGTGACTGGCACGGTTTTACGCCGTTCCTTTTTTATGACCTTTGATCGCGTTATTGCCAAATCGCTGGATGAATGCGAAATAAATGCTAAGAAACGCTATACGGACAGGCTAAAATGCGCGTCCGGCTAACCGCTGATCCCTTTTCAATGCGCCCCACAAGGTTCGCTACGTGATCGAGTTTCATAACGTCCATAAAACCTACCGCGTCGCCGGTAAGGATATTCCCGCCCTGCACCCCACCAGCCTGCGCGTCGAGAACGGCCAGGTGTTCGGCCTGATTGGCCACTCCGGTGCGGGAAAAAGTACTCTGCTGCGCCTGATCAATCGTCTGGAAGAACCCAGCGGTGGCCAGATCAACGTGGATGACGAAGTAGTCACCTCCCTGGATGCCAACGACCTGCGGCGTTTCCGCCAGCAGGTCGGGATGATCTTCCAGCACTTCAACCTGCTGGCGTCCAAGACTGTTGCCGACAACGTGGCGCTGCCGCTGACCCTGGCGGGCGAGTTGTCGCGCCGCGAGATCGATCAACGCGTGGCGCAATTGCTGGAGCGGGTCGGCCTGTCGGACCATGCCAAGAAGTACCCGGCGCAGCTGTCCGGTGGCCAGAAACAACGGGTCGGCATCGCCCGCGCCCTGGCCACCAAACCAAAAATCCTGCTGTGCGACGAGGCCACCAGCGCCCTCGACCCGCAGACGACGGCTTCGGTATTGCAGCTGCTGGCAGAGATCAACCGCGAGCTGAAGCTGACCATCGTACTGATCACCCATGAGATGGACGTGATTCGCCGGGTCTGCGACCAGGTGGCCGTGATGGACGCCGGCGTCATCGTCGAGCAGGGCTCGGTGGCCGATGTTTTCTTGCACCCCAAACACCCGACTACCAAGCGTTTCGTACAAGAATCCGAGCAGATCGACGAAGGTGAGCAGCGCGATGACTTCGCCCACGTCCCGGGCCGCATCGTGCGCCTGACGTTCCAGGGCGAAGCGACCTACGCACCGCTGCTGGGTACCGTCGCCCGCGAAACGGGAGTGGACTACAGCATCCTCGCCGGTCGTATCGACCGCATCAAAGACATCCCCTACGGGCAACTGACCCTCGCCGTCACCGGCGGCGACATGGAGGCGGCATTCGCCCGCTTCACCGCGGCAGACGTCCACATGGAGGTGCTGCGCTAATGGAGACCCTGTTGAGTTTTTTCGCCAACATCGACTGGTATGAAATCTGGCTCGCTACTGGCGACACTATGTTCATGCTCTTCGGTTCGCTGCTGTTCACCGTATTGCTTGGCCTGCCTTTGGGCGTGCTGCTGTTTCTGTGCAGCCCACGCCAATTGTTCGAACAAAAAGGCCTGTACGCCCTGCTGTCACTGATCGTGAACATCCTGCGCTCGCTGCCGTTCATCATTTTGCTGATTGTGATGATTCCGTTCACGGTGCTGATCACCGGCACCTCCCTCGGCGTTGCAGGCGCGATTCCGCCACTGGTCGTTGGAGCGACGCCATTTTTTGCGCGACTGGTGGAAACCGCCTTGCGTGAAGTGGATCGCGGGATTATCGAAGCCACCCAGGCCATGGGGGCCAGTACCCGGCAAATCATCACCAATGCGCTGCTGCCCGAAGCCCGTCCCGGTATTTTCGCAGCGATTACGGTGACGGCAATTACGCTGGTTTCCTACACGGCCATGGCCGGTGTAGTGGGCGCTGGCGGCCTGGGTGACTTGGCAATCCGTTTCGGCTACCAGCGTTTCCAGACCGACGTAATGGTTGTGACTGTGGTGCTGCTGTTGATCCTGGTGCAAATTCTGCAAACCGTCGGCGATAAGCTGGTGGTGCACTTTTCTCGAAAATAACGGCAATTCCCGGCACGAAGCCGACAAATGCCCGAATAAGGAGCTTACTGGATGAAAAAAATACTGGTTGCTTTCGCCGCCGTTGCCGCGTTTTCCGCCCACGCCGCCGAGACCCTGACGGTCGCTGCCTCGCCGGTACCGCATGCGGAAATTCTTGAATTCGTGAAGCCTGCACTTGCCAAAGAAGGTGTCGACCTGCAAGTCAAAGTCTTCACCGACTACGTGCAGCCGAACGTACAGGTGGCTGAAAAGCGCCTGGACGCCAACTTTTTCCAGCACCAGCCGTACCTGGATGAATTCAACAAAGCCAAGGGCACTCACCTGGTGAGCGTTGCCGGTGTGCACCTGGAACCCCTGGGCGCTTACTCCAGCAAGTACAAGAAGCTGGACGAGTTGCCAAGCGGCGCCAACGTGGTGATCCCCAACGACGCCACCAACGGAGGTCGTGCCTTGCTGCTGCTGGCCAAGAACAACCTGATCACCCTGAAGGATCCGACCAACATCCTGGCGACCATCAAGGACATCACCAGTAACCCGAAAGACCTGAAATTCCGCGAACTGGAAGCCGCCACCCTGCCGCGCGTGCTGACCCAGGTCGACCTGGCACTGATCAACACCAACTACGCCCTGGAAGCCAAGCTGGATCCGGCCAAGGACGCGCTGGCCATCGAAGGCAGCGACTCACCTTACGTGAACATCCTGGTGGCCCGCGAGGACAACAAAGATTCGGACGCCATGAAGAAGCTGGCTGCAGCCCTGCACAACCCGCAAGTGAAGAAGTTCATCGAAGAGAAGTACAAAGGCGCAGTAAAGCCGGCGTTCTGACCCTCCCCGCCTGATCGTTCCCACGCGCGCGCGGGAACGATCCGCACCAGGCTTATTTACGCTGCAACAACCCCGGCAACTGCGCCAGCAGCTTCTGGTTATTCAACGGCGCACGGATAAACCCACGCTGGGTCCCATCCGGGCCAATCAGCGCCAGGTTGCCGCTGTGGTCGACGGTGTAGTTGGGCTTGCTGGTATCCGCCGGAATGAACGGGATACTCACCGCATTGGACACCTTCTGCACATCGTCCACCGATGCACCGGTCAAGCCTGCAAACTGCGGGTCAAAGTAACCCAGGTACTGCTTGAGCTGCGCCGGGGTGTCGCGATGGGGATCGACACTGACCAGGATCACCTGCAGCTTGTCCACCACGTCCTTGGGCAACTCGCTCTTGATCTGTCGCAGTTGGGCGAGAGTGGTCGGGCAAATGTCCGGACAAAAGGTGTAGCCGAAAAACAGCACGCTCCACTTGTCTTTCAGCTCATTGACCACTACCGGCTGGCCGTCCTGGTTGGTCATGGTCACGGGCGGTAGCTGCCGGCTTTGCGGCAGCAGGATAATACCCGCATCGATCAACGCCGTCGGATCGCCCTGGCCTTTGCCGGACAGCACCTTGTTAACGGTCAGGCCCATGATCAACGCGACCACGGCCACCAGAATAAAGACAGTTTTTTGAGTTCGAGTCATAGGTTCAACAGTAAGTAGTGGTCTACGAGCAGGGCGATAAACAGCAAAAACAGGTACCAGATAGAGTACTTGAAGGTGCTGATCGCCGCGTGCGGCCGACTGCCACGGTACAGCACCCAGGCCCATTGCAGAAAGCGCCCGCCCAGAACCAGTGCACACCCCAGGTACAGCAGGCCACTCATGTGGATGACATAGGGCATCAGGCTGACCGCCAGCAAGACGAAGGTGTACAGCAGGATATGCACCTTGGTGTAGTACTCGCCATGGGTGACCGGCAACATCGGTATATCGGCCTTGGCGTATTCCTCCTTGCGGTGAATGGCCAGGGCCCAGAAATGTGGCGGCGTCCAGGCGAAGATGATCAACACCAACAGCAGCGGTTCGGCACTGACGTGCCCGGTGACAGCGACCCAGCCCAGCAAGGGAGGCGCGGCGCCCGCCAGGCCGCCGATGACGATATTCTGTGGTGTCGCCCGCTTTAGGAAGCCAGTGTAGATCACCGCGTAGCCCAACAATGACGCCAGCGTCAGCCAGGCCGCCAATGGATTGGTAAACGCCAGTAACAAGGCCAACCCGGCCACAGCCAGCGCCAGGGCGAAGGTCAGGGCAGCGACGGGTGAGACGCGACCTTCTGCCAGTGGACGTTTGTGAGTGCGCGCCATCACCGCATCAATACGACGATCCACTACATGATTGACCGCCGCAGCACCACCGGCACACAGGGCGATGCCCAGGTTGCCGAAGATCAGAACCGCCCACGGCACACCCGCGCGAGTGGCGAGGAACATGCCAACCAGGGAGGTGATGAGCATCAGCACCACCACTTTGGGCTTGGTCAGTTCCAGGTAGTCACGCCAGATCGCCTGGCTGTGACGTTCGCCGATCAGGGACGCCATGGCATCTCTCCTTTAATGGTCATGAGGCCCGACACATGCCGACGCGGACTGAAGCGCCACCCCAGCGGCAAGTGATGCCGAACCCGGACCAGGCTGGTTCGAGCGTGGTAATTGATCAGCACCAGGGTCAGCAATAACCCTGCGCCACCCGCGTTATGAGCGACTGCCACCGACAACGGCAGATGGAAATAAACGTTGCTCAGCCCAAGGCTGACTTGCAATGCCAGGGCAATCAGCAGCAGACCAGCCAGACGGGTCATGCCGACCACCTTGAGCTGCCAGGCCAAGCCCAGCAACACGACCGTCACCACTAGCGCCCCGATCCGATGGGTGAGATGTATTGCCGTGCGCGCATCACTGTCGAGTTGCCCACCCAGGTAATTGGGGCCGATGTGCTGGGTCAGGTGAAAACCATTGGCAAAATCAGCCGCCGGCCACCACTGGCCGTGGCAGGTCGGCAAGTCGATACACGCCACCGCCGCATAGTTGGAGCTGACCCAGCCGCCCAAGGCAATCTGACCGATCACCAGCACCAAACCGGCCGTCGCCCAATATTGCAGGCGCTTGGGCACGATCAGCGCGGGCAAGACGCCAGACAGTCGCAGCGTGAGCAAAAACAGCAGGCTCAAGGTCGCAAAGCCACCGAGTAAATGCCCGGTCACCACCTGTGGCCAGAGCTTGAGTGTCACTGTCCACATGCCAAACGCCGCTTGGGCGAACACCACCGCCAGCAGAAACAGCGGCAACTTCAATGGCTGCCCCAGATGGCGCCGATGGGTCCAGGCACGCGCGGCCAGCAAGACGATCAACAAGCCAAGGAACCCGGCAAAGTAACGATGGATCATCTCGCTCCAGCCTTTATCGGCTTCTACGGGAGTATCCGGGAAATGCAGTTCGGCATGGGCCAATTGGGCTTCGCTTTTCGGCACGCTGATAAAGCCATAGCAACCCGGCCAGTCCGGGCAACCGAGGCCTGCGTGGGTCAGCCGGGTATAAGCCCCGAGCAGCACCACAATCAGTGCCAGTAATGTGGCAAACAACGCGAGGCGAAATCCAAGTTTGGCCATGACGATGCCCTTATCCGATATTCGACAGTTTTAACAGGTGGCGCAGATCGTTCAGCAGATCCTTGCCCGTGGCCCGAGCGTCATAGCGCAGCACCAGATTCCCATGGGGGTCGACAATCCACAGCTGGGCGGCGCCCGGTATGGCGGCGCCTTTGTTAAAGGTCGAGAGGTCCAACGGGTAGCGCTGCAACTGTGGGTATTCGGCGTTCAACTTGGCTTCATAGTCGCCACTTACCGGTTGCGCGCTGGCCAAGGCGTGACTGGCCCGGGACGCATCACGCCCCAGGCCGATCTGCAGTTGGCGCGCCAGATACACCAGTTGCTGGCAATCGGCGGCACAGGCAGTGGGGGCGGTGACCAATAATTGCCAGCGGTCTTCGTCCGCCTGCACGCCGATGTCGGCGCGGGTCTGGCCATTGCCGATCAACTCGCCGTGGTAGCTGCGACTTTGCGGCACCCAGAACTGAAACTTGTACATGAAGGTAGCCAGCGTCATCGGGCCGATAACCACCAGCAGGATCAGGATCAGTTGCCAGCGCCCCTTGCGACGATTGGGCGCTGCTGGCGCTTCAGACATGTTGTTCATGACCGCTCCCATGGTGCTTCTCCCTTGCGCTGTGCCATCCGAGGTAGAGGTAAAGGCCGAACAGTGCCACCGCCATGGCGAACCACTGCACGGCATAGCCGAGGTGTTTTTCCGGCCCCATGGCCACCACCGGCCAATGGGTTTCGTAGGTTCCGGGACCCGCCTCGGCTCGTAATTCATAACCAAATCCGGTGCGCCCCAACTCCGCCCACAACGTATCGGGATGCAGTGCTGTCAGCAGCCGCGGCCATGGCGCGCCGGCCGGGTCGACATGCAATTGGAACGTCGCGCCGGGCGCTACGTAGACCCAGGCATCGATATTCAGCGGCTGTTCAGGGGTTGTGAAAACCGGCGGCGTACGCCGATCAGGCCAAGGCAGCCAGCCACGATTGAGCAGCAGCCATAAACCGCTGGCCTGATCATGGAAGGGTTGCAACAACTCGACGCCAACCTTGCCGTCACGCATTCGGTTATCCAGCAGCACGCTGTGCTCGGCATCGAACTGCCCGCGCAAATGCACCCGGCGAAAGGCTGGATCGACCATGGCAGGTAATTGTTTACCGCTCACGGGCTCGGCAGCACGGCGCTCGGCGTAGCTTTCCAGCAGCGCCTGTTTTTCCTCGCCACGGGCCAATTGCCAGAAGCCCAGAAACACCAGCAATGGCAGCAGCACCAGTACCACCAACGTCGGCGCAATCCCGGGGCGAAAGCATTTCATGGCATGGCCGCTGAGATCGACGCGGCGCTGGCTATACTGAATCTCATTGCTCGCCCCTCCCCAAAAAAGAGCCCAGGAGCCGGACCATGCTCAAAGCAGTTATTGCCCTGATGCTGATCGCTACCGTTGTAAGCCTGTTCAGTGGTTTGTTCTTTCTGGTCAAGGACGAGGGCCACTCCAACCGCCTCGTCACTGCCTTGACCGTGCGTGTCACGCTGGCCGTGATCACCCTGGGCTTGATCACCTGGGGTTTCTACAGCGGCCAGCTGGTGTCCCATGCTCCTTGGTAAAAATTGCTGCGCCAAGGCATCTAAAGCACATAAACGAAGAAAAACAGCCCGACCCACACCACATCCACAAAGTGCCAATACCAACTGGCCGCCTCGAAACCAAACTGGTGCTCGGCATTGAAATGCCCCCGCATGATCCGCATAAGCATCACAAACAGGATGATGGTACCGATGGTCACGTGGGCACCGTGAAAGCCGGTGAGCATGAAGAACGTCGCGCCATACACGCCGGAACCCAAGGTCAGCCCCAGCTCTTTATAGGCATGAACGTACTCTTCGACCTGGAACCCGAGAAACGCCATGCCCAGCAACACAGTAATCGCCAGCCAGATTTTCAAAGCGCCACGATGACCTTTGCGCAAGGCATGGTGGGCAATGGTGATAGTCACGCTGGAACTCACCAACAAAATGGTATTGAGCAGAGGCAGGCCCCACGGGCTGATGGTGCCTTCAGGCGCCGGGAACAATTTCGGATCGGGGTTGTTGAGCAACGGCCAGGCGAATTCGAAGTTTGGCCAGAGCATGTGCGCCACGCCCTTGGAACCTTCGCCACCCAGCCATGGCCCTGACAGGTGGCGCACGTAAAACAGCGCACCGAAGAAAGCGATAAAGAACATCACCTCGGAAAAGATGAACCAAGTCATGCCCCAACGAAAAGACCGGTCCATCTGCGGGCTGTACAACCCGGCGCGGCTTTCTTTGATTACCGCGCCAAACCAGCCAAACATCATGTAGGCCAACAACAAACCGCCGACGAAAAAGATCAACGGCCCGTGGGATTCCGGGCGTGCCGCCTTCAGATCATTGAACCAGACACCCAGGCCATACACCGTGACCAGCATGCCAATCGTGGCAATTATGGGCCATTTGCTTTGCGCTGGTACGTAGTACGTATCATGAGTCGACATGTATTCGTTCTCCTAATCGAGCCCGCAGGCACGCCTAGCCGCCGGTATGGACAGCCACGGGCGGTTGGCGCGCGGTGATATCGAACAGCGTGTACGCCAGGGTCAAATGCTTTACATCCTTGGGCATGTCGCGGTCGACAATGAAGCGCACCGGCATCTCGATACGCTCGCCTGGCTGCAGCACTTGCTGGGTGAAACAAAAACACTCGGTCTTGTGGAAGTACATCGCCGCCTCGGCTGGCGAAATGCTCGGGATCGCCTGGGCCGTCATCGGTTTGTCAGTGGGGTTGTAGGCCACGAACAACATCTCGTTGACGGCACCGGGATTGACCACGATCTCATCAGCCGTGGAGTGAAATTCCCAGACCATATCGATCGCATTGGTGGAGAGAAACTGCACCCGCACCTGCCTCGACGGATCGACAACCTGTGACCCCTCGTACTGCCCGGCGGTCTTGCCGTTGATACCGAACGCCTTACACATCACGTCGTAGATCGGCACCAGGGCGAAGCCGAACGCGAACATCGCCAGCACCAGGATCAACAACCGGGTGACTAGGCGCCGCAGAGGCACGGAGTCAGACATGACCGCTTTCCTCTGTAGGAGCGAGCCTGCTCGCGAAAAACCCGAGAGCACCGCGCTCATCCAGGCTGCCGCCCTTCGCGAGCAAGCTCGCTCCTACAGGAGAGCGCCAGCCGCCGGCGGCAATGCTCATTTGACCTCCGGTGGCGTGGAGAAGGTGTGGTACGGCGCCGGCGAAGGAATGCTCCACTCCAACCCTTCAGCCCCATCCCATGGCTTGGCCGGCGCTGGCTTGCCGCCACGGATGCACTTGATGACGATAAACAGGAAGAAGATCTGCGTCGCACCAAAGGCGAAGGCACCGATGGAGGAAACCATGTTGAAATCGGCGAACTGCAGGTTGTAGTCCGGCACCCGTCGCGGCATACCGGCCAGGCCGACGAAGTGCATCGGGAAAAACGCCATGTTCATCCCGATGAACGACAGCCAGAAATGCAGCTTGCCAAGGGTTTCGTCGTACATATGGCCGGTCCATTTCGGCAGCCAGTAGTAGGCCGAAGCGAAAATCCCGAAGATCGCTCCCGGCACCAGTACGTAATGGAAGTGCGCCACCACAAAGTAAGTGTCGTGGTACTGGAAGTCTGCCGGAGCAATGGCCAACATCAGCCCCGAGAAGCCGCCAATGGTGAACAGGATCACAAAGGCCACGGCAAACAGCATCGGCGTCTCAAAGGTCAGCGAGCCTTGCCACATAGTACTGACCCAGTTGAACACCTTGACCCCGGTGGGCACCGCGATCAACAGGGTGGCGTACATGAAGAACAGTTCGCCCACCAGCGGAATGCCTACCACGAACATGTGGTGCGCCCACACGATGAACGACAGGAACGCAATGCTCGCCGTGGCGTACACCATTGAGGTGTAGCCGAACAGCGGCTTGCGCGAGAACGCGGGAATGATCGAGCTGACGGCCCCGAAGGCCGGCAGGATCATGATGTAAACCTCTGGGTGGCCGAAGAACCAGAACACGTGCTGGAACAACACCGGGTCACCGCCCCCGGCGGCACTGAAGAAGCTGGTGCCGAAGTGGATGTCCATCAGCATCATGGTCACGCAACCGGCCAGCACCGGCATCACCGCGATCAGCAGGAAGGCCGTGATCAGCCAGGTCCAGACGAAAAGCGGCATCTTCATCAAGGTCATGCCTGGCGCGCGCAGGTTGAGGATGGTGGCGACCACATTGATCGCGCCCATGATCGAGCTGATGCCCATCAGGTGAATGGCGAAGATAAAAAAGGTCACGCTTTCCGGCGCGTACGTAGTGGACAGCGGGGCGTAGAAGGTCCAGCCAAAGTTAGGCCCGCCACCGGGCATGAACAGGGTCGATACCAACAGCAGAAACGCCGCCGGCAGTAGCCAGAAACTGAAATTGTTCATCCGTGGCAGGGCCATGTCGGGCGCGCCGATCATTAAGGGCACCATCCAGTTGGCCAGGCCCACGAACGCCGGCATCACCGCACCGAAGACCATGATCAGGCCATGCATGGTGGTCATCTGGTTGAAGAACGCCGGCTCGACGATCTGCAAGCCCGGCTGGAACAGTTCGGCACGGATCACCATGGCAAACGAGCCGCCGAGCAGGAACATGGCGAAGCTGAACCACAGGTACATGGTCCCGATGTCTTTATGGTTGGTGGTCAGCACCCAGCGCATCAGGCCCTTGGCGGGGCCGTGAGCGTGGTCACCGGCGTGAGCGTGGTCATCGATCACAGCGCTCATGGCCTTTCTCCTGCAAACGAGTGGGCGGGTCGGTCATCAGACCGGTTCAGGGAATACGCAATGAATGAGGTCATTTGCTTTCCGCCTGTTTGAGTGCCAGCACGTCTTTGGGGGTGACCATGTCGCCTTTATTGTTGCCCCAGGCGTTGCGCTCGTAGGTCACGACAGCGGCGATATCAACTTCCGAGAGTTGCTTGCCGAACGCAGCCATCGCGGTTCCTGGCTTGCCGTGATAGACGATACCCAAGTGTTCTTCCTTGGCCCCTGTGGCGATTTTCGAACCCTTGAGCGCCGGGAACATCGGTGGCAGGCCCTGGCCTTCGGCCTGGTGACAGGCCACACAGGTGGTGTGGTAGACCTTGTCGCCACGGGCCACCAGCTCTTCAAGGGTCCATTCCTTGGAGGTCAGTTCCTTGAGCTTGGCGGCCTCTTCCTTGCGCTCGCCCAGCCAGGTGTCGTAGTCGGCCTTGGACTTGACCTCCACCACGATCGGCATGAAGCCGTGGTCCTTGCCGCACAACTCGGCGCATTGGCCACGGTAGATGCCAGGCTTCTCGACACGGGTCCAGGCCTCGTTGACGAAGCCGGGGATGGCATCGCGCTTGACCGCAAACGCCGGCACCCACCAGGAGTGGATCACGTCGGCGGCAGTCACCAGGAAACGCACTTTGGCGCCCACCGGCAACACCAGAGGCTGATCGACTTCCAGAAGGTAATGCTCGCCTTTGACAGCCTGATTATGGATTTGCTCGGCGGGGGTGGCCAGGTTGCTGAAGAACTCGACGTCCTGGCCCAGATACTTGTAATGCCACTTCCACTGATAGCCGGTGACCTGGATATCGATATCCGACTCACTGCTGTCGTAGATGTTGATCAGGGTCTTGGTAGCTGGAATGGCCATAGCCACCAGGATCAGCAAGGGCACCACTGTCCAGAGAATCTCAACCGTCGTGCTCTCGTGGAACTTGGCCGCCACCTGGCCGGTTGAGCGTCGATGAATGATCATCGACCAGAACATCGCGCCAAACACGATGACTCCGATCACCACACAGATCCAGAAAATGGTCATGTGCAGGTCAAACACGGCGTGACTTACTTCAGTCGCCCCTGGTGCCATATTCGTCGTCCAGGCGGCCTGCGCCTGGCTGAATACTGACCACAAGAGTAGGCCCATCCAAACGTGTGGATGTCGCGTCATTGCGGGTTCCCCTTATCGTTCTTGTTATCCCGCCGGTTTGCACCTGCGGCCAAGGGAGCGGCTTCCAATACTGCAAACACACCGCCAAGCCTTGCCTGCTCATGCAGTCTGGCGTCATCAGCTAATTGCGTACAACCCCGAGTATAGACAGCGACCGCCACCCCGCAATGTGAGGGGCCAAATGAGTAAAAATGGACGAACGGGGCCCTCAAACCGGCAAGTAATGGGGTTTATCCGACGAACGATGGCATTTCGATATAACGCTTGTGCATAACCATGAAATAATTATGTCAAATGCGTCTTAGCCGCTCGTAGTAACGAGCTACCTTATGCTCTCCCTTTTCCTACGCCTGTATTCTCGGAGCTTTCATGAACACCGCCGCATTGCGCGAGCAGATTTCCCGTGCCCGTCAACACGAAGCCAGCACCGGCCAGCTTGCCCGGCAACTGGAAGCCAAATTGCCGCACCTGCACTCGGCCATTTCCTTGGCAGAGGGTGATCGCAATGTTGTCATGACCCGTTTTGTCACGGCCTACATTGACCTCGTCCCGGACCTGCTAGACGCCGCCAACGACGTGGCTCGAGAGGCTGGAATCGAGAGCCAGATCAAACCGGTACTGAAAATCGCCGAGCATTTCTTCCTGCAACCGCCAGCGATCCTTGCCGGCCATGAAGGCCTGGATGGTTTGCTGGATGAGGCTTACCTGGCTCACCGCCTGGTGGAAGAGGTCAACGACCTGTACATCAAGCATTTCGGCCAGCCACTGATTCCGCTGGATACCACCGTGGCAAACTTGATTGCCCACCAGTTGATTGGTGAAACGTTCGCCAATCAACTGGATGAGGCAGTGCACCACGCAGTGGATGAAATGCTCGATGAAGACAGCTTCGCCCTGGAGTCTGTCGAAACCTACCGCGACACGCTCAAGAGCCCAGACACCGAAGCGGCCTGGAAGCGCTGGCCATGCCTGTCGCGGCAACTGGGCGTGGGGCTGGAATTGGATCAGCCGGCATCGTTGTAGGCTGACACAAATCAAATGTGGAACCGGACTTGCCCATGATGAGGGTGTGACAGTCGATATCTTATATGACTGACGCGCCACCATCATGGGCAAGCCCGACTCCCACAGGGCTCAACATGTTCAGACTGCTGCCGATCCTATTCTGGTAGTCGTCCGCACCCTGCCTTCCAATCTGCGCTTCAACCCTCGAGCCTCAATCACCAGCTTCGAACCGTTGGCCGCGTTAGCACGCCCCCATTCCTCCAGTAACTCAAGGCAGGAGTGATCGATATAACTCAGGTTATTGAGCGGCACATGCACGGTAGACCCCGCCGGTACCGTCGACAGTACCCGGGTCAACGCCGGCACCTTGAGAAAGGTCGCCGCCCCGATCAGCCGCAGCTCCATTTCACCATCCTGAGGCAGATCGATCAGACTGACTTTCAGCCGTGAAGCCTTCCACGCCAGCTTGACCAGGGTCAATCCAAAACCCACCAGAACACCAGTCAGCAAGTCAGTAAAGATGATCGCCAGGGCAGTGGCTGCATAGGTGAACATCGGCATCCGACCATAGCGGCCCAGGCCACGAAAGGCCTTGATATCCACCAGCTTGATCCCGGTGTACACCAGCACACCCGCCAGGCTCGCCACAGGAATGCTTTGCAGCACACTGGACAGCAGCAACACAAAGGCGAGCAACCACACGCCATGGAATATCGCAGACAAACGCGTGGTGGCACCCGCCTGGACGTTGGCTGAACTGCGCACGATCACGCCAGTCATGGGCAACGCGCCCATCAAGCCGCAGAGCATGTTGCCTACGCCTTGCGCCGACAGTTCTTTATCAAAATCGGAGCGCTGGCCATTGTGCATTCGATCAACGGCTGCTGCCGAAAGCAGGGTTTCAGCACTGGCGATAAAGGCCACGGCGAAGGCCGCGATCAACAGGTTGGGATCCGCCAGGTTCAACAGATCGCTGGGGCGCAACCAATCGATAGCGTCGGCCAGGTTCTCCGGCACCTCCACGCGCTTGACCTGCAGGGCCAGTACCAGACTCGCCACCGTCGCCATACCCACGCCAAGGAGAGCGCCCGGCACGAAACGCAGCTTTTGCGGACGAAACTTGTCCCACAGCCACATCACCAGAATCGTCGATAGCCCTAATAAACCGGCCTGCCAACCCAACCCGCCACCCAGCGTGGGAATGGCCTGAACCAACGCTGCCGGGAAGCCGGCAAGGTTATCCAGGCCTGACGGTTTCGGCGCACCGTCGAGCATCACATGGACTTGTGACAGGACGATCAGCACCCCGATCCCGGCCAACATCCCGTACACCACCGCAGGGGCTGTCACACGGAACCAGCAACCCAGGCGCAGGCGCCCTGCCACCAGTTGCAGGAAGCCCGCCAGCAGCAGGATAGGGCCGAGCATGAGCATGCCATGCTGGCGTACCAGCTCGAACACCAGCACCGCCAACCCGGCCGCCGGGCCACTGACCTGCAGCGGCGAACCGGCCAACCATCCCACCACCAGGCCACCAATGATCCCGGTGATCAGGCCTTTGGCCGGTGGCATGCCAGAGGCAATGGCAATCCCCATGCACAAGGGCAGGGCGACCAGAAACACAACCACGGACGCCAATAACTCCCGTGGCAATACAGCTTTTAATTGAGCAGCACGCATGATGACTCTCCCGAGGCATTCGCCGGACATGGCAAGGCCTGGCTGCACAAATGGCAGCCAATCGCGTTACCCGACAGGGGGAATGTTTTAAAAGCGCGCTTTAGGCGTCGCCGAAGGGATCGGTTGGGTACCGTTCAACGGAAGGAACGCCGCTTGATCCGCATCGTAGGCTCTGATTTCGCTGGTTTCGATGTTGTACACCCAGCCATGGATGAACAAATGACCGTTGGCCATGCGCGAGGCCACCGACGGATGCGTGCGCAGGTGCTGCAACTGGGCGATGACGTTTTCTTCGGTCAGCACATGCATGCTTTCGCTTTCACTGGCGCAATTACAGTTGTCCTGGACCATGGTCTTGGCGACCTCGGCATGACGCAACCAGGCTTTGACCGTAGGCATCTTTTCCAGGCTCTGGGGGTTGAGCACCGCACGCATGGCGCCACAATCAGAGTGGCCGCAAACAATGATGTGCTGCACACCCAGAGCAAGTACTGCGTACTCGATGGCCGTGGAAACACCGCCGTTCATCTGCCCATAGGGTGGAACCACGTTGCCGACGTTGCGGGTCACGAACAAGTCGCCTGGGGAGCTATGGGTGATCAGCTCTGGAACAATGCGCGAGTCGGCACACGTAATGAACATCGCTCGCGGGCTCTGGGCCGTGGCGAGTTTCTTGAAGAGCTCTTCCTTCTGGGGAAAAATCTCGTGGTGGAAATGCAGAAATCCTTCAACGATGTGCTGCAGCGCTGCATCGGCGGACTCCGCTCCGTGGGGGGCTGAAGCCGACGCAGCCAACGGCTGTTTATCCTTATCACTCATGATTCATTCTCTTGGTTGGAGTAGGGGGTGTTTTCCAGTGTGATTCGGCGTCTTGCCAGTGAAAAAGTTGGAAACCTCCAAAACCACTCCGCCGACTCATTAGTCACTTGATGAACAAGGTATCCGCCTAAACTTAATTCAAACTGAATGAACCGCTCTAGGTCGCGGCTTTCAGTGATATCAAAACGCGACCATTCTTTAATGGTAGTTCACTTTTACCTGGCAGTTTACAGCAATGCCATTTGCCTACCGGGAGGGCAAAACGCCGTGCAATCCAGATTAAACCCTTCTCGGCGATTCAACCCCAACCGTTTGATGGCCTTGGCAAAACGTTGCGCCAGCAGATCGGCAAACGGTCCCTCGCCACGCATACGAACGCCGAAGCGACTGTCATAAACTTCGCCACCGCGTACTTGCCGCACCAGGCTCATCACATGGGCCGCCCGTTGCGGATAATGGGCCGCCAGCCACTCCTCGAACAGCGGTGCCACTTCCAGGGGCAGGCGCAGCATCATATAGGCGGCACTTTGCGCTCCGGCGGCATGCGCTTCAGCCAGCAGGCTTTCCAGTTCACTGTCATTGATCATCGGGATCATCGGTGAACACAGCACGCCCACTGGAACCCCCGCCTCGCGCATCACCCTGATGGCCCGCAATCTGGCTTTGGGCGCTGCCGTGCGTGGTTCGAGAATGCGTTTGAGTTCGTCGTCCAGGCTGGTCAGGCTGATCATCACGGCTACCAACCGCTGGCGCGCCAACTCGGTCAGCAGGTCGAGGTCCCGCAGGATCAGCGAGCCCTTGGTGATGATCGTCACCGGATGGCGATAACGCAGCAGCACCTCAAGAATTTGCCGGGTGATCCTGTGCTCGCGCTCGATGGGCTGGTACGGGTCGGTGTTGGACCCCAGGTTGATCGGTGCGCAGGTATAGCCCGGTTTCGACAGTTGCTGCTCCAGCACGTCGGCGGCGTTGGTCTTGGCGATCAGCTTGGTTTCGAAATCCAGCCCGGGCGACAGGTCCCAGTAAGCATGACTGGGCCGGGCATAACAGTAGATACAACCATGCTCGCAACCGCGATACGGATTGATCGACCGATCAAACGGCAGGTCTGGCGAGTTGTTACGGGTAATGATGGTTTTCGCCGTCTCGATGCGAACCTCGGTGCCCTGCGTCTGCGGCACTTCCTGATACCAGCCATCGTCCTCGGACACACTGACAGTGGGCGCAAAACGATTGTGCAGGTTGGTGGCGGTGCCGCGCCCGCGGGGTGGCAACGGAGTGGACATGAAAACGCCTCTATACTGTTTTTATATACAGTATAGAGGCGTAATGTTTCTGACCAGTGCCGTTGGGCGGCAAGGGACGAATCAGTGCTTGCGTGTTATTTGACCAAGATCGTCATTGGACGTGGTCTGCCTATCGCTTTTGCGCAGGTCCGCCACTTCACCGGCTTTTACCGGCGTCCCCTTGTTCCCCCAACTGCCGCGAATAAAACTGACCACATCCGCCACTTCCTGATCCGACAACCGCCAGGCAAAGGCCGGCATGGTGAAGGTCGAAGGCGCCGTGTGAGTCGCCGGCAATGTACCGCCGCTCAACACAATGTTAATCAGCGAGGTGGCGTCCGCCGTCTGCACCACCGGGTTGCCTGCCAGCGCCGGGAATACCCGGGTGTAACCCTGGCCATCGGTGCGGTGACACGCCGCGCAGTTGTCGATATAAACCGACGCCCCGGGCTTGCTGTCATCGCCCTTCCACAACGCGTCCGCCACTTGCCTGTCGTACAGGTGAGGTTGGTCCTTGGGGTCGACCGCCGGCAGGCTCTTGAGGTAGCGAGCAATAGCACTCAGGTCGCCTGGCGACATGTACTGCATGCTATGGACCACAACGTCACTCATGCCACCAAACACCGCACTGCGGTCACTGCGACCGGTCTTGAGAAATTGTACCAACTGCTCTTCGCTCCAACTGCCCAGGCCATCTTTATGGTCACCCCGCAGGCTTTTGGCGATCCAGCCTTCCAACGGTGCGCTACCCGAGAGAAACGCACGGCCTTCAGAGGCACTCAAGGCTTTTTCCTGCATGGTCAGGGCCCGTGGTGTATGGCACGCGCCGCAATGGCCAAGGCCTTCCACCAGGTAGGCGCCACGGCTGATCACCGGATCGGCGCCGGCCTGGGGCTGATAATCCGAGACGCCAGGCGCAAACATCCAGCGCCAGGCGGTCAGGGGCCAGCGCATGCTCAGCGGCCAGGGAATATCACTATCCCTGTTCTCTTGAGCCACCGGTTCGACACCTTTCATGAAGTACGCATACAACGCCTGCATGTCGCTTTCGCTGACCCGCGCATAGGACGGGTAGGGCATCGCCGGGTAAAGGGTACTACCGTTTTTGACGACACCATGGCGCACGGCCTTGTCGAAGTCTTCGAAGCTGTAGTCTCCCAGGCCGGTTTTGTCCGGGGTGATGTTAGTGGAGTAGATCACGCCAATGGGAGTTTCCATCGGCAGGCCGCCGGCAAAGGGTTTGCCGCCCTTGGCAGTGTGGCAGGCCACGCAGTCGCCGGCACGGGCGAGATATTCACCCTGTTTGATCAGGTCGGTTTCAGCCGCGCTCACCGAGCAGCTACTGAACAAAGCCAAGGAGGCGATAACGAGTGCTTTCATGGTTATCACTCCTTATGCCTGAACCAGCGGGCCGGGGTTTTTCAGGTACTGCTCGCGAATGGCCCGGGCCGACCAGTAGGTCAACGCCGCCACCAGGCCGGTAGGGTTGTAGCCCAAGCCTTGGGGGAACGCAGATGCACCAGGGACGAATACGTTATGTACATCCCAGCACTGCAAGTAGCGGTTCAAGGCACTGGTTTTCGGGTCAGTACCCATAATCGCGCCGCCGTTGAGGTGAGTGGTCTGGTAAGCCGCAGTATTAAAATGCTCACCCACTTTTTTACCCAGCAGGGCAATTGCCTTCGGATTCATCGCTTCGGCGATCTTGCTCATTTTCTCGACCATGAAGCGGTTCATCTTGATGTCGTTTTCCTGCCAATCGAAGGTCATGCGCAGCAGCGGCAGGCCGTGGGCATCCCGGTAAACCGGATCCAGATCGAGGTAGTTGCCCCGGTAGGATTGATGAGCACCGTGGGCGTCCATCGACACCTGGTGGGTGTAGTAATCGGCAGTGGCACGCTTCCAGGCGCTACCCCAGGCCGGCGTGCCCGGAGGGTTTGAGGTGCCGGCAATCGGCCGGCTTCCCGCCTGGTTGACCCACATCGGCGAGCCGCCGACAAAACCGTGAGGCCCGTGATCGAAGTTGTCGGCGTTGAAGTCATCCACCGCCACACCGTTGCCACCGGCACCGATAAAGTTGTTGGTGTGCACGTCCTTGTCGAAGAAGGCCTTGATGGTGGCCATGTTCTGGTAAGCAAAGTTTTTGCCCACCACGCCTTCGCCGCTGATTGGGTCGTAAGGCTTGCCGATGCCCGACAGCAACATCAGTCGCACGTTATGGAACTGAAAAGCGCCGAGAATCACCAGGTCCGCCGGCTGCTCGATTTCACGCCCCTGTGCGTCGATATAGGTCACGCCGGTGGCCTTGCTCTTGGTGCTGTCGAGATTGACCTTCAGTACGTGAGAATTAGGCCGCAGCTCGAAGTTCGGCACCTGCTTCAAAGCCGGCAAGATGTTCACGTTCGGCGAGGCTTTGGAATACATGTAGCACACATAACCACTGCAGAATCCGCAGAAGTTGCACGGCCCCATCTGCGCACCGTAAGGGTTGGTGTAAGGCCCCGAGGTATTGGCGGACGGCAGGTTGTAAGGCTTGTAGCCGACGGCATTCGCGGCGTGCTGAAACAGCTGTGCCGAGACGGTGTTTTTCTGCGACTCCAGTGGGAAAGGGTTCGAGCGATCAGGCGCATACGGGTTCCCGCCGCGGCCTTCGCCCACCAACTGCCCCTTCACCGTCCAGGCCTGGCCGGAGGTGCCGAAAACCTTTTCGGCGTAGTCAAAAAACGGTTCCAGCTCCTCGTAGCTGACGCCGAAGTCCTGGATGGTCATGTCCTTGGGAATGAAGTTTTTCCCGTAGCGCTCTTCGTAATGGCTGCGCATGCGCAACTCGATAGGGTCTACACGAAAGTGCACGCCCGACCAGTGCAAACCGGCGCCGCCGACGCCATTGCCTGGCAGGAAGGCGCCCAACTGACGGTTGGGCAAGGCCACGTCATTCACGCTATGGCGAATAGTCACGGTTTCCTTGGAAATGTCCTGGAAGAGCTTTTTGCGAACGCTGTAGGTCAGTTCGTCGATGACTTGGGGATAGTTGCCGTCCGGGTAAGTGTCCTGCATCGGCCCGCGCTCAAGCGCCACGACGTGCAAACCCGCCTCGGTCAATTCCTTGGCCATGATCGCGCCTGTCCAGCCGAAGCCAACAATGACCGCATCCACTTTTTTCATGATGGTTGCCATGCTTTACGCCCTCTCGCCACGGATAGAAACAGCCGGGAAGGGGTATGGCTCGTTGCGTTCAACCCAATCCATGAAGTCGGCACGGGCGCCGGGGAAGCCGATCATGGTCCAACCGACCATGCCTTGGTTACCGCCATGGATCGGGTCACAGAAGAACCCTTCCTTGGTGTTTTGCAGCAACAAATTGAAGAACATCTTTGGCGGTACTGTGTTGAAGTGCGCGGCGGTTTCGCCTCCGCCAGCCTCCAGACGCTTAAGCATATCGTTCTGGGTAGCGCTGTCTTGGTCGGCAAAAGACTTGCCGTTGAACGCCTTCGACCACGCATCCGTCGCGGCAATACCCAGGCGATAGATCTCCTTGGGCACCAATTTGCTCTGCCAGCCCATCTCAGGCGCGGCGTCGGCATTGAACGGACCTTGCATAAACCACAAGGCACCGCTGGCATAGGGGGTGTTCATCTGACGGTCGATGTATTCCGGCGCGCCGGCTTCCAGCGCGCCAGGGCCTTGGGCATCAGCCGGAATCAGGTGGGCGACGGCAGCGTTGATAAACGCCCATTCTTGGGCGGTGAAATAGCTCGGCTCATAGGCCTTGCTGACAACCGGTGCCTTCGCAGGGCGGGCCTGAACAGGCTCGGAGGCGGCCAACAGCACTGACCCACCCAGGCCCGTGCTGGCGACAGTGACCACAGGAATCAAGGTCAAGGATTTGCGTAAAAAGTCACGCCGGGGGTTGTCTTGATCTTGATCAGACATGGGGGCACCTCATCATGGGGTCACGGAGTGATCAGTCGCTTCAAGGAGCGGCTTGTCGTTTTGGCAAAAAACCGGATCCAAAAGATCCAGGGGGTAGAACGCAGTGGCAATCAATAGTTACAAGTGATAGCAGGCTAAGTACTAGAGAATCGATTCAGCAGGGGGAATGGAAGAAATGCGGGCAAAAAAATGTAGGAGTGAACTTGTCACTCCTACAGTTGAACAGCGTGTAGCCGTCTAGTCTTTTTTCAGCTTCGGGTTAGGGAAAAACTGCACAGCCTGCACCTGCGGGTCCGGCGCTTTCAACGCCGAGGTATTAACCCGGGTGCCCAATTCCTTGGGCACTGACAGGCCTTGCTCATTAAGCGTGTCGGTATAACCGCAGGCCACGCATTCGCGGTGCGGCACCTCGTTCTCGCTCCACATCATCAACTTGTCCGGCTCGCTGCACGCCGGGCAGACCGCGCCGGCGATAAAGCGTTTTTTGGTCTTCACAGGCTCCTCGCTCATGCTGCCGCGTCCTCACTCAGGCCGCTGTGACGCAAGAGTGCGTCAATCGATGGCGCACGTCCGCGAAAATCGACGAATAGCACCATCGGCGCCTGGGAGCCACCGCGGGCCAGGATCGCCTCACGGAAGGCGCGACCGGTTTGTGCGTTGAGCACACCGTCCTCTTCAAACTTGGAGAATGCATCCGCCGATAACACTTCAGCCCATTTGTAGCTGTAGTAACCCGCGGCATAACCGCCGGCAAAGATATGAGCGAAGCTGTTGGGGAAACGGTTGTACGCCGGCGGACGCATCACTGAAACGTCGTCACGCACGCCTTCCAGTACCTGCGCCACGCTGCGGCCATCGCCGTGGGTGGCATGTAGTTCGAAGTCGAACAGCGAGAACTCCAACTGACGGACCATCATCAGGCCAGACTGGAAGTTCTTCGCCGCGAGCATTTTCTCCAGCAAGTCCTGAGGCAGCGGCTCGCCGGTTTCATAGTGCCCGGAAATCAGTGCCAGGCCTTCCGGCTCCCAGCACCAGTTCTCCATGAACTGGCTCGGTAACTCCACCGCATCCCAGGCCACGCCGTTGATGCCGGACACACCCGCGTGTTCGACACGGGTCAACAGGTGATGCAGGCCGTGACCGAATTCGTGGAACAACGTAGTGACTTCATCATGGGTCAGCAGGGCAGGCTTGCCGCTGTCGGCCGGGGTGAAGTTGCACACCAGGTTGGCGACGGGGCTCTGCAAGACGCCATCAGCGGTGCGACGACGATCGCGAGCGCCGTCCATCCAGGCACCGCCACGCTTGTTGGCGCGGGCATACAGGTCGAAGAAGAAGCGGCCGACGTGCTGGCCATTTTCCTTGATTTCAAACAGACGAACATCCGGGTGCCAAGTGTCGAAGCCTTTGTGCTCGGCAATTTCGATGCCGTACAAACGCTGGACGATGGCGAACAGGCCGCCCAGCACCTTGTCGATAGGGAAATAGGCCCGCAAGGTTTCCTGGGCAACGCTGTAGCGCTGTTCGCGCAGTTTTTCACCGTAGAAACCGCTGTCCCAGCTTTGCAGGTCCGGGCAACCTTGTTCGGCGGCGTAGGCCTTGAGCTGTTGCAGGTCCTGGGTGGCAAACGGTTTGCTACGCTTGGCCAGGTCGCGCAGGAAGCTCAGCACCTGGTCGCTGGACTCAGCCATCTTCGTGGCCAGGCTCAGTTCGGAGAAGGACGCAAAGCCCAAGAGACGAGCAAGCTCCTGACGCAGGTCGAGGATCTGCTCCATCACCGGGCCGTTATCGTTCTGACCGGCATTCGGGCCTTGATCCGACGCACGAGTGCAGTAGGCAGCGTAGATTTCCTCGCGCAGGGCACGGTCGTGGGCGTAGGTCATCACCGCGTAGTAGCTGGGAAACTCCAGGGTAATCAACCAGCCATCAAGGCCTTTGGCCTGGGCGGCGGCGGCCATCTGGGCCTTGGCCGAATCGGTCAGGCCGGCGAGGGTGGCCACCTCAGTGACATGCTTGGTCCAGGCCTGGGTGGCATCCAGCAATTGGTTGGAGAAACGGCTGCCCAGCTCTGACAGCTTGCTCTGCACTTCGGCGTAGCGCTTTTGCTCAGCCTCGGGCAGGTCGATACCCGACAGGCGGAAATCCCGCAGCGAGTGTTCCAGGATAGTTTTTTGCGCCACATCGAAACCGGCGGCTTCCGGGCTGTTGGCCAGGGCTTCGAAAGCCTGGAACAGTTCGCGGTTCTGGCCCATCTCGGTGGAGTAGGCACTCAACGCCGGCAGGCACGCCTCATAGGCTTCCCGCAGTTCGGCGCTGTTGCACACGGCGTTGAGGTGGCTGACCGGGCTCCAGGCGGCGCCCAGGCGGTCATTGAGTTCGTCCATGGCCAGGACCAGGCCGGCCCAAGTCGGATTTTTCCCCTGGCTTTGCAGGATGCCTTCGATGGCGACGCGGTTGTCGGCCAGGATCTGTTCAATGGCCGGCTGGACGTGCTCGGCACGGATCGCCGAGAACGGCGGCAGGTCGTAGGACTGCAAAAGAGGGTTGTTCGCGCTCACGGTTGGTACCTTGGCTGAAGAAACAGGTTAGAACAAAGATGGGGCCATCTTAATTACAATCAATGCCCACCGCAGCTATCAGCAAAAGAGAGAGAGGCTATCGTGACCCTTCGCACCTATCAGAATCACACGCCAGCCTTGGCCGCCGGGGCTTTTGTCGATGCATCGGCCGTGGTGATCGGCGATGTTGAAATCGGCACCGACAGCTCGGTCTGGCCGCTGACCGTGATTCGCGGCGACATGCACCGCATCCGTATTGGTGCGCGCACCAGCGTGCAAGACGGCTGCGTGCTGCACATTACCCATGCAGGCCCCTTCAACCCCGAAGGATTCCCGCTGTTGATTGGCGATGACGTGACCATTGCCCACAAGGTCATGCTCCATGGCTGCACGGTAGGCAGCCGGATTCTGATCGGCATGGGCAGTATTGTGATGGATGGCGCGGTGGTGGAGGATGATGTGATCATCGGCGCCGGCAGCCTGGTACCGCCGGGCAAGAAACTCGAGAGCGGCTTTCTGTACGTGGGCAGCCCGGTAAAGCAGGTCCGCCCGCTGACTGACAAGGAACGCGCCTTTTTCACCTACAGCGCCGCGAACTACGTGAAGCTCAAAGACCTGCACCTGGCCGAAGGTTTTGACCAATGTTAAGGACGTCCATGCACTATCAAAACGTTTTATTCGACCTCGACGGCACACTTACCGACCCTCGGGAAGGCATCACCCGCTCGATCCAGTATGCCCTGGCCAAATTGGGGATCGATGAACCCGACCTGGGCAAACTCGAACACTTTATCGGCCCGCCATTGCTGCAAGCCTTCATGCAGTTTTATGACTTCGACGAGGCCCGTGCCTGGGAAGCGGTGAACTTCTATCGCGAGCGTTTCAAAGTCACCGGGCTGTATGAAAACCGTGTGTTTGACGGGGTCATACCGATGCTGGAAAACTTGAACGGGCAGGGCCGGCAGCTGTATGTCGCCACCTCCAAGCCGTGGGAGTTTGCCCGGGAAATCGCCCGGCACTTTGACTTCGCCAAGCATTTCAAGGTGATCTACGGCAGTGAGCTGGACGGAACGCGGACCAACAAGGTCGAGCTGATCGCACACTTGATGAGCGAAGAAGGCCTGGACCCGGCCAGCACCTTGATGATTGGCGACCGCAAGCACGACCTGATCGGCGCGCGTAGCAATGGACTGGACGCGGCGGCGGTGGGGTATGGGTTTGGCAGTTTCGAGGAGTTGAATGCCGAGGCGCCGACCTGGCATTTCGAGACCTTGGCCGAGTTGCACCAGGCGTTTTTGCAGCGGCCATAAGGTCGTTATCGCGGGCAAGGCGAATCGTCGCACCGCACTGGTAGCCGCTGGCGCAGCCTGCAACCGGCTGCGCAACAGTCGCATGGGTTTTGAAATTGCTGAAGGTCCTTCGGCCCTTACAGCAGCCTCGTACCTGGGCAGCAGCTACACAAAACCAGGCCTTCAGGTGCTGTGTAGAGACCTATGCGGCGATGAGGCCCTATCTGCCCACCACAGGATCAGCCTCCTCCAATCGGACCAGCGCCAGCTTGCGTTCCCCCACCGGCAGCCCACCCAGTTGCTCCACCGCCCCATAAAACTTCAGCCAATCCCCGCCTTCTTGCCGAAACAACGCCGCAAACGCCGGCACCCACCGGTCATACAGCCCGAATGGCAATAACCGCGCGTTGTTCATCGGCGCATCGATCCATTTGTCATAGCGCTTATCCCCGGCCCACTGACTATCCCGCACTTGCCGGTATTCGCTGCGCAAGCGTTCAAACTCGGCGGTCTTGGCCTGGCGCATGGCGTCTACAGACAGCGGTTGGGCATACAACACTTCAAGGCGCTGGCGAGTGTCAAGAATCAGTTGGATAAACTGATCCCGCTGTATCAAGGATGACGCGCTGACCGCTGGCAAACCCCGGACTGCCCGCCACTGGCGAGTGCCTTCCTGTTCGACAAAGGTGGCAAACGACTCATTGAACTCGGTGTCGTCCTTCACATAGAAACGCTGGTGCGCCAGTTCATGGAAGATCAGCGTGGCCAGGCGTTCATCGCCCCAACCGATCATTGAGCTCATGATCGGATCATTGAACCAGCCCAGCGTGGAATAGGCCTCAACCCCGCCAATCGACACGTCCATGCCCCGCAGGCGCAATAACGCGGCTTCGCCACGGGCGGCGCCTTGGCCGTAATAGCCGCGATAGGCCACGCACCCTGCAATCGGAAAACAGTGAGTTTTTGGCAATATGGAAAATTCGGACGTGGCGAAGAGATTCCAGACCACAAAGGGACGTCCAATGTCAGCGTACAAGCGGTAACTTCGGTTGTCCGGCAAATGCAACTGCTGGCTGGCGAAGGTGCGGGCTTTCTGCGATTGCCTCAGGTGATCGCGCAAAGCCTGAGGACGGGATGGATCGGCGATGACTTCGGATACCGGTTCCCGAGCACGCAACAGATGCCATTGGCCACTCGCCAACTGGCCGTAATAGCCGACGCTCGTACAACCGTTGAGCAGTAAAAGCATGAGCCCCGGAAACAAAAACCGGAAATGACGATCAAGTACCCCATGACGTGAACACCAACGCCCAACCATTACTTACATCCTTCACAGAGTCTGCCCGCCAGACTATCCCGCTTGCACGGAGTTTTGCCATGCGCATGTTCATGCTTACAGCAAGCTTGCTGACCCTGGCAGGTTGCGCCGGATTACCGGACCCCGATCCGGCTCAGGCCTGGATTGACCTCGATAGCGATCAAAACACGGTGCTGCACGCACTGGAAACCGATGACAAGGCCGCCACCGATAAACGTTATTTCGAAGTGCCTCCAGGTCGTCATGAGTTGACCGTCCGCTATCAATTTCCCGTCGAGGCCACCAACATCGGCCCCGATGCACAACGCCTGTGGCGCGATTGCACGCTCAGCCTCGCATTCAAGGACTTCAGCGCCGGGGAGCGCTACCAAGTGCGTGCCGGCAGCACGGGTTTCAGGCCTTGGGCAAAACTGTACAGCCAGGATCACAAGGTCATCAGCCAGGCAAAGCCTGCGGGCTGTCAACACAGTTGATCGGCGGTATGCTGGAGCTCTCTTCCCACAGGTGAGTGCTTAACATGCGACAGCTTTTGCTTCCTATTGCCGCAATCTTTCTAAGCGCTTGCACTTCGACGCCCCTCCCACCTGTCGACCCACAACAAGCCTGGATCGACTTTGCCACGCCGACACCTGGGGCCAAGCTAGTGATGGCTCAACGCCTGGACGGGAAAAACCTGAGCGACGGGCGCTTCTTCCAGGTCCCCCCCGGCAGTCACGAACTGATGGTGCGCTTTGATTTCGAAGTGCCTACCGGCGGCAGCTTCGGCGGCCTGGGCCAAATGAATGAACGGACCTGCTTCATCACCTTGCAATACGACCATTTCCAAGCTGGCCAGCGATATCGCCTGGAAGGGCGTTCATTGGCCTACACCCCGAACATCCGGCTGTACAACGCGGCGCGGCAATTGTTGGCGCAGGAGCGCAGCGTCAACTGCCTTTGATCAGTCGCTGTTCCTCTGGTAGATGATCGTTTTAGTGCCGTTTTCACAGGTCCCGACACGCATGGCTTCGTCATGCTTCTCGCCTTCTTCTTTGCTGACGATTTCCAGGGTGTAAGAGGGCACGGCATTGGCCTGGATCTTGACCTCGATCTCTTTCCTGAGCTCTTCACAGTCTTTGGGGGCCGCGAGGGCCGAAGTGGCCAGGACTGCGCAAATAATCGCCAAGGCAAAACGTTTCATGAGTGAGGCTCCCTAAATGCATGCGCACAAGTGTGCGCTCACGCTGCAACGGGCTATTCGATCACATTTGCTCATGTAGGAGCGAGCTTGCTCGCGAAGAACGTCAACGATAACGCGTGTTATCTGGTTTAACGTGCTGCTCTCAGGTTCTTCGCGAGTAAGCTCTCTCCTACAGATCAACCAGCCAAGGTGCCATCCAACGTGATCTTGGCATTCAACACCTTGGACACTGGGCACCCTTCCTTGGCTTTCTTGCTCAGTTCATCAAACTGCGCCTGGCTCGCGCCCGGGATTTTCGCCTTGAGGATCAGGTGTACCGCCGTGATCGCAAAACCACCGTCCACTTGTTCCAGGGTTACTTCAGCCTGGGTGTCGATACTGTCGGCCTTGAGCCCGGCATCCCCGAGAATCATGGAAAACGCCATGGAGAAACACCCCGCATGGGCAGCACCGATCAGTTCTTCGGGATTGGTGCCCTTGCCGCCTTCGAAACGGGCTTTAAAGCCGTAGGGCGCTTCCCGCAGGACCCCGGTCTCCGTGGAAATCGAACCGAGGCCGGTTTTCAGATCGCCCTCCCAGTGCGCCGATGCTTTCTTCTTGATACTCATATCAGTCTCCTCGTGCCTGTGGTTTTAGGTTGCTTAGGGTTCTGAGGATAGAAGCTCTGGCAAAGTTCACATCATCGGAAAAACCTAGTAACTCAGTAGGAAATTTCCCGATTGCTATTGAATCTCGGGTATATGCCCTCATTGCATAGAACATGCATATGAAGCGGCAGGTTTTGGCTCGTCAAAAAAGCCTGCGCCCCCCCATTGGAGAAGCAGGCTTATGAAACCACTGTCCGACGTGAAATTTTCGACCCTCGACCTGGTGCCTGTGCGGGCCAATGGCAGCCCCGCGCAATCGCTGCGCAACTCCCTGGACCTGGCCCAGCATGTGGAAAAGCTCGGCTACCACCGCTTCTGGGTGGCTGAACACCACAACATGGACGGCATCGCCAGCTCAGCGACCTCGGTGTTGCTCGGCTATCTGGCGGGCGGCACCTCGACCATCCGCGTCGGTTCCGGCGGCGTGATGCTGCCCAATCACGCGCCGCTGATCATCGCCGAACAATTTGGCACCCTGGAAAGCCTCTACCCGGGCCGGATCGACCTGGGTCTGGGCCGCGCGCCGGGTTCCGACCAGATGACCGCCCGCGCCCTGCGTCGCGAACGCTCTGGCAGCGCCGATGACTTTCCGGATGATGTGAGCGAGTTAATCGCCTACCTGGGCCCGCGCACCCCGGATCAACGAGTGATCGCCGTACCCGGCACCGGTACCAACGTGCCCGTGTGGCTATTGGGTTCGAGCCTATTCAGTGCGCAATTGGCGGGCGAGCGCGGTTTGCCTTACGCCTTCGCCTCACATTTCGCACCGCGCATGATGCACGAAGCGATTCGCGTCTATCGCAACCACTTCAAGCCTTCGGCCGTGTTGGACAAGCCTTACGTGATGCTCGGCATCCCGCTGGTAGCCGCCGACACCGATGAGCAAGCCGATTACCTGGCCACTTCGGTCTACCAGCGCATCCTCGCCTTGATGCGTGGACAAAGCCTGGTGCAACGCCCACCGGTAAAAACCATGGATGGCCTGTGGCTGCCCCATGAGAAAGAAGCCGTAGGCAGTTTCCTGGGCCTGGCGATGGTCGGCAGCCCGGCGAAGATTCGCGCCAAACTGGAAGTGCTGGTGGAGCAGACCGGCGCTGACGAGCTGATCTTTACCTGCGACCTGTACGAACATGCCGATCGGATTCATTCCTATGAGCTGTTGGCGGATGTAATGAAAGGCTAAACGCCAGACGAAAAAAACCGACGCACTGGCGTCGGTTTTCATGTCTGCAACACAGGGTCACCCGCGCTTGTAGACGATTTCCTTGGTGCCGCCTTCACAGCTACCCACTACCTCGCCGTCAGCAGTGGCGCCTTTATCTACAATTTCCAGCGAATAACTCGAAACGCCTTTGGCATCGATTTTTGCGGCAATTTCGCTTTTCAGCTCTTCACAAGGCTTGCCCGCCGCCAGGACCGTGCCCGCCATACTCAACAAGCCTATCGCCAATAGAAGCTTCTTCATCCGTCACTTTCCTTGCGCTGATCGAAAAGAGCGCGCCAACGCTCGTCGCGTCGGCACCTGAGGTGTAACGAAGCTTATGGCAATCGGCCAGCTCGCAAGTTCAACCCGCGCAATCAACTATTGGCAATACGGAAGCCCACCTTGAGCGTGACCTGAAAATGCGCCGCCTTGCCATCCTTGATATGACCCCGGGTTTCAGTCACTTCAAACCACTCCAAGTGCTTGATGCTCTTGCTGGCCTCGGCCAAGGCATTGTTGATGGCATCTTCGATGCTGGTAGGGGACGAGCCCACCAATTCGACTTTCTTGTAAGTGTGATGATTGGTCATGACAGTTCTCCTTAATTGTAAATGAAGCCTAGCAGCGATTCCTCGTACCGCTTCTGGCGACGACTCCTATTCAAAAGTTCAGATTTACTGCACTTTCTGAAACCGCCGGAGTCGGAATCAACACACACCACTCAATCACTTCAGGAGAGCCCACATGGCCAACACTTCTTTACGCAAAGCGTCATTGGAAAGCATGGAAGCCGAGATTTCGAGCCTGCTCAAATCCCTTGAAAGCCTCAAGGATGATGCATCGGACGAGTCGCGAAAAACCTTGAAGGCCCTGAAAAGCAATGCCGAAAATGCCCTCAAGCATTCTCGTCACCTGATCAGCGATGCCTATGAAGAAAGCAAAGTCAAACTCCGTGAAACCAGTGTCGCAACCCGAGACTACGCGCAGGAACACCCATGGACTACAGCTGGCGTTGCCGTCGGCGCGCTGGGGCTGCTGGCCGCCTACCTGCTGTGCAAGCGCGGCAACTAAACATCCTGGCGCGCCAGCTCAGCCTTGAGCCATTGCGCCAGTTGCCAAGCCCGTCCGTCCGCGGCGCGCTTGGGTAGCCACAGCGCCAGTTGCGCCGGGGTTTGACTGAAACCCCACGGCGCAACCAGGCGCCCTGCTCGCAGGTCTTCGGCCACCAGCGGCTCAGGAGCAATCGCCACCCCCAGGCCAGCCACGGCCGCCTCCAGCAAATAATACAAATGCTCGAAACCCTGCCCGTACGTCAACGCATCAGCGTCAATCCCATGGTGCTGTGCCCAACTGGGCCAGGCTTGCGGGCGCGAGGTAGTGTGCAATAGGGGTTCACCGAGCAACGCCGCGGCAGGCGCCTGGCGCAGACGCTCGTAATGGGCAAAACGCGGGCTTATCACCGGCCCGATGCGTTCGCTGGCTAATTCATAGACCTGCATGTCGGTCGGCCACGGCGGCTCGGCAAATACCAATAGGGCGTCAAGCCCTGGGCGCCTTGGATCAAGATCGCCTTCACCGGCCGACAAATGCAGCCGCAAGTCCGGCAACTCGGCGTTCAAGCGCCCCAAGCGTGGGATAAACCAGCGCGCCAGCAAGCTTCCTGAACAACCGAGAACGAACGGTGCATCGGCGCTGCTTTGGGTCAGCTCAGCGCAGACATCCCGCAAACGCTCAAATGCTTCAAAACTGGCCTCGCGCAGCCTTGCACCCGCATCTGTGAGTTTAATGCCGCGCCCATCCTTGGCAAAAAGACTCACGCCCAGGTGCTCTTCCAGCACCTTCAATTGCCGGCTGACGGCACCATGGGTTACGTGTAATTGCTCGGCAGCCTGGCTTACGCTATTAAACCGGGCAGTGGCTTCGAACGCACGCAGCGCGTTCAGCGGGGGAAGGTCTCGGCTCATGGTATATGTGAGTTTTCCTGACATGTCATGGCAATCTTATCGGTTTTCACCGCCCAACGTCAGAGGTAGAGTGGCCTTCATTGCCACTCAAACACATTCTTCCTGGAGCGTCCCATGACTCAGACCGATTTACGCAACGGCCCTGACGCCAACGGCCTGTTTGGCGCGTTCGGCGGCCGCTACGTGGCGGAAACCCTGATGCCGCTGATCCTCGACCTGGCCCGCGAATACGAAGCGGCGAAGATCGACCCGGCCTTCAACAAAGAGCTGGCCTATTTCCAGCGCGACTACGTTGGACGCCCAAGCCCGCTGTATTTTGCCGAACGCCTGACCGAGTTCTGTGGCGGCGCCAAGATCTACCTCAAGCGCGAAGAGCTGAACCACACCGGCGCGCACAAGATCAATAACTGCATCGGCCAGATCCTGCTGGCGCGACGCATGGGCAAAAAGCGCATCATCGCCGAGACCGGCGCCGGCATGCACGGCGTGGCCACCGCGACTGTCGCCGCGCGCTTTGGCCTGCAATGCGTGATCTACATGGGCACCACCGACATCGAGCGCCAGCAGGCCAACGTGTTCCGCATGAAGCTTTTGGGCGCCGAGGTAATCCCGGTGGTCGCCGGCACCGGCACCCTCAAAGATGCGATGAATGAAGCCCTGCGTGATTGGGTAACCAACGTTGACAGCACCTTCTACCTGATCGGCACCGTGGCCGGCCCACACCCTTACCCTGCGATGGTGCGCGACTTCCAGGCCGTGATCGGCAAGGAAACCCGCGATCAGTTGCAAGCCCAGGAAGGCCGCCTGCCCGACAGCCTGGTGGCCTGCATCGGCGGCGGCTCCAACGCCATGGGCCTGTTCCACCCGTTCCTGGATGACACCAGCGTAGAGATCATCGGCGTTGAAGCGGCCGGTCATGGGATCGAAACCGGCAAGCACGCCGCCAGCCTCAACGGCGGCGTACCGGGCGTGCTTCACGGCAACCGCACCTTCCTGCTGCAGGACGAAGACGGCCAGATCATCGACGCCCACTCGATTTCCGCTGGCCTGGACTACCCCGGCATCGGCCCTGAACACGCCTGGTTGCATGACATCGGCCGCGTCCAGTACACCTCGGTGACTGACAACGAAGCCCTCGACGCCTTTCACCAATGCTGCCGCCTGGAAGGGATTATTCCTGCCCTGGAAAGCGCCCACGCCCTGGCCGAAGTGTTCAAACGCGCACCGACCCTGCCCAAGGATCACCTGATGGTGGTCAACCTGTCGGGCCGTGGCGACAAAGACATGCAAACCGTGATGCACCACATGGAACTCTCTCAACAGCAGGAGAAACACTGATGAGCCGCCTGCAAACGCGTTTTGCGCAACTCAAGGAACAAAACCGTGCAGCCCTGGTGACCTTCATCACCGCCGGCGACCCCGGTTATGACACTTCCTTGAAGATCCTCAAGGGCTTGCCTGCGGCCGGTGCGGACGTGATCGAACTGGGCATGCCGTTCACCGACCCGATGGCCGACGGCCCGGCCATCCAACTGGCCAATATCCGTGCGCTGACCGCCAAGCAAAACCTGGCGAAAACCCTCGAAATGGTCCGCGAGTTCCGCAAGGACAACAACGATACGCCGCTGGTGCTGATGGGCTATTTCAACCCGATTCACATGTATGGCGTGCCGCGTTTCATCAGCGATGCCAAGGAGGCGGGGGTTGATGGCCTGATCGTGGTCGACATGCCGCCAGAGCATAACAGCGAGCTCTGCGACCCGGCCCAGGCCGCCGGTATCGACTTCATCCGCCTGACCACTCCGACGACTGACGACGTGCGCTTGCCCACTGTGCTCAACGGCAGCTCCGGGTTTGTGTACTACGTGTCGGTCGCCGGCGTGACCGGTGCCGGTGCCGCCACCCTGGAGCACGTCGAAGAAGCCGTAACCCGCCTGCGCCGCCATACCGACCTGCCCATCAGCATCGGCTTCGGCATTCGCACCCCGGAGCAAGCCGCTGCCATCGCTCGCCTGGCGGACGGCGTGGTGGTGGGTTCGGCGCTGATTGATCACATCGCCAATGCCAGCAACGATGAGCAGGCTATCGATGGGGTCTTGAGTCTCTGTGCGGCGTTATCGGATGGTGTGCGTAACGCCCGCCGGTAAGTGGTTCATCAGCCATAGAGGGTGAACGATAACGGGCGACGCAACGTCGCCCGTTAAATCGCTACAGCTCGATACGTTCGACTTTTCCCACCAGCAGTATGTAGGACAATGCGCCCAACAGCGCCAGCACAGCGATGTAGGTAATCGCCGGCGCAAACGAATCGCCGCTGGCCAGGAAGCCGATCACGATGGGCGTGGTAATTGCCGACAGGTTGCCAATGAAGTTGAACACACCGCCGGTCAAACCCAGCAGGCGTGCCGGAGCCAGGGTCGATACCAGCGACCAGGTAATCGATGCCAGGCCATTGCCGAAGAATGCCACCGCCAGGCATGCAATCACCAACGGCGTCGAGTCAACAAAGTTGGCACCGATGATCGCCGTAGAGATCAGCAGGCCACTGATAATCGGCAGCTTGCGGGCAAAGCCTACGGACGCGCCCCGGCGAATCAGCCAGTCGGAAAACAGCCCCGAACACAACACGCCAACGAACGCCGCGAGAAAGGGCAGGGACGCCAGCAAGCCAGACTTGATGAAGTCCATACCGCGATATTTCACCAGGTAGGTAGGAAACCACGTCAGGAAAAACCACAGGGTCGAGTTAAGGCAGAACTGTCCCAGGTAAATGCCCCACAGCTTGCGCTTGCTCAGGACAATACCCAGGTCGACCCAACTGAAGGGTGTCTTGCGTTTGGCGGTTTGCTCTTGAATATCCACCAACCCGCCACCTTCGCGGATCAGTTCGATTTCAGCCGCATTGGCGCCTTTGAAATCCTTGGGCTCGCGATACACCGCGTACCAGATCAGCGCCCACACAATACCCACCGCCCCGGTACTGACAAACACCATGTGCCAGCCGTAGTGATGCTGCAACCAGGCCAGCACCGGCGTAAGGAAAGCCAGCCCGACGAACTGCCCGGAGGTGTAGAAGCCAATAGCCGTGGCCCGTTCACGTTCGGGGAACCAGGTGGTGACCACGCGGTTGTTAATGGGGTAGGCGGGCGCTTCCAGGGCGCCCACCGCCATGCGCAACACAAACAGCGCGATAAAGCTGGCAGCAAAGCCAAGCATTACCGTAGCAATGGACCACAACAGCAGGGCGACGGTGTACAGGATGCGCGGCGGCACCCTATCCACCAACCAGCCACCGGGGATCTGCATGGCGGCATAGGTCCAGCCGAATGCCGAGAAAATCAGCCCGACATGCACCGGGTCGATGCCCAGGTCGCTGGTCAGGGCCGGAGCGGCAATCGACAAGTTGCTGCGGTCCAGGTAGTTGATCACCACCGTGATGAACAGCAGCACCATGATGAAATAGCGCTTGCGACTGGGCGCCACCAACGGCGCGGCCGTGGTGCTTTGAGGAGGAATCATGGAAGCCTCTTTTTATGATTGTTGAGGACAGGAGGTACATTGATCGTTCCCACGCGTTGCGTGGGAGCGATCAATTCGCGGCGATCACCACTCGGCAAAACTGCCGTCGGCATGGCGCCAGATCGGGTTGCGCCAGCGGTGGCCGATAGCGGCACGCTCGATCACATATTCCTCGTTGATCTCAATGCCCAGGCCCGGCCCGTTGGGGATTTTCACAAAACCCTGGTCGTAGTCGAAAACACCGGGATCGCGCACGTAATCCAGCAGGTCGTTACTCTCGTTGTAATGAATGCCCAGGCTCTGTTCCTGGATAAAAGCGTTGTAGCAAACCGCGTCCAGTTGCAGGCATGCCGCCAGGGCAATCGGGCCCAACGGACAGTGCAGGGCCAGGGCCACATCGTAGGCTTCGGCCATGTTGGCGATCTTGCGGGTTTCGGTGATACCGCCCGCGTGGGATGCATCAGGCTGAATGATGTCGACGTAGCCTTCGCTGAGCACGCGCTTGAAGTCCCAGCGCGAGAACAGCCGCTCGCCGAGGGCAATCGGGGTACTGGTCAGGGGTGCCAGTTCCTTGAGCGCTTCGTAGTTTTCACTGAGTACCGGCTCTTCGATGAACATCAACTTGTACGGGTCCAGCTCCTTCATCAGCACCTTGGCCATGGGCTTGTGCACCCGGCCATGAAAGTCGACGCCGATGCCGACGTTCGGCCCTACCGCATCACGCACCGCGGCGACATTGGCCAGGGCCTGGTCGACTTTGTCGAAGGTGTCGAGAAACTGCAGCTCTTCGGTGCCGTTCATCTTCACCGCGGTAAAACCGCGGGACACTGCTTCTTTTGCAGCACGGGCCGTGTCCGCTGGGCGGTCGCCACCAATCCACGAGTACACACGGATCTTGTCCCGCACCTGGCCACCCAGCAGGTCGCTGACGGAGACGCCGAGGGCCTTGCCTTTGATGTCCCACAGCGCCTGGTCGATACCGGCCAGGGCACTCATATGGATCGCGCCGCCCCGGTAGAAGCCGCCGCGATAGAGCACGGTCCAGATATCTTCGATATTGCGTGGGTCTTTGCCGATCAGGTAGTCAGACAACTCCTCAACAGCAGCGGCCACGGTGTGGGCACGGCCCTCGACCACGGGCTCGCCCCAACCGGTCACGCCCTCGTCGGTTTCCACCTTGAGGAAGCACCAGCGCGGCGGCACGATGAAGGTCGTCAGTTTGGTAATTTTCATCTCTTGTCTCTCTTATAGATGCAGCGCCAAGGGCGCGGAACTTGAATCAGCTCAAGGCGTTCCAGGCTGCGACATAAGCCTTGGCGCGGCTCGCTACCTGTTCGACAGTCATGCCTGGCTTGAACAACCCGGAGCCCAAGCCAAAGCCCTTGACGCCAGCGTCGATAAACACCTGCATGTTGTCCGGGGTGATCCCGCCCACCGGCAGCAATACCGTGCCCGCCGGCAATACGGCGAGCCAGGCCTTGACCACCGCCGGGCCCATTTGCTCGGCCGGGAACAGCTTCAACACGTCGGCACCTTCGGCCAGCGCCGCGAACGCTTCGGTAGGCGTGGCAACGCCCGGCGACAGATACAGGCCCGCCGCCCTGGCTGCACGCAATACCTTGGGATCGCTGTGGGGCATGACGATCACCTGGCCACCAGCGGCTTTCACCTGCTCCACCTGTTCCGGTGTAAGCACCGTGCCGGCACCGATCAGGCAATCAGCCGGCAGGCTGTCCCGTAGGATGCGGATGCTGGTGTAAGGGTCCGGCGAGTTGAGCGGTACTTCGATCACACGAAACCCTGCCTCGTACAACACCTGGCCGATCGCCAAGGCCTCATCCGGGCGTAGGCCCCGCAGGATTGCGACCAAACCGTTGTGTGTCAGCGCTTGCTTGAGCATGTCAGGCCTCTAGTCAGATTGAACGGATGCAGGCAGCAACCCGGCCGCGACCGCCAACTGCCACAAGCCACGCTCGGTAGCCTCTTGTGCGAGGGTCACATGGGAGAAACCGCAAAGTGCGAGCGCCCGCTGGTAGCGGGTGCACAGTTGAGTGTTACCCACCAGCACGATATCGAGGGGCTGGCCGCTGTTGAGTGCCGACAGCTCATGGCCAATCAACAGGCCGGATAAATAGTCCGCTTGCTCATGGCCCGCCAGCTCACCAGTCAGCCCCAGGGTGCGGGCGCTAAACAAGGTCGATAGCGGCCCACGCTGGCCATCTGCCGACAACGCTACCTGTACACCCCGATCAAAAGCCTCGGTTTGAAACTGCACAGACGGTTGTTGGGTGCGCCCCAGGATGCTGTGCTGGCTGAGCACGGCGAACAGTTCACCCGTCATGAAGGTGTCGAAATGTGTGATGCAGCCTTCCACCACCTCGACCCATTTTGAATGGCTGCCAGGCAGGCCGATCAAGCGTCGGCTGGCCGGGCCGACAGGCAGGTTCTGCAGCACCCCCAGCACTTGGGTTTCTTCGCCGCGCATCACGTTAGGCAGGGCCGACCGTTGGATCACACCGGGCACGATATGCACGTCGACGCCTCGCAGGCTACGCACCACGTGCAATGCCTGGCCGAGGGTAGCGACATCGGCGGGCGTATCGCGATAAGCCGCTTCACTCCAGCCCTGGGCACTGCCGACCATACCGCAGGCAATGACGGGGAGCGTGGGCTGTGCATCCAGCCAATCGCCGCAGGCGGCATCAAACGCCAACTCGAAACCATCAGCACACCAAATGCCTGCGATGTCCCGGGGCTCGGTGGGCAGGTGCATGATCCCCGACGCCAGCGAGCGGTGTTCAAGGACGTGGCCGCCTGGGCCGAGTTTATAAGCACGAAGGGAACTGGTTCCCCAATCGAGCGCGATCAATTGCGCCGGCATCGCTTCACCTGAATTCTGTGAGTGCTGAAAAAGCAGATGAGCGAATATAAACCTACGGCCGGACAAATCTCAATATATAAATATCAATCCCATATATAGGGAGGCAATAACTAAAAACCTACACTTTTCGCGACTTTAACAGCGGGCAAAGGTGAGGAATGCCGTGGTAAGGCGATGTTTAAAAAATCGACAGATCCAACGGCCGCATCGCCCCCATCCAGATGGCGTGCTCGGTGTGGTCCTTCAAGTCATCGCCGGTGTCGGGATGCAGGAACACCACCAGCCCGTTGCGATTAAGCGCCAGCCATGGCAACACCACGCCGATGTATTCCGGCTCGAACGCCAACTGACAGCTCCAATCTGGATGCGGCCCCACCGGGCGCTCGTGCACCCGCCCCATGCGCAGCGCAAACAATTGCGCGGCATCGCAGCAGAGCTTGCGCGCCTGGTCGATCGTACTGGCGTCAAAATAGATATGGGCGTGATAGCCCTTGATACGCTGCATGACGGACTCCGGACTCAATGAGTGGCAAATCCTAGACCGCTATGGACGGCAGGGCCAGACCCGTCAGGGATCGTGCGCTACTGGCCTGCTCCGTCACCAGCCAGTCGACAAAACGCTGGATCAACTGCCCCCGTCGTTTGCGCTGGGGCAGCACTACGTAATAACCAAAGCGCGAGATCACCGTGTCGCCAATCGGCCGACACAGCCACTTTTGTTCCAGCAAGTTATCCACCAGGTGCCGCCAGCCAATCGCCACGCCCTGGCCGGCGATCGCCGCCTGGATCAATAGCGTGTAGTTGTCAAAGCGCAGTTGGCCAGGCGCCGGCGCGGTGGTGAGGCCCAACTCGCGGAATACGCCGCTCCAGTCGAACCATTGGTAGTGGTTTTCCTGGCGCAGGTGCAGCAAGGGGTACTCCTGCAAGCTATGCACAGACAGCGGCGTCGTACGGTCCTTGAGCAATTGTGGGCTGCACACCGGGAACACTTCCTCATTGAACAGCCACAGGCTTTCACCCTGTTTGAAACGGCCGTCGCCAAACAGCAGAGCCACATCAATGTCGCTGCGCAACGTGGCGTGGTTGCGTTCGCTGGTGACCAGGCTGACATCCACCTGGGGATTGGCTGCATGGAAGCGATGCAAACGCGGCATCAACCAGTACGCGGCGAAGGCAAAGTCCGTCGCCACTTGTAGTACTTCGTGCTGGTCTTGCTGGGTGATGGTGCTCAAGCCCTGGTTGATGTTTTGCAAGCCGACCTGCACATGCTCAAACAACAGGAGGCCGGCATCGGTCAGTTCGATGCCACGGTAGATGCGATCAAACAGGCGCACCGCCAACTGCTCTTCCAGGCGCTTGATCTGTTGGCTGATGGCCGGCTGGGTGGTGCCCAGTTCCATCGCCGCCGCAGTAAAGCTGCGCTGACGCGCTGCCACCTCAAAGGCGCGCAGCAGGTCCAGTGACAAACCGCCGAGGGCTTCATACATAAGCTGTGCTTATCCTAGACATTGCTTTTCATGGGCTTTACCAGGATTTTTATGGCCTGCATGCTCAATCGCATAAATATTGACTATGGAATGCCGAGAAACCATGAAGCGCAAGAACATTCTTTTCATCATGGCCGATCAAATGGCCGCGCCGCTGCTTCCGTTCTACGCTCCTTCGCCTATCAAACTGCCCAACCTGAGCCGTCTCGCCGCCCAAGGCGTGGTGTTTGACGCCGCCTATTGCAACAGCCCCCTGTGTGCGCCATCACGCTTTACCCTGGTCAGTGGCCAGTTGCCGAGCAAGATTGGCGCCTACGACAACGCAGCGGACTTTCCTGCCGATGTGCCGACCTATGCTCACTACCTGCGCCGCCTCGGCTACCGCACGGCGCTGTCGGGCAAGATGCATTTCTGCGGCCCCGATCAACTCCACGGCTATGAAGAACGCCTGACCAGCGATATCTACCCGGCCGATTATGGCTGGGCAGTGAACTGGGATGAGCCGGACGTGCGGCCGACCTGGTACCACAACATGGCCTCGGTGCTGCAAGCCGGCCCGTGTGTGCGCACCAACCAGCTGGATTTCGATGAAGAGGTGGTGTTCAAGGCCCAGCAATACCTGTTCGACCATATTCGCGAGGATGGCGACCAACCGTTCTGCCTGACCGTGTCCATGACCCATCCACATGACCCCTACACCATTCCCAAGCCATTCTGGGACCTGTACGACGACAACGACATCCCGCTGCCTACAACCCCGCCACAGGCCGATCTCGATCCGCACTCCCAGCGTCTGCTCAAGGTTTACGACCTGTGGGACAAGCCGCTGCCCGTGGACAAGATCCGCGACGCTCGCCGTGCCTACTTTGGCGCCTGCAGCTACATCGACAGCAACGTCGGCAAGCTGCTGCAAACCCTGGAAGACGCAGGCCTGGCAGACGACACCATCATCATTTTCTCCGGCGACCATGGCGACATGCTCGGCGAGCGCGGCCTCTGGTACAAAATGCACTGGTTTGAAATGGCCGCACGGGTACCGCTGCTGATCAGTGCGCCGGGGCAATTTGCGGCAAGCCGGGTGACGGCGGCCGTGTCGACCGCCGACCTGCTGCCCACCCTGGTGGAACTGGCCGGCGGAGAGCTGGAAGCCAACCTGCCCCTGGACGGCCGCTCGCTGGTCCCGCACTTGCAAGGGCAGGGCGGGCATGACGAGGTGTTCGGCGAATACATGGCCGAAGGCACCATCGGACCGCTGATGATGATCCGCCGTGGCGCCTACAAATTCATCTACAGCGAAGACGATCCGTGTCTATTGTTCGATGTGCATAATGATCCCCGCGAGCAGGAAGAGCTCAGCCAGTCGCCCGAGCATCGGCCACTGTTCGACGCCTTCCTGAGTGAGGCGCGGGCCAAATGGGATATGCCGGCGATCCACCAACAGGTGCTCGCCAGCCAACGTCGTCGGCGGCTGGTCAGCCAGGCATTGACCCAAGGCAAGCTGAAGAGTTGGGACCACCAGCCACTGGTAGACGCCAGTCAGCAATACATGCGTAACCATATCGACCTCGACGATCTGGAGCGCAAGGCACGTTACCCACAACCCTGCCAAAACCAATAAAACCAAGGGGAAGGCCATGATGAAGTTATCCACAGCATTGAGCGTCGGGCTGCTGGCGTTGAGCAGTGCCAACGCGTATGCAGAGCAAAGTTGCGAGACAGTAAAGATGGCCGATCCGGGCTGGAGCGACATTGCCGCGACCAATGCCATCACCGGTTTCCTCTTGAGCGGCATGGGTTACAAGGCCAAGGTCGACACGCTGGCAGTACCCATCACCTTCGGCGGGCTCAAGGACGGCCAGGTGGATGTATTCCTGGGTAACTGGATGCCGGCGCAGCAAGGCTTCTACGACAAGTTCGTGGCCAATGGCGATGTGGTGCAACTGGCGAAAAACCTCGACGGCACCGAGTTCACTCTCGCGGTGCCGGATTATGTGTGGGACGCCGGCGTGCATGACTTTTCCGACCTGGACAAGTTTGCCGACAAATTCGGCAAGAAGATCTACGGCATCGGTTCGGGTGCGCCGGCCAATATCTCGCTAACAGAGATCATCAAGAAAAATGACTTCGAGCTGGGCCAGTGGAAGCTGATCGAATCCAGTGAACAAGCGATGCTGGCCGAAGTATCCCGGGCGGTGAAGAGACAGCGTTTCGTGGCATTCCTCGGCTGGACGCCGCACCCGATGAACGTACAGTTGAAGATGCGTTACCTCAAGGGTGGGGAGAAGTACTTTGGTGACACTGGCAGCGTGTATACCTTGACCCGCAAAGGGTATGCGCAAGCCTGCCCCAACGTCGGGAAGCTGCTGAGCAACCTGAGTTTCACCCAGGAGATGGAGAACAGCATCATGGCCGAGGTGGTGAACAAGAAAATCAACAATGGTGAAGCGGCAAAGGCGTGGATCAAGGCCAATCCGGCTGTTCTGGATAAATGGCTGGAGGGCGTTAAAACCATAGATGGCCAGGATGCGCTGGCGGCGGTGAAAGCCAAGCTCTGACACGCTGATCGATGCTCATGTGATCGTTCCCACGCTCTGCGTGGGAACGATCATTGCCAGCCTGTTAACCTGACTCAAACCTTCTTACCCGAGCGCCCAATGCCCCGGCTCAACCGCCATACACTCTTGCCCTTCCTCAGTTGGCTCCCGCGCCAGACCCGCGCCAGCGTCGGTCGGGACGCCATCGTCGGCCTCAGTGGCGCAGTCCTGGCGTTGCCGCAATCCATCGCCTACGCATTGATCGCCGGCCTGCCACCGGAATACGGCCTGTACGCCGCGATCATCCCGGTGCTGATCGCCTGTCTCTGGGGCTCGTCCTGGCATTTGATCTGCGGCCCGACGGCGGCGATTTCCATCGTGCTCTACGCCAGCATCAGCCCGCTGGCGGTGCCCGGTTCCCAGGACTACATCACCCTGATCTTGCTGCTGACCTTTCTGGCCGGGGTGTTCCAGTGGTTGCTGGGCATGTTGCGTTTCGGTGCATTGGTGAATTTCGTCTCACATTCGGTGGTGCTTGGTTTCACTCTGGGCGCGGCGGTGGTGATTGTCTTGGGCCAACTGCCCAACCTGCTGGGGCTGGACCTGCCGAGCGAGGCGACAGCCATTAATAGCCTGTTGGCGCTCATCAACCACGCAGGGGAGTGGGACCGCCCCTCACTGCTGCTCGGGCTCGGCACTTTGGCCGTGGGGATACTGCTCAAACTCGTGGTTCCGCGCTGGCCGACCTTGCTGATTGCCTTGGCCCTCGGCAGCCTCGTGGCCTGGTTGTGGCCGGCGATGTTCGGGCATGTGGCGCTGGTCAGCGCCTTTGTCGGCAAACTGCCGCCGTTCAGCCCGCTGCCGATGGACCTGGATCTACTCCTGCGCCTACTACCCAGCGCCGTGGCGGTGGGCATGCTGGGGCTGGTGACCAGCCTGTCGATTGCCCGCTCGCTGTCGGCGCGCTCGCAGCAACTGCTCGATGCCAATCAAGAAGTTCGCGCCCAGGGCCTGTCGAACATGGTTGGCGGATTTTTCTCCGGGTATTTATCGGCGGGGTCGTTCACACGGTCGGGCCTGAGTTTTGAAGCCGGTGCCCGCTCACCATTGGCGGGCGTGTTCTCGGCATTGTGGGTCGCACTGTTTGCGCTGTCCGGCGCCGCGTTGATCGCCCATATCCCCATTCCAAGCATGGCCGCCAGCATCTTGCTGATTTGCTGGGGCCTGGTGGATCATCGGGGTATTCGGGCGTTATTCCGGGTCAGCCGCGCCGAGTTCCTGGTGATGAGCCTGACCTGTGTTGCCACGCTGCTGCTGGAGTTGCAGACGGCGATCTACGCCGGGGTGCTGGCGTCATTGTTTTTCTACCTCAAGCGCACCTCGCAGCCACGGGTCCAGCAATGGCGTGAGGGCGAAGAAGATGTGTTGCGGGTCGGCGGGTCGATCTTTTTCGGAGCCAGCCATTATCTGCAAGTGCGCCTGCAAAGCCTTCAAGGCGAGCGGGTGGTGATCGAGGCGCAGCAGATCAACTTTATCGACTATTCCGGGGTGGAGATGTTGCACCAGGAAGCGCGGCGGCTGAAGGGTTTAGGGCGCAGCCTGGTGTTGCGTCGGGCCAGGCCACAGGTGGTGGATGAGTTGAGAAAGCTGGAAGGGGTCGACCACTGCCCCATCTATTTCGAGGACTGAGCACCGCTTCCTGTAGCCGCTGACGAGGCACGAGGCTGCGATGCGCGTCCGCAGGACCGCCTCGGGGGCTGCTACGCAGCCCATCGCAGCCTCGTGCCTCGTCAGCGGCTACAAAGAGCCAGTTGCCGGCGCAATTCAGCCAACACCGGCGCCGTATCCGGGCGCACACCGCGCCACAGGAAAAACGCTTGCGCCGCCTGTTCCACCAGCATGCCCAGGCCATCCATCGCTACCGCAGCGCCCTGTTGATTGGCCCAGCGGCAGAACGCCGTCGGCTCCTTGGCATACATCATGTCGTAGCAAACCGTCTTGCCCGGCTCGACCAAACTGCCGGCGATCGGCGGAACATCACCTGACAGGCTGGCGGAAGTGGCGTTGATGATCAGGTCCACCGGCTCGCGCAGCCAGTCGAAACCGCTGGCGGAGACCGGGCCAAGGTCGTCGAACAGCTCAGCCAGTAATTCGGCCTTTTCCACCGTGCGGTTGGCGATGATCAGCGACGCTGGCTTTTCCGCCAGCAACGGTTCCAGCGCACCGCGTACGGCGCCGCCGGCACCGAGCAACAAAATACGTTTGCCCTCAAGGCTCAACCCGGCATTTACCGTCAGGTCCCGCACCAGGCCGGCGCCGTCGGTGTTGTCACCCAACAGGCTGCCATCCGCCAGTTTGCTCAGGGTGTTGACCGCACCCGCACGCCGGGCACGTTCGGTCAGGGTGTTAGCCAGGTGATAGGCCTCCTCCTTGAACGGCACTGTGACATTGGCGCCACGCCCTTGCTGGAAAAACTCACGGGCACAACCCGTGAAGTCCTCCAACGGCGCCAGCAAGGTGTGGTACTCCAACTGCTCGCCCGTCTGCTCGGCAAACAGGCGATGGATCAACGGCGACTTGCTGTGGCCGATGGGATTGCCGAAGACGACATAACGATCCATCAGACTGCCGCCTTGGGCGCAGCAACGCCAAGCCAGTCGCGATCTTGCAGAAAGTAGTCGGTCAGGCGCGCCTCTTCGCTGCCCACAGCAGCTTTCCAGTCATAGCTCCAACGCACCTGCGGCGGCAGCGACATCAAGATCGATTCGGTGCGGCCACCCGATTGCAGGCCGAACAGCGTGCCACGGTCGTAGACCAGGTTGAACTCCACGTAGCGGCCACGACGAAATTCCTGGAATTCACGCTGCTGCCCGGTATACGCCATGGCCTGGCGACGCTTGACGATAGGCAGGTAGGCCTCGATGTAGGCATCGCCGATAGCGCGCATGAAAGCGAAGCAGGTGTCAAAGCCCCACTCGTTCAAATCATCGAAGAACAAGCCGCCGACGCCTCGAGGTTCGTTGCGATGCTTGATGTGGAAGTAGCTGTCGCACCAGGCCTTGTAGCGCGAATACACCTGCGGACCGAACGGTGCGCAAGCCTGCTCAGCCACGCGATGCCAATGAATGCAGTCTTCTTCATTGCCGTAGTAGGGCGTCAGGTCGAAACCGCCACCGAACCACCACACGGGCTCTTCGCCCTCTTTTTCGGCAATGAAAAAGCGCACGTTGGCGTGGGACGTCGGCACATGAGGGTTGTGGGGGTGAATCACCAGCGACACACCCAGGGCTTCGAAACCGCGACCGGCGAGCTCCGGGCGATGAGCGCTGGCGGACGGCGGCAAGCCGCTGCCGAAGACGTGGGAAAAGTTGACGCCGCCTTTTTCGATCACCGAGCCGTTTTCGATTACGCGGGTGCGACCGCCCCCTCCGGCAGGCCGGGTCCAGGCGTCTTCGATAAAGCGAGTATCTGTCTCGAAGGTTTCCAGGGCACTGCAAATACGGTCTTGCAGGTCGAGCAGGTAGGCTTTAACAGCCTCGGTGCGAGTAGTCATGGCATCACCTTGAATCGGGCAAAGCTACGCGAGGCCATTGGGCGTCGGCGGCAAATGGGCACACAGGATACCATCGCGCCGGGTGCATCCGCAGTTGACGAAGATCAAGCTTAGGAGTTCGATAGGAGCCCTTCGCGACATTGACTTGAGGAGAGTGCAGATGGCCAAGCGTATCCAGTTCCGTGCCCATGGCGGCCCCGAAGTACTTGAGTATGTCGACTACGCGCCGGCAGAACCGGGCCCGCAACAGGTTCGCGTGAGCAACAAGGCTATTGGCTTGAACTTCATCGATACCTATTTCCGCAGCGGCCTGTACGCACCACCGGCCTTGCCGTCGGGCCTGGGCGCGGAAGGCGCCGGAGTGGTCGATGCCGTGGGTAGTGAAGTCACCCAGTTCAAGGTCGGCGACCGTGTGGCCTATGGCAGCGGTCCATTGGGCGCCTACAGCGGGTTGCATGTGTTGCCAGCCGCCAACCTGGTGCATTTGCCGCAAGAGATCAGCTTTGAACAAGCCGCAGGCGCCATGCTCAAGGGGCTGACCGTGCAATACCTGCTGCGCCAGACTTATGAGTTGAAAGGCGGCGAAACCATCCTGTTCCACGCCGCTGCCGGTGGCGTCGGTTCCCTGGCCTGCCAGTGGGCCAAGGCCCTGGGCGTGAAGTTGATCGGTACCGTCAGTTCGCCGGAAAAAGCCGCGCTGGCCAAATCCCTTGGGGCCTGGGAAACCATCGACTACAGCAAGGAAAACGTCGCACAACGTGTGCTGGAACTAACCGACGGCAAGAAATGCCCGGTGGTGTACGACGGCGTGGGTAAGGACACCTGGCTGACCTCGCTGGACTGCGTGGCGCCGCGCGGGCTGATGGTGAGTTTCGGTAATGCCTCCGGTGCGGTGGACGGCGTCAACCTGGGAATTCTCTCGGCCAAGGGCTCGCTGTATGTGACACGGCCGACACTGGCGACCTATGCCAGCAATCCGACGGATTTGCAGGTGATGGCAGACGATCTGTTTTCGATGATCACAAGTGGCAAGGTGAGGATTGATATCAATCAGCGCTATTCGTTGGCGGATGCGGCGAAGGCGCAGACGGAGCTGTCGGCGCGGCGCACGACTGGGTCAACGATTCTGTTGCCGTAAGAAAACTGCTTGCGGCTGGGCATTCCCGCGCTCTGGCGTGGGAATACCGCCCTGAACACTCTGCGTGCGTTTTTAAACCTACGAAGGCCTTACCACCTCACCACTGGCCAAATCCCGAATCAGGCTAGGGTTCTTGCGCCCACCCAGGTTGCCACCCAACACCAAGTCCACCTGCCCACGGAAATACTGCTCCACGCGAATGCGCGTGCGCGCGGCCGGGCGACCTTGAGGGTTGGCCGAGGTAGAAATCAGTGGCCCCACCAACGAACACAAATCCCGCACCAACGGATGGTCGCTGACTCGTAGCGCTACGGTGTCATGCACACCCGTGACCCATTCGGGCAGCAAATTCTGATGAGGCACCAGCCAGGTGTTAGGACCCGGCCAGGTACTGGCCATGCGGTCTATCCACAGGTCAGGAAAGTCTTCGAAGAGAAAATCGAACTGACGAATATTGTCGGCAACCAGGATCAGGCCCTTATCCACGGAACGGTTTTTGATCGCCAGCAAGCGATCCACCGCCTCCTCATTCCAGGGATCACAGCCCAGGCCCCAGACTGCCTCGGTTGGATAGGCAATCACCGCGCCTGCGCGAATTTCTCGTGCGGCTTCTTGAACGCGCCACCTGTTGACCATTACTCACTCTCCGGACTAAAGCTCTGCGCAGTTTACCGATCTTCGTTACAAAACCTAGCTGCGCGCAAGCCAGCGTCCACTTTCGCAGATCACCCGGCCTTCCAGTTCCAGTTCCGTGAGGATGGCGAGCACCTGGGACAACGCCTGGCCACTGGCAGCCGCCAAGGCTTCACTGGTGTGGGGAGCGGCGTGCAGCAGTGCCACCAGCGGGTGAGTTACCGGAGTCGGCACCGGGCGGGACAACGCTTGCCAGCCCCGCAGGCCTTCGAGAATGTGCTCGATAGTTTCTACCAGCACCGCGCCATCGCGAATCAGTTGGTGGCAGCCCTTGGCGCCGGGGTGATGGATGGATCCAGGAATCGCATACACCTCGCGTCCTTGCTCCGCCGCCAGCCGGGCAGTGATCAACGAGCCACTGGCAATGCTGGCCTCCACGACCAACACGCCAAGGGACAAGCCACTGATGATGCGATTGCGCCGTGGGAAGTTACCCGCCTGGGGTGCGGCATCCAGCGCAAACTCGGAAACCACTGCGCTGCCCTGGGCAATCATCGCCGCGGCCAGGCGTTGGTGGCGTTGTGGATAAAAATTTTCCAAGCCGGTGCCCAGCACGCCGATTGTCTGCCCACCGACATCCAAAGCCGCCTGGTGCGCCGCGCCGTCTATTCCCAATGCCAAGCCGCTGGTGATGACAAAACCGGCACCTGCCAGGCTTCGGGAAAACGCCGCTGCGGTGTCCATTCCTGGCCGGGAGGCGCGACGACTGCCCACCATGGCCAGTTGTGGTTTTTCCAGTATGCTCGGGTCGCCAGCGACAAATAACAACGGCGGCGCATCGGTGATTTCTGCCAACAATGCGGGATAGTCCGGCTGGTCCCACATCAGCAAATGCTGGGCCGGGCGCTCAAGCCAGGCCAATGCGGCACTGGCGCCGTCGCGCACTTGCTGACTACGCCGGGCCTCGCTGCAAGCCGACGGCAACCCCAGGGAACGCCAGGCGCTGGCTGGCGCGCTGATAGCTTTGGAAGCCGAGCCAAAGGCCTCGATCAATGTTTTGAAACGCCTGGGCCCAAGCTCCGGGAGCCGATGCAAACGTAGCCGGGCTTCCAGTTCTGCCGGGGAAAAGGTACGGGTATCTGTCGACGACATCTGATCATCCTTGATCGGAACAAGCTGTGGATAACTCTGTTAGTAACTTATTAGCAGGCTAATTATTGTATTTGATCAGGACTCTCGAAACGGTCCATCACCGCCAGGGAGCGTGAGGCGTTGAGGACCAATCCGTAACTGAGCTTTTCATAGGTACGAAACACCAACAGGGTACCGGCACGCTCGTCAGGCATCTTCACCGCAATGCCTGTGATGGGGTCGCGCACAATTGCCCCGGCTTTCATGACTGCCAGCAAATGGCCTTCCATCAGGCCGTCGCGACGCCCCTTGTTCAGGGTCACTGCATCGAGCACACCAATTTGGGTCACGCCCCGGGGCACATCAATGATTCGTCCCTTAACGCCATCGGCGGGCGACTGGGCCAGTAGCTCCGGCAGGGGTGCAAAGGGGAGCGCAGCGAGTAAACGATCCCCAGGGCGCACCTCCTGGGTCACGCGCTGTACCGCCAGGGTCGTCACGTCTCCCGCCACCACAAAGCGAGCGGTGCCGATGTCATCGGCATTGATTCCCAGGAGTTCATGGCTGTCAGGGTCGGTGTAGACCTTGCCCCGACGGAAGATCCCATAGGTGGGCTGCGCAGGGTTCAAGACGCCTCGTGCATGAATACGCTCGCCATTGCCACCCAATACCCGCCCAGCCGCGGCAGCAACAATGTAAGGCGCGTTATCCAGAATGTGCGGGGTATCAACAATTCGATTGTGTAGCAAAAAGCGCTGGATGGCCTTGCGGGTATGGCTGTCCAGCACCTGCAGATGCGGTGGATAAATGTCAGTGGCGGGAGCGGGTACATGGGCCTCGGCGACCATGGCCCACAACAGCAAGACGAGTAGCGATTTCCTCATGGGGTGAATCTCCTTTATTATGTACGTTCGCGTGAAACGCCTTGGCCTTCGCGGCTTTCGAGCGTTTTCCACCGGCAGCCCGGGTCCATCCCGGTGCCGACTTGCCTTTACCTCACATGTGCAGCAATTACGCTTATGGCTATTTTGAACATCCTCGAATTTCCGGACTCACGCCTGCGCACTATCGCCAAGCCAGTGGCCGTAGTGGACGCCAAGGTTCGTCAGTTGGTCGATGACATGTTTGAAACAATGTATGAAGCACCGGGTATCGGCCTCGCCGCGACCCAGGTCGACGTGCATCAGCGCGTCGTGGTCATGGACCTGTCCGAAGATCGCAGCGAGCCTCTGGTGTTTATCAACCCAGAGTTCGAAACCCTGACCGACGAGATGGGCCAGTACCAGGAAGGTTGCCTGTCGGTACCGGACTTCTACGAGAACGTCGACCGCCCGCAGCAGGTCAAGATCAAGGCCCTGGACCGCGACGGCAAGCCGTTCGAGCTGGTTGCCGAAGGCCTGTTGGCGGTGTGCATCCAACACGAGTGCGATCACCTCAACGGCAAGTTGTTCGTCGATTACCTGTCCACGCTTAAACGCGACCGGATCAAGAAAAAGCTGGAAAAGAAACATCGCCAGCAAGCTTGATTCCTTTCTTTCAAAGGCTTGCTCCGGCAAGCCTTTTTCTTTTGTGAGACGTTTCCCATGACCGAGCCACTGCGCATCGTTTTTGCCGGTACCCCCGAGTTTGCCGCCGAACACCTCAAGGCCCTGCTCGACAGCCCCCACGAGATCGTCGCGGTTTATACCCAGCCGGACCGTCCGGCGGGTCGTGGTCAAAAACTGATGCCCAGCCCGGTCAAGCAGCTTGCTCTGGAGAACAATATTGTCGTGCTGCAACCGCCGACCCTGCGCAACGTCGAGGCCCAGGCCGAGCTCGCCGCGTTGAACCCCGACCTGCTGGTGGTAGTGGCCTATGGGTTGATCCTGCCCCAGGCGGTGTTGGATATCCCGCGACTGGGCTGCATCAACAGCCATGCGTCCTTGCTGCCGCGCTGGCGCGGTGCTGCGCCGATCCAGCGCGCCGTCGAAGCCGGTGATGCGATGAGCGGCGTGACCGTGATGCGCATGGAAGCAGGCCTGGACACCGGTCCGATGCTGCTGAAAGTCACCACACCGATCAGCGCTGAAGACACCGGCGGCAGCCTGCATGACCGCCTGGCCGAAATGGGCCCGCCCGCCGTCGTCCAGGCCATCGCCGCTCTGGCGGCAGGCACTCTGGAAGGCGAAATCCAGGACGATAGCCTCGCCACCTACGCCCACAAATTAAACAAGGACGAAGCACGCATCGACTGGAGCCGTCCGGCGGCTGAGCTGGAGCGACTGGTGCGCGCCTTCAACCCATGGCCGGTCTGCCACAGCACTCTCAATGGCGAAGCCTTGAAGGTCCTGAGCGCTAGCCTGAGCGAAGGTAAGGGCGCCCCAGGCGAGATCATCGGAGCCAGCAAAGACGGCCTGCTGGTCGCCTGCGGTGAACAAGCACTGTGTCTGACCCGTCTGCAATTGCCCGGCGGCAAGGCGTTGAACTTCAGCGATTTATTCAACAGTCGCCGTGAGAAATTTGCCGTCGGGATCATTCTCGGCCAAGCGGTGGACGCCCAATGAACCCACGTCTGGCCGCCGCCAAGGCCCTGGCCGCCGTGCTCAACGGCAAGGCTTCCCTCAACAGCTCGTTGCCGACCCAGTTGGATAAAGTCGAAGACCGTGACCGCGGCTTCACTCAAGACCTGGCCTTTGGCACCGCCCGCTGGCAGCCGCGTCTGTCCGCGCTGGCGGCCAAGTTGCTGCAAAAACCGTTCAAGGCTGCGGATGCCGATGTCGAGGCATTGCTGCTGGTGGGTCTCTACCAGTTGCTCTATACCCGCGTCCCGGCCCACGCCGCCATCGGCGAAACCGTCGGTTGCGCCGATAAACTAAAAAAACCTTGGGCCAAGGCCCTGCTCAACGCCGTGCTGCGCCGCGCCCAGCGCGAGAGCGAGGCGCTGCTGGCCGAGCTGGAACATGACCCGGTGGTGCGCACTGCTCATCCACGCTGGTTGCAAAAGTCCCTGAAAGCCTTCTGGCCCCAGCAATGGGAAGCCATCTGTACGGCCAACAACGCCCACCCTCCAATGATCTTGCGGGTCAATCGCCGTCATAACAGCCGCGGTGCTTACCTCAATCTGCTAAGCGAAGCCGGTATCGCTGCCACAGCGTGTGTCTACAGCCAGGACGGCATCGTGCTCGACGCCGCTGGCGATGTACGCAACCTGCCAGGCTTTGCCGAAGGCTGGATCAGCGTACAGGACGAAGCCGCCCAACTGGCCGCGGGCCTCTTGGACTTGGCCCCAGGCCAACGGGTGCTGGACGCTTGCTGCGCACCAGGCGGCAAGACTTGCCACATCCTGGAAGTCGAGCCCGGCCTGGCCAGCGTGGTGGCCGTGGACCTGGAAGCCAAACGCCTGGTGCGCGTGCGGGAAAACCTGGCGCGCCTGGGCCTGAGTGCCGAGCTGATCGCCGCCGATGGCCGCGACACAACCACTTGGTGGGACGGCAAACCGTTCCAGCGCATCCTGCTGGATGCCCCCTGCTCCGCCACCGGCGTGATTCGCCGCCATCCAGACATCAAGCTGACCCGCCAACCCGACGACATCGCCGCCTTGGCCGTGCTGCAAGGCGAGTTGCTTGACGCACTGTGGCCCACCCTGGAAGTCGGTGGCGTCCTGCTTTATGCCACCTGCTCGACGCTGCCCACCGAGAACACCCAAGTAATCGAAGCCTTCCTGGCCCGCACCAGCGGCGCGCGCGAGTTGGACCTCGACATTCAGGCCGGGATCAAGCAGCCTCATGGACGCCAGTTACTGGCCCAGGAAGGCGGCCACGATGGCTTCTACTACGCCAAGCTGATCAAGATTGCCGCCGCACGCGGCGCAATGGTTTAAGGGAGTAAATGGGTGAAAATCATCATCCTCGGCGCAGGGCAGGTCGGCGGTACGCTGGCCGAGCATTTGGCCAGCGAAGCCAATGACATCACCGTGGTCGACACCGACGGCGAACGCCTGCGTAACCTGGGCGATCGCCTGGACATCCGCACCGTCCAGGGTCACGCCTCGTTCCCCACGGTGCTGCGCCAGGCCGGAGCGGACGATGCCGACATGCTGGTGGCGGTCACCAACAGCGACGAGACCAATATGGTCGCCTGCCAGGTTGCCCACACGTTGTTCCACACTCCGACCAAAATCGCCCGGGTACGTGAGGCCGCCTACCTGACCCGCGCCGGGCTGTTCGACAACGACGCGATTCCGGTGGACGTACTGATCAGCCCGGAGCAGGTGGTTACCCATTACATCAAGCGCCTGATCGAGATTCCCGGCGCCTTGCAGGTGATCGACTTCGCCGAAGGCAAGGCCCAACTGGTGGCGGTCAAGGCCTATTACGGCGGGCCGTTGGTAGGCCAACAACTGCGGCAGTTGCGTGAGCATATGCCGAATGTCGAAACCCGAGTGGCCGCGATCTTCCGCCGCGACCGACCGATACTGCCCCAGGGTGATACGGTAATCGAGGCTGACGACGAAGTGTTTTTCATCGCCGCCAAGGCCAATATTCGCGCAGTGATGAGCGAAATGCGCCGCCTGGACGAGAACTACAAGCGTATCGTCATCGCTGGCGGCGGGCAGATCGGCGAGCGTCTGGCCGAGGCCATCGAAAGCCGCTATCAGGTGAAAATCATCGAGATGAATCCGAGCCGGTGCCGGTATTTGTCCGACACCCTCGACAGCACCGTCGTCTTGCAAGGCAGTGCCTCGGACCGCGATTTGCTACTGGAAGAAAATATCGCCGACGCCGACATCTTCCTGGCCCTGACCAACGACGACGAGGCCAACATCATGTCGTCCTTGCTGGCCAAGCGGTTGGGGGCGAAGAAGGTGATGACCATCATCAATAACCCGGCCTACGTCGACCTGATCCAGGGCGGCGATATCGACATCGCCATCAGCCCGCAACTGGCGACCATCGGTACTTTGCTGGCCCACGTGCGCCGCGGCGATATCGTCAGCGTGCACTCACTGCGCCGGGGCGCGGCTGAAGCCATCGAGGCGATTGCCCATGGTGACTCGAAGTCGAGCAAGGTGATAGGCAAGGCAATCCGTGACATTGGCTTGCCGCCTGGGACAACCATCGGCGCGATCATTCGTGATGAAGAGGTGATCATCGCCCACGACGACACAGTGATCGCCACGGGCGACCATGTGATTTTGTTCCTTGTGGATAAAAAACATATCCGCGACGTGGAGAAGTTGTTCCACGTGGGGTTGAGCTTTTTCTGATTAAACGGAGTACACCTGCATGCTCGAATCCCTGGAGAAGATGCTGGCCAAGGGTGTGGATAACTCGCTTCTTCGCTTCGGCTTGGGCAAGGGCTATCTGGATCTGAAGGACAATGCCAAGGCGGCGGAACATTTGCAGAAGTGCGTCGAATTTGATCCAAAGTATTCGGCGGCGTGGAAGCTGCTGGGCAAGGCGCAACTGGGGCAGGCTGATCACGCCGCTGCACGGCAAGCGTGGGAGAAGGGCATTGAAGCGGCCCAGGCCCATGGCGACAAGCAGGCCGAAAAAGAGATGAGCGTATTTCTGAAGAAGCTGGCCAAACAACAGTAGGAGCGAGCTTGCTCGCGAAGATCGTTAACGATGACGCGTACAGACTGAATGTACGCGGTGCTCTTGAGTTTTTCGCGAGCAAGCTCGCTCCTACAGGGTGATCGTTCCCACGTGGGAACGATCAGTCGATCAGTACCACCGCGCCTCACCCGGGGGGCGTTTCTTGAAGCGCTTCATGCTCCACATGTACTGGCTCGGATAAGCCCCGACATAGCGCTCCACGACCTTGCTCATCGCCGCGCATGAGGTGGCGGTGTCGGTGCTGTACATATCTTCTGGCGCAGCTTCCAGAATAACTTTATAGCCAGAGCCATCCGGCAGCCGCAGGGCGTGCAGGAATACCCCCACCGCTTTACCGCCCGCCAACATATTCGGCACAAACTTGCTGGTCAGCGCCTGGGTGGCGAAGAACGGCACGAAGATCCCGGCAGACTCTGACGGCTCCGGGTCGGCGGGAATGCCCACCTGACCGCCTTTGCGTACTTCCTTGATGACGCTGAGGATGCCTTCCTTGGTGGACGCCGCCACCCGGTTGCCCAATTGCACCCGCTGTTTGCGCAGCAGGTCATCCACCGCCTTGAGCTTGGGCGGGCGATAGAAAATGATCGGTTTGCACTGGCTGCAATAGAAATGGTTCAGCACTTCCCAGTTGCCCAAGTGGCTGGTGATGCCCACCACACCCTTGCCGGAGGCCAGCGCCTCATGGAGCACTTCCAGGCCTTCGACTTCGCGCACCAGGTCTATGGAGCGCTGGGCCGGCCAGATCCAGGCACAGGCGCTTTCGGTCAAGGACTTGCCAATGTCCATAAGGCTCTGGCCCGCAAGACGCTCACGCGCGGCCGGGTCCATGTCCGGGAAGCACTTGGAAAGGTTGATCCGCACCGTCTCGCGGGAGCGGTTAGGGGTTTTCCACATGATCCAGCCAATGGCTGTGCCTACCGCCTGGACAGCGCGCCAGGGCAGCAGGGCAAACAACCGAAGAGCGCCTACCAGCAAGGCGCCTTTAAACTTTTCCACAGGTCACTCCTGATATTGTGCGGTGCGCAAAGTGCACCATTCTAACCGGCGTTGACGAGGGTAGCGTAACGGTCACAGTCCTGGGTGTGATCCATGACCATGCCCGAGGCCTGCATGAATGCGTAACAGATGGTCGGGCCGACGAAGGTGAAGCCGGCTTTTTTCAAGGCGCGGCTCATGGCTTCGGCCTCTGGAGTAATCGCCGGGACTTGGCTGCGGTCCTTGAAATGATTGACCTTGGGCGCGCCACCGACAAACGACCAGAGCAACCCCACCGGGTCTTCCAGCGCCAGCCAGGCTGCGGCATTGCGCCGGGTGGCGTTGAGTTTCAGGCGGTTGCGCACGATGCCCGGATCCTGCATCAATGCCTCGATCTCGGCATCCGTCAACTGCGCCAGCCGTTGTGCATCAAAGCCGAACAAGACCTGTCGATAATGCTCGCGCTTGCGTAAAACGGTGATCCAGGACAGGCCCGCCTGGAACCCTTCGAGCAAAAGCAGTTCAAACAAACCCTGCGCATCGCGCAGCGGCGTTCCCCACTCCTGATCGTGATAAGCCATGTACAGCGGATCTTCAGAACACCAAAAGCAGCGTGGCATAAGGCTCCAGGGAGTGGTGGCGGGGCCGAATCGGGTATACTCCCGCTCTTTAAATCGCAGCCCAAGTAACAGGTGAATTTCGTGAGCCAGCCTACGCCAGCCGTGCGTACCTTCCAAGACTTGATCCTCGCCCTCCAGCAATACTGGGCCGAGCAAGGTTGTGTGGTACTTCAGCCCTACGATATGGAAGTAGGCGCCGGCACTTTCCACACCGCTACCTTCCTGCGGGCCATTGGCCCGGAAACCTGGAACGCCGCTTATGTGCAGCCCAGTCGTCGCCCGACTGACGGCCGCTACGGCGAAAACCCCAACCGCTTGCAGCACTACTACCAGTTCCAGGTAGTGTTGAAGCCCAACCCGGACAACTTCCAGGAGCTGTACCTCGGCTCGCTGAAACATGTCGGCCTGGACCCGCTGGTCCACGACATCCGTTTCGTCGAAGACAACTGGGAATCGCCGACCCTGGGCGCCTGGGGCCTGGGCTGGGAAGTCTGGCTCAATGGCATGGAAGTAACCCAGTTCACCTACTTCCAGCAAGCGGGAGGCATCGAGTGCTACCCAGTGACCGGCGAGATCACCTACGGTCTCGAACGCCTGGCCATGTACCTGCAGGGCGTCGATTCGGTCTACGACCTGGTATGGGCTGACGGTCCGTTCGGCAAAGTGACGTACGGCGACGTGTTCCACCAGAACGAAGTGGAGCAGTCGACCTATAACTTCGAACATGCCAACGTTGAAAAACTGTTCGAACTGTTCGACTTCTATGAAAGCGAAGCCAAGCGCCTGATCGAACTGGATCAGCCGCTGCCGTTGCCGAGCTACGAAATGGTCTTGAAGGCATCCCACACCTTCAACCTGCTGGATGCTCGCCGTGCCATCTCGGTGACCGCGCGCCAGCAATACATCCTGCGTGTACGTACCCTGGCGCGTTCCGTCGCCCAAGCCTACCTGCTGGCTCGCGCCAAGCTGGGCTTCCCGATGGCGACCCCGGACCTGCGTGATGAAGTGTTGGCTAAGCTGGAGGCTGCACAATGAGTGCTCAAGATTTCCTGGTTGAACTGGGCACCGAAGAGCTGCCACCCAAGGCACTGAATACCCTCGCCGACGCGTTCCTGGCCGGTATCGAAAAAGGCCTGCAAACCGCCGGCTTGAAGTTCGAAGCCAAGCAGGTCTACGCCGCGCCGCGCCGCCTGGCAGTCCTGCTCACTGCGCTGGAAACCCAGCAACCGGACCGCAACATCAATATCGACGGCCCGCCACGTCAGGCAGCGTTCGACGCCGAAGGCAACCCGACGCAAGCCGCCCTTGGTTTTGCCAAGAAGTGTGGCGTCGAGCTGAGCGAGATCGACCAGAGCGGCCCAAAACTGCGTTTCAGCCAAGTCATCCAGGGCAAACCCAGCGCCAGCCTGTTGCCGACCATCGTTGAAGACTCCCTGAACGACCTGCCAATTCCCAAGCGCATGCGCTGGGGCGCTCGCAAGGAAGAGTTCGTACGTCCGACCCAATGGCTGGTAATGCTGCTCGGTGACCAAGTCATCGACTGCACGATCCTCGCCCAAAAGTCCGGACGAGATTCCCGTGGTCACCGCTTCCATCATCCGGAAAGCGTGCGCATCACCTCGCCGGCCAACTACCTCAATGACCTGCGCGCCGCCTATGTGCTGGCTGATGCCAATGAGCGTCGCGAGCTGATCAGCAAGCGCACTGAAGAGCTGGCCCGCCTGCAGGAAGGCACCGCCATCGTGCCGCCAAGCCTGCTGGACGAAGTAACCGCGCTGGTTGAATGGCCGGTGCCGCTGGTGTGCTCGTTCGAGGAGCGTTTCCTCGATGTGCCGCAAGAAGCCTTGATCACCACCATGCAGGACAACCAGAAATATTTCTGCCTGCTGGATGCGGACGGCAAGTTGCTGCCACGTTTCATTACCGTGGCCAACATCGAAAGCAAGGACCCGCAACAGATCATCGCCGGTAACGAAAAAGTCGTTCGCCCGCGCCTGACCGACGCCGAGTTCTTCTTCAAGCAAGACAAGAAGCAGAAGCTGGAAGACTTCAACCTGCGCCTGCAGAATGTGGTGTTCCAGGAAAAGCTGGGCAGCGTCTACGACAAGGCCGTGCGGGTTTCCAAGCTGGCGGCCTACATCGCTCCACGCATTGGTGGCGACGCCGCCTGGGCAACACGTGCGGGCCTGCTGTCCAAGTGCGACCTGGCCACCGAAATGGTCGGCGAATTCCCTGAAATGCAGGGCGTTGCCGGTTACTACTACGCCCTCAACGATGGTGAGCCGGACGACGTCGCGCTGGCGTTGAACGAGCAATACATGCCGCGCAGTGCAGGTGCCGAGCTGCCAACCACGCTCACCGGTGCGGCCGTAGCCATTGCCGACAAGCTGGATACTCTCGTCGGAATCTTCGGTATCGGCATGCTGCCCACCGGCAGCAAAGACCCGTACGCCCTGCGCCGTGCGGCTCTGGGCGTGCTGCGGATCCTGATCGACAAGAAGCTCGACCTCGACCTGGCCCAGGCCGTGGTCTTCGCTGTCGGCCAGTTCGGCACCAAGGTCAAGCAAGCCGGCCTCGCCGAGCAAGTACTGGAATTCGTGTTCGACCGCCTGCGTGCGCGTTACGAAGATGAAGGCGTGGACGTTTCGGTGTACCTGTCGGTACGTGCTCTGCAGCCGGGTTCGGCACTGGACTTCGACCAGCGTGTGCAAGCTGTACAAGCATTCCGCAAACTGCCGGAAGCCGATGCACTGGCCGCCGTGAACAAGCGCGTGTCGAACCTGCTGAGCAAGGCCGACAACCTCGGCAATGCCGAAGTCGACCCGGGCCTGTTCGCCGATGCCAAGGAGTTCTCGCTGAACTCGGCGATCGCCAAGGCAGAAAACGCCGTGAAGCCGTTGATTGCCGAGCGTAACTACGCCGAAGCACTGGCGCGCCTGGCCAGCTTGCGTGAGCCGGTGGATGCGTTCTTTGAAGCGGTAATGATCAATGCCGAAGATGCGGGTGTACGGAAAAACCGCTACGCCATGCTGGCGCGTCTGCGCGGGTTGTTCGTCAATATCGCTGACATTTCGACGCTGAGCTGATCATGTTGAAACTGCTGATTCTCGATCGGGACGGGGTGATCAATTATGACTCCGACGCTTACATCAAGTCGGTGGCAGAGTGGATTCCACTGCCCGGCGCGATCGAGGCCATCGCGCAGTTGAGCAAAGCCGGCTGGACGGTGGCAATCGCCACCAACCAGTCCGGTATTGCCCGCGGTTACTACGATATCGCCACCCTGGAGGCCATGCACGCGCGCTTGCGCACGCTGGTGGCGGAGCAGGGCGGTGAGGTGGGGCTGGTGGTGTACTGCCCCCACGGGCCGGATGAGGGCTGCGATTGCCGCAAGCCCAAACCAGGCATGCTGAAAACCATTGCCGAATATTACAATACGCCGTTGACGGGCCTATGGTTCGTCGGGGACAGTCTCGGTGACTTGGAGGCGGCCAAGGCCGTCGACTCACAGCCAGTTTTGGTAAAAACCGGGAAAGGCGAAAAGACCCAGGGGAAACCCCTGCCGGTAGGCACCTTGATTTTTGACGATCTGGCGGCGGTTGCCGCAGAACTTATCAACAATTAGCAGCCCTCGACTTCCTGGCCAAGGATTGTTCGGGAGCGCGCTTTTAACAGACGGGCCTTGTCCCGCAACGGTAAATGCCGCCATGTCGATTTTGCAGGCCATCAGAACCTTCTTCTTTTACCTGCTGCTGGGCACCAGTTCGTTTCTTTGGTGCACCCTGAGCTTTTTTATTGCGCCCTTTTTGCCATTCAAGGCGCGCTATCGTTTCATCAACGTCTATTGGTGCCGCTGCGCGTTGTGGCTGACCAAGGTGTTCCTGAACATTCGTTTTGAGGTCAAGGGCGCGGAAAACGTCCCGGATCAGCCTTGTGTGATCCTGTCCAACCACCAGAGCACCTGGGAAACCTTTTTTCTTTCGGCGTACTTCTCACCCCTGAGCCAAGTGCTCAAGCGTGAGCTGCTGTATGTACCGTTCTTTGGCTGGGCCATGGCCATGTTGCGACCGATCGCCATCGACCGTGATAACCCCAAGGCGGCGCTCAAGCACGTGGCCAAGAAGGGTAATGAGTTGCTCAAGGACGGTGTTTGGGTGCTGATCTTCCCGGAAGGCACTCGGGTGCCCTTCGGCACCGTGGGCAAATTCTCTCGGGGCGGTACGGCGCTGGCAGTCAACGCCAACCTGCCCGTGCTGCCGATTGCCCACAATGCTGGCAGGTTCTGGCCGAAGACCGGTTGGGCCAAGCGTGCAGGTACCATCACCGTGGTAATCGGCGAGCCGATGTACGCCGAAGGTGAAGGACCACGGGCTATTGCAGCGCTCAACGACCGCGCGGCAGCGTGGAATGAAGCGCAACAGCAAGCTATGGGATCCTTGCCACCGACGCCTGTTGTGGTAGACCAGACGGTCATTTGAGTTTCTGTGGATAACCTGTGTACGATTTGTTCAAAAATTGGCATTTTTAATATGTAATACGATGATTTAATTACATATTTCTTAAGCTCATAAAACGACGAAAAAGGTGCATAAGTTTTTTTCGCATTAAAAAACCGGCTCTTGTGCCGGTTTTTTATACACAGGTAAAAAGTGCCTCGTGACCGTGGCGCTTCACTCTTTCCACATCGGCAGCTGCAAGCTGAAAGTGGTGCCTTTCCCCACCTCACTGTCACACTTGATACGACCACCATGGCGGTCCATCACCGCCTTGACCATGGTCAGCCCCAACCCTAATCCTTCGCTGCCCTGGGCCGATGTAAAACGCCGGTACTGACCGAACAACTCAGGCAAGTCCTCAGAGGCAATGCCCGGGCCCTGGTCACTGATCCGACAATCCAGCCAATCGCCCGCACTGCCAAGGCTCAATGTCACCGTAGTGCCGGACGGGCTGTATTTGATTGCATTCTCCAAAACGTTGAACAAGGCTCGGGTCAGCAGCGACTGGTCCGCCAGAACCATCTCCTCTCCGGACTCATCCAGGTCATGCACCAGGTGGATGCCTTTCAACTGGGCAAGCAGTGCGACTTGGTCAAACGCGTCCAGCACCAGCATGGCGAATAGGCTAGGCAGGAACTGGTAGCCGTCAGATTCGGCCTTGGCCAATTGAACAAATGACTCGGTGAGGTTCAAGGCGCGTCGCACCTGCTGTTCGACCAGGGCAAACACCGGCGCGCTCCCTGGATGTTCGTGGCGCTGTACGTCCAACAAGGCCAGGATGGCCGAATGAGGCGCACGCAAGTCATGAGACAAGAAGCGCAACAGGGTTTCTCGTTGCTGCTGGGCATCACGCTCGATGCTCAAGTCCGTCAGGCTCAGCAGCCAACCCAATGCGACATCGCCGTCTGCTGGCAGGAGGGGGGCCAGATCCAGGCGCAGGCTGCGATGCTGGATGTCACGAAACTCGACAATTTCCAACGTCGACAGCGCAGGACGAACGCCATCCTGCAGCGGTGGATAACCCAATGCAGCCAATTGTTCGAGCAAGCTTTCAGCAATCAATTCATTGCCAAACACATCTCGGGCAATTCGGTTGGCCAGCAGGATATTTCCCACCGGGTCGGTGATTAACGTCGCCACTGGCAAACATTCCAGGCCATCAGCCATAAAGCGCCGGGTATCGCGGGTGCGACTTACGGCCTGTTCCAGGGCAAAGATCCGCCCTTGCAATACATCGCCCTTGCTGGCGGGTGCACGACGGCGCTCCGGTAGCACCTTGGGTTCGTTGTCCAGTCGTGCCAACTCCCAGCCAAAATAGGCCAGGATTACACTCAGGCGACGCCAGTTCCAGATCAGATAGGCCAGCAACAAGCCGATCAAGCCGGCTGCTGGTGACCACCAGCCACCCAGCCGTAACAGGCCCCAGGAACCGAGGAGCGCGGCGCTCATACAACCCAAGGTCAACCACAGCGCATAGCGCGGACGAAACAGCAGCAGCCCCAACAGCAACGCCACCATAGCAGTGGATATCAGTGCCGCCAGCCAACCTGGCAAGACCACGATGCTGCGTTCCTGTAGCAAGCCATTGAGGACATTGGCCTGAATCTCGACGCCGGCAGTAGTGCCCGCACTGGCCGATAATGGCGTGACATAACGGTCGCCCATGCCGGGAGCAGTGGCGCCCACCAGGATCAAGCGATCACGTAAAATCTCAGGTGGCACCTCACCCCGCAACACGCTGACATAAGGCACGCTGGCAAAGCCATGACTGGCATCAATGAAAGGAATGCGAATGGCGTTTTCCCGTTGCCAATCGGAACGATCCGATGGATTGGACAAACCGGGCATGGCAGCCGCGTGCTCAACCTGCTCGAACGCCAGCCACGCCAACTGTGGCGTCATTCGACCAGGAGGCCCTTCACGTAGAAAGAGGCTACGAACAATACCGTCGCTGTCGGCCTCGACATTGATATGGCCAACTTCCCTGGCACAGTCTCGAAGGGGTAACACAGGCAGGATTTGCACCACCGGCTGGCCATAGCGGGGAGTACTTTCGCGGATCACGGGCAGCAACACATTACCAGCGTGGCAGATAGCTTCGGCCAAACGCTGATCATTGGCAGCTTCACGCGCTGGCTCGCTGAAAATCACATCAAATAAAATCCCCGTAGGCTTGGCAGCACTGAGGCGATCAATGAGCTCGGCATGCACTCGACGCGACCAAGGCCATTGACCCAGCTGTTTCAGGCTGCGGTCATCAATGGTCACCAGCAGAATTCGCGGATCAACCGGCAAGGGGCTCAAGCGGCGAAGGTGGTCATACAGCAGGTTATTTAGCGCCAGGCCTGGGCTTAGAGACAGGAATGCCGTCATGGGCAACAGCAGCAGGCTGATCCATAGCCACTCACGAACCAAGCCATTGAACAGCCGCTGAGCCTGGGTTGACTGGCGCTTTTCAGACCTGCGCCACAGCCTCACCGGCCAACTACCGAACTACTGCACACGAGTTGCGGGCGGGTAGTAGAAAATGTCATAGACCCCTGTGGCTCCCTCCAGTCCCTGTTCATCATAAGCAGACAAACGCACGTGATAAAACGATGCCTTCAGCCCAGTGAAGCGCATTTGCGGCTTGCTGGAGAAGTTTTCCTGCTTGATGTTCATGAATTCCTTATCAGTGGCTACTTGCGCACGATAACGCTGGGCACCTGGCAACGGTCGCAGGAACAAGGTCCAGATCGGAGAATCGCCTTTCTGGCCATCCTGGCCCACCAACGTGGGAGGGTCCAGCAGCTCCACCGGCTTGAGCTCCCCTTGTTTCTTGAACACCAACCCTTGGCGAGCACCGACCTTCACTTCGCCCGCCACTGGACCTATTACCGGTTTCTTTTTGGCTGCTTGCTGGCTTGGTGGCATCTCATCACGATTGACCGCCACTTGCCCATTGAGCACCTCGAGAACCGATTGCTCGCCATCGTTGCGAACCCTGAAGTGGGTACCGCGTACACCCAGCACGCCCACCGGGGTCACAATCTGGAAACGGTCATAATCGCTGGCACGCTTGATCACATAAGCCTCTACCTGGCCCTGCTCAAGAATGACCCGGGGAATCGCCTGCTCTTCAATCAGGTGCAACCGAACCTGAGAACTGGAAGGCAGCACGATCCGCGAACCATCCCCCAGCAACAAGCTGACAAACGCCGAAGTGGAGGTTTTCACACTCTCCTGCTCATCAATGACCATACCTTCGGTCAGCACACTCGACACGCCTTTGGCATCCAGCTTCCAGGCCTCGCCCGTCAGGTGCTGGACGACAGCCGGCAAGGGCTGGGCGCGGCAGAGTTGGTTGTCATCAATATAGGGAGCGCGGGGAGGGGTGGAGCGCGCCAGGGCAGGCAGACTCACAGCGCCAAGCGTGATAATCAGGACACAAAGGGCATGGCGGTGCTGGCAGGGAAAGAAGGTCATGGCGCTCATCAAGATTCTGGTTCTAATGGGTCATCAGAAAGCACTTTCAGAAAGCGTCTTGCAGCGAGAAGACCTTGAATGCGGCTTACGATACCTGATGATGCACCGCACTCGATAGACGTATTGTCTGGGGCGTGAAATCCATTGCAGAGGATGACACATCCTTGTGTCGAACCCGGCCTGTGAACCAGCCCGGGCATATCGAAGAAATGCCGTCCCTCTCATCCCTTCGACAACAGTCCGTGGCGAACCTCGAACTGTGATTGACACATCCTGTGTCGGAGCGCTTCCTACGCTCCAATCTGTGTGTCACTCAGCGAGAAAGAATTTACCTACAGCAGAGGTGCATCAGGGGAATCTGCGACATTTGTTCAGATTTGACATGGGCGATCGCTCGTCTCGACAGAGCATAAAGCCTGATTGCCATTGATCCTTTTCCTGACGGTCTCGAGCCGGTATCTTCTGCGCTTGGGTATTGACGATTTTCAATGGCTTAACGGCCATTTGATATCAGCGTACCCAGAGATTCAGGAGGCATGAGAATTGGCCATAATTGTTCAGATTCAACGGCCGGTATCTGCGCGTCTACACCGTGCAGCCCTGAGCGAAATAGGCTGATAGCTACCGCACTCTTCAAGAAGAAAGGACCCTCCCATGCGTGTCGCAATACTGGATGACGAACCTGCGGAACTACGGCGGGTGGAACAGACACTGCGACAAATCCCCTCCGCCTCGGAGCAGCCATGGACGCTGCATTGTTTTGAGCGCGGTGAAGACCTCCTTCGCCAATTGCGCAGAGAAACGTTTGACTTGCTGGTACTCGATTGGCAGTTGCCTGACCTCAGCGGGCTGGCAATTTTGCGCTGGACCCGCGAACACATGGAGGTGCCGCCGCCAGCCATCATGCTTACTAGCCGAGATGCCGAGAGCGATATCGTCCAGGCGCTCAACAGCGGCGCGGATGATTACGTCAGTAAGCCTTTTCGGCCTAATGAGCTCAAGGCACGGGTAATGGCCGTCCTGCGCCGCCATGGGCTGCAAAAGTCCACAACCAGCGAAGTACTGACCTTCAATGACCTGACGTTTGACGATGCCGAATTAACCGTCACCCGTGCCGGAAACCCCATCAGCCTGACCGAGCGAGAGTATCGCCTGGCCCGCTGCCTATTTGCCAACCTGGCACGACCGCTATCCCGAGAGTACCTCTACGAACGTTTTTGGACCCATGAGGAAATGGTGTCGTCGCGACCACTGGATACGCATATCTATCGACTGCGTAACAAGTTGGGGCTGACTGCTGATCGTGGTTGGCAGTTGCTGACGATCTATGGGTATGGGTATCGGTTGGAGAGCGTGACCACTACCCATAGCTAAAACGCAGCGGGTTTTGTTGATGTTCCACGTGGAGCATTTCAAAACCGTTGTTTTTCTCCCAATAAAAAGGCCAACGCTAAGCGTTGGCCTTTTTAGTTTTGCCTGTTGAGAACCCGATCAGAAATCCAGGTTGGACACGGCCAAGGCATTACTCTCAATGAAGTCGCGACGAGGTTCGACCGCATCACCCATCAGGGTGTTGAAGATCTGGTCCGCGCCAATGGCGTCTTCGATGGTCACACGCAACATACGACGCTGGCTTGGATCCATGGTGGTTTCCCACAGCTGATCCGGGTTCATTTCGCCCAGGCCTTTGTATCGTTGAATGGTGTGACGCTTGGTGCTTTCAGCCATCAACCAATCCAGGGCTTCCTTGAACTCCTTCACCGCCTTCTTACGTTCGCCACGTTGAATATAAGCACCGTCGTCCAACAGCGTGCTCAGTTGCGCACCGAGGGTAACAACAGTCTTGTAGTCATTGCTGCCGAAGAAGTCACGGTTGAAGGTGATGTAGTTCGACAGGCCGTGGGAAATCAGTTCGACCTCTGGCAGCCAGACGTTACGTTCACGGTCTTCACGCAGGCTGGCTTTGTAGACCAGGCCGGATTTTTCCACCGTACGCAGGCGGACTTCGTACTGGGCCAGCCAATCCTGCATGTGTGCATGATCGCCCAACTGTTCCAGGCTAACGGCTGGCAGGTAGATGAAGTGCTCGGTCAGCTCCTGAGGGTACAGGCGCGACAAACGCTTGAGAGTCTTCATCACCATGCGGAAGTCGTTCACCAGGCGCTCCAGCGCCTCACCAGAGATCCCTGGGGCTTCGTCGTTCAAGTGCAGGCTGGCATCTTCCAGGGCCGACTGCGTCATGTACTCTTCCATGGCGTCGTCGTCTTTGATGTACTGCTCTTGCTTGCCCTTTTTCACTTTGTACAACGGCGGCTGGGCGATGTAGATATAGCCACGCTCGATCAGCTCCGGCAACTGACGGAAGAAGAACGTCAGCAGCAGGGTACGGATGTGCGAACCGTCGACGTCAGCATCGGTCATGATGATGATGTTGTGGTAGCGCAGCTTGTCGATGTTGTACTCGTCGCGACCGATGCCACAACCCAGGGCTGTGATCAATGTGCCAACTTCCTGGGAGGAAATCATCTTGTCGAAGCGGGCTTTCTCAACGTTGAGGATCTTACCCTTCAGCGGCAAGATGGCCTGGGTACGACGGTTGCGACCCTGTTTGGCGGAACCGCCAGCAGAGTCACCTTCCACCAGGTACAGCTCGGAGAGGGCAGGGTCTTTCTCTTGGCAGTCAGCCAGTTTGCCCGGCAAGCCCGCGATATCCAGTGCGCCTTTACGACGAGTCATTTCACGGGCTTTACGCGCCGCTTCACGAGCCCGCGCGGCGTCGATCATCTTGCCGACAACCAACTTGGCTTCATTTGGGTTTTCCAGCAGGAAGTCGGAGAAGTATTTACCCATCTCCTGTTCCACGGCGGTCTTCACTTCGGAAGACACCAGCTTGTCCTTGGTCTGGGAGCTGAACTTGGGATCCGGGACCTTGACCGAGATAATCGCGGTCAGGCCTTCACGGGCATCATCACCGGTGGTGGCGACTTTGTGCTTCTTCGCCAGGCCTTCCGCTTCGATATAGGTATTCAGGTTACGCGTCAGCGCAGAACGGAAACCCACGAGGTGAGTACCGCCATCGCGCTGTGGAATGTTGTTGGTGAAGCACAACAGGTTCTCGTTGAAGCTGTCGTTCCACTGCAGGGCGATTTCTACACCGATGCCGTCTTCACGCTGGATGTTGAAGTGGAACACCTGGTTGACCGCAGTTTTGTTGGTGTTCAGATATTCAACAAACGCACGCAGGCCACCTTCGTACTTGAACAGTTCTTCCTTGCCGCTGCGCTCATCCTTCAGGACGATACCAACACCGGAGTTAAGGAAAGACAGCTCACGAATCCGCTTGGCCAGGACATCCCAGCTGAAGTGGATGTTCTTGAAGGTTTCGTCGGAAGGACGGAAGTGAATCTGGGTGCCGGTAGTTTCGCTCTCGCCAACGATTTTCATCGGTTCTTGCGGAACACCGTGAACGTAGGTCTGCTCCCAGATTTTGCCGCTGCGACGCACAGTCAGTACCAGCAATTCGGAGAGGGCGTTAACTACGGAAACACCTACACCGTGCAAACCGCCGGATACTTTATAGGAGTTGTCGTCAAACTTACCGCCGGCGTGGAGCACGGTCATGATGACCTCTGCCGCCGATACGCCTTCTTCTTTATGCACGTCTACCGGAATGCCGCGACCGTTGTCACGTACAGTGATGGACTCGTCCGGGTGGATGATGATGCTGATGTCGTCGCAATGACCGGCCAACGCTTCGTCGATCGAGTTATCGACCACCTCGAACACCATGTGGTGCAGACCGCTGCCATCATCGGTATCGCCGATGTACATACCGGGACGTTTGCGTACGGCATCTAAACCTTTAAGCACTTTAATGCTGGTCGAGTCGTACGTATTTTCTTCGCTCATGCCTTCACTCCCGATGGTCGTGGGTCTGGGTGATACGGCCTTGTTCCACGTGGAACAAAGCGACTGGCGTTTCCGTCTGCCAGCCTTCCCTCAATAATTCGTGGTCTACACAGGTAATAAAAACCTGGCAGCGTAAGTCTTCCAACAAGCGGCAAAGCGCGCGGCGGTGCTGCTCATCCAGCTCGGAAGGCAAGTCATCCACCAGATAAATACACTGGCCTCGTCGGGCCTGGCTCACCAGATGCCCTTGGGCGATACGCAACGCACAAACCACCAACTTCTGCTGACCGCGGGACAAAATGTCTGCAGCATTATGTGCACCTAATCTAAGGCGCAAATCAGCCCGTTGTGGCCCGGCTTGGGTATGGCCCATTTGCTGATCCCGCTGCAAGGACGTCGCGAGCACTGCACTCAGCTCTCGCTCTTTGTCCCAACCACGGTAATAGCTCAGCGTTAAACCTTCGAGTTCCAATAACTCACTCAAGGTGTGTTCAAAGACTGGTTTCAAGGCTTTGATATAGGCGCGGCGGTATTCATCTATTTCAGCGCTGGCCAGGCACAGTTCCCGGTCCCAGGCAGCTTGTGAAGCGGCATCAAGTGTACCATGCCGTAGCCATGAGTTCCGCTGCCGCAAGGCCTTCTGTAGGCGCTGCCAAGTGGCCATGAAACGCGGTTCCACGTGGAACACTCCCCAATCGAGGAATTGCCTACGGATTTTTGGTGCACCTTCCAGCAGCCGAAAGCTGTCAGGGTTGATCAGTTGCAGTGGCAGGATTTCCGCCAATTGCGCAGCACTGCGAGCGTTCTGCCCATCAATGCGAATCTGAAACTCTCCCTGACGATCACGGGATATCCCCAGGCTGCTATGGCCGCCTTCCGCTAATTCGACTTGGCCAAATACCGTGCAAGCCAATTGTTCGTACTGAATAACTGGCAGCAAACGGGCACTGCGAAAGGAACGGGCAAGACCCAGCAGGTGAATGGCTTCCAGCACACTGGTTTTGCCACTGCCGTTGGCGCCATGGAGGATATTGATGCGGGGAGAGGGGGAGAAGGTCACCGGGTGCAAATTGCGCACCGCGGTGACCGAGACGCGACTAAGGGACATCTAGCTTCTGCTGAACATGATTACAGGCGCATCGGCATGACAACGTAAGCCGAATCATCGTTGTCGGACTCTTGCACCAAAGCGCTGCTGTTGGAGTCAGACAGAATCAGGCGAACCTGCTCGGTAGTCATCACACCCAGCACGTCCAGCAGGTAGCTGACGTTAAAGCCTATTTCCAGCGAACCGCCGTTATAGTCAACGCCCACTTCTTCTTCTGCTTCTTCCTGCTCCGGGTTATTGGCCTGGATTTTCAACTGACCATTGGCCAGTTGCAGACGAATACCGCGGTACTTTTCGTTAGACAGAATCGCCGTACGGCTGAACGCTTCACGCAACGCCTGACGATCACCAATCACCAGCTTATCGCCGCCTTTAGGCAACACGCGCTCGTAGTCCGGGAACTTGCCGTCGACCAGCTTGGAGGTGAAGGTGAACTCGCCCGTGGTCGCACGAATGTGGTGCTGGCCCAGGACGATGCTGACGTTGCCGTCCGGCTCGGTGAGCAAACGCGCCAACTCAAGAATACCTTTACGCGGCACGATTACCTGGTGGCGATCTGGCTGACCGATGTCGGCCTTCATCGAGCACATGGCCAGACGGTGACCGTCGGTAGCTACGGCGCGGATGATGCCCTCGGAGACTTCCAACAACATACCGTTGAGGTAGTAACGTACATCTTGTTGGGCCATGGCGAAGCTGGTGCGTTCGATCAAACGGCGCAGCTTGCTTTGCTCCAGGCTGCAAGTCAGCGAGCCCGGGCCTTCTTCTACCGTCGGGAAGTCGTTGGCAGGCAAGGTGGACAGGGTGAAACGGCTGCGACCGGCCTTGACCACCAATTTTTGCTCATCGAGTTTAATGTCGATTAGCGCATCGTTGGGCAGGCTTTTGCAGATATCCATCAGCTTGCGCGCCGGAACGGTGATCTCACCGGGCTCGGCGGGCTCTTCCAGTTGGACGCGACCAACCAGTTCGACTTCCAGGTCGGTACCGGTCAACGACAATTGCTGGCCTTCGACAACCAGCAATACATTGGAAAGCACCGGCAAGGTCTGTCGGCGCTCGACGACGCCTGCGACCAGTTGCAGGGGTTTCAACAGGGCTTCGCGTTGAATGGTGAAATGCATGGTCTAGTCCCTTGCCTTAATAAGCTGCGCTGGTGTCATCAAGTAGTCAGTGTACGCAGCAGGTTCTTATAGTCCTCGCGAATATCCGCGTCGGATTCCTTAAGTTCGTTGATCTTGCGGCACGCATGCAAGACCGTGGTGTGGTCGCGACCACCAAACACATCGCCGATTTCCGGAAGGCTATGGTTGGTCAGCTCCTTGGAGAGCGCCATGGCCACCTGACGAGGACGTGCTACCGAACGCGAACGTCGCTTGGAAAGCAGGTCGGAAATCTTGATCTTGTAGTACTCGGCCACCGTGCGCTGAATGTTATCCACACTGACCAGTTTGTCTTGCAGCGCCAACAAGTCTTTCAGGGATTCGCGAATCAGCTCGATGGTAATGTCGCGCCCCATAAAGTGCGAGTGAGCGATGACCCGCTTGAGCGCGCCTTCCAGCTCTCGTACGTTGGAACGAATGCGCTGGGCAATGAAGAACGCAGCGTCGTGGGGCAGATCAACTTTTGCCTGGTCAGCCTTCTTCATCAGGATTGCGACCCGGGTTTCCAGCTCCGGTGGCTCTACCGCCACGGTCAGGCCCCAGCCAAAGCGCGACTTCAGGCGCTCTTCCAGGCCTTCAATTTCCTTTGGATAACGATCACTGGTCAAAATGACCTGCTGGCCACCTTCGAGCAGGGCATTGAACGTGTGGAAAAACTCTTCCTGGGAACGTTCCTTACGGGCGAAGAATTGAATGTCATCGATCAACAGTGCATCAACGGAACGGTAGAACCGTTTGAACTCGTTGATGGCGTTGAGCTGCAACGCCTTGACCATGTCTGCCACGAAGCGCTCCGAGTGCAGGTACACAACCTTGGCATTCGGGTTCTTCTTTAACAGATGGTTACCCACAGCGTGCATCAAGTGAGTCTTACCCAAGCCAACACCGCCATAAAGGAAGAGGGGGTTGTAACCATGCTTGGGGTTGTCAGCCACCTGCCAGGCGGCCGCACGGGCTAACTGGTTGGATTTGCCTTCGACAAAGTTCTCGAACGTGAACGTACGGTTCAGGTAGCTGGTGTGCTTGAGCGCACCTTCAACCTGCACGGTGCGCTGTTCGGCACGAACCGGTGCCTGCTGTGAGCTGGCGCCCGCCATCGGATCGAAACTGGCGCGGGACGGCTCTGCGTTTACCGACGCGCTTTTCTGCGACGAAGAGCTCGAAGAGGCCGGGGTCGCCGGAACGGAAGCTGTGTTGTTGACGGGTGCGGCAGCAGCCTGGGCATGCGAGACGGAAGCTGCCAGTGGTGCATTCGGCGCAGCCCGAGGTGCAGAACTACGTTTGCTGCCTATTAATAAGGAGAGTACCGGGGCTAGCCCATTGCCATGTTCATCGAACAACTCGAGAACGCGGCTCAGGTACTTCTCGTTAACCCAATCGAGAACAAAGCGATTGGGTGCGTAGACACGCAACTCGTCGCCTTCGGCTTCGACCTGTAGCGGGCGGATCCAGGTGTTGAATTGCTGGGCAGGCAGTTCATCGCGCAAAAGCTCCACGCACTGCTGCCAAAGTTCCACTGACACGGATATCCCCTAAGTTGAAAGCCGGTGAGGCAAAAACAGTCGCCATTGTAGCGATCAGTCGCCCACTTATCCACATGTAGCTTGCTCACAGATCACCAAGAATCAAGGCCTTAACTGTAGAAAAGGCGACAAATGGTCTGTGCATAAGCTCTGTGGATAAGCGCCCCTAAGCTCGTTGTACAAGTGGGGGCGAAAGTCTGTGGGTAACCGGCCTGTGGATAACTACCCCATTCATGCACAGCTTATCCGATAGCGCAGCACAGGCAGAGCACCGTTTCTCCCCCATGTTGTCATTCTCTGTACAGCACGTAAATCGTGGCCTTAAGGTAGTTATCCACAGAAGATGGCGACCCTAGCTTTTATAAGCTTTACAGAAAAGCTTTAAATAACTTCCTTCTTTATTTTTATATCTATGGCATTGCTCATGAAAGCCCATGAGCTGAAAATGGCCTGGATACCTAATTGAAGGAAAAGCTGGTTGGAAATTGACCTAGAGGCTTGCTTTCTCTAGAATCGCCGGTCTCTTAAAACGGGGGCCATTCCGGCCCGTTGTGGACGAACCAGGTAACACGCCATGAAACGTACTTTCCAACCAAGCACCATCAAACGCGCCCGCACTCACGGCTTCCGTGCTCGCATGGCTACCAAGAACGGCCGTGCTGTCCTGTCGCGTCGTCGCGCCAAAGGTCGTGCGCGTCTGGCAGTTTGATAATCCGGCACTGGTGGTGAGTCAGGACTTCAGTCGGGAAAAGCGTTTGCTAACCCCTCGACATTTCAAGGCAGTCTTTGACTCCCCCACCGGCAAGGTTCCGGGGAAAAATCTCCTGCTCCTTGCGCGTAACAACGATCTTGATCACCCCCGTCTCGGGTTAGTGATTGGCAAGAAGAGCGTAAAGCTCTCCGTTGAGCGCAATCGCCTCAAGCGTCTGATGCGCGAATCGTTTCGCCTCCACCAGGACACTCTGGTTGGTTGGGATATTGTTATCGTCGCGCGCAAAGGCTTGGGGGATGTAGAAAACCCCGAATTGATTCAGCATTTCGGCAAGCTCTGGAAACGTTTGGCGCGTACCAACAAGCCAGCACCAGCAGTCGGCACCGAAACTGTAGGGGTAGACAGTACTGATGCGTAAACTGGCCCTCGTTCCGATCCAGTTTTACCGCTATGCCATTAGTCCTCTGATGGCAAATCACTGTCGTTTCTACCCCAGTTGTTCCTGCTACGCGTTGGAAGCCATAGAAAACCATGGCCTTCTACGCGGTGGCTGGCTGGCCTTTCGTCGTTTAGGTCGCTGTCATCCGTGGAATCCCGGTGGTTATGACCCGGTTCCACCTATCCCTACCTCCCGTTCTTCTTCGATGGCCGAGTAATCATGGATATTAAACGCACGATCCTGATCGTTGCCCTGGCAATCGTGTCCTACGTTATGGTTCTTAAGTGGAACCAGGACTATGGCCAAGCTGCCCTGCCGACTCAGAATGTTGCTACCAATCAGGCTGCACCGGCTATTCCGGACACGCCGCTGGGTAACAATGCTTCCGCCAGTGCCGATGTACCCAGCGCGAATGCCGATACCAATGCCCCTCTGGAAACGCCAGTCGTTACCAATAAAGACCTCATCCATGTCAAAACGGATGTGCTGGAGCTGGCGATCGATCCACAAGGTGGTGATATAGCCCAGTTGAAGCTGCCGCTGTATCCACGTCGTCAAGACCACCCGGATGTTCCGTTCCAGCTGTTCGATAACGGCGGCGAACGTACTTATCTGGCACAAAGTGGCCTGACCGGCACTGACGGTCCGGATGCTCGTGCTACCGGTCGTCCGATTTATTCGACCGAACAAAAGTCTTATCAGCTGGCTGATGGCCAGAACCAGTTGAGCGTCGACCTGAAATTCAGTCAAGACGGCGTCAACTACATCAAGCGTTTCAGCTTTACTCGCGGTTTGTACGATCTGAAAGTTACTTATCTGATCGATAACACCAGCGACAAAGCCTGGACCGGCAACCTGTTTGCCCAGCTCAAGCGGGATGCCAGCTCCGATCCATCTTCCAGCACCGCCACCGGCACCGCGACTTACCTGGGCGCCGCCCTGTGGACAAGTAGCGAGCCGTACAAAAAAGTGTCGATGAAAGATATCGACAAGGGTTCGGTGAAAGAAACGGTTCAAGGGGGTTGGGTTGCCTGGTTGCAACATTACTTCGTGACCGCGTGGATCCCGGCCAAGGCTGATTCCAACCTGGTTCAAACCCGCAAAGACAGCCAAGGCAACTACATCATTGGCTTCACTGGCCCGGCGTTGTCCGTCGCACCAGGCGCCAAGGCTGAAACCAGCGCTACCTTGTACGCCGGCCCGAAAAGCCAGGCTGTGCTCAAAGAGTTGTCCCCAGGCCTGGAACTGACTGTGGATTACGGCTTCCTGTGGTTCATTGCCCAGCCGATTTTCTGGCTGCTGCAACATATCCACAGCATCGTGGGTAACTGGGGCTGGTCGATCATCTTCCTGACCATGCTGATCAAGGGGATCTTCTTCCCATTGTCGGCCGCCAGTTACAAGTCGATGGCACGCATGCGCGCCGTGGCTCCAAAACTGGCAGCGCTGAAAGAACAACATGGCGATGATCGGCAGAAAATGTCGCAATCCATGATGGAGCTGTACAAGAAAGAGAAGATCAACCCGCTGGGTGGATGCTTGCCGATTCTGGTGCAGATGCCAGTGTTCCTATCGCTGTACTGGGTGCTCCTGGAAAGCGTGGAAATGCGCCAAGCCCCGTTCATGCTGTGGATAACTGACCTGTCGATCAAAGACCCGTTCTTTATCCTGCCGATCATCATGGGCGCTACCATGTTTATCCAGCAGCGCCTGAACCCGACACCTCCGGACCCGATGCAGGCCAAGGTGATGAAAATGATGCCAATCATCTTCACCTTCTTCTTCCTGTGGTTCCCGGCTGGCCTGGTACTGTACTGGGTGGTCAACAACGTGTTGTCGATCTCTCAACAGTGGTACATCACACGTAAGATCGAAGCGGCTACCAAAAAAGCCGAAGCGTAACTTACTCTGTGGATAACCACTCAAGACGCCCCCTAGTGGGGCGTCTTGCTTTCCGTCACTTTTGTCTGGGTACCCGTTGATGAGCGCTCCTCGTGAAACCATTGCCGCCGTTGCCACCGCTCAAGGTCGCGGTGGCGTTGGCATTGTCCGCATTTCCGGGCCGCTCGCCCGCGTGGCGGCGCAAGCCATCACTGGCCGTGAACTGAAGGCACGGTATGCCCATTACGGCCCATTTTTGGACAACAACGAGGAAGTTCTGGACGAAGGCATTGCCCTGTATTTCCCGGGACCTAACTCTTTCACCGGTGAAGATGTGCTGGAATTGCAAGGCCATGGCGGGCCAATTGTCCTGGACATGCTGCTGCAGCGTTGCCTGCAATTGGGTTGCCGCCTGGCTCGGCCGGGCGAATTCAGCGAGCGGGCATTTCTCAATGACAAACTTGACTTGGCCCAGGCCGAAGCCATTGCCGACCTGATCGAGGCCAGTTCTGCACAGGCGGCGCGCAATGCCTTGCGCTCTTTGCAAGGCGCGTTCTCCTTGCGTGTGCATAACCTTACCGAACAGTTGATCAGCTTACGGATCTACGTCGAGGCGGCGATTGATTTTCCAGAAGAGGAAATCGACTTTCTTGCCGATGGCCACGTTCTGGCGATGCTCGATAAAGTCCGCGATGAGTTATCCACAGTACTGCGCGAAGCCGGGCAAGGTGCCTTGCTGCGTGACGGCATGACCGTGGTCATCGCCGGGCGGCCGAATGCCGGAAAATCCAGCCTGCTGAATGCCTTGGCGGGACGTGAAGCGGCGATCGTTACCGAGATTGCCGGCACTACCCGGGATGTCTTGCGCGAACATATCCACATCGATGGCATGCCGCTGCACGTGGTCGACACCGCAGGCTTGCGCGATACCGACGACCAGGTGGAAAAAATTGGTGTGGAGCGGGCGCTCAAGGCCATCAGCGAAGCGGATCGAGTGCTACTGGTGGTGGATGCCACTGCGCCCGAAGCCATGGATCCTTTTGCCCTGTGGCCGGAATTCCTGGAACAGCGGCCGGATCCGGCCAAGGTCACGTTGATTCGCAACAAGGCCGACCTCACTGGCGAGGTGATTGCCCTCGAAGTCAGCGAGGATGGCCACGTAACCATCAGTCTCAGCGCCAAGTCTGTGGGGGATGGCCTGGAGTTGCTGCGAGAGCACCTCAAGGCATGCATGGGCTACGAGCAGACGTCGGAAAGCAGCTTCAGCGCTCGCCGCAGGCACCTGGAAGCACTGCGCCATGCCAGCGCGGCCCTTGAGCACGGTAGGGCACAGTTGACCCTGGCAGGGGCTGGTGAGTTGCTGGCTGAAGATTTGCGTCAGGCGCAACAGCTGTTGGGGGAAATCACTGGGGCGTTCAGTTCTGATGATTTGCTGGGACGGATCTTTTCCAGCTTCTGTATCGGTAAATAACCCTTCGTTGTTCACAGACAGGCCATTCGTGCCTGTCTGTTGCGACCACTTCGAGGCACCTCCTTCCATTTTTTGATAATCGCCAAGGCCGCGACGGCTTTGTGTGGGCGAAATTTGCCTTGGCTTCCTTTTTTCTGTGGATTAAGCCCTGTGAATAACCGCCCTTGTGCCCGGTTGATAACCAAGCTTGAAACCTGAGTAAAAACCCATCTGTGGATAACCATCTGTTTAATCCACAGGCTTAAACCACTTATCCAACGGCCTCGTTGCCACCTGATCACAGACTTTTGAATCTCTGTACATTAAGTATATAAAGGGCTGTAGAGATCTATCCACAGAAAATAGCCTCAGTAGTAATAAACATAAAAACAAAGATTTAATAAATCTCTCTCTTTTAATTTCTATTGTCTGTGATTCATCCACAGCTGGTTAAATTTTGTGCAAAGGGTTCTTTAGGAAGGGCGAAGTCCCTATACTTGCCGCCAAAGCTCTAAAACCAGTTAAACAATCAATTCCTAATTACCTACAGATAAGCAGGCACGAGGTGCGTGGTGGATTTCCCTTCCCGTTTTGAAGTGATCGTCATCGGCGGCGGTCATGCCGGTACCGAGGCAGCACTGGCGTCAGCACGCATGGGGGCAAAAACCCTGTTGCTGACGCATAACGTGGAAACCCTCGGCGCCATGAGCTGCAACCCCGCCATTGGCGGGATCGGCAAAAGCCATTTGGTCAAGGAAATCGACGCCCTGGGCGGTGTGATGGCCATGGCTACCGATAAGGGTGGTATTCAATTTCGCGTTTTGAACAGCCGCAAAGGCCCGGCCGTGCGAGCCACTCGGGCTCAAGCCGACCGGATCCTCTACAAGGCCGCTGTTCGCGAAACCCTGGAAAACCAGCCGAACCTGTGGATATTTCAACAAGCGGCTGATGACCTGATCGTTGAACAGGATCAAGTGCGTGGTGTTGTCACCCAAATGGGCCTGCGGTTCTTCGCAGAGTCCGTGGTGCTGACCACCGGTACATTCCTCGGCGGACTTATCCACATCGGTATGCAGAACTATTCCGGTGGTCGCGCCGGTGATCCACCGTCAATCGCCCTGGCTCAGCGCCTTCGCGAACTGCCATTACGTGTAGGCCGCCTGAAAACCGGTACGCCGCCGCGTATCGATGGCCGGTCTGTGGATTTCTCGGTGATGACCGAGCAAGCCGGTGACACGCCGATTCCGGTCATGTCGTTCATGGGATCCAAGGAACAGCATCCCAAGCAGGTCAGTTGCTGGATTACCCACACCAACGCCCGAACCCACGAAATCATTGCCGCGAACCTCGACCGTTCGCCGATGTATTCCGGAGTGATCGAAGGTATTGGCCCGCGTTACTGCCCATCGATCGAAGACAAGATCCACCGCTTTGCCGACAAGGAAAGCCATCAGGTCTTCATCGAGCCGGAAGGCCTGACTACTCACGAGCTGTACCCGAACGGGATTTCCACGTCCCTGCCGTTCGACGTGCAAATCCAGATCGTGCAGTCGATTCGCGGTATGGAAAATGCCCATATCGTGCGTCCTGGTTATGCCATCGAGTACGACTACTTCGATCCGCGTGACCTGAAATACAGTCTTGAAACCAAAGTTATCGCCGGTCTGTTCTTTGCCGGGCAAATCAACGGCACCACCGGTTACGAAGAAGCAGGTGCCCAAGGTTTGCTGGCCGGAGCCAACGCGGCACTGCGTGCACAGGGCAAAGACAGTTGGTGCCCACGTCGCGACGAAGCGTACATCGGTGTGTTGGTGGACGACCTGATTACCCTGGGAACCCAGGAACCGTATCGGATGTTCACGTCCCGAGCCGAATACCGCCTGATCCTGCGTGAAGACAACGCCGACCTGCGCTTGACCGAAAAGGGTCGCGAACTGGGCCTGGTGGATGACATGCGTTGGGCGGCTTTCTGCAAAAAACGCGAAAGCATCGAAGTCGAAGAGCAGCGCCTGAAAAGCACCTGGGTTCGCCCGGGTACCGAGCAAGGCGATGCCATTGCCGAAAAGTTCGGCACGCCGCTGACTCACGAATACAACTTGCTGAACCTGCTGTCCCGTCCGGAAATCGACTACGCTGGTCTGATCTCGGTGACTGGCGGCGGTGCAGAAGATCCACAGGTCGCCGAGCAGGTTGAAATCAAGACCAAATACGCCGGTTACATTGATCGCCAGCAGGATGAGATCGCTCGTTTGCGGGCCAGTGAAGACACCAAACTGCCTGTGGATATTGATTACACGAACATCTCGGGTCTCTCCAAGGAGATCCAAAGCAAGCTGGGGATAACTCGGCCTGAAACTCTGGGCCAGGCGTCGCGTATTCCGGGCGTCACCCCGGCAGCCATTTCGCTGTTGATGATTCATTTGAAAAAACGCGGCGCGGGCCGTCAGTTGGAGCAAAGCGCTTGAGTTCGTTGGTCACCTCGCAACACGCCGAAGAGTTATCCACAGGTGCTCGCCAGCTTGGCGTCAACCTGACCGAGGCCCAGCACGAGTTGCTGCTGGGTTATCTGGCCCTGTTGATCAAATGGAACAAGGCTTACAACCTCACCGCAGTGCGTGATCCGGACGAGATGGTCTCGCGTCATCTGCTGGACAGTCTCAGTGTGATGCCGTTTATCGAAAACGGCCGCTGGCTCGACGTCGGCAGTGGTGGTGGGATGCCCGGCATACCGTTGGCAATCCTGTTTCCCGAGTCCCAAGTGACCTGCCTGGACAGTAACGGCAAGAAAACCCGCTTCCTGACTCAAGTCAAACTCGAACTCAAGCTGGATAATCTGCAAGTTATCCACAGTCGTGTCGAAGCCTTCACGCCTGAGCAGCCGTTCAACGGAATTGTTTCCCGGGCGTTCAGCAGCATGGAGAATTTCAGCAACTGGACCCGCCATCTTGGCGACCGCGATACCCGTTGGCTGGCAATGAAGGGCGTTCATCCAAGCGACGAGCTGTTAGCATTGCCGGCAGACTTCCACCTCGATAGCGAACACGCCTTGGCCGTACCCGGTTGCCAAGGCCAACGTCATCTGCTGATACTGCGCCGCACGGCATGATTGGGAACACAAGCAAGAATGGCTAAGGTATTCGCAATAGCGAACCAGAAAGGTGGCGTGGGTAAAACCACCACCTGCATCAACCTCGCAGCATCCCTGGTGGCTACCAAGCGCCGGGTGCTGTTGATCGATCTCGATCCACAGGGCAACGCCACCATGGGTAGCGGTGTGGATAAACACGGCCTGGAAAACTCGGTCTACGATTTGCTGATTGGCGAATGCGACCTGGCCCAGGCCATGCACTACTCCGAGCACGGCGGTTATCAACTGCTGCCGGCCAACCGCGATTTGACCGCGGCAGAAGTGGTGCTGCTGGAAATGCAGATGAAAGAAAGCCGTCTGCGTAGCGCCCTGGCGCCGATCCGCGAGAATTACGACTACATTTTGATCGATTGCCCACCGTCGCTGTCGATGCTCACGCTAAACGCGCTGGTCGCTGCCGATGGGGTGATTATCCCCATGCAGTGCGAGTACTTCGCCCTTGAAGGCTTGAGCGACCTTGTGGATAACATCAAGCGTATCGCTGAACTGCTTAACCCGAACCTGAAAGTCGAAGGTTTGCTGCGGACCATGTATGACCCGCGGCTTAGCCTGATGAATGACGTATCGGCGCAGCTCAAGGAACACTTCGGCGATCAGTTGTACGACACAGTGATTCCACGCAATATTCGCCTGGCTGAAGCACCGAGCTATGGCATGCCTGCGCTGGCGTACGACAAATCATCTCGTGGTGCTATTGCTTACCTGGCCCTGGCAGGCGAGATGGTTCGTCGCCAACGTCGTAACTCACGCACCGCTGCAGCCCAGCCAACTTAAGGAACCCCCATGGCCGTCAAGAAACGAGGTCTCGGACGTGGACTGGATGCACTGCTGAGCGGTCCGACTGTCACGACCCTTGAAGAGCAAGCGACACAGGCCGATCAGCGTGAGTTGCAGCACCTGCCGCTGGACCTGATCCAGCGTGGCAAATACCAGCCGCGCCGGGACATGGACCCACAGGCATTGGAAGAGCTGGCCCAATCGATCAAGGCCCAGGGGGTCATGCAACCGATCGTGGTTCGCCCGATTGGCGATGGTCGCTTTGAAATCATCGCGGGCGAACGCCGCTGGCGTGCCAGCCAACAAGCTGGCCAGGAAACCATCCCGGCGATGGTTCGCGATGTGCCGGATGAAACTGCCATCGCCATGGCGCTGATTGAAAACATCCAGCGTGAGGACCTCAATCCCATCGAGGAAGCGATTGCCCTGCAGCGTTTGCAGCAGGAATTCAAACTGACTCAGCAGGAAGTGGCCGACGCGGTAGGCAAGTCTCGGGTTACTGTCTCGAATCTGCTTCGCCTGATCGCACTTCCTGAAGTCATCAAAACCATGCTTTCCCATGGCGACCTGGAAATGGGTCACGCCCGTGCGTTGCTCGGTTTGCCGGAAAATCAACAGGTTGAAGGGGCGCGACACGTTGTCGCACGAGGTCTCACTGTTCGTCAGACCGAGGCGCTGGTTCGCCAGTGGCTCAGCGGTAAACCTGCACCGGCCGAAACGGTGAAACCTGACCCGGACATTGCACGCCTGGAGCAGCGCCTGGCCGAGCGCCTAGGCTCTGCGGTGCAGATTCGCCATGGGAAGAAAGGCAAAGGGCAATTGGTCATCGGATATAACTCATTGGATGAGCTGCAGGGCGTCCTTGCCCACATCCGCTGAAACATTTGCTTATGTAGCGCGTGATCGGAAATCACTACCTGGCAGTTGAATAGGGGCTGAACCGCCCCTATACTCTGCGCGCATTTTGTCGGCACAAATTATGCCAAGTTATTGATTTCCGGCAGCCGACCATTGAGGAGCAAGAGTGATGGAAACCCGCACGCCAAACACGTTGCCGTTCCATCGCCTGGCTGTTTTTCCGGTTTTATTGGCTCAGTTTGTCATCCTGCTAATTGCCGCATTGGCGCTTTGGTACTGGCATGGAGTCGTAGCCGGATATTCAGGACTCTGCGGAGGCCTGATAGCCTTGCTGCCCAATATGTATTTTGCTCACAGGGCCTTTCGGTTTTCCGGCGCCCGAGCAGCCCAGGCTATCGTCCGGTCTTTTTATGCCGGCGAGGCGGGGAAACTGATTTTGACGGCAGTGCTGTTCGCACTGACCTTTGCAGGTGTGAAGCCATTGGCGCCGCTAGCTGTATTCGGCGTCTTCGTGCTGACCCAACTGGTCAGCTGGTTCGCTCCCCTGCTGATGAAAACAAGACTTTCGAGACCTTAGGGCGTTTGAGGCAACCATGGCAGAGACAACCGCTTCGGGCTATATCCAGCACCACTTGCAGAACCTGACCTTCGGGCAGCTACCTGACGGCGGCTGGGGATTTGCTCACACCGCAGCAGAAGCCAAAGAGATGGGCTTCTGGGCTTTCCACGTCGATACTCTTGGCTGGTCGGTCGCACTAGGCCTGATCTTCGTCCTGATTTTCCGCATGGCGGCAAAGAAGGCGACTTCCGGGCAACCAGGTGCTTTGCAGAACTTCGTTGAAGTATTGGTCGAATTCGTCGATGGCAGCGTGAGAGACAGCTTCCATGGCCGTAGCCCGGTGATTGCACCGCTGGCACTGACCATCTTCGTCTGGGTGTTCCTGATGAACGCCATCGACCTGATCCCGGTCGACTGGATTCCTCAGTTGGCCATCCTGATCAGCGGCGATGCACACATTCCATTCCGTGCGGTTTCGACCACAGACCCTAACGCCACCCTGGGCATGGCCCTGTCGGTGTTCGCGTTGATCATTTTCTACAGCATCAAGGTCAAGGGCATTGGCGGTTTCATCGGCGAACTGACCCTGCACCCGTTTGGCAGCAAGAACATTTTCCTGCAAGCGCTGCTGATCCCGGTGAACTTCCTGCTGGAATTCGTCACCCTGATCGCCAAGCCTATTTCCCTGGCGCTGCGACTGTTCGGCAACATGTATGCCGGCGAGTTGGTGTTTATCCTGATCGCTGTGATGTTCGGCAGCGGTCTGCTCTGGCTTAGCGGCCTGGGCATTGTTCTGCAGTGGGCGTGGGCTGTGTTCCACATCCTGATCATCACCCTGCAGGCCTTCATCTTCATGATGCTGACCATCGTCTACCTGTCGATGGCGCACGAAGAGAACCATTAAGACCAGTCTCGACTAGTCTGATGTCCTTCCCGGTGAAACGGGAAGGTGGCCTGAAAGGGCTATGAAACGATTTGTTTTACCGCTTTAAAATCTAAAAAACCTAAACCATACGACGTAAAAGTCGGGAGGAAAGATGGAAACTGTAGTTGGTCTAACCGCTATCGCTGTTGCACTGTTGATCGGCCTGGGCGCCCTGGGTACTGCCATTGGTTTCGGCCTGTTGGGCGGCAAGTTCCTGGAAGGCGCAGCGCGCCAGCCAGAAATGGTTCCAATGCTGCAAGTTAAAATGTTCATCGTCGCCGGCCTGCTCGACGCCGTGACTATGATCGGCGTTGGTATCGCTCTGTTCTTCACCTTCGCGAACCCCTTCGTTGGTCAACTCGCTGGCTAATCACTCGAATTTTCGAGTTGATTGGTGTGATGGACAACGAACGAGCGAGGTGTTGGCGTGAACATTAATGCAACCCTGATTGGCCAGTCCGTTGCGTTCTTCATTTTTGTACTGTTTTGCATGAAGTTCGTGTGGCCTCCGGTCATCGCGGCTTTGCACGAACGTCAGAAGAAGATCGCAGATGGATTGGACGCTGCCAGCCGTGCAGCTCGCGACCTGGAGCTGGCCCAAGAAAAAGCGGGCCATCAACTGCGCGATGCGAAAGCACAGGCAGCTGAAATCATTGAGCAAGCCAAGAAACGCGGTAACCAGATCGTCGAAGAGGCTGTTGATAAAGCCCGCGTCGAAGCTGAACGTGTGAAGGCACAGGCGATTGCCGAGATCGAACAGGAACTGAACGGCGTCAAAGACGCGCTGCGTGCCCAACTGGGTGCTCTGGCGGTCGGCGGTGCTGAGAAGATCCTCGGTGCCACAATCGATCAAAACGCGCACGCGGAGCTGGTTAACAAACTGGCTGCTGAAATTTAAGCGAGGGCGATCATGGCAGAATTGACCACGTTGGCCCGACCTTACGCTAAGGCAGCCTTCGAGCACGCCCAGGCCCACCAGCAACTGGCCTCTTGGTCAGCCATGCTCGGCCTGGCTGCAGCAGTGTCGCAAGATGACACCATGCAGAGCGTGCTCAAGGCCCCGCGCCTGACGAGCGCAGACAAGGCCGCCACGTTTATTGACGTGTGCGGTGACAAGTTTGATGTGAAAGTGCAGAACTTCATCCACGTCGTTGCCGAAAACGACCGTCTCCCGCTTTTGCCGGAGATTGCCGCTCTGTTTGACCTGTACAAGGCCGAACAAGAGAAATCGGTAGATGTTGAAGTCACCAGTGCTTTTGCATTGAACCAAGAACAGCAAGACAAACTCGCCAAGGTTCTCAGTGCACGACTCGACCGGGAAGTGCGCCTGCAAGTTGCGGAGGATGCCACCCTGATTGGTGGTGTCATCATTCGCGCCGGCGACCTGGTTATCGATGGCTCGGTTCGTGGCAAACTCGCGAGCCTTGCCGAAGCATTGAAATCTTGAGTTTGAAGGGGCAGCAGAGCAATGCAGCAACTCAATCCTTCCGAAATAAGTGAAATTATCAAGGGCCGCATCGACAAGCTCGATGTGACCTCCCAAGCCCGTAACGAAGGCACTGTCGTCAGCGTATCTGACGGCATCGTGCGGATTCACGGTCTGGCCGACGTCATGTACGGCGAGATGATCGAGTTTCCGGGCGGCGTCTTCGGTATGGCCCTCAACCTGGAGCAAGACTCCGTAGGTGCCGTTGTATTGGGCGCTTACCAGTCTCTGGCCGAAGGCATGAGCGCCAAGTGCACAGGCCGCATCCTGGAAGTTCCGGTTGGTAAGGAATTGCTGGGTCGCGTTGTCGACGCACTGGGTAACCCAGTTGACGGCAAAGGTCCGCTGAACAACACCGAGACCGATGCGGTCGAGAAAGTTGCTCCAGGCGTGATCTGGCGTAAGTCTGTAGACCAGCCTGTACAGACTGGCTACAAGGCTGTCGATGCCATGATTCCTGTCGGCCGTGGCCAGCGTGAGCTGATCATCGGTGACCGTCAGATCGGTAAAACCGCTCTGGCAATCGACGCGATCATCAACCAGAAAGACAGCGGCATTTTCTGCGTCTACGTAGCCATTGGTCAGAAGCAATCGACCATCGCCAACGTGGTTCGCAAGCTGGAAGAAAACGGCGCCCTGGCCAACACGATCATCGTGGCTGCCAGTGCTTCGGAATCTCCTGCGCTGCAGTTCCTGGCACCGTACTCCGGTTGCACCATGGGTGAATTCTTCCGCGACCGCGGTGAAGACGCACTGATCGTTTATGACGATCTGTCCAAGCAAGCAGTGGCTTACCGCCAGATTTCCCTGCTGCTGCGCCGTCCACCAGGCCGTGAAGCCTACCCAGGCGACGTGTTCTATCTCCACTCCCGTCTGTTGGAGCGCGCATCCCGCGTTTCGGAAGAGTACGTAGAGAAGTTCACCAATGGCGCAGTGACCGGCAAAACTGGTTCCCTGACCGCACTGCCGATCATCGAAACCCAGGCTGGCGACGTTTCCGCGTTCGTTCCGACCAACGTGATTTCCATCACTGACGGTCAGATCTTCCTGGAATCGGCCATGTTCAACTCCGGGATCCGTCCTGCTGTGAACGCCGGTGTTTCGGTATCCCGTGTGGGTGGTGCCGCTCAGACCAAGATCATCAAGAAGCTCTCCGGTGGTATCCGTACCGCTCTGGCTCAGTACCGTGAACTGGCGGCATTCGCCCAGTTCGCTTCTGACCTGGACGAAGCGACCCGTAAGCAACTTGAGCATGGTCAGCGCGTTACCGAGCTGATGAAGCAGAAGCAATACGCCCCAATGTCGATCGCTGACATGGCGTTGTCGCTGTATGCCGCTGAGCGTGGGTTCCTGACTGACGTCGAAATCGCCAAGGTCGGCAGCTTTGAACAAGCGCTGATTGCTTACTTCAACCGAGATCATGCCGATTTGATGGCCAAGATCAACGTGAAGGGTGACTTCAATGACGAAATCGACGCTGGCATGAAAGCCGGTATCGAGAAGTTCAAGGCCACCCAAACCTGGTAAGCCGCAGCGGGAGCCGCAAGGCTTCCGCTTGCTAACCTGATAGGTGTTACATGGCAGGCGCAAAAGAGATTCGCAGTAAGATTGCGAGCATCAAAAGCACGCAAAAGATTACCAGCGCCATGGAAAAAGTGGCGGTCAGCAAAATGCGCAGGGCACAAATGCGCATGGCTGCTAGCCGTCCTTATGCGGAGCGTATCCGCCAGGTAATTGGGCATTTGGCCAACGCCAACCCGGAATACCGCCACCCGTTCATGATCGACCGCGAAGTTAAGCGCGTTGGTTATGTCGTCGTGAGCAGTGACCGTGGTTTGTGCGGTGGTTTGAATACCAACCTGTTCAAGGCCCTGGTCAAGGACATGGCGGTAAACCGCGAAAACGGCGTCGAGATCGATCTGTGTGTCGTTGGTAGCAAGGGTGCGGCCTTTTTCCGCAACTTCGGCGGTAACGTCGTTGCAGCTATCAGCCACCTGGGTGAAGAGCCGTCGATCAATGATTTGATCGGCAGCGTCAAGGTGATGCTGGATGCGTACCTGGAAGGCCGGATTGACCGCCTGTCCGTGGTATCCAACAAGTTCATCAACACCATGACCCAGCAGCCTACCGTGGAGCAGTTGATTCCATTGGTGGCGACCCCGGATCAGGAACTCAAGCACCACTGGGACTACCTCTACGAACCAGACGCCAAAGAGCTGCTTGACGGCTTGATGGTGCGCTACGTGGAGTCGCAGGTGTACCAGGCGGTGGTCGAGAACAACGCAGCTGAACAAGCGGCGCGGATGATCGCGATGAAAAACGCTACCGACAACGCCGGTGATTTGATCAGTGATTTGCAACTGATCTACAACAAGGCGCGTCAGGCTGCGATCACCCAAGAGATCTCGGAAATCGTCGGCGGCGCTGCCGCGGTTTAACGGTTCAAATATTCAGAGGATCCAGCTATGAGTAGCGGACGTATCGTTCAAATCATCGGCGCCGTTATCGACGTGGAATTTCCACGCGACAGCGTACCGAGCATCTACAACGCTTTGAAAGTCCAAAGCGATGCCGGCACCACTCTTGAAGTTCAGCAGCAGCTGGGCGACGGCGTGGTTCGTACCATTGCGATGGGGTCCACCGAAGGCTTGAAGCGCGGTCTGGGCGTTGTCGACACAGGTGCTGCCATTTCCGTACCGGTCGGTAAAGCGACCCTGGGCCGGATCATGGACGTACTGGGCAACCCGATTGACGAAGCTGGCCCGATCGACACCGAAGAGCGTTGGGGCATTCACCGTCCTGCGCCGTCGTTCGCAGAGCAGGCAGGCGGTAACGACCTGCTGGAAACCGGCATCAAGGTTATCGACCTGGTTTGCCCGTTCGCCAAGGGCGGTAAAGTCGGTCTGTTCGGTGGTGCCGGTGTAGGCAAAACCGTAAACATGATGGAATTGATCCGTAACATCGCCATCGAGCACAGCGGTTATTCCGTGTTCGCCGGTGTGGGTGAGCGTACTCGTGAGGGTAACGACTTCTACCACGAGATGAAGGATTCCAACGTTCTGGACAAAGTGGCACTGGTTTACGGTCAGATGAACGAGCCGCCGGGTAACCGTCTGCGCGTGGCACTGACTGGCCTGACCATGGCCGAGAAGTTCCGTGACGAAGGTAACGACGTTCTGCTGTTCGTCGACAACATCTACCGTTACACCCTGGCCGGTACTGAAGTATCCGCACTGCTGGGCCGTATGCCTTCTGCAGTAGGTTACCAGCCGACCCTGGCTGAAGAGATGGGCGTTCTGCAAGAACGTATCACTTCCACCAAGGAAGGTTCGATCACCTCGATCCAAGCGGTATACGTACCTGCGGATGACTTGACCGACCCGTCGCCAGCGACCACCTTCGCCCACTTGGACGCCACTGTTGTACTGTCCCGTGACATCGCCTCCCTGGGTATCTACCCAGCGGTCGATCCACTGGACTCGACTTCGCGCCAGCTGGACCCGAACGTGATCGGCCAGGAGCACTACGACACCGCTCGCGGCGTTCAGTACGTGCTGCAGCGTTACAAAGAACTGAAGGACATCATTGCGATCCTGGGTATGGACGAGCTGTCGGAAACCGACAAGCAGTTGGTATCCCGCGCTCGTAAGATCCAGCGTTTCTTGTCGCAGCCGTTCTTCGTGGCTGAAGTCTTCACCGGTGCTTCGGGTAAATACGTTTCCCTGAAAGACACCATTGCTGGCTTCAAAGGCATCCTCAACGGTGACTACGACCACCTGCCAGAACAAGCGTTCTACATGGTCGGCGGCATCGAAGAAGCGATCGAGAAAGCCAAGAAACTGTAATCCCGGCGCCCGGCAACGGGCGCTCATCAGGTTGAGGCAATCAGATGGCTATGACAGTCCATTGCGATATCGTCAGCGCGGAAGGGGAAATCTTCTCCGGTCTGGTAGAAATGGTGATTGCACACGGCGAGTTGGGTGACCTGGGTATTGCCATGGGCCACGCACCGTTGATCACCAGCTTGAAGCCGGGTCCGATCCGCTTGATCAAGCAGGGTGGAGAAGCCGAGGTGTTTTACATCTCTGGTGGTTTCCTCGAGGTTCAGCCGAACATGGTCAAGGTACTTGCCGACACTGTGCAACGTGCTGCCGACCTGGATGAAGCCTCCGCTCAGGAAGCCGTCAAGGCTGCCGAGAAGGCCCTGAATGAAAAAGGCGCAGATTTCGACTACGGTTCTGCTGCTGCACGTCTGGCCGAGGCCGCAGCTCAGCTGCGTACCGTCCAGCAGATCCGCAAGAAGTTTGGCGGTTAAGCCGTTACGCTTCATGTGTGATTGATTAAAAAGGGTAGCCTCGGCTACCCTTTTTCTTTTTTGCAAAATACTTCTTTGGTCTTAAGTCTGACCGCCCAGGATTGGTAGCCATTCATGTCTCTCGAAATCGTAATTCTTGCCGCAGGCCAGGGTACCCGCATGCGTTCGGCCCTACCCAAGGTGTTGCACCCGGTTGCTGGAAACTCCATGCTCGGCCATGTTATCCACAGCGCCCGGCAACTGGACCCACAGCGTATTCACGTGGTGATTGGCCATGGTGCCGATGTGGTACGTGAGCGCCTGGCAGCGGACGACTTGAATTTCGTATTGCAGGACAAGCAACTGGGCACTGGCCATGCCACCGCCCAAGCCGTGCCGTTCATCACTGCCGACACCGTACTTATCCTCTACGGCGACGTGCCCCTGATCGAAGTGGAAACCCTGCAGCGCCTGCTCAAGCACGTAGTGCCTGGGCAAATGGGCCTGCTGACCGTAGAACTGGAAGACCCCACCGGTTACGGCCGTATCGTACGCAACGCTGACGGCAAGGTTGCCGCTATCGTCGAGCATAAAGATGCCAGCGAAGCCCAGCGTGCCATCACCGAAGGCAACACCGGAATCCTTGCGGTGCCGGCTGACCGATTGGCTGATTGGATGAGCCGCTTGTCCAACAACAATGCTCAGGGCGAGTACTACCTGACCGATGTCATCGAAATGGCCGTCAGTGATGGCTTGGTGGTCGCCACCGAACAGCCTCACGACCCGATGGAAGTGCAGGGCGCCAATGACCGCAAGCAACTGGCGGAACTGGAGCGTCACTACCAGCAGCGCGAAGCCCGCCGTCTCATGGCGCTGGGTGTGACCTTGCGCGACCCCGCACGCTTTGACGTGCGGGGCGACATCACCGTGGGCCGCGACGTGCTGATCGACATCAACGTAATCCTCGAAGGCCGGGTGGTCATTGAAGACAATGTGGTGATCGGCCCGAACTGCGTGATCAAGGACAGTACCCTGCGCCAAGGTGTTGTGATCAAGGCCAACAGCCATATCGATGGTGCGGTGATGGGCGAGGGCAGCGATGCCGGCCCATTCGCGCGGTTGCGTCCTGGTAGCGTGTTGGGAGCCAGGGCTCATGTCGGTAATTTCGTCGAACTGAAAAACGCGCAGATGGGCGACGATGCCAAGGCTGGCCATCTTGCCTACTTGGGTGATGCGGTGATCGGCGCTCGCAGCAATATCGGCGCCGGCGCGATCACCTGCAACTACGATGGCGCAAACAAGTACCAGACGACCATTGGCGAAGACGTGTTCATCGGCTCGAACAACTCGTTGATTGCCCCTGTGACGATCGGTGATGGTTCAAACACTGCAGCAGGTTCAACCATCAACCAGGATGTGGATAAGTCGCAACTGGCCGTAGCTCGCGCCCGCCAACGCAACATCGACGGTTGGAAACGCCCGGTCAAAATCAAAAAGACCTGAGTTATCCACAACCCGCAATACCTTGTAGGAGCGAGGCGGCCCCTCGCTCCTAGAGTTTTTTATAGCCCACTCTTGACGATTTCCCGTCAATAGGTTTTGATTGCCTTCGTTATCTTTCGAAACGAAACTTATCACTACCATGTCGAAACGAAATACTCCCCAGCGCCGCCACAACATCCTCACCTTGCTCAACGAGCAGGGTGAAGTCAGCGTGGACGAATTGGCCAAGCGTTTCGAGACATCGGAAGTGACCATCCGCAAAGACCTGGCCGCTCTCGAGAGCAACGGCTTGCTACTGCGCCGCTATGGCGGTGCTATCACTATGCCCCAGGAACTGGTGGGCGACCCCGCCCAGCCCATTTCGGTCTACAAGCGCGCCATTGCCCGCGCGGCCGTCAAGCGCCTGCGTGAGCATGCGCGGATCATTATCGACAGCGGCAGCACCACCGCCGCGATGATCCCCGAGCTGGGGCCTCAGCCCGGCCTGGTGGTGATGACCAATTCCCTGCACGTGGCCCGCGCCTTGAGCGAACTGGAACACGAGCCGGTGTTGTTGATGACAGGCGGTACCTGGGACCCGCATTCGGACTCGTTCCAGGGCCAGGTCGCCGAGCAAGTGCTGCGCTCCTACGACTTTGATCAACTGTTTATCGGCGCCGACGGCATTGATCTGCAGCGCGGTACCACCACCTTCAACGAATTACTGGGCCTGAGCCGCGTGATGGCCGAGGTCGCCCGCGAAGTGGTGGTGATGGTCGAATCCGACAAGATCGGCCGCAAGATCCCCAACCTGGAGCTGCCTTGGGGCAACGTCCATACCCTTATTACCGATGATCGCCTGCCGCTTGAGGCCCGCGACCAGATTCAAGCCCGCGGCATCACGCTGATTTGCGCGGCAGTCATCTAGGAGAGAAACCATGTGTGGAATTGTAGGCGCAGTCGCTGAACGCAACGTCACTGCCATTTTGCTCGAAGGCCTCAAGCGCCTTGAATACCGTGGCTATGACAGCGCTGGTGTGGCGCTCTTTACCCATTCTGGCAAGCTTGAGCGCATGCGCCGCCCGGGCAAGGTCAGCGAACTGGAGCAGGCTTTGGCCGGCGAGCCTCTGGCAGGCCGCCTGGGTATTGCTCACACTCGCTGGGCGACTCACGGTGCCCCGTGTGAACGCAATGCCCACCCGCACTTCTCCGGTGACTTGGCTGTGGTGCACAACGGCATCATTGAAAACCACGAAGTGCTGCGCGAACAGCTCAAAGGCCTCGGCTATGTATTTACCTCGGACACCGACACCGAAGTCATCGCTCACCTGCTGGACCATAAGCTCAAGGACCACAGCGACCTGACCACTGCCCTCAAGGCCACCGTCAAGGAACTGCACGGGGCCTATGGCCTGGCCGTGATCAGCGCGAGCCAGCCGGACCGGCTGGTTGCCGCCCGCAGTGGCAGCCCGTTGGTGATCGGTCTCGGCCTGGGTGAGAACTTCCTTGCTTCCGACCAATTGGCCCTGCGTCAGGTCACCGACCGCTTCATGTACCTGGAGGAAGGCGATATTGCTGAAATCCGTCGTGAAAGCGTGCAGATCTGGGACGTTAACGGCTTGTCCGTTGAACGTGAAGCGGTGCAGTACCGTGACGGTGCCGAAGCCGCCGAGAAGGGCGAGTTCCGCCATTTCATGCTCAAGGAAATCCATGAGCAGCCGTCCGTGGTGCAACGCACCCTGGAAGGTCGATTGAGCCAGAACCAAGTGCTGGTCAATGCCTTTGGCCCGCAAGCCGCCGAGCTGTTTGCCAAGGTACGCAATGTACAAATCGTTGCCTGCGGCACCAGTTACCACGCCGGTATGGTTGCCCGTTACTGGCTGGAAGAACTGGCCGGTATCCCGTGCCAGGTGGAAGTGGCCAGCGAATTCCGCTACCGCAAAGTAGTGGTTCAACCGGACACCTTGTTTGTAACCATCTCCCAGTCCGGCGAAACCGCCGATACCCTGGCTGCCCTGCGTAATGCCAAAGAATTGGGCTACCTCGCCAGCCTGGCGATTTGCAACGTCAGCATCAGTTCCCTGGTGCGTGAGTCGGACCTGACGCTGCTGACCCAGGCCGGTCGTGAAATCGGCGTGGCTTCTACCAAAGCCTTCACGACTCAACTCGTCGGCCTGTTGCTGCTGACCCTTTCCCTGGGCCAAGTACGCGGGACCCTGGCCGATGGTGTTGAAGCCACTCTTGTAGAAGAGCTACGCCGCCTGCCGACCCGCCTGGGCGAAGCCCTGGCGATGGATGGCACCGTGGAGAAAGTCGCCGAGCTGTTCGCCGACAAGAACCACACCTTGTTCCTCGGCCGTGGCGCGCAGTACCCGGTGGCGATGGAAGGTGCCCTGAAACTCAAGGAAATTTCCTATATTCACGCCGAAGCCTACCCGGCCGGTGAACTGAAGCATGGCCCGTTGGCCCTGGTCGACGACGACATGCCCGTGGTCACTGTGGCACCGAACAACGAACTGCTGGAGAAGCTCAAGTCCAACCTGCAGGAAGTGCGCGCCCGTGGCGGCCAACTGATTGTGTTTGCCGATGAGAAGGCCGGCATGACCAATGGTGAAGGCACTCACGTCATCAACATGCCGCATATCCACGACACCCTGTCGCCGATCCTCTACACCATCCCGTTGCAGCTATTGTCGTACTACGTGGCGGTGCTCAAGGGTACCGACGTTGACCAGCCGCGTAACCTGGCCAAGTCGGTGACCGTGGAGTAACACCTGGCGGTAATTAGAAGGGCATGGTTTTAGAGAATAAAACTGTCGCGGGAGCCGGCTAGGTCTGTCCTACCGCCTCCTGCCTTTCGCAACTGGCTCCGCTCCTACCCTTGACCATCCAACGCGCCGTTCAGGCACGGAAAGCGAGGCCCCGTCCTTGGGGGATCCTCGCGCCTGATGGACGAACACTGGGCAAAAGGCGCAATTATAGGTGGAAATCGCCCGCAGCCTCCGGCTGGTAAAGCACTTTCCTGATCTCAATCCGGCGGGTCCGATCAGAAATTCGCCAGTCGATGGCGTCCCCCTCCTGATAGCCCAGGATGGCGGCGCCGATGTCGGAATACACGGAATGCTTCCCTGCGTTGCTGTCCGCGTCTTCAGGGTAGACCAAGGCCACTTCGATCTCTTCGTCGTCCAGCTGCAGCAAGGCCCTAGAGTTCATCGTGACGACATTGCACGCCACCTGCTGCGGCTTGACGACAATGGCTCGCTCAAGCTCATGTTCGAGTTCAACAATGGCCGGGCCTTGCTCGAGCGCGATTAGACTCTCGAGCCTGGCCTTGTCGATTTCAGTGATGTAGATCCTAGTGGAGTCGCCACCGGCACCTTCGCGCAAGAACTGGAGATAGCGCCCCGCCGTCATGGAAAATGACTTCAATGCCGGCGTTTCGCTCTCAAGCAGAAAGCCGCTGCGCAGAAAGGCTTTCAGCGAGCGCGTGTTGTCCGGGTGGATCTTGGCGATGAGCTTCTTGGCCCGCATGTCGAGGAAGGCCAGTTTCATGCCTTCGCGGATCGTGCGGGCGCCAAGGTTTCGGCCCCATTTGTCACTGTCTCCGATGACCAGGACTATCTCGCAATTTGAGCCGGTCTTGATTAGACGGACAAAGCCCACCGGGGCGTCATGTCGGTCATAGGCCATGAAGAATCGGCCGCCCCGGTTGAATAGATGGGTCAGGATCGGCAATTGAGTTCGATCGATGACTTGCTCGATGGAGCGGGAGACATGGCGCGAATCGCTCAGATAGCAGGTGACGCGCTCATCCTCCAACCAATCCATCAGCGTCAGCGCGTGCGCCCGAGTAATTTCAGGGCACAGCGAAATGAAAGGCTTGTTCATCTTAACCACACTTATTTGTAACGGATGGAAGCCCGTCATGGCTATGGCCATGACGGTTCTTTCGGCAACCGGCTATTTTAAGACATAACGCGGGTAATGCCGAACAGCCTGGAGAGTTCCCAATCCTTATCCAGCAAAGGGTAGCCAGGGGCTGGCCAGGATGATGGCCAATGTCAGCAGCACTTGTGCGACCAACAGGTACGCTTGCTTGCGCAATAGCTTGAGGGCGCCACGACGACGTTCGGCCCACGGCCTGCCAGCGCGTTTGGCCGATTGCAGGCCGAGGTTCTGCAACGCCTGGTCGAGGTCGGGGGTGCGTTCCAGGTCACGAGCCATCAGCGTGAACAGGTCAGCGTCGAAAGCCACCCGCAGCGCCCAATATTTTTGCAGCAGGCCCAGGACGATCAGCCAGCCGCTGAGAATCAGGCAGATGGGGGTAATCGTCGCCATCAGCAGCTGCGCAAGGCCAAACAGCACACCGAGCAATGTCAGCCCTGTGGATAACTGATCCAGGGAGCGACCCCGGCGTAGCAGACTGGCGACTACCTGTAATTCCAAATCAGCGGGCATAAGACAGACCCTCCAAGACTTTACGATGGGTGGGATGCAGGACCCACATGGGCGCGTGCTGTTCGCGCATCGCAAAACATTTTCTGGAGTGTGACGATTAATCGCAGCGGACACTAGTGATGGCTAGTGTTTCTGGGGGGTTGTCACTCCCCTTATGCAATCGAACAAAAATTTCACGCCTTGTGTTATATGGTAACGAATTGTGTATGGACGGGCGTGTGTGCATGCGAGTGGATCTAGACGCTGAAGGCGCATTGGTGGACGGCCTGCCACGCTTTCAACAAGGGATAGTTCATGCCCGGCGGTTACGCCAGGCGGGTGTCAGCCTGACAGTCATGGCCATCGGCGGCTGGGTGCTGGCGTTATTCGTGACGTTGTTCGCGCCGCTGTCGATTTGGCCGGTGGTGCTCATCAACTGTGCCTCCTCCTTGCTGGTGCTGGTGGCCGGGTTGCAATCGGCCTGGTGGGTGGCCGATTGGCGGGCCCAGGCATTGGAAGACCCGACGGCGTCGTTGATTGAGCCGCCGCAGGCCGTGGAAGATTCCGGTTGGTATGAGCGCCTGCTCGGCCGCATCAGCAGCGGCTGGGGTGGCCTGTTGGCGCAGATAGGCGCGCCCGTCCTGTGGTTGTGCGGCGGGTCCTTGCTGGCACTGCTCAGCATCGTAGAGTTCTGGAACCTGGCGTTGCCACCCGCTGTGGTGGGGCAGGCCGCCAGTGTTGGCGCTGCGGTCGCGCTGTTGCTGGCCTTCGGCTTGCTGGTATTTGAACGACGCCTGGCCCAGGAAAGCACTGCCCAATGGCCGGAAGCAGGGCAACTGGCGCAGTTGAGCCGGGTGGCAATCATCTGTCTGGCGCTCAGTGCGATTTGCCTGTTATTTGCCAGCGAAGAATCCGTCTGGCCATTGCGCCTGGCGGTGTTGATCGGTTTGCTGCCAGCGTTGGTGGCATTGGAGTTTCTGCTGCGGGCGGCGCTGTCTCTGTTCAGCCCACGCCAGGAGCGCCTGGAGCCTCGGTTGATGGCGCAAAGCTTTATTGCCGACCTGCTGCGCTGGCCGCCACAGCCGCTGCTCGCCTTGCAACACGAATTGCACAACCGCTTCGGCATCGACCTGCGACAGATCTGGGCGTTTACCTATATGCGCCGGGCGTTTTTGCCGATATTGGTCGTGGTGTTGGCGGTGGGTTGGTTACTGACGGGCGTGCATGAAGTAGCCCTGCAAGGCCGTGGGATTTATGAACGCTTTGGCAAACCAGTGGAGGTCTTCGGGCCGGGCCTGCACGTGGGGTTGCCATGGCCGTTGGGCCGGGTGCTGAGTGTGGAAAATGGCGTGGTCCACGAGTTGGCCACCAGCGTCGGCGAGACGGCCACCACAGAATTGGCGCCCGCCGAAGGCCCTGCACCACTGATCGCCAATCGTCTGTGGGACGCCAGCCATGTGAATGACAAGTCCCAGGTGATCGCCAGCAGCAGCGGCGACAAGCAGAGCTTCCAGATCGTCAACATGGACGTGCGCTTCGTTTATCGTATCGGCCTGACTGATCAGGCCGCGCTTGCCGCCACCTACAACAGTGCCGATGTCCCCACGCTGATTCGCAGCACCGCCAGCCGCATTCTCGTGCATGACTTTGCCTCGCGTACCCTTGATGAATTGCTTGGGGAGCAGCGCACCGGCCTGGCCGATGCAATAGGCCGGACGGTACAAGCCGATTTGCAGAGACTCGACAGCGGCGTGGAAATCCTCGCCACCGTGGTGGAAGCCATTCACCCGCCCGCTGGCGCGGCCAACGCCTACCATGGCGTGCAAGCGGCGCAAATTGGTGCCCAGGCGTTGATCTCCCGTGAGCGCGGCGTGGCCAGCGAACAAACCAATCAGGCGTTGCTGCAAGCCAGCACGGCCCAGGATTTGGCCCAGGCCACGGCCCATGAGGTCAACGCGGGTGCCCGGGCGGCGGACCTGCGCTTTGTCGCCGAGCAAAAGGCTTACGCCCATGCCGGCCAAGCGTTCGTGCTGGAGCAGTACCTCGGCCAACTGAGCCAGGGCCTGAGCCACGCCAAGTTGCTTATTCTTGATCATCGCCTGGGTGGCAGCAGCGTCCCGACGATCGATCTGCGTTCTTTTACTTTGCCGGCCGACCCTTCGGTGCCGCGTAAAGCCGTTCAATAAGGAGTTGTCTGTTGAGCGCTCATTCTCATGATCATGGTCACCACCACGGCCACCACCATCATCACCATCACGGGGAAGAACAAGACGCCGGCCCGTTCCCTTGGCGGCGCATGGCCTGGGCGATGTTGCTGGTGCTGTTCGCCGTTGCCGCCGCCAGCCTGGTGCAAGTGCGTTCCGGCGAGGCCACGGTGATCACCCGGTTCGGCAACCCTGCGCGGGTGCTGCTGGAGCCTGGCCTTGGCTGGCGCTGGCCGGCGCCGTTCGAGGCGGCGATCCCGGTGGATTTGCGCTTGCGCACCACTTCCAGCGGTTTGCAGGACGTGGGCACGCGGGATGGTTTGCGGATCATCGTCCAGGCCTATGTGGCCTGGCAGGTCCAGGGTGATGCCGACAACGTGAAACGTTTTATGCGCGCCGTGCAGAACCAGCCGGACGAAGCGGCGCGGCAGATTCGTACCTTTGTCGGTTCGGCTCTTGAAACCACCGCCAGCAGTTTCGATTTGGCCAACCTGGTGAACACTGACGCCAGCCAGGTGCGGATCGCCGATTTCGAAGCGCAGTTGCGCCAACAGATTGATCAACAGTTGCTCACTACCTATGGCGTGCGTGTGGTGCAGGTGGGTATCGAGCGGCTGACCTTGCCTTCGGTGACCCTGGCGGCCACCGTCGACCGCATGCGTGCCGAGCGGGAAACCATTGCCACCGAACGCACCGCCGTGGGCAAGCGCGAAGCGGCGCAGATCCGCTCCGCCGCCGAGCGTGACGCGCGTATCGTCCAGGCTGATGCCACGGTGAAAGCCGCAGACATCGAAGCCCAATCCCGTGTGGAAGCGGCGCAAATCTACGGCCGTGCCTACGCCAGCAACCCGCAGTTGTATAACTTGCTGCGTTCCCTCGATACCTTGGGCACGGTGGTAACGCCGGGCACTAAAATCATCCTGCGCACCGATGCCGCACCGTTCCGTGCATTGGTGGACGGGCCCAAGGATCCACAGCCATGAGTCTGTCGTCCAAAGACCCGGACAGCCTCGACAGCCCGTGGATCCAGGCCGGGCGCCTGACCTTCCTCGCACTGTATGCGGTGACCGTGCTGGCCGCGCTGGCCTGGGCGTTTTCCAACGTGCGGCAGATCGATCCGCAGAACCGTGCCGTGGTCTTGCACTTCGGCGCATTGGATCGGATTCAGAATGCTGGGCTGCTCTTGGCTTGGCCGCGTCCCTTTGAACAAGTGGTGTTGTTGCCGGCGGCGGATCGGGTAATTGAGCGCCGTGTGGAAACTCTCCTGCGCTCCGACGCTGCGATCCAGGCGGACCGCGTCGCCAGTTTGGCCACGCCCCTGAGTGATGCCCTGGCCGGTTCCGGTTACCTGCTGACGGGTGATGCCGGCGTGGTGCAACTGGATGTGCGGGTGTTCTACAAGGTCACTGAGCCTTACGCCTTTGTGTTGCAGGGTACTCACGTGTTGCCGGCGCTGGATCGGTTGGTTACCCGTAGCGCCGTGGCCCTGACGGCCGCTCGGGACCTGGACACTATTCTGGTGGCGCGTCCCGAACTGATCGGCGCCGACAACCAGGCTGCCGAACGCCGTGAACGCTTGCGCGGGGATCTGGTGCAAGGCATCAACCAGCGCCTGGTAGACCTGGCGTCTACAGGCCTGGGCCTGGGTATCGAAGTGACCCGGGTCGATGTGCAATCGAGCTTGCCGAGCCCGGCGGTGAATGCCTTCAACGCGGTACTGACTGCCAGCCAGCAAGCCGACAAGGCTGTGGCCAACGCCCGCACCGACGCCGAGAAACTGACCCAGGGCGCCACTCAGGACGCCGACCGACTGGTGCAAGTGGCTCACGCTGGCGCCCGCGAACGCCTGGCCAATGCCCAGGCACAAACCGCCACCGTGGCCAGCCTGGCTCAGGTCAAAGACCCCGGCCTTTTACTGCGCCTGTACCGCGAGCGCCTGCCGAAGATCCTCGGTCAGGCCGGTTCCGTGACCACAGTCGACCCTAAAGATGATTCCCGCCTGATTATTCAGGGAGCCGAACAATGACCGCTCATGCAGCCCCCATGCTGACGTCGGCCGAGCAGCGCAGTGCCGCTCGGCAATTGACGTTGGCGATGTTGGCCCTCGGCCTGCTCGCCCTGGGCCTGGCCTGGCGCTGGCTGAGCCCTGATCAGAGCGGCGTCAGCCAGCTGTTGCTGGGCGTCGCCTCCTTGCTGGTGGCCGTGCCGGTGATGCGTTCGGCCTGGTACAGCCTGCGCTACCCGAGCCTGCATGGCATCACCGACCAGTTGATCGCCCTGGCGATGCTGGGAGCCTGGGCTACCGGTGACCTGCTGACCGCTGCCTTGTTGCCAATCATCATGATCTTTGGTCATGTGCTGGAAGAGCGCAGTGTCATCGGTTCTCAAGAAGCCATTCACGCCTTGGGCAAGCTGACCCGCAGCCACGCACGCTTGGTGCAGGCCGACGGGACGATTGTCGAAGTGGATAATGGCACCCTGAAGACCGGTGACATCGTTGAAGTACGCGCCGGCGACCGAGTGCCCGCCGATGGCGTGGTGCTGTCGGGTCAGGCCAGCCTGGACACCGCGCCGATCACCGGTGAGTCGGTGCCGCTGGAGGCCAGTGTGGGCGTGCAGGTATTTGGTGGCGCGATCAATCTGGACGGCTTGCTGCGTCTGGAAGTGACCCGTACCGGCAACGAATCGACCTTGGGTAAAGTCATCGCCCTGATGCAAAGCGCCGAGCGTTCCAAGCCGCCGATCACCCGGTTGTTGGAGCGGTATGCCGGCAGTTACATGGTGTTGGTGTTGTTGCTGGCGGCGGTCACCTGGTTTGTGACCAATGATGCCCAGGCGATGCTGGCCGTGCTGGTGGCTGCGTGCCCGTGTGCGTTGGTATTGTCGGCACCGGCCACGGCAATTGCCGGGATTGCGGTGGCGGCGCGTCACGGGATTCTGATTCGCAGCTCGGCGTTCCTGGAAGAGCTGGCGGACCTGACTTCCCTGGTGGTCGACAAGACCGGCACCCTGACATTTGGCACCCTGCGCTTGCAGTCCATTGAAACCGCTGTGCCGGACCGCCAAGTGTTATTGAACCTGGCAGCCAGCCTGGGCTCGGCCAGCAGCCACCCCGTCAGCCGTGCGTTGGCGAAGCTCGCCAGCCAAGAACAGCTGTTGGTGCTCTCGGATATTCGCGAACGCCAGGGCTTGGGTGTGGTGGCGCAGACCGAACAGGGCGAAGCGGCCCTCGGTCGGCCGGAGCTCTTTGAGCAGTTGAGCATTGCGACCACCCCTGTGCCCAGGCACGACGGCCCGATTGCCGGGTTGGCGCTCAATGGGCAATTCCTCGCCTGGCTCTTGCTCGCCGACAGCATCAAGCCGGAGGCGCGCCAGGCCATGAAGGAGCTCCGGGAACTGGGCCTGGGCCGTCAATTGCTGCTCACCGGCGACCGCCAGAGCGTGGCTGACAGCCTGGCGCTGGAAGTGGGCATCGGTGATGTCGAAGCCCAGGCTTTGCCGGAGGACAAACTCAACCGTGTACTGGGGGAAATCGGCAGCGGGTTCCGGCCGATGGTAGTAGGCGACGGGATCAACGATTCCCTGGCCCTCAAGGCCGGCGTGGTGGGCGTGGCCATGGGCGCGGGCGGGGCAGATATTGCCCTGGCCTCGGCGGACGTGGTGCTGATCGGCAGCGATCTGCGACGCCTGGGTACCTGTGTGCGGCTGAGTCGGCAGTGCCGGCATACGTTGCAGGTCAATGTGATCATCGGCCTGGGTTGGACGTTGGCAATTGTGGTGTTTGCGGCTTTCGGTTGGCTGGGCGCGGCGGGGGCAATGATTGCAGCGGTGTTGCACAACCTCAGTACTTTGCTGGTGCTGGGTAACGCCGGGCGTTTACTGCGGTTCCAGGAGCCGCTGTCGAAGCTTGCGGAATAAATTTCGGAAATTATTCAGTCTCGATGTAACGGCACCAGGGCCCCTCACTCTAGTGCTGTGTCGGGACTGAACACTCCGTTTGGCCGACTCCATTACCGATCATGAGGAATACAAGAATGAGCATTAAATCCGCTGCTGCTGGTGCTGCCTTTGCTATCGCTGCTGCTGGCATGTTTGCCGGGGTCGCCACCCAGGTGCAGGCTGCAGATGCCCAGGTTCATTGCTACGGCGTGACTTCCTGCAAAGGTATGAACGATTGCAAAACCGCTGAAAATGCCTGCAAAGGCCAGGCTGTTTGCAAGGGCCACGGCTTCAAGGCGATGACTCAGTCGGCGTGCGATAAAGCAGGCGGCAAAGTCGGCGAGTAACCGGCAATCGAGTGCCACCGCAGCGGGCCCCCCGCCGCTGCGGACACTTTGCCTTGGAGTGTGTGATGTCTGGTTCCCTTCCCAGCCTGGGTTACGGCCTCGGGTTACGCAGCGTTTATTATCAAGAGATTCTCGAACAGTCGCCGGCCGTGGACTGGTTTGAAATCGTCTCCGAGAATTACTTGGTGCAAGGCGGCAAAGCCTTGTACTACCTGGACGCTATTGCCGAGCGTTATCCGTTGGTGATGCACGGTGTGTCCCTGTCCATTGGCGGGCCCCATGACCTCGACCGCGATTACCTGAAGCAACTCAAGCAACTGGCCGAACGGATCCAGCCGGCGTGGGTTTCCGACCATCTGTGTTGGAGCCGTGGTAGCGCGCATCAGTTGCATGACCTGTTGCCGCTGCCTTATACCGAAGAAAGCCTGTACCACGTCGCCAATCGCGTGCGGCAGGTGCAGGATGTGTTGCAGCGCCCCCTGGTACTGGAAAACGTCTCCAGCTATGTGCGATCCAAGGCAGATGAGTTCACCGAGTGGGAATTTCTCAATGCCCTGACACACCTCAGCGGTTGCCAGCTGTTGCTGGACGTCAATAACGTCTACGTCAGTTCCCGCAACCATGGGTTCGATGCCTGGACCTTTATCTGCAACCTGCCCCCCGAAAGTATCCGCCAGTTGCACTTGGCCGGGCACATGGACTATGGCGACTACGTGATCGATACCCATGATCACCCGGTGTGCGACCCGGTCTGGGCGTTGTATCAACAGACCCTGGAACACCTGGGCCCGGTCTCGACGCTACTGGAGCGCGATGGCCACTTTCCACCCTTTGAAGAGTTACTCTGCGAGTTGGCCAAGGCCCGGGAGCTGGGTGCGATGGTCCTGGCCAAGAGGCCTTTATGCGCCTGACGGACTGGCAACTGGCTTTTGAGCAACAGGTATTATCAGAGACAGTAAGTAGCGGCTTCAGCGCCACGCTGATCGGCGGTCCGACGCTGGACGTCGAGACGGGCCTGGCTATTTACCACAACGCTTATCAGGCCCGGTTGCAGGAAGTGCTACAGGGTGACTTCGGCGCCGTTTGGTACTGGCTCGGGGACGATGAGTTTGCGCAGTTGGGCGCGGCTTATATTCGTCGTTATCCCTCTACCCATTACAGTTTGCGCTGGTTCGGCGAGCGGTTTTGCGAGTTTGTCCTTGAACATTTGGTGGCCGAACAAAGCGTACCGTTGGCCGAGCTAGTACGTCTTGAATGGGCATTTACCCTGGCCTTTGATGCACCACAAGGCGAGCCGTTGACGTTGCAGTACATGGTGCAGTTGCCTCCCGAGGCCTGGCCGGGGCTGCAAGTGCAGCTGGCGTCTTCGGTGCAGCAAATACTCTGTTGCTTCAATAGCGTGGCGATTTGGCGATCAAGCAAGGAGCAAGCGGACTTTCCCGGCAGCGAAGCCTTGCCCGAAGCCCAGGTTTGCCTGATCTGGCGCCACCAGAACATAGGTCAATACCGCACCCTGGCGCCAGTCGAGGCCTGGGCCTTGGCTGGAATGGTGAGCACGGGCTGGAATTTTTCAGAACTGTGCGCCGAGTTGGCAGTCACTTATCAAGAGGGCGCGGCATTGCAAGCGGTTACCTGGCTGAAACAGTGGGTCCAGGAGGGTTTGCTTGAATGTCGGGCACCATAGAAAATAGCTATTAATTCGATAGCCTCCTACTTTTTCTGTGGATGGTCTACCCTCACTTCAGACGTCTGAAACAAGGGGGACTTTTTATGCTCGCGCAACTTCCACCGGCCTTACAGAATCTTCAGCTTCCGCTGCGTCTGCGACTCTGGGACGGCCATGAATTCAATTTGGGCCCGGAGCCCAGTGTCACTATTGTGGTCAAGGATCCCACAATGGTCACGAAGTTGACCCATCCAACGCTCGATTCCCTGGGCAAAGCCTTTGTTGAGGGCAAGCTGGAGTTGGAAGGCTCCATATCCGAAGTGATCCGGGTGTGTGACGAGTTGAGTCACGCCCTGATTGATGACGACTTGCAAAGTCGTCCGGTACGCTCGATCCACGACAAGGCCACTGATGCAGCGGCTATTTCTTACCATTACGACCTGTCGAACGCGTTCTATCAGCTCTGGCTGGACCGCGACATGGCTTATTCCTGTGGGTATTTCGAGACCGGCAGCGAATCCCTCGATCAAGCCCAACAAGATAAATTCCGTCACTTGTGCCGCAAGCTGCGACTGCAGCCGGGAGAATATCTGCTGGACGTGGGCTGTGGTTGGGGCGGGCTGTCGCGGTATGCCGCGCGGGAGTTCGGGGTAAAAGTGTTTGGTATCACCCTGAGCAAGGAACAGTTGGAACTGGCCCAAGAGCGGGTGAAAGCCGAAGGGCTGGAAGGCCAGGTGGAACTGCAACTGCTTGATTACCGCGACCTGCCGCAAGACGGGCGTTTCGACAAAGTCGTCAGCGTAGGTATGTTCGAACACGTCGGCCACGCCAACCTGGCACAGTACTGCCAGATTCTGTTCGGCGCGGTGCGTGAGGGCGGCCTGGTGATGAACCACGGCATTACCGCCAAGCACACCGATGGCCGGCCGGTGGGCCGTGGCGCCGGGGATTTTATCGAGCGCTATGTGTTCCCCAACGGCGAGCTGCCGCATCTGTCGATGATGACGACGGAGATCAGCGAAGTGGGGCTGGAAGTGGTCGATGTGGAAAGCCTGCGTCTTCATTACGCTCGAACCCTGGATCATTGGAGCGAGCGCCTGGAAGATAACCTGGAAGCCGCGGCGAAGATGGTGCCGGAGCAGGCGTTGCGGATCTGGCGGCTGTACCTGGCGGGCTGTGCGTATGCCTTTGCCCGGGGCTGGATCAATCTGCATCAGATTCTGGCGGTGAAACCTCATGCCGATGGCAGCCACGAATTGCCGTGGACGCGCGATGACCTCTATCGCTAAGTGGGAACACTGAAGGGCTAATGTGGGGCTTGCTGTAGCCGCTGCCGAGGCACGAGGCTGCATGCGGTCCGCATGTGTTTTGGCATGAGCCTACAAAATCGGTGAAATTAGCCGTGCGACACGCATACCCAGTTGTTGCAGGCGATGAGTCTGGCGGTTTTCTTCCTGGCTGATTTCATGGGCCAGGTCGAAATCGTCCATCAGCATCTTCTCCACTTCGCTGGCAAATGCTTCATCCACTGTCAGCAACATCACTTCGAAATTGAGCCGGAATGAGCGGTTATCCAGATTGGCACTGCCAATGGCGCTGATTTCGTTGTCCACCAACACCACTTTCTGATGCAAGAAGCCGGGCGTGTAGCGGAACACGCGTACTCCGGCGCGCACCGCTTCGCTGGCATACAGGCTGGATGCGGCATAGACGATGCGGTGATCAGGCCGCGACGGCAGCAGCAGGCGCACATCTACCCCGCGCAGGACCGCGAGCCTGAGGGCGGCGAATACCGCTTCATCCGGCACAAAGTACGGACTGGTGATCCATACTCGCTCAGTGGCCGCATGAATCGCCTCGACGAAAAATAACGAACAGGTTTCATAAGGGTCGGCCGGGCCGCTGGCCAGCAGTTGGCAGAGCACGCCGGCATCCGGGTAGGTATCCGGAAGGAGCAGCGGCGGCAGTTCCCGTGCGGCCCAGAACCAGTCTTCGGCAAACGACTCTTGCAGGCACGCCACCACCGGGCCGCTGACCTGTACATGAGTATCGCGCCAGGGTGCCAGGGGCGGTTTCTTGCCCATGTATTCATCGCCGATGTTATGCCCGCCGACAAAGCCCGTAGCGCCGTCCACTACCACAATCTTGCGATGGTTACGGAAGTTGACCTGGAAGCGGTTGAGCCAGCCACTGCGGGTGGCAAAGGCTTTGACTTGCACACCGGCATCACGCAAGGGCTGCACATAGCTGTGGGGGAGGGAGTGGCTGCCAATGCGGTCATACAGGACGTAAATGGCTACGCCTTCGGCGGCTTTTGCCTTGAGCAGGGTTTGCAGTTGGCGACCGAGTTCGTCGTCGTGAATGATGAAAAACTGGATCAGCACAGCGGTTCTCGCCGAACGAATCGTCTCGAAAATTGCACCGAAGGTCGCGTCGCCATTGATCAGCAACCGCACCTGGTTGTTTGCCAGGCACGGCATGCGTCCCAGTTTTGGCATGGCACGCAGGGACGCATAGGCGAGGGAGTTGCGAGCGCTCAGTGCTTCCTCGACCCAGGGCCGCCAGTTCAACTCGGCGATGGCCTTGTGCATCTCCTGATTGGCCTGGCGTCGGGCCTGGATATAGGCATCGAACGTGCTGCGGCCGAAGATCAGGTAGGGGATCAACGTCAGGTAAGGAATGAATATCAGGGACAGGGCCCAGGCAATCGAGCCTTGGGCGGTCCGCACGGTCAGTACCGCGTGGATGGCGGCGAGGGTACCGAGCGAGTGCAGCAATGCAATCAGGTAGCCGAGCAGGTGCGGGCCAAAAAACTCCATGGATGACGATACTCCCGACAATTCAATGCCTAACAGACCATGTTCGGTCTCCAATGTCGCTATTTTATTTGCTGTGCAACACTGGCTTCTTTGCGGCGTCTAACGCCGACAATTGTCCAGGAGTTACCCGATGAATGCTCGCCTGCTTGGTTTGGCCATGGTTGTTGGTTTATCGCTGCCTGTGGCGGCGCACGCGCAGATGTTGGCGCCGGGGCTGTGGGAGTTGACGACCAGCAATATGAAAGTCGATAACCAGGCGCTGCCAGACCTGTCGTTGATTCTCGGTCAACTGAAGCAACAGATGACCCCGGAACAACGCGCGATGCTGGAAAAACAAGGCATCACCATGGCCGGCAAAGGGGTTCAGGTGTGCCTGACCCAGGCCCAAGTAGCGTCCGACTCGATTCCGCTGACAGACCCGCAGTCGGGCTGCAAACAGGAAGTGACGGACAAGACCGGCAACCAGTGGAAATTCCGTTTCAGTTGCCCGAAAGCCCAGGGTACCGGCGTGGCGACATTCCAGAGCCAGAAGCAATTCACTACCACCGTCAACGGCACGTTCAATGCCACCGGGATTCAGCAAAACGGCAGCCTGGACACTCACGCACAGTGGCTGGGGGACAACTGCGGTACCGTCAAGCCTCGTACTTAACGTTGAAAATGCAGGGGCAACCCCTGGCAGCTGTCGACCACCTGCCCCTCGTGCCAGGCCAGGTTGCCAGAGACCAGGGTGGTGCTGACACTGTGACGCAAGCTGCGCCCGGCGAAGGGTGTCCAGCCGCAGTGGGCGAGGATCGGCTGGCTGTTGACGGGCTTGCCGCGGGGCTCGGGTTTGATCAGCACCAGGTCGGCCCAATAACCTTCGCGCAGGTAGCCGCGGTCAGGAATGGCGAACAGGTCGGCGACGCGGTGGCTGGTTTTTGCCACCAGGGTGGTCAATGGCAGCAGGCCGTCGGCCACCAACTCCAGCAATGCCGGCAGGGCGTGTTGTACCAGCGGCAAGCCTGAGGGTGCCTCGCAGTAGGGCAACTGCTTTTGTGCCCAGGTATGTGGAGCATGATCGCTGCCGATGACATCCAGGCGATTGCCCAGCAGGGCCAGGCGCAGGGCATCGCGATCGGCTCGGGTCTTGATCGCCGGGTTGCATTTGATCTGGTGGCCAAGCTGCGCATAGTCGCGGTCATCGAACAGCAAATGATGAAGGCAGACTTCGGCGCTGATATGTTTTTCCGTCAGGGGCTTGTCTTCGAACAGCGCCAGTTCCCGTGCGCTGGTCAGGTGCAGCACGTGCAGGCGCGTGCCGTGGCGGCGGGCCAGTTCGACGGCCAGGGAGGAAGAGCGATAACAGGCTTCGGCGTCGCGAATCAACGGGTGTGCCACGGCGGGAATATGATCGCCAAAGCGATTTCTCAACCGTTGTTCGTTAGCCTGGATGCTCGGCGTGTGTTCGCAATGGGCTAGCAGGAGGGTGGGGACCACGGCAAACAGACGCTCCAGGATTCGCGGATCATCCACCAACATATTGCCGGTTGAGGCACCCATGAACACCTTGACCCCGGCCACCTCTCGCGGATCAAGGGCGGCGACGGTGTCGAGGTTGTCGTTACTGACGCCAAAGTGAAAGCCGTAGTTGGCCACCGAATGCAGGGCGGCGCGGCGCTTTTTATCGGCCAGGGCATCCAGGGTGAGAGTTGCAGGCTGAGTGTTGGGCATGTCCATGAAGCTGGTGATGCCGCCGGCCACGGCTGCGCGGGATTCACTGTAGAAACTGCCCTTGTCCGGCGCGCCGGGTTCACGAAAGTGCACTTGGTCGTCAATCATCCCCGGCAGCAGCCATTGGCCTTGAGCGTCGATTTCCAGCGCAAGGTTTTGTCCGTCGATGCTGCTGGCAATCTTCTCGATGCGGCCATTGGAGACCAGCACATCAGCGTCGAATTCCTGGCCTTCGTTCACCAGGCGAGCGTTGCGGATCAGTAGGCGGCTCATGTTCAGAACTCGTTTTGCAGGGCTTTGTAGCCACGCACCAGGTCGACGTTGGTACGAGCCACGTCTTCGGAGAACTCCGAGGCGCTGACGCTTACCGGTGGGAACAGCGAGAGGTCGGTGTTGGGCCCGATGCGGGTTGTGGAGGGCACGTAGAACGCCGCGGGCAGGTCGCAGCCGTCGACCACCGAGTTGTGGCGCACCACGCAGCCATCACCGACGGAGCAGTTGAACAGCACGCTGTTGAAGCCGATAAACACCCGATCGCCGACGGTGCAGGGGCCATGGACGATGGAACGGTGGGCGATGGAGGTGAACTCGCCGACGGTGACCGCCGCGCCGGATTTTGAGTGGATCACCACACCATCCTGGATATTGGAGTTGGCGCCGATGATGATGGGGTCCATGTCGCCGTTTGCGTCGACCTCGTCGGCACGGATGACGGCGTAGGGCCCGACGAAGACGTTTTCGCCGATGATGACTTTGCCGCAGATGATTGCGGTTTTATCGACGTAGGCCGATTCGGCGATCACCGGCAAATCGCCGGAAGGGTTTTTGCGGATCATGCTGCTGGTTCCTTGAGAGGGGCGGTGATGATGTGCACTTGATCGTTGACGATAGCGTTGTAGAAACAGGTGGGTCGGCCGGTGTGGCAGGCCGGCCCTTGCTGGTCGACGATCAACAGTACGGCGTCGCCGTCGCAGTCCAGGCGTGCCTCCACCAGTTGCTGCCAGTGGCCGGAGGTTTCGCCTTTGCGCCATAGCTGCTGGCGCGAGCGTGACCAGTAGCAGACTTGCCCGCTCGCCAAGGTTTCATTAAGGGCCTGACGGTTCATCCACGCCAACATCAAGACCTCACCGCTACCGTGTTGCTGGGCGATGGCGGCAATCAGGCCATCGCTGTTCCACGCCAGGGCCTCCAATACGTGATCAAGGGGGAAGCGACTGCCCAGGGCAGCGGCTTCCAGGTCGAGCATGCTCGGGCTCATGGCTTGCTCAGGGCGGCGTACAAAGTGTTGAGGTTGTATTCGAACAGCCCGGTAAAGGTGCTGGCCGGGCCTTCTGTCGCCAAGGCGTCGGAGTACAACGTGCCGCCCAGATGCGCGCCGCTTTCGTCGGCGATCTGCTTGAGCAGGCGCGAGTCCTTGATGTTTTCCATGAACACGGCTTTAACGTGGTCGCTGCGGATCTGGGTGATCAGCGCAGCCACTTCGGCAGCCGATGGCTCACGCTCGGTAGACAGGCCCTGTGGCGCCATGAAGTCGATGCCATAGGCCTGGCCCAGGTACCCAAAAGCGTCGTGGGAGGTCACGATGCGGCGGTTACCCGGAGGCAGTGAGCCCAGCTTGGTCTGGGCTTCGGCCAGCAGGCGGTAGATTTCTTTCAGGTACACCTGGCGGTTGTGCTGATAATCGGCCTGGTTGGCAGGGTCGGCGGCGATCAATGCCTTGGTGATGTTGTTGACATAGATTTCGCTGTTGGCCAGGTTGTGCCAGGCGTGGGGGTCGGGAATCGTGTCGCCGTCTTCTTCCATGGTACGGGCGATCACCCCTTTGCTGGCGCTGACCACGGTGGCCTTGGTCTCGGTGCTGGTGATCAGGCGATCCAGCCACGGCTCGAAACCCAGGCCATTCTTGATGATCACCCGTGCCTTGAGCAGGGCCTTGGCATCATCGGGCGTTGGCTCATAGGTGTGGGCATCGGCGTCGGGGCCGACCATGTTGCTGATCTGGATATGGTCGCCACCGATCTGGTGAGTCATGTCATTGAGGATGCTGAAGCTGGTAACCACTTGGAGTTTTTCGGCGGCCTGGGCAGTCGCAAGCGACAGCAAGACACTGAACAGCACGAGTAGAGCACGCATCGGGAAACACCTCATTGGGATGTAAGCAGGGGCGGGCGGCGCAGCAAGCCGTGCACCGGACCAAAGACCACAGACAGCAGGTACAAACCGCCAGCCACCAGCACAATCGCCGGCCCGCTGGGCAGTGAGTAGTAGAACGACAGCAGCAGGCCAAGCCACACTGACAGGCATCCCAGCACTGCCGATACCGCGATCAACACCGGTAAACGTCGGCTCCAGAAACGGGAGGCCGCTGCTGGCAACATCATCAAGCCGACCACCATCAACGCGCCAATGGCCTGAAAGCCGATCACCAGGTTCAGCACCACCAGGGTCAGGAACAAACCATGGGCCAATGGGCCGAGACGGCTGACGGTTTGCAGGAACAACGGATCGAGGGTGTCCAGCAGCAGCGGTTTGTAGATCAGCGCCATGGCGACCAGGCTGAATCCGCAGACCCAAAGCATGCCGGTCAGAGTCGGGCCGTCTACCGCCAGGGCGGAGCCAAACAGCAAGTGCAGCAGGTCCAGGCGCTTGCCGGCAATACCAAGGATCAGCACGCCGCAGGCCAAAGAGATGGGGTAGATGGCGGCGAGGCTGGCATCTTCTCGAAGGCCGGTGCGACGGGTAATCCACGCGGCCAACCCGGCCATACTCAGACCGGCGCCGAGGCCACCGACAGTCAGTGCAGGCAGGCTCAGGCCGGCAAACCAGAAACCCAGGGCCGCACCGGGCAGGATGCCGTGGGCTACGGCGTCGCCAATCAGGCTCATGCGCCGCAGGATCAAGAACACCCCAAGCGGCGCAGTACTGCAGGCCAGGACCAGCCCGCCAAACAAGGCTCGGCGCATGAATACAAAGTCGCCGAAAGGCAGCCACAGGTGCGCGGTGAAGTGCATCAGGCCACCTGCGTGTGCGGTTGCAGGAGAATCAATTCTTTACTCGGTGCCAGTATGCAGCCGCTGCTCTTGATCAGCAGTGCCTGGGGAATATGTTGGCGTACGGCAGTCAGGTCATGGCACACCACTACCAGCGTGCGGCCTTCGGCGTGCCAGGCGTGGATGTGTTTCCACAGCAGTGCCTGGCCCTGTTCATCGAGGGCGGCATGAGGCTCGTCGAGCAGCAGTACCGGCGCCTCGGCCAGGCTCATGCGGGCGAGCAGGGCACGTTGCAGCTCGCCACCGGAAAGCGCCATCAATGGTCGATGCTCCAGCCCGCTCAAGCACCAGTCTTCGAGGACGGCTTGCAGGCGTTGGCTGCGTTGCTGAGAGGTTTGCTTACTACCCCAGAAACCAGCACCCACCAGTTCCTGCAGGCTGATAGGGAACTGGCGGTCCAGGTGTTGCTGCTGGGGCAGGAACGACAGGCTGCCGCGGCGTGGAACAGCCAGGTTGACTTTGCCCGCCAAGGGCTTCTGCAAACCGGCAATGACTTTTAACAGGCTGCTTTTTCCGGAACCGTTGGCGCCGATCATGCCGGTGAGGCTGCCTTTGGCCAACTCGAAATTGACCGCGGGCGTCAATGGCTGGCCGGGGGCGCCCCAACGCAGGGCTTTGCAAGTGATCACAGGGCGGCCCTTGCCCAGCGGCTTTCGGCCACGGCGTCGTGGGCGTGCAAGCTTTCGGCGTGGATGACTTTCAGGTGGAAGGCTTTTACCGCCTGCATGCCTTTCAGGGCCAGGTTCAAGCGGCGGGCGGCGTCTTCGCAGAACATCAGGTTCTGGCCGTTGGCCAAGGCGAAGGCTTGTTCGTCGGCGCGCTTAACGGCGGTTTGTACTGCTGTGCCGAGGGCGGCTTCGGCCTCGTTGATCAGTTGCGTCAGCGGCAGCGTGCGCTGATTGGCTTGCAGGTGGACCCGTAATTGCGCGCTGCTGCGTTGGCTGTGGGGCGTGGCGACGATGCCTTTTGCACTGCCGAGCCAGGTCAGGACATCTTCATGCTGCAAAGACATGGTGGCGAAATCATCGATAAATTGCTGCTGAATCAACTGCCTGGCGAGGGCAGCAGAGCAGGGACAGGTTGAGGAATAAGTAACGTCAATTTTTAGTTCCACGTGGAACATCTGGTTTTCCAGGCGCGCTTCAATGCTCACCGGATAGGTCTTCCAGCCGCTCAAAGGGCTGATCAGTGCCGGACGTTTAAGTAGCAGGTCCGCATGAATGCGCAGATAGGCGTTCTGGGAGAGACCCTCATGACTGTCGAGGAAGCGCTGCAGTACATCGCGCAACAAGGCCTGCGTGAGGGATTCCCGCTCAAGCGCTTCTAGCGCCAGGTACAGCCGCGACATATGAATGCCACGGGCCTCGCCATCGTCTAGGCTGACACCCGCATCAGCCTTGGCACTGAGACGCTGGCCATCAATCAGGATCGGAAGGGCAATACCGCACATGCCGACCCAGTCGAGCGGCAAGGCCTGGCGTGAAGCCTGCGCAGCGATATCCGGCAGAGTCAGCGCATTCATGAGCAGGTCCATCGTTAGAAATAAAAAGACATGTTATATTATAACAATGCGAGCGACGATGATTTTTCTGCTCCCGTCTTTTTATTCAGTTATGTCGAGTACGGACGCTCCCTCATTCCCGGTGTATGCCATGCACAGACGTCAACTCCTCAACCTGTTGCTGGCCAGCGCAGTGTTCACCTTGCCCTTTGGTGTTTCGGCCACGCAGATTCGCAATGCTCGCCTGTGGCGCTCGTCTGACAAGCTGCGGTTGGTGTTTGATCTCAGCGGGCCGGTGCAGTACAAAACCTTTTCTCTGACCGCTCCGGAGCGGTTGATCATTGATCTTTCCGGCGCGCAGTTAAGTGGCGATTTCAGCCAGTTGACCTTGGCCAACAGCGGAATCACCTCGATTCGTTCCGGGCATTTTGGCAAGAGTGATACACGGATCGTCCTGGACCTGGCTGCGCCCATGCAGCTCAACAGCTTTCTTTTGTCGCCTCAGGACGGCCAAGGGCATCGCTTGGTTCTTGACCTGAGCAACGCCGTGCGTGCCCCTCTGCAAGTCGCCGCCGCACCAGCGCCCCTGGCCGCGCAGGTGGGCAGGGCTCATCCCAAGCGCGACATCATTGTGGTGGTCGACCCCGGCCACGGTGGCAAAGACCCCGGTGCTGTCGGCGCCAAGGGTGAACGAGAAAAAGACGTGGTGCTGTCCATTGGGCAATTGCTGGCTAAACGCTTGAAGCGCGAGAAGGGCTTCGACGTGAAACTGGTGCGTAACGACGACTTCTTCGTGCCGCTGCGCAAACGCGTGGAGTTTGCCCGCAAGCACAAAGCCGATATGTTCATTTCGGTACACGCCGATGCGGCACCGCGACTCACCGCTTCGGGGGCGTCGGTTTACGCTTTGTCTGAAGGGGGCGCAACGTCGGCTACCGCACGTTTCATGGCCCAACGGGAAAACGGTGCCGACCTGCTGGGGGCGACCAGTTTGCTCAATCTCAAGGACAAGGATCCGATGCTGGCCGGAGTGATTCTCGACATGTCGATGAGCGCGACCATCGCCGCCAGCCTTCAATTGGGCAGCACGGTATTGGGGAGTCTGGCGGGGATCACCACGCTGCATCAAAAGCGCGTGGAACAAGCAGGGTTCGCGGTGCTCAAGTCACCAGACGTGCCGTCGATCCTGGTGGAAACCGGCTTTATTTCCAACGCCCGGGACAGTCGGCGGCTAGTCACGGCACGCCACCAACAAGCAGTGGCAGACGGCTTGTTTGCAGGCCTGCAGCGTTATTTTCAGAAGAATCCACCGGTTAACAGTTATATGGCCTGGGTCCAGGAGCAGAAGGAAAACCAGGCCTAACAACCGGTCATACGGCTGCAGGTGAACTTGGCACGGGCCCCTGCGGAGCTGGAAAACCGGTTGATAGTCGTCCAGCCCACCCGCCGTGTGTAGCCCACCCACGCTTCGCCATCGGACGCCAACCCGGTAAAGAACGTCAGTTGCCCGTAGCGGCTATTGGTTTGTGCCCAATAGCGTTTGCCGATCACCTCGAAACCCCGCAAATACGTGGTGGTGCCAACGGTGGCGACGCTATAGGCATTGCCCAGGGCATCAACGCACGACAGCAGGGTGGCGCTGCGTGTGCAAGTGGCCAGCGGGTTTGACGCTTGGGCGCTGGCTTGGGTCGCAGTCACCAGCAGCAGGCTGCACAGTAGATATTTCATAGGCTTTCTCGGTTAAGCATTACGCCCTTCGTCGTGGCGAATAAGGGAGATTGGTATATTTGCACTGTTATATTATAACATTGAATAAAATCTGATCCGTGAACCTCGCCCATGACTGAACAAGATCTCCTCGCCCAATCGCCCGACGATTACATGAATGACGTCCAGCAAGGTTTCTTCCGCGAGTTGTTGCTGTCCCAGCGCACTGCGCTGCAAGCGCGCATCGATGCCGAATTCATGGTGCTGCGTGAGCAAGAACCTAACAGCGACCCCGCTGATGTTGGTAGCGCCGAAGAACAGCGCCAGTGGCAATTGCGCCTGCTGGAGCGCGAGAAAAAGCTTCTGGACAAGATCGATGGGGCCTTGGAGCACCTGGCCCGCGGTGAGTTCGGTTGGTGCCGTGAGACTGGCGAGCCCATTGGTCTCAAGCGTCTGTTGCTGCGCCCTACGACCACCCTGTGTATCGAAGCCAAAGAACGTGAAGAGCTGCGCGAACGCCACCAACGGGCGATTTGACCGGCCAACCTGATGAGGAAATACCTGATGCCCAATCGTCTCCCCGTTACTGTGCTGTCCGGTTTTCTCGGCGCCGGTAAAAGTACGCTGCTCAACTATGTCCTGCGCAACCGCGAAAACCTGCGGGTGGCGGTGATCGTCAACGACATGAGCGAAATCAATATTGACGGTAGCGAGGTTCAACGCGACGTCACCTTGAACCGCTCTGAAGAAAAACTGGTGGAAATGAGCAATGGCTGCATCTGCTGCACCTTGCGTGAAGATTTGCTTGAAGAGGTCGGAAAACTCGCCAGGGACGGTCGTTTCGATTACCTGCTGATCGAGTCCACCGGTATTTCCGAACCTCTGCCGGTGGCCGAAACCTTCACCTTTCGTGATGAGCAAGACCAGAGCCTGGCGGACATCGCGCGGCTCGACACCATGGTTACCGTGGTCGACGGCATGAACTTTCTGCAGGACTATCAGGAGGCGCAAAGCCTGGCGTCGCGCGGTGAAACCCTGGGTGAAGAGGATGAGCGCTCCATCACTGACCTGTTGATCGAGCAGATCGAATTCGCTGATGTGATCCTCATCAGCAAAATCGACCTGATCAGCAGCGATGAGCGGCAGGAGTTAATGGCAATCCTCGAACGCCTCAATTCCCAGGCCGAGGTGATCCCCATGGTCATGGGCGAAGTGCCGCTGGCCAAGATCCTCAACACCGGCCGTTTCGACTTCGAGCGCGCCGCCCAGGCACCTGGCTGGCTGCAGGAATTACGCGGCGAACATGTGCCGGAAACAGAAGAGTATGGGATCGCTTCCACGGCTTATCGTGCACGCCGCCCGTTCCATCCTCAGCGCTTTTTCAGTTTTATCGACCGGCCGTGGGTCAACGGCAAACTGCTGCGTTCCAAGGGCTTTTTCTGGCTGGCCAGCAAGCATCAGGATGCTGGCAGTTGGTCCCAGGCCGGGGGCCTGATGCGCCATGGCTTTGCCGGACGCTGGTGGCGTTTTGTGCCGAAGAGCCAGTGGCCGCAGGATGAAGAAAATATCGCGGCAATCATGGGGAACTGGCAACCGAGCACCGGCGATTGCCGCCAGGAGTTGGTGTTTATCGGGCAGAACATCGACTTTGCCAAGCTCACCGCCGAGTTGGATGATTGCTTGCTGAGCGATGATGAAATGGCCTTGGGCGTCGAAAGTTGGCGTTTGCTGGCTGATCCCTTTGGCCCTTGGTTTGAGGAGGAGGCGGCCTGATGCTGGCACCGATGATGAAACTGCGCCCGGTGATACGCCAGACCTCGGGCGAGACCCCGTTGGCACTCGCGGATATCCTTGAAGACGGCGTGAACCTGGCGCTGTGGCAGCGCCAGTTACCCCTGCATATTGTCGAGTTTGGCCAGTTGCTGATCTCGTTGAATGAGCCGTTGGCCGAGTCATTGGTCATTGAACTGAACAGCGAGAATGCCGAACCAGACTTACAGGGTTTGGCATCACGTTGCAGGGACCTTGAAGGCTATGACGGGTTTATCGCTGATGTGTCGTGGCTGGTCAGTGCTTTTGCCTGCCTGCTCGGGGCCAAACGTATCGGCGTGCGCCTGCGTCTGCTGGATAAGGCTATGTGCCCGCGTTTTCATGTAGATCATGTGCCGGTGCGGTTGATCACCACCTATGCCGGCATTGGTAGCCAGTGGTTGCGCGAAGGTGTGATGGACCGCCGGCATCTGGGCCAGACAAGCGCCGAGCCGGAAGACGGTATCGAGCAAGTCCGTTGTGGCGAAGTGGTGTTGCTCAAGGGCGAAAAATGGCACGGCAATGAAGGCTTCGGCCTGATCCACCGCTCGCCGCAGCTGAATGCCAACGAGCGGCGGTTGATTTTGACTCTGGATTGGTTGGCGTAACCGGGTAGGATCAAATCTCTCTATCCGGTCTGAATGATGCCCTCCATGCTGCAGAACATTCCCACCCACGTGATCGCCGGCCCCTTGGGCGCTGGCAAGACCAGCCTGATCAAACACCTGCTGGCTCAACGTCCGGCCAACGAACGTTGGGCAGTGTTGATCAATGAGTTCGGGCAGATTGGCCTCGACGCGGCCTTGCTGACCTGCGATGACGACGGTATTGCCATGGGCGAAGTGGCGGGCGGCTGCCTGTGTTGCGTCAATGGCGTGCCGTTCCAGGTAGGGCTGGGCCGTTTGTTGCGTAAGGCCAAGCCTGATCGGCTGTTTATCGAGCCATCCGGACTGGGCCATCCGGCGCAATTGCTCCAGCAATTGCGTGAAGAACCCTGGCAGAAGGTTCTGGCCGTTCAACCCTGTGTGCTGGTACTGGACGCCCAGGCGTTGGCGGCGGGCAAGCCATTACCCGAGGCGCAACGGCAAGCACTGGCCAGTGCGGGGTTGCTGGTATTGAACAAGGATGAATCCCTGAACGCAGGGCAACGTTTGGCGATTGAGGAGCAATTGACTGCCTGCCCGGTTTACTGGACATGCCAGGCACAACTGCCGTTGGCGCACTTACCAGGCCTGGCCGCTCAGGCGGGCGTAGCTGTGGATAAGTTTGCAGCACCCCAAGGCTTGGCGCAGCTCCCCGCAATCTGGAGTGAACCGACGTTGCCGATTTGCCTGAGCCAGGCCCAGGAGGGTAGCTGGAGTATCGGCTGGCGCTGGCACCCGAGCCAACAATTCGACCTATTGCGTCTGCAGCATTGGCTGCAATCCTTGAACTGGCGGCGCGCCAAGCTGGTTATCCACAACCCCCAAGGCTGGGTTTCGGCCAACGCTGTGGATAACACCACCCTTAAATGGCAGCCCAGCGAATGGCGTCGGGATTCACGTATCGAGCTGATTTTCAGCCAGCCCCAAGACATTCCCGAGCTGCAGGCCGCCTTGGCCGGTTGCCGTCAGTGACGGCCCTTGTCATGTTCCTGGCGCCATTGGTTTAGTTCAATCACCTCGGCGCTAGGCAGCGGCGTCTTGATTTCAAAGGGGTAGGGCGCCAGCTCGATTTGTGCGCTGTGGGCGCCAAACTGGGTGATGGTTCCGGGATGACGTGCATCGCCTGTCACGGTGAACTCAAAGTTGTAGATTCGCGCCAGCCGTTTGCGGCCGTTGGCATCCTTTACAAAACCGATGCGTTTCAATGCCACGGCACCATCGAGCAACTCGATATCGAGCTTGGCGCAATGCTGTTTGACCCGCTCCAGCGCTCGCTCACGCAGGCCGTGGTTGTGCCACAGCCAAGCGGCGCCGGTCGCCAGTAGCATCAGCACGAAGATATTTCCCAGGCTCAGCATTCGATGAACTCCAACAAAGTACGGCCAGCTTAACTGTGTCTTCGGTCTGTCGTACAGGCTGCGTTTAGTCGCATACTGCGCGGCCAGAATTTCAACGGCTTTTCGGAAATATCACGCATGAAACGTATGCCTCATCTGCTTGCGATCCAGTCCCATGTGGTATTCGGCCACGCCGGAAACAGCGCCGCCGTGTTCCCCATGCAGCGGGTCGGGGTGAATGTCTGGCCGCTCAACACGGTGCAATTCTCCAACCACACTCAGTATGGCCAGTGGACGGGAGAAGTGTTGGCGCCGCAGCAAATTCCGGTGCTGGTGGAAGGGATTGCGGCCATTGGCGAGTTGGGTAACTGTGATGCGGTGCTATCGGGCTACTTGGGCAGTGCGGCCCAAGGTCGTGCGATCTTGACCGGCGTGGCACGAATCAAGGCGATCAACCCCAAGGCCCTGTACCTGTGCGACCCGGTCATGGGCCATCCGGAAAAAGGCTGCATCGTGCCCCAGGAAGTCAGCGACTTCCTGCTGGAGGAGGCGGCCGCCATGGCGGACTTCCTGTGCCCCAACCAACTGGAACTGGACAGCTTTGCCGGCCGCAAGCCGCAGTCGCTATTCGATTGCCTGGGCATGGCAAGGGCGCTGCTGGCCCGTGGCCCGAAAGCGGTGTTGGTCAAGCACCTGGATTACCCCGGCAAGCTGGCGGACGGCTTCGAGATGCTGCTGGTGACAGCAGAAGGCAGTTGGCACCTGCGCCGGCCACTGCTGGCGTTCCCGCGTCAGCCGGTGGGCGTGGGCGACCTGACATCGGGCCTGTTCCTGGCGCGGGTGTTGTTGGGCGATAGCCTGGTGGCCGCGTTCGAGTTCACGGCCGCGGCGGTGCATGAAGTGCTGCTGGAGACCCAGGCTTGCGCCAGCTATGAGCTGGAACTGGTACGCGCCCAGGACCGGATCGCACACCCACGAGTCCGGTTTGAAGCGACGCCGATAGGGCTGTAGGAAAACTCCTGATTGAGCGAGGCAATAGACGTCCGGTACCATCGGCTATCTGTTTGCCTTCTGCGTTCATCAAGGAAGATCATGTCGCTATCCCTGTCTCATTCGTCACGGGCATTGGCTGCCCTGGCTCTGGTTTCGCTGCTCAGCGGTTGCAGTATCCATGGTTCCTACCCTGACGCCACCGCACCCGACGCGGCGAAGCTGCGGTTCATCTCCAACACCTCGAATACCACTCTCGACATTTACGACGCGCAACACTGCACGGGCCAGACCACGGGCATGCTCAACAACTTCCTCATGGGGGACACCAAGCGCCGGGTCGACATGCTCGTGCCGCCGCCAGCCAAGGCTCGGGGCATGCTGGAGGTCAAGCTTGCGTCCGGCAAGGAAACCATGTTGATGATCAACACCAACGGTGGTTCCTACATCTGCGGCAAGGCCTTCAGCTTCACGCCCAAGGCGGGCGAGGAATATGAGGTGATCTTCGATATGGAGCGCGACCGTTGCAGCACCTTGTTCCAGCGTCTGGCCCGATTTGGCGGCGAAGATGTGCGCATTCCTCAGCCGGTGTTTGATAACGGTTTTCCGGTTTGCCAGGGGCAAAGCCCGATATTCGCCAAGCCGTTACCCGATACCGCGCAGCGCACGGTGCTGATTAATCGCATCCTCGCGGAGAATGCGCAAGCGATCACACGCCTGGACCCGCCCAAGGCAGCTGGCTCTACGTTGCCATCGGAAAAAATCGACGAACTGGTCACCCAGCGCAAGGCATTGATGGGCGCGGTCACCTTGCCGGAGGATTACTGGACTCAGTACCGGCAGAACCTGAAGCTATCTAATGACGAAGTTTCCGGGCGCCAGTCGCGAGCGCTGAGCTTGTATACCGATACGTACCGCCTGCGCTTGCGCAGCATCGAAGACTCCATTTTGCAGCAATGGCTGCAGCCTACGGACAGCTCGGTACGCCAGCGGGTTACTTCCAGCGACGAGTACATGGTTCGGTACTACATGAACACCAGCAAGAGCGTGGCGCTGGAGACCATCAATCACCATATGGAGCGCATGGCCCAGTTGGACCAGCACTTTGATGTATGTGCGCGATTTGACAAGTGCTGGCGCTACTAAGCAGCCCTACAGAAACCCGGCGGGTTCTTACGGCCCGTCGGCCTTGATTTCCCTGTAGCGCTTCTCCAGTTCCTGGCGAATCTGCCGGCGCTGCTGGGCTTGTACGAATCGGCGCTTGTCTTCGCTGTTCTGCGGTTGCAGCGGCGGTACGGCAGCCGGTTTGCGTTGGTCGTCCACCGCGACCATGGTGAAGAAGCAACTGTTGGTATGGCGCACCGAACGCTCGCGGATGTTCTCGGTGACCACCTTGATCCCCACTTCCATCGACGTATTGCCGGTGTAGTTGACCGAGGCCAGGAAGGTCACCAGTTCGCCAACATGGATCGGTTCGCGAAAAATTACTTGGTCCACCGACAAAGTCACCACATAGCGCCCGGCGTAACGGCTGGCGCAGGCGTAGGAGACTTCGTCGAGGTACTTGAGTAAGGTGCCGCCGTGGACATTACCTGAGAAATTGGCCATGTCAGGGGTCATCAGTACCGTCATCGACAGCTGGGCGTTTCCGGGTTCCATAGCACACTCGCGGTTGTAGGCATTGGTTGGGGAGGCACCTCTGCGGGTGCTGGAATTTTTGCAGAGCCATTCCTAACGGGACGCCATTGCGTGGCTTGCCGTCACGCCTGGAACGATCTGTTTCCATATATTGCACCGGCTTTCTGCCGTAAGTCGCGGTGTTACCCTTCAAAAGCCCATTTCGAGGGCATTTCTTACGATCAAGGCAGACTTTTCCTTCCGCTCATTGCGGCCGCTGCGCGGAAATGGATAAAGCGCCAGTGCCCTTCAAGGAGCCCCTCGCCATGCACGCCATCAGCTTTATCCAGGACCTGGCCGTGATCATGCTGGTAGCAGGGGTCGTCACCATCCTGTTTCACCGCCTCAAGCAGCCGGTAGTCCTGGGCTACATTGTCGCCGGGTTCATCATCGGCCCTCACACCCCGCCATTCGGCCTGATCCACGACGAAGACACCATCAAGACCCTGGCCGAGCTTGGGGTGATCTTCCTGATGTTCTGCCTGGGCCTGGAGTTCAGCCTGCGCAAGCTGTTCAAGGTTGGCGCCACGGCGTTTATCGCGGCCTTCCTGGAAATCGTCCTGATGATCTGGATCGGCTACGAAATCGGTAGCTGGTTCGACTGGAACACCATGGACTCGCTGTTCCTCGGCGCGATCCTGGCCATCTCCTCGACCACCATCATCGTCAAGGCTCTCAATGACCTGAAGATGAAAAACCAGCGCTTTGCGCAGTTGATCTTCGGCGTGCTGATCGTTGAAGACATCCTCGGCATTGGCATCATCGCCTTGCTGTCGAGCATCGCCGTCAGTGGCACGGTCAGTTCCGGCGAAGTGTTCTCCACCGTTGGCAAACTCTCGCTGTTCATGATTGTGGCGCTGGTCATTGGCATTTTGTTGGTGCCGCGGCTGTTGGAGTACGTGGCCAGGTTCGAAAGCAACGAGATGCTGCTGATCACCGTGCTGGGCCTGTGTTTTGGTTTCTGCCTGCTGGTGGTCAAGTTGGAATACAGCATGGTGCTGGGGGCATTCCTGATCGGCGCGATCATGGCCGAGTCCCGGCAACTGCTGAAGATCGAACGCTTGATCGAACCGGTTCGCGACATGTTCAGTGCGATCTTTTTTGTCGCTATCGGCTTGATGATCGACCCGCAAATCCTGCTGCAATATGCCTGGCCGATTGCGGTGATTACCGTGGCTGTGGTGCTGGGCAAGATGTTGTCCTGCGGCCTGGGGGCATTTATCGCGGGGAATGATGGCCGCACATCATTGCGGGTGGGTATGGGGCTGTCACAGATTGGCGAATTTTCGTTCATTATCGCTGCGCTGGGGATGACCCTGCAGGTTACCAGCGACTTTCTCTACCCGGTGGCAGTGGCGGTTTCGGCCATTACCACGTTACTCACGCCTTACCTGATTCGTGGTGCCGACCCGCTGTCGCTGAAAATCGCGGCGATCATGCCCAAGCGCATGAGCCGGGTGTTCGGGATGTACGGCGAATGGCTGCGCAGTATCCAGCCTCAGGGCGAGGGCGCGATGTTGGCGTCGATGATCCGCAAGATCATTCTGCAGGTCGGAGTGAACCTGGCATTGGTGATCGCAATCTTCTTTGCCGGCAGCTTCTTCGCGGTGCGCATTGGCGGTTACTTGGAAGCCTGGGTCAGTGATCCGAGCTGGCAAAAAGCATTGATTTGGGGCGGTGCGCTGTTATTGTCGCTGCCGTTCCTGATCGCGGCTTACCGCAAGCTCAAGGCGCTGTCGATGTTACTGGCCGAGATGAGCGTCAAGCCGGAAATGGCCGGGCGCCATACCCAGCGCGTGCGCCGGGTGATCGCCGAAGTGATCCCGCTGCTCTCGCTGCTGGTGATCTTCCTGCTTTTGGCGGCCTTGTCGGCGAGCATTTTGCCGACCAACAAGTTGCTGGTGCTGATCGCCGTGGTGGCGGCCGCAGTGGCCGCCGTGCTCTGGCGCTGGTTTATCCGCGTGCATACACGGATGCAGGTGGCCTTGCTGGAAACCCTGGATAACCACAAGGACACGCCGGAACACTGAGACAGCCTGTGGCGAGGGGGAGGTACGGCGATCCCCCTCGCCACAGCATCAGCTTTCCAGCCAGACGTCCCGCGCCCAGTGCCATACCGACTCCCAGGTTTCTTCGGTGACGAGTTCTTCTTCGCCGGACCACAGTACGACGGTGCCGTCTTCTTCGACGCAGTAGTAGTCGTCGCCGTCTTGGCAGATTGGGATCAGTTCGCGAGAAACGCCCATGTCCCAAGCGGTCGCACAAACGTCCGGCAGATAGGTATGTGACTGCGGGTCGGTAACGGTCACAGGCTCCAGGCTGCCATAAACCACGTCGCTGACAGTCAGCAAAAACTCTTTGAAGACAAAGGGGATATTGATGAACAACTGTTCTTCAATCTCCACCAGGTCGTCGTCGTCAGGCAGTTCCAGAGGAACCGGTACCGGTTCGTTGGCTTCACGCAATTGTTCGATGACTTCTTCCACGGCCGGGATCCTCTTGCTAGATGGCGCGGTTTATAGGGGCGCTTTATACAGTAGCTCGCTATAAGTGCAACCGTGAAATAGAAAACCCCGGACATATGTCCGGGGTTTCCGTTACTGCGTGCTCAAAGCGTTTGGGGATCAACCGTTCTGGCGGATACCGGCTACGAGCCAAGGCTGGTTCTCGCCTTGTGGACGTTCCATGTTCCAGCTTTCGCTGAACACTTCGCCCTGATCGAAGCGCGAGGTCTTCGATAGACCGCTGAAGGTCAGGGTGGCGATGGTCTTGTCGGCGCGATCATCCACACCTTCCAGCTGTACGCTCAGGTCGTCGATGTAGGTCGACTGGAAGGCGTCGCCCAGGTCGGCACGTTCGCGCTTGAGGAACTCCAGCAACTGTGGGGTCACGAACTCGGCGATCTTGTCCATTTCGTTGGCGTCCCAGTGTTGCTGCAGGGACTGGAAGTGGTTGCGTGCTGCTTCAACGAAACGCTCTTCATTGAACCAGGCGGGTGCATTGATAACCGGACGAGCGGCAGCGGGTGCAGCCGAGCCACCGAAAATCGAACCCATGGCAGGCTTTTGCTCGAACACTTCACGCTGCATCGGTGCACCGGCGGGTGCCAGGTGCTCCTGCTGCTTGCGACGACGGGCGGCGATAAAGCGGAAGATCACAAAGGCGATGACCGCCATGATCAGGATGTCGAATATCTGCATGCCCTGGAAGCCACCGCCCATGAACATGGACGCGAGCAAGCCACCGGCCGCGATACCGGCCAGAGGACCCAACCAGCGCGAAGCACCGCCGGCTTTGGCAGCAGCACCCGCGGCACCGGCAGCACCTGCGGTCGCAGCGGCTCCGCCGGCCCCGGCGGCCCCGGCGGAGGGTGCCATTTTGCTGCTTTGGTGGCTCGGCGCCGAGCCCATGCTTTTGCCGCCACCAAAGCGCTTGGCGTTGGCGTCGAGGCTCATCGTCAGGCCGATGCACAACGCCATGGCGATGCTAAGAAAACGTTTCATAAAGGGAATTCCCATTTGTGGATTGCACGCGCGCCATGTTGCACAGGTGTGATGTCAGTGGCTAGCGGCATAATGTTTCGGGCTTTTGCGTAAGACCGATACAGAGTGATCTGTAGGACGTATTACAGATATTGGCCCGCCGGCGGGAAAAACAAGGGCAGGGACCTGACTCTTGTAGGCGCGAGGCTGATCATTCCCACGCGCGTGGGAACGATCACAGGGGCGTCAGACGGCTTCGAGCTTGGCGTAGCCCATCATCAGCCACTTGCTGCCTTCGGCGAAGTTCACCTGCACGCGAGCCTGGGCACCGGCGCCTTCGAAGTTGAGGATCACGCCTTCGCCAAAGATCGCATGCTTGACCTGTTGGCCAAGGCTGAACGGGGTTTCCGGGATTTCCGAGCCGGCGAACAGGCTGCTGGAGCTCTGCTGCTGACCACCACCGAACGGTCGACTGACGCTGTTGGACAGCCGCACTTCCTGAATCAACCCTTTCGGCACTTCCCGTACGAAACGCGACACCTTGTTGTAGGTCTCGCTGCCGTACAAGCGGCGAGTCTCGGCGTAGGTCATCACCAGGTTGTGCATGGCGCGGGTGATGCCGACATAGGCCAGGCGGCGTTCTTCTTCGAGGCGGCCCGGTTCTTCCAGGCTCATCTTGTGAGGAAACAAGCCTTCTTCCATGCCTACCAGGAATACGTAGGGAAATTCCAGGCCCTTGGCGCTGTGCAGGGTCATCAGTTGGACGCTGTCTTCGTGCTCGTCGGCCTGGGTGTCGCCGGCTTCGAGCGAGGCATGGCCCAGGAAAGCGGCCAGCGGCGACAGATCAGCATCGTCTTCGCTGTTTTCGAATGCGCGGGCGGCGCTGACCAACTCCTCAAGGTTTTCTACCCGGGCCTGGCCTTTCTCACCTTTTTCCGCCTCGTGATAGGCGATCAGGCCGGATTGCTCGATTACTGTCTGGGTCATCAGGTGCAGGGGCATTTCCATGCACTTGGCGGCCAGGTTCTCGATCAACTCGACAAACACGCCCAAGGCACCAGCGGCGCGACCAGTCAGGCCTTTATTCGCCACCAGCAAGCGTATGGCTTCCCACATCGATACGTCGCTATGGCGCGCATGCTCGCGGATCGCCTCGACGGTTTTCTCACCGATGCCACGGGCCGGGATATTGATCACTCGCTCCAGCGCCGCATCATTGCCGCGGCCCTCGAGCAGGCGCAGGTAGGCCATGGCGTTCTTGATTTCCGCCCGTTCGAAGAAGCGTTGGCCACCATAGATGCGGTAGGGAATGCGCTCGCGCAGCAAGGCCTCTTCCAACACTCGGGATTGGGCGTTGGAACGGTACAAAATGGCAATATCGCTGCGGGCCAGGCCGGTTTTCAGGGCGCTTTCGATGGTTTCCACCACGTAGCGCGCTTCATCGTGCTCGTTGAAGGCTGCGTACAGGTTGATCGCGTCGCCTTCACCACCGTCGGTCCACAGCTCTTTGCCCAGGCGCCCGGTGTTGTTGGCGATCAAGGCGTTGGCGGCCTTGAGAATCCCGGCGGTGGAGCGGTAGTTCTGTTCCAGGCGAATGGTCTCGGCGTCTGGAAAGTCTTCGGAATATTGGTAGATGTTTTCGATTTTCGCGCCACGCCAGCCGTAGATCGACTGGTCGTCATCGCCCACCACCATCAGGCTGTCGCCGCCCTTGGCCAGTAGGCGCAACCAGGCGTACTGGACGGCGTTGGTGTCTTGGAACTCGTCCACCAGGATATGGCGAAAACGCTTCTGGTAATGGGCCAGCAAGCCCGGATTATCGCGCCATAGGTCAAGGGCACGCAGCAGCAGTTCGGAGAAGTCGATGACGCCGGCACGCAGGCAGGCGGCTTCGTACGCTTCATAAATGCTGCGCATGGTGGCCAGGAACAGGTCGCCGCTGGCCTGGATGTGTTGCGGGCGCAGGCCTTCGTCTTTCTGGCCGTTGATGAACCACTGGGCCTGACGGGCAGGCCAGCGTTGTTCGTCCAGGCCCAGCTCGCGGATCACCCGCTTGACCAGGCGTTGCTGGTCGTCGCTGTCGAGAATCTGGAAGGTCTGGCTCAGCCCCGCTTCCTGCCAATGGGCGCGCAACAGGCGATGCGCCAGGCCGTGGAAGGTGCCAACCCACATGCCGGCGGGGCTGATGCCCATCAACTGCTCGATGCGATGACGCATCTCGGCAGCGGCCTTGTTGGTGAAGGTCACCGACAGAATCGAGTGAGGCGAGGCGTTTTCAACCTGGATCAACCAGGCGATACGGTGCACCAGCACTCGGGTTTTACCGGAGCCGGCACCGGCCAGGACCAACAGACGGCCAACGGGGGCCGCTACGGCCTGGCGTTGGGCATCGTTGAGGGAGTTCAGCAAAAGGGAGAGATCATCGCGCATCGGCGCATTCTAGGGTGCCGAGGGAAGGGGGGCAAATCCCAATGCCGGGTGGTCGAAGGAAAACCCACAATCGGCTTCTAAAGATGACCGTCTGGTCATCCGCCACAACCCGCGGCCTGTCTCGCTCAGCCTCTCTGGCTCGAAGGTTTGCGGCGATTCATTGACGATTTTTTATAATCCGCAGCCGTTTGGTCTAGCCGTTTGCTTGTGTATGCTCCGTCGACGTTTCGGGCTCACCATTATAAGAACACAGCCTATGACCCTTAGCTCTGACCTGTCTGGCTAACCGTTCGCTGTTCCGCGAACGCCTGCGCGAAGCTCATCAGCGGGTGCGCCAGGGAGGACGTAGGCTGGCTTTGCTGCACATCAACCTGGACCGCTTCAAGCTGCTGAACGACAGCCTGGGCCATGAAGTTGCCGATCAGTTGTTGCAAAAAATAGCCCGGCGTCTCATTAACGCCCTGCCAGAAGCCGACACCATTGCCCGCCTCTCGGGGGATGAATTCGCGGTGTTGTTCGACGCCTACGGCAACTTGTCGAGCCTGGCACGGGTGGCGACTCGCCTGCTGGCCAAGCTGCGAGTGCCGGTGACGGTGGAAGGGCATGAGTTGGTGGTCAGCGCCTCAATGGGCGTCAGTCTGCTGCCATATAATGCGCGGGAAATTTCTGTGCTGGTCAGCCAATCGAACATGGCCATGCAGCACGCCAAGCACTTGGGTGGCAACAACTTCCAGTTCTACACCGACAGCCTGAAAGCCCGCACCCTGGAGCGTTTGCAGTTGGAGAATCAACTGCGCAAGGCCATTGAAGAGCACCAGCTCAAGGTGTATTACCAACCAAAACTGTGCCTGGCCACTGGCCAAATGAACGCTGCCGAGGCGCTGGTGCGCTGGGATCATCCGCAATGGGGCAGCGTGCCTCCCGGTGACTTTATCGGGCTGGCGGAAGAAACCGGGCTGATTGTGCCATTGGGCGAGTTTGTCTTGCGCCAGGCCTGCTGGCAGGCGTGCGAGTGGCAGCGCCAGGGGCTTGCGCCGGTCCGCGTATCGGTCAATCTGTCGGTGCATCAGTTGCGTCAAGGCAAGCTGATCAGCCTGGTGCGGCAAGTGCTCGAAGAAACCGGCCTGGCGCCGCAGTGCCTGGAGCTGGAGCTGACGGAAAGCCAGTTGCTCGACAGCGTTGAACACATCATTTCTACCTTCCAACAGCTGCGGGACCTAGGGGTGAAACTGGCCATCAACGACTTTGGCACCGGCTACTCATCCCTCAGTTATCTCAAGCGCATCCCGGTCGACTACGTGAAGATTGACCAAGCCTTTATCCGTGGCCTGGGCCAAGGTCGTGAGGACGCGGCGATTACCCGGGCGATTATCGCCATGGCCCATGGCCTGGCCCTCAAGGTGGTGGCCGAGGGTGTGGAAGATCAACTGCAGCTGGATTTCCTGCGGGCCGAACAGTGCGACGAGGTGCAGGGGTATTTGATCGGCCAGCCAATGGAGGCGGACGCCTTGGCGGATTTGTTACGAAAAAATAGCCAACCGCTGTAGCCGCTGACACAGGCCGCACCAGCGGCTACAAAGAGTGCATCCGCCAAAATAGGGGGTAGCAGGGTGATTAAGTGATGCATCGAACGGGCAAGCCGGCAATTCTTGTAGTATAACTACAAACTTGCTACATCCCTGGCGCTCGCCAATAACAAGAGTCCTGCCCTTTGAACCTGTTGCAACATATCGCCCAGTCGCGTCACCTGTTACGCAAATCGGAACTCAAGGTTGCCGATCACGTGCTGCTTGATCCTGCGGCTGTGATGCACAGTTCCATGGCTGACCTGGCCCACAGCGTGGGTATTAGCGAGCCGACCATCGTACGTTTCTGTCGAGCTATCGGTTGCTCCGGATTCCAGGACTTGAAGCTCAAGCTGGCACAGAGCCTGGCGGCCGGTGCGAGTTTTGGACAGTTCGCGATTCACGAAGATGACTCCGTCGCCGACTACAGCCTGAAAATCTTCGACACCACCTTGCATACCCTCATGGAAGTGCGAGAGAAACTCGACCCGGTGGAGCTGCAGAAAGCCGTGACGGCCATGTCCCAGGCCCAGCGCGTGGAGTTTTACGGTTTCGGCGCTTCCGGGGCAGTGGCGGCGGACGCCCAGCACAAGTTTTTTCGCTTGCTGCTGACGGCAGCCGCCTACAGCGACCCGCACATGCAGGCAATGTCGGCAGTGACCTTGAAACCTACCGATGTGGCGATCTGTATTTCCCAGTCTGGGCGTTCCAAGGACCTGCTGATCACCGCTAACCTGGTACGAGAAAGTGGCGCGTCATTGATTACCCTGTGTCCGAGCCAGACGCCGTTGGCAGAGTTGTCGACGATCAACCTGGCGATCGACGTGCATGAAGACACCGAAATCTATACGCCGCTGACCTCGCGTATTGCCCACCTGGTGGTGATCGATGTGCTGGCGATGGGCGTGGCCATGGCTCGCGGTCCAAGCCTGGTCAACCACCTCAAGAGCGTCAAGCGCAGCCTGCGTAGCCTTCGCTTGTCGCCAAAATCCGTCAAAGCCCTCGACGACTAAAAGCTCAATACCGATGCTGATCGCTCCCACGCGCGTGGGAACGATCAAGATTCATCGTCCTGTAACCCTTGCGCCGCTAAACCGTCATCCCTTGTACCCATCCTGTACTTCCCGTACTCGCATTGGGAGACTCGAAATGGCCCGGCAATACGAAGACAGCACCGTCAAGACTCGTCGCCAGCAGGAAGACCAGCGTCGCATGGCGTTCCGTCGCGCAATTGAAGATCGCTGTGAGCAGCGCCAATTGCTCCAGGACACCACTGACTACCCGGAACTACAACTCGTCACGCACTGGCAGGCGCCAGTGGCTGCCCAGCGAAGCGCTCAGCCAGGGCGCTGATCTGCACTCGCTCGCTGCGGATAAAGCCCAGGAACGCATGGGCCACCGGTGACAGGCGCTTGGCCTTGGCCTGCACCAGGCACCAACTGCGGTACAGCGGCAGTTCTTCCACCGGCAGCTCCTTGAGCCCGCCGGTTGCCAGCTCCAGCTTCAAGGCGTGGCGCGTCAACAGGGCCACGCCCAACCCTGCGACCACGCATTCGCGCTGCGCTTCGGCCGAGGCCACTTCCACTGTCTGGGTGAAGTGCACGCGTTTCTCCTTGAAGTATTCCTCGCAGGCCAACCGCGTCCCGGAGCCGGGCTCACGCAACAGCAGCGTGTAAGGTTCAAGATCCTGCAGGCGCAACGGTCCTTGATGACTTAATGGGTGATCGGGCGGCGCCACGGCAACAATCGGATTGTTGAGAAACGGCAGGAATTCCAGGCCCATGTCCTGAGGCACCATGGACATGATCACCAAGTCATCGCGGTTGTCGGAGAGCCGGCGCACCACCTGGGCGCGGTTGACCACGGTCAGGTGCAGGTTGACCTCCGGGTGCTGGCGCTTGAAGGCGGCAAATAAATGCGGCACGAAATACTTGGCGCTGGACTCTACTGCCAGCTTCAACTGCCCTTGCAGCGAGCCCTGCATGTCCGAAAGCTGCATGTCGAGATTTTCCAGGCGACCGAAAATATCCCGGCTGGCCTTTTGCAGTGCTTCAGCGGCTTCCGTCATGTAGAGCTTTTTCCCGACGTAATCGAACAGCGGCTGGCCGACCAGCTCTTCCAACTGGCGAATTTGCAGGCTAACGGCCGGCTGCGTGAGTGACATTTCTTCGGCCGCACGGCTGTAGGAGCGCAGGTCACAGACTTCATTGAAAATTTGCAACTGACGCAACGTCATACGCATCAATGACTTACGCATATTTCTAACACCCCGACGGCCGTTGTTGCATCAACTATAAGTCTTTACTTATACACGACCCAATTATTATTGATTTTTGTTAATCCTTCAGGGGGCATAGTGTGTGTCACGCGACTGGCTTGAAACATTTTGTTGCCCGCGCGGGCTCGGTCAAGCGGGTCGAAAAAGGTAGCAATCGGCTCAAGGGAATTTCCAAGTGATAAAAAAGATCCTGATCGCCAACCGTGGTGAGATTGCCGTCCGCATCGTGCGGGCCTGTGCCGAGATGGGTATTCGTTCGGTGGCGGTGTTTTCCGACGCCGACCGCCATGCATTGCACGTCAAGCGTGCCGACGAAGCCCACAGCATCGGTGCCGAGCCCCTGGCCGGGTACCTGAACCCGCGCAAGCTGGTGAACCTGGCGGTGGAAACCGGTTGCGACGCGCTGCACCCCGGCTACGGCTTCCTCTCGGAAAACGCCGAACTGGCGGACATTTGCGTCGAGCGCGGTATCAAGTTCATTGGCCCATCGGCAGAAGTCATTCGTCGCATGGGCGACAAGACTGAAGCCCGCCGCAGCATGATCAAGGCCGGTGTGCCGGTGACCCCCGGCACCGAAGGCAACGTCGCGGATATCGCCGAAGCCCTGACCGAAGGTGACCGCATTGGTTACCCGGTGATGCTCAAGGCCACCTCCGGTGGTGGCGGTCGCGGTATTCGTCGTTGCAACAGCCGTGAAGAACTCGAACAAGCCTTCCCCCGGGTGATTTCCGAAGCCACCAAGGCCTTTGGCTCAGCGGAAGTGTTCCTGGAAAAGTGCATCGTCAACCCCAAGCACATCGAGGCGCAGATTCTCGGTGACAGCTTTGGCAGCGTGGTGCACCTGTTCGAGCGCGATTGTTCGATCCAGCGCCGTAACCAGAAGCTGATCGAGATCGCCCCAAGCCCGCAACTGACGCCGGAGCAGCGCGCCTACATCGGCGACCTGTCGGTGCGCGCCGCCAAGGCCGTGGGCTACGAGAACGCCGGTACCGTGGAGTTCCTGCTTGCCGAAGGCGAGGTGTACTTCATGGAGATGAACACCCGGGTGCAGGTGGAGCACACCATCACCGAAGAAATCACCGGCATCGACATTGTTCGTGAGCAGATCCGCATTGCCTCGGGCCTGCCACTGTCGGTCAAGCAGGAAGACATCCAGCACCGGGGTTTCGCGTTGCAGTTCCGCATCAACGCCGAAGACCCGAAGAACAACTTCCTCCCCAGCTTCGGCAAGATCACCCGTTACTACGCCCCCGGCGGCCCCGGTGTGCGCACCGACACAGCGATCTACACCGGCTACACCATTCCGCCTTACTACGACTCCATGTGCCTGAAGCTGGTGGTGTGGGCCTTGACCTGGGAAGAAGCCATGGACCGTGGCTTGCGTGCCCTGGACGATATGCGTCTGCAAGGCGTGAAGACCACCGCCGCCTACTACCAGGAAATCCTGCGTAACCCGGAATTCCGTAGCGGCCAGTTCAACACCAGTTTCGTGGAAAGCCACCCTGAGCTGACCAACTATTCGATCAAGCGCAAACCCGAAGAGTTGGCCCTGGCCATCGCCGCCGCCATTGCCGCTCACGCAGGCTTATGAATGAAGCAGCTGCAAGCTTTTAGCGGCAAGCGGCAAGTAAAAGCAGATTGGCTTTTTCTTGCCGCTTGTAGCTTGAAACTTGTCGCTATGAGGAGATACCCATGACTAAGAAGATCTTCGTTACTGACACCATCCTGCGTGACGCCCACCAATCGTTGTTGGCGACCCGCATGCGCACCGACGACATGCTGCCGATCTGCGACAAGCTCGACAAAGTCGGCTACTGGTCCCTGGAAGTCTGGGGCGGCGCGACCTTCGACGCTTGCGTCCGCTTTTTGAAAGAAGACCCATGGGAGCGCTTGCGCAAACTGCGTGCGGCCTTGCCCAACACGCGCCTGCAAATGCTCCTGCGTGGCCAGAACCTGCTGGGCTACCGTCACTACAGCGACGACGTGGTCAAAGCTTTCGTTGCCAAGGCCGCCGTCAACGGTATCGACGTATTCCGCGTCTTCGACGCCATGAACGACGTGCGTAACCTGCGAGTGGCCATCGAAGCGGTGAAAGCCGCCGGCAAACACGCCCAAGGCACCATCGCCTACACCACCAGCCCGGTGCACACCATTGACGCGTTTGTGGCCCAGGCCAAGCAAATGGAGTCCATGGGGTGTGACTCGGTGGCGATCAAAGACATGGCCGGCCTGCTGACGCCATACGCCACCGGTGAGTTGGTCAAGGCGCTGAAAGCCGAGCAGAGCCTGCCGGTGTTCATCCACTCCCACGACACTGCTGGCTTGGCCGCGATGTGCCAACTCAAGGCTATCGAAAACGGCGCTGACCACATCGACACTGCCATCTCCAGCTTCGCCTGGGGTACCAGCCACCCGGGTACCGAGTCCATGGTCGCCGCCCTTAAAGGCAGCGAGTTCGACACAGGCCTGGACCTGGGGCTGCTGCAGGAAATCGGCCTGTACTTCTATGCCGTGCGCAAGAAGTACCACCAGTTTGAAAGCGAGTTCACCGCTGTCGACACCCGTGTGCAGGTCAACCAGGTACCGGGCGGGATGATTTCCAACCTGGCCAACCAGTTGAAAGAGCAGGGTGCTCTGAACCGCATGAGCGAGGTGCTGGCAGAGATCCCACGGGTGCGCGAAGACCTCGGTTTTCCGCCGTTGGTGACCCCGACTTCGCAGATCGTCGGTACCCAGGCGTTCTTCAACGTACTGGCCGGCGAGCGCTACAAGACCATCACCAATGAGGTGAAGTTGTACCTGCAAGGCGGCTACGGCAAGGCGCCGGGGGAGGTGAATGAAAAGCTGCGTCGTCAGGCCATCGGCAGCGAGGAGGTGATCGACGTACGTCCAGCCGATCTGCTCAAGCCGGAAATGACCAAGCTGCGCGGCGAAATCGGCACGCTGGCCAAGTCCGAAGAAGACGTGCTGACCTATGCCATGTTCCCGGACATCGGCCGTAAGTTCCTCGAAGAGCGTGACGCCGGCACCCTGGCCCCGGAAGTGCTGTTACCGATCCCCGAAGCCGGCGGTGTCGCCCGTGCCGGTGGTGAAGGCGTGCCCACCGAGTTTGTCATCGACGTTCACGGCGAAAGCTACCGCGTCGACATCACCGGTGTCGGCGTCAAGGCCGAAGGCAAGCGTCACTTCTACCTGTCCATTGATGGCATGCCCGAAGAAGTGGTGTTCGAGCCACTCAACGAATTTGTCAGCGGCGGAACCAGCAAGCGTAAGCAGGCCAGCGAGCCAGGGCATGTCAGCACCGCGATGCCGGGCAATATCGTCGACGTGCTGGTCAAGGAAGGCGATGTGGTGAAAGCCGGCCAGGCTGTATTGATCACTGAGGCGATGAAGATGGAGACCGAAGTCCAGGCGACGATTGCCGGCAAGGTCACCGTCGTTCATGTGGCCAAGGGCGACCGGGTAAATCCGGGTGAAATCCTGATCGAAATCGAAGGCTGATTACAGCCTTCGATACACCGTTTAATCCTCGGGGGGGCATGTGCCCCCTTTTTTTTGCTTTGCCAACAGTGGGTATCAGGCTGTGGGCGTCCAGGCGTAGGGCAATTAGAAACCCATCTGCCACTGCCCCATCAACCCGTGGTTACGGCTGTTGCTGCCTGCCTCGGCGGTGTACGCGATGCCGAGGGTGTGGTTCCGGGAGAGTGCCAGGTCCAGGCCGGTGCGCAAGGCCAGGGTGTTTCGGTCCAGCGCGGTGCCGTCGATGGTGAATTCGCTGTTGATGCCCGTCCTATCAATCAAGCGCGACGATTGTTTCACGTTGCTGCTCACATCCCCGTAGAGGTGCTTCCAACTGGCACTCAGGTGTGGGGTCAGACTCATCCGGTTATCCAGCCGATAAAGGCTGCTCAGTCGCAGCCCGAAGGTACTGCTGAGATTGTCCTGGGTTTGCGCGCCGACATTCAGCGCAGCCATTCCTCCTTTTTCCTTGAAGCTGTCACGGTGGTAACGCTGGTACCCAAGGCTTGCAAAGGGTTCGGCGCTGAAGGCGTCCTTGCCTATCTGGTAGCCCATTTCGGCGAAAGCCGTTTGGCTCTGGGCGTTGTACTTGCCGCTCAGTTGCTCACGGTAGCTATAGAAATCAATGTCGACATTGCGCTTGTTCTCACCCGTGTGGCTGCTGTAGATCGCGCCCAGTCGCAGTGCGAGAGGGCCATCCTGGCGCACGGCATAACCGCCCAGGTGCCAGCTGTCCAGGGCAGCCACGAAGCGCTGGGCGCTGAAGTCATTGTCGGACTTGCCGCCCATCACGCCCACTCGCCAAGCATGATCGACGTCCCAGTCGGCGCCGATCAACACGCCTTGGGTGCTTTGCTGCAAGCCGGCACTGCCATGCTGGCTGTCGAGCCGGCCGCTGTTGCTCAGGCCTTTTACCCACAGTCGGCCATCGGCATCGTTTGGGCTGTCTGATGGCAGGTCATGGATGGCCGAGAGCAGCGTGTTGCTTATCTGTTGCACACTTATTTGGGTGGCGCTCGCCAGGTTGGCGTTCTGGCTGCCGGCCAGTTGCTCCAGGACCGCGCCGACCCGGCCCGGCGCCAGGCCGGCGAGATACCTGCTGATGTCACCCAATTCGTGCTCGTCCGTGGGGGTGAGCTTGCCAGCTTCGCGCAACTGGCCCACCGCAGCGTCTATCGTCTGGGCAAGGCGCTCTCCGTTACGGGTGGTCGCCTGTGACTTGAGGTAGAAATGGGCGGGGGCGGGATACGATACCGGCTGCTCGACCTTGTCATCGGCAACGTTCGAAAAGACTCGTTCCGAGAGTATTGGGTGACCGTTTGGCGACGCGTCCGGTCCCATATCGCCCCGCGCTTGGGCGTATGGAATGCTGACAGCCCCGAGAGCCATGGAGACAGCCAGTATGAGTTGTTTGTGAATGAATGGCATGCAATCCCAACCTCTTGATGAATGAGGCCGGGAATTTAGCGAGGTAAGCGGGTGAGAACTGTCAGGTACTTCACCCCTCGTTTGCGGGAGATGTCTCTAGTCTGGCGCGATTAAAAACTCATCTGCCATTGACCGATCAGGCCATGATTACGGCTGTTACTGCCTATTTCACCGCTGTAGCCGATACCCAGGGTATGCCGGACCGACAGACCCACATCCAACCCCGCTTCCACCAACAGGCTGTCGCGATCCAGGGCGCTGCCTTCGACATTGAACGCCGTGCCACCCATCAGGAAGGCCTGGCGCGTGTTGCTGTCGACATCGCCGTAGGTGTGTTTCCAGCCGGCGCTGACGCGTGGTGTCAGGCTGATGCCGTTTTCCAGTTGGCTCAGGTGCGCCAGGCGCAGGCCGAAAGTGCTGCTGAAATTGTCCTGGGTTTGCCCCTCGACCCGCAGCGCCGCGGCGCCACCTTTTTCGGTGTAGCTGTCACGGTGGTAGCGCTGATAACTGAGGTTGGCAAACGGCTCGACACTCAAGCGCCCGCTGCCCATGGCATAGCCCACTTCGGCGAAGGCTTGTTGGCTGTTGGCGTCGTAGTCCGCCTTGGGTCGATCGTTGAAACCGTTGAATGCCACCGTGCGTTTACTGTCTCCCTGATGCCCGCTGTACGCTGCACCCAGGCGCAAGGCCAGCGGCCCGCTTTGGCGCATCGCGTAGATGCCGGTGTGCCAGCTGTTGACGCTGCCATCCGCACCGCTGCTGTCCAGGTCGGTCTTTGAATATCCGCCCAGCACACCCACCCGCCATTCTGAGCCCAGCGCCCAATCGGCACCGAGCACGCTGCCCCTGGTACGTTGGGTCAGGCCGTTACTGGCGTGATCGCCGTCGAGCTTGCCGTAGCTGCCGATACCTTGCAGCCACAGGCGACCTCGGGCATTCGGGTCGTTGAGGTTACGGGCTTGGGCAGGGACGCCAGTGGCGGCGAGAGCCGGGGTATCTTCTGGCTCAACGCCCACCAGTAATCCTGCTCCGCCGCCCAATTGATGCATGGCCGCCAGCATGCTGTTGCCGACTTGGGAACTGGCGCCGAGGGTGGCACTGGTCAGGTTGGCGGTGCTGCTGCCTGCCAATTGTTCAATGGCCGCGCCTGCGGTGCCGGTGGTTGTGTTGAGCAGGGCGTTATACAACGCGTTGTTTTTGCCCAGGGTCGCCAGGCTGTTGGCGGCGCTGGCGCCGTTGCCGGTGTTGGCGAACTGGCTGAAGGCGACGTCGTTGCGGGTGTACGTCAGGTCGACCTGAGTGGGGCTGTAACTCAGGGTCGGGGTGAGGAAGGCATAGTCGCTGGTGACCTGACTGAACGTGCCATTGACGCTCCCGGCTTGCAGCACGGTGTACTGGCTTTGCCACGGGTATGTGCCTTCGCCGGGATTGATAGCCAGGGTGGCGCCATTGAGGTTGGCCGCACCGCCAACCTTGATCGGCGCACTGCTGCCGTCGGCGTTGACGCCATAGGCCAGGGTTGAGCCGCTGGTCATGCTCAGGTCGTGGGTAATGGTGGCGGTGCCCAGCGCCGTATTGGTTTGCAAGGTGCCCAAGACCCGCAGGCTGCCTACCGTGCCGCCGCCTGCGTAGATGCCGCCTTCGTCGACCGTTACATCACCGGCGATCCCGCCTTGGTTGATCAGTTTGGCACCGCTGGAGATTTCGCTGCCGTCGCTGAAGTCCCCGCTGCCGGTGAGGGTCCAGGTGCCTTGCTTGACGTCCAGCCATTCAAGGTTGCGACTGTCGCCGAAGCTGCCCCCGGCCGAGTCATCCAGGCTCAGGCGATCGTAACCGTCGCCGCCATCCACCACGCCGACAAAACGGCTGCCATGGCGCAGCGTCAGGCTGTCATCGCCGCCGCCCAGGTCGAGTGCCAGGCCGTTGCTGCCACGCAGGGTGCCGCCATTGACCACGGTATCGGCAAACCCACCGACAAACTTCACGCCAAAGCCATTCAGGCCCTCAATGGTGCCGTAGTTCTCCAGGGTGGTGGCCGCCAGGCCTGCACCGTTGCTACCGTCGTCCACCAAAATCGCATTATCGGCGCCGCTCACCCGTGCGCCGACACCGTTGAATACATAGCCGCCGCCCAGAGCGATGCCTTCACTGCCATTGGCAAAGCCGTTCTTGTCGACACCGCCGGCGCCAGCACCTTCAATCACCCCGTAGTTTTCGATATGCGCGATTTTGTCGATATCCACGCCATCGCCGTCGCCATCCGGTTGCAGCCCGGAAAACGCGCCGGTGATAGTGCCGTGGTTGATCACGCGGCCATCGCCATCGGAACCAAAGCCCGAGCCATTGCGGCCGATTACCGTGCCGTAGTTGGTCAGGGTCGCGCCCAGGTCGGTGGTGATGCCGTGGCGGCCACCGGAAATCGTCCCGTAGTTGGTCACGCTCACGCCGCTGGCGGAGTCGATATCGACCCCGTCGAACTTGTCATCCCGGGAGAACGTATCGCCGGTGGAGATCTTGCCATAGTTGGTGATGCTAGCGTTGGCGCCGGTTTTCATGCCGTCGCTGGTTTCGCCACGAATCAGTCCGCCTGCGCGGTTGATGATCGTGGTGACCACGCTGTTGCTGCGGATCGCGTCCAGGTCCAACCCTTGGCCGGTGCTGGAGTGAATGGTGCCACTGTTATCGATCAGCAGACTGCCGCTGGCGAACTCGCTGTCTATGCGCAGGGCATCGTTGGCGCCTTGGATCACACCGCTGGCACGATTGTAAATGCTGTAGTTGCGTGTACCCGCCAGGTCGCCCGAACTGTCGATGGCCCGTCCCTCGGTCGACGTGATCTTGCCCGCGTTCTCAATCAGCACGCCTTGGCCGCTGGTACCGTCCTTCAACTTGACGGCCACCTTGGTGGTACTGATGCTCCCCGACGCCGAGACCGTCAACGAATCACTGCCGCCCAGGCTTTGCGCGGTGCTGCTGGGTGTATCGAGCTGAATCGACTTGGCCGCAACGAGGCCGCTGCTGCTCAGCAGGGCGATAGCGAGCGCAAGACGATGGGGACGCGAGGGCATGGCGGACGACCTTGTTGTAGGAAGCGAGTCGACCTGTATAGCGGAGGGTGTTTACAGGAATATGTCGGTGAGGTTACGCAAAGGCGGATTTGCATTTTAATGCGTTGGCAGGACGCAATGATCCTGACGTTTGTCGAGCCGCAGAGCGGGTTTACCGGCCCGTGCCGGTTCGGCTAACCAGAGGCTGAAGTCGCTGAACGCGGAGCTTCGGCCCTTCGGTTTGCAGATGGGCGTGGTCAAGGTTCGACGCCAGATCTATTGACCTTCACCCCCGCCGTACATAGCCCTTGCCGTAATGCCGTTCCATGCGCGCCTGGATCAGTTCCAGGCCGAGGGACATGACCCAGTAAATGATTGCGGCCGTCGTGAGCATCTCGATGTAGCGATAGCTCGAGCGGCCGTAGGATTGCGCCAGAAACATCACTTCCCACACGCCCATCACCGAGATCAGGGACGAGTCCTTGAGCATGGAGATGAATTGGTTGGTGGCGGGCGGAATAATGGTGCGCATGGCCTGGGGCAGAGTGACGTGCCAGAAGATCGCGCTGTCGTGCATGCCCAGGGCCAGCGCAGCTTCCCGTTGGCCGTGAGGGACGCCGAGGATGCCGGCGCGGAAAATCTCGCTCAGGTACGCGCCGTAGTTCAGTGACAGGGCGATAACCCCGGCGGTGATGGCGCCGGGTACAAGGCCCAGTTGCGGCAGGCCGAGGTAGATCAGCAGGATCTGGATCAACAGCGGCGTGCCGCGAAAGAATGAAGCGTAAAAACTGGCAATGCCAAAGGCCACGGCACTCTTCGACAAGCGTCCCAGGGCGGTGATAAAGCCCAGCACCGACGACGCCGCAATCGAGCACAGGCACAGGAACACCGTCAGCGCCGCGCCTTGCAGGAAGCCGTTGGGCGCCAGGTGCAGGCCCACCAGGTTGGGCAGCTTGTCGAGAATGATCGAGAACTTCAGGTCAAAGCTCAGGAAGAAACTGGCGAATAGGGCGAACAGCGCCGCCCAGGTCAGATAAAGCCGCGTGCGAAAGCCCAGCAGCCGCTGCAGCGGCGTCTCGATCACGGACGGCTTGGAAGGAGGCTGGAACGCAGTCATTGGCTGATATCGGCGCCGATCCACTTCTGCGACAGCTGGCTCAAGGTGCCGTCCTGTTTGAGCTGCGCAAAGACTTCACGCACCTTGCTGTTCCACTGCGCGTCGCCTTTTTCGATGGCTACCGAATTGGGTTCCGAGTACAGCGGCTCGCCGGCGAGTTTGAAGCGCTTGTCCTGAGTCAGGCGCGGCTGGGCGGTCACCAGGTTGGTGAGGATTGCGTCCAGACGTACGCCGGCACCTAGACCCAAGTCCTGGAAGGCCACGTTATCAGTGTCGTACGGTGCGATTTGCACCTCTTCGAATGGATACTGAAGTTGTGTGTCCTCGGCGCCTTCAATCACCAGGTTTTTGTTCAGGTAGCTCTCATAGCTGGACGCGCTGGTGAGGCCGACTTTCTTGCCGCTCAGGTCTTTGGCGTTGTGGATGCGGTCGTCCTTGGCATTGACTACGATCACTGCTGGCGATGCGTAGTACTGCACCGGGAAATCAAACACTTCGGCGCGGGCCTTGCTCGGGGTCATGGAGCAGATGCAAATGTCGTAACGGCCGCTCCAGCGGCCTGCCGCGATCACGTCCCAGGACGGTGTTTCCAAGCGCAGTTTCACACCGAGCTTTTGCGCCACAGCCTTGGCCACATCGACGTCGAAGCCGTCGAGCTGGTTCTGCTCATTGAGAAACGAGAACGGCGGGTAGCTTTCCATCAGCACGCCCACCAGTTCTTTTTTTTGCTCAATGCGATCCAGGGTCGCCCCGCCAAAGGCTTGGGTAGAGGCGGCCAGAATCGTCAGGCCCAGGGCTAGCAGCGGTTTAAGTTTCACAATCGATACCTGAAAAAAGAGGTTGTTATTAACCGAGTGGTACGCATTAAATAGTTATAAGAACGACTCTCATAGTGAGTTATTTTCATAAGCATATGAGTAAACGCTATATGGACTCAGCAAGCACAGTAATTCTCGACGGCGGTATGGGCCGTGAGCTGCAACGCCGTGGCGCACCATTCCGGCAACCTGAATGGTCGGCACTGGCGCTGAGTGAAGCCCCGCAAGCGGTGGAGGCTGTACATGCGGCCTATATCCAGAGCGGCGCCGACGTGATTACCAGTAACAGCTACGCGGTGGTGCCGTTTCATATTGGTGAAGCGCGGTTTGCGCAAGAAGGCCAAGCCTTGGCTGCGCTGGCGGGTGAGTTGGCGCGACGGGCCGTGAAGGCTTCGGGCCAAGCCGTGCGTGTGGCCGGTTCACTGCCGCCGTTGTTTGGTTCCTACCGCCCAGACTTGTTTGAAGCGCAGCGCGTCTCGGAGCTGCTCACGCCGTTGGTGCAGGGTTTGGCGCCACATGTCGATTTGTGGCTGGCGGAAACCCAGAGTTCGATCGTCGAGGCGCAGGCGATTCATGCCGGCCTGCCACAGGATGGCAAACCGTTCTGGCTGTCGTTTACCTTGAAAGATGAAGACACCGACGAAGTGCCGCGCCTGCGCTCCGGCGAGCCGGTGGCGGACGCGGCCGAGGCGGCTGCGCAGTTGGGTGTGCAAGTATTGTTGTTCAATTGCAGCCAGCCGGAAGTGATCGGCGCAGCGATTGATGCCGCGCGCCAAACCTTCGAGCGCCTGGGGGTGACGATTCAAATCGGTGCCTACGCCAACGCCTTCCCGCCGCAGCCCAAGGAAGCCACGGCCAACGATGGCCTGGACCCGCTGCGCGAAGACCTCGACCCACCCGGCTACCTGCACTGGGCGGCCGATTGGCAGGCGCGTGGTGCCAGCCATTTGGGTGGTTGCTGTGGAATCGGGCCGGAGCATATTGCGGTGTTGGCGCAAAAACTTCGTAGCAACTTGTAGGAAAAGGTAACTGTAGGAGCGAGCTTGTTCACGAAGGTGGTGAACGATAACGCGGGTTCGCGGGTTGAACGCGGCGCTTTCGAGACTTTCGCGAGCAAGCTCGCTCCTACAATGGATGTGGTGTCAGGCCCGGCATTGCGCCAGGGTTCTCACCTGTCGATCGCCCTGCTGGTTTTCCGCTGACAACCACGCCTCGAACCCCGCTCCAATCGCTGGCCACTGGGAGTCGATCATCGAATACCACGCGGTATCGCGGTTCTGCCCCTTGACCACCATGTGCTGGCGAAACACCCCTTCAAAACTGAACCCCAGCCGCTCGGCCGCATATTTTGAGCGGGCGTTAGCGTTGTTGCATTTCCATTCCAGGCGGCGGTAGCCCTGCTCGAAGGCGTATTTGGCCAGCAGGTAAACGGCTTCGGTACTTTTCGGCGAGCGTTGCATCGGCGCGCCGAAGGTGACGTGGCCGATTTCGATACGGCCTTGGGTTGGGACGATGGACATCAGGCTGAGAATACCCTGCACCTCGCCACTTTCGCGGTCGATGACACTGAAAAAATACGGGTCGCTGTTGGCCGTGTGGTTGTTCAACCAGGCATCGAAGGCGGCGCGCTCGGAAAACGGGCCGTAAGGTAAATAGTCCCACAATTTAGGATCGGCGCCAGGGCCTTCGAGGGCTCGCCACAACCCATCGCCGTGACGGGGCGGGTCGAGTTTTTCCAGGCGGATGAAACGCCCTTCGATCAGTTGAACGGCAGGCGCGGCGACGCCTTTCCAGTCTGCCAGCGATGTCGACATGCGGTGCTCCTTAAAGGCCTTTGCGAAACTGGATCAAACCAGGACGTTCGGCGATGCGCTCGTAGAGTTGAATGGCGGTGGCGTTGCTCTCATGGGTCAACCAGTGGACCTTGCAGCAACCGTCGGCCTTGGCTGTGGCGTAGACACATTCGATCAACTGGCGGCCAATTCCGGTGCCACGCTGGTCCGGATCCACAAACAAGTCTTGCAGGTAGCAGGAGCGCTCGATGCTCCAGTTGGAGCGGTGGTAGATGAAGTTGACCATGCCTACTGCTTTGCCGGCCTGCCAGGCGAGGGCCGAGTGGGTCGGCTCGCTGGCGTCGAGCATCCGTTGCCAAGTGCTGGTGCTGACTGCATCTGGCAGTTCGGTGTTGTAAAAACGCAGGTATGCCTGCCACAGCGGCAACCACGCAGCGTGATCGGCGGCAGTGACTGGGCGGATGTCGAGCGGGCTCATACGGGCTCCTTGGGCATAAATCGCGCGAGGGTCTGGTCGCGCACATCGGGGCTGGCGGCCAGCCCTTCGCGCACGCCGGCGATGTCTGCTGCGCTGCGGTTCTGGCTGAGTTTGCGTTTGCCTTCCAGGCGCTCGACCGGCAGGGCGAAGCCGACGATAGCCTTGAGCATGCTGTCAATATAGTCGGCCGGAGCATCATTGACGCTCCACGGCTGGGCGCGGCCGGCTTCGTGGCGCTGGGTCAGGGCGCTGACCAGCTTGAGCAGGCGCTCCGCATCGGTGAACACCTCGGCCTTGCCATAAGCGTGGACCGCAAGGTAATTCCAGGTCGGTACGACTTTGCCGTGTTCGGCCTTGGCTGGGTAAAACGCGGGGCTGATATACGCCTCGGCGCCGGCAAAAATCACCAGCGTCTCGGCGCCGTTCTGTAGGTCTTGCCACTGGCGATTGGCCTTGGCCATATGCCCGTAGAGCGTGCCGTTCGGACCTTCATCAGGGTTGAGCAGCAGCGGCAAGTGGCTGGCTAGCAGGCCTTGCTCACCAAAGGTCACCAGTTGAGCCAGGCGCGTGTGCTGGATCAGTTGCTGGATTTCGGGCAAGTCGTCGAGGGCAAAGGCGCGGGGCGTGTACATGATTATTTTCCTTGGCGAATGCCTGCATCCTAGGCAGGCTAATGGTTCGTTGTAAGAGCCATCTTTGGTCCATTTCATAGGTCCAATTCGCGGAGTGTTTGCCATGCCGTTAGAGCCACCCTTGTCGTTCAACCCTGCCGGGATCGAGCTGGATCGGCGTCTGGGGCTGACACGCCAGTTGTATCAGGCCTTGCGTCAACGGGTGCTGGACGGGCGTCTGGTCAGTGGCACGCGGTTGCCGGCCAGCCGGGACCTGGCGGCGGCCCTGTCGATTTCCCGCAACAGCGTAGTCAGGGCCTACGATCAACTCTTCGCCGAAGGTTTCATTGAGGGCCGGGTCGGCGATGGCACGTATGTGGCGAAATTACCGACAACCGAAGGCGCGGTAAAAAAACTATCCACAAAACTGTCCACAGGGTTTTCAACAGGCTTATCCCCAACCTTATCCACAAATCGAGTGGATTTACCTGGGGATTCATCCAGAAAAGTTATCCACAGTCCGGTTATTGCCCGGTTGGAAAGTAACCATTTACCGTTGCCTCCCACCGGCCCGCCACGGGCGTTTCGCGTGGGCGTACCGGCCTTCGACCTGTTCCCGTTCGACGTCTGGGCCAAGCTGAGCGCGGCTTTCTGGCGCAAGCCGGACCTGCAACAACTGTGTTATGGCAATCCGGCAGGGGATGAGCGGCTGCGGAGCCTGATCGCGGCCTATTTGCGCAGTTCACGGGGCATGCAATGCACCGCTGAACAAATAGTGATCACCAGCGGCGCACAGCAGGGAATAAGCCTTTGTGCACAGTTGCTGGTGGCGCCAGGGGACACGGTGGCGATTGAAAACCCAGGCTACCGGGCGGCCGGGCATGCGTTCGCGATTGCCGGCGCAACACTCCACGGCGTGGCGGTGGACAGTGACGGCATCGACTGCACGGCCCTCAACGCACTCAGTGATTGCCGCCTGGCCTATGTCACGCCGTCGCATCAATACCCGACAGGCGTGGTCATGAGCCTGGCCCGGCGCCTGGAATTGCTGGCCTGGGCCGAGCGCAGCGGCGGTTGGATCATCGAGGATGACTACGACGGCGAGTACCGCTACAGCGGCGCGCCCCTGGCCCCGTTGGCGGCGCTGGACGGCAATGGGCGGGTGCTATACGTCGGCACGTTTGGCAAGGTGGCCTTTCCCGCGCTGCGCCTGGGTTACCTGGTGTTGCCGCCGGGATGTGTAGAAGCGTTTACCCGGCGCCGCGCTGTGGATGTCCGGCATTCGGAAGTCAGTACTCAGGCGGTGATGGCCGAATTTATGGCCGCGGGGCATTTCCAGCGGCATATCCGGCGCATGCGGCGCGCCGCGTTGAGTCGGCGTAATGCCTTGCTGGCCGGTTGGCCTGATGACCTGTCCGGAGTGGGCAGCCTGCCCAATGTGGCGGCTGGGTTGCACCTCACCGTGCCCGTGGACAGCCTGGCCCGTGAGCAGGAACTGCTGGCCCAGGCGCGGGCGGTGGAGGTCGAAGTCACCGGGTTGAGTAGTTATTGGCTACTGGACTCCAGCACCCCGCCGGATCAGCGCGCCGGCTTGGTGCTGGGGTTTGCGGCGGTGCCTGAAGCCGCCATCACCGAGGCATTGCTACGTTTGCGCAAGGCGTGGCAGACCCGTTAACGCAGCGATCCTCAGGTCCCGGACTTGATCTTGGTCCAGGCCCGGGTCCTGGCGCGCTCGGCCTTGCTGGCCAGCGGTTTCAAGGTGTACAGCGTGGCCATGGCAGCTTCGGTCGGGTACAGGTTGGGGTTGTTGCGAATCCCCGGGTCGACCTGTTCGGTGGCGTCCTTGTTGGGGTTGGGGTAGCCGACAAAATCACTGATGGGCGCGATCACTTGAGGTTGCAGCAGGTAATTGATGAAGGTGTAGGCGTCCTGCGGATTTTTTGCGCCCTTGGGAATGGCAAGCATATCGAACCAGATCGGTGCGCCCTCTTTGGGCAGGCGCATGTCCACGGTCACGCCGTTCTTCGCCTCTTTGGCCCGGTTGGCAGCCTGGGAAAAACTGCCGGAGTAACCAACGGCTACGCAGATGTCACCGTTGGCGATATCGGCCATGTATTTGGAGGAGTGAAAGTAGGTGATGTAGGGGCGGATCTTCATCAGCAGCGCTTCGGCTTTTGTATAGTCCTTGGGGTCGCTGCTGTTGGGGTCCAGGCCCAGGTGCTGCAAGGCCAGGGGCAGGATTTCCGACGGCGAATCCAGCAGTGCGACACCGCATTGCTTGAGCTTACTGATGTTCTCTTCCTTGAAGATCAGGTCCCAGCTGTCCACTGGCGCGTCGGCGCCCAGCGCGGCCTTGACTTTGTCGGGGTTGAAACCGATCAGGATGGTGCCGTACATGTAGGGCACGGCGTATTGGTTGCCCGGGTCGTTGGCTTCGATCAACTTCATCAGTTTGGGATCGAGGTGATTCCAGTTCGGTAACTGGCTGCGGTCCAGGGGCTGGAACACACCGGCTTCGATCTGCTTGGCCAGGAACACGTTGGATGGCACCACCACGTCGTAACCCGAATTGCCGGTCAGCAGCTTGGCTTCCAGGGCTTCGTTGGTGTCGAAGATGTCGTAGATCAGTTTGATCTGCGGGTTCTGGGCCTTGAAGTCTTCCAGGGCTTTGGGGGTGATGTAGTCGAACCAGTTGTAGACCCGCAGGGTTTTTTCTTCGGCGTGGACGCCTCCACCCAGGAGCGCGGCGCACAGGACCAGGGACTTGAGCATGTTCATTGCGCTGACCTCTCGTGTTCAAAGCCTTCGAGAACGTTCACGGCGTTGATGCCGATTTCTTCCACGGCGTAGCCACCTTCCATCACGAACAGCGTCGGTTTGCCCAGTTGGGCGATGCGTTGGCCCATGGCCAGGTAATCCGGACTATCGAGCTTGAACTGTGAGATGGGATCGTCCTTGAAGGTGTCCACGCCCAGGGACACGACGATCACGTCGGCCTGGTAGCCCTTGATCTCGTTGCAGGCCTGCTCAAGCGCGGCGCTCCAGGTATTCCAGCCTGAGCCGGCCGGCAGTGGATAATTGAAGTTGAAACCTTCGCCAGCACCTTCACCGAGCTCATCGGCATAGCCGAGAAAAAACGGAAACTCTGCTTCGGGATGCCCGTGGACAGAGGTGAAGAGCACGTCACTGCGCTCATAGAAAATCGATTGGGTGCCGTTGCCGTGATGGTAATCCACATCCAGGATCGCCACCTTCTTGCGGCCCTGATCGAGAAACGCCTGGGCGGCGATAGCGGCGTTGTTGAGATAGCAATACCCACCCATTAAATCGCTGGCGGCATGGTGCCCCGGTGGGCGGCACAGGGCGAAGGCTGCGTCTGCGCCTTGCTCAATGGCTTGCTGCGCGGTCAGCGCCACCTGAGCCGCGCTGTAGGCCGCTTGCCAGGTGCCGGCGGTGATCGGCGCGCCGCCGTCGAAGCTGTAGTAACCCAGTTGGCCATGCAGGCTGGTGGGCAAGATACGGCGCAAAGTACGGGCGGGCCAGGTGTAGGGCAGCAGGTCGCCCTCCTGGCCATATTCGGCCCAGCGCTGCCAGGCGCCTTGGAAGAAATCCAGGTACTGGTGGCAGTGAATGCGCTGCAGTGGTGCCAGGCCAAAGTCCTGGGGTGCTTGCACCGGGCCCAGCTCACGGTCCTTGACCCGTTGCAGCACGTGGTCGGCGCGGGAGGGCATTTCGAAGCAGGGCATCAGTTGCCCGTCCATCAATTCGCAACGGCCGTGGTGCAGATGATGATCGTGTGAGTAGATCGTCAGCATATTATTGTTCTCCGCAAGCTGATTGGGATGCCTTGCAGTGTTGCGGCGTGCAGGGTTTTGGAGAATGGCAGGAGCGGCCAAAAGGGGATCAATCTGGCCAACATGTGTGTCCGTTATTCGCCCCTCAATGAAGCGGGTGTGTCCACCCATGGTGCATCATGGCCGGAACTGACTGGGTGCTACACCGCTCCAGCGTACAAACGCATGTCGAAAGCTGGCGGTTTCGCTGAAGCCCAATTGCTCGGCAATGCGATAGATCGGCAGTTGCCCCTCGCCCAGCAACTGCTTGGCCTGTTCGAAGCGTAGCTCGTCCAGCAACTCCTGATAGCTGCAACCCAGGTCATTCAGGTGTCGGCGTAATGTTCGTGGCGAGCAATTCATCTGTTCGGCCAAGCCATCGATGCCGGGGGCCATGCTCAATTGCGCCGCGAGCAACAGGCGTATCCGTCCCAACCAAGCTTGGCGGCCGGTGAACTCAAGGTTCTGCTTGCGGCAGCGATCGCTCATGGCACGATGGGTGATGGTGTCGGCCAAGGGTAAGGGCTGATCGAGCCAACGCCGGTCGAAAGCGAAGGCGTTGGTGCTTGCTTCAAACTGCAAGGGACAATCGAAGCGTTCTGCATAGCGGGCCTGATAGTCGGGCGCGGGGTGCTCGAAACGGGCACCGAGCAGTGGCAAGGTTTGGCCGAGCAGGTCGTCGCAAATCACCTTGAGTGAGACCAGGCACAACTCGACATTGAATATGGCCATTGCCGGGGGCTCCCGATAATCGCCGGCGGTGAACCAGATACGTTGGCCATCTTCCACCAGGCTTAACTCAAAAAGTGTTCCCAACAGCGCCGGGTAGCGCAGCGCCAGGCGCAAAGCGTCACCGAAGGTGGCACTGGTCAACAGTGCGTAACCGAGCATGCCGTAGGACGACACATGCATGCGCTGGCCCAGTTCCAGGCCGATGTCCCGGCGCAAGGCCACGGCGTTGGCGCACACGCGCATCTCCTGATTGGTGGTGATGCGCGTGTCGGCGCGGCTCAGGTCGGCACTGCAGATGCCGCTGCCAGCCAGCAGTGCTTCGTGGGGTACGCCTGCGGCCTTGAAAGTGTCGAGTACCAGGGAGACGGCGTTGAGGGTGGTGAGATGAGAGTGAAGCATGGGGGCTTCCAGCCAAGGGTTGGCTGGAAGCGAGCAAGTTATATGCCGCAGCCGGTGACGATCAGTTCAGTTCACCACACAGGTCCAACTCAACTAGTCGGCGGACTTCGTCGGTTGCAAGTCCGGCACCGATCAATGCATTGAGCTTGCCGAAGGCTGCTTCACGGGTCATCCCGCCGCCCGACAACACGCCAACGCCACGCAAGCGGCTACCGGCTTCATAGACATCCAGCTCCACGCCGCCCTCATGGCATTGGGTGATGGCCACGACCACGATCCCCTGATCCCGGGCTTGCTTGAGGCTGGCGAGAAACGCCGGGTTATCGCTCGGCCCGGTGCCGCTGCCGAAGCACTCCAGCACCAATGCTTGAATGCCGCTATTGATCAAAGCGTCGAGTTGCGCGGAGCTAATGCCCGGTACCAGTGGCAGTACACCGACATTGGCGAGCCCTTTGTCGTGGCGATAACTCAAGGCCTGGGGCACCGGATCGGCCTTGGCCACGCCGCCATTGCGCTGCAGCGCGGCAAACGGATGCCGGCCAAAGCTGCGAATCTTCGCGCAGCGGGTCGGTGCCATCAGCGCGCCGTGGAAGAACAACTGCACACCAGGTGCCAGGCCTTCGCCGAGGGCGACCAACGCGCCACTGACGTTTTCCCAGGCATCGCTGTCGGGCACGCCGGCCGGCAACATGGAGCCGGTGAACAGTACTGGCGCCGGCAGGCCCAACAGTTGGAAGCTCATGGCGGCCGCGCTGTAGGCCAGGGTGTCGGTACCATGTAGGACAAGCACTGCGTCGCAGCCTTCATCCACCGCCTCGATCACGGCAGTGCGCAAGCGCTGCCAGTAGGCCGGGGTCATGTTGGCGCTGTCGATCAGTGGAGACATCTCGCGAAAACGCCAGGTGGGCACGTTGAGTTGCGGCTGGCTGGAGAGGAAGTCACTCATTCGCGCTTCAAAACCCGAAGCGGGGACCAGGCCGTTGGCACTGGCCTGCATGCCGATGGTGCCTCCGGTGTAGAGCACCATGACGTTATTTGATGGGGACATCGAACATTCTCCTGAATGAAAAACACCGCGTGGCCCAGAGCATGCCCAAGGCCACACGGTGTGTCATCTGCTCTTAGCGTTGCGCTGGAGCGATCGATTCAGCAGTAGCCTGCACAGCGGTTGCCGATTTTACCGGGGTGGCTGGCCAGGCCTTGCGGTCCAGGTCCAGGTCCGGGAACTGGCTGGAATCGAACACCGGTGTCTTGATACCGGCAGCACGCTGGTTATCGTAGTCGTTGAGGATGCGCATGGCGATCTTGAACAGGAACGCCAGGGCGAACAGGTTGACGAACGCGAGCATGGTCATGGTGATGTCAGCGAAGGCGAACACGGTGCCCAGGTTCTCGATGGAACCCCAGAAGATCAGCACCAGCACCAGTGCACGGTAACCCATCAACACCTTGCGATTGTTGCCCACCAAAAAGCGCAGGTTGCTCTCGCCGAGGTAGTAGTTGTACATGATCGAGGTGAACACGAACAACGCCAGGGCTACCGAGATGAACATCCGGCCCCAGTCACCGACCACGGCCGCCAGGGAGTTCTGGGTCAGGGCAATGCCGTCGCCTTCGAAGCCCGGGGTGTAGAAGCCCGATAGCAGGATCAGCAGCGCGGTGCAGGTGCAGATGATGAAGGTGTCAAGGAACACGCTGAATGCCTGGACCACACCCTGGGCAATCGGGTGTTCAACCGAGGCCACAGCCGCCACGTTTGGCGCGCTGCCCAAGCCGGCTTCGTTGGCAAACACGCCGCGTTTCACGCCCATGATGATCGCGCTGCCTACCAGGCCACCGAAGGCTTGATCGAGGCCGAAAGCGCTCTTGACGATGGTCGCGAGCATGGCCGGTACGTGGTCGAATTGCAGCACGATCACGTAGAGGGTCACCGCGATATAGACCAGGGTCTTGACCGGCACCAGCAGGTCGGCAATCGAAGCGATGCGCTTGATCCCGCCGATAAACACCAGGCCCAGCAGCACCGCCAGCGCCAGGCCGGTGTAAGTGGTGTCGAGGCCAAAGGCGTCGTTGAGCGAGTGCGTCACGGCATGGGCTTGCAGGCCGTTGAAGGCAAAACCGAACGTCACCAGCAACAGGAACGCCATGACCATCCCCAGCCAGCGCTTGTGCAGGCCGTGCTGGATGTAATAGGCCGGGCCACCACGGTAGGTGCCTTCCGCGTCTGTGCGCTTGTAGAGTTGGCCGAGGGAGCACTCGATAAAGCTTGAGGACATGCCCACCAGGGCAGTGACCCACATCCAGAACACGGCGCCTGGTCCACCCAGCGTTACGGCAATGCCGACGCCCGCGATGTTACCGGCACCGACGCGCCCGGCCAGGCTGAGCATCAGCGCCTGAAATGAACTGAGTTGGCCGGCGCTGCTTTTCAGGCTGTCGCGGAATACCGCGAACATGTGAAAGAAGTGACGAAACTGAACGAAACGCGAGCGGATCGTGAAGTAACCACCGAGCCCGACAATGAGCACGATCAGTACTTTCCCTGAGAGGAAGTCGTTGATGACTTCTAGCATGGAGTGTTCCTCGCTGATTTTTCTAATGGCAGAAGCAGGACGGACCGAAACATCGAGTTACACCCTGCGCTGCAGGCAGCACTGTAGGTGGGGCGAGTGTTCGTCCCGGTTCCAATTCGCGGGTTGTTATTAGTTCGGAGTTCGCATGAGTGGGGCCTCGTTACCGACGACCGTGCATGCGAAGAGGGGCGGCACTATACCTATGAGAGCGTGATCCGTCTGCACGGGCTGATTAAAGGTTTGTAGGCGCGAAGGTCGTTAACGATGATGAGTTCCTCCTGGATGCGCGCGGTGCCTTGTAGTTTTTCGCGAGCAAGCTCGCTCCTACAAGCAAAAAAAGGGCCTGAAGGACGAGCCTTCAGGCCCTCAAAAGGTGAGAGGTGTCTAGTCCCTCAACCTGGTGAGCGATGCAACAACGCTTAGGCCTTCAACGGCACCAGGCGCGGGGCAATCATGTTTTCCGGGCGCAGGATGTCGTCGAGCATAGCGTCGTCGAGCAAGCCTTCTTCGCGCACCAGTTCCAGCACACCACGGCCGCTTTCAAGGGCGACACGGGCGATGCGGGTGGCGTTTTCATAGCCGATGTACGGGTTCAGCGCGGTGACCAGGCCGATGGAGTGCTCCACCAGTTCGCGGCAGCGCGCTTCGTTGGCGGTGATGCCGACGATGCAGTGCTCACGCAGCATGTCCATGGCGCGTTGCAGCAGGCGGATCGAGTCGAAGATCTTGAACGCGATCAGCGGCTCCATCACGTTCAGTTGCAATTGGCCGCCTTCGGCCGCGATGGTCAGCGCCAGGTCGTTGCCGATGATCTGGAACGCGACTTGGTTCACGGCTTCCGGAATAACCGGGTTGACCTTGCCTGGCATGATCGAGCTGCCTGGCTGGCGCGCCGGCAGGTTTATCTCGTTGATGCCGGTGCGTGGGCCGCTGGACAGCAGGCGCAGGTCATTGCAGATCTTCGACAGCTTCACCGCGGTACGTTTGAGCATGCCGGAGAACAACACGAAGGCACCCATGTCGGAGGTGGCTTCGATCAAGTCGGCAGCCGGTACCAGCGGCTGGCCACTGATGATGGCCAGGCGCGAAACGGCCAGGGCCTGGTAGCGCGGGTCGGCGTTGATGCCGGTACCGATGGCGGTGCCACCCAGGTTGACTTCGGTCAGCAGCTCTGGCGCCAGGGTTTTCAGGCGCGCCAGGTCTTCACCCAGGGTGGTGGCGAAGGCACGGAATTCCTGGCCGAGGGTCATCGGCACGGCGTCTTGCAGCTGGGTACGGCCCATTTTCAGGACGTGGTTGAATTCTTCACCCTTGGCGGCGAACGACTGGATCAGGCTGTCGAGGCTGGCCAGCAACGCGTCATGCCCCAGCAGCAGGCCCAGGCGGATCGCGGTCGGGTAGGCGTCGTTGGTCGACTGCGCCATGTTCACGTCGTTGTTGGGGTGCAGGTACTGGTATTCGCCCTTGTTGTGGCCCATGGCCTCCAGCGCAATGTTGGCGATGACTTCGTTGGCATTCATGTTGGTTGAAGTGCCAGCGCCGCCTTGAATCATGTCTACCACGAACTCTTCGTGGAAATCGCCGCGGATCAGGCGGGCACAGGCTTCGCTGATGGCAGCATGCTTGGCTTCGCTGAGTTGGCCCAACTCGTGGTTGGCATCAGCGGCGGCCTGCTTGACCATGGCCAGCCCGACCACCAGTTTCGGGTAATGCGAAATCGGAACGCCCGAGAGGCGGAAGTTGTTCACCGCTCGCAGGGTCTGGATGCCGTAATACGCTTGAGCGGGTACTTCGAGTACGCCAAGCAAGTCTTTTTCTGTGCGGAATGATGCGGCGGAGGACATGACGGAAATCATCTCGATATAAACCCGGAACTGGCCGGAACGCTGGGAATGCTAGGCTTGTGGAAGTTTTTGGGCCAATGCTGTTAAACACTAGCCTATGCAGAAACGGCATAATGTCGGTGTGACCCGGCTATCATGGCGGGCGTGTGTGCCAAAATGGTGCGTACCCCAGGGAGGATGTGATGAACCTTGAAAGCAAATGGCTGGAAGACTTTAGTGCCCTGGCCGCCACCCGCAGTTTCTCCCAGGCGGCAGAGCGGCGCTTCGTCACCCAGCCGGCGTTCAGTCGACGCATTCGCAGCCTGGAATCGGCGTTGGGGCTGACCTTGGTCAACCGCTCGCGAACGCCTGTCGAATTGACGGCGGCGGGGCAGCTATTTCTGGTAACGGCGCGCACTGTGGTTGAACAACTCGGTGAAGTGTTGCGTCATTTGCATCACCTGGAAGGTGGGCAGGGCGAAGTCATGCAAGTGGCGGCTGCACACTCTCTGGCGTTGGGTTTTTTCCCGCGTTGGATTGCCCAGTTGCGCAACGAGGGCCTGAACATCGCCACGCGCCTGGTCGCCACCAACGTCGGCGACGCCGTGCACGCCCTGCGCGAAGGCGGTTGCGATCTGATGTTAGCGTTCTACGACCCGGACGCAGCGATGCAGATGGACGCCGAAATCTTCCCGTCGCTGCACCTGGGCAACACTGAAATGCTTCCGGTGTGCGCCGCCGATGCGGACGGCAAGCCGATGTTCGACCTGGAAGGTGAGGGCAGTGTGCCGTTGCTGGCCTACAGCGCCGGGGCTTTTTTGGGGCGCTCGGTGCATTTGCTGCTGCGCCAGCGGGCGCTGCGTTTTACCACCGTGTACGAAACCGCCATGGCCGACAGTCTCAAGAGCATGGCCCTGGAAGGTTTGGGCATTGCCTGGGTGCCGCAGTTGAGCGTGCGCGCTGAACTGGCCCGGGGCGAGCTGGTGGTGTGCGGCGGGCCGCAATGGCATGTGCCGCTGGAGATTCGCCTGTATCGCTGTGCGTTGGTACGCAAGGCGAATGTGCGGTTGTTGTGGCGCAAGCTGGAAGGGGGCGCAGCACAAGGCACTTGAGGACGCAACCCTCGCTCCTACAGGGTCAATAAAACCGCCGGCTTACCCCGCAAGACAGATGGTCATTCAAGGGGCTGTTTATCTGCCACATTACGGTATACTGCGCGGCCTTCGGCCGGTCCAACCGGCCTTAATTCGTACATCAAGCCACGCCGGATTTCCCGCGTGGCTTGTTGTTTTTTGACGCGCCTGCGGGCGCCCAGAGAGAAGAGGCACGACGATGAGTGCATTGGTTGGCGTGATCATGGGCTCCAAGTCCGATTGGTCCACCCTTAGCCACACCGCCGATATGCTGGAAAAACTCGGCATTCCCTACGAAGTGAAGGTGGTCTCCGCCCACCGCACGCCGGATTTGCTGTTCCAGTATGCCGATGAAGCAGAAGCCCGAGGCATCGAGGTAATCATCGCTGGTGCCGGTGGCGCCGCCCACCTGCCCGGCATGTGTGCGGCCAAGACCCACCTGCCGGTACTCGGTGTTCCGGTGCAGTCGTCGATGCTCTCGGGCGTGGATTCGCTGTTGTCCATCGTGCAGATGCCTGCCGGTATTCCGGTGGCTACCCTGGCGATCGGCAAGGCTGGCGCAATCAATGCTGCGTTGTTGTCTGCCAGTATCCTGGGCGCCAAGCATCCGCAGTTCCACGTGGCGCTGAAAAAATTCCGCGACGAGCAGACTGACAGTGTCCTGGACAATCCAGACCCACGCATTGCCTGAGGTTGTTGATTGATGAAAATCGGTGTAATCGGTGGCGGCCAACTGGGCCGTATGCTCGCCTTGGCGGGCACCCCGCTGGGGATGAACTTCGCTTTCCTGGACCCTGCGCCAGACGCTTGTGCCGCTGCGCTGGGTGAACACCTGCGGGCTGATTACAGCGACCCGGATCACCTGCGTCAATTGGCCGATGAAGTTGACCTGGTGACCTTCGAGTTCGAAAGCGTCCCGGCTGAAACCGTGGCCTTCCTGTCGCAATTCGTACCGGTGTACCCGAGCGCCGAAGCTTTGCGCATCGCGCGCGACCGCTGGTTCGAGAAAAGCATGTTCAAGGACCTGGGCATCCCAACGCCCGCGTTCGCCGACATCCAGTCCCAGGCGGACCTGGACGCGGCCGTCGCCAGTATCGGCCTGCCGGCCGTATTGAAAACCCGCACCCTGGGTTATGACGGCAAGGGCCAGAAAGTTCTGCGTACTGCCGCCGACGTGGTGGGCACCTTTGCCGAGCTGGGCAGTGTCGCCTGCCTGCTGGAAGGCTTCGTGCCATTCACTGGCGAAGTCTCGCTGATCGCCGTGCGTGCCCGTGATGGCGAAACTCGCTTCTATCCGTTGGTGCACAACACCCACGACAGCGGCATCCTCAAGTTGTCCGTGGCCAGCACCGATCACCCGCTGCAGGCCCTGGCCGAAGACTATTCCAGCCGGGTGTTGAAGCAACTGGATTACGTTGGCGTGATGGCGTTCGAGTTCTTTGAAGTCGACGGCGGCCTCAAGGCCAATGAAATCGCTCCTCGCGTGCACAACTCCGGGCACTGGACCACCGAAGGCGCCGAATGCAGCCAGTTCGAAAACCACCTGCGGGCGGTCGCAGGCTTGCCGTTGGGGTCGACGGCCAAGGTCGGCGAGAGCGCCATGCTCAATTTCATTGGTGTCGTCCCGCCGGTAGAAAAAGTCATCGCCATCGATGACTGTCATCTGCACCACTATGCCAAGGCGTTCAAGGCCGGACGCAAGGTTGGCCATGCCAACCTGCGTTGCAAGGATCGCGCGACGCTCGAAGCGCAGATCCTCAAGGTTGAAGCGTTGATTGCTGCGCAATAACCCACGGATTGGCGGGAACCATTGGCGACCGCCATCCTCTGATGGCAGGATGCCAAAGTCTGACTAGGCTCTAGTTAAATTCATTCAGAGGGAAATGCCATGGGTATCATTGGGACCATCTTTATCGGTTTGATCGTCGGCCTGTTGGCGCGCTTCCTGAAGCCTGGCGACGACAACATGGGCTGGATCATGACCATCCTGCTGGGTATCGCCGGCTCCTTGGCGGCGACCTATGGTGGTCAGGCACTGGGCATTTACCAGGCGGGCCAGGGCGCAGGCTTCATTGGCGCGCTGGTCGGTGCCATCGTGTTGCTGGTGATCTACGGTTTGCTGAAAAAGAAGTAATTCAGCTCTGGGCCCTCTGCGCTGCGCAGGCGCAGAGGGCTACAATGCCGGCACTGTTTTTCTTGCCGAGCCACTCCATGCGCCGTTTCCTGCTGATTCTTCTTTTGCTGGGCACAAGCCTGGCCCGCGCCGGCGAACTGCCGGAAACCGACTGGCTTGAATTGATGCCCAAGTCGGATCAGCAAGCCCTTGAACAAATGCCGGAAATCGACCACAACTCCCCGGAAGCCAATGGCACCTTTACCGACAAAGGTGGCTTGAAGCAGAGCAAGGGCCTGCCGGCGGTGATGTATTCGACCAAGACTGTAGCTGGCATGAGCGGCAAGCATATTCGCCTCGGTGGCTACCCTGTGCCGCTGGAAACCGACGCCAGGGGCCGCAGCACTCTGTTCTTCCTGGTGCCTTACCCAGGCGCCTGCATCCACGTGCCGCCACCGCCGCCTAACCAATTGGTGCTGGTGCGCTATCCCAAGGGTTTGAAGCTGGATGACATCTACACGCCGCTGTGGGTTACCGGCACGCTCAAGGTAGAGACGGTCAATAACGACCTGGCCGATGCGGCGTATGCGCTGGACGCAGGAAAGGTGCGAGTGGTGAAGGAGTCGGACCTGTAGCGGCTGTCGAGGCACGAGGCTGCGATGGATCTGGTGTGGCATTCCGACGAAGCGGCCCCCATCCAGCTTCATTCTTCGGCAGCGGCTATAGCTGGCCTACAAGGCTATACCGCTGATGCTCACGCCCAGGGTGTGGCTTTCACCCGGTGCCAGCGTTACCACATCGTCCAGCACATTCGCCGTCTCGATGCACAGCATGCCTTGCCAGCCGTTGTCGGCCATGTCGTCGAAGGCCTTGGCGCGTTCGGTCCATGGGTTCCAGATAACGGTCGACTTCGAGCCTTGGCTGGTGAGCTGGATACGGCGCTGCCAGTCCTTATCGACAATGTTCAACTGCGCCGGGGTGTCGAGGTAGATGCGGTCGGTTTCGTCGGTAAAGTGCAGAGGGCCGAACTGTTTGGCGGTCTTCCAGTCGTCTGCGGTATCGATGTATTCCAGCCCGTCCAGCCCTTCAACCTGCACATTGCGCACATCGCTGACTGCGAAGTAACTGTGCAGCGCCTGGCTGAGGGTTACGGTATCGGTTCCATGGTTGTGGCTGGTCAGCTGGATATGCAGTTGATCGTCCAGCAGTAGGCTCATCTTAAGGTCGACCTGATGAGGCCAGCCGGGAAAACCACCTGCAGGCACCGGCAGCTCCAGGTTCACCCGCAGAGCCTTGCCTTCGCTTTCGATACCCGCCAACGCCCAGTCTGCCGTGCGTACGAAACCATGGGCCCCGGCTGGTTCGTCACTCTGACGCATGGCTTTCACGCTTTGCGGGTTACGCTCGAAAACCCCGAACCACGGCCAGCATACTGGCACGCCCGTACGGATGCCTTTGCCTGTCTTGAACACCGCCTCATCGTTAGGCCAGATCAGAGGTTTCTCGCCCTGGCGCTGGTAGCTGACGATGTGCGCGCCTTGCTGGGCGACCAACAGTTCGGCGTTTTCGTGGCGGATGCGCCAGCAGGTCAGCTCATCCAGTTTCACGATTTCAACGTCGGGCGTGGGCATAGGTGCTCTCTCAATGGCAGGCAATGGGGCAATGGACTGTCAAGCCACCGCGAGGCTTAACGCGCTCGCGAGGGAACCGACCGGGTGCGGCCGCTGCCATCGATGGCGACGAACACAAACACCGCTTCGGTGACCTTGCGCCATTCGCTGGACAGCGGGTCATCGCTCCACACCTCGACCATCATCTGGATCGAACTGCGGCCGATTTCCAGGGCCTGGGTGTAGAAGGACAGCTGGGCGCCCACGGCCACCGGAACCAGGAACGCCATGCGATCAATGGCGACGGTCGCCACGCGGCCACCGGCCACTTTGCTGGCCATTGCGGTGCCCGCCAGGTCCATCTGAGCCACAAGCCAGCCGCCGAAGATATCGCCGAAGCCGTTGGTTTCACGCGGAAGCGCAGTGATTTGCAGGGCGAGATCGCCTTGCGGGATAGGGTCTTCTTGTTCGAGTTCGATCATGCCGGGGGTGCCTCTGACCCGTGACGCTCTATGGGTGTTTCAGGTGAATAGCCGACTGTTGGAAAAACGTTTCAGCACAGACATACTCCGCTCTACACGTTTCTCGTAAGACGTACCAGGGAAACTCTGCCAAACCGGCTGGGAACAGCCAACGGCGTTTTGGCACAGTAACCCCTCAAGGATGCGGGTTTGGCGCTTGTACGAGCCGAGTATATCGAGCCGTTGTCGCCGCGACGACCTCTGGACGCTCATTTGGTCGGTAAATAATGGCTGTATCGGCGCTTTTTCAAGCAACTGTTCCCCTGCCACCATTCGCGGGCCAGCCTGCGAGAGTATTTTCACCGTTTGGCGATTAACAGCTTGGCGCTGTGCTTTTCCAAGCGATTTGTTATCTTTCCGAACCCGCCCTGGCTAAGCCAGTGCCCGAATTTGCCGTCTGACTACTAATAAGAGAAGCCTTACCATGTCCTCCGTGCCCGCAAGCAGTGCGCCGACGTCGCGCCCGCTGACCCGCAACGACTACAAAACCTTGTCGCTGTCTGCCTTGGGCGGGGCGCTGGAGTTCTACGACTTCATCATTTTCGTGTTTTTCGCCACCGTGGTCGGAAAACTCTTTTTCCCCGCCGACATGCCTGAATGGCTGCGTCTGATGCAGACCTTCGGCATCTTCGCCGCCGGCTATCTGGCACGGCCCCTGGGTGGCATTGTCATGGCGCACTTCGGCGATCTGCTGGGTCGCAAAAAGATGTTCACCCTGAGCATCTTCATGATGGCCGTGCCGACCCTGATCATGGGCCTGCTGCCGACTTACGCGCAGATCGGCCTGTGGGCCCCGATCCTGTTGCTGCTGATGCGGGTGATCCAGGGCGCAGCGATTGGCGGTGAGGTACCGGGAGCTTGGGTCTTTGTTTCCGAACACGTTCCCTCCAGGCACATCGGCTATGCCTGCGGCACCCTGACCAGCGGCCTGACCGCCGGGATTCTGCTGGGCTCGCTGGTGGCTACCGCCATCAACAGCCTCTACACCCCGGAGCAGGTGTCGGATTACGCCTGGCGGATCCCGTTCTTGCTGGGCGGCGTATTCGGCCTGTTTTCGGTGTACCTGCGACGCTGGTTGCATGAAACGCCGATCTTCGCCGAAATGCAGCAACGCAAGACGCTGGCGGCGGAGTTGCCATTGCGCGCCGTACTGCGCGACCACCGTGGCGCCATCGTGCTGTCGATGCTGCTGACCTGGCTGCTTTCGGCCGGTATCGTCGTGGTGATCCTGATGACCCCGACCGTGTTGCAGACCGTCTACCACTTCAGCCCTACCGTCGCGTTGCAAGCCAACAGCCTGGCCATCGTCACCCTTAGCCTGGGTTGCATTGCCTCCGGCGCCCTGGCTGACCGCTTCGGTGCAGGGCGTGTGTTGGTGACCGGTTGCCTGCTGTTGCTCGCGACTTCATGGACGCTCTACCACAGCCTCGCCAGCCATCCTGACTGGCTGTTCCCGCTGTACACCCTGACTGGACTGTTCGTCGGCGTGGTGGGCGTGGTGCCCTACGTGATGGTGAAAGCTTTCCCTCCCGTGGTGCGCTTCAGCGGCCTGTCGTTCTCCTACAACGTTGCCTACGCCGTGTTCGGTGGCCTGACGCCGTTGGTGGTGTCGCTGCTGATGAAGGAAAGCCCCATGGGGCCGGCTTACTACGTTGCCGTCATTTGTGTGATGGGGATGTTGGTGGGTGGGTATCTGTGGAAACGCGGACGCTAAGTTTCAATCAGGCTCTGAGGAGCATTCCCACTCTCTACGTGGGAATGCCGATCACATTACAGAGTGTTTCAAAAATCCCGCCAACCCCGCTCCAGCCCCCGCACTTCCAAGCCTTGCGCCCTCTTGCAGCCTTTTCTACCAATACTGGCCTTTCATCTAATTGTCATATTTCAGACATAGAGTGTTCACACGGCCTACCGATACTTGGCCCCGATCCAACTATCCCTATCTGCTAGGAGTAAGGCATGAAACTGAAGCGTTTGATGGCGGCAATGACTTTTGTCGCTGCTGGCGTTGCGACCGCTAACGCGGTGGCCGCTGGTGTTGACCCGGCAATCCCGGCTTACGTGAAGACCTCTGGAGTGTCGGGCAACTTGTCCAGCGTTGGTTCCGATACCCTGGCGAACTTGATGACCTTGTGGGCCGAGGGTTACAAAAAGGAATACCCGAACGTCAATATCCAGATTCAGGCTGCCGGCTCCTCCACTGCGCCACCCGCACTCACCGAAGGCACCGCCAACCTGGGCCCGATGAGCCGCAAGATGAAGGACAACGAGCTGCAGGCCTTCGAGCAGAAGTACGGCTACAAGCCAACCGCTATCCCGGTCGCCGTGGATGCCCTGGCTGTGTTCGTGCACAAGGACAACCCGATCCAGCACCTGACCATGGAACAAGTTGACGCGATCTTCTCTTCGACGCGTCTGTGCGGCGCCAAAGCTGACGCCAAGACTTGGGGCGACCTGGGTGTGACCGGTGACTTGGCTAACAAGCCGCTTCAACTGTTTGGTCGTAACTCGGTATCCGGCACTTACGGCTACTTCAAGGAAGAAGCCCTGTGCAAAGGTGATTACAAGCCAAACGTCAACGAGCAACCAGGCTCGGCTTCGGTCGTGCAGTCCATCAGCTCTTCGCTGAACGGCATCGGTTACTCGGGCATCGGCTACAAGACTGCCAGCGTGAAGACTGTGGCCCTGGCCAAGAAAGGCAGTACTGACTTCATCGAAGACACCGAAGAAAACACCCTTAACGGCAAATACCCGCTGTCGCGTTTCCTCTACGTCTACATCAACAAAGCCCCGAACAAGCCTCTGGCCCCGCTGGAAGCCGAGTTCGTGAAACTGGTTCTGTCCAAGCAGGGCCAGGAAGTTGTCGTGAAAGACGGTTACATCCCGCTGCCAGCCAAAGTTGCCGCCAAGGCACTGGCTGACTTGGGTTTGAAAGAAGGTAACTAAGTGCGGGCCGGGTAACACCGGCCTTTCTGTAGGAGCGAGCAAGCTCGCTCCTACAGAACCCCTAATTTTAGGTCCGCTGCCAGCTCTGCTATGCGGCGGATTTCTTGCGTCACTGCATTGTCATCTTTCTGTCATAAAGGATCGCTAGGGTGTGCGCATGAATGATCTGGCCAATTCCACCATGACGACGACTTCTCCTCCCAAGCGCATTGACTTCAATACGCCTGAGCTGCAACGCAAGCGCCGCATTCGTGCGCTCAAGGATCGCCTGACCCGTTGGTATGTCCTGGTCGGCGGTCTCGCCGTTCTCGGCGCTATCACGCTGATTTTCTTCTTCCTCGGCTACGTGGTTGCGCCGCTGTTCCAGGGCGCCAACCTGACCAAGGAAGAGGCCTTGGCTCCTGTCTGGATGCAGGATGCCGGAAAGCCATTGCTGATCTCCCTGGAAGAACAGAACCAGATTGCCATGCGGGTCTCCGACAAGGGTCAGGTGTTGTTCTTTAATGTCGACACCGGCGCTGAACTCAAGCGTGTTGACCTGCCCCTTCCGGCCGGTGCCAGCGTCGTTTCCATTGGTGAAGACCAGCCAGGCAGCCCGATGGTGATTCTCGGCCTGTCCAATGGCCAGTCCCTGGTGTTCCGCCACACCTACAAAGTGTCCTATCCGGACGGCAAGAAGACTATCTCGCCGGCGATCGAATACCCTTACGGCGAGACACCCATGGTGCTCGACGACGCCGGGAGGCCGTTGGAGCATGTTGCCCTCAACGTGACCGACACATCGCTGATCGTTGCCGGTTCTGCGGGTTCGCACTTGAACGTGCTGTCCGTGAGTCGCGAAGAAAACATGATGACCGGTGAAGTCACCAGCGAGCAGAAGCGCATCGAACTGCCGCAAATGACCGAGCCGGTCAAAGCGATCTTCGTCGACCCGCGCCAGCAATGGCTGTACGTGATCAACGGTCGTGCCCTGGCCGACGTGTTCAACCTGCGCGATAACAGCCTCAACGGTCGTTACAAACTGCTGGAAGACGCAGGTGCAGAAGTGACTGCCAGTACCCAGTTGGTGGGCGGTATCTCGCTGATCATCGGCAACTCCAATGGTGGCCTGGCCCAGTGGTTCATGGCCCGCGACCCGGATGGCGAGCAACGCCTCAAGCCGATCCGCACCTTCCAGATGGGAACCGCCCCCGTCATCGAAATCACCGCCGAAGAACGTCGCAAGGGCTTTGTTGCCCTCGATGCTTCTGGCAAGTTTGGCGTGTTCCATAGCACCGCCCACCGCACCTTGCTGGTGGACCCGGTTGTAGAAGGCCAAGGCATCTTCGGCATGTCGCCACGAGCCAACCGCGTGATCGTCGAAGCTGGCGGCAAGCTGCAACCGCTGCTGCTGGACAACCCGCACCCGGAAGTGTCCTGGAGCGTGTTGTGGAGCAAGGTCTGGTACGAAAACTACGACGAGCCTAAATACGTCTGGCAATCGACCGCCGCCAACACCGATTTCGAACCCAAGATGAGCCTGGCACCCCTGACCTTCGGTACGCTCAAGGCTGCGTTTTACGCCATGCTACTGGCCGCGCCACTGGCCGTTGCCGCAGCAATTTACACCGCCTACTTCATGGCTCCGAGCCTGCGCCGCAAGGTCAAGCCGGTGATCGAACTGATGGAAGCGATGCCCACGGTGATTCTTGGCTTCTTCGCCGGCCTGTTCCTGGCGCCGTATGTCGAAGGGCACCTGCCGGGAATTTTCAGCCTGCTGATGCTGATGCCGATTGGCATCCTGGTGGCGGGTTTTACCTTCAGCCGCCTGCCTGAATCGATCCGCCTGCGAGTCCCGGATGGCTGGGAAAGCGCGATGTTGATCCCCGTGATCCTGTTTATTGGCTGGCTCTCGCTGTACATGAGTCCGTACATGGAAACCTGGTTCTTCGGCGGCGACATGCGCATGTGGATCTCCCACGACCTGGGCATTACCTACGACCAGCGCAACGCATTGGTAGTGGGCCTGGCCATGGGCTTCGCGGTGATCCCGAACATCTACTCGATTGCCGAAGATGCCGTGTTCAGCGTGCCTCGAGGCTTGACCCTGGGCTCCCTGGCCTTGGGCGCCACACCGTGGCAGACCATGACTCGCGTGGTGATCCTCACTGCCAGCCCGGGGATTTTCTCGGCGCTGATGATCGGCATGGGCCGTGCGGTCGGTGAAACCATGATCGTGTTGATGGCCACCGGTAACACCCCGATCATGGAAATGAACCTATTCGAAGGCTTGCGCACCCTGGCCGCCAACGTCGCGGTGGAAATGCCCGAGTCGGAAGTCGGCGGCAGCCACTATCGCGTGCTGTTCCTCTCGGCGCTGGTGCTGCTGCTGTTCACCTTCATCATGAACACCCTCGCGGAGCTGATTCGTCAGCGTCTGCGCAAGAAATACTCGTCGCTTTAAGAAAGGTAGAAGTCTGTGAAACAGAACTCCCTGAATGGATGGTTCAAGAGCGGCGCCCCCGGCGTCTGGATCAGCGGTGGCGCGGTGTCCATCGCGGTCATCATGACCATTGGTTTGCTGGCTGTGATTGCGGTGCGTGGCTTGGGCCACTTCTGGCCGGCAGACCTGATCCAGGCCAGCTACGAGGTGCCAGGCCAGGCCAGCCATGTGGTGGTTGGCGAAGTGGTGCAGAAAGAACAGGTGCCTCGCGAGCGCCTGAAAAGCGCCGGGTTGCCGGTGCCGGATGACGGCCCGGAATTCATGACCCGCGAGCTGATCAAGGTCGGCAACCGGGACCTGAACGGAAACGACTTCACCTGGATTGTCGGTGAGTGGTTGACCAACCAGACCAAGCCGGTCGACCTGATAGCTATCGAGCGTCGTGAGTGGGGCAACTTCTACGGCACCCTGGTCAACGTCAAGCAAGACGGTAAGGTCATCGCTGAAGGCGCCGCCGCCTGGCCCGAATTGCAAGCCCGCGTGGACCGCGTCAACAAGCTCGCGGCTCAGCTCAAGACCCTGGAAAAGTCCGATATCGGTGCGATCAACGCAGGTCTTGAACGTATCCGCCTGCATGGGCGCAAACTGGAGCTGGATGGCAAGCTTGATGCTGCCGCCCAGGCTGACATGGACGCCGACCGTGCGGAGCTGAACGCCCGTTACCAAGGTATTGAAGCGCGCCTGGCTGACTTGCACGCCCAGTTCAACCGCGATGCCTTGACGGCCCGCGATGGCAACGGCAAGGAAGTGGAAATCAATATTGGCAAGGTGGTGCATGCGTACCAGCCCAATGCCATGGGCTACATCACCAAGGTCGGCTTCTATTTCAGCAAGGTTTGGGAGTTCCTGAGCGACGACCCACGGGAAGCCAACACCGAAGGCGGGATCTTCCCGGCGATCTTCGGTACCGTGATGATGACGCTGATCATGGCGATGATCGTGACCCCCTTCGGCGTGCTGGCGGCGGTTTACCTGCGCGAATACGCCAAGCAGAACGCCTTGACCCGTATCATCCGCATTGCCGTGAACAACCTGGCAGGTGTGCCGGCGATTGTTTATGGTGTGTTTGGCTTGGGTTTCTTCGTTTACGTACTGGGTGGCTCGGTGGACCGGTTGTTCTTCCCCGAAGCCCTGCCGGCACCGACATTCGGTACGCCTGGCCTGTTGTGGGCATCGCTGACGTTGGCATTGCTGGCGGTGCCGGTGGTGATCGTGGCCACCGAAGAAGGCCTGGCGCGGATTCCTCGCACGGTACGCGAAGGTTCGTTGGCACTGGGCGCGACCAAGGCGGAAACGCTGTGGAAGATCGTCTTGCCAATGGCCAGCCCGGCGATGATGACCGGCATGATCCTCGCTGTGGCCCGTGCTGCCGGTGAAGTGGCGCCGTTGATGCTGGTGGGTGTGGTGAAACTGGCACCGTCGCTGCCGCTGGACGGCAACTACCCGTACCTGCACCTTGACCAGAAGATCATGCACCTGGGCTTCCATATTTATGATGTCGGTTTCCAGAGCCCCAACGTCGAAGCAGCACGGCCGCTGGTGTACGCCACCGCGTTCTTGCTGGTGCTGGTGATCGCCACGCTCAACCTGTCGGCGGTGTGGATTCGTAACCACCTGCGCGAAAAATACAAAGCACTGGATAGTTGATAACCCTGTAGGAGCGAGCTTGCTCGCGAAAAACGCAAGGTCGCCGCGTTCATCCTGGCTTCCCGCGTTATCGTTAACGACCTTCGCGAGCAAGCTTGCGCCTACAGAAGAATGATGTAACCGCTGGCCCAATGACCGGCGGCTCACTGAAACGAATTGGTAGCACAGGGAGCATCCCATGCAACATGAAACCCATTCCCACGGCATCAACATGTCAGCCCTGGGTCGCGACAAGCAGAGCCTGAGCCTGGCCCAGGAAACTGTGGCGATCGAAGTCCCGGGCCTGAGCCTGTACTACGGTGACAAGCAGGCGCTGTTCGACGTCAGCATGAATATCCCCAAACAGCGTGTGACCGCCTTTATTGGCCCGTCCGGCTGCGGTAAATCCACACTGCTGCGTACCTTCAACCGGATGAATGATCTGGTGGACGGTTGCCGTGTTGAAGGTGCGATCAACCTCTATGGCACCAACATTTACCGCAAGGGCGAAGACGTCGCCGAGTTGCGTCGCCGCGTGGGCATGGTGTTCCAGAAGCCCAACCCGTTCCCCAAGACCATCTACGAAAACGTGGTCTACGGCTTGCGTATCCAGGGTATCAACAAGAAACGCATCCTCGATGAGGCTGTGGAGTGGGCCCTCAAGGGCGCGGCGCTGTGGGATGAAGTCAAGGACCGCCTGCACGAGTCGGCTCTGGGCTTGTCCGGTGGTCAACAGCAACGTCTGGTGATCGCCCGCACCATCGCAGTAGAGCCGGAAGTATTACTGCTCGACGAACCGTGCTCGGCACTCGACCCGATCTCCACCCTGAAAGTCGAAGAGCTGATCTACGAGCTCAAGTCCAAGTTCACCATCGTCATCGTGACTCACAATATGCAACAGGCCGCTCGGGTATCGGACTACACCGCGTTCATGTACATGGGCAAGCTGGTGGAGTTTGGCGACACCGACACGCTGTTCACCAATCCGGCGAAGAAACAGACCGAAGACTACATCACCGGTCGTTATGGCTAGTGGGGCAGCTACAAGCCGCACCTTTCAAGCGGCAAGTAAAAGCAGTTTGATCAACAACACACATCAGCTTGCAGCTTGTAGCTTGCGGCTTACAGCTTTTGCGGAGCAAAACCATGATTTCGAAGGAAGGCTTAACCCACCACATCTCCGCGCAATTCAACGCCGAGCTTGAGGAAGTGCGCAGCCACCTCCTGGCCATGGGCGGGCTGGTGGAGAAGCAAGTCAATGACGCAGTCACCGCGCTGATCGAGGCCGACTCCGGCCTGGCCCAGCAAGTGCGCGAGATTGATGACCAGATCAACCAGATGGAACGCAACATCGACGAAGAGTGCCTGCGCATCCTGGCCCGTCGGCAGCCAGCGGCGTCCGACTTGCGCTTGATCATCAGCATCTCCAAGTCGGTGATCGATCTTGAGCGGATCGGTGACGAATCCACCAAGATTGCCCGCCGTGCGATTCAGCTGTGCGAAGAAGGTGAAGCCCCGCGCGGTTATGTCGAAGTGCGCCATATCGGCGACCAGGTGCGCAACATGGTTCGCGATGCCCTCGACGCCTTTGCCCGCTTCGATGCCGAACTGGCCTTGTCGGTGGCCCAGTACGACAAGATCATCGACCGTGAGTACAAGACCGCCCTGCGCGAGCTCGCCACCTACATGATGGAAGACCCGCGCTCGATCTCGCGGGTGTTGAGCATCATCTGGGTCCTGCGCTCCCTGGAGCGGATCGGCGACCATGCCCGCAATATCTCTGAGCTGGTTATCTACCTGGTGCGCGGTACCGACGTGCGGCACATGGGCCTCAAGCGCATGAAAGCTGAAGTTGAAGGCACCGTTGATCAAATGCCTAATGTTCCGGGCCTTGCTGACGATAAGTAAGATTGCCCGAGAAATAAACGCCCGGCCTCAGGCCGGGCGTTTTCGTTTGTGGCGTGTGATTTCTACGCTGCGGGCGCCAGTAAAGTTCCGGCGTAGCTGTTTTTGTAGGAGCAAGGGGGGCACCTAGTTCCTACAGTGGTGAACAGCATTGCTGTTTTGGCGAAATGCCATCAGTGAGGCGTATGCTTGCCGGGGTTTTTAGAGGATGAGGGGTCAATGAGCAAAGTCAGTGTATTGGTGGTGGATGACGCCTCGTTTATTCGCGATCTGGTGAAGAAGTGCCTGCGCAACTACTTCCCGGGCATCAAGATCGACGATGCGGTGAACGGCAAAAAGGCCCAGGCCATCCTGATGCGCGAAACCTTCGATATGGTCCTGTGCGACTGGGAAATGCCGGAAATGTCCGGCCTGGAATTGTTGACCTGGTGCCGTGGGCAACCTCATCTCAAGGCCATGCCGTTTGTCATGGTTACCAGTCGTGGCGACAAGGAAAACGTGGTCCAGGCGATTCAGGCCGGGGTGTCCGGCTACGTCAGCAAACCCTTCACCAACGAACAGCTGTTGAACAAGGTCAAGCAGGCCCTGCACAAGATCGGTCGCCTGGATGCGCTGATCGCCAGCGCCCCGACCAAGATGAACTCGGCTTTCGGTAATGACTCCCTGAGCGCCCTCACCGGCGGCAAGCCGGAAGCGGTCAAGGCTGCCCCCGTCGCGGCCTCCAGCAAAGGCCTGCTTAACAGCCCGCCCGTGCAGGCGACGGTATCGCCGGCCAGCGGTCGTGGGCAGGGCCAACTGCGCCTGTCCAGCGGCACCCAGCAATGCGTGATCAAGGCGCTGAGCATCAAGGAAGCGCTGCTGGTGGTACGTCGGGGCGAAGTCCTGCCTCAGGTGCTGGAAAGTGCCGTACTCGACCTGGAGCAGGGTGAGCACGCCGAAACCGCTCGGCTCAATGGCTACCTGCACGCCATCGTCGCTTATGAACCCAAGCCCGATAGCGACTGGTTGCAACTGACTTTTCGTTTTATCGACCAGGATGCGCAGAAGCTCGACTACATCTCCCGGCTGATTGCCCGAGGGACGGCGCAGAAGCATTTTGTGCCGGGGGCGTGAGCGCCTGAATATCGCACGGGTGTCATTCCCTACGAGCTCAATCAGCCCGTAGGGGCGTTGCCCAACCTTGCATTGGGCAACTAACGCATCAGTCGAGCATCATCACCTTGGCCAGCACGATCTTCGGCCCTTTCATCTTCTTGATGATTATTCGCAGGCCTTCAACCTCCAGCACTTCTTCCTCTTCCGGTACCCGCTTCAGGGTGTCGTAGACCAGGCCGGCCAGGGTTTCGGCTTCAATGTGGTCCAGGTCGATGCCCAGCAGGCGTTCCACTTTGAACAACGGTGTATCACCGCGCACCAGCAGCTTGCCGGGCTGGTAGGCGAGGATGCCGCGCTCGGCCTTGCGGTGTTCGTCCTGGATATCGCCCACCAGCACTTCCAGCACGTCTTCCATGGTGAGGTAACCGATGATCTTGCCGTCGGCTTCCTCTACCAGGGCAAAGTGCGCGCCGCCCTTGCGAAATTGTTCCAGCAATTGCGACAGCGGCATGTGCCGGGACACGCGCTCCAGTGGACGGGTCAGTTCGGCCAGGTTGAATGACTCGGGGAGGTGGTCCAGGTCCGCCAGTTCCAGCAGCAGGTCCTTGATGTGCAGCAGGCCGACAAACTCGTTACGCACGGCGTCATACACCGGATAACGGCTGAATTTATGGCGCCGGAACAGCGCGAGGATTTCCTTGAGTGGGGCGTTGAAGTCCAGGGTGACCAGGTCTTCCCGGGAATTGGCCCAGTCCACCACTTCCAACTCGCCCATTTCCACCGCCGAGGCCAGCACGCGCATGCCCTGGTCGCTGGGGTCCTGGCCGCGGCTGGAATGCAGGATCAGTTTCAGTTCTTCACGGCTGTAATGGTGTTCATGATGCGGGCCAGGCTCGCCTTGGCCGGCAATACGCAAAATCGCGTTGGCGCTGGCGTTGAGCAGGTAGATCGCCGGGTACATCGCCCAATAGAACAGGTACAGCGGCACGGCGGTCCACAGCGACAGCAACTCGGGCTTGCGAATGGCCCAGGACTTGGGTGCCAGTTCACCGATCACGATGTGCAAATAGGAAATCACGAAGAAGGCGGCAAAGAACGACACGCCCTTGATCACTTCAGGCGATTCGACGCCGATGGCACCCAGCAACGGTTCCAGAATGTGTGCGAAGGCTGGCTCGCCGACCCAGCCCAGGCCCAGGGAGGCGAGGGTGATACCCAACTGGCAGGCCGATAGGTAGGCGTCGAGCTGGTTGTGCACGGTGCGCAGGATTTGCCCGCGCCAGCCGTTTTTGTGGGCGATGGACTCGACCCGGGTGGCGCGCAGCTTGACCATGGCGAATTCCGCCGCAACGAAAAAACCGTTGAGCAGTACCAGGATCAGTGCAAAAAGAATCATGCCGAAATCGGCGAAGAGTGTCGCGAGGGTGATGCCAGGGGAAGGGTCCATGATGGGGTTTTGCGGGTTCCGTGTATTCAAAAAGGAGTGACAGGTGGGCCTGGAAGACAGGCACAGGTCGGTCAATGTAGCGGCTGACGGGGTACTTGCCTAGTGCCTGCTGCCGGGCGGGGCAGGAAATGTACTCCCCGCAAGCCAACTCCCACATGGATCGTGGTTGTTTTCAGTTATTCACCGGTGTCGATTGCCCGCGAGCGTGTCACCTGTGCTGGCGGAAAATGGCAGGTAAAGGTGCTGCCATGGCCCAGCACACTGCTGATTTCCAAGCGTGCACGATGGCGCAGCAACACATGCTTGACGATTGCCAGGCCCAGGCCGGTGCCACCGGTGTTGGAGTTGCGGCTGGAGTCGACCCTGTAGAAACGTTCGGTCAGTCTTGGCAAGTGTTTGCTGTCGATACCGATTCCTGAGTCCTGGACGCTCAGATGCGCGCCCTGGTCGTCCGCCCACCAGCGGATGCGGACCGTGCCTTTGTCCTGGGTGTACTTAACGGCATTGAACACCAGGTTGGAAAAGGCACTGCGTAACTCGCCCTCGCTGCCCTTGAGCTGGATCGATGGGTCAGCCTCCAGGGAAATGCTCTGCTCACGTTGACCGGACAGCGCCTGGGCATCGCTCTTGATAGTCTGCAACAGGCCTTGCACCGGTACCGGATGGTTGTCCGAGGGGTAGTCGGTGGCTTCCAGCTTGGCCAGTAACAACAGGTCATTGAGCAGGGTTTGCATGCGTTCGCCTTGCTGCTGCATTTGCTGCAGAGCACGGCTCCAGCGTGGGTTCACCTCTTCGACGTTGTCCAGCAGCGTCTCCAGGTAGCCACAAATCACAGTCAACGGCGTGCGCAGTTCGTGGGAAACGTTGGCGACGAAATCCTTGCGCATCTGCTCCAACTGATGGAGGCGGGTGACATCACGCACCAACATCAAATGCTCGTTGTTGCCGTAGCGCGTCAGGTACAACTGAATGCGTACGCGATCATTGGTCGGTGACGGGATTTCCAGGGCTTCTTCATAGTTGTCCTGCTCGAAGTACTCCTTGAAACGCGGATGACGCACCAGGTTGGTCACCGGCTGGCCGCTGTCCTGGGGCGTCTTGAGGCCCAGCAGGGTTTCGGCGGCGCGGTTCCACCATTCCAGGTTGCCGTCGCTGTCGAGCATGATCACCGCGTCTTTGAGCGCGGCAGTGGACTCCTGGACCCGATCGATCACCGCTTGCAAGCGCCCTCGCACCCGTTGGTCGCGACGTTGCAGGTGGTAGATGCTGTCGAACACCTCGCCCCACAGGCCGTAGCCGTCGGGTGGAGCTTCGTCGGGTTTGTGCTGGCGCAGCCATTCATGCAGGCGCAGCAGTTGCTTGAGGGTCCAGCCCAGGTAGACGCCCAGGCCGATGGCCAGGCTCCAGCCGTAGTAACCGCTTATCAGGCCTATCAGCAGACAGCCGGTGATCAGCAAGAGCATGTGGCGGATCAGGGTGCCATGCCAGTTTTGGTTCACGAATGCGTCCTTCGGAGCAGTTGCAGGGCTGCAGTTGCAAGTTTCAAGCGGCGAGCGGTGAGCTGCAAGTCAGAGCTGATCGGCTTTTACTTGAAGCTTGTAGCTGACCGCTTGCAACTGGTTTTCAACCCTTGGTTGAAAACCGGTATCCAGTGCCGCGCACGGTTTGTACCAGATTCTCGTAGACATCGCCCAAGGCTTTGCGCAGGCGACGGATATGAACGTCAACGGTGCGCTCTTCGACGTACACGTTGCCGCCCCAGACCTGGTCGAGCAACTGGCCACGGGTGTAGGCCCGCTCCTGGTGGGTCATGAAAAATTGCAGCAGGCGGTATTCGGTGGGGCCCATCTCGGCAGGCTTGCCGTCGATGGTTACACGGTGGCTGATAGGGTCCAGCAGCAGGCCGCCGACTTCGATAGGCGCCTCGCCATCAGTGGGGCCGGCACGGCGCAGCACGGCTTTCAGGCGGGCTACCAGCTCCCGTGGGGAAAATGGCTTGGTGATGTAGTCATCGGCGCCAACTTCCAGGCCCTGGATCTTGTTGTCCTCTTCGCCCTTGGCGGTGAGCATGATGATCGGGATGTCTCCGGTCAGCTCATCGCGCTTGAGACGGCGGGCCAGTTCGATGCCGGAGGTGCCGGGCAGCATCCAGTCCAGCAGGATCAGGTCTGGCTTGCGGTCGACGATAATGGCATGGGCCTGTTGCGAGTTTTCTGCCTCCAGGCAGTCATAGCCGGCCATTTCCAATGCAACGGCGATCATTTCGCGAATAGGCGCTTCATCGTCAACGATCAGAATGCTCCTGCCAACCATGCTAAGTCCTCTTGTCATTTAACTGTCTTGCGCCGCATTAGATAACGGAATTATTGCAGTCGTGTGACAGTAATTTAGTCGCTTAGGCAATAGGTGTCGTCCTGAACTACGCTTTGGGTCCGAATCCTGACAACCACAAAAGGAAGGTTCCGATGACTTACAGTACTTTTTCCTGGAAAGCCTTGCTGGTAACGGCGGCGTTATCACTGCCGACGCTGGCATTCGCGGCGGATCCGGCGATGACTAAAGACGGGGTATTGGTGGACCACAACGGCATGACCCTCTACACCTTTGCCAAGGATGCTGGTGACAAGTCCATGTGCAACGACAAGTGTGCAGCCAACTGGCCACCGCTGATGGCGGCATCCACCGACAAATCCATGGGCAAGTGGACCGTGATCACCCGTGACGACCAAAAGGGTCAATGGGCCTACGACGGCAAGCCTCTCTATACCTTCGTCATGGACAAAAAGGCCGGCGATATGACCGGTGACGGCAAAATGGACGGGGCCTGGAAGGTCGCCAAGCCCTGATTCAGCAGGACAGTGGTGAGGGGAATCAGCCCCTCACCGAAACCCATAATCCGCCACGATCCCGACAAAAATCGCCAACCCTGCCCAGTGGTTGTGCAAAAACGCCTTGAAGCATTTAAGGCGGTCTTTGTCCCGGGTGTACCAGAACTCCCAGGCGAAGCACCCGGCTGCTGCCAGCAGCCCCAAGTGGAACCAGCCGCCCAGCTCAAACTGCGCGCCTGCCAGCAGCAGGCAAACCAGCGCCAGCCCCTGCAGGGTCAGAATGATTACCCGGTCGGCGTCACCAAACAGAATCGCGGTGGATTTCACCCCGATTTTCAGGTCGTCGTCACGATCGGTCATCGCATAGTAGGTGTCGTAGCCCACGGTCCACAGCATGTTGGCGATGTACAGCAGCCAGGCAGCGGCAGGCAGGCTGCCGGTCTCGGCGGTGAATGCCATGGGAATGCCCCAGGAAAATGCTGCTCCCAATACCACCTGCGGGTAGTAGGTGTAGCGCTTCATGAACGGGTAGCTGACCGCCAATGCCAGACCGCCCAGAGACAGCCAGATGGTCATGGAGTTGGTCAGCAGTACCAGCAGGAAGCTGATCAACATCAGTACTGCAAAGAACACCAGGGCCTCTTTTGAGCGGATCTTGCCGCTTGCCAAGGGACGTTGCGCGGTGCGCTTCACATACCCGTCGACCTTGCGGTCAGCCCAGTCATTAATGACGCAGCCGGCGGCACGGGTCAGGGTTACGCCCAAGACAAAAATCACGATGTTAGCCAGGGACGGCGAGCCTTTGCCAGCGATCCACAGCGCCCAAAGGGTCGGCCACAGCAGCAGGTAGATGCCGATGGGCTTGTCTATGCGGGTGAGTTGGATGAAGTCCCAGGCTCGGGGATTCAGATGATTCAGGGATTTGAGCAGGCGCTGATACATCAGCCATTCTCCGAATATTCGTGCACGGCCTGCCACAGGCTTGGCAGGAAAGCTTCGGCCACCAGTACGCTCAGCGGCCCACGATCAAAGCGTGAGCGGCGCGCCCACAGCTCATTGGCTTGATCAGCCGTTGGCAGCCACTCGCGAGGGTAACGGCAAACCTCGATGGCCCGGCGGGTAAATGCCTGGTCGCAGAACAGCAACTCTCCCAGCGAACGGCTGCCCAACTCATCCATGTGCAAGCCGTCACCCTGCAAGGCGCTGCGGGCCGCCACGCTACGGGCGAACACCCACGCCTGGCCGTGGCCCCGCAAATACACCTCGCGAACCCAGCCAATGCTGGCGGCGGGCAAATCCAGGGCGGCGCACTCATCGTTGCGCAGTGGCTGCCAACCCTCCATCAGCGGCGTCACGCTGAAGCCGCCGTTGGACAGGCGTGTCAGGCGTCGCGTCAGCGAACCTTCATCGAACAGCCAGTCGAGGGTCCGCGGCGCGGGCAGGGGGCTCAGAAGGCTCTGGGTCAGCCATCGACAAGCAACGGGAGAGGTGTTTGAGTGCGGCACAGTGGGTCATTATTGGCAGCAAAAGAGGCGGCGAGCTTAGCATGGCGACCTGCACTTTTGCCTGGGCGTGCCTGCTCCATGTGTCGATCATGCTTGCATCTGCGGGCCCCGATCAGTACAAAACGCCCTGAGCCGGACGGCAACGCTGGATTTATCGACTGTCGGCCAGTAAAGCCTGGACCCTGAGGAAACAAGTAATGAAGAAGTGGCAATGTGTAGTCTGCGGCCTGATCTATGACGAGAAAGACGGTTGGCCGGATGACGGAATCGCCCCAGGCACTTTGTGGCAGGACGTCCCCGAAGACTGGCTGTGCCCGGACTGCGGTGTTGGCAAAATGGATTTCGAGATGATCGAAATCGGTTAATTTTCGATTTTAAGACCTGTACTACAAGGAGAAAGGAATGAACGCACCTGTCGTGATCGTCGGCACCGGGTTGGCCGGTTACAACCTGGCTCGGGAGTTTCGCAAGCTCGATAGCGAAACCCCACTGTTGCTGATCACCGCAGATGATGGGCGCTCCTACTCCAAGCCCATGCTCTCCACCGGTTTTGGCAAGAACAAGCAAGCCGATGGCCTGAGCATGGCTGAGCCCGGCGCCATGGCCGAGCAGCTTAAGGCCGAAGTGCGTACCCACACGCGTATCAGCGGCATCGACCCTGGCCACAAGCGCCTGTGGATTGGCGAGGAAGCGGTGACCTATCGCGACCTGATCCTGGCCTGGGGTGCGGAAACCGTGCGTGTACCTGTGCAAGGTGACGCTGCTGAACTGATTTTCCCGATCAACGACCTTGAGGATTACGCGCGTTTTCGCGCGGCAGCGGTCGGCAAGCGCCGGGTCTTGCTGCTGGGCGCCGGCCTGATCGGCTGTGAATTTGCCAACGACCTGATCCTGGGCGGCTACGAAATTGACCTTGTAGCCCCTTGCGAGCAAGTCATGCCGACCCTGCTGCACCCGGCAGCGGCCGCAGCGGTCCAGACCGGGCTGGAAAGCCTCGGTGCGCGTTTCCACCTGGGGCCGGTGCTCAACCGCCTGCAACGCACTGCTGACGGCCTGGAAGCCCATCTGTCTGATGGCGAAGTGATCGAGTGTGATCTGGTGGTCTCGGCCATCGGCTTGCGCCCTCGTGTGGACCTGGCTGCCGCGGCTGGCTTGCAGACCAACCGCGGCATTATGGTTGATCGTCACCTCAAGACCTCCCACGCCAATATCTACGCCCTGGGCGACTGCGCCGAGGTCGATGGCCTGAGTTTGCTATACGTCATGCCCTTGATGAGTTGCGCCCGTGCCCTGGCCCAGACCCTGGCGGGCAACGCCACTGCGGTCAACTACGGGCCGATGCCAGTCACGGTGAAGACTCCGGTCTGCCCGCTGGTGGTTTCACCACCGCCACGGGGTGCCGAAGGGGTGTGGAGCGTCGAAGGGCAGGGCGCCGACATCAAGGCATTGTGCCGTGACGCCAGCGGGAGCCTGCTGGGTTATGCCCTGACCGGCACTGCCGTCATGGAAAAGCTGGCCCTGAACAAAGAGCTTCCGCCATTGCTGGCGTAAATACGGGCCGTTCTGTCGTAATAGCCACCGTATTGAGCGTAGAAAGGTCGCCGCCAGACTGGCGTAGCGTCCGAGGGCATGCCATCCTCAATCCCGTCTGCCGCAGAGTAGAGCCTGCGGCGCCTTGGGCGTTGCTCCAACGATGAGCAGCACGGACATAACAACAAAAAACCGTCAAAGAGGCTTCATTTTATGCGTAAACCAGAACTCGCAGCCGCCATCGCTGAAAAAGCAGACCTGACCAAAGAACAGGCTAACCGCGTACTCAATGCTGTTCTCGAAGAAATCACCGGCGCGCTGCACCGCAAGGACAGCGTCACCCTGGTTGGCTTCGGCACCTTCCTGCAACGCCACCGCGGCGCCCGCACCGGCAAAAACCCGCAAACCGGTGAGCCGGTGAAAATCAAGGCCAGCAACACCGTTGCGTTCAAGCCGGGCAAGTCGCTCAAAGACAGCGTCAACCCGTAAGTCATGTAGAACGCGCTTACGCACATGCAAGTGTGAGCGCGGGATGAAAAATGGGCACGCCGACTGGGTCGGGTGCCCATTTTTATGGGGAAATACAATTGAATGTCCGTTCTTACAGCAAGCATCCTGAGGGTCAGACCACCCTTTGCCTGACCCTATTTGTTCGTTATTCAGAAGCGGCAGGGGAGCTAGAGGCAAAACTCTTTGGTTTATTTCTTGCTGTTCATCACCGGATCCGCGAGGTTTTCATCACCATCATTCATTCGCTGCAAAAGCCTAACCGCACGCGAAAAGCCTTGAGCGGCAGAGCGTTCCAACCACTGCCTGGCTTGTTCAAAATCTTGCTCGACTATCCACCCATCAACGTACATTTTCGCCAAGTCAAATTGGCCGTGGGCATCACCGGATTCGGCTCTGGGGAAGTGAAACTCTACCGTTTTGGACGTTGTATCTAACTCCCAATAATCGCGTTTGTTTGCCAGGAACAGTCGAACGGTTTGATCGTTCACCCATTCAACAGCTCCTAGTAGTGACTCAAAAAGGCCCAGCGCGATGCCAATTCGCGTCGCTGTGAAAAATACTTCAGGAGTGCTTTTGGATCCCTGCACTAGAACGCCGATATTGATGTATTGATCGGTACGCCAGGCAGCCGTCGCTGTGAGCGTTTTGGACGGATTTTTTAGTGAGCGACCCGCGGTGCCTGAAAACTGATAGTTCCGTTTGATGATCTCGGCGTGGAGCTTATGTATCGGATCGGTATCCCAGCCTTTGAGCGCCGCCAGCGACAACAGGGCTTCATTAATGTCCTCAATTAACGCCTGGCGAATGGCGCCGTCCGGCGCGTCCGCAGCTAGGTTGTCGAGGTGCTTGAACGGATGAGAGTAGGTGTAGACATCGGTGAATGTTTGCTCTGCTTCGACTGGCGTTTGCTGAAGTATTATTTTGGCAATTCCGTCAGCAGGCAGCTTGCACTTGGTAGCAAGGAGATAAACATAGAGTACGGCCGCCTCTCGAATACTGTGAGCCTGGAGGCGCTCCGTAGGGGCGGCAATTTCGAGTGTCGATAAATATTTGCTCATCAGAATTTCTATCTCGTCGCGTTTGGCAGTGAGTTGCCCACTGGATTAATCCCAACTTTAGGAAACGAAGGCGTTTGACCAGCTCTCTGAGCGGCTACCGAGTAGCCATTGACTCTACCTTGTTCAACTTTCAGAGCCTTGGACCTTGTTACATTTTTCCTGATTATGGCGGACTCGTATTTATCAGAGCCTTTCCTATTGAGTGCGCGCACCTGAGATTGAGCTCGATAAGACTTGCCAGTTTTGGAAATTTTCCCACCGCTGATACCGTATTTGTGCACTTGGCCGGTCGTTTTGTTACGGATGACATAGACGTGATTCGGCTTGTTATTTTGTCTGGAGTTCCCGTTTGCAGCGCCGCAGGTTTTCCATCCCCATGGATCTACCCATGCAATCGGGTTAGGTGCGTATTGATAAAGATTGAGCTCTCCATCTAACCCGATCGGATCAGGTGTCGTAAATCGCCCCACATCCGGATCATAAAACCTGAACGTATTGAAATGCAGCCCCGTTTCCCGATCCAGATACTGTCCCTGAAACCGTAGGTTCTGCTCTTCAATGTAATACGGCTCGCGCACCTCTTCCTGCGTGTTGCCCCACACCTGATAAGTCGCACGCCAGACATTCTGCCCGTCTACTTCGGTGAGTTGTTCCGGTAGCCCGTTGAGGTCGTTATGGTAGTAGCGAATTTTTTGCAGTTGCCCAGTGCCGTCGATGCGGGCCAGGGGTTCGTAGCCTTCGCCTTCATACAGATAGAGACTGGTCTGGCTATGACGATGTTCCTGAAGCAGACGCAGACCATCCCAGACGAAACGGGTTTCTCCCAGTGCATAGCCGTTGCTGTCGTGTTCGGTCTTTTCGATACGCCGGCCCAGCGGGTCATAAGCCATTCTCACAATCGTTTCCCGCTCGCCTTTCTGGCTGCGTACTTCGATCAGACGATGTTCCGCATCGTAGGCAAAACGCTGAAAGCCACGCGCAGCGCTGCGCTTTTCAATCATTCGACCAAAAGCGTCGTATCGATAGCGTTTGTCTTGATAGGTTAGCAATCTGTTATGCCGCACCAGACCGCCTTGTGTTGGGCTGTCGAGCAGGTTGGCAGCGGCATCGTAGGCATAGGTCTCGCTCTGGCCCACCTGATGGCCGACGAGGATGCGTCCGGTAGCGTCGTAACCCAGATGCTCTTGACGGTCGTGCTGGCGGTCGATGCGACGACGTCCGATCAGGTTGTCGCTGGGGTCGTAGCTGTAGTCGGTCTCGACCAGTGGTGGCAACTGCCACGGTTGGTCGATGCTGCGACGCTGTCGTGAGCGGACCCTTCCACTTCGATCGTACGCGGTACTCGTCTTGAGTTGGCCCTGAGTACGCTGCACTTCGCGATGCACCCGGTCGCGCTCGAAGTCGCTGATGACCTGTCCGTCGAGGTTCAACTGATGGAGGTGACCGCTACCGTAGTAGAGCCTGTTCAACCATCGACCATCGGGCAAGCCGGTTTGGATCAGGTTTCCCAACTCGTCGTAACGATGCTGCACAGACCCCGCCGAGCTTTGCTCTTCAAGCAGTTGCCCCAGCGCGTCATAGCTGAAAGCCAGTGCTTGCTGGCGACCATCAAGGGCAGTGAAAGTGACACCGACCAGTTGGTCACTCAGATCATGCTCATAAACCGTAGTACCATCCGCTGTGACTTTACTGGCCAGGCGCCCGAGCGGGTCCCGTTGGAATTGGTGTGTCAGTGGAGCTACCGGTTCGCCTTCGGTACCCGGCAGAAAGTCCATGGCGACAATGTCATCCAATGAATCATAGGTATAGCGGCGCCGACTTTGGTCCAGGTCCTGCTGTTGCAACAGGCGGTCGGCGGCATCCCACTCAAAGCGATAGCTTTCGCCGTTCTCATTGGTCAGCTTGCGCAGTCGCCCATAGGCGTCGTGGTCAAACATAACAGTGCGGTTGTGCGCATCCCAGCGCTGCTTGACCAGACCACGCCCGTCATAGGCATAGCGGGAAGTGTTCCCGGCGGGGTCGACATAACCCGTCAGATAACCACTGGTGTTGCGTTGGAACTGCTCCAGGCGGCCATCCGGGAGTTGGCATTCCAGTAGCAGGCCCTCAGGGCTGTACTGATAACGCACCGATTCACCTTCAGCATTGGTCTGCACCACCAGATTGCCAAACGCGTCGTACTGATAACGGGTCGGGTAACCCGAGCAATCAACTTCCTCGACCAGTTGGCTCCATTCGTTCCAATGCAATTTCCGGGTTTTGTCTGTGGCATCGATGACCTGCACCGGCTGGCCGAAACCGTCATAGACATAGGCGGTGCGGTTTCCCAGTGGGTCGATCTCTTCAATGCAGTTGCCATGCTGGTCATAGCGGTAGTGCCAACTGTTCCCGGCCGCATCGGTTTCCACCTCGGGCAATGCCCAATGCGCCAGCCACTGTGTACCGCTGGTTCTGGCCAGTGGATCGGTCACCGCACTCAGGTTGCCGGATTCGTCATAACTGAATCGCCACTGGCCATTTTGTGGATCGATCGCCCCAAGCAACTGGCGATCTTCGTCCCATTCGAACTGCCAGGTATGGCCCACGTTATCGACGTAGCGAGTGATCTGGTACTGCGGGTTCCAATGGCGTGTGCTGACCCGCATCAGGCCATCGGTGACGCGCGTAATGCCAGCCTCCAGGTCATAGTCGAAGCTGTATTCATCACCGGCATCCGTCCAGTGACGGGCTACGCGCCATTCTTCGCCGTGAGGGCCCTGCACTGCGCTCCATTGGTAGAAGCAGCGCAAGCCACTCGGCAGTTGGTGTTCGACCATGCGCCGAGCACTGTCGTAGGCAAAGCGTCGTAGGGTTGTGCCTTGTGAGTCCACGACTTCAGCCAGGTCGCCGTTGGCGTCGTAGCGATAGCTGGCCAGCAGGTCGCTGCGTCCATCAAAATGTTCCTGGCGCAGGTAACGGCGCTCGATATGGCTCACGCGCCGTGGATGCTCGGCGGTATAACTCAGGTCGACATGCATCAGCTCATGGCTGTCGCGCAGGCGGCACAAACGTCCCTGGATGTCGTAATCCAAAAAGATCCGCCCTTCGTTACGGTCACCCAGCAGGTGCAGGCGCAGCCGCGAGTGGTTCAGAGGGTCGGGTTCGAAGAGCCGATACAGGCCGTCGATACTCTCGATCAGTATCACGCCATCGGCGCTACGCCTTACCGCAAGGCCATCGCCAGGGCTGAAGGCTCCGCCAGACAATGCTATGTAACCGATCTCTATGCGGCGGCCCTGCTCATCGATATAAGTCAGGTTTTCGTCTTGGTCTATTTCGACCGCTACCTCATAGGCAACGCTCCAGCCAGCACCGAAGAGGCTATCCTGGCGTGTGTCGAGGCTGCTGTAGAAACGCTGCCATTCGATGGGGAGCAGGCCCGACAGTACGAAGTCCAGCTCTTCGTCATCGCCGAGGATTTTGGCGCCGGTCGGGCTGTGGACTGGATTGGGCGAGCCGTTGATAGCTCCCTTGAGTGCCGAGGTGATCTTGCTGGTTCCATAAGCTACGGCTCCTCCCACCAGCGCACCACCGATCAGGCACGGCAGTTTGCTCCAGAAACATTTTACATTGCCCCGCAGCATCATCAGGACGGCGATCCCAAGGCCTACTCCCGGAGTCTTTCCGCTGCGAATCTCGCGCACCACGATGGTCTCGCCACCGATGCGTACATCCGGCGAGATCAGGCCCGGGGCTGTACCAATCTTGGCGTCGCACGTACTGCGATCGCCACTGCGCGCCGCAGGCTGGCCGTTGATGAACACCGAGCTGGAACCCTCCGCAATGAATTGCAGGGGCATGGGCGGGTGCTTGTTGCACGCCACGGTATCCAGCGGGCAAGGCTCGGTGCCTGGCGCGGGCGAGGCGACGGTCGGGCGCCACATTTGTGAGAAAAATTCCCCGGCCATGTCCAGGAAGCTGGGAGCCGGTGGCTCGCTGGGTGCTACCGGCACCGCCGTCATCTTTCCAGCCGCTCGAGCAGCCTTTTTTCCATTGACGAAAACGTTTTCCGAGCCGCTGGTGATAAAGGCGTCGATCACCGGCGGGAACACCCAGTTGGCGGCTGACTCGCACCAACTGGATATTTTCAGATCAGCCCCTGTGAGCCCCGCGGTAATGCCTACGACTGCACCCACGACCAACACCAGGGCAACGCCGCCGGTAGCGATAGTCGCACCGGTTGTTATGGCAACAGCCGCCGCCACCGCCAGGCAGCCCACAGTGGTGATCGCCGCATAGGCCGCCACTTCCAGCACACCGCCGAGAATATCGGCCATCACCGAGGTGTGCAGCAGCGCATCGCCTTCGCGGGCCGCCCAAAGATCTTCACTCATTGCTCAGACTCGGTTCAGGGCGTGGCGAAGAAGTTGAGCGTATCTTTAAGCGTTGCCCAGTGCGCCGCTTCAGCCGGCCCAAGGGGCTGGGTCTTGACGTAACTCAAGGCGATCAGGCGGCGTGTGCCCGGTATCTGCATTGCTAACTGGTATTGGTAAATGTTGTCGCTGCCTTTGTTGAAACGGTTCTGCACCTCAAAGGCGTCGATGTCCTGCGCCGGCCCCACCTTGACGGCTTGCGCCGGCGAATAACGAAGGTCCTTGACCTGCTGTTCGAGTTTTTTCAGTTGGCCTTCGAAGTTGCTCTGCAAGGTTTCACCGTCCGCCAGTGGGCTGCGGCTGACCACCAGCGTGGTGCCCAGCTTGGCGAACTTGAGAATATTAATCGAAGCGTCCTGCAGCCCCTCGTCGGGCAAGGTGAATTGGGCTTCGTTGATCAGATAATTCATTGCGGGAAATCTCGTTATTGATCGGCGTTGGGTTTGCCGGAAAATTTCGACTCGACGGCAGACTTGATCTTTTCTTGCACGCCCTGGGTACCAGGCGACGTGCCCTCGTCACTGCCCAGGTTGATATCCAACTTGCCCTTTGTCTGGATCTTGCTGCTGCCCGTGGAGAACAAATTGAACGAGCCGCAGGTGAGGTTCACCTCACCTCCGGCGAGGAGTTCAATCACGCTAGCGCCGCACACCAGGCGAATTTTCTCGCCAGCTTCAATGGTGTAGTGCGTGGCGGCACTGTCGGATTTCGCCCCGCCGACGAGCACGGTATCGTTGTCGCGAACCACCCGCAGACGATTGGCACCAATAGTCACCGTCTCGTTATGCCCAATACTTTTGTTACGGTCATGCCCCACCGAATGACTTTCATCCACCTCAACCACGATGTCCTGATTACGCTCGGCATGGATGTATAACTGCTCCAACCCCTTCTTGTCCTCCATGCGGATTTCATTGAAGTTGGCCGGCGTGCCGCCTTTGCTGGAGCGGCTTTTCATCCCGCTTTGGGTCGCGTTTTCCGGCAGGTCGTAAGGCACGGTCTGTTCGGCGTTGTACACCCTCCCGGTGATGATCGGGCGGTCGGGATCACCCTCGAGGAAGCTGACAATCACTTCCTGGCCGATCCGTGGAATCTGCATCGAGCCCCAGTTTTTCCCCGCCCAGGATTGCGACACACGAATCCAGCACGAGCTGTTTTCGTTGGACTGGTCGTGACGGTCCCAATAGAAATGCACCTTCACCCGGCCGTACTGGTCAGTCCAGATTTCCTCGCCCTTGGGGCCCACCACCAACGCAGTTTGGGGGCCTTTGACCACTGGCCGGTGGGTGTTGGCCAAGGTGCGGAAACTCTGTTGCGCCGGGATGCAGGTCAGGCTGCTTTCGAATTGTGCGGACGCCACACTGCCGCCACTTTCCAGGCTTTCCTGAGCGATGTAGTACCGCGCGCCGATGATCAGGTATTCGCGGTTCTGGTCCTGGCGGCTGAAGCCGGTGAGGCTGAACAGGTTGCCGGCGCCCAGGCCCCGTGCGTTGCCGCTGAACTCTACTTGTTCGTGCAGGGTTTGCAGGGCTTCGATGCGGGTGCGGGCATAGTGTTCACCGTCTTCGCTTTGTACGTAAGTGCCGGGGTAGTCGTACAGCGGATAGTCGCCGGCGGTGTGCGGGCGTGGCATCGCCGAGCGTACGTCGATGCTGGCGCTGGGGCGCTGGAAGTCGTAATCGTTGAGTTCCAGGGAGCCTGGCTGCACTTCCTGGGCGAGGTGCCAGTTGTGCATATGGTCCCGCTCACGTTGCTGCTCATCCTTGGGGTAGTAGGGCACGGAGCCGTAGCCGACCACACCGGCATGGGCGCCATAAGCATCGGCCAACACCAGTACATGGCGGTCCTGCTCATGGCGGAAGAAGTAGTAGATGCCTTCCTGCTCCATCAACCGGCTGACGAAATCAAAGCTGGTCTCGCGGTACTGCACGCAGTATTCCCACTCGCGGTATGGCCGGCTCAAGGCGTCTTCAAAATCGGAAAAACCCAGGTCGCGAAATACCTGCTTGATGATCTGTGGGATGCTCAGGTTCTGGAAAATTCGGCAATCAGAGGTGCGACTGAGCAGCCACAGCCATGGACGCAGCGTGACCTGGTAACTGGCGAACTGGCCTTGGTCGATGTTCTGGCTGCAACGGGCGACGATCCCGTGGAAATAACGCTCGCCACCATCCGCCAGTTGCAGGTTCAGGCACATCCGGCCCCAGGGGGCTGGTGATCTTGGCCAGGCGTGACGATTGGTTGAATAGCATTGTTTACGCCGCGTCGCTGAAGTCGTAGTGTAATTCGTTATCCCGCGTGCTGATTCGCACCCCGGCCAGCGCCTTGCCTTCCATCATCCGGGTGAGGAACTCGCGGCTCATGTCCGGCAGCAGGCTGTTGGTCAGGATGGTGTCGATCATCCGCCCGCCACTTTCGGTTTCGGTGCAGCGGGACACGATCAGGTCGACCACGTCGTCGTCGTAGTTGAAGTCGACCTTGTGGGTGTTCTCCACGCGCTTCTTGATGCGGTTGAGTTGCAGGCGAGTGATCGCCTTGAGCATCTCGTCGCTCAGCGGGTAGTAAGGAATTGTCACCAGGCGCCCAAGCAATGCCGGCGGGAAAATTTCCAGCAGCGGTTGACGCAGGGCCTTGGCGATTTCCTCGGGTTCCGGGATGTTCGCCGGGTCTTTGCAGACCCGGGAAATCAGCTCGGTACCGGCGTTGGTGGTCAGCAGGATCAAGGTGTTCTTGAAGTCGATCACCCGGCCTTCGCCGTCCTCCATCACGCCCTTGTCGAAGACCTGGAAGAAAATTTCGTGTACATCCGGATGGGCTTTTTCCACCTCGTCCAACAGCACCACGCTGTAGGGCTTGCGCCGCACCGCCTCGGTCAGTACGCCGCCTTCGCCGTAGCCGATATAACCCGGTGGCGCGCCCTTGAGGGTCGACACCGTGTGGGCTTCCTGGAACTCGCTCATGTTGATGGTGATGACGTTCTGCTCGCCGCCGTACATGGCTTCGGCCAGGGCCAGGGCGGTTTCGGTCTTGCCCACGCCGGAGGTGCCGGCCAGCATGAACACGCCGATGGGCTTGCTCGGGTTGTCGAGGCCGGCGCGGGACGTCTGGATGCGCTTGGCGATCATCTGCAAGGCGTGGTCCTGGCCGATGATGCGTTTCTTCAGGTGCTGGTCGAGGTTGAGCACCGTCTCCAGTTCGTTACGCGCCATGCGGCCCACCGGGATACCGGTCCAGTCGGCGACCACGGAGGCCACGGCCTGGTAATCCACGGTCGGCAGGATCAGCGGGGTTTCGCCTTGCAGGGCCGTCAGGCGCTGTTGCAGGTCAACCAGTTTTTCCCGCAGTGCATGGCTCTCGTCGGTACCTGCGTCGCTGTCCACCACGCCGGCTTTTTCCCGCAGTGTGGCGCGGGTTGCGAGCAGTTCGTCCACCAGGGTTTTTTCGTCGCGCCAACGGCTTTCCAGGGTCGCCAGGCGTTCACGCTCGGCAGTCAGCAACGCTTCGCTGTTGCTCTGGCGGGCGCCGATGGTGATACCGATGGCATGCTCGCGGGCGATGATTTGCAGCTCGGTTTCCAGCGCTTCGATACGGCGGCGACTGTCGTCCACTTCCGCGGGGACCGCGTGCAGGCTGATGGCGACGCGGGCGCAGGCGGTGTCCAGCAGGCTCACGGATTTGTCCGGCAACTGGCGCGCCGGGATGTAGCGGTGGGACAGCTTCACCGAGGCTTCCAGGGCTTCGTCGAGGATCTGCACCTGGTGGTGTTTTTCCATGGTCGAGGCCACGCCGCGCATCATCAGCAGCGCCTTGTCTTCCGACGGCTCGGCGACTTGCACCACCTGGAAGCGGCGGGTCAGGGCCGGGTCTTTTTCGATGTGCTTCTTGTACTCGGCCCAGGTGGTGGCGGCTACGGTACGCAAGGTGCCACGGGCCAGGGCCGGCTTGAGCAGGTTGGCCGCGTCACCGGTGCCGGCCGCACCGCCGGCACCCACCAGGGTGTGGGCTTCGTCGATAAACAAGATGATCGGCTTGGGTGAGGCCTGAACGTCTTCGATGACCTGGCGCAGGCGCTGTTCGAACTCGCCTTTCATGCTGGCGCCGGCTTGCAACAGGCCAACATCAAGGCTGCGCAGCTCCACATCTTTCAATGCCGGCGGCACGTCGCCGGCGACGATGCGCAGGGCAAAACCTTCGACCACAGCGGTTTTGCCGACGCCGGCTTCACCGGTGAGGATCGGGTTGTTCTGGCGGCGACGCATGAGGATGTCCACCAATTGGCGGATCTCTTCGTCACGGCCGACGATGGGGTCAAGCTTGCCGCTGCGGGCCTGTTCGGTCAGGTCGACGGTAAAACGCTTGAGGGCTTCCTGCTTGCCCATGGCACTCGGGGCCATGGCGCCGCTGGCTTCACCCGGCACGGCACCCGCATTGAAGCCGTCGCTGGCGGTGAGGGCGTTTTCTGGCGAGTCGCCGACGTACTCATCAAAGCGCTCGCTCAAGGCCTCGGGCTTGATTTTGTCGAACTCCGACGACAAGCCCAGCAGCGCATGGCGCAGGCTAGGGGTTTTGAGAATTCCCAGTACCAGGTAACCGGTGCGCACCTGGCTTTCGCCAAACATCAGGCTGCCGTAAACCCAGCCGCGCTCCACGGCTTCTTCCACATGGGACGACAGGTCAGTGATTGATGTCGAGCCACGGGGCAGGCGGTCGAGGGCTTCGGTCAGATCGCGGGCCAGGCGCGCCGGCTCAATGTTGAACTGACGGATGAGGCGGTGCAGGTCCGAGTCCTGCAGCTGCAACAATTGGTGAAACCAGTGGGCCAGTTCCACGTACGGATTGCCCCGCAGCTTGCAGAACACGGTGGCGGCTTCGATAGCCTTGTAGGCCACGCTGTTGAGTTTGCCGAACAGTGCGGCGCGACTGATTTCACCCATGCTCTGGATTCCTTGAGGTGTTGGCGAGCTCGGCGTAATGCCGGGCCAGGATTAGGTCGTTGGCGTCGTGCGCGGGTTGGCCGAGCCAGGTATTGAAGCCCAGGCGGAACTGGCCATTGAGCTGCAGCACCGGTACTTCAGGTTGTTGCAGAACCAGGTTGAGGTCCCAGTCCAATTCGTGGCCCAGGTACTCGGCCACCCAGGCCACCAGTTCGTTGAACGGCTGACTGCCAGGCAGCATGCCCATATAGTCATCGAGCTTGAGTGGGCCCAGGCGGATACGGAACTTATGCTGGCGGTCCCACACATGGCTGCCCAGGCAAAAGTCGACGCCGAGCTGGTTGGCGCTGACACTGACGCGGCTGCGTTCCGGCAGTTCCAGCCATTGGCCGACGTACTCTTCGATCTCCACCGGCAGGCCGAAGTACTCGCTGAGAATGGCCTTTAAGCCGTCCGGGTAGCGGGTCTGTGCCGACAGATGACCGCTGTAGTGCAGTTTCGCTGTGTCGGGAATCAGCCCTTGTTCCAGCAGGCTTGGCATGCCTCGGCCGCTCAATGCCGCCAGCCGCGCCGACCAGTAATCATCGTCCGGGCGATCATGGCTGACCGTTGGCCGCGCCTCGGCCCAAGCCCGGTAGAACAGGCTCAGCAGGCGATGGTGGAACACATCCAGGAAGCGCTTGCTGGTGCTGTCGGCATTGTTGCGCTGGCGCTCACGCACGTATTCGGTGATGTGCAGCGGCAGCGGGCCGTTGGGGCCGCCAAGGCCGAAAAAAAACTGTTCCAGCCGCGCAGGCTTGCCTTCGAAACCAGGGTCTACCGAGGCCAGGGTGGCCGGGGCGAAAGTGCAGTCGGCCTGTTGCCCGAGACGCAGCGGATCATCCGCCAGGCGCAGGGAGTGGCCCAGGCGCGGCAGGTCCGGCGATTCACACTCGATACGGCGCAGCGCCTGGAAGAAGTCATATTCCCAGGGCTCCTGATGCATCGCCGACAGCGTGTTCACAGGGTCGGACGGCGTCCGGGCTTGGCTTTCCATCGCATGATCTCGCCGCGTTCGGTGGTACAGATCACCGTCTCGGTAAAACTGTTGATCGACACATAACGTGCCAAGAAGCGTTCGAATACCGCGCCGAGCAGAAACACGCCGGTGCCGCGGAACGCGTTTTCGTCAAATTCCAGGGTAATTTCCAGGCCCCGTCCAAACACGATCGGGCCGGGCATCGGCAGGCGGCGGGTCACGGCCTTGCTGCTGACTTCCCGCAGGCCTTCGATCTGCAATTGCAGGGCTGCGTCGTTGCTGTCGCCATATAGGCGCAGCAATTCGCGCAGCGCGGCGGCGCCCTGGCCTTGTTCGCTGAGGGACAGGTAGTTGAGCGACAACTGGCTGATCAAGCGCCAGGCCTTGGCATCATGGGCGTGGCTGGCGCGCGGACGGCTGGGCCCGGCGACGCAGCGTACCGCCAGCACCGGGGCGCTATCGGCCAGGGTGAAATCGGTCTTGCCATTGCCCACGCTCATGAACAGCGGCAGGTCACGGTTGGTACACAGCGCCGTCACACCCAGTTGGCGCAGGTCGTGGCGGTAGGGCGCCTGCTGACTGTCCACCAGGCTGACAAAGGTTTCGCTGCCCACATAGGTAGAGCGTGGGCCATTACGACGTTGGTCGCTGGACAACACCCGAGGCTCACGACGCACAGTGTAGTAAGCCTGGTCACGGCCATAGCGCGACGGGTCGCGCACGGCATAGAACGGCAAGAACGGCTGCTCCGGCCCGGTGCCATGACCGGTAATACCGCTCAGGGAGTGAATCTCGAAATCCATTGGCCGGGTACGGTCGGCGATCACATGGTGTTCGTTGACCCGTTCGGACAAGTGAATGCGGTCTACCCGCTTGGGAAACAGGTTGATCGCCGGGGTACAGAACGGCACGAACTGCGCGGCGCCGACACTGCCTTCCAGGCTCGGGTCATGACGGTCGAACAGCACGATCAATTCCAGCTCCTGGCCATCGCAGCGTTTCACCGCACGGCTCAACTGCGCGAACTCAACGAACAAGAAACGATGGGGCAGGGCGAAGTATTCCTGCAGCAGCCGATAGCCCTGGAAGGCTCGAGGCACCACCGGCATCGCCGCATCGGCGTCGTCAAAACCCCGGGAGCGCAAGGCATCCTGTGGCAGGCGCTCGACCCAATCGCCACCCGGCTTGCGGGCGAACACCGCGCAGGCATTGCCCAGCAGTTGTTCGTAAAGGCGGAACGGTTGTTCATCGGCGCCACTGAGGTACAGCGGCAGGTTGTCCAGGGCCAGGCTGTTGAACGGCAGCTCGGCACCGGTGCGCAGGGTCAGGCGCAAACCGGCCTTGGCTTTGGGTTCACTGGCGGCCAGGCGTCCGAGCACGGCAGACGGGTTACCGAAGTACTCGGCGTGGCTGACTTGCAGCGGCCACAGCGTCACCGGGTGCGCGGTGCGGTACTCGCAGCAGGTCTGGGTTTCACGGCCCAGGGCTGAGCGCAAGACGGTGTCCCGCGGCAGTGGAAAACCGCTGGCCAGAGAACCTTCATCGGGGTCAGCCTGCAACTGCACCACGGTCATCGACGGCGTCGGTGCCAGGTAGTGCGGGTAGGCGATTTCCAGCAAGTTATGGGTGAAGGTCGGGTATTCGGCGTCGAGCTTGAGCTGCACTCGCGCGGTGAGGTAGGCGAAGCCTTCGAGCAAACGTTCTACATACGGGTCGGCGCAGTCCATGCCGGACAGGGTCAGCCGACTGGCAATCTTCGGGTATTCCTTGGCGAACTCCGCGGCGCTTTCGCGCACGTGGTGCAGTTCCTGGTTGTACAGTTCCAGCAGGCGCGGATTCATGGGCGTCTCCGCTGGTCGGCATTGACCACGCGCACATGGCCGGATTCCAGGTCCAGGTCGGTTTGCAGCAGCAGGCGCAACGGCACCGGCTGGGCCCACAAATCGCCCTCGATCTCGAAACTCAAGGCGTTGTGGTTCATCTCGCCGTGGGCCACACGCGCTTTGACCCGCAGGGTGTGACGCAGGATGCGCGGCTCAAAGGTGGCAATGGCCTGGTAGATCAAGGCTTCCAGGGCACTGATATCGACGCTGGACGCACTGTTGCCCGCCAATGCCGGGAGGCCGTAATTGACCACCGAGGTACCGGCCGGGGTATGCAACGTGGCATCGGCACTGAGCAAAGAGGTGGTGTTGAGCAGCCACGCCAGGTCACGCAGCACCGAGGCTTTCAGTTGGGTCAGGGACAGCACGCGTTTGTCGGCGCTTTCCTTGGGATTACTCGGGTCGTCGTCGGTCAACCGGTCCAGCAGGGACGGCTGCAAACGATCGCGGGTGGCGATTTCGGTTACCACCGAAAGAAGCCCGTGTACATTTTCTGATCCCACTGACCAGGGCCGCAGGAGGCGAACTGGTTCACATCCGAGACTTCCAGCGTTTCCTTGACCTGGCGTACCGCCTGGAGTTTGGTCAGGCAATCGCGGCTGGGTGCCGGCATATGTTCGCTGCGTTCAACCATAAAAATCGGGACTTGGTTAAAGGTCTCAACACGCAATTGCCGGTCCTGGCCAAGGCTGAACTGGCAAGGCCATTCCATGTCGAGCCTCAGGTGGCTCTTGTCGGGTTTTACGAGAGTGCAGCGACCTTGATCGTTGATCAGGTTCAAGGGTTGCCCGACAAAAACCGCTTGGGTTGGGGCTGTTGGCGTGGGTACTTCTTCTCCCGCGCACGCACTCAGACTGATAAGGCTTGCTGCCAGCGCCGTAAAAAGAAAAGGTCTGCGCATTACAAAAGCTCCCAGAACCAGATGGCCTGGGATCTTGAGAATAGATCACCGCTTCTGGTCAGGCCTCGGTTCCACAGGTCGATATGGTCGCCAGTGGGCGCGCCAGCCGTGTCGCTACTTTGCTGGTAGCAGTTCCTGAAAAAAATGATGCCCGTCTTGCTCATCAATACAGTGCGGTCGGCCACGCTATTGGTGTAAACCTTTGGTGGACCGAGCTGCTTTTTCTTCCACAGCCAGTTCGCCAGCGATTCCGCGCCTCGGGCGTGTCCGTGAGCGCATCGCGGGTCGAGAGTATAAGTCGACGAGTTGACCGGTAGCGTTCGTTCGCCGCACAGAGCGATGCTCATGCGAATGGCGCACTGGTTGACCCAGGGACCGTCGCAGGCGGGCACGGCAGACGGGTAGGGTGGATAGCTGTTCCACAAATTGATAAACGAAGGTTTGGCCATGACTCAGATACCGAAGAGAAAGAGGTCGAATTCGAGCAAGCACCAAACCCCCGGCGCGTGACGCCAGGGGTGTGTTGTATCAACGCTTGGTGTTGGAGCGGATATTCCAGCCAAACTTGATCGGGCCGCCGTCTTTGGTGCCGTCGGATTTCTGTGGCTGGTAGTCCACCAGCACCTGGGCGAAGTTCAGGGTGACGTTTTCAGTCAGGCGATCATCGCTGCCCGAGCCGCCGGTGCTCAGGGACGTGACCAGTACTTCTTCCAGGTTGATGATCATGTACTCGACCTGGCTTTCACCGCCGGCCTTGCGCACGGTCAGGGTGACCTTGTCGATGTGCTTGCCGCTGGCGCAGTGCATCATCAGGTTGGGCGGGGCCTTGTCGACGTACTTGGTCAGCGACAGGTCCTGGATATTCACTTTGCCCGCGCCGCCGCCGCCGCCGACGTGCATGTTGCCGGGCTGGGCCATGCCCCAGCTCCAGTTCAATACGTCGACTTCGTCTTTGTGGGACTTGTCCATGGACTCGCCCTTGATGTCGCCGATCTTGATGAAAATATCAACAGCCATGTTTTCTCCCAGTGTGGTCTCTGCCACAGAATTTGTTGGCGTCGCCGACCTTTGTAGGAGCGAGCTTGCTCGCGAAGGTCGTCAACGATGACGCTGGCATCCTGAATGAACGCGGCGCCTTCAAGTTTTTCGCGAGCAAGCTCGCTCCTACAGAGAGCGAGCCGGTCCCGACTTTTACGCGCTCTTCGCCGAAGGCAGTTTCGATACCAGGCGCAACGACACGGTCAGCCCTTCAAGCTGGTAGTGCGGGCGCAGGTAGAACTTGGAGTTGTAGTACCCAGGATTGCCTTCTACGTCTTCCACGATCACTTCGGCAGCCGCCAGTGGGTGCTGGGCCTTGGTGGTTTCGGTGGAGTGTGCCGGGTCGCCGTCGACATAGTTGAGGATCCAGTCCTGCAACCAGCGCTGCATTTCGTCCTTCTCTTTGAAGGAGCCGATCTTGTCGCGCACGATGCACTTCAAGTAGTGGGCGAAGCGGCAGGTGGCGAACAGGTACGGCAGGCGCGCGGCCAGGTTGGCGTTGGCGGTGGCGTCCGGGTCATCGTATTCAGCGGGCTTCTGCAGCGACTGGGCGCCGATGAACGCGGCGAAGTCGGTGTTTTTCTTGTGCAGCAGCGGCATGAAACCGTTCTTCGCCAGTTCCGCTTCGCGGCGGTCGCTGATGGCGATTTCGGTCGGGCACTTCATGTCCACACCGCCATCGTCGGTGGGGAAGGTGTGGGCAGGCAGGTTTTCCACTTCGCCGCCGGACTCCACGCCGCGGATGCGCGAGCACCAGCCATAGTGTTTGAACGAACGATTGATATTCACGGCCATCGCGTACGCGGCGTTGGCCCAGGTGTACTTGGAGCTGTCGGCACCGTCGGTGTTTTCTTCGAAGGCAAAAGCTTCCACCGGGTCGGTCTTGGCGCCATACGGCAGGCGTGCCAGAAAGCGTGGCATGGTCAGGCCGATGTAGCGCGCGTCTTCCGATTCACGCAATGAGCGCCAGCCGGCGTATTCCGGGGTGGTGAAGATCTTGGTCAAGTCGCGCGGGTTCGACAGTTCCTGCCACGAGCCCATGCCCATCACTGTCGGAGAGGCGGCGGCGATGAACGGCGAATGCATGGCCGCGCAGACTTTCGACAGCTCGCCCAGCAGCTCGACGTCAGGCGGCGACTGATCGAAGTAATAATCGCCTACCAGGCAACCGTAAGGTTCGCCGCCGAACTGGCCGTATTCTTCTTCGTACATCTTCTTGAAGATCGGGCTCTGGTCCCACGCGGTACCTTTGAATTTCTTCAGGGTCTTGTGCAGGTCGGGCTTGGAGATGTTGAGCACGCGAATCTTCAGTTGCTCATCGCTCTCAGTGTTGCTGACCAGGTAGTGCAAGCCACGCCAGGCGCTTTCCAGTTGCTGGAAATCGGGGTGGTGGATGACCTGGTTGACCTGGGCGGTGAGCTTGGCATCGATGGCGGCGATGATCGATTCGATCGACTTGATGGCGTCGTTGGACACCAGGTCGGTCTGCGCCAGGGCCTGCTCGGCCAGGGTGCGCACGGCAGTTTCCACCGCTTCGCGGGCACGCTCGGTCTTGGGTTTGAATTCTTGCAGCAGCAGCGATGCGAACTCGCTGGTTTCTTCGGTGGCGCCGAGGTTCTGGGCGCCTTCGCGGACTGTATCGGTCATGATTATTGGTCCTGTGCTGGCTTCGGCGCGCTTGCGAGGGCCTGCAGCAATGCCGGGTCCTTGATCGCCTTCATGATGATTTCCTCAGCGCCCGTCTTGCCGTCCATGTAGGTCAGCAGGTTGGCTAGCTGGGTGCGGGCTTCGAGCAGTTTGTTCAGCGAGTCGACCTTGCGGGCCACAGCAGCGGGGCTGAAGTCGTCCATGCTTTCAAAGGTGATGTCCAGGCTCAGGTTGCCTTCGCCGGTCAGTTCATTGGGCACATGGAACGCGACACGTGGCTGCATGGCCTTGAGGCGGGAGTCGAAATTGTCCACATCCACTTCAAGGAACTTGCGTTCGGCCACAGGCGCCAGCGGCTCGGCGGGCTTGCCGGCGAGATCGGCCATGACACCCATGACGAAGGGCAGTTGGACCTTTTTCTCGGCGCCGTAGAGCTCGACGTCGTACTCGATCTGCACGCGAGGCGCTCGGTTGCGCGCGATGAATTTCTGAGAACTTTGCTTCGCCACGTTGCTGCTCCTGGTCGCTTGAGCGACGGTGTTGTTACTGCGAGGTCCAGATGCTTAATCGCCGTCCGGTCCACGCAGGTTTTCAAATTGAGTCATGCCGTCGGGTATCAGGTTGCGCACGATGGCCGCGAAGTCGGCGTGCACCAGATTTTTCGCTCGATTCAACAGCACCGGCAGTGGGCTGGAAGGTTCAAAGCGAGTGTAGTACGCGAGGATTCGGTCCAGGCTGCGCAGCACTTCATCGCGGCTGGCGATTTCGCCGTTGTTGCGCGGCACGGCGGGGGCAGTAGCGTATTCAACCGGGGTGGCGCTGTCGTCACTGACGGCGTCGGGATCGCTGCTGTCTTCGCTGTGGGGTGCCAATTGTGCAAGGATCTGCAAGGCTTGCTTGAGGGGCTGCTTCAACGGGCCAAGGTCCACGCCCTGGGCGGAACCGACTTGGCTGCTGACCTGTTGCTCGATAGCTTCGCAGGCCGCGCGAGCTTCGTTCAGGGCGGCACGGGTGGCGTCCAACTGCTCGGCATCACTGTCGAGGAAGGCACCGGCCAACTGTTCGGCGCCGAGATTTTCACCGGGGAAACTTTGCAGGCCGCTGGCGTTGAGGGCTGCACGCAGACTGACAGGGCCGAAGGTTCGTGAGCGAGTAAGGATACTTTCACGCAGCAGACGAATGGTGGTATCGGACGTCAGGCCGGCGAGGGCATTGAGGCGCACGGTGGGATCGTTGTCATCATCGGCATCCAGGTGTGGATGCAACTCGGCCCAATACTGCCTGAGCAACTGGTTGATCAACGTCAGGACCGTGGTCAGTCCGACAACGCCTTGCATGGCGAGGGAACTTTGCAGGAGAAAATGGGTGATGCGCAGGTCTTTGCTGCGTTGCAGCAGGTCGAGGCTTTGCTGCTGGATGCTGCGCCATTGTGGCGGCTCGGCGGGCAGGATCGAATCGCCCATGCTGCGCTCGGGCTGGCCTTGAGCATCACGCTCAAGTTGCAGGTAAATCGCGTCATATTCCAAGTCTTCGCCACAGGGCGAAGTTGCGGAAACGGCGGCGAGCAGCAAAGGCACATCCACTGAATTCGATCTCCATATCGGCCCGCTTACGTGGCGGACAGTTCATGCATTATTAGTTGCGCGAGAGGCGACTCACGGTTATAGGCATGTTTTCTTGCTCATCCAAGCAGGCTCATATTGAACTGTAATATCAATGAGCCATTACTTGCGTTTAAGAAGTTCTGCATTTTTGGTGTAGTACTTATGCCTTGTCAAGGTAAGCTATTCACCCTGTGTGACAGATGTGCGGTGCTTAACAACCCGTACGTTCGCAAGGCCAGCGCAGGTGCGGGCACAGGATTTTTGCCACAAGAACCGGGTAAAGTCAGCGATCATGCTGATAAAACAGGCTTTTAGAGGTTGTTTGCGCAATCAGTCGGAAAACCCGAGGGATCCTTTTTCTCTTGAGTTGGCCGCGTGCGAAGTAGTTAGCAAGGAGGCGCGATGTCGCTGTGTTTGACTATCACTAGTTATCACAAGATTACCCCTGGCCAATGCCCTGAAAAGTCCATGGATCAGGGCGTGATGGCAATTGGCCGCAACCCTGAAAATGACTGGGTATTGCCTGATCCTGAGCGGCTGGTTTCCGCGCAACATTGCCTTATTCAATACAAAGAGGGTCGTTATTACTTGACCGATAACAGCACCAATGGTGTGGAGTTGGTCAAGGCGGGCATTCGTTTGCGCCGGGGTAATAGCGAACCGCTGCAAGATGGCGAACTGATCCGAATCGGTGATTACGAAATCCAGGCGCGCATCGATTTCAATATGCACGTCGCCGAAAGCCAACCCTTTGCCGGTGATTCGTCCAACAGTTTCGAAGCCCTGATGGGGCGTCAGGGTGGCGGTGTGGTTAGCCCGACACCCGTCCCGCTGACCACCCCGGTGATCGCGCCGCAATTTCAGGGTGCGTCTTCGATGGACACCTTGCCGGACCTGTTCGATTTCCTTGCCCCCACCACGGTTCCCCCCGCCACCCAGCCCGACCATGTTCCGGCTGAGCAACATGACTTTCGCCCGCCAACGCCACTGCCGGTGGTAGAGCCGCCTGCAACTGTCGTCCCGGATTCGGTGATTCCCGAGGACTGGGACCTGTTTGGCGATGCACCTGCCCCGGTGATCAGCACACCTGCCCCGGTATCGCCCCCGCCGGTCATTGAGCCGCCCGTGGCCGAGCGCCCGCTGGCGGTGGCCGACAGTCTCCAGCCCGACCTGCTGCAAGCCTTCCTGCGCGGTGCAGGCATTGATCAACTGCGCTTGGACAAGGCTCAGGCCGAGGCGCAGATGGAAAGTATCGGGCGCAGCTACCGGCTGATGGTCGAGGGCCTGATCGATGTGTTGCGTGCCCGCAGCAGCCTCAAGGGCGAGTTCCGCATGCAGCAGACGACGATTCAACCGGTCGAAAACAATCCGTTGAAATTCGCCCCCGATGCCAATGAAGCGTTACTGCTGTTGCTACGTCATGGCAACCAAGCGTTTATGGCGCCGGACCTGGCGGTGCGCGACAGTTTCGATGACTTGCGCGCCCACCAATTGGCGGTGATGGCGGGTGTCGAAGCAGCCATCAAGCACTTGCTCACGCGTTTTGAACCGGCGCAGTTGGAAGAACGCATGGGCAAGCCCGGCGGGCTGTCGAGTATTTTCAACGGTTCGCGCCAAGCGCAGTACTGGCAACAGTTCACCGAGCTCTACAGCAATATTTCCCGTGAGGCCCAGGAGGATTTCCAGGACCTGTTCGGACGTGAATTCAGCCGTGCCTACGAAGAGCACAGCGCACGACAGCGTCGCCCTTGAGCGACGCTATCGAATAACAAGAAATGGAACAACGGACAGCTAAACAGTCATTGAGGACGCAGGATGATTTCCAGGTTTTTACTCGCCGCCACCACCGCGCTGCTGCTGACAGCATGTGCCAAGGATGCCGCCAAACCCGACGCTGCCGAGGCAGGGGCGGATACCGCGGCCATCGAGTTGCATTTTCATGCAATTGCCGGTCTCAATCCCGGCGCCAACGGCCAGCCGGCCCCGGTGCGGGTGCGGTTTTTCGAGCTGAAAAACGCCGCCACCTTCAGCCGCTCCGATTACTTCGCCCTGGCTGACCGTGCCCAGTCGACCCTCGGCCTGGACCTGCTCGACCAGGATGAAATAATGGTTCAGCCCGGACAACAACTGACTATCCAGCGTGACCTGGATCCGGCCACACGCCAGGTCGGTCTGCTGGTGGGTTATCGCGAACTGGATCGCGCCCAATGGCGCGCGGTGCTCAGTGTCGCACCACGCCAATACACCGAATACCAGATCAGCCTTGATGTTCGTGCCGTGAGCGCTGACGTCGTGGCTCCCTCATCCAGCCCTGCCCAATAAGCAATCGGAGCCCCCATGTCCTGGAACAATCGAGTGGTCTGGTCGGAAGGCATGTTCATCGGAACGCAGCACTTCCAGCAGCATGACCGTTACCTGGAAAATCTGATTGACGCCCGCAGCCGCCCGTTATCTGCCGGTGCCTGGGGTTTTTCCGAGCTACTGATCGACCAGGGCCTGCTGGCTCAGGGCAAGCTGGCCATTGTTTCGGCACGTGGCCTGTTGCCGGATGGCACACCGTTCAATATCCCCCAGGACGACCTGGCACCGAGCCCGCTGAACATCGATGACAGTCTGCGTGATGGCCTGATTTACCTGGCATTGCCCCTCAAGCGCGCCGGAGCCCGCGACACTGTCGATGAAGACGAAGCCCTTGGTGCGGCACGTTACGTCAGCCAGGTGCGGGAAGTGCGGGACGACAACGCACCCTTCGAAAACCGTGCGCCCGTAGCCGTGGGCTCCCGTGCCTTGCGTTTGCTGACGGCCCAGGACGGCGTCAGCGACTATGCCGCCATCGGCCTGGTACGCATCAAGGAAAAGCGCGCCGACCGCGCCTTGGTACTCGACGACAGCTACATCCCGCCAGTATTGGATGTGGGCGCCAGCAAGCCGCTGACAGCGTTTCGCAGTGAACTGCTGGGCCTGCTGCACCAGCGTGGCGAAGCCCTCTGCGGGCGGGTAGTGGCCTCGGGTGCCGGCGGGGCTTCGGAGATTGCCGATTTCATGCTGCTGCAATTGGTCAACCGCGCCCAGCCGCTGATCCAGCACCTGAGTCAACTGAGCCCGCTGCACCCCGAGCGCTTTTTCAGCGAACTGGTGAGCCTGGCCGGGGAGTTCTCTACGTTCTCCAATTCCGGGCGCCGTCCCCAGGAATACCCGCAGTACCAGCACGACGACCTGGCCGCCAGCTTCGCCCCGGTGATGCTGGCCTTGCGTGAAGCCCTGTCGATGCTGATCGACAGCAAGGCCACGCCGATCCCGATTGTCGAGAAAGCCTACGGCGTGCACGTGGCGATGCTGGCCGACAAGACCCTGATCGACACCGCCAGTTTCATCCTGGTGGTACGCGCCGATGTGCCGGGAGAGACCCTGCGCGGACGTTTCGCCCAACAGAGCAAAGTCGGGTCAGTGGAACACATCCGCGACCTGGTCAATCTGCAATTGCCAGGTATCGGCCTGCTGCCGCTGCCGGTGGCGCCACGACAGATTCCGTATCACGCAGGCTCCACTTATTACGAACTGGACCGGGGCAGCGAGCACTGGCAGCAGTTGAGCAATTCCGGTGGTTTTGCCTTTCACATTGCCGGTCAGTTCCCGGGGTTGAACCTGGCGTTCTGGGCTATCCGAGGATAATCCGCGATGCATCCCAATGATGATGACCGCACCCAGTTTATGCCGCGCCCAGGGGGCCGTGCGTCAGAGCCGAACCGCGTGGAGCCCGTGGCAGCACCTCTTTCGATGCCCACCACGCCGGTCCTGACGGGCAAGGCTTGCGGCTTGAACCCATTGGAGAGCGCCGCCGGCCCGCTGTTGGCGCTGCTGACCCGCCTGCGCAACACCATTGCCCATCCCGCGCCGTCGACCTTGCGGGCGCAACTTCTGGCCTATCTGCGCCAGTTCGAAGAACGCGCCGAGGCTGCCGGCATCGTCCGCAACGAAGTGCTGCTGGCCCGTTACGCGCTGTGTACGGCCCTCGATGAGGCGGTGCTGAGTACGCCATGGGGCAGCGCCAGTGACTGGGGCAAGCAAAGCCTGTTGATTACTGTGCACAACGAAGCCTGGGGTGGCGAGAAGGTCTTCCAGTTGCTGGATCACTGTCTGCAAAGCCCACGGGAGCGCCTGTACCTGCTGGAGCTGCTGTACCTGTGCATGTGCCTGGGTTTCGAAGGCCGTTACCGGGTAATGAACGACGGTCGCAGCCAGTTGGAAGCGTTGCGCGAGCGCACTGCCGCAGCGATCCGCAGTGCGCGTGGCGAACACGAGCGCGAATTGTCGCCCCACTGGCGCGGCGTCACCGTGATGCGTGACCGCCTGGCGCAATTCATGCCGCCATGGATTGCCGTGGCCATCGGCGTGGCGCTGTTGTTGGCGTTGCTGCTGGGCTTGCGGATGAAGCTGGCGTCGGATGCCGAACCGGTATTCAAGAATATTCATGCCTTGGGTGAGATCCCGGTGCAGGCCATCGACCGGCCGGTGGTGCAGCCGAAGATCATTGAGCGGCCACGCCTGGCGGGCTTCCTGGTGGAAGACATCAAGGCCGGACGGGTGGCGGTGGAAGATGCCGTCGACCGTTCGGTGGTGACCATCCGTGGCGATGAGCTGTTCGCCTCGGCCAGCTCCAGCATCGTCGACGATTTCCAGCCGCTGATGCTGCGTATTGCCGATGCCATCCGCAAGGTCAAGGGCCAGGTTCGGGTGACTGGGCACAGCGACAACCGCCCGATTGCCACTTTGCGTTTCCCGTCCAACTGGGCGTTGTCCGAAGCGCGGGCCAAGTCAGTGTTGCAGATTCTCGCAGCCAAGACTGGCCAGTCGGACCGCTTCAGTGCCGAGGGCCGCAGCGACACCGAGCCGGTGGCGACCAACGCTACAGCCGAAGGCCGTGCCCGCAATCGCCGGGTTGAAATCACCGTATTGGCGGAGGGCGTCGAGTGAAGGCGTTTTTCAGTTTCATGATTCGCTGGGTGATCCCGGTACTGGGCCTGATCGCCCTGAGCCTGATCATCTGGTTTGTCGGGCCGTTGCTCGAATGGCTGGTGCCGGAAGGTCGGCGCTGGGCATTGATCATTCTGGTATTTGCGGTGTGGATCGTTTATCGGGTGCTGCGGATTATCCAGGCTCGCCGCCAGGCCGACGAAGTCATGCGCAGCCTGGCGGCGCAAACCCCGCCGGATCCGGCCAGTGTCGCCACTGCCGAAGAACTGGCGGCCTTGCGCCAACGTATGGACGAAGCCCTGGCCTTGCTGAAAAAGGCCAAGCTGGGTGGTGACGAGCGTCGCAACCTTTATGAGCTGCCGTGGTACGTGATCATCGGTCCGCCGGGTTCGGGCAAAACCACCGCGCTAGTCAATTCCGGGCTACATTTTCCGTTGGCTGCGCAGCTCGGTGCCGGTGCCGTTCGCGGTGTGGGCGGGACGCGTAACTGCGATTGGTGGTTTACCGATCAAGCAGTGTTGCTCGACACGGCGGGTCGCTATACGACCCAGGACAGCAACTCCACGGTAGATAAAGCCGCCTGGTTGGGTTTTCTCGACCTGCTGAAAAAACAGCGCTCCCGTCGCCCGATTGACGGCGCGTTCATCGCTATCAGCCTTTCGGACCTGTTGCTGGGCAGCGACGCGGAACGCGATGCCCACGCGGCTGCCATTCGCCTGCGCATCCAGGAGCTGTACACCCAGTTGGGCGTGCGTTTCCCGATCTACCTGATGCTGACCAAGCTCGACCTGGTGCCGGGGTTCATGGAGTTTTTCGACAACCTGAGCAAGGAAGATCGGGCCCAGGTGTGGGGCATGACCTTTGCCCTGGACGAGGGCAAAAGCAACGACAACCCGTTGGCCCACCTGCAAAGCGAATTTGCCGGCCTGGAGCAGCGCTTGAACGAGCGCCTGGTGGAACGGCTGCAACAGGAGCGCGACCCTGCACGACGCGACTTGATCTACGGTTTCCCGCAACAGTTCGGCGCCTTGAAGGATTGCCTGCAAAGCTTCCTTGAGGGCGTGTTCAAGCCCAATGCCTTTGAAGAACGCGTATTGCTACGCGGCGTGTATTTTACCAGTGGTACCCAGGAAGGTAGCCCGATTGACCGCCTGATCGGCGCCATGGCCCAGAGCATGAACCTGGACCGCCAGCACCTGGCGCGCCAGAGCGGCACCGGGCGCAGTTATTTCATCGAAAAACTGTTCACCGCCGTGGCCTTCGCCGAGCGTGGCCTGGTGGGGGTCAATCCGAAGGTCGAACGTCGGCGCAAGTGGGTCGCACGCGGTGTATTGGCCGCGACCGTGGTGCTGGTACTGGTGGTGAGCAGCTTGTGGTGGGTGAGTTATCGCGCCAATCAAGCCTACATCGCCCAGGTGGATCAGAAGGTCGCGCCCCTGGGCCAGACGGTACAAAGCCTTAGCCCGGCGCAACGGGATGTACTTGCCGTGTTGCCGCTGCTCAACGCCGTGAAAAACCTCGCCGGCGAGTCCCCGGGTTGGGCCGAAGGCCTGGGTCTCTACCAGGGCGACATGCTCGAAGCCGAGTCCGGCAGCGTCTACCGCAAGCTGCTGATCGCAGTGTTCGCGCCACGGCTGGTGACACGCATCGAGGAACAGCTGCGTGGCGGCGGTAATTCCGACTTTCTCTACGAGGGTTTGAAGGGCTACCTGATGCTCGCCGATAACGAGCATTACGACCCGGACTTCATCAAGGCCTGGATTACCCTGGACTGGGACCACAACTTGCCTCGCGACTTGTCGTCCGACCAGCGCCAAGCATTGATCGGGCACTTGCAGGCTCTGTTCGAACGCCATCCACCGAGTGCACGCCTTGATCCGCGGCTGATCGACGACCTGCGTCGGCAATTGCAACAATTGCCGGTGGCCCAACGAGTGTACGACCGGGTCAAACGCCAGAAGCTGCCCGACGGTATCCCGGACTTCCGTATCAACGAGGCTGCTGGCCGCGACGCCGCACTGGTGTTCAGCCGCAAGAGTGGCAAGCCGCTGGGTGAGCCGTTGAGCGGGTTCTTTACTGCCAAGGGCTATCGCCAGGCCTTCCTGCTCAGCAGCCTGAACCAGACCGGCACCCTGGCCGAAGAGCAATGGGTGCTGGGCCATGAGCAGGCCGATCAACAGAACGTCGTGAGCCTCGCCGCCGACGTGCGTCGCCTGTACTTCCAGGACTATCAGCGCCAGTGGGATGCCCTGTTGGCGGATATAGACTTTGTGCCGATCACCAGCGTGGCCCAGGCGGCCGATGTGCTGCGGGTGATCTCCGGACCCTCGTCGCCGTTGAAAAAGCTGCTGGTAGCAGTGGCCAGGGAAACCGACCTGCAACAGGAAGAACGCCTGCTGGCCGCCAAGGGCGAGCCGGTGGAGGGCGGCGTCGACAAGCTCAAGGAGCGCCTGGGCAACCTGCTCGGCCAGGAGCCACAACCCAGCTCCAGTGCGCCGGCTGCCAGCGATGATCCGGTGACCGAGCATTTTGCCGAACTCAACAGCATCATTGCCAAGAACGAAGGTGAGCCAGCGGCCATCGATGGGCTGCTGGCGGACATGAATGCGCTGTATGTACAGGTCAGCGCCATGGTGGGTGCCAGTGGCGACGCCTTGCTGGGTGAAGCCAAGAACCAGGCGGCTGCTGCGGCAACCCGTGTCAGCTTGAATGCCGAGCGCCAGCCACCGCTGGTGCAGGGTTTGGTCAAGTCGGTGGTCAACTCCACCACCAACAGCATGATGGGTGGAGTGCGCAATCAACTGAACGCGGCCTGGGTCAGTGAAGTGGTGAACGTCTACCGCCAGTCTCTGGCTGGGCGTTACCCCATGTCTCCCGGCAGTGCACGGGACGCGACCCTGGATGACTTCGGTCAGTTCTTCGGCGTGGGCGGGGTGATGGACAACTACTTCCGCAAATACCTGCAGCCTTACGTCGACACCTCGGCGCAAACCTGGCGCTGGCAGCCGGGGGCGGCACAGAAGCTGGGTATTGCCCCGGGCGTGCTGAATACCTTCCAGCGCGCGGCGACCATTCGTGATGCGTTTTTCCGCGCCGGGGGTACCCAACCAGTGGTGCGCTTTGAACTCAAGCCGGTGGCGATGGATACGACCATCACTCAGTTCCTGCTGGATCTGGACGGCCAGCAACTGAGCTACGACCACGGCCCGAGTCGCCCAGTGGCGATGCAGTGGCCCAACCCAGGCAGCATCGGTGTGGTGCGGATGTCCATCATGCCGCCAGCGGCCAGCGGGCGCTCTGGCGTGACCCTGGACGGGCCATGGGCCTGGTTCCGCCTGCTGGCGCAGTCGGACTTGACGGCCGGCAACTCGCCGGACCGCTTCAACCTGCGACTGCGGGTCGATGGCGCGAGCATCTCCTATGAGCTGCGAGCCAATAGCGCTTTCAACCCGTTCAAGAGCCGTGTGCTCAGCGGTTTCAGCCTGCCGGAGCGGTTATGACGACGCCTGGGTTCTACGGCAAGTTGGCCGATCGCGGGGACTTTGTCAGTCGCGGTCTGCCGCAAAGTTTTATCGGGCCTTGGGACAGTTGGCTGGCGTCGGGCTTGCTTGCCAGTCAAAGCAGCCTCGGTGCCGAGTGGTTGAACGTGTATCTGGTCAGTCCGCTATGGCGCTTTGTGCTGGCACCGGGCGTGTGCGGGCCGGATGCCGTGGCAGGTGTGGTGATGCCGAGTATCGATCGGGTCGGGCGTTATTTCCCGCTGACCGTCGCCGCGCTGCTGGATCACGACACCGATCCGGCCTCGGTCATCGGCGGTCCGGACGCCTGGTTTGAACAGGTGGAAGAATTGCTGTTGGGCACCCTGGATGCCGGCGCCAGCTTCGAAGGTTTTGGCGACGGTCTCCAAGCCCTTGGCGTACCAGAAGGCCAGCCACGGACTCTGGGCAGTCGTTTCGACAGCTTGCAATGCTTTACCGCCATCGATCCGAAAGCGCGCATGAAAGTGCTGGCGGAACAGGCCTGCGAAGGCGCAAGCCTGTGGTGGGGCCGCGGTTCGCAACGGATTTCTCCTGGTTTATTGCGGTGTCAGGGCCTGCCTGCCGCCGGCGATTTTGCGCAATTTTTGCTCGGACAAGAAGGTGTTGTGTAGATGCGTTTCACCCAAGGCGTCACCTTTAAATCCGCAAGCAAGAGCCATGTCGGCATGGTCCGCCAGGTCAACGAAGACGCCTGCCTGGAGCTGCCGGAAAACGGCCTGTGGGCAGTGGCCGACGGCATGGGCGGGCATGCGGCGGGCGACTACGTCAGCAGCCTGATCGTCGACAGCCTGCGTAACCTTCCCGTGGGTCGCTCCCTGGATGAATACAGCGCGGCCCTGCGCTCTGACCTGATCCGGGTCAACGGCGCGGTACGCGAAGAGACCGCCAACCGTGGCGTGACCATGATGGGCAGCACGGTGGTCCTGTTGGCCGCCCGTGGCCTGCGCGGCGTGTGCTTATGGGCGGGGGACAGTCGCCTGTATCGTCTGCGCGATGGTTTGTTGGAAAGCATTTCCCGCGACCACAGCTACGTACAGGACCTGCAAGACAGCGGCCTGCTCAGCGAAGCCGATGCGCGTGTGCATCCACGGGCCAATATCGTCACCCGCGCCATTGGTGTGGAAGCGCAGCTGGAATTGTCGATGGTCGACCTGCTGATCGCCCCCGGCGACAGCTACCTGCTGTGCAGCGATGGCCTGAACAAGACCGTCGAGGACCATGAGATCCACGAAGTGCTCAGTCATGACGAGCCTGATGAAATCGTCCGCAGCCTGGTACACCTGGGGCTTAATCGCGGTGCGCCGGACAACATCACAGCCATCGTCGTGAAGGTGTCGCCATGACCCATGCTTCCCTGATAGTCATTCCCGGTTATGACATCGAGGGTGAGATCGGCGAAGGTGCCATGGCCAACGTTTACCTGGCGACCCAGCGTTCCCTGGAGCGCAAGGTGGCTTTGAAAGTCATGGCCGCGGCGCTGGCCGCTGACCCCAGTTTCTGTGAGCGCTTCCTGCGCGAGGGCAAGACCCTGGCGCGGCTGTCTCATCCGCACACTGTGACCATCCATGACATCGGTAACGTCGGTGAGCTGTATTACATGGCCATGGAGTACCTGCCTAACGGCACCCTCAAGGAGCGCATCGCCGCTGGCCTGACACCGGAGCAGGGGGTGGTCTACATTCGCCAGATCGCCTCGGCGCTGGGCTATGCCCATGCCCTGGGGCTGGTGCACCGTGACGTCAAACCGGCCAACATCCTTTTTCGCGCCGACGGCACCGCGGTGTTATCGGACTTCGGCATCGCCAAGTCCCTGGACGACCGCACCCAGTTCACCCAGGCCGGCTTTGCCGTGGGCACACCGAGCTACATGAGCCCGGAACAAGCGCGGGGCCAGGAAATCGATGGCCGTGCCGACCTCTACGCGTTGGGCGTAGTGCTTTACGAAATACTGGTCGGCAAGCTGCCGTACAGCGGGACTGACGCGCTTTCCACCGCGTTGGCGCACCTTACTGAACCGTTGCCGGAACTGCCGCTGCACCATGGCCGCTACCAGGAGGTGTTGCGCAAGTTGTTGGCCAAGGACCCGGCGGAACGTTTCCCGGATGCGGCGGCACTGCTGCAAGCGTTGGATCACCTGCCGGCGAATTCGCTGGAAGCCACATTGATTCGGCCGTTGCCGTTGCCGATTCCGGTCAGCGTTGATTTGGCCGGATTGACACCGGTCTCCATCGACATACCGACGGACAAGCCCCAGCCGCAACCGCTGCGTCAGCCGGTGGTGACACAGACGCAACATCATGGCGGCTCCGAGCAACGCCGTGGGCCGGTGCTGGCGCTGGCGGCCGTTGCCGTGGCGGTCGCCTTGGTCATCGGCGGTGCGAGTTATTGGTGGTTGAGCGGCGACGCACCTGCCACACCGCTCGCCGCGTCAGCACCCAAGGTGCCTCCCGTCAACACGCCGCCTGCCGTGGCCCAGCCAGTGGTTGCCGACGTGGATGGCGGCCAGCGTCCGTTGCTGATGGCGGGCAAGAAGACTTTGTTCCAGCGGATCCTCAGCAAGCCCGGCGCCAAGCTTTACAACGAAGCCGGTGGTACGGCGGGTGAGGCCTTGCCCGCGTTTTCCGTGCTCTACGTTTACCAACGCAAGAACGTCGACGGCAGCCCGTGGCTACGAATTGGTGCCGCCACCGACGGGCGCAGCGACGGCTGGTTGCCTGCCTCACAGGTCAGCGACTGGAAGCAGAGCCTGGTGCTCAAGTTCACCGAGCGCTCGGGCCGGGCGCCGGTGATGTTCCTGCGCGAGTCCGGTGAAGTGGAAAGGCTCTTGGCTGACCCCGCCGCCGCGAAAAGTCTGTTGCTCAACGTGCAGAAAAACAGCGAAGACAATCAGCAAGTGCTGGCCCTGGAACCTGCCGCCAGCGCCGTGCCGCAAAACCAGTTCTACCTGTTGCCGATCTTCGATTCCCAAGAAAGCTTTGACGAAAACGGCCAGCCGGTGCAGTTGCTCAACGTTGCTTCCATCGACCCTGGCACCACGCCGTACACCGTCGCCCAGGCGACGACGCCAGTGATCAGCGCCAACGCCGATGCCTTCCGCACCGCCGTGGTATTGGTGGTGGACACCACAGTGTCGATGCAGCCGTACATCGACCAGGTGCGCGACGTGGTGCACGAGTTGCAAACCCGCATCGCCGAGCGGGGCGAGTTGGACAGCGTGAGTTTCGGCCTGGTGGGCTTTCGCAGCAGTATCAAGAAAACCCCGGGCCTGGAATACGTGGCCAAAACCCTGATCACCCTCGACCAGGGGCGCGAGCCGCAACGCTTCCTCGACATGGCGCGGCAGGTCAAGGCCTCCACGGTCTCCAGTCACTCGTTCAACGAAGATGCGTTTGCCGGAGTGATGCAGGCGGTTGAAGGCATGGATTGGTCCGGCTACGGCGGACGCCTGATTCTGCTGGTGACCGACGCCGGCGCCCTGCGCAAGAACGACCCGTTCGCCAGCACCCAGATGAATGAAGCTGAAGTGCGCCAGGCGGCACTGGGCAAGCAGATCAAGATCTATGCCCTGCACTTGCGCACCGACGCCGGCAAAAAAACCCACGCCGGTGCCGAAAGCCAGTACCGCGTGTTGACCGCCGACGCCAACCCGCAGATCGGCGATCTTTATACGCCGGTGCCAGGTGGCGATGTGCGCAAGTTGGGCGAGCGGGTCGACGAAATCGGTAGCGTGTTCGCCAACCTCGTGCATCAGGTGCGCAGCAACACGCCACAGCCAGTGCCGCTGCTGGGGGCCGCTCCAAGCCTGGCAGACAAATCGGCGGCCGTCGGCTACGCCATGCACATGGATTTCCTCGGCCACAAAACCGCGAGCCAGGCACCGCAATTGGTCAGCGCCTGGACCGCCGACCGCGACCTGACCAACCCGGCGCTGCCCGCGTTCCAGGTGTGTGTGATGCTGACCAAGTTGCAGCTCAACGATTTGCAACAATCGCTGAAATTGATCGTCGATGCTGCGCGCAAGACCCAGACTTCACCGAAGGATTTCTTCCAGGAAATCGCCAGCGCCTCGGCTTATATGAGCCGCGACCCATCGGCCTTGCGTAAGGGCGGCAACCTGGCCGACGGTGGCATTCTCGGCGAATACCTGGAAGGCCTGCCGTATCGCAGTAAATCGCTGAACATGACCTCGGATTTGTGGTTGTCCTTGAGCGTGGCTGAACAGGAAGACTTTATCGACGAGTTGGATTCGAAAATCCGCCTCTATGAAACTTTCCACAACGATGTGGCCAACTGGGTCCGTTTCGGCGATGCCGAACCGGGCGATGCGCTGTACCGCGTGCCGCTGTCGACGTTACCGTAATGCTGAACCTGAGCGCGGTGCACAAGAGCCGGGGCGTCGGTGGCCAGCGCTATAGCCTGGTGATTCCGGCGTTGCGCCTCCAGGTCGGTGAGCAACTGGCGATTGTGGGTCCCAGTGGCTGTGGCAAAAGCACATTGCTCGATCTACTGGCGCTGGTCTTGGCGCCGGATCAGGTGGAGCTGTTCGACTTCAACAACGTCGACATCGCTGGCCTGTGGCGTACCGACCAACAGAGTGCCCTGGCGGATTTGCGCAGCCGATACTTGGGCTATGTGCTGCAAACCGGCGGGTTGCTGGGTTTTCTGGATGTGCGCAGCAACATTGCCTTGTCTCGGCAATTGCTGGGTATGAAGGATGACGGCAGCGTGGCGCGCTTGGCTGAGCAGTTGGAGATCGTCGATCAATTGGCCAAGAAACCAGTAACTTTGTCCGTCGGCCAACGCCAGCGGGTGAGCTGCGCGCGGGCGTTGGCCCATGGGCCGCAGCTGTTGTTGGCCGATGAGCCCACCGCTGCCCTCGATCCGTTGAGTGCCGGGCGGGTGATGCAAGCGTTATTGACCCAGGCCCGGGAAAACGCGGCCTGTTGCGTGATCGCCACCCATGACGAACCGTTGGCCCGGGCCAGCGGTTTGTCGGTGCGGCGCATCAGTTGCCGACGTGACGCCGACGGCGGCGTCACAGCCACCCTTGGGGAGGTTTGCTGATGCGCGGCGCGCTGGTGGCTTCCCTGGCCTGGCAGGATTATCGTAACGATGCCTGGCTGTCGGCCTGTTCGGTGCTGGCGTTGGTGGCCGTGATCGCGCCGTTGCTGGTGTTATTTGGTTTGAAATTTGGACTGGTTAGCAGCTTGACCGAACGTTTAGAAAGCGATCCAGCTACTCGGGAAATTATCCCGCTGGGCGGTGGTCGATTCAGCCATGCATTTATCGAGCAGCTCGCTCAGCGTAGTGATGTGGCGTTTGCCTTGCCGCGCACACGGCAGATCGCTGCGACAGCGCAGTTGGGCGCGGTGACGCTGGAGATGCTGCCGACCGCGGCCAACGATCCGCTGCTGGCGGATCTGCCCGTGCCCCAGGGGTTGGATCAGATTGTCTTGAGCCATACCGCTGCCGAGAAGCTGGGAGCGAAGGCGGGGGACTGGCTGGAGGCGAGTTTCGGCCGCCAGGTGGCGGGGCGGGTCGAGGCTCGGCGCACTCGGGTTCAGGTGCTGGCGATACTGCCGATGGAAGCCTTCGCCCGCGATGGTCTGTTCGCCACCTTGGGGTTGCTGGAAGCGGCGGAAGATTACCGCGATGGCCGGGCTGTGCCGGCATTGGGTTGGGACGGTGATGCGGTTGGCGCCAGCGAACAACGGGTGTACCCGGCGTTTCGCCTGTATGCCCGACGTCTCACGGATGTGGAGCCACTACGAGCGTATTTCGCCGGGCAGCAGCACCTGTTGGTGTCGACCCAGGCGCAGACCATTGCCCAGGTGCAGTCGTTGAGTCGCAACCTGTCGATCGTGTTCTGGATTATCGTCGGGTTGGCCCTGGCGGGCGCGTTTGCCGCGACCTTCGCGGGGGCGTTGGCGGCAGTGGCACGCAAGCGTCGGGAATTGTCGGTGCTGCGGTTGTTGGGTTTTTCCACCGTCGGGTTATTGCTGTTTGTCATGTTGCAGGCACTTTACAGCGCCGGTTTTGCGACCGTGATCAGCATGGCGCTGTACGGCCTGGCCGAGTCGAGCCTGAACCACTTATTCGTGCAGGTACCGGGCGAATACGCCAGCCACCTGCTGGCGCGTCATTACGGCCTGGCCCTGGCGGCTGTCCTTGGCGTCAGCGCTGTGGCGGCTGCCTGTGGCGGTTGGCGAGTAGCGCGTATCCAGGCTTCTGAAGGAATCCGAGATGTTTAAGTTATTGAGCGCCGCCGTGGCGCTGAGCCTGGCCTCGGTAGCCTGGGCAGACGACGCCAGCGACAAACTGGACAATCCAAAACCGTTGGCGGATGACGTCAGCCTGCCACTGCCTTGCGAAGGCAGCATGGTGTTTCGTTACGTCTACATCCTGGCCCAGGGCACCCTGGATGACCGTGAGATCAGCCTTGGCTACCCGTTCAGCGAAGGCGAGGCGGGCTATCAGCAATCGTTCATTTCCGGCTATCGCCGTGACTTTATCAATGGCCAGTTTACCGTCAAGGACCTGCCCAAGGAGTGGAACAAGGTCATCGCACCGCTGATGCCCAAGACCGATGCCAAGACCCCGCTCAAGCCGATGCTGTACTTCATCGGCAAATACGAAGTTACCGCCCGCCAATACGCCCAGGTTATGTCCCAGGCGCAATCCCTGGCCAGCGGCGAACCGCCCCCGGGCTGCGATGCACCCAGCGGCATGGCTGGGCGTTTGCCCAAGGTCAAGTTGTCGCGTTTTGAGGCCGAGCGTTTCTCGGCGGTGTACAGCGCCTGGCTGATGAAGTATCACCGCGATCTGCTGCCGGTCAGCGGCCGTGGTGCATCGGCGGACGACGGCGGCCTGGGCTTTGTGCGTTTGCCGACCGAAGTAGAGTGGGAGTTCGCGGCTCGCGGCGGTCAAGCGGTCAGTCGTCAGGACCTTGAAGGTCGGTTGTTCCCCAGGCGTGTCGAAAGCAGTGAAAGCGACGGCCCGCTGGCAGGCTGGGCGGTGTTCAATCAGGTCGCCGGCGGTACCGGCCAGGCGGCGCGGCTGATGCCCATTGGCACCAAGTTGCCCAACCCGATTGGTTTGTTCGATGTGATCGGCAACGCCGCCGAGATGGTTCAGGAGTCTTTCCAGCTGGTCCACGCCGGACGTCGTCAGGGTACCTACGGCGGCTTTGTGGTCAAGGGCGGCAACTACCTGGAAGGTGAGGGTACGTTGTTCACCGGCATGCGCCGCGAGTATCCGTTGTTCGCCGCCGATGGTACCGAGCAAAGCAACGAGACTACCGGTTTTCGTGTGGCAATTGGCGCGCTGTCGGCGCCCCGTTCGCGTTACAAGGAGCTGTTTGCCCAGTGGCAGAAAGAAGGTCGGCTAGCTTCGCTGACCGATGCCATCGATGACTCCCAGGATCCGACCAAACGCCTGGACAGCATCATCGCTGCCAGCGTCGACCCGCGCCTGCAGGCCGAACTGGGCCTGGTCAACGAAGAGCTTAAGCGCAACGTCTCGCTGATCGCCCAGCAACGCGAGGAAGCCGCCGGCAACTTGATTCAGTCCTCGGCCCTGGTGGCCGAGACCATCAACAACTACAACATCCGCCTGACCAACCTGCAGACGAGTCGCCAGCAAGCTGTGGACGCCAAGGACGAAGCCAGCGCGCAGCTGTTTGCCACGGCCATCCGGAATGGGCGCAGTGCACTGGACGGCGCAGTGGCGATCTATATCGACAACCTGGCCACCGGCACGCGCTACACCGATGCAGTGATTCAGGCGCAGTTTCAGCGGATCAAGGAGGAGTTGGATCGCAAGCCAGTGCTGGGTAAGAGCTTGGTGAGGCGTGCAACATTATTCGTTCGTCATGTCGGTCATTATCGCAAACAACAGCGTGCCGACCCGGCGGCGATATTGAAGGAATTGCTCGCAGCGAGCGGTCAGCGGTCTTGACCGTTGGTTGTACAGCGAGCTTGGAAGGGACTCAGGCGGCGATGGGCCGTGCTGGGCTGGTCAAACTTAAAAGAGTACACAACTATGCTTTTCTCTCGTAAAGCTTCTGCTTCGGTTTCCAAGCGTCACCTGCTGCTGATCGCTGCTGGCTTCAGCACTGTGCTGACTGGATGTGCCACTTCCCCGGCCTCCAAGGTCGCCTCGACCACCAAGGTCGAGTACTACCCCAACTGCTACGAGCCGGTGCAGCACTTGCGCGCCACCGATTCGAACATGACCAAGTCAGTTGTGACCGGTGCGGCCCTTGGCGCTGCGGGTGGCGCACTGTTGGGCGCCTTGACCGGCGATTCCGATAACCGTGGCCGCAACGCTGCTATCGGTGCCGCGGGCGGCGCCCTGGCTGGCGGTGCAGCGGGTTACTACACCGAGCGCCAGAAGCAGATCAGCGATGACAACCAGCGCATTGCCTCCTACGCCACCGATTTCAACAAAAGTGCCTCGGATATCGACCGCAGCACTGCGTACGCCAAGGCGTCCCAGCAGTGCTACCAGAGTGCGTTCACCAAGCTGGTGGCTGACCGCAAGGCCAAGACCGTCAACGACACCGAAGGCCGCAAGCGCCTGGCGGAAATCGTTTCCGGCCTGAAAGAGTCCAACGACCTGATTGTCGCGGTCAACGGCAAGGCCAGTGAAGACCTGAACAACTACACCCAGGCTTACGAGCAGGACCTGCAACAAGTAGGTGTGCAACGCGCTGACGTGGTCACCGTGGCCACCGCCGCAACGCCATCCAAAGGCAAAAAAGCGGTCAAGCCGGCGAAAAAGGCCGCGCTGCCTAGCGTGCCGAAAGAGGCGGTGAGCACCGAGAAAACCATCCAGACTGCCCAGGCCAAGCAAGCTGAAAGCAAGCAGGTTGCCAGCGCCGGTACCACGCAGGTCAACAGCATGTGCAAAAACCCTGACTTGGGCGACTGGGCACCGGTTCCTTGCCCTAACGTCTAAGAAAGTTGTTGCTATAAGCGGTAAACGCCAGCCGATCTTCTGCTAATGCGCAAGATCGGTGGCGTTCTGTTTGCAAATCGTTAAACTGCCACGGCCACTCAATAATTACACCGAGGCCGCTGCATGAAATTTCGTCTTCTCCTCTGGGTACTTGGCCTGATGATGGGCAAAGCCAGCCGCACCAACCCTGCGTTCCAGCAACAGCTGGGTGACAAGGACCTGGCGTTCCAGCTGCAGACCCTCGACGGTAAGATTGCTCGTCACTTCATCGTCAAAGACCAGCGTATTACCAGCCGCTCGGGTGAACATCCGGCGCCTGCGTTTGCCATCGCTTTTAAAGACGCCGCCTACGGTTTCGCCACGATGCAGGCGAAGAACAAGCAACTGGCGTTCATGACGGGAATTCAGGACAAATCGATCCAGATCAAGGGCAACCCGGCACTGGTGATGTGGTTCCAGGGGTTGACCAAGTATTTGAAACCGAAGAAAAGACCAAAGACTTGACGCGGTCTCTGTAGCCGCTGGCTGCGCCAGCGGCTACAAGGTCAAGTCTGGCTGAACTGCGCCGCCAATTCCCGCAGCAACACTTCGGCATCCAATACCTTGCTGACCACATCCTCGGCTTTGTCCCGCGTCAGGCCCAGGCGTTCCAGCAGTTCGTCCGGGATCTCTGTATCAGGCCCGGAGCCGATGCCACGGCTGCGCAACAAGCGCACGGCCAGGCACACCAGGTTCGGGTATTCGGCGTATTCGCCGTCGTAGTCCGGGTCGTGCTGGAAACGCAGGGCGGTGGACAGTTCTTCCGGCATGTCCCAATAGCGCATCAACCAGGCACCGATCTGCTCGCGGCTGATGCCCAGCAGGTGCTGCTCGATATAGCTGTGACACAGGTGCGGGTTGACCTCCAGGTGCCGACAGATCAACGAGAAATGCGGCGGGAAGACGTGGGCCAGCAACAGGTAGCCGAAGTTGTGCAGCAGGCCGGCCAGGTAGGTCAAGCCGGCTTCCGGGCGCTGGGCCCGAGGCATGGCGCGGGTCAGGCCTTCGATCACCGCAGCGCTGTAGATTGACTGTTGCCAGTACGGCGTGGCCTGTTGCGGGCGGTCTTTGGGCAGGCTCAAGGTTTTGCCCAGGGCCAGGCCCAGCGCCAGGTTGATTACCAAATCAAAGCCCAGTACACGAACAATGGCATCTTCCACCGAGCGGATCTTGCCGGGCGAGGCGTAATAAGGCGAGGCTGCCCAGCTCACCACTTGTGCGGCCAGGGCGGGGTCGGTTTCCACCACGCTGGTGATGTCGTCAATCGTGGCGTTGGGGTCGACCCGCAGTTTAATGATCTTCTGTGCGGTGTCGGCCAGGGGTGGAATCTCGATGGTTGCTTCCAGGCGCTGCTGGATGCGCCGGGCGGTAAACGCCTGCACCGCCTGGGTAATTTCCTTGCGGTCATCATTGGGGCGATCGAAGTTGGGCTGGATGCTGCTCAGGGCTTCGCCGAAGTTGGCGGCGCTGGCCTTGGCCAGCATGCTTTTGAAGTCTTCTCTGGCAATCTCCAACAGCACCTCTGCTTCGCCCGAGTGGAGCAACAGGGTCGGCTCGTGCAGCAGGCTTTGTTCATACAGGCAAGGTGCACTGGCCAGTGCTGGCAGGCCGGGCAACAGGCTCAGGCAGTGTTTGCCGAGCATGCGCTCCAGGCGTTCTGGAGACACGGCCTTGAGTTGGCGACCGGTAAGCTCGGTGAGGCGATTGAGGTCCAGCAACTGGCTCTGGGGAAACAGCACCATGAGCGCGCCCGCCGTGTCGTCCAGCAGCACCGCTTGCACCTTCCGCGCAGCGTTCAGCCCAGGCCGCTCGGCGACTTCCGTGTAACTGATGGCAAGCTTTTCGAGCAGTACCCGAATGACCGAAGGAGCGGTCAGGGGGGCCGTGGCGAGAGCAACTTCTGTCATGGCTGGATCCAATTTCCTACATTCATTGGAGTATAACCAGCTTGATAAAGTTGAGGGTCGACTAAGTGCGGTGGGTGATGCCCCAGGCTGTCAGGGGCCCCTGTAGGAGCGAGCTTGCTCGCGAAAAACCCCAAGACACCTCGTTTAGCCAAGTACCCCGCGTCATCGTTGACACCCATCGCGAGCAAGCCCGCTCCTACAGGGCGTCAGCCGTCACACTTGGCCGTATTGCTGCCCATGGCGCAGCCAGCGATCGAGCAACGGGCTGACGTGGTCCGGCCAGCGTTCGAGCAGGGCTTGCGCCGCATCGCGCACGGCTGGCAGCAAGTCGGCGTCGCGCATCAGGTCAGCGACCTTGAATTGCAGCAGGCCAGTCTGGCGAGTGCCGAGCATCTCGCCAGGACCACGCAGTTCGAGGTCTTTTTCGGCGATCACGAAACCATCGTTGGTTTCACGCATGATCCCCAGGCGCTGGCGACCGATCTGCGATAACGGCGGGTGATACAGCAACACACAATGACTGGCGGCGCTGCCCCGGCCGACACGACCACGCAATTGGTGCAACTGTGCCAGGCCCAGGCGTTCGGGGTTCTCGATGATCATCAAGCTGGCGTTGGGCACGTCGACGCCGACCTCGATCACGGTGGTGGCGACCAACAGTTGCAAGTTGCCAGCCTTGAATTCGGCCATCACTGCGGCTTTTTCAGCGGACTTCATGCGGCCGTGGATCAGCCCGACCTTGAGTTCTCCCAATGCACTGGTGAGGTCTTCATAGGTGGTTTCGGCGGCTTGGCAGGTCAGTTCTTCCGACTCCTCGATCAGCGTGCACACCCAATAGGCTTGGCGCCCCTCGGCGCAGGCTCCGCGCACTCTTTCGATCACCTCGACACGTCGGGTGTCGGTGACCAGTACGGTGTTGACCGGGGTTCGGCCGGGTGGCAGTTCGTCGAGAATCGAGGTGTCGAGGTCGGCATAGGCGCTCATGGCCAAAGTGCGCGGGATCGGCGTGGCGGTCATGATCAACTGGTGTGGGTTCATCCGTCCGCCCACGCCTTTTTGGCGCAGGGCCAGGCGTTGTTGCACACCGAAGCGGTGTTGCTCGTCAATGATCACCAGCGCGAGGTTCTTGAACTGCACTTCGTCCTGGAACAGTGCGTGGGTGCCCACCACCATCGGGGCGCCGCCAGCAATCTGTTCCAGGGCTGCCGCGCGGTTCTTGCCCTTGAGCTTGCCGGCCAGCCATGCCACTTCCAGGCCCAACGGTTCGAGCCAGCGCTTGAAGGTGATGAAGTGTTGCTCGGCGAGAATCTCGGTGGGCGCCATCAGCGCCACTTGGTAACCGGCCTCCAGGGCCTGCAAGGCGGCGAGGGCGGCGACCACGGTTTTACCCGCGCCGACGTCACCCTGGATCAGCCGCAGCATCGGCTCTTTCTGACTGAGGTCGTAGGCGATTTCATTGCCGACCCGTTGCTGGGCGCCTGTAGGCGCAAAGCCCAGGTTGGCCAGGTATTGCGCGGGCAGGCGCTTGGCCTTGGGCATCGCGGGGGCACGCAGGGAGCGCATGCTTTCCCGCAGGCGCTGTTGCGACAACTGGTGGGTCAGCAGTTCTTCAAAGGCCAGGCGATGTTGGGCCCAGTGGTGACCGAGGGCCAACTCATCCACGTCGGCGTCGGCCGGAGGGTGGTGCAGGTAGCGAATCGCATCGTCCAAGGGTGCCAATTGATAGTCCCGGGCCAGCTCCTGGGGTAGCCAGTCAGGCAGGCTTTTCGGGCCGAGCAGCGTCAGGGTTTGTTGGCATAGTTGGCGCAGACGTTGTTGGGTCAGACCTTCGGTCAGCGGGTAGATCGGCGTAAGCGTTGTGTCCACCGGGGGCGGTTCATCGCCGCTAATGGCGCGGTATTCCGGGTGGTAGATTTCCAGCCCTGATGCGCCGGGACGGGCTTCGCCGTAGCAGCGCACGCGGGTGCCGCGCTTGAGGCCTTCCTTTTGTGCGTTGCTGAAATGGTAGAAGCGCAGGCTCAGGCCGCCGGTGCCGTCCTGCAGGCGAACCACCAGGCTGCGGCGTTTGCCCATGACCACGTCGGCACCGCTGACGGTGCCTTCGACCACTGCATCCTGCCCAGGGTGCAATTGGCCAATGGGCACTACGCGGGTGCGATCCTGATAGCGCAGGGGCAGGTGGAACAGCACATCCTGGAGATTCTCCAGGCCGACCTTGGCCAATTTCTCGGCCATGGCTTCTCCCACACCCTTGAGTACCGTCACCGACACTTGCGACAACTCGGTCATTCGGTTACTTAGCTCGCAGTAGACGGTTTGGCCACCGAGCACAGGCGGACCGAATCGGCGAGAATCTCAATGGCTTTCGGGCGTGGGAAGCTGGCACGCCAGGCAATCGCCACGGTGCGGAACGGCACCGGTGGCGTCAGTGGGCGCACGGCGATCACGCCTGGAGCATAGTGATGGCTGTCCACCGCCGACAGCGGCAGGATCGAAATGCCCAGGCCGGACGCCACCATATGGCGGATGGTTTCCAGGGAGCTGGATTCCACAGTGGTGTGCTTGGCGCCGTCGTTGCCCTTGGTCAGGGTCGGGCAGGCTTCCAGCACTTGGTCGCGGAAGCAGTGACCCTCGCCGAGCAGCAGCAGGCTCTTGTCGTTGAGCAAGGCGGCGTCGATGGTGTCTTTTTGCGTCCAAGGGTGGGACGCCGGCATCAGCACGTAGAACGGCTCGTCGTAGAGCGGCAGGGTCAGCACGTCCGCCTCGTTGAACGGCAGGGCGATGATGATCGCGTCCAACTCGCCGTTGCGCAGTTTGTCGCGCAGCACGTGGGTGAAGTTTTCTTCTATATACAGCGGCATCTGCGGTGCGACGCGATGCAGTTGCGGAATCAGGTGCGGGAACAGGTACGGGCCGACGGTGTAGATCGCGCCGACTTTCAGCGGGGCGGTCAGCTGGTTTTTGCCGGCCTGGGCCAATTCGCGAATGCTTTGGGCTTGTTCCAGGACCTTCTGGGCCTGGGCAACGATACCTTCGCCCACCGGAGTCAGGCGCACGGCGCTTTTGCTGCGCTCGAATATCAGCACACCGAGTTCGTCTTCAAGCTTCTTCACGCCCACCGACAAAGTCGGTTGGCTGACGTGGCAACGCTCGGCCGCGTGGCCGAAGTGCTGCTCTTGGGCGAGGGTAACGATGTAGCGTAATTCTGTAAGAGTCATAGCGGGCGTCCATGAGGTTGCGGGCCAAGCATACCGGCTGCAATCGATAGACGCACGTTATGTAGGCGCGAGCTTGTTTGCGAAGAACTCAATGACACCACGGGGCCTCAGATGCCCCGCGTTATCGTTGACGTTTTTCTTCGGAACGCCGCCCGGAGCAAGCTCGCTCCTACAGGTGTTACCGGCGACGTTTCTCGATGTTGTAGACAAACGGCGCAACGATCTCGATGCTGCCACCCTTCAATAGGTGCGCGGGCGGCTTGGGCAGCGGCTGGGCACGACGAATCATGTCTAGGGTCGCGCGGTCCAGGTCGGCGTTGCCGGAGCGGCCCGCCAGTTCGTAGGACAGCACATTACCTTCAGCGTCGACCACGAAGCGCAAGCGGTTCAGGCCTTCCTTGCCACGCGCTTGCGCGCCTGGCGGGTACTTTTTGTACTTCTGCAAGTGCGCTAGCAAAGCACCTTCCCAGGACGCCTTGGCCGCTACCTGTTGCGGCGATGGGCCAGGCGTTGGCTGGGCCGACTTTTCCGAAGGCGCGTTGTTCTGCGGGGTTTCGCTCGGCGGGTCCTCGGAAGGCTTTTCCTTGGGTGGCTCGGGCTTTTTCTCCACAGGCTTGGGCGGCTTCGGTTTTGGTTTGGGCTTGACCGGCTTGGGCACCTGAATGGTTGGTTTCGGGGCTTCGGCCAGTTTCGGCAATGGCAACTCTTCCACCGGTGCGGGCGGTTGCGGTGGCGTCACTACCTTCGGTGGAGCAGGAGGCGGTGGTGCCGGCATCGGTGCCAAGTCGATGACCATGGCCGCCGGTGGCAACTGAACCGCCTGTGGCGCCGACCACTGGAGCGCGATGATGATCGCGACGGCGTGGACGCCCAGTACGACGGCGAGGCTGGTGCCATAACGCGTCAGTTTGTGGCGCGTCGTGATCATTTTTTGGCTGCCGTCTCAAGTCCGACCAGGCCTACCTTGAGGTAGCCGGCTGACCGCAGGGCGTCCATCACGCTCATCAGGTCGCCGTAGTCCACACCCTTGTCGGCTTGGAAAAAGATTGTCGTGTCTTTCTTGCCCTGGGTCTTGGTGTCGAGTACCGCCCCCAGGGTTTCGGCTTTGACTTCTTCTTCGCCGAGGAACAGGCGTTGGTCTGCCTTGACGCTGAGAAACACCGGTTTTTCTGGCCGCGGCGCAGGTTTTGCGCTGGAGGCGGGCAGGTCGACCTTGATGTCCACGGTGGCCAAGGGGGCTGCGACCATGAAGATGATCAGCAGCACCAGCATCACGTCGATAAACGGCGTGACGTTGATTTCGTGGTTCTCGACGAGCTCGTCGTCGCTTTGATTCAAATGCAGGCCCATGGCCGATTACCCCACTTTCACCATGTGCGGTTGCGAGCTGCGCTCGGAAGGCAGGTGATCGAGGTCACGGCTGACCAGCAACAGGACTTCTGCCGAGGCATCCGATACCTGGGCTTTGTAGCCGGCGATCGAACGGGCGAAGACGTTGTAGATCACCACCGCAGGAATTGCGGCCACCAGGCCCAGGGCGGTTGCCAGCAGGGCTTCGGCAATGCCGGGAGCGACGACGGCGAGGTTGGTGGTCTGGGTTTTGGCGATGCCGATGAAGCTGTTCATGATGCCCCACACGGTACCGAACAGGCCGACGAAAGGCGCGGTGGAACCGATGGTGGCGAGGACGCCGGTACCGTTGCTCATGTTACGGCCACAGGCTGCAACCAGGCGCTCGAGACGGAAGCTGACACGCTCCTTGATGCCTTCTTTTTCACGGCTGTTGGCCGACAGGCGCATTTCTTCCAGGGCGTCGTGAACCAACAGGTGCGCCAGGGTGCCCTTCTTCGCCGCGCTTTCGCTGGCTTCTTTCAGGGTGGTGGCTTTTTTCAGGTTGGTGATTTCAGTGCGCAAGCGACGTTTGGCGCCCAGCAGCTCGAAGCCTTTGGCGATCCAGATGGTCCAGGTGATGATCGAAGCGATGGCCAGGCCGATCATTACGATTTTCACGATGATGTCGGCGTTCTGGTACATGCCCCACGGCGACAGGTCGTGGGCCATGCCCAAGGTGTTGTCTTCTTCCAGCACGACACCAGTCTCGTCGGCGGGCGCTGCGTCTACGGTTTGGGCCGGGTCGGTGGCGACCGGCGCGGTAGCTGGCACGGCAGCGTTTTGCTCAGGGGCTGGCGTTGCCGCCGGAGCTGGAGCAGTGGCGGCGGGTTGCGTGGCGGGCGCCGTGTTATCGGCGAGCGCAGCGGTCGGTGCCAGCAGAACGCTGAACAGCAACGCAGCAATCGCACGCCAGACGCGGGATGGGCTGTGAGGCTTGGTTGGCGAAGCGGGGAGTTTATTGCGTGTCATGCTGGCCGGACCTGAGAGGAAAAAATAGGGGCTTGTCCTTCCAGACCGCATTGGGTCGAGGACAAATGGGCCGTTATTATTGCAAGTAATTCTTGTTAACAGAAGTAATACAGTAACTTTATTTGTCGATTTCCTGGCCGTCGGTCACCTGTGAGGGCTAATCTTGACCTTTAAGAACGGAGTTTTGTGATGTCTGTGCCTTCTGTTGTGATTGCCGGTTGTGGCGATGTCGGTAGCCGTCTGGCCTGCCAATTACTGGCTTCTGGCTGGGAGGTTCATGGCCTGCGGCGTGATGTTTCGCGTCTGCCTGAAGGGGTGATCGGCATTGCCGGTGACCTGTTCAAAAAAGATTGTCCTGAAACGTGGCCGATCGGCGGTGTGGACTATTTGGTGTACTGCGCGGCCGCAACTGACCACGACGAGCCGGGCTACCGCAAGGCATATGTTGAGGGCTTGCAGCATGTGCTCGAATGGCTGAACGATTATGGTCAGGAGCCCAAGCATCTTCTGTTTGTGTCCAGTAGCAGTGTTTACGGGCAGCAAAATGGCGAATGGGTCGATGAAACCTCGCCAACCCAGGCTGGCGGCTATTCCGGGCAAGTGATGCTGGAAGCCGAACAAGTGGCGGTTAACAGCGGTATCCCGGCAACGGCGGTGCGTTTGACCGGTATTTACGGTCCTGGCCGCGAATGGTTGCTGAGCCAGGTGCGCCAGGGCTATCGCGTGGCAGTCGAGCCGCCGTTGTATGGCAACCGTATCCATGTCGATGATGCCGCTGGGCTCTTGGCCTTTTTGTTGCGACATGTGGAGCAGGGCGGCTCGCTGGAGAAATGTTACATCGGCGTCGACGATGCACCAGCGCCGTTGGCCGACGTCGTGGGTTGGTTGCGTGAGTATCTTGGCGTCACTGAGTGGGCCGAAGACGCCAGTGTACGGCGGGCCGGCAGCAAGCAGTGCAGTAACGCCCGGGCCAAGGCGCTGGGTTGGGCACCGACTTATCCGAGTTACCGGGAAGGGTATGCGGCGATTCTGAACGGCTAAAAAATGCGTTCAAGGATGTAAGAGCAATTTGTCTTGGCGGTTTTCTGTGGCCGCTGTCGAGGCGCGAGGCTGCGATAAGGGCCGCAGGACCTTCGATAATTTCAAGATCCAGGCGACTGCTGCGCAGCCGATCGCAGGCTGCGCCAGCGGCTACAAGTGATCCCTGTAGCCGCTGTCGAGGTACGAGGCTGCGATAAGGGCCGAAGGACCTTCAGCAATTTCAAGAGCTAGACGACTGTTACTGCTTTTCCAGCAACCATTGCCGTGGCCCTGGGGTAAACGAAGGGACTTCGTCGGCCTGGGAGGTGTTGATCGCCTGGAAGATTTCCAGTTGTTTGCCTTTGCGGGCAAAGATCCATGGATTGCCCTGGCCGCCTTGCTGCAGCCAGATGCTGTCGTAGCCACCGCTCATGGAGGCGCAGTCGCCAGCCAGGCACAGCGAGTACTGATCGGCGCCCGGCAGGCCGGAGACTTGGCCGTTGGCCTGGAACTGCACGGTGGCACCTTCGCCGTTGCCGCTGATGATTTTCCAGCTGCCGCCCATATAGGCCGAGTACAGGGCCCGTTCGAAGTTGGCACCCAATGGTGCGCCTTGGGGCGCTGGGGCTTGGGGGCGGTCAAAGAACTGTTCCGGCTCGTTGTCGTTGGCGACCTGCAGCAGTTGCTTGCCATCGCGCTTGAGTTCGGTGGTCGAGCTGCCGTAGAAGTCCACGCTCCAGGAGTCGGATTTTTCACCCTGCAGCTTACCTTCGGGGCGCTCAAAACCGTTGAAGTAGCGCGCTTGGCTAGCCTTGGTATTGACCTCCCATTCGAGGTTCGGACCATAGGCCTGCAGCGCTTCACGCAAAGGGCCACCCTGGGATGCTGCATCAATGGCCACCTGGTTGATCCAGGTGCCGCTGACGTCACGGTCGGCGGGGTTGCTGGCACAGCCGCCGAGCAACAGGGCAAGCAACGAAGAAGCAACGAGCGCTTTGCGCATTACGAAATCCTTTTAAAGCGAAGTCGGCGCAGCCTGTTTGAAGAGAAAGCAAGCTGCGCCGGGTGTTTTACTCGATGACCAGAATCGCGTCCATCTCAACTTGCGAGCCCTTCGGCAGGGCTGCTACGCCGATGGCGGCGCGGGCTGGGTATGGTTGTTCGAAGTACTTGCCCATGATCTCGTTGACCTTGGCGAAGTGGCTCAGGTCGGTGAGGAAGATGTTCAGCTTGACGATGTCCTTGAACGAGCCGCCGGCGGCTTCGGCGACGGACTTGAGGTTCTCGAAAACCTGCACGGTTTGTGCTTCAAAGCCTTCAACCAATTCCATGGTCTTTGGGTCCAGTGGAATCTGGCCGGACATGTAGACGGTATTGCCCGCCTTGATCGCCTGGGAGTAAGTACCGATTGCTGCAGGTGCCTTGTCGCTGGTGATAACGGTCTTGGTCATGAATGACTCCTTGTAATGGATGGGCTAGGAGCGCATGCGGGTGATGCGGATGACCCCGGTCAATGCGCGCAGTTTCTTGATCACGCGGGCCAGGTGCACACGGTCATGCACGCTGACGACCAGTTGGACCACGCTGATACGACCATCGCGTTCGTCCATGCTGATTTTCTCGATATTGCCGTCGGCGGCGTTGACACTGCTGGCCAGCAAGGCTATCAGGCCGCGCTGATGCTCCAGCTCCACCCGCAGCTCGACGTTGAATTCACCCGTGACATCCTTGGCCCAGGACAGTTGGATGCACTTTTCCGGGTTGTGGCGGACCTCGCTGATATTGCGGCAGTTGTCCAGGTGCACCACCATGCCTTTGCCGGCGGACAGGTGGCCGACAATCGGGTCCCCTGGAATCGGCGTGCAGCACTTGGCGTAGCTGAGCACCAGGCCTTCGGTGCCGCGGATCGCCAGCGGGCCTTCCGGGCTTGGCAGTTGTTCGCCTTCGCCCAGCAAGCGGCGGGCAACTACATAGGCCATGCGGTTGCCCAGGCCGATGTCTTCGAGCAAGTCTTCGATGGTTTCCTGGCGGTACTCGTGGAGCATCGCTTGCACGCGCTCGGCCGGGATCTTGTCCAGGGCACTGTCGAAACCGTTGAGTACCTTGTTCAGCAGGCGCTCGCCGAGGTTGATGGATTCGGAGCGACGCTGCAGTTTCAGGGCATGACGAATATGGGTGCGGGCCTTGCCGGTGACCACGAAGTTCAGCCAGGCCGGGTTCGGGCGAGCACCCGGTGCGCTGACGATCTCCACGGTGGAGCCGCTTTGCAGTGGTTCCGACAGTGGGGCCAGGCGGCGATTGATCCGGCAGGCAATGCAGCTGTTGCCGACGTCGGTGTGCACGGCGTAAGCGAAGTCGACCGCGGTGGAGCCTTTGGGCAGCTCCATGATCCGACCCTTGGGCGTGAACACGTAGACCTCGTCCGGGAACAGGTCGATCTTCACGCTTTCGATAAACTCCAGGGAGTTGCCGGCCCGTTGCTGCATTTCCAGTACGCCTTTGACCCACTGGCGGGCGCGGGCGTGGGTGCCTTTGGGCTGCTCGTCGCCGCTGGATTTGTACAGCCAGTGGGCGGCAATGCCGTTGTTGGCCATCTCTTCCATTTCCCGGGTGCGGATCTGGATCTCGATCGGCACACCGTGCATGCCAAACAACGTGGTATGCAGCGACTGGTAGCCATTGGCTTTGGGAATGGCGATGTAATCCTTGAAGCGCCCTGGCAGGGGTTTGTACAAGTTATGTACAGCGCCCAGCACGCGGTAGCAGGTATCGACCTTGTCGACGATGATCCGGAACGCATAGACGTCCATGATCTCGTTGAAGGCGCGGCGCTTGCCGCGCATCTTTTTATAGATGCCGTAGATGTGTTTCTGGCGGCCGCTGACTTCGCCTTCGATCTCGTCGATCGCCAGGCAATGGCTCAGGGATTCTTCGATCTTGTTGACGATTTCCTTGCGATTGCCCCGGGCGCGCTTGACCGCCTGGTAGATGCGCGCGGAGCGCATCGGGTGCATGGCCTTGAAGCCGAGGTCTTCGAACTCGATACGAATGGCATGCATGCCCAGCCGGTTGGCAATGGGCGCGTAGATTTCCAGGGTTTCCTTGGCGATGCGCCGGCGCTTTTCACCGGACAGCACCTCCAGCGTGCGCATGTTGTGCAGCCGGTCGGCCAGCTTGACCAGAATCACCCGGATATCACGGGCCATGGCCATGGCCATCTTCTGGAAGTTTTCCGCCTGGGCTTCAGCCTTGGTCTCGAAGTTCATCTGGGTCAGCTTGCTGACCCCGTCGACCAGATCGGCCACGGTTTCGCCAAATTGCGCAGAGAGCGCTTCTTTGGCAATACCGGTGTCTTCAATCACGTCATGCAGCATCGCGGCCATCAGGCTCTGATGGTCCATGTGCATGTCGGCAAGAATGTTGGCCACCGCAAGAGGATGGGTGACATACGCCTCGCCGCTACGTCGGCGTTGGCCGTCGTGGGCTTGTTCGGCGTAGAAATACGCTCGGCGGACCAGGTTGACCTGGTCTGGGCCGAGGTAGGTCGATAAGCGATCGGCGAGGGCGTCTATGCTCGGCAAAGTATGAACTCCTGCCGCGGGCGTTGACCCCGCGCCGTGCTACGTCGACCAGGCATAGGCTTAGACGGCCTCGTTGGACTCGTCCTCGAACGCTGCAAACAACGGTTCGTCTTCAACGATTTCGGCGTTGGCGATGAACTCGTAGCTCATCAGGCCTTCGGCGATTTCGCGCAGAGCCACAACGGTAGGCTTGTCGTTTTCCCACTGGACCAGGGGCTCTTTGCCGCCAGTGGCCAGTTGACGGGCACGCTTGGTAGAGAGCATGACCAGCTCAAAGCGGTTATCCACGTGTTCTAGGCAGTCTTCAACGGTTACGCGGGCCATGGTATTCCTCGGAGCGAATGCAAGATGCGCGCTGCCCGGTTGGGCGAGCGGACTGAACAGTTTAAAAAATCACCAGCGTTTAGGGAAGCGCTGATTTTTAGCAGGCCATCGAAAACGCGCTACAGGTGCCAATGTAAAGCCCTGGCGGCGGTTTTGGGAAGAGCCTGTCAGCCGAGCAGTTCGGCCAATAATTTGCCAAAACGCTGTTGCTGGCGTTTTTGCTGGAGTTGATTGGCGCGAAAAATCGCCTTCAGGTCTTCCAGGGCCTGGGCAAAATCGTCGTTGATGATCAGGTAGTCGTAGTCGACATAATGGCTCATCTCGCTCACGGCTTCACGCATGCGGCCGGCGATGATTTCGTCGCTGTCCTGGCCGCGGTTGGTCAGGCGCTGGTGCAAGGCTTGGAGAGACGGCGGCAGAATGAAGATCGAGCGGGCCTTGGGCATCAGTTGACGCACTTGCTCGGCACCTTGCCAGTCGATTTCCAGGATCAGGTCGTGACCTTCGTCCAAGGTCTGTTGCAGGTGGCTTTGCGAGGTGCCATAGAGGTTGCCGAATACTTCGGCGCGCTCGAGGAAATCCCCGTGTTCGATCATCTTCACGAACTCGCTGCGTTCGACGAAGTGATAGTTCTCGCCGTTCACTTCGCCGGGGCGCATGGCCCGGGTGGTGTGGGAGACCGAGACGCGGATCTCCCGGTCGGCGTCGGTCAGTGCCTTGACCAGGCTGCTCTTGCCCGCGCCCGAAGGGGCGGAAATGATGTACAGGGTGCCGGTGCTGTGGGTCATGGGAGTTGCCTTACTCAATATTCTGTACTTGTTCGCGCATTTGCTCGATCAACACTTTGAGGTTGACCGCAGCCTGGGTGCTGCGCGGATCGAAGGCCTTGGAGCCCAGTGTATTGGCTTCGCGGTTGAGTTCCTGCATCAGGAAGTCCAGGCGCCGACCGGCGGCGCCGGCGGACTTGAGCACGCGGCGCACTTCCAGGATATGGGTGCTCAGGCGGTCGAGTTCTTCGGCAACGTCACTCTTTTGCGCCAGCAGGACCATTTCCTGTTCAAGGCGCACCGGGTCGAGTTCAGCCTGCATGTCGGCGAAGCGGTCGAGGACCTTCTGGCGCTGGGTGGCGAGCATTTGTGGTACCAGCTCGCGCAGGGTGACCACGTCTTCTTCGATCGACGTCAGGCGCTCGTTGATCAGCCGAGCCAACTCGGCACCTTCGCGCTCGCGGCCGGCCTTGAGCTCCTTCAGGCCCAGGTTGAACAGGGTCAAGGCTGCGGAGTTGAGGGCCTGAGGGTCGCTGGCGTCGGCCACCAGCACGCCGGGCCAGGCCAGGACTTCCAGCGGATTTAGTGCGGCGGGCTGTTTGATCAGGCCGGCGATGGCTTCGGCGGCGGCCACCAGTTGCGCGGCGCGGTCGCGGTCGATCTGCAGCGGTTTGCCGGTGGTTTCTTCGGTAAAACGCAGGGTGCATTCCAGCTTGCCCCGGGAGATGCCCTGGCGTAGAGCTTCACGCACGGCGCCTTCGAGGTCGCGGAAAGACTCCGGCAGGCGCAAGTGCGGCTCCAGGTAGCGACTGTTGACCGAGCGCAATTCCCAGCTCAGGGTGCCTTGGACGCCGGCTTTTTCGACGCGGGCGAAGGCGGTCATGCTGTGCACCATGGAGGTACCTCGCGATGCAGTCCCGCAAAAAAAACGGGCTGATGGGTAAATTGAAGCCGACAGGCTGCGAAGGCGCAGGATTGTAGCGCAGTGGGGCCAGAGGCCCCAAACAGTGCGATAACAAAGGGTGGGATGCGCGATTGCGGGGCGGCCGTTCGTAACCGATTTTTTTAGACGTGCCCCGAACCGGCTGGCGGCTCTATAATGCTCGGCAGTTTTTCGTCCTCAGTACAGGTGTCTCCCTTATGAAACGTCCAAGTGGTCGCGCTGCCGATCAGCTCCGCTCGATCCGCATCACCCGCAACTACACCAAACACGCCGAGGGATCTGTACTGGTCGAGTTTGGCGATACCAAGGTTATCTGCACCGTCAGCGTCGAAAACGGCGTGCCGCGTTTCCTCAAGGGCCAGGGCCAGGGCTGGTTGACCGCCGAATACGGCATGCTGCCCCGTGCCACCGGCGAGCGTAACCAGCGTGAAGCCAGCCGTGGCAAGCAAGGCGGCCGCACCCTGGAAATCCAGCGCCTGATCGGTCGCTCCCTGCGAGCGGCCCTGGACATGTCCAAGCTGGGCGACGTGACCCTGTACGTCGACTGCGACGTGATCCAGGCCGACGGCGGTACCCGTACCGCGTCCATCACCGGTGCCATGGTAGCCCTGATCGATGCCTTGAAAGTCATCAAGAAGCGTGGCGGCCTGAAAGGCGGCGACCCGCTCAAGCAGATGATCGCAGCTGTTTCGGTGGGCATGTATCAGGGCGAGCCAGTGCTGGACCTGGACTACCTGGAAGACTCGGCCGCCGAGACCGACTTGAACGTGGTGATGACCAGCACCGGTGGTTTCATCGAAGTGCAGGGTACGGCTGAAGGCGCGCCATTCCAGCCGGCCGAGCTGAATGCCATGCTGGCCTTGGCCCAGAAAGGCATGACCGAGATCTTCGAACTGCAGAACGCCGCCCTGGCTGATTGAGCCAGGCTCAAGGAGAAACGCCATGAATGACAGCCAACTGCCGGTTCCGGCACCGTCCAAGGAAATCCGCCAGTGGGCCATGCTGTGTCACTTCGCGGCGTTTCTCGGATTGGTGTTCCCCTTTGGCAGCCTGCTGGGGCCGCTGATCCTGTGGCAGGTCAAGAAAGACATGGACCCGCTCATCGATGATCAGGGCAAGGAGTCCTTGAATTTCCAGATCACCGTGGCGATTGCCTGGCTGGTCTGCATTGTGCTCGGGTTTGTGGTGATTGGTTTCTTGCTGATGGCCGTGGTGGTGATTGCAGCGCTGGTGCTGACGATTATTGCCGGGATCAAGGCCAACAAGGGGATTGCCTATCGCTACCCCTTTACCTGGCGGTTGATCAAATAATGAACGCCCACAAAAAACCGACAGTGATGTCGGTTTTTTTGTGTCTGGAAAAAGACCTCAGATGGTCAATGTCCAGTCGTAGTCCACGATCAGTGGTGCATGCTGCGAAAAGCGCGGCTGACGCGGCAGGCGAGCGCTACGCACAAAGCGACGCAGGCCCGGGGTCAGCAACTGGTAGTCAAAACGCCAACCCAGGTTGAGCATCTCGGCCTGTTCGTTGTCCGGCCACCAACTGTACTGGTCGCCTTCGCGGCTGACTTCACGCAGGGCATCGACATAGCCCATGTTGCCGACAATCTCGTCCATCCAGGCCCGTTCCGGCGCCAGGAAGCCTGGGGATTGCTGGCTGTCGCGCCAGTTCTTGATATCCAGCTTCTGTTGCGCCACGTATAGCGAGCCACAGTAAATGTACTCGCGACGTTTGCGTCGCTGTTTATCCAGGTAACGGGCGAAATCGTCCATTAGCTTGAACTTCTGGTTCAAGTCTTCATCGCCGTTCTGCCCTGATGGAAGCAGCAAGGTCGCGATGCTGACCTTGTCGAAATCGGCTTGCAGGTAGCGCCCGTAGCGGTCGGCTGTCTCGAAGCCGAGGCCGCTGATGACCGCCTTGGGTTGCAACCGCGAATACAAAGCCACGCCACCTTGGGCAGGGACTTCGGCATCGCAGGCATAAAGGAAGTAGCCATCCAGTTGGAAGGCTGGGTCGTCCAGTTCAAAGGCGGAGGCGCGGGTGTCCTGCAGGCAGATGACGTCGGCATTCTGGGCTTGCAGCCAACTGAGCAAACCACGCTCGACTGCAGCCTGAATACCATTGACGTTCACACTGATGATCCGCATAAATGGCCCCAAAAATCGCGTGCGTGTATGATACACGCCGTCTACCTAATTAGCTAAATCCGTGGTATCTGAGGCTTTTTTCATGCAGGCGTATCAACGCGATTTCATTCGTTTTGCCATCGATCGCGGGGTTTTGCGCTTCGGTGAGTTCACCCTGAAGTCCGGGCGCACCAGCCCGTACTTCTTCAATGCGGGCCTGTTCAACTCGGGTTCTGCCCTGGCGCAACTAGGTCGTTTCTATGCAGCGGCCATCGTTGAAAGCGGTATTTCCTTCGACGTGCTGTTTGGTCCGGCCTACAAAGGTATTCCCTTGGCTGCCGCGACTGCCGTGGCGCTGGCTGAACATCACGGGCAGGATCTGCCATGGTGCTTCAATCGCAAGGAAGCCAAGGCTCATGGTGAAGGCGGCAGCCTGGTGGGAGCCCCGCTGACCGGCGATGTGCTGATCATCGATGATGTGATCACTGCAGGCACCGCGATTCGTGAAGTGATGCATATCATTGCTTCCCAGGACGGCGCAAAGGCCGCTGGCGTGCTGATCGCGCTGAACCGTCAAGAGCGCGGTAACGGCGAGTTGTCGGCGATCCAGGAAGTGGAGCGTGATTTTGGGATCCCGGTGGTGAGTATTGTGTCGTTGAACCAGGTGTTGCAGTTCCTGGAAGACGATCCGCAGCTCAAGCAGCATTTACCGGCGGTCAAAGCGTATCGCGAGCAGTTCGGCGTTCAATAATCGCACAACAGAAAGGCCCACCCCCTGTAGGAGCGAGCTTGCTCGCGAAAAACTTGAAGGCGCCGCGTTTATCCAGAATAAACACAGCATCGTTAACGTTCTTCGCGAGCAAGCTCGCTCCTACAAGGGGTGGGCCTTTTGTGTTTAGTGGTTAAGCGCGCTTGCGGTTGCTGATCAGCGTACCCATGCCGGTATCGGTGAAGATTTCCAGCAGGACCGCATTCGGTACCCGGCCATCGATGATCAACGAGCTGCCGACGCCGCCCTGTACCGCTTCCAGGGCGCAACGAATCTTCGGCAGCATGCCGCCGTAGATGGTGCCGTCAGCGATCAGGTCATCCACCTGCTGGGTGCTCAGGCCGGTCAGTACCTTGCCGGTCTTGTCCATCAGGCCGGCAATGTTGGTCAGCAGCATCAGCTTTTCGGCCTTCAGTGCCTCGGCTACCTTGCCGGCCACCAGGTCGGCATTGATATTGTACGACTCGCCGTTGGCACCCACACCGATTGGCGCGATCACCGGGATGAAGTCGCCCTTGACCAGCAGGTTCAGCAAGTCGGTATTGATGCCGATCACTTCGCCCACCTGGCCGATGTCGATGATTTCCGGCTGGGTCATCTCTGGCGTCTGGCGGGTGACGGTCAGTTTCTTCGCCCGGATCAGCTCCGCGTCTTTGCCGGTCAGGCCAATGGCGCTGCCGCCGTGGCGGTTGATCAGGTTGACGATGTCTTTGTTCACCTGGCCGCCAAGGACCATTTCCACCACGTCCATGGTTTGTGCATCAGTGACGCGCATGCCATCAATGAAGTGACTTTCGATGGATAAGCGCTTGAGCAGGTCGCCGATTTGCGGGCCGCCACCGTGTACCACCACCGGGTTGATCCCGACGGCTTTCATCAGCACGATGTCGCGGGCAAAGCCGGTTTTCAGCTCATCGCTTTCCATGGCATTGCCGCCATACTTGATCACCAGCGTCTTACCGACGTAGCGTCGAATGTAAGGCAACGCTTCGGAAAGGACCTTGGCGGTATTGGCGGCGGCTTCGCGTTCGAGGGTCATTCAGGGCTCCGGTGCAAAAATCAGAACGGTAATTGGAGATCAGGGGCAACACGTTTCAACTGGACGTGGAACACGTCCTTGATGCGCTGCAGTTCAGCTTCGGAATCAGCCTCGAAACGCAGTACCAGAACCGGGGTGGTGTTGGATGCACGAACCAGGCCCCAGCCTTTGGCGTAATCGACCCGCACACCATCAATGGTGGTCAGGTTGGCGCCTTCGCCCCATTGCGCATCGTGCAGTGCGTCAATGATGCTGAATTTGCTCTCCTCGGTCACATGGATATTGATCTCTGGCGTAGAAATATCGTCCGGGAAGGTGGCAAACAGCGCGTCGCAGGTGGATTTTTCATTGCTGAGGATCTCCAGCAGGCGGGCGGCACTGTAAATACCATCGTCAAAGCCGAACCAGCGCTCCTTGAAGAACACATGGCCGCTCATTTCGCCGGCCAGCAGGGCGCCGGTTTCCTTCATTTTCTTTTTGATCAACGAGTGGCCGGTCTTCCACATTAGCGGTCGGCCGCCGTACTCCTTGATCAGCGGTGTCAGGCGTCGGGTGCATTTAACGTCAAAGATGATCTCGGCGCTGGGATTGCGTGCCACGACGTCGCGGGCAAACAGCATCAGCAAACGGTCCGCAAACACGATATTGCCGGTGTTGGTCACCACGCCCACGCGGTCACCATCACCGTCGAAGGCCAGGCCCACATCGGCGCCGACTTCCTTGACCTTGGCGATCAGGTCCACCAGGTTTTCAGGCTTGCCCGGGTCTGGGTGATGGTTAGGGAAGTTGCCGTCCACTTCGCAGAACAGCGGGATCACTTCACAGTTCAAGGCTTCGAGCAGTTGCGGGGCGATCACGCCTGCCGCGCCGTTGCCGCAGTCCACCACTACTTTCAGGCGGCGGGCGAGTTTGACGTCACGGGTAATTTCGTCAGAGTAGCGCGCAAGAATGTCGACTTTGGTGACGGTGCCCGCGCCGCTGGTCAGGTCGTTGGTCTTCAGGCGAGTGTGCAGGGCCTGGATCTGTTCATTGGCCAGGGTGTCGCCGGCGATGACGATCTTGAAGCCGTTGTAGTCCGATGGGTTGTGGCTGCCGGTGAGCATTACGCCCGACTTACCGGCCAATACATTGGCGGCGTAGTACACGGCCGGGGTCGGAACCAGGCCGACATCGCTGACATGACAGCCGCTGTCGGCCAGGCCCTGGATCAGTTGCTCAACCAGCTCGGGCCCCGACAGGCGACCATCTCGACCCACGCAAACATTGGGCTCGCCTTGAGCCAGGCTCTGGGAGCCAATGGCGCGGCCGATCCAGTAGGCGGTTTCGGCGGTCAGGGTCTGGGGGACGACGCCGCGGATGTCATAGGCGCGGAAAATGCTGTCAGGAAATGTCGGGGCGACTCGGGCTGCGTTGCTCATTGCGGGGGGAAACTCCATCGATAAGGGGCTGGCCTTGGCGGCGACCGGCAGGCTCAGCTTGATCAGTGGCTGCCGGAATGCCCGAAACCACCGGTGCCACGCTGGGTTTCGTCGAACTCTTCAACCAGCTCGAAATGCGCCTGTACCACTGGAACCAGGACAAGCTGGGCGATGCGCTCGCCGACGGCAATGTTGAAGGCGGTCTGGCCGCGATTCCAGCAGGAAACCATCAGCTCGCCCTGGTAGTCGGAGTCGATCAGGCCTACCAGGTTACCGAGGACGATGCCGTGCTTATGGCCCAGGCCGGAGCGTGGCAGGATCATCGCGGCCAAGCCTGGGTCGCCGATGTAGATCGACAGGCCGGTGGGGATCAGCAGGGTCTGGCCTGGCTCGAGAACAGTGTCCTGCTTGAGCATGGCTCGCAGGTCGAGGCCGGCGGAACCTGTGGTGGCGTAGGCTGGCAGTGGGAATTCGTTACCGATGCGAGGGTCGAGGATCTTGGCTTGTAAAGCGTGCATGGAGATTAAACCTGGTTCAGCCGTTGGGCGATAAAGGAGATCAGTTGGCGGGCAATCTTGCCCTTGCTGGTCTGGGCGAAAAGAGTGGCGTGCAGGTCGCGATCAATCACGCTGCAGGCGTTTTCCTCGCTGTTGAAGCCGATGCTCGGGTTGGCGACATCATTGGCAACGATCAGGTCGAGGTTTTTGTCTTTCAATTTGCGCGCGGCGTAGTCCAGCAGGTGTTCGGTTTCGGCGGCAAAACCGACGCTGAACGGACGATCCGGACGGGTGGCAATGGTTGCCAGGATGTCCGGGTTGCGGACCATTTGCAGGAGCAGGCCATCGCCGCTTGTAGGGTCTTTCTTGAGTTTTTGCGGCGCAACGACTTCTGGCCGGTAGTCCGCAACCGCTGCCGAGGCAATAAACAGATCGCAGGGAATCGCCGCTTCGCAGGCCGCGAGCATGTCACGGGCGCTGACTACGTCAATGCGGGTGACCCTGTCTGGCGTCGGAAGGTGTACCGGGCCAGTGATCAGGGTGACACGGGCACCTGCTTCCACCGCCGCTTCGGCCAGGGCAAAGCCCATTTTTCCTGAGCTATGGTTGGTGATGTAGCGCACCGGGTCGATGTTTTCCTGGGTCGGGCCGGCAGTGATCAGTACGTGTTTGCCGGTCAGGGCCAAGTGCTGGAAGCATTCGGCGGCGCACAGCGCCAGGTCGGTGGCTTCGAGCATGCGGCCCATGCCGACGTCGCCACAGGCCTGGCTGCCGGAAGCCGGGCCGAACACCTTGAGGCCGCGGGTTTGCAGGAGTTGGGTGTTGGCCTGGGTGGCCGGGTCGCGCCACATGGCCTGGTTCATGGCTGGGGCGATGGCGACAGTGGCGTCGGTGGCCAGCACCAGGGTGGTCAGCAGGTCATCGGCGATGCCCTGGGCGAGGCGGGCGATCAGGTCGGCGGTAGCCGGGGCGATCAGCACCAGGTCGGCCCATTTGGCCAGCTCTATATGGCCCATGGCAGCTTCGGCCGCCGGGTCCAGAAGGTCCAGGTGAACCGGGTGCCCAGACAAAGCCTGCATGGTCAGCGGGGTGATGAACTCACTGCCGCCACGGGTCATGACTACACGCACTTCTGCGCCTTGGTCCAGGAGCCTGCGAACCAGTTCTGCGCTCTTATAGGCGGCAATGCCGCCGCCGACGCCGAGAACGATGCGTTTCCGATACAGACGCTGCATTGGCTTGCCTTTCCAGTTCAGTGATGGCGTTGCGATGCCCCCTCCCGAGGTGAAATCGCACGCAAAAAGATGGACTAAGATAACACAGCGACCGCTATGCAACAGCGGCGCACATGCACAGGGAGGTGCTATGAGTATTCGTGACTGGCCCGCGGCGGAGCGTCCGCGGGAGAAGCTTTTGGAGTTGGGCGCGGCGAGTCTTTCCGATGCCGAGTTGCTGGCGATTTTCTTGCGTACCGGGGTTTGCGGTAAAAGTGCGGTGGATCTGGCACGGCATCTTTTGGTGCAGTTCGGCAGTTTGCGCTCACTGCTGGAAGCCAAGCAGGTGGTTTTCAGCCAGCACCTGGGTTTGGGGCCGGCAAAGTTCGCCCAGCTCCAGGCGGTGCTGGAAATGTCCCGGCGTCATCTGGCCGAGCGCCTGCGCAGTGTTTCGGTGCTGGAAAGCCCGGTAGCCGTGCGGGATTACCTCAAGGCGCTATTACGCCACGAGCCCCACGAGATTTTCGGGTGTCTGTTCCTCGACTCACGGCATCGGGTGCTGGGGTTCGAAGCGTTGTTTCAAGGGACCATCGACAGCGCCACGGTCTACCCCAGGCAGGTGGTCAAGCGAGCGTTAGCCTACAACGCCGCAGCGCTGATCCTGTGCCATAACCACCCTTCCGGCAGCACCGAGCCGAGCATTGCGGATCGTAAATTGACCAAGCTGCTGCAAAAGGCCCTGGAAGTAGTGGATGTGCGGGTGTTGGACCACATTATCGTGGGTGAGGGTGACCCGCTGTCGATGGCTGAATATGGGTGGATGTAGGAGAAGCAACTGCAAGTTTCGAGCTGCAAGCCTCAAGTTAGCTTGCAGCTTAAGGCTTGACGCTGACCTTCGAATAATCCTGGCGCCCAAACGGACTCACCTGATACCCCTGGACATTCTTGCGAGCCAGGACAAAGGCGGTCGGGTGGGCCAGTGGCAACCACAGGGCCTGTTGCTGGATCTGGGCCTGGGCCTGCTGGTACAGCTTGCTGCGCACACCTTGTTCGCTGGTGGTCTTGCCGGCGCTGATCAGCTTGTCGAGGGCTGGATCGCAGTAGCGAGCGAAGTTAGTGCCGGATTTTACCGCCGCGCAGGAGAATTGCGGGGTCAGGAAATTATCCGGGTCGCCATTGTCGCCAGCCCACCCCATGAACAGCAGGTCGTGCTCACCCGCCTTGGCACGGCGGATCAACTCGCCCCACTCGATCACGCGGATTTGCGCCTGGATGCCAATTTTTGCCAGGTCGGCCTGCAACAGCTGGGCCCCCAGGCTGGGGTTGGGGTTCAACAAACTGCCTGACGGTCGAGTCCAAATGGTGGTTTTGAAACCATCCTTGAACCCGGCTTGCACCAGCAAAGCCTTGGCCTTGGCGACGTCGTGGGGGTAGCCCGGCAGCTCCTTGGCGTAGCTCCAGGTGTTGGGTGGGTAAGGGCCCGTGGCCGGTTCCGCGGTGTCTTCGAACACGGCTTTGACATAGCTGGCCTTGTCGAAAGCCAGGTTGATCGCCTGACGCACTTGTGGCTTGTCCAGCGGTGGGTGCTGGCTGTTGATGGCGACAAATGCAGTCATGAAGGCGGGCGCTTGTTCCACCTTGAGCGCAGCGTCCTGTTGGGCGATGCCGATATCCATAGGCTTGGGCGATAACGCGATCTGGCACTCATTGCGGCGTAATTTCTGCAGGCGCACATTGGCGTCCGGAGTGATGGCAAAGATCAAGTTATCCACAGCAGGCTTACCTGCGAAATATTCCGGGTTGGCCTTATAGCGAATGGCCGCATCCTTTTGGAAGCGCCCGAAGACGAAGGGCCCGGTGCCAATGGGCTGGCTGTTGAGTTTTTCCGGAGTGCCGGCCTTGAGCAGCTTATCGGCATATTCCGCCGGGTAGATCGAGGCAAAACCCATGCTCAGGGTGGCCAGGAAGGTTGAGTCGGCATGGTTGAGCGTAAAACGCACCGTCAGCGGATCCAGTGCGTCGATTTTATTGATCAGCGCTGGCAATTGCATGGACTGCGCATGGGGGAAGCCGCTCTGGGCGACTTTATGCCATGGGCTGGCCGGGTCCAGCATGCGCTCGAAACTGAAGCGTACGTCTTCGGCAGTCAGTGTGCGGCTTGGGCTGAAATACGCGGTGCGATGGAATTTCACGTTCGGGTGCAGCTTGAAGGTATAGATCAGGCCATTGGGCGACACTTCCCAGTTGTCCGCCAAACTCGGGATCACTTTGCCGCTGGCGGCATCGAAGTCCACCAGGCGATTCATCAGCACGTCCGCCGAGGCATTGGTGGTGGTCAGTGAATTGTATTGCACCACATCGAATCCTTCGGGGCTGGCCTCGGTACACACGCTCAGGGTGGTGGCCGCCTGGGACTGGGAGACGATAAAAAGCGGTGCAAGCAATAGCGGTAGGGCAGCAAGGCGCATATTCGGTTTCCTTTGCATATGGAAGCCCATCTGCAAGTGCAGTCTGGAAAACGTCTACCGTAGTAGGCTGCTTGATAAATAACTACCCTATTTTTGCCTGTGCTTTTGACTCAAATGCTGTTTTGATGGCGCCTCAAGTCGTTTTGCCAGGCGCTGTGCGCTACGCGCGGCGGTTGAAAATCATTCTGTGCGACGAGCGGTCAGCTTCTACAGCGGCCCACCCTGGCAACGGTTCAGGCGTCCACGGCTGAGATTTACACGGGTAAAAACACACGGGTTGTTGTTGCAGTGGGGTCTTTCTGGTATAAAGCAGCGCTCTTTTCTAGGGGCCCGGTTCCTTCGCTTGTAGGTGTAGCCGGTAAGACCCTAAAGAAACGCGGCGCCTGGCGCCAAATGACTGAGAGATTAAGCGGCCAACCCATGCCGGGTTGGGCATGTGGTTTTAGAGGGCTGAGGCATGTCGAGAGTCTGTCAAGTTACCGGTAAGGGTCCGGTGACTGGGAATAACATTTCCCACGCAAACAACAAAACCCGTCGTCGTTTCCTGCCGAACCTGCAGCATCACCGCTTTTGGGTTGAAGAAGAGAAACGTTTTGTGCGTCTGCGCGTATCTGCCAAAGGCATGCGCATCATCGACAAGCGTGGCATCACTGTCGTGCTCGCTGAAATGCGCCGCGCTGGCACAATCTAAGGAGCTATATCATGCGTGAATTGATTCGAATGATCTCTAGCGCCGGTACTGGTCACTTCTACACTACCGACAAGAACAAGCGTACTACTCCGGACAAGCTCGAAAAGAAAATGTTCGACCCGCGCGTTCGCAAGCACGTGATCTACAAAGAAGGCAAAATCAAGTAATTGATTTTCTTTCTAGTGAAAAAAAGCCCGTATCTCACGATGCGGGCTTTTTTTTGTCTGGTGTCCCGTCCTGAATAAGGTTTACACCTTCTGACCTTTCTTCAGGAGGATTCAATGGATACGGAAAAAAGGCGCAGCCAAAGGTAATGCCTGTTATCGCGTCCTGATCATCTATCTCCAGGTTGATTCGTTCCGGGCAGTAGTCGGTGGTGCCGTAATGGCCGGCTCGTACCGGGCGGCCACTTTCCTGTTGAACCTCGCGAAGAATGGCCTGTGAGTATTTTTGGCCGATGATGTGCTGAAAATCGTCGATTACCTGTTCATCGGTAAGCCGGTTCATGCTGCCTCCTGCTGTGTAGATCCGTCGCGCTGCCTTGGGCTCAAGGCGGCGCAACAGGGTCGCGCAGGGAGCGCGGGCCGGGGAGGTAGATAAATCAGGCCTTTTCTTCGAATACCACGTAGATCTTGCGGCAGGTCTCCAGCACTTCCCACGTTCCGGTAAAGCCTGCGGGAATCACGAAGCGATCTCCTGCTCGCAGGGTCTTGGCGTTACCGTCAGCATCACGCAATACCGAAACGCCCTGCACGATCTCGCAGTACTCATGCTCGCTGTAGTTGACCTTCCATTTCCCGACCTCACCTTCCCAGGTCCCGGCGCTCATCTGGCCGCATGGGCTGTTGTAATGGTTGTGGACGGTTTGGTCGGGGCTGCCCTTGAGGATCTTTTCCTCGGCAGGCCGATAGCGCTCGGCGGCAGTATTGACCTGGCTGAAGTCGACGATGTCTTGAATACTCATGTGCATGTCCCGTCTAGGCCCGTGGTTGTAGAGCCAAAGTCTATGTTTATTAAAATGAACATCGCAAGCGCGTTTGCCGCCGTTATGTCAAATATATTGAAACATCCCTGGCCGCTGGTTTAGGGTGGCGGGTGCCTTGAGCCGAACAGATGGCTGGCCGGGCAAGAATTCTTTGAAGGTGCCTGAGTACTCACCAGGTCCTTTGTATTCAATAAGTGGAGGACACTCGCATGACCACCCTGACCCGTGCCGATTGGGAGCAACGCGCCAAGGATCTGAAGATCGAAGGCCGCGCCTACATCAATGGCGAATACACCGGCGCTGTCTCCGGTGACACTTTCGAGTGCATCAGCCCGGTGGATGGCCGCCTGCTGAGCACTGTTGCCAGCTGTGATGTCGCGGATGCCCAGCGCGCTGTTGAAAATGCCCGTGCCACCTTCAATTCAGGCGTCTGGTCGCGTTTGGCGCCGAGCAAGCGCAAAGCCACCATGATCCGTTTTGCCGCACTGCTCAAGGCCAATGCCGAAGAGTTGGCGTTGCTGGAAACCCTGGACATGGGCAAGCCCATCAGCGATTCCCTGAACATCGATATTCCCGGCGCCGCGCAAGCCCTGAGTTGGAGCGGCGAGGCTATCGACAAGATCTACGATGAAGTCGCCGCCACTCCCCATGACCAATTGGGTCTGGTGACCCGTGAGCCGGTCGGCGTAGTCGGCGCCATCGTGCCGTGGAACTTCCCGCTGATGATGGCCTGCTGGAAACTCGGGCCGGCGCTGTCTACCGGCAACTCAGTGATCCTCAAACCGTCTGAAAAATCGCCGCTGACGGCCATCCGTATCGCGGCGCTGGCGGTTGAAGCCGGCATTCCGAAAGGCGTACTCAACGTGCTGCCGGGCTACGGCCACACCGTGGGCAATGCCTTGGCGGTGCATATGGATGTCGATACGCTGGTGTTTACCGGCTCCACCAAAATCGCCAAGCAACTGCTGATCCGCTCCGGCGAATCGAACATGAAGCGCGTCTGGCTGGAAGCCGGCGGCAAGAGCCCGAACATCGTGTTTGCCGATGCGCCGGACTTGCAGGCTGCTGCCGAGTCCGCCGCCGGTGCCATTGCCTTCAACCAGGGCGAAGTCTGCACCGCCGGTTCGCGCCTGCTGGTGGAGCGCTCGATCAAGGATACATTCCTGCCGCTGGTGATCGAGGCCCTCAAGGGCTGGAAACCGGGCAACCCACTGGACCCGGCCACCAATGTCGGTGCCCTGGTGGACACTCAGCAGATGAACACTGTGCTCTCCTACATTGAGGCCGGGCATGTCGATGGCGCCAAGCTGGTGGCCGGTGGCAAGCGTACGTTGCAGGAGACTGGCGGTACCTATGTCGAGCCTACGATTTTCGACGGCGTAACTAACGCCATGCGGATCGCCCAGGAAGAAATCTTCGGCCCAGTGCTGTCGGTGATTGCCTTCGACAGCGTGGAAGAAGCCATCGAGATTGCCAACGACACCCAATACGGCCTTGCCGCTGCGATATGGACGTCCAACATCTCCAAGGCTCACCTGACTGCCAAGGCGCTGCGCGCTGGTAGTGTGTGGGTCAATCAATACGATGGTGGCGACATGACCGCCCCGTTTGGTGGTTTCAAGCAATCGGGTAATGGCCGCGACAAGTCGTTGCACGCCTTCGACAAGTACACCGAGCTGAAGGCGACCTGGATCAAGTTGTAAGCCACAACTGCGATCCCCTGTAGGAGCGGGCTTGCTCGCGATGGACTTGAACGATGATGCGGGCATTCTGAATGCATGCGGCGCTCTCAAGTTTTTCGTGAGCAAGCTCGCTCCTACAGTTCGTTTGCGGTCCTGAAAAATAATGATCCACAGGAGTGTGGGAATGCGTTGGGCGACTTACTTCGCTGTTCTGGCCTCGGTATTGAGTGTCGGGCTTGCGCTGGGTGTGAGTATGCCGCTGGTGTCCCTGCGTCTGGAAAGCTGGGGCTACGGCAGCTTTGCCATTGGTGTAATGGCTGCCATGCCAGCCTTCGGCGTATTGCTGGGCGCCAAGGTCTCCAGTCGGTTGGCTTCGCGTCTGGGCACGGCGAACCTGATGCGTTTGTGCCTATGGGCGGGGGCGATTTCCATCGGCTTGTTGGCGGTGCTTCCCAGCTATCCGGTGTGGCTGCTGTTGCGGCTGATGATCGGGGTCATTCTCACCATCGTGTTTATCCTTGGCGAAAGTTGGATCAATCAGCTTGTAATAGAGCGGTGGCGCGGGCGGCTGGTGGCACTGTATGGCAGCAGTTATGCCTTGAGCCAACTGTCGGGGCCGTTGTTGCTGGGTGCGCTGGGCACTGACAACGACGCTGGTTTCTGGGTCGGCGTGGGGTTGCTGATCTTTTCGCCGCTATTGCTGCTGGGCCGTTCTGGCGCGCCGTCGGCTGACTCCTTCAGCGTGACCTTTGGCGATTTGCTGCGCTTCTGTCGAGGTTTGCCGGCGATCGCCTGGGCGGTCGCTTTGTTCGCTGCCTTCGAAGCCATGATTCTTACGCTTTTGCCGGTGTATTGCCTGCAACAAGGCTTCACTGCCGAAATTGCCCTGGCCATGGTCAGTACCGTGGTAGTGGGCGATGCGCTGTTGCAACTGCCCATCGGTGCGCTGGCGGACTACCTGCCCCGGCGAACCCTGTTTCTGGGCTGTGCGCTGATGTTGCTGGCGTCGAGCCTGGCGGTTCCATTGCTGATGGATACGCTGCTGATCTGGCCAGTGTGGGTGCTGTTCGGCGCCAGTGCCGGTGGCTTGTTCACCTTGTCGTTGATCTTGATCGGCGAGCGCTATCGTGACGATGCGTTGGTGCGCGCCAACGCGCACATTGCTCAGTTGTGGGGAATTGGCTGCTTGATCGGGCCACTGGTGGCCGGTGCCGGTAGCCAGTGGGTCAGCGGGCACGCCTTACCGTTGTTGATGGCAGCGGGAGCTTTGGGGTTGGTGGTGTTGTTGCTGCGCCAGGGTGCGTTTGGCGTAACCCAGCCGGCCTAAAGCATGCGTTCCAGGCCCACGGTGGTGGCAAACCAGGCATTGAACCTGCGCCACCACGTTCCCGGTTCCCGGGTCAGCGTGTGCAGTTGGCCGTTATCTTCCGTCACCCACACTACCTGGCCATCCTGCAGTTTCGCCTGATAACTCAAGGCTGGGGCCATACCTTCCAACGCCAGCTTGCGCACGTGCTCCGCCAACTCCGGACTGTCCACCAGAACCCCGACTTCGGTGTTCCATAGCACTGAGCGAGGGTCGAAGTTGAATGAGCCGATAAACGATTTTTTTCTGTCAAAGACTATCGCTTTGCTGTGCAGGCTGGAGTCCGAGCCTAGCAGCGAGCCGCGACTAAACAGGTGTGGCCCGCTGCCGCTTCCCGGCTGGCGGCGCAACTCATAGAGTTTCACACCGTGCTCCAGCAAGTCCTTGCGATAAGGTGCATAGCCGCCATGGACCGCCGGCACGTCGGTGGCTTCCAGGGCGTTGGTCAGCAGGCTCACCGACACTCCGGCGTCAGCGCGACCGGTGAGGTACACCAGGCCAGATCGCCCAGGCACAAAGTAAGCTGAAATCATCATCAACTCATGACTGACATCTTTCAGTTCCGGCGCCAATTGGGTGGTCAGCAGCAGGTGTGGATCGGGATCGGCCTTGGACAGGACTTTGCTTGGCGCGTCCCATAGCACCTGGTTCCAGGCCCAGATCAATTCTCGGCGCCAGATGTCCATGCGTGGTCGGGTTTTATAAGCGCTCAAGCGGTTGTACAGGACATGGTTTTGCTGGCGAGATTCGGCGAGGGAGTTTTCCAGATGCAGGCGGGCGGTAGCCAAGTCGCCTTTGGATGGCGCGCTGGAGATGAATTCGCCAATGGGTTTACTCAGGGCGCTGTTCCAATATTGATCGAAACTGTGTCCCAACTGCTCGGCCACAGGGCCCACGCTGAGCATGTCGATATCGGTGAAGTTGAGGTTGGGTTCGGCATCGAAATATTCATCCCCCAGATTGCGTCCGCCGACGATGGCCACGCTGTTGTCCGCCAGCCACAATTTGTTATGCATGCGCCGGTGTTGCTGCGACAGGTTGAGCAGACGGCCCATGGCGCGGGTTGCGCCGGTGCTACGGCCCAGGTGCAGCGGGTTGAACAGGCGAATCTGGATCTGCGGATGGGTGGCGAGGGTGGCGATGATCTGGTCCAGGCCGCCGCTGGTAGTGTCGTCCAGCAGGATGCGCACGCGCACGCCACGGTCGGCAGCCTTGAGCAGTTCGTCCACCAGCATCCGCGTGCTGATGCCGTCGTGGACGATGTAGTACTGCAAATCAAGGCTGCCCTGAGCGTTGCGGATCAGTTCGGCGCGGGCCATGAAAGCTTCGCTGCTGTTGGGCAGCAGGCGAAAACCGGAGCGACCTTGATAAGGCGCGGCCTGGGCCTGGATCGAGCGGCCGAAGGCGGAGTCTCTGGCCGGTATTGCATCGCTTGGAATGCGCGGTACATCCATAGTGCTACAGCCGCCCAAGGCCAGGACCCCTAACAGGAAAAACGGTAAAAGCCGTTGGTTCATCAAGGATGTTGGTTCCGAATCAGGGCGGTTGTCGACATATGACGGGTATTTTTCGCGAAAGGTCAGTCCAGGCCCTGATCGGTTTCGGCCAACAGCTTGATAGCGGCTGCACCCACCTTGCGCACCGCGTCTTCAATCTGCGGTGTTGGCTTGGCAGCGTAGTTCATCCGCAGGCAATTACGGTACTTGCCGGAGGCGGAAAAGATGCTGCCCACGGCAATCTGTACACCTTGCTCGACCAATACTCGATTGAGCTTCAACGTGTCGAAGCCCTCGGGCAGCTCCACCCACAACATAAAGCTGCCTTGAGGACGGCTGGCGCGGGTACCTGCAGGGAAATAACGGCTGACCCAATCAAGCATCAGGTCGCGATTACGCTGGTATTGGGTACGCATTCGCCGCAAATGGGGCTCGAAATGGCCGTTCTTGAGAAATTCGGCAATGGCAATCTGTGGCTGGGTGGCTGTGGCGCCGGTGCTGATGTATTTCATGTGCAGTACCCGTTCCAGGTAACGGCCGGGTGCCACCCAGCCAATCCGCAGGCCAGGTGCCAGGGTTTTCGAGAAGGAACTGCAGAGCAGGACGCGGCCATCTTCGTCGAAGGATTTGATGGTGCGTGGTCGTGGGTAGCTGTAGGCAAGTTCGCCATACACGTCATCTTCGATGACGGCCACGTCGAAGCGTTGGGCCAGGGTCAGCAGCGCTCGTTTGCGCGACTCCGGCATGATGTAGCCTAAGGGGTTGTTGCAGTTGGGGGTCAATTGGATGACCTTGATCGGCCACTGCTCCAGAGCCAGCTCCAGGGCCTCAAGGCTGATGCCGGTCAGTGGGTCAGTGGGGATTTCCAGGGCTTTCATGCCCAGGCCCTTGAGGGTCTGCATGGCACCATGAAAGCTCGGCGAATCCACCGCGACGATGTCACCGGGCTCGCAAATGGCGTGGATGCTGGCAGACAGTGCTTCATGACAGCCGGTAGTGATCACCAGGTCCTGAGGTCCCAACTGGCAGCCTGAGTCCAACATCAAGCGAGCAATCTGCTCGCGCAACTCCAGGCTTCCGAAGATGGTGTCGTAATACAGGCCAGGCATGTCCTGGCGGCGGCTGATCCGGGCGAGGCTGCGCAGCAGGGGCTTCATGGTCGGTGACAGTACATCCGGCATGCCCCGGCCCAACTGTATGACGTCTTTGCGTGGTTCCGCGCGGATCAGTTCCAGCACTTGGTCCCACTGCGAAATTTCCACTGGCCGCTGGGCTGGACGGCCTACTGCTGGCAGCGCCGGCAACTCACGCCCCACCGGCACAAAATAACCGGATTTTGGCTTGGGCATCGCCAGCCCGTTGTCTTCCAGCAACCGATAGGCCTGCTGCACGGTGCTCAGGCTGACCCCATGTTCAACGCTCAAGGCCCGCACTGAAGGTAATCGGTCGCCGGGGCGATAGAAGCCTTGCTCGATGCGGGTACCCAGCAGTTCGGCGAGATTTACATAGAGAGTCATGGTGGGTATTCCCTTGTGACCAGTACAGATAGACCGAAAATACAGGATTCAGTGTCAGATAAGCAGTATCTGTATGGATTTAATACATGGCTGTTGAATCTGTCATGGTTTTTGCGAGCCGCTCATCCTATGCACTCATGGCAACAGGCAAGTGAGGGCAGGAAGATGAGCGGTTTGAGCGATGTGCGGCTGGTATTACACAGTCAGGAACTGGTGGCGGGGCAGGACAGGGAGATGTCGGCGCGCAGTACGCCCTGCGGACTCAGCCGATGGGCCTTGTTCTGGCACCGCCGTCACACGCGTAAAGCCTTGCTGGAGTTGACGCCTGCACAACTGCGCGATATCGGCCTGAGCGCCGGGCAGGCGCATCAGGAAGGGATGAAACCCTTCTGGCGCAGCTGATTCAGCGCAGCTCTTTCAACCGGTGCCACAACATCCCCAGCGCCAACAGCGGCGAGCGCAAATGCTTGCCTCCCGGGAAGGTGATATGTGGCACCTTGGCAAACAGGTCGAAGCGTCCCGTCTGCTGGCCACTGATGGCTTCGGCCAGCAGCTTGCCTGCCAAGTGGGTCGCGTTGAGCCCATGGCCGGCATAGGCCTGGGCGAAATACACATTCGGCTGATCTGTCAGTCGGCCGATCTGCGGCAAACGGTTGGCGCCGATACCGATCATACCGCCCCACTGGTAGTCGATTTTCACGTTGGCCAGTTGCGGGAATACGTGCAACATCTTCGGCTGCATATAAGCGCCGATATCCTTCGGATCACGCCCGGAATAATGACAAGCGCCGCCGAACAGCAGGCGGCGGTCGGCTGAAAGCCGAAAGTAATCCACCGTGACCCGCTGATCACACACTGCCATGTTTTGCGGCAACAACTCGGTGGCCTGCGCTTCGCTCAAGGGCTCGGTGGCGATGATGTAACTACCGGCAGGGAGTACCTTGCCACTCAAGTGCAGGTTGAGGCCGTTCAAATAGGCATTACAGCCCAGCACCAGGGTAGTGGCGCGCACGCAGCCCCAGGCTGTATGGACTTTGACTTCGGGGCCATAGTCGATGCTCAGCGCCTCGGATTGCTCGAACAGCTTAACCCCCATCTGTTGAGCGGCTGCGGCTTCTCCCAGGGCCAGGTTCAGGGGGTGCAGGTGCCCCGAGCCCATGTCGATCATGCCGCCGGCGTAGCGGTCGGAACCGATCACGCTGTGCATCTGCGAAGCCTCCAGTAGGCGCAGTTCATGGCGGTAACCCAGGCTGCGCAGTTCTTCCGCATCGGCGGTGAGGCCTTCGAGGTCGCGGGGTTTGTTTGCCAGGTCGCAGTAGCCCCAGGTCAGGTCGCAGGGAATCTGTGAGGATTCGACTCGCTGGCGCACGATCTCCACTGCTTCGAGCCCCATGAGCTTCATTTCTCGCACGCCGTCGGTACCGATGACATTGGCGAACTGATCAAGGCCATGGCCGACACCACGGATCAATTGCCCGCCATTGCGTCCGCTGGCGCCCCAGCCGATCTTGTGCGCTTCCAGCAGCACCACGCTGAAGCCGCGCTCGGCCAGCTCCAGTGCCGTATTGAGTCCGGAAAACCCACCACCGACCACGCACACATCGGCCATCACTTCTCCTGTCAGCACCGGATAATCGGGTTGTGGCAGGCTGCTGGCGGCATAGTAGGAGTCGGTGTGCCGGGCGCTGGCGGTCATGGGGATCATCCGTGTTTGGAAAATTTGACGCAGGATACAACGCTCGGGCGAAGCTGTCTCACCGGGGGCTTTTAGGGCAAAATTCACACCTATTCGCCGTTTGGTGTGTGTTTCGATGAGTTGCAACAGTCAGAAAATCAGCGCGCTGCGTCGGCAGATCCCCTCGTTCGAGTGTGTTCCGGGTTGCCATGATTGCTGTGGGCCGGTGACCACCTCACCTGAGGAAATGTCGCGCCTGCCCCGCAAAACTGCTGCTGAGCAGGAAGCGGCCATGGACGAACTGAACTGTGTGCACCTGGGGCCCAACGGTTGCACCGTCTACGATGAACGACCGTTGATTTGCCGATTGTTCGGCACCACGCCGACTTTACCGTGCCCCAATGGCCGTCGCCCGGTGGAGTTGATCCATCCTCGGGTGGAGAAACAGATTCATGAATACATGGCGACGACGCGGCAAGTGCTGGTCTGACAATTACTCCCGGTCTGTAGAGCTTAATCGGGGACGGGCAGGTTCAAGCTCTCCTTCACCTCTTCCATCACGATATAGCTCTTGGACTCCCTGACGTGGGGCAGCTTGAGCAGGATGTCGCCCAGCAGTTTGCGATACGAAGCCATCTCGGATATCCGCGCTTTGACCAGATAATCGAAATCCCCCGACACCAAATGGCACTCCAGCACATGGGGCAGTTTCAGCACGGCCCGTCGGAACTCTTCAAAAGTGTCTCCGGATTTGTAGTCGAGGCTGATCTCGACGAACACCAGCAGGCTGGCTTTCAAGTGTTGCGGATTGAGCCGGGCGTTGTAGCCCATGATGATTCCCTCGCGCTCCAGGCGTCGGACCCGCTCGGTGCACGGTGTTGTCGACAATCCGACCTTTTCGCCCAGCTCCGTGAAGGACATTCGCCCGTCCGCTTGCAGGATGCGCAGGATGTTGCGGTCGATCTTGTCCAGGTCCCGCTTGGTCTGGGTGTTGGTACGCATAGGGGATGCGCCTCCGTTAAAAAGGTTTTTACCAAGAATTCTCGCCAAATATAGGCAGTTATATAGTGAAATGCACTGGAGATTGCTTTTTATACTGCACTCATCTGTGTACGGAACAACAAACGTCAGCGATTAAGCTGTGGTGAGGGTATAAAAATGCGCGTATTGGTCTTGGGTAGCGGTGTCATTGGTGTGACCAGTGCCTACTATTTGGCACGGGCCGGTTTCGAGGTGGTCGTGGTCGACCGTCAGCCGGCTGCCGCCATGGAGACCAGCTTCGCCAACGCCGGGCAGATCTCGCCCGGTTATGCCTCGCCGTGGGCTGCACCGGGGGTCCCGCTCAAGGCCATTAAATGGCTGCTGCAGCGCCACGCGCCGCTGGCGATCAAAGCCACTGCCGATATCGGCCAATACCTGTGGATGGCGCAGATGCTGCGCAACTGCACGGCTAATCGGTATGCGGTGAACAAGGAGCGCATGGTCCGCCTGTCCGAATACAGCCGTGACTGCCTCGACGAATTGCGCGCCGAAACCGGCATTGCCTACGAAGGCCGTAGCCTGGGAACTACCCAACTGTTCCGCACCCAGGCCCAACTCGACGGCGCGGCCAAGGATATTGCAATACTGAAAGAGTCCGGTGTGCCGTTCGAACTGTTGGACCGTGCCGGTATTGCCAGGGTTGAACCGGCCCTGTCCAGTGTTACCGATATCCTGGCCGGTGCCTTGCGCTTGCCTAATGACCAGACCGGCGACTGTCAGATGTTCACCACCCGTCTTGTTGAAATGGCCAGGCAGTTGGGCGTCGAATTTCGTTTCGAGCAGGACATTCAGCGCCTGGACTACGCCGGTGACCGCATCGATGGCGTGTGGATCGACGGCAAGCTGGAAACCGCTGACCGCTATGTCCTGGCCCTGGGCAGTTATTCGCCACAACTGCTCAAGCCGCTGGGGATCAAGGCACCGGTGTACCCGCTCAAGGGTTACTCAATGACGATACCCGTCACCAACCCGGCAATGGCACCGAGCTCGACCATTCTCGACGAAACCTACAAGGTGGCGATCACCCGTTTCGACAACCGCATCCGGGTTGGCGGTATGGCTGAAATAGCGGGTTTTGACCTGTCTCTGAAGCCGCAAAGACGTGAAACCCTGGAGATGGTCGTCAACGACCTTTATCCTCAGGGCGGTGACCTGAGCCAAGCCAGTTTCTGGACCGGCCTGCGTCCCGCCACGCCGGATGGTACGCCGATTGTCGGTGCCACGGCGTTCAAAAATCTGTTCTTGAACACAGGCCACGGCACTCTCGGCTGGACCATGGCCTGCGGCTCTGGTCGCTTGCTGGCGGACCTGATAGCTTCGATAAAACCGCAAATCAGTGCCGATGGTCTCGATATTTCCCGTTACGGCAATCACCAGGAGTTCGCAAAATATGTCAATCCAGCGCCAGCTCACCAATGAGCGCATGAGCCAGATCGTTGTTCACAGCGGTACCGTGTATCTGGCAGGGCAAGTCGGCGACGACATGAGTGCCGGGATTGAGCAGCAGACCCGTGAAACCCTGTTCAATATCGAGCGTTTGCTGGACCTGGCCGGTACCGACAAAAATAAGCTACTGTCGGTGACGATCTACCTGAAAGACATCGACGCCGATTTTGCCGGTATGAACGCGGTGTGGGACAAGTGGCTGCCAAAAGGTGTTTCCCCGGCCCGTGCCACGGTGGAGGCGAAACTCTGCGAACCGGAAATCCTGGTTGAGCTGTCGGTTGTGGCCGCTCTTCCATAAGTGAGTGTCCGGTCTCGGTGCCGACGACTGTCAGTCGATGCCGGTTTTTTTTCTCTTGCTGCCTAGAAGCCTGCCCCCATGCGCCCAGCCCGTGCCCTGATCGACCTTGAAGCCCTGCGTCACAACTATCAACTGGCCCGAGAGGTCACGGGGGCCAAGGCCCTCGCCGTGGTCAAGGCCGACGCCTATGGGCATGGCGCCGTGCGTGTTGCCCAGGCGTTGGAAGCGCAGGCCAGTGGGTTTGCCGTGGCCTGCATCGAGGAAGGGCTGGAACTGCGGGCTGCCGGGATCCATGCACCGGTGCTGTTGCTTGAAGGTTTCTTCGAGGCCGATGAGCTGGCGTTGATCGTCGAACATGACTTCTGGTGCGTAGTGCACTCGTTGTGGCAACTGGAGGCGATTGAGCAGGCTCGCTTGAGCAAGCCGCTGACCGTGTGGCTCAAGCTGGATTCGGGCATGCACAGGGTTGGCCTGCACCCCAAGGATTTTCAGGCGGCATACCAGCGCCTGCTGGCCAGCGGCAAAGTGGCCAAGATTGTCTTGATGAGCCACTTCGCACGTGCCGATGAGCTGGACTGTGTTCGCAGCGATGAACAAGTGGCTGTGTTCGAAGCGGCCCGTCAAGGCCTGTCGGCCGAGGTCAGCCTGCGCAACTCGCCGTCGGTGCTGGGCTGGCCGAAGGTCTCCAGTGACTGGGTACGCCCAGGCATCATGCTGTATGGCGCGACGCCGTTTGGTGAAGACCAGGCGATCGCCGCACGTTTGCAGCCGGTGATGACCCTGGAATCGAAAGTCATCTGCGTACGCGAACTGCCGGCTGGCGAGCCGGTGGGCTATGGCGCCAGGTTCGTCACTGCGAAACCGATGCGCATCGGTGTGGTCGCCATGGGTTATGCCGACGGCTACCCACGCCACGCACCTACCGGCACGCCGGTGCTGGTGGCGGGGCAGCGCAGCCAATTGTTGGGGCGTGTGTCGATGGACATGCTGTGCGTCGACCTGACCGAGGTGCCTCAAGCCGGGCTCGGTTCCACAGTTGAGCTGTGGGGCAAAAACATCCTCGCCAGTACTGTTGCCACTGCTGCCGATACCATCCCCTATCAGATATTCTGCAACCTGCGGCGAGTGCCGCGGCTCTATTCCGGCGCTTAGCTGCCGGCCACGAATGGGGCAGGCCAGGATTTAGGTCAAAGTGTTGTAAATACTGAACGCTGTCGCCATGATAACGCTCAATTTCCTTACGACCTGAATCCTAGGAGGCTCCTGCATTGGACGTCGGCGAACGACTGCAATCCATCCGTAAACTGAAAGGTCTTTCCCAGCGTGAGCTTGCCAAGCGCGCGGGTGTCACCAACAGCACTATTTCGATGATCGAAAAAAACAGTGTCAGCCCTTCCATCAGTTCCTTGCGAAAGGTGCTGGGTGGCATTCCCATGTCCATGGTCGAGTTCTTCTCCGAGGAGATCCTCCAGGAAAAACCGACCCAGATCGTCTATAAAGCCAATGAGCTGATCGACATCTCTGACGGTGCGGTGACCATGAAGCTGGTGGGGCGTGCTCATCCGAGCCGTGCGATTGCATTTCTCAATGAGATTTACCCGCCAGGCGCCGACACGGGTGACGAAATGCTCACCCATGAAGGCGAGGAAACCGGGATTCTGCTGGAGGGCCGGTTGGAGTTGGTGGTCGGTCTTGAAATTTTTGTGCTCGAAGCCGGCGACAGCTACTACTTTGAAAGTACCAAGCCGCACCGTTTTCGCAACCCGTTCGATGTGCCTGCGCGACTGATCAGCGCAGCCACGCCCGCGAACTTTTAAGAAGAGAGGCGTCCTGCCTGCCAGGCAGAGGTGTCCGATGCAGTATACCGCCGTGATGAATCTCCCCTTGGACAATAGGGTTGTTTCAGCGAGGCGGGCTAACCGTTATACTTTCGCCGCCTGCGAAACCGTGGCCGCAGGCGTGAATAGCCACCATTGAGGGTGAACGCGTGAACCTAATTATGAAAATGCTGGCTGCACCAGCAACCGTACTGGCCCTTTGGGCTGTCAGCGCTCAAGCTGCGACTAACGATGAGATTGCCAAGCGCCTGGAGCCTGTCGGCCAGGTCTGCGTCCAGGGGCAAGAGTGCAAGGGCATGGAAGTTGCCGTGGCGGCAGGCGGCGGCGGCGCGAAAACACCCGATGACGTGATTGCCAAACACTGCAACGCTTGCCACGGCACCGGCCTGTTGGGCGCACCGAAAATTGGTGACACCGCCGCCTGGAAAGAGCGCGCTGACCACCAGGGCGGCCTCGACGGGATCCTGGCCAAGGCTATCACCGGCATCAACGCCATGCCGCCGAAGGGAACTTGCTCCGATTGCTCGGATGACGAACTCAAGGCTGCTATCGAGAAGATGTCTGGGTTGTAATTGACCGATCTTCGCTAAAAAAGCCGTTTATCAGCGGCTTTTTTGTACTCGCGATTTATCTTCCAAGGCTGTTCATTGCAGCAAAGACCCGGCAAGCTCGGTCCAACCCTAATTCATGGAATGTTCGGGAGGGTCGGATGGTGCAGTTGTGTTCAATCGAACAAGCGATTGATGACGTCCTGGCGCGGTTGCCGGCGCATATTCATATGGGCATGCCACTGGGCCTGGGCAAGCCCAACCGGTTTGCCAATGCGCTGTATCGACGCATTGCCACGCTGCCGGATCGAACGCTGACGGTCTACACCGCCTTGAGTCTCGGTCGCCCGACTATGGGGGATGGTTTGCAGAAGCGCTTTCTTGAGCCCTTTATCGAACGGGTCTTTGGTGATTACCCCGAGCTGGATTTTCTGGCCGACCTGCACAAGGACAGCCTGCCGGCCAACGTGCGCATCGAACAATTCTTCCTGCAGCCCGGTAGCTTGCTCAACAGCACGCTGGCGCAGCAAGACTATGTCAGCAGCAACTACAGCCACGCCGCCCGGGACATCAACGCTGCGGGCCTGAACCTGGTGGCGCAACTGGTGGCCAGCAGTAGCAAACATCCGGATCGCCTGAGCTTGAGCTGCAACCCCGACATCACCCTCGACCTGTTGCCGATGATCGCCAAGCGGCGCGAGGCCGGTGAGACCATCCTGGTGGTCGGCCAGGTTCACAGTGACTTGCCTTATATGCCTGGCGATGCCGAGTTGGGTATGGATGAGTTCGACTTTCTGATCGATGAAAAGGACAGCACCACGCTGTTCTCTACGCCAAATATGCCGGTGGGGTTTCAGGACCACTTTATCGGCCTGCACGCCAGTACCCTGGTACGCGATGGCGGCACGTTGCAGATTGGCATTGGCTCCATGGGCGATGCGTTGACTGCAGCGTTACTGGCGCGCCAGGCGGATACCGAGGCCTACAGGTTGTTGCTGACGGATCTGGATGTGTATCAATGGGCGCCCCTGATCAGCCGGGAAGGCGGGGTTGAACCCTTCGTCCGGGGCCTTTATGGCTGCAGTGAGATGTTCGTCAATGGCTTGCTGGTGCTGGCGGATGCGGGGATTGTCCGGCGCAAGGTTTACCCGGACGTGGCGACTCAGCAGCAGGCTAACGCCGGCACCCTGGACGAGGCGGCACAGCCCGACGGGATCTCGGTACACGGCGGTTTCTTCTTGGGCCCGCGCAGTTTTTACGAGCGGTTGCGGGATTTGCCCCAGGCCAAGCGCCTGGAGTTCAACATGACCCGTATCAGCTACATCAACGAACTGTATGGGCAGGAAGAGCTCAAGCGCTTGCAGCGCATTGATGCACGATTCATCAACAGTGCCTTTACCGTGACCTTGTTGGGCGCTGGCGTGGCGGACCAGTTGGAAGACGGACGAGTGCTCAGTGGCGTGGGCGGTCAATATAACTTTGTCGTACAAGGCCACACCCTGGAAGGTGCGCGCTCGATCCTGATCCTGCGCAGTTGGCGCGAATCGGCCGGGGAGGTCAGTTCCAATATCGTCTGGGAATATGGTCATTGCACCATTCCCCGGCACCTGCGGGACATCGTGATCACCGAATACGGTATCGCCGACTTGCGCGGGCAGACCGACGCCAGAGTGATCGAGCGGCTGTTGAATATCACCGATTCACGGTTTCAGGCTGAACTGATTGAAAAGGCACAAAAGGCCGGTAAGTTGCCGAAGGATTTTCAACTGGACCTGCGCTTTACCGACAACACGCCGCAGCGCTTGCTGGCGATCCAGGCCCGGCATCCGCGGCTGTTCCCGGAATATCCACTGGGTTGTGACTTCACTGATGAAGAGCGGGATTTGTTACGGGCGCTGAATTGGCTCAAGAGCAAGTTCAAGCTGACGGAGATTCTGGAGCTGGGCAAGGCGGCGCTGGATGCACCGGAGCCTGCGGCGTTTCCCCTGCATTTGGAGCGGATGGGATTGGCGAAGCCGGAGGGGTTGAAAGAAGATTTGTACCAGCGGTTATTGCTCACCGGCCTACAGGCGACCGCGCACTGATGGGCACTCACGCTTGATGATCGTTCCCACGCGCGTGGGAACGATCCTCTTGGGGGTGGCGATTACTCGATGAAGGTTACGACGCCGCCCGCCAGCGACTTCACCCGCGCCAGTGATTCAACCCGGTAACCCTGGGAGTCCAACTCCGCACGGCCACCCTGGAACGACTTCTCGATCACAATCCCGAGACCTGCGACGGTGGCGCCTGCCTGCTTGATGATCGAGATCAGCGCCTGGGATGCCTTACCGTTGGCCAGGAAGTCATCAATGATCAGCACGCGGTCGCTGCTGGTCAGGTGGCGCGGGGAAATCGCCACGGTGCTTTCCACTTTTTTGGTGAACGAATACACCGTCGCCGACAGCAGGTTTTCGGTCAGGGTCAGGGATTGTTGCTTGCGGGCAAAGATCACCGGCACACCGAGGTTCAGGCCGGTCATGATCGCTGGCGCGATACCCGAGGCTTCGATGGTGACGATCTTGGTGATGCCCGAGTCCTTGAACAAGGCAGCAAATTCGTCGCCGATCAGCTTCATCAGGGCCGGGTCGATCTGGTGGTTCAAAAAGGCGTCGACCTTGAGTACGTGATCGGAAAGCACGATGCCTTCTTCGCGAATTTTGTTATGCAGTGCTTCCACGAAAGCTTCCTCAATTAGCGCCTTGTGCGCCGAAAGTAGATTAAAAAATAGTCGATTCTAGCGCTTTAACATCGCGCGTATATCCGCCAGGGCGGTATTGCCGCGTACGGCTTTGACTTCGGTCGGTGTGTCGTCGTTGCCTTCCCAGGCCAGGTCGTCCGGCGGCAGCTCATCGAGGAATCGGCTGGGAGCACAATCGATGATCTCGCCGTACTGCTTGCGCTTGGCGGCAAAGGTGAAGGCCAGGGTCTGACGTGCTCGGGTAATCCCCACGTAGGCCAAGCGCCGTTCCTCTTCGATAGTGTCGGCTTCGATGCTGGAACGGTGGGGGAGGATCTCTTCTTCCATGCCCATGATGAACACGTAGGGAAACTCCAGGCCCTTGGAGGCATGCAAGGTCATCATCTGCACGCCTTCGGCGCCGTCTTCCTCTTCCTGCTGGCGTTCCAGCATGTCCCGCAGGACCAGCTTGCCGATGGCGTCCTCGACGGTCATTTCGCCGTCTTCGTCTTTCTCCAGGGTGTTCTTCAGCGCTTCGATCAGGAACCACACGTTACCCATGCGGTAATCGGCGGCCTTGTCGCTGGAGCTGTTGGTGCGCAGCCAGTTCTCATAGTCGATGTCCATGACCATGCTGCGCAGGGCGCTGATCGGGTCTTCGCCGGAGCACTGCTCGCGCACTTTGTCCATGAAGCGTTTGAAGCGTGACAGGCGATCGGTGAAGCGCGTGTCCAGATGCTCACCCAGGCCGATTTCGTCGGTAGCGGCGTACATCGAGATTTTGCGTTCGGTGGCGTAGTTGCCAAGCTTTTCCAGGGTCGTCGAACCGATTTCCCTGCGTGGGACGTTGATTACCCGCAAGAAGGCGTTGTCGTCATCGGGGTTCACGATCAACCGGAAGTAAGCCATCAGGTCTTTCACTTCCTGACGTCCGAAAAAGCTGTTGCCGCCCGACAGGCGATAAGGAATCTGGTGGTGCTGCAGCTTCAGCTCGATCAGCTTGGCCTGGTAGTTGCCGCGATACAGGATCGCGAAGTCGCTGTATGGCCGGTCGGTGCGCAGGTGCAGGGTCAGCAGTTCGACGGCCACCCGCTCGGCTTCGGCGTCTTCGTTGCGGCAGCGGATCACACGGATTTCATCGCCGTGCCCCATCTCGCTCCACAGTTGTTTTTCAAACTCATGGGGGTTGTTGGAAATCAGCACGTTGGCGCAACGCAGGATACGGCTGGTGGAGCGGTAGTTCTGCTCCAGCATCACCACCTTCAGGGACGGGTAGTCGACCTTGAGCAGCATCAGGTTTTCCGGGCGGGCGCCGCGCCAGGCGTAGATCGACTGGTCATCGTCGCCCACCACGGTGAACTGGTTGCGGGTGCCGATCAGCAGTTTCACCAGCAGGTATTGGCTGGCGTTGGTGTCCTGGTATTCGTCCACCAGCAGGTAGCGAACCTTGTTCTGCCACTTTTCGAGGATGTCGGCGTGTTCCTGGAACAGCTTTACCGGCTGCAGGATCAGGTCGTCGAAGTCCACCGCATTGAACGCCTTGAGGGTGCGCTGATAGTGGGTATAGACGATGGCGGCAGTCTGTTCCTTGGGGTTGCGTGCGTTTTCCAGGGCTTCGGGCGGCAGGATCAGGTCGTTTTTCCAGGCGCCGATCATGTTCTTGATCTCGTCGACGCCGTCGTCACCTGCATATTCCTTTTGCATGATGTCGGTCATCAAGGCCTTGACGTCGGTCTCGTCAAAGATCGAGAAGCCCGGCTTGTAGCCCAGGTGCGCATGTTCCTTGCGGATGATGTTCAAGCCCAGGTTGTGGAAGGTGCACACGGTGAGGCCACGGCCTTCGCCACCCTTGAGCAGGGTGCCGACGCGCTCTTTCATTTCCCGCGCCGCCTTGTTGGTAAAGGTCATGGCGACGATGTATTGGGCGCGGATGCCGCAGTTCTGGATCAAGTGCGCGATCTTTCGGGTGATCACGCTGGTCTTGCCGGAGCCTGCGCCGGCGAGCACCAATAGAGGGCCGCCGACGTAGTTCACGGCTTCTTGCTGCCGGGGATTGAGTCGGGACATACGAAAATTCAGGGGTCATTGATCAAAAGGGCGGGCATTTTAACAGGCTGGCAAGATTCTGCCGCCTCTGAACGACAGTGTGACGTACCACTCGTTCTAAATTTGCCGGTTTTGTTACTTTGCCGCAGGATATACGAGGTATTTGGGCTATTGTTCGATCTGTAGCCCCACCGCGCTGTATCTGATAACCAATATCATTGGTCATTGTCAGGTCGGACGTCATAATGCCCGCCGCCAATAAATTTTTGCAGAGTCTAGGGAGCTAGCTTGTCTACGCCTGTCGAACCCTTGCGTTTGCTGCTACTGGCTGATGAGCCAGCCTGGGCAGCGTTATTGCGCGAGTGCCTGGCGCCGATGGGAGATGCTGCTGTCCTGGTCAGCGCGCCAAACTGGGAGTCTGTGAGCAGTCTGTTCGATGACGATCACAATGCCGTGCTGTTGACCCAGCCCGGTCTTCAACCCGGCCCCGGCCGTTGTAGCTTGCCAACCGTTTTACTGCTGGAACAGGAGCCGCTGGTTGCACCACTTGGCGTCAGCGACTGGCTGATTCGCAGTGCATTGGATATTGATACATTGCGCCGCTGCCTGCGGCATGTCCGCGAGCGGGGTTTACTGGAAAACACCCTGCAACGCCTGGCCGAACAGGATCCGCTGACCGGTATCGCCAACCGCCAGGGTTTCCAGACCTTGCTCGCTGCGCGCCTGGCCGAAAACGAAGGCAGCGGCCTGGCCCTTGGGCACCTGGACCTGGATAACTTCCGCCATGCCAACGATGCCCTTGGCCACCAGGCGGGCGACCGGCTGATCCTGCAAGTGGTCTCGCGACTCAAGAGCCAATTGGAGGCTGGGGACCAACTGGCGCGCCTGGGCAGCGACGAATTTGCCTTGTTGATCGACACCCGCCGAGCGCCCCAGCGCGCCGAATGGATGGCCGAACGCATTACCGAGGCCATGGCTGAGCCTTATTGGGTCGATGGCGAAAGCTTGTTGATCGGCTGCAGCCTTGGTGTAGCCCACGCCCGGGCCAAGGCCGGCGCCGACCCACTGATGTGGCACGCCCATATCGCCATGCAGCAGGCCAAAAGCACTCAAGGCTGCACCTTTCATATCTTCAACGAACGCATCAACCCCAATGCTCGCAGCCTCGCGGACCTGGAAAGCGAACTGCGCCGAGCATTGCGTCGCGACGAGCTGGAACTGCATTACCAGCCGCGGCTGGACCTGGACGATGGGCATATCGTCGGCCTGGAAGCCCTGGTGCGCTGGCGCCATGGCGAGCGTGGGCTGCTGCCGCCCAGCGAGTTCGTGCCCCTGGCCGAGCAGAGCGGTTTGATCGTGCCGCTGGGTTACTGGGTCATCTCCCGAGCCCTGCGGGACATGCAAGCTCTGCGCGAGCGCGGCCTGGCGCCGCTGCACATGGCGGTCAACCTGTCGTTCCGCCAGTTCCAGGACAGCCAATTGCTGACCACCCTCAGTCGGTTGATTGCCGAGCGTGGTGTGGAGGCGCAATGGCTGGAATTCGAATTGACGGAAACCGCGGTGATGCGTCGCAGCGACCTGGTCAAACAGACCATGGACGCCCTCGGCCGCCTGGGCGTGCGCTTCTCCCTGGATGATTTTGGCACCGGGTTTTCGTCGTTCGTGCACCTCAACAGCCTGCCGATTGCCTTGCTGAAGATCGACAAAAGCTTCGTCGGCGGCATGGAAGAGCGTGAAGAGAACCGAAAACTGGTGCACGCCATGATCAACCTGGCCCACAACCTCAACCTGGAAGTCGTGGCAGAGGGGGTGGAGACGCCGGAGCAATTGGCGTTGCTGCGGTTGTTCGGCTGCGATCAGGCCCAGGGGTATCTGATCAGCAAGCCGTTGCCCTTGGCGGAACTGGTGGAATACCTGACGTCTGGCGGGAATCAGGATGCCTTGTCGGGTCAGGTGCAGCCGCTCTAGTCCGCCTGTACAGCCTGAAACGCATCGCGTGTTTCAGGCTCCGTGCCTTCGCGCCGAATCATTCGCTTCATCTTCGCTTCAAACGCCCATGTCAGGCTCACTGCCGCGCACGCCAGGCCCAGGGCCAACCCCCACCAGACACCGGTCGGCCCCCAGCCCAGGGTAAAGGCCATCAACCAGGCTGCTGGCGCACCGATCAGCCAGTAGCAGCCCAGCCCCACCAGGAACGTGGTCTTGGCATCCTTGAGTCCGCGAATACAGCCCATGGCGATGGTTTGCACGCCGTCGAACAACTCGAACCAGGCTGCCACTGCCAGCAGGCTGACCGCCAGGCTGATGACGTCGCGAAACGCTGGGTCGTTCTGGTCGAGGAACAGCCCGATCAACTGATTCGACAGCAGCCAGAACATCATGGCAAACCCCAGCATCACCACCGCGCCAAAGACGATCCCGACTCGCCCGGCCATGCGTGCATCGAGCAATTGCCCAGCGCCGTAATGCTGGCCGATGCGCATGGTGATCGCGTAGGACAACCCCGCGGGCACCATGAATGCCACCGAGACTATTTGCAGGGCGATCTGGTGCGCCGCCAACTGCGTGCTGCCCATGGTGCCCATGCACAGCGCCGCAAAGGCAAACAGCCCGACTTCTACCGCATAGGTACCGCCAATCGGCAGGCCCAGGCGCCACAGTTCCCGCAGGTATTGGCGGTTGGGTCGCGACAGGCCCTTGCGCAGTGGATAAGCGTCATAGGCGCGGTTGTGCCGGATATACCACAACAGCGTCAGGGCCATGCCGTTGGCGACAACGGCAGTCACCAGGCCGATGCCCATCAGCCCCATTTTTGGCAGGCCGAACATACCTTCGATCAAGGCATGGTTGAGCAGATAATTGAGTACGGTGCCGCCCAGGCTGATGACCATTACCGGTGTCGCCTTGCCGATGGCACTGGTGAAGCCGCGCAAGGCCATGAACGTCAGGTAGCCGGGCAGGGCGAATGGCAGGATCATCAGGAACTGGCCGGCTGAGTGCACATTGGTTTCGGTCTGGCCGAACATCAACAGCACCGGCTTGAGGTTCCACAACAGCAAGCCGGCCACCAGTGCCATCAGCCACGCCAGCCAGAGCCCGGCCTGGGTCAGCCGGGTGGCCCCTTCGATATCCCCGGCGCCCTGGCGGATAGAGACCAGCGTGCCGACGGCGGCGATCACGCCGATGCAGAAAATCGACACGAACAAATAACTCGCCGCCCCCAGGCCGCCGCCGGCCAAGGCTTCAGGGCTCAGGCGGGCCATCATCAGGGTGTCGGTCAGAACCATCAGCATGTGGGCCAACTGTGAGGCAATCAATGGCCCTGCCAGCCGCAGAATGGCCCAGAGTTCGCTACGTACCGGATGCCGCATGATCATCACGCTCAAAAAGTCGGGGAGTGGGGGAAGGGTTGATTCTCGGTGCTCTCAGCACTTTACACAAAGGGATAAAAGCGATCGTTAGCATGATTAAAACTCATGCTTGATGGATTCTGGTAGGGTTTTGATATTGCGCTGTCGGAGCTTTCTCAATGTCTCGTCGCCTTCCTCCGCTTTATGCCCTGCGCGCCTTTGAGGCCGCGTCCCGGCACAACTCCTTCACCCGTGCGGCTGAGGAGCTGTCCATCACCCAAAGCGCGGTCAGCCGGCACATTCGCACCCTGGAGGAGCATTTTGCCTGCCGCCTGTTCCAACGCCGCGGCCGTACCTTGCAGCTCACAGAGGCCGCGCGGTTGTTGCTGCCCGGCGTGCGCGAAGGCTTTGCTGCCCTGGAGCGTGCCTGCCATACCTTGAATGCCGAAGATGACATCCTGCGCATGAAGGCACCGTCCACCTTGACCATGCGCTGGTTACTGGCGCGGCTCAGCCGGTTCCGGCATTTGCAGCCAGGCAATGAAGTGCAGTTGACCAGCGCCTGGATGAGCATTGATGAAGTGGACTTCAACCAGGAGCCTTTCGACTGCGCGGTATTGCTCAGCAATGGCCATTTTCCGCCGGATTGGGAGGCGATCTACCTGTTCCCGGAGCTGCTGATTCCAGTGGGCGCGCCGAATCTGCTGAATGATGGGCCCTGGGATACAGATCGGTTGGCGTCTACTGAGCTGCTGCATCCGACCCCCGATCGTCGCGACTGGCGTAACTGGCTGGAGCGTATGGGATTGTCGTCCCAGGTGTCGCTCAAGGGCGGGCAGGTGTTCGACACTCTGGAGTTGGGCATGATCGCCGCCGCCCGGGGTTACGGCGTGTCCATGGGGGACTTGCTGATGGTGGCCGAAGACGTGGCCCAGGGCCGGTTGAGCCTGCCCTGGCCTACCGCCGTGGCCAGCGGGGAAAATTATTACCTGGTGTGGCCGAAAACCCGCCCCGGAGGCGAGCGTTTGCGCCGGCTTGCGGACTTCCTTCAGGGCGAGGTCCAGGCCATGGAACTGCCCCAGGTCGAGCGACTCGACTGAATCGATGCAGCTCCCGCGAACCATGGGTTTGGGTGATTCCCTGTGAATCACTCAAGTATTGCCCGAGGCCGCCGAAGTAGGGAGGTCGGAGCTGCCATTGTGCGGCGGCTCAGCGTGCCCACTATTAGAAATTTCGCCGAGTGCGCTACGAGATCAGGATGATCCGGTTCCTCGGTCAGGAGCTGTCATGTCTGAACCTCGTGCCCGGATTGCCTCCCAATTGGGTCTTGCCTTAGCGGTTATATTGGCTGTCGTCATCAGCGGCAGTACGGTCTTTGCCTTGCGCTCGCTGGACTCCGCCAACCTCGACACCCGGGAAGAACACCTGGCCAGCGAGGCGCGGCTGCTGGCCGACCAGCTCAATACATTCCACAGTACCTTGCGTGAGAGCACCCATCGCTTGAGCGGGTTGTTTGAAAAGCGCTTCGGTGCCGGGTTGAGCGTGCGCCCCGAGGAACCGGTGAGCGTGGCGGGGATACCGACGCCGAGCCTGTACCTGGGCTCCGCGGTGCTCAACAACAATTTCGACGAAGTCGACAACTTCAAGCAAATGTCCGGCGGCGTGGCGACGGTGTTCGTGCGCAGCGGCGAAGACTTTATTCGCATCAGCACTTCCCTGACCAAACAGGATGGCAGCCGCGCCATCGGTACGGTCCTGGACCGCCAGGGTCCGGCTTATCAGCGCCTGCTCACTGGGCAAAGTTATATCGGTCGAGCAGTGCTGTTCGAACGTTCCTATATGACTCAATACAGTCCGGTACGTGATGCCGCTGGCAAAGTCATTGCGGTGCTGTTTATCGGCTTCGACTACACCGATGCGCAGAATGCCCAGTTTGATAATCTCAAGCGTTTTCGTATTGGCCAGACCGGCTCTCTCGCCTTGCTGGACGAGCAGAAACACTGGCTGGTGCCGCCGGCCGGCGTGCAGGCACTTGATCAGGCGATCCCGGCGTTGCTCGACTTGGCCAAGACCCCAGGCAAGGGGCGTTTCTGGCGCGATAAGGAGGAAGATTTCTATAGCGTTTCGGTACCTTTTGAAGGCGGGCCGTGGTCGGTGGTGGCGAGCATGCCGAAAGCCGAAATCCGTGCGGTGACCTGGTCGGTGGGTTTGCGTCTGGTCATTGGTAGTGTGCTGGCAATGTTGCTGGCCGTGGGCGCGACGGTCTGGCTGCTACGCAGCAAGTTGCAGCCGTTGGGCGACCTGGTACGGCAGGCGCAAGCGCTGGGTGCTGGTGATTTGAGCGCGCGCTTGAATGTGTCCAGCCATGACGAGATCGGTCAGTTGGCCAGCAGCTTCAACCAGATGGGTGAAGCGCTGTCGACCATGGTCTCGCATATCCGCAAGGCGGCCGAAGAGGTCAACAGCCGTGCCCAGGCGTTGTCGGGCCTGTCCGGTGGTGCTGATGAAGGCATGGAGCAACAGTCCGGCGAGATCACCAGCATGGCCGGCGCGGTGGAAGAGTTCAGCGCCACGTCCTTGAATATTGCCGACAATATGGGCAACACCGAGCGCTTGGCCCAAGACAACGCCCAGCAAACCCGGATTGGTCGTACTTCGATGCAAGAGGCGTCGTCGTCCCTGGAGCATATCGCCACGGCGCTGAACAGCACGGCAGTCGTGATCAATACGTTGGGGCAGCGCTCCCAGGAAATTGGTGGGATTGTCGGGGTGATCACCTCGATTGCCGAGCAGACCAACTTGTTGGCGCTCAACGCCGCGATCGAGGCGGCACGGGCTGGCGAGCAGGGCCGGGGCTTTGCGGTGGTGGCCGATGAAGTGCGCAACCTGGCATCGCGCACCCGCCAGGCCACGGACGAGATTTCCGGAATGATCCAGAGCATTCAGCAGGAAACCGGTAATGCCATCAGCACCATGGAACAAGGCAATGTGTTGATGCAGGAAGGCCTGTCGCGCAATGCTGATGTAGCGTCGGCGCTGGCACGGATCGATGAGCAAAGCCGCTCGGCCGGCCAGCAGTTTGCGGCGATCACCACCGCGACCCAGGAGCAAAGCAGTACCGCTACCTTGCTTAGCAGCAATTTGCAGAGCATTGCCCTGGCCAACAGCGAGCAGCGCGAAGTGGTGTCGAACCTGGCCATTACCGCCAAGGAACTGGAGACGCTGGCGGCAGGCCTGCGGCATGAGGTGGATCGGTTTCGCTGAGGCTTAACCGACGGTTGCAGGTCGATACTGCAAGGCTTCTGCCAGATGGTGGCGACTGATCCCACTCACCTGCTCCAGATCTGCCAAGGTGCGGGCGACCTTCAATAGCCGGTGGGCCGCCCGTAGCGAGAGCGTCAGCCGTTCGCAGGCGGTCTCCAGCCAACCTTCATCGACCTTCGTCAGGGTGCAGTGCTCGCGTAGCCCCGGCAGGTTTAGAAAGGCGTTGGCACAGCCTTGGCGTTGTTGCTGCCGCTCGCGGGCGTGGGCAACGAGGATGGAAGCGCTGGCCGTGTCGTCGCCTGCTTGCGGGCGCGGGTTGAGCGCGGTGCTTTCCCGCGCGACGGTCACGTGAAGGTCAATCCGATCGAGTAATGGCCCGGAGAGTTTGTTGCGATAACGCTGGATCTGTTCCGGTGTGCAGCGGCAGCGCCCGCTCGGCTCGCCCAGATAACCGCAAGGGCAAGGGTTCATCGCGGCCACCAGTTGAAAGCGTGCCGGAAAGCTCACCCGGTCACGGGCGCGGGAAATCACGATATGCCCTGACTCCAGCGGCTCGCGCAGTACCTCCAGCACCTTGCGATCAAACTCTGGCATTAGACTGATGGGCTACAGTGTCTACTAAGCCGGAGGAATGTTTGATGATGCTCATAGCGGTCAAAAATCTCGCGTTACCCCCAGAGAATTTCACTAAACCTCTCGGAATCAACCAGGTGCGGATATGGAGCTATATTAATAAGTACGACGCTTGCATCCCGATTATTCTGGATAGTGAAGGCGTTTTAATAAGAGAGGCACACAGTTATCTGTATGAAAAGCACATCCTATCCAAAGGCATATCCTCATTCAAAACCATCAAAACTTATTCCGAATGTCTTAATCATTGGTTTAGCTATTGCTGCTTAAAAGGTATTGACTGGCGAGAATCTAGTTTCCGGTCAGTGATTGCATATAGAAACTCTATGAAGGCGTCTTCAGGAGATACAAAAAAGAGCTTAAAGCCTCCAACAATAAACCTAAGAACCACCGTAGTTGTAGAATTTTTGAAGTATTATTCCGGAAATAAACTCAATGACGACTCTGCCCATTCATTGAATGTGACTAGATGGTCTGCACTTACGAAAAATCGCTTAAGTTTAAGAAGCAGAAATTCACGCCCCATTGCACTCTCTGCAGAGTCTTGCCTAAGCATCAGCGGCAAGCTCCATAGTTCACATCGATTAATATTTATCTGGGCGATTTCAACCGGACTCAGAGTTAGCAGCATACTGTCGATCTCAATTAAAGACTTCGAATCTATACCGAACAGCCAGGGAGGAGCATTCATTGATGTAATGACTAAAGGCGGCAAGTGGTTGAAGGTCTTCTTAACCGACTATGTAATGCGTGAGACTAAGAAATATGTTGCAGTAGAAAGAAGGCTTTTAGAACTTCGTGGGACTGGTTCGGAAAGAAGATTTCCTGCAGCTCTTTTTTTGAATAAAGCAGGAGTAGCAATAAATTACAATTGCTATTATGCAGCCTATAAGCGGTGCTGCCGAAGCCTGAGTATCACATCGCACCCGCATCAGACTAGAACGACATTTGCGACTTTCATGGAAGAAACTCTCAGAAACTACGGAAAAGAAAAAGGGGAGGATCATATAAAGATTGTGCAGGGACTTCTTGGGCACGCGAGCGTCAATACAACGATGGCGTATCTGGAAAAAATTAGTGTTTACAGTGCAGAGGTACTCGAATTGCTTGAGGCAAACTCACTGAGTTTAGGTGCCCCAAATGCCTAATATAGAGAAGGTGTTTTACGACGAAAACCGAAGAGTTCAAGTTGTATATCAATTGCGCACGGAAACCTTAGGCGCAGTGATTGCTGAAGAGATCATGGAGGCTTTTTCCGATGTGACAGGCCATTATAATTGCCGCAGCCGAGATCAAGCTTGGCGATCCGTTAAAAAATTTGTCAAGTACTTATGTATTATTGGGTTTTCTACATCCAGCAGAGAGGTAGATGTTGTAAGTGGCTTTGCAGAGTACTTAAACAAAAGCGATAGGCTGAAAAAAACCAATGGAACCCACTATAATATAATTAAGCGCATTGTAAGTCGCATAGCCGATGAAAGTTCACAGCCAGCCTGGAGCAACCAAGGACTCATTTTTAAAAGCTTCACGAGGGAAGCGGAGTGCTCAAGGGATAACGCGGTCAGTGCCGAAGACCTTAAAAATATATCAGCTGCCTGCAAGAAGGCTATATCAGATATAAAGCGCACTTTTTCAATCAGAAAGCGCTTGATGAGTGATACCTTGCCGGAGCAAGAACAGTACTCCCAGCAAGACTTTAAAAATCTTAAGAAGCTAATCGAATTAGAAGAGTTAGGCATTTGGACTCAAAGGCAGATGGCTAGCAACGGCCATGCAACTTTAGGTTGTTCCGGTCTTCGGAAATTAATCATTTGCAAAGAGCTTACACTACCTAGCGTTTTGCCAATTTATTTGATGATAATGATTCAGACTGCCGCAAATCCACTGTCACTAATGGAAATAAATTTGGACTGCCTTTCCAACAATCCCCTCGACCCTAATTCGGCTATTTTGTTATGGGAAAAGAACAGAGCGTCCAGCCCTCAACGATTGAGTCTTTTAAGAGCGGGGAATTACTCTGTACCAAATCTTATTCAGCTAGTGATTGAAATGACCGCACCCTTTCGACATCTAGCATCTGCGGCTGACAAAAATCTTCTTTTCATTACCAGAAAGGGCTCTAAAGCGACTCGCATAAGTGTTCAAAGCCTACACAACTATTTGAAAATATTCAGAGATGAACATGCGCTAACTAACTTTACCTTTGCGGATATACGTAGAGCTGTAGCGGAGCTCGTTTATGAGAGGACCAGATCAGTTCAAGAGGTTACTAGCATTCTGCAGCACCGAAAAAAGGTCACGACCCACTCATATTTAAGAAGCAACGCTGTGACCCAATATAAATACGAAAGACTAGCAGAGTTTCAAGGGCGCATGCTTGAAGTAGTAAGCCGGAGTAAAAGTGCTGACTTTCAAACAGTTTTAGGCTTTAGCTGCTCCGAGCCACTAGCAGGTGCGGTAGCCGGGTCGAGAAAAGGCGAGCCATGCCTGGAGTTTTTATCCTGTGCTACGTGCAAAAACGCCATAGTGCCAATCGACGATCCTCTAGCTATTGCAAGGATCGTACGAGCTCAAGAGCATTTAGAGACGCTAGAAAGCGAATCAATGCTAGACCATGAGTCGCGGGAGCGGTTTGAAAAAATATACAGACCTATTCTTAATATAATAAAAAATGAAATAATGTATAGGGTGTCCACCTCGACATTAAATGCAGCGCTGGCAGTTAAAAGCACTATCGCTGAATTACCGGTCATGACATGAAAAATTCTAACACGCATCAAAAATCAGTTTCTCAGGTCGACCTGCTGAGTTCGCTTGGTATTGCATATGCAGATGACATATGGATCTTAGGAGAAAGTAGCTCTGGTTCAGCGGACAAATCAATTGTAATAAGGTGGAAGAGCGACAAGAAAAATGTCGAGCTTAGTCCTTACTACACTGATCTCCTGAAAAAATTCGCGGCTGGAATGTTATTAGGAGTAATTGGGAGCTACGCACCAGGTACAATCAAACCAAAAGTACTATATTTACGTAGGCTTTTTTTTAGAATTCATGCGGCAGGATATGAAAGGATAGGGCTGATAACGTCAACTTCAATTGTAAAGATAATTAGTTCTGAGGCGACAAAAGGAAAGGGAGTTACTAAGGATACGCTAGAGTGGTGGGGGGCTACTATAAACCAATTTTTTCGTTTAAGGATTTTTATAAAGGAATGTTTCATAGGTCGCCCGATATCTAGAAAAGAAATTATGCAAATCTCTAATTCACTACGAGAGCCAGGATACTGGGAGGCGCCTCCAGAACCAGTGTGTATATTTCTACTTAGAGAGTCAATGAATTTTATGACATTACATTCCGGGCGGATACTGGACTTCTATGAGAGTTATATTTCAGCCGTAGACAATGGCGTAGAAATGGGAATAAATACTGCCCGCAGAATGTCAGCGCATATAGCAACTAAATTTCGTCAAAAAGACTTCTCAGATGTCTTCAAGGATATTAGAGGTTGTGAGCAATGGGCTGCCGATGCTCTATCACTCGGCAAGCTAATTAGACATCTTTCCACTGCATGCTTTATCGTCATCACCTTTACCTGCGGGCAGCGAGTGAGCGAAATCAGACGAGCAGGCTCACGTAGTGTTGTATCAAGACTTCACGATAATGGAGTTAAATATTGCTATTATCATGCGCCTCGTTCCAAAATCAGATATAACGCAGAAAAAAAACAAAGCGATGGTACCGGCCATAGTAACGCTCCATGGGTACTTTCACCTGCAGCAGTAGAGGCTTTCAATATATTATTGAGACTATCTAAGCCAGCGCGACAGAGAAGTGGGCTAGATAACCTTTGGTTAACCCCATTTGGAAATGCACTTTGGCCTTTTTTCCCAAAAAGAAGCTTTAACGTTGTAGGCTCTGCCCAAATAAACGTCAGAATTAACAATTTTGCGAGCTTGATAGGTTTAGAAACGAATACTGGCTGGAGGGGCCGACTTCATTCTCATATGGGCCGTAAGCACCTTGCCCGATTTGTTGCGAAGAGGGACCGTTCAGCACTTGGTGAGTTAGCCCAGCAGTATTCCCATTTGTCGGCAGATAGCGTCGATATAAGTTATGCACGGCCAGACTCAGAATTCAGAAGAATGTTATCAGAAGAGCTTGGCGATGAAATGGCTAAGTTAGGCTCAACATTGCTGGAAACCTCCACGGGCGATTTTTATGCTACGCACGAAAATACTAGGATTCAGAAATTCTTGGGAGAGCTGCGACAAACGCGTGATATCAAACTTCTGATCTCAAGCGGTACTGTAATGCTCCCGTGCCAATGGGGAGTATGTTTATACCTGCAAGAAACCAGCGCCTGTGACGGATCTAGATCAAAACCAAACATCGCAAAAAGAAGTCCAGAGGTTTGTGCAAAATGTACAAATTTTTTGTCTACACCACGGCACCTACAATGGTGGACTGAGTTCGAGTCGGATTGCAAAAAAATCATGAAGCAAAGCAAACTTCCCGATCAGACAAGGTTAGTCGTACTAGAAAGATTAGCCTCAGCAAAAGCGGTAATATCAAAAATCAAGGTGCAAAGCCATGAGTAATACTCGACGAAATCTAATTAATTTACTTTCATCGCTGAAAGCAACAAGCAATATTCCAGTAACTGTCTCCGCTCTCGCAAAAGCGGCTGGTATCAGCAGGTCTACTATATATAAGTACTATCCTGATATTTTAGATATGCTGCAGTCACAAAATACCCCGTTTACAACAGCGAAGCGGACTGAAGCCTCAGTAAAAATAGACTTAATGAAGCGGCGACTAGCTAAGAGTAAAGAGCTAATAGCGTACCTTTCTAATATTTGCTCTAACCAGATGGTCGAAATTGCCGAGCAGGAGGAACTTATTGACCAACTCCAAAAAACTAGCGCGGCGAAAATTTCCTATTTGGAAAGTAAAATAGCAAAACTGGAAATCGTCCCGCTAAAGCGCGTAAAGTGATTTTATAAAAATTTAGTTGTCGATTTCAGACTTAATTTTTTCGAGTAGATCATCTAAATTCAAATTAGGCGTTGAAAGCAATGCGGCCCTGATAATAAGAGTCGCTGGCTGAACGCCCAAACAACTAGCAAATAGATCAAGTCTATTCATGGTTACCGACTTTTTCCCGCGCTCAACATCGCTTACAAAGCTTTGGCTCGCGCCGATCTCTTCTTGAGAAAAATTCCTTTGAGTCCGGGTTTGCCTGATCGCAAGGCCAATTGCTTCATTCGATGTCATTTTCCACTCCGATAAAAAGGGAAAATGAAGCCTTCTACGGTTGGAAAACACTATGCTCTATAGAGTATATTTGTCTTGGCGCATGAAACGCCCTGCGTGTAGCCGCTTCACGCATCAGCGGGGACCCTTATTGCTTATCTGACAAACCTCGCAGGGGCGGAAGATGAAAAAAATACTCGACAATACTGGAAACGTTGTCGCAGAACTGTTGAGGGCTCAATGCGCTAACAGAACACCGGCGTTAGGTAAGAAGTATTTCTTGCTAACCGAATGTACTAACGATGAGATTTCCTTTTACAGTATGGGGGCATCATGGGGGGGTACCGGTGAGAATAGAGTGCCTAGGCCAGTCGACGGATTAGAGTTTATTGAGTTTTACCACGCGAGGGGGATCCGGTGCCTAGTAATTCATACAGTCGAAGAATTTCAGTATTGGATTCGTGATTGGGGGTGTCCGGCGTTGATTGATCCGTATATATGGGCATGTCGGAGCGCTGATAAGTAATTTCAAACTTCGTATAGGGCGGCATTATGTTGTTACCAGGAGCAGAGGTTAAAGGTTTGGACCACGAAGAGTGCTTGGCATTGATAGAGTGCGCTGAGGACGCTCAAGATCAGCTAATGTCACTATTGGCGCTTTTGGTTAGCGCGGAACGCAAGCGCCCATCTCCAAACGACTCATTGATTTCAGAGTGGAATGATTTACTTCAATTATCAATTGATCTAGAAATTGCGCTACCTGGTTCAGATGTATCAACATATGAAAAAACAATAGCCATTTTTCGATCTGAGAGTTCTAAATTAGAGCGACAGATAGGTTTGCATTATAAGTCCAGTGAAGATGGCATATAATATTTTATAAGCTCTAGTTCTTGTGATTATTATATGAGGTGGCATTTGCAGGACTAATAACTAAACACATGATTAACGGTAAAATTGGCTGAGTATTGACATCTCAATGTGATCTATACGCAGCCCTTTTCGATCTGCAAGATCTGCCTGACACAATCGAGTAAGAACGGTAGCTTCCCCCTGTGGAATGCTCAAAAATAGCGAAAAAACGGTAAGTGTTAGGGTGGCGGCGATAAATTTGCGCCATTGCTTTAGCTCCTGGCCTGCAACGCAAAGTGGGGAGATGTGCTCGCCGCTACCATAATAGATAGCAAAAACGTCTTCCTAAATAATACGCTCTCTCTTGTGGCGTCTTCCTCGCGAAGGATGGGCTAGGTGACCACTGGAGCGCGACTCCTTCACCGGGACGACTCGCGTACCGCATTTCGCCACCACACCCCCTCATCTACCTGTTTTTATATCCAGCATTTTCGGTTATTCGAACTGGTGCGACTCACCAGTTCGAGTGTATGATCGCAGTCATGAAACCGACCAAATCACCCCGCCGAACAAATCTCGCTCATTTTTCCGGTCATGAGACGTTCCCTCTACGTCAAATGTGGCTCAAAAAGGCTTTCGACCGCTCTGATGGCGGCGGCTTAATGCAAAAATCGACTTTTACGGAGGAGAACGCCGTTGCAGTCTTCGGCGTTGGTAAGAATATGGTCTCATCGATCCGGCATTGGGCATTGGCGTGCGGCTTGATTTATGAGGTTGATGACGGCTTCCGCGTAGGGGGGATGGCAACGGAGATCTTCAAAAATGAAGGGCTTGATCCCTATGCAGAGAATCCTTCGACAGCTTGGCTTGCTCACTGGCAACTAGCAGGAAAGTGTTTTCGGTCGACCACGTGGTATTGGCTGTTCAACCATGTCACCGCACCTACGTTCACTCGACTAGGTCTCGAAGAGCCATTGGCGAACTTTGCTCGTGATCTTGACCCAAAACATCGTCTCTCCAATTCAACTATTTCACGTGACTTGGAGACATGTCTTCGTAGCTACGCTCCACGTGCGTCGGGAGGATCACCTGAGGATTTAGCTGAGCCCCTTCTAGGTGAGCTCGGGCTACTGCAAGAAGTTCACAAAGGACAATTTGCATTTCGACGCGGACCTAAAGGTTCACTCCATGATGGCGTTTTTGCCTATGCGCTTGTTGACTTCTGGAATCGTGCAGCTGCCGGGCAGAGCTCGTTAGCTTTTGAAACCATTGCATATGCGGAAGGCTCTCCTGGACGAGTCTTTAAACTCGATGAGGAGTCAATTGCTCGAAGGCTGATTGCGCTTTCTGACCTCACGGGTCAAAAACTCGCATGGACAGACTCTGCCGGTTTGAGACAGGTTCATCGAAATAATCTTACTAAAGAAGATATTAGAAATATGATCAGGCGTGCCTATGACTGACAAGAAGCAACAGACTCTGTCGGACATTGTCCAAATTTCACCACAATACCAACGCTCGATTCGTATTGATGCTGATATAGGGCGCGCCGATGCTCTCTCAGGTTATATCTGTAATACGACCGCAACTACGGTTGTCGATAACATGTGCAAACAGCTGTTGGGAACGAATCAACGCTGTTTCACCTGGACTGGTCCGTTCGGCGGTGGGAAAAGCTCATTAGCTGTCGCACTAGCTAGCGTGCTATTACCTGAGAAGAAAGTCAGGGCCAAGGCTCGCGAAGCCCTACATCTTGAAGCCAAAAAAGACTTTGATAAAGCCTTTCCGGTTAGTAAGGGCTGGCTAATAGTGCCCACAGTGGGTAGGCGTGGGAGCGCAGTGGATGGGCTTCAAAGTGCGCTCAAACGAGCGCAAGGGCATGCAGTCAGCGACTCAGTTAAGAGCAGCGCACAAATTCTGATTGCGGAACTGCTTAAGGAAGCTAAAGACCGTCCGAAAGACGGCGTGCTGATAATTATCGACGAAATGGGTAAATTCTTGGAAGCCTCTGCTATTGGCTCCGGAGATGATGTCTATTTTTTTCAGGAATTAGCAGAAGCTGCCGCTCGCTCTGAGGGCCGAATCGTCGTAATAGGAATACTACATCAGTCGTTCGCTCAATATTCGAATCGACTGGGCATAGATACCCGTGACGATTGGACGAAGGTCCAAGGGCGATATGTCGACCTTCCCTTTGTGGCAGCCAGTGACGAAGTGGTCGAGCTTATAGGTCGAGCAATTGACGCGGGACCGAATACAAATTCGATATCTAACGAATCTAAGATTGTCGCGGATGCGATTAGCTCACGTCGACCTGCTGTGGGCAAAGAGTTCGCCGCTGCATTAACGAAATGCTGGCCATTACATCCAGCAATGGCGGCATTACTCGGCCCTATATCTAAACGACAATTCGGTCAGAACGAGCGAAGCACCTTCGGTTTTTTATCCTCGGTAGAACCTTACGGATTTCGGGCCTATCTCAATTCGACTGTCGCCAGTCAGTCAAACTCATACCGCCCAAGTGATTACTGGGATTACCTAAGATCCAATCTCGAACCTGCAATACTCGCCTCACCAGATGGGCATCGATGGTCTCAAGCCGTTGAAGCCGTAGAGCGAGCAGAAGCTAAAACAAGTGATCCATTGCTAGTATCACTTATAAAAAATATAGCGATAATTGATCTTTTTCGGAATGGATCGGGTCTCATTGCAGATGCTGCGGTGCTAAAAGCGCTTTTCCACGACACGACAATGGAACAGCTCGAAATAGCATTAAGCAGGCTTTCAGAGCTGAAGGTTGTAATTTATAAGAGCTACACCGGAGCATGGTCTGTCTTTGAGGGCAGTGACTTCGATATAGATGCCGCTGTGGCCCAAGCCCTGAGTACCTCTCCCGGTATCGATTATGCACACCTCGCTCAGTTAATGGGAATGCATCCCGTGGTAGCCAAAAGGCACTACCATGAGACAGGCTCTATGCGCTGGATGGAGTTGTCTCTGTGCAGCATCGAGCAGGCCGAAAAGGTCGCTGCGAATTTTGAACCAACCAAAGGTGAATTCGGAGCATTTATATTAGCTCTCCCCGACAAAGGCATGAGCATAAAAAACGCACAATCACGTGCCCAGTCCTTTTCGAAGCTTCGTCCATGGCCGATTTTAATCGGCATCCCCAACAACCACGCGCGCATTGTAGACCTATCTTCGGAGCTTATGGCTCTCGAGCAGGTTAAGGAGCGGCATGAGCTTGCCGGCGACGCGGTAGCTCGGCGCGAGGTGTATGCGCGGTTAGCCGCAACTCGTGCAGCGCTTGAGGACCAGCTCCAGACTGCTGTTTCACTGACGACCTGGAATACTGGGGCCAATCAGATAGGCCATGATTCAAAGCTATCGCCAATCGCGTCTCGCCTAGCTGAAGGCCTTTTTAGCGCCTCTCCGCAGATATGGAGTGAGTTGGTAAATCGCGATAGCGTTTCTAGCAATAGCGTAAAGGCTCGCCGAGATTTACTTCATGCGATGATCAATAACGAGCCGCTAGAATGTCTGGGTTTTGAGGGGTTTCCTGCAGAACGCGGACTGTATGAGACGCTTCTCCGTGTTACTGGGCTTCATCGGCAGGATGGCGATAGTTGGCGTTTTGCTATACCTGGTGATCAGCTACTAGCTGGCTTTGACAAGTTATGGTTGGAGACTCGTTCTCTTTTCTCAAGTTCTGACGCACGAATCGGAGCCCCAGAAATCTATAAGCTCTGGAGCGCCCCACCTTATGGAATGAAGCGGGGAATACAGCCGGTAATTTTTACGGCTTTCATGCTCGCCCATAAGGCAAATATCGCTGTATATAAAGATGGGCTTTTCGTACCTCACCTGACCGACTTTGATATCGATGAATGTTTACAAGACCCAGCTCGTTTCTCGTTGCGCTGGGTCGCGATTGATGCAGATAAAGCACAGATATTGAGTGGTATATCAGAGCTTTTAACTGAAGTCGGTGAACGCTCGGGCGCTTCGGATCCACTCGAGGCGGCTAGGGGCCTAGTAGCAATGGTTTTCAATCTGCCCGAATGGACTCGGCGGACTCATCGCTTAAATGAGACAGCAAAAAGTATTCGGGACATGTTGCTAAAGGCAAATGATCCACATAAGGTGCTTTTTGTTGATCTTGCGTCTCTTCTAAATACGGCTGATGGTAAGTCCTATATAAGTGCCCTTCGTGGGCCTATCCAAGAGATTGCAGGCGCTTACGAAAGTATGCTTGCAGACGTAGAATCAAAAATGCTGGATGCACTTGATTCTAGTAGAGATGACCTCCGATCTCTTCGTGAGCGTGCTAAAGCTGTCACAGGGCTTTCTGGAGACCTGCGAGCTAACGCGTTCACATCCCGATTAGCTAACTATGACGGTAGTAGAGCATCCTTAGAAGGCATTCTTAGTTTAGCTGCAGATAAGCCTCCACATGACTGGGTAGATCGACATATCGATGCGGCAGTTCTGGAACTGAGTAAATTTGCGCGGCGCCTCCGAGACGCCGAGGCATTCGTGGCAGTCAATGGCCGTAAAAACCATTATGAAGCTATTGCTATAGTAATAGGTGCAGGCGCAGACACAAAGACCTTTTCCCGCTCGTTCGCTATCTCAGAACGCAGCCGCGCGATAGTAGAGACGAAGGCTCTAGAGCTGACTAAATTGCTTGAAGATCAAGGATTAGATACAGAACTATCGCTCGCTGTATTGGCCAAAGCTGGACTAACACTGGCATCACTTGACGAAGGACATACCGATGACTAAGCGACACGTACTGGGTATCTCAGGTGGTAAAGATAGTGCTGCGCTCGCAATTTATATGCGTGATCGTCATCCAGAGCTAGATATAGATTACTTTTTTACAGACACCGGTGAAGAGCTGCCCGAAGTAAAAGAGTTTCTTGATAAACTCGAGGGGTATCTGGGAAAACCTATCGCTAGACTTAATCCAGGGCGCGACTTTAGGTTCTGGCTGCGCCAATATAATCACTTCCTGCCTAACCCTCAGTCTCGTTGGTGCACACGGATGTTGAAGCTAAAGCCCTTTGAAGAATGGGTTAAGCCTTGGTTAGCTTCCGGGGATGAAGTAACGTCCTATGTTGCAATTCGGGCAGATGAGGAATATCGAGAGGGCTACTCGGCCAAATCTGACAACCTCATCGTTAAGCTGCCATTTCGTGAAGCTGGCATAAATAAAGCGGCAGTAATCGACATTTTGGAAAGTTCAGGAGTAGGTTATCCCAAGTACTACGAATGGCGTTCAAGGAGCGGTTGCACCTTTTGTTTCTTCCAGCAAAAGATAGAATGGGTTCGCCTTAAAGAAAGGCATCCTGATTCTTACGAAGCCGCAAAAGCTTTAGAGAAGGATGCTTTGGAACACGGCTCCCCTTTTACCTGGTCAAAAGGGGAGTCCTTATCCGATATGGAGCACCCCGCCCGCATTACTGAAATTAAGGCCGAATATGAGCTACGTCGTCTACGGCAAAAAGCTAGGACACCACAGAATCCGCTACGCCCCTTAAAAACGGGCCTCGAAGATATAGATGACGTTTACGGTGAAGATGAAGGTAACGGGTCTTGCCTTATCTGCCACAAATAAATCTAGAAATTGTCAAGATAGCTTTCTAAATTTGAAAGACTTATATGCATAGTATTCGTTGTACCCAAAACCGCGCACTCGTTAGCGCTGATATTGACGGTGGCTTCTTTTATAGATTGCGGGGCATCTACTCCGAAGTATTTCACATACATTTGGAGATGATAGTCTCCGTGAGGCCATTCACTTATATTGTATCCCGATTTATCGATTGGAACGAACAGGAGTGAGTTGTAAACAGCAGTTTGCGGTGAGACAGCAAATTCGCCAAATGGTCTGGCTTTAGATCTCCTAATTTTAATATCTGTTGAATCATCGATAAGCACAACGGAAGGTCTGTATCGCATTTCTAAACTATCCGAAGAAATGCGGAGCAAAAACCATTCCACCACAGTAGTCATTAGTCCACCGTTAACTATAGTTATAGGTGCTATTATCTCAAATGCCCTTTTTGATAGTTCTACTGGGCTGACCAGCTCGATGCTACTCCATAGTGAGCTGCAGTTAGCAGAAAGCCGATTTTGAATTGCTTCGGGATAGGCGGATGTTATCCAGTATAACATCCAACCATCAAACTCTTCTCTTGAGAGCCTCTTCCCTTGCACAGCGCCTTCCAGTAAGCGAGCTGATATTATATATACTAACGACTCCCTTATAGGAAGGGACAGTGGAACGATCCCTTTCGCCATAAGATATCGATCAACTTTTGTTATAGCTTGATCGGTAAGCGCTAGTGTATCTAAAGAGAAAGGGACAGGTACCTCAACCCCATCGAAAGGAGAGTTCTTAATAACTGAAGCAGCGATAGGACCTGCGAGTATAAGCTGGTAATTGTCCGCAGGCCCGGAAGCTTTTAATTCTGCGCACCAAGATGTGGCATCAGCTAGGGTGATTTGATTTTGAGAGGACTTTACTTGCTGCACTCTAAGCTTACCGTCTGAGAGTTCCCAAGCTATATCAACTTTGTCATTTGCGGAGTCCGGTTCAATAGTGACCGCAGCCCAGTTGAAATTGGCCGAGTGTAATGTATCCAGCAAACAAACTAGAGTCTGTATCGAAAAGCCTCTTATAGCCTCGCGCCCTCCCATTGGTTAATCCTCCACCTCAAAAAAGTCCATGGCCATGCGCCCCCACTGCAGGCGCGTTTCCTCAATAGCCAAGCGCATTTTTTCACTGGGAGTTTCATCTTCCATGCGAGCCCACGCAGCAATTAGCGAGAGAACATTTTTAGCATATTGAAGTTCATGATTGTCGTCACCTCTAAGCGCGTCAAAAAGCCGAGCATGAACCGGGTGTCTAGTGTTGAGCGTAACGAGGATTAACCCTCCAGCTGTCGACACATCGAAAAACATTTGGCCAGATACATCCGCATGCTTAAATCGGAATTTTATTTTCTTAGTTACGTAATCAACAGCGATGTCGTGCGCGACTCTGTCATCCACGCCATCCTGGATTATGTCTGTTGTTATAGCTTTTGTTCGATCATCTTCCGGTAGTTCTTCTTGTTTGTCACTTCTTCCGGTATCTCCAACTCTATCTCGACGCCGCGTCACAGAATTTGTTGCTGCCTGTTCAGCTTTATTTTCTGGACGTTCTTTTTGTCCTTGTACGCGATCACCTTCGCGCATTTTTGCTACTTGGCTACGCATTATACCCAAGAGTTTTTCAATCTCTCTGCTGATATAATACATAGGAAGGCGAGAGTCGCGATCCAACTCAAGGACTTCTTTATATTCTGGTATTGTAAGACTTTCAGCGTCTGCGTCTTCCTCGAAGCTTAAGCGCAAGAAACCAGTCGCCGCTTGCTTGTTGTTACTAACACCAAAAACATCATCTAATCCGGGGGAAAATTCTACTTCTATACCCCACCATCTTTCACGTGAATCGTAGGAGTTAAGGAAGCTATGATTCATTTCCAATTCACGCCCGGAGCGCACTACAGAAATGCCCTGATTTTTCAATGCATGCTGCCCGATAGGTTTAGTGCCTCCTTCTCGCCTTGCTTCGGGCTTGCAAATCGAAGCGCGAATTGTAACAGGGTGGTCTTCTCCGTTATGCCCGACTGTTATAACTTGTGGCTCGCCAAACGGAACAAATGCCGGATTCTGGTCAAATGGAGTTGGGGAATTTGTCCCAGACATTAAATAAAGCGGGTCGTTTGGCCTAACATAGCTTTCAAAAATTGATAAATATTGGGACGCTTTCAGCTCGTAAGCTGCAAACCTTATGCGTACAGATTTTCTATTTATGAAATGTCGATATACACGACCGGCGATAAACTCGGTGTGTCTGAGGAGCGTAGTACTCTGCTTCCAAGTTACTCGATCAAGCTCACTCCAAACAACCAATGTACCTTGACTCTCGACCTCTCCAGCGATCAGTGACAGCCATTCTGCAGGTATTGCCGATACTACTGGAACAGGGACCTCTGTCATATGCCCCAGCTGAATCTCGCTGACATCCAGATAAACGTGGTGAACTATCCCTTTTTGCCAGCTCCACACATCAACCCGTTTGCATTGAGATATTGACGAGTTAGGCAACCCCATACCAAACTTTCCAATTCCTTTTTGGTTTTTGGGATCTAAGCGAGTGCCGTTTCCGAATTGAAGGGCTTTCCGAAGTAGGGCAGGATCCATGCCTGTAGCGTTGTCGAAGACCGCCAGTCGAGAAAGCCTGCGGCGTCCACCGATAGGGGCTTCATCGATGCAAATGAGCTCGACCTCGGTCATTTTTCCGGAGTCTTGGCCCGACTGGACGGAGTTGTCGATCAACTCTGCAAGGGCGTGCGCAGTGTCTCTGTACCCGGAGCTCCGCATCGCAGAAATTGAGAGGTTTTGAGGGATGATAGGAAATGTCATTTTATAGCTCCGAAAGATCAAGCTTGTTCCAGGATTCCAAAACTTCGTGAGCATATGCTCGTCTGGGAATCGAATCTGCGACCACTACGATTTTGAGCTGACTCTCTCCTACCTTTCGGAGATTAGCGAGCCGACCAATCATCCCGTGATATACAGATTCAGACAAAGTTGGGCACGCAACGACTGCTACGGACATTTCGGGAACTGAGTCGCCAGAGATGAGAAAGCCATGAACGCATAATATTTTCGCTGTTCGGGCATTAAACCGCTTTATTTCACGGTCCCTTTCCTCTGGCGAACTGTCGCTCGTAACGGACGCGGCTTGGGTACCTCGGAATGCTAATAAGCCAGCGAATAAACGCGCGTGATCAGCAGTGACTGTGTAGAAAACTATATCGCCTTTAGTCTTGGATGCTTCGTTGAGTAGCAACTCTAGCAGCGCATGATTACGCTCAACATTTTTACTAATAAGGTCGAGCCTTTCAACGCTAAACTCTAGAGCGTCTTCGTCAATTGTTAGTGTCGAGTCCCATGTAACAGGGAAGACTTCAATCTCAACCTCGCTAACATCACCAGCGTCGCGCAACAATCTTATAGGATCATCATCATCTATCGTTATATAAGCTTTAGAGAAGCGTATATTTAGCTCTCCAGATGAAGAGTCTTTCATTATTGTAACCCCTGGCGAGGCTGATATTCCTACCAAGCTAAAGGTAGGTGTTTTTTCCATCATCTCTAAAATTTTTATTCCGGCCAAATGCCCAGCATGGGCTGCATCACCTAGGACTAATACGCGAGACTTCTCTCCCAGCTTGATTAGTTCTGCTTCTCCGCCTTCTGCGTTCGCAATGCAGTCTATCTTGGCGATATCTGCAATGATGATGCAATTTTCAAGGCTTCCTAGATCTGGGATCTTTCTATTCCCATAAGCTCGATAAATTGTTATATCGTGCGATCCAAGCTGCTCCCAGACGGTACGGACCTCGCTGAACGCCTCTTCGCATAGTGCTTCTCCAGGGGTCAGCCAGACAATTACTTGACCTTCTGGTTCGGATCGATAAAGGTCAAGCACGGCAGTTGCAACTAGACGTAACTTTCCGGCACCGTATGGCATGTGTATCAATGCGTTGGCTGATGGAGTCGAGATTACGCTTCGTAGCTTTCGAAATGCCGTAAGTTGATGAGATCGAAGTTTATGACTAGCAATGGTTTTTCGAGAGCCTTCAGTTGCATGGCTTGCCAAATCAGTGGCGTCGTATGTGACATTAAACCATCGAGTCAATATCTCTAGGTTGGAAGGGTTTACATCAAAATTAGTACCGCTGAGAGTCAAAAGAGCAGCGGAGGTAGGTAGTAGAAGAAGTTCGCATAATGCTCTTCCCTCTTCTACTTCCAGTTTTGAAAACAATAGCTCCCGCACTTCGGCACTCCGAAGTGCTCCCTCCTCTCCAAGCACACTTACTACAAGAAACGCCAAACTCTCCGGATTTAGAGTCGCATTGCCTACCTTTTGCAACAATGTTATAGTAGCATCACCAAGGATAGGTTTCAGCGCATCGAAATCACACCGCGCCAAATGGTCAATAAGTTTTTTGCTCAAGAGCGTTCCTCCCTAGCGCGAGTACTTGTGGGTATATGAGCAACCTACAATCATTGATCTCTCCTTGCTCGTTGCCAAAGACTCATATGCGCCATAACTAAAAATGTCCATTTATGATTAGAAAATAGCATCTCTTTTTCGGATCAGTGCTCAAGCTGAATTTGATCGCGAAAGGCGACAAAGCTAGATGTTTCAACATCAGAAACTCGCCATAGGACCCACTCGTAGCTACATATAGCGCGCAAGGTGCTTTCTCGGAAAAACTTCGTTTTTCCAAGCCTATTGATCGGATTTGGGTAGTACCTGGGGGTAGGTTGCCTATCATAGAGCGCCTCCGTTTCGCACGACCTCAATCCTTTTTTTGCCAGCCGCCCACGGGAAAGCGAGCACCACCCCTCGAGCCGTGCTGATTAACGCACTTCCTATTCAGAAATGAAAGCTTGGATCTCTCACTGAGGCCCCTCAAAGGTAAGCCACGTTCGACATCACGCCACTGACGCGTCGCGGTGCGCATGGTCAGGGGATGCAGAATGGTCGAAAAATCAGCGCAATTTGAGCTTGAGCGGAGCCACCTACAGGGCTCTGTCACAGTGCCTGTCGCTTCCCCAGTATCGCGAATCTCGGCTTGCCAAATATCGTAGTACCGAGTGAGCGGGAAATTTGAGATGCTAGTTGACTTAGGATCGCCTAAATTCCACGCCGCTGCTAATCTTTTCGTAAACCGCAGGAGCTGTAAGGTTGCTTAGAAAAATATAAAATTTTTCATATTGTAGAGTTTAAGTTGGTTATATATTGGGGCGCACAATGGTTTGTATTTGCTAATAATTTTAGCATAACAAAGCTCCGACATGGCTTTTGGTCGTACTATTAATCGTGCGCCCTGCTATGATATGACTCGCACTTGCTTCGTATAAATAGATTCATCTTATAATAGTTGGCTTACATAGGTTTAAAGGAGTTATATGGATACTCATAATAAAATGACTAGGGATTTCCGGAACAAACTTCAGGCTTTACTGGCGCGTAAAGCAAACCATAAGTGCATGTATCCTGGCTGCACCCAGCCAGCGATTAATGCACATGCTATTTCTAAAGAATATGCTCTTCGTGGTATAGCGAAGGATGGCATTTTGATTCACCCAGAGCCCTTGCGCTTAGATGAAGATATCTATTGCAGAATAAAATTCTGTGAAGTGGGTACCCAAAAGGCTTCTACTTTCAAAGGGTTTTGCAAGACTCACGACTCTACATTTGGCGCACTAGACAAGACCGGTATCAATACTTTAGGAGATGTTTTTCTTCAGCTATACCGATCATTCGCAAACATCGTGTTTGTAGACAATGCTTACCTCGCTAGCGCACGACATGCAGGTGATCACGAGAACTTTAATCAGGATTTTGAGTTAAGCAAGCCTATAAGTGCTAGTCGCGGGCTTTCGTTATCGTACGATTTACTTGATGGTTATAATAATTAAACTGAGCAATTACCACCTTACGACAAGTTGAAATTAACTCCATTTTCATCAGTTGCGGGAATGAATGCTGATGTTCTTATAAGACGAATTCATTTTCCCTGCCCTGTTGCTTTACATAAAAGATTTGTAATACGTGAGGAGGGTATTTATCACGATACCTTCGTTTTCGTAGTTCCATCTGCCACCACGTCAATGATGATAATTGTTTGTGATCCGAAATATACTGAAAGATTTTCTGCAAAGGTCCATACAGAAATAGATACACTGAAC
>NZ_WLYI01000019.1 GCF_009707515.1 Pseudomonas karstica | reverse complement strand
CCGTGCCTCGACAGCGGCTACAAAGGGCCATCGATCAATGATCAGCTGTAACCCCATCAATAACCCACAGTAAACCGTTGGCGCGAATGCTTCGGTGATTCCACTTCATCGATCAGCACAATCGCATAGTCGGCAAAGCTGATCCAGCTACGGCCTTCGCTGTTCGCCAGCAAATGCTCCTGGCCCAAGCGGAAGGTGCCGGTGCGCTCGGCCTCGACGAATTCTGCTGACGGCGAGAGAAAGCTCCAATCCAGTTCCTTTTCCTGGCGCAAGGTCTCGAGGAAGTCACTGCCCGCGCTGGCTTCGGCCTTGTACTCATCCGGAAAACCAGGGCTGTCGATCACGCGGTTACCGTCTGGCAGCAACAGTGAACCGGCACCGCCCACCACCAGCAAGCGTTTTACGCCGGCGTTTTTCACCGGCCCGATCACGGCGCTGGCGGGCAGGGTGGCAAAGTGCGCGGCGCTGATCACCACATCGTTGCCGCTGACGGCTTGTTGCAAGGCGTCGGCGTCCAGGGCATCGGCTTGTTTGACCGTGACCCCAGGGCGTGCGCCAATCTTGTCGGTATTGCGGGCAATGGCCGTGACGGTGTGGCCGCGACGCAGGGCTTCTTCCAGCAGTTGGCTACCGGCACGGCCGGTGGCACCAATAATTGCGATCTTGCTCATGCGGTTCTCCAATGCGTAGGGATGGATCAATTCACCACTTCATTTCGCCCTTGGCGACTTTGGCGCTCAGCTCCAGGGAGCTTTCATCGGCGAGGTTCGGGTAGCGTTTTTTCATCGCAGCGATCAGCGCCGTGGAGTCCTTGGCCTTGGCGGTTTCCTCGTCGAAGGCTTTGATGTAGCCGGCGGTGAACGCCACGGATTGCAGTGACGCAGGGCCCAGGTAGTGGCCGGGCACTACGGTGTGCGGCTTCAGGTCCTTGATGCGTTGCAGGGTGGCCAGCCAGTCAGTGTGGGATTTCGAGCCCTGGGTGTCGGCCATCCACACATGGATGTTTTCAGCGACGACTACACCTCCAACCACCGCCTTGATCGACGGAATCCACATAAAGCTGCGGTCGGGCTGCGGGCCATCGAGGCCGATCACTTCCAGTTTCTGCCCTTCAAGGGTGAACTCATGCCCTTCAAGTACTTGGGGAATAATGGTTTTGGCCGGCTTGTCGGCGCCCATCTTCGGCCCCCAGTATTCAAGCTTTCCGGCCACGCTGGCCTTGATATGGTCCACCACCGGTTGCGGCGCCAGTACGCGGGCCTTGGGGAACGCGGCGGTCAGGGTGTCGAGGCCGAAGTAGTAGTCCGGGTCACCGTGGCTGATATAAATGACGGTCAGTTGCTTGCCGCTGGCGCGGATTTTATGCACCAGTTGTTCGGCCTGGCCCTTGCCGAATTGGGCATCCACCAGGATGGCGTCTCTCTTGCCACTGACCAGTACCGAGCTGACCGGGAAGATCGCCGCTTCACCTGGGTTGTAGACATCCAGTTTCAGGTCGGCGGCCGCGGCATGGGCGGCAAAGCCCAAGGCGGCCGAGGCCAGTGCAAAACGCTTGAGGATCGAGGACATATGCAGTTCCAGCAATGAAGAGGCCTTGGCAGGCAGTGGACAAAGCTTAGTTGCACTGAACGCAGCAAAAAATGCGATGCTTGGACATAGTTTGTTTCTGAAAACGGGCAAATCATGGATCGTCTTCAAGCAATGCGGGTATTTGTCGCAGTGGTGGACCTGGGGAGTCAGTCAGCCGCCGCCGATCATTTGGACCTGTCGCGGCCTGTGGTGTCGCGCTACCTGGCGGAGCTGGAGAATTGGGTTGGCGCCCGGCTGATGCACCGCACCACCCGCAAATTGAGCCTGACCGCCGCCGGCAGTGAAACCTTGCCCCGTTGCCGGCAGATGCTGGAGCTGTGCACTGACATGCAAGCTGCTGTCAGTGAGCCCGACGAAGCGCCTCGCGGCCTGTTGCGCCTGAGTGTCAGCACCTCTTTTGGCCAGGCGCAATTGGCACAGGCTATGGCCGAATACGTCAAGCGCTACCCGCAGGTCAGTGTCGACCTGCAAATGCTCGACCGCACGGTGAACCTGGTAGATGAGCGCATCGACCTGGCGATCCGCACCAGCAATGACCTGGACCCCAACCTGATTGCCCGCAAGCTCACGGTCTGTCGTTCGGTGATTTGCGCCTCACCGACCTATCTACTGGAACATCCGCACCCGGAAAAGGTGCAAGACTTGGCCCGGCACAATTGCCTGACTCACTCCTACTTCGGCAAAAGCCTCTGGCATTTCGAAGAGCAGGGCAATCCCGTCTCGGTGCCTGTGCAGGGCAATATCAGCGCCAACGAAGCCGGCACCTTGCTGCGGGCGACCCTGGCTGGGGCCGGCGTGGCGATGCTGCCCAGCTACCAGGCCGGGGACTATATCCGCAGCGGCGAACTGGTCCGCCTGCTGCCCGAGGCCGAACCGCGACAGATGAACATGTACGCGGTGTATGCCTCGCGCAAACACATGCCGTCGGCGCTGCGCAGCCTGTTGGATTTCCTGGTGTTGAGGTTCCCGCAAGAGCCGGTGTGGGATATCGGTCTCTAACGCGTCATAAAGGTGTTGAATACCGTCCGATAATGGCAATGCGACCTGGCTGGCCTATGCTGAATGAAGGGCCTTCTTGATCCGGCCAGAGGTCAGCATCATGTCGCTCAAAACAAGAAAGTACCTGATGATTTTCACCCTGTGCGCTGTCGCCACGGCGTTGTATGGCACAGCCGCCTATCGCGTCGAGCAGACTCGGATGAAGCCGAGCCTGGCTGCCAGTTGCGAGCATAATCACTGTGTGCCGCATACCGCGAGCCTGAATGCCCTCAGGTAATACCCTGATCGCTCTTCAACTGTTCCCGAAACGCCTTGGGCGAGAACCCGACACGTCGGCGAAACAGCCGTGAGAAGTTGGTCGGGTCGGAAAACCCCAGCACTTGCGACATTTCGTTGATGGTCATGCTGGTGTAGGTCAGCAGGCGCTTGGCTTCCAGCAATTGTCGGTCGTGCATGATCTGCAACGCCGGCTGTCCACCCAGTTCCCGGCAGGTGCCGTTGAGGTGGGACACCGAGATTCCCAGCGTGTGGGCCAGGTCTTCGATTTTCGGATGTTCGCGGTAGCACTGCTCCACCAACTGGGTGAAGCGCCGAAAATACTCGCGCCCTCGACGCGCTTGCGGATGGCGGTGCTGGATGGCCTGGCGGCTGATCCACACCAGCAATACGCTGACCAGAGCGTGCATCATCATGTCCCGCGCTGGCTGATCATCGGCATATTCGTCCTGCAGCCGGGTAAACAGGCTGTTGAGGTAGTCACCTTCCTTGCCCGCCGGGTAACTGCCCAATGCGCTCAAACCGTCCACTGCCGAGCCCAATTGCCCCTGCAAATGCGCCACCAGTGGCGCGGAGAGGGTCACCACATAACCTTCCACGTCTTCGGAAAAGCGAAAGCCATGGACGCACAGTGGTGGCAACACTTGCAGCGTCGACTCGCTCAGTACCGTGCGCTGTCCTTCTATCTCCAACTGCGCCTGGCCCTTGTACACATACAGTAACTGACACAGGTCCGCATGCCGGTGGGGCGCAATCTCCCACTGATACTCACGGCTGCGCCGGGAGATGGTTTCACAGTGCAACAAATCCGGAGTCGGCCATTGCTGGTTTTCCCCATACAGTTTGAAGACCGGAATCGCGGTACTGGCAGGTTTGGTCATGTTTTCAATCCGATACTCAGGATAGTGGTGCGGTAATCGCCCCGATTGGCAAAAAGCGCAGGGTTTGAATCAGTTCTCACCTTCTTAATGCCGGTCACTCACGTTAAAAATGCCAGCAGCAAATTCAATGACAACTCTTTCACCGAATACGTTCGCGTAAAACGGGCCATAAAAATAATGAAAACGCTGAAAACCCAAGTCGCCATTATTGGCGCCGGCCCCTCCGGGCTGCTGTTGGGCCAACTGCTGCACCGCGCGGGTATCCAAACCCTGATTCTTGAACGCCAGACCCCCGATTACGTAAAGGGGCGTATTCGTGCCGGCGTACTGGAACAAGGCATGGTCGAGCTGTTGCACCAGGCCGGTGTTGGCCGGCGAATGGATGCCGAGGGCATGGTACATGAGGGGTTTGAACTGGCGTTGAACGGACGGCGGGTCGCCATCGATCTCAAGACGTTGACCGGTGGCAAGACGGTGATGATCTACGGCCAGACCGAAGTCACCCGTGACCTGATGGCGGCACGCCAGGCAGCGGGCGCCATCACCCTTTATGAAGCCCGCAACGTGCAGCCTCATGACCTGAAAAGCCCACAGCCTTGGTTGACCTTCGAACATGCAGGCGAGTCGTTTCGCCTGGAGTGTGACTACATCGCCGGTTGCGACGGCTTTCATGGCGTGTCGCGTCAGTCGATTCCGCACGGGCAGTTGAAAATCTTCGAACGGGTCTATCCGTTTGGCTGGCTGGGGCTCCTCGCCGAGACCCCGCCGATCCACGACGAACTGGTGTATGCCAAGCATGAACGCGGCTTTGCCCTGTGCAGCATGCGTTCGCCGACCCGCAGCCGCTACTACTTGCAGGTGCCGGCCGAGGAGGCCGTCGATGATTGGTCCGACCAGCGTTTTTGGGCTGAACTCAAAGCTCGCCTGCCAGAAGAGTTGGCGGCCGGGCTGGTGACCGGGCCTTCCATCGAAAAGAGCATCGCGCCCCTGCGCAGCTTCGTGGTGGAGCCCATGCAGTACGGTCGCCTGTTCCTGCTGGGGGACGCCGCCCATATTGTGCCGCCCACGGGCGCCAAGGGGCTGAACCTGGCGGCCAGCGATGTCAGTACCTTGTTTAATATCCTGCTCAAGGTTTATCGCGAGGGCCGGGTGGAGTTGCTGGAAAAATACTCACAGGTCTGTTTACGGCGGGTCTGGAAGGCCGAACGGTTTTCCTGGTGGATGACCTCAATGCTGCATCAGTTCCCGGAGTCGGACGACTTCAGCCAGCGAATTGCCCAGAGTGAACTTGAGTATTTCATCGACTCCGAGGCCGGACGCAAGACCATCGCGGAAAACTACGTCGGACTTCCTTACGAGGCTATCGAATAGCTGGCTATCGAGTAACATAGCGGGCATTCCCGCAGGCCCTTCTCCCTACGGGCCTTGCCTGCAGGTTCAGCCGTGACCCACCTCAATCAACCCGCTCAACCCCAGCCCGCTATTCGCAGTGTCCTGGTTGCCTTGATGATGGCGATCTTCCTTGGGGCACTGGACCAGACCATCGTTGCCGTCTCGATGCCGGCCATTTCCGCCCGGTTCAACGACGTCAGCCTGTTGGCCTGGGTAATCTCCGGCTACATGGTGGCGATGACGGTGGCCGTGCCGATCTACGGCAAGCTCGGCGACTTGTATGGCCGGCGGCCGATGATGCTGATTGGCATGGGCGTATTCACTATCGCCTCGCTGTTCTGTGGCATGGCACAAAGCATGGAGCAACTGGTGCTGGCGCGGATCCTTCAGGGTATTGGCGCTGGCGGGATGATCTCGGTGAGCCAGGCGATTATCGGCGACATCATCGCGCCCCGTGAGCGCGGGCGTTACCAGGGCTATTTCAGCGGCATGTACGCGGTGGCCAGCGTTGCCGGGCCGATATTGGGTGGTTATATGACCGAGTACTTGTCTTGGCGCTGGGTATTTCTGATCAACCTGCCCTTGGGGGCAGGGGCCTGGTGGGTGGCCCACCGCACGCTGGTGGGGCTGCCGGTTGGGCAACGTAAACCGGTCATCGACTACCTTGGCTCTGTGCTGATGATCATTGGCTTGAGTGCGCTGCTGCTGGGTATCACCGAAATCGGCCAGGGCCACGATTGGCGTGACGATCAGGTACTTGGCCTGCTGAGCTGTGCCCTGGTGGCACTGACGGTATTTGTCTGGCATGAGCGTCGGACGCGGGAGCCCTTGCTGCCGATGCACCTGTTCGCCAACCGCAGTGCTGTGCTGTGCTGGTGTACGATTTTCTTTACCAGCTTCCAGGCGATCTCGCTGATTGTGTTGATGCCCCTGCGCTACCAGACCGTCACCGGCTTTGGCGCCGACAGCGCCGCCTTGCACCTGCTGCCGCTGGCCATGGGATTGCCGGTGGGCGCCTATTTTGCCGGGCGCATGACCTCAGTGACCGGCCGTTATAAACCGATGATCCTCACCGGCGCGCTGCTCACCCCGATTGCAATCCTCGGCATGGCCTTCAGCGCCCCCCAGGCGCTGCTGTTGAGCAGCCTGTTCATGTTGCTCAGCGGGATTGGTACCGGCATGCAGTTCCCCACGTCCCTGGTGGGTACGCAGAACTCGGTGGAACAACGGGATATCGGTGTCGCCACCAGCACCACCAACCTGTTCCGCTCCCTGGGTGGTGCGGTGGGTGTCGCGTGCATGTCGGCGCTGTTGTTGGCGTTGCTGCAAGACTCCAGTTTTGCTCACCTGGCCAGCGCTTCGCTCGCGGCAGAGGGTCATTCCGGCAATGTGTTGCTCGATGGCCTCAGCGCCGCCCCAGGCCCGGCGCAAGATGCCTTGCGCGGGGAGTTACTGGTGACGTTCCGGCATTTGTTGATGATCAGCGCAGCGGTATCGCTGCTGGGGTTGGCGGCGGCAATTGCGATGCCCAACCGGTTGTTGCGAGGGCGCGAAGACAAGGCTCAATAACGCTTCATATCTTGAGCATGCCGATGCCGCGCAGGACCCTTATCAAACGATGCTGTTACGGGGTTGGCAGCGCACTGGATCAAGGCGCCGCCAACCACTGATTAACGATGCCGTCATAAACACCGGTGACCGTACTCAAATGCAGCCACTGGTCGACATAACTTTTCCAGGCCACATCGTCCCGTGGCAGCAGCAGGGCCTTCTCGCTGTACTGCATGTAACGCTCGGGGTTCACGGCACATAGCCCTGGCTTGAGCTTTTGCTGGTAACGGGCCTCGCTGGCGTCGGTGATCATCACATCGGCCTTGCCCGCCAGCAATTCGTCGAAAATCGTCACGTTGTCCGGGAACAAGCGCAATTGCGCCTGGCCCAGGTGCGCCCTGGCGAAAACCTCGTTGGTGCCGCCCGCAGGCTCGATCACCCGGACCTGGGGCTGGTTGATCTGTTCGACGGTTTGATAACGCTGCACATCATCGCAGCGCACCAAAGGGATTTTGCCGTCGACATTCATCGACTGGCTGAAAAAGGCTTTTTTCTGCCGCTCCAGGGACACGGAAATCCCGCCGACGGCGATGTCGCAACGCTGGGCGAGAAAGTCTGGCATCAGGGTTTTCCACGTAGTGGGCACCCACTTGACCTGCACGCCGAGGCTTTTGGCCAGAGACTGGGCCATGGCGATATCGATGCCTTCGTAGCTGCCGTCTTTTCGCAAATAGGTGTAGGGCTTGTAGTCGCCGGTGGTGCAAACCGTCATTTCGCCGCGCTGGATCACTTCATCCAGGCGCGAGGTGGGGGTAGCGGCCAGCGCAGGCAGCGCCAGGCTGGTCAACAGGCAAAGGGTCAAGGGAGCTTTCATGCGGGCAAGTCCTTGGGGCATGAACAGGGGGGACCATACTTCCAAATGTTTAGCCAATACACAACCAAACTCCGTCAAGACTGAATTTAACGGCTTATCCCGTCATGTGAGGCTGATGCCATCTCTTCACTGTGATTCTTGCATGGACGGTTCCCCCGACCCTTACCCCGAGACATTGCCTGGCGCCGTTGCGTCAGGCCGCCCGGTTCGTCGACGGACCTGTGTCGATGCGCTGCCCTCCAAGTTGGCCTTCTGGGCGCTATGGCATTGCCGTCATGCCCGCCCGCCGGATGTATCTTCCTTACGTTGATTGCCCCGTGGATGCCCAGGCATCTGACCGGCAGCGCCTGTGTGCCTGCCTGACGCGAACGTATGAGATTTCTCCATGAGTACCACCTTTGCCACCCTGTACGAAGCCCAGTCCTTTCTCGATCAGAATCCGGATATCGAGATGTTCGAGTTGTTCATCCTCGACAATAATGGGGTGCCCCGGGGCAAGTTGTTGCACCGTGATGAGTTGCTGGCGGTCTATAAAAGCGGTCGACCGCTGCCCAGCACTATCCTCGGCCTGACCATCAACGGCGACGACGTGGAAAACTCCGGGCTGGTGTGGGACGTAGGGGACATCGACTGCCGTGCCTACCCGGTCAGCGGCAGTTTGCAGCGCATGCCCTGGCGGTTGATTCCGACGGCGGCGGTGCAGGTCAGCATGCACCCCGAGGAAGGCATGCCCGCCACTGTGGCCGATCCCCGGCATGTATTGGCCAAGGTGATCGAGGGGCTCAAGGCCGACGGTTACTACCCGGTCATGGCGGCGGAGCTGGAGTTCTACCTGCTCGACCAGAAGCCTGACCGCGATGGCCGGCCACGCCCCGCGCGGGATACCGATGGCGGTCGTCCGCGTTCGACCCAGGTCTATGGTTTACGCGAACTGGAACAGATCGAGCCGTTTCTTGCCGACTTGTACAGCGCCTGCAAATTGCAAGGTATTCCCGCGCGTACAGCGATTTCCGAATACGCCCCGGGGCAGGTGGAAATCACCCTGGAGCACCGCAGTGATGCCCTGCAAGCCATGGACGAGGCGGTGCGCTACAAGCGTTTGGTCAAGGGCGTGGCCCATAAGCATGGGATGACCGCCTGTTTCATGGCCAAGCCCTTCGACGACCTGGCGGGTACCGGCATGCACATGCACGTCAGCCTGGCCGACCATGACGGTAACAACCTGTTTGCCAGTGAGGCCGCTGATGGCACGCCGCTGCTGCGCCAGGCAGTGGGCGGCATGCTCAGCACGTTGCTTGATTCACTGTTGATGTTCTGCCCAAACGCCAACTCCTACCGGCGTTTCCAGGCCAACAGCTACGCACCGCTAGCGGCGACCTGGGGCGTGGACAACCGCACAGTGAGCTTGCGGGTGCCTGGGGGGCCGGCATTCTCCCGGCATATCGAACACCGGATCTGCGGCGCCGATGCCAACCCGTACCTGGCGGCAGCGGCCATCCTGGCCGGTATTCACCGAGGCATCCGCGAACAGCGCGACCCTGGCGCCCCAGTGGAAGGCAACGGCTATGCCCAGGCCACGGAGTTGTTGCCCACGGACTGGCTGACCACCCTGCGTGCACTGGAAGATTCGGCCTGGGCGCGAGAAGCCTTTGGCCATGAGTTCCTCGGGGTGTACCTGGCGGTGAAGCGTGAGGAATACCGTCAATTCATGGGGGAGGTGGGGGAGCAGGACTGGCGCTGGTACCTGCACCAGGCCTGAGGTGATAACGGTATTGAGCCTTTCGACCTTTTTTTCACGTGGCAGTGATTAAGCTGCCCATCCAAGGTCCTTTTAATACCGATTGACTCCCAAGAGCCCGTGATGCCGTCGCAACCCCCGTCGTCCATCGAGACCGAATTCGCCGAGCGCTATGATCGTGAGCACGCCAGAGTCTGCGGCGACACACGCCCGCCAGGTTTGTGGCGGCGCCTGGCGCTGTGGCGCGATGAGCAACTGGCGCGCCATGCCCTGAAAATCGCCGGTGAGCCAGGTTTGATCCTTGATCTGGCCTGCGGTGTGGGCCGCCTCTGGCCGGTGTTGGCCGAGCATGAGAACCGCGTGATTCTCGCCGCCGACAATTCCCAGAACATGCTCGACCATTCCCGCACTCACCACGCCGAGGCCTTGCTCAAACGGGTGAAGACCTTTCAAAGCTCGGCATTTTCCATAGGTTTGCCTGCCAATGCGGTGGACTGCATTTTTTGCCTGGAGTTGTTTCGCCATGTGCCGACGACCGAAGGGCGCCTGGCCCTGCTGGGCGAGTTTCATCGGGTCAGCCGCGACACGGTGATTATCTCGGTCAAAAGCAGCATCGGCGACACGTCTGCAAGGCCTGATGCATTGGCGGGGGGCAGCCATCGGACGCAGGTGGAGGGCGAATTCAGGCAAGCCGGTTTCAAGATCCTCAATCATCAGGAATTCCTGCCAGGCTCGGCCATGTGGTGCGTGTACGTCCTGCGTAAAAGAGGGTAAGGCGCCTCAGTAGGACTATTCTTTGGTTCCTGTCAGGGTTTTCATGGCTGCTCTTGCATTGCGGATGCTCGCAAATCCTTTTAGCGATATATACTGCGCGCCATTCTTCAAGGGAGAGCCGTGTGGCCATCGATATTCACTGGATCTGCGACAACGATAGCCTCGGCCAGCATTGCGCCCAATGGCAACTGTTGCCATTCGTCGCCCTCGACACCGAATTCATGCGGGTCGACACTTTTTACCCCATCGCCGGGCTGATCCAGATCGGTGATGGTGTTCGCGCTTATCTGATCGACCCCTTGACCATCGATAACTGGCAACCCTTGGCCGCCCTGCTGGAGAACCCGGCAGTGATCAAGGTGGTGCACGCCTGCAGTGAAGACCTGGAAGTGTTGCTGCGCCTGACGGGCAGCCTGCCGGTGCCGTTGTTCGACACCCAACTGGCAGCCGCTTACTTGAACCTTGGTTTTTCCATGGGCTATTCACGGTTGGTGCAAGCCGTCCTCGGTATCGAGTTGCCCAAGGGTGAAACCCGTTCGGACTGGCTGCAGCGGCCATTGTCCGAGACGCAAATCAGCTACGCCGCCGAAGATGCAGTGCACCTGGCCGAGGTCTACACGCGCCTGCGGCCCAAGCTGTCTGACGATAAGTACGCCTGGGTCCTGGAGGACGGTGCCGAACTGGTCGCCAACCTGCGCCGTGAAATCGACCCCAACGAGGTCTACCGCGACGCCAAGCTGGCGTGGAAGCTGTCTCGGGCCCAACTCGCCGTGCTGCGTGAGCTGTGTGCCTGGCGCGAGCAGCAAGCCCGCGCCCGTGACCTGCCGCGCAACCGGATTATTCGCGAACATTCGTTATGGCCCCTGGCCAAATCCCAGCCGGATAACCTCGCCGCCCTGGCAAAAATCGAAGACATGCACCCGCGTACCGTGCGCCAGGATGGCGAGTTTCTGCTGGGCCTGATCCAGCGCGCCGGCAGCGTGCCGATGGACCAATGGCCACCGGCGGTTGCCGAGCCATTGCCGGTGGACGCCGCGGTATTGATCAAGCAACTGCGTGCCCTGGGCCAGGCTGAAGCGGAGCGCCTCGACATGGCGCCAGAACTGATGCTGCGCAAGAAAACCCTCGAAGCCCTGCTCAAGAGTGGCTATCCCGAGGGCCCTTACCAATTGCCTGACTCGCTGCGTGGCTGGCGCCGCGAGTTGATGGGCCAGGCGCTGCTGGACAGCCTGGCCACCGCCGGAGAACAGCCTTGAAACGTATTTGCTCCATTTATCGCAGCCTGAAAAAAAGCGAGATGTACCTCTATGTGCTGAAAAGCGATGCCCTGGAGCGCGTCCCGGAAACTCTGCTGGCGGCGTTCGGCAAGCCCCACCATGCTTTTGACCTGGTGCTGAGCCCCGAGCGCAAACTGTCCCGCGAGGACATCGAGGTGGTGCTGGAAAACCTCGAAAAGCAGGGCTATCACCTGCAAATGCCGCCGGCCGAGGACGAGTACATCGAGCACTTGCCCGAAGAGCTGCTGCGCCGTAACGACCCGATGTGATCGGTGAGTGCCCCGTGCGGGGCACGTTCATAACTGAAGTCGTATTGTCTGACGGCGGCCCCGAGGGATGCAGTGAACCTGCTGCCCGCGGCCGCCCGCACTGTTTTTGAAAGGTTTGAACCATGCGCGTTCTGATTGCTGAACACGATCATCCGCTGTACGCCCAACTGTTGCGTGAAGCGGCACCCGACCTTGAAGTGATGACCAGCGGTGACTCGGCCGAGTTGTCGCACCTGGCCGCTGATTGCCCTATATGGCTTGGCCAACCGGACCTGATGGCGACCTTGCTGCGCCAAGGCCATCACCCGCAATGGCTGCAATCGACCTGGGCCGGAATCACCCCGCTGCTGGCTGAGGGCTTGCCCCGGGACTACCGCCTGACCCGCGCAGTCGGCATCTTCGGCCAGGTGATGGCCGAGTATGTGCTCACTTATATGCTGGGTCACGAGCGTGAAGTCTTGGCACGCCTGGTCAGCCAGGTGGAGCGTAAATGGGACAGTCGCCTGGGCCAGAGCCTGGCGGGGCGCAAGGTATTGGTCGTCGGTACCGGCGATATCGGTTGCAGTGTGGCGCAGTTCCTTCAGCCCTTTGGCGTCGAGCTGTACGGCATTGCCAGCGAAGCCCGGGAGCAGGCGCCGTTTATTGAAGTGGCCGGGCTGGACCAGCTTGGCCGGCTGGTAGGAGAGGTGGACTACGTGGTCAACCTGCTGCCTAACACGGCCAACACCCACGACTTGTACGACGCGGCGCTGTTCAAGCAATTCAAGCCTACTGGCTTGTTTATCAACGTCGGGCGCGGTGTGGCGGTGGTGGATGCCGACCTGGTGGAGGCCTTGAAGGAAGGGCATCTGGCGGGCGCGGTCATCGACGTCTGCCGTCAAGAGCCGCTGCCGCAGCGTCACCCGTTCTGGACGGCCTGGGGCTTGCTGCTGACTGGCCACAGCTCGGCGCCGACCTCGCCGCGAATGATGGTGCAGCTGTTTGTCGAGAACCTGCGGGCGTATCAGTCGCAAGCGGTATTGCGTGGAGAAGTGAGTTTCGAGCGCGGGTATTAAACAGGAGCCGGCACGCCGGCTCCTGTAACGTATTACAGGCTGAAATCACCCTCAGCGACCAACTCCGTCAACGGCCGGCGCGGGCTCGGGGTTTCCCGGGCTTGCAGGTAGTCCGCCAGGGTCGACTTGTCTCCCAGCTTGCCAACGGCCACGGCCGCATGCAGGGCATAGCCTTCAGGGACTTTCAGTTCCTTGCGGGTCAGTTCCTGGTCGAAACCGGCCATGCCATGGGTGTGCCAGCCGCTGATGCTGGCTTGCAGCGCCAGATGGCCCCAGGCGGAACCGGTGTCAAAGGTGTGCCACAGGGCCGGGGTTTCTTCGGTGGCACCTGGCACGGCAAAATCGGTTTTCGACATTACGATCACCAAGGCCGAGGCGTGCTGGGCCCAACCACGGTTGAATTCGTTCAGCAGGCCCAGGAAGCGCTCCCAATTCGGCGTGTCGCGGCGTGCATAAAGGAAACGCCAAGGCTGCGAGTTGTACGCCGACGGCGACCAGCGGGCCGCCTCGAAGAAGCTCAGCAAGGTTTCTTCAGAAATGCTCTCGCCGGTAAAGGCGCGCGGTGACCAGCGGTCGGTAAACTGCGGGTGGATGGCATAGTCTGCAACGCGTGGGTTGATGCTCATGGGCAGTTCCTGATTAGGTTTACGAAGTACAGATCAAAAAAAGCAGGGCCCAAAGCTACTTCGCCTTTCGGGTGGCTGACAAGCCTTGCTCTACCGGCAGTCGCAAGCGCTTGGCCCCAGGGGGCTTGGGCACTAGACTGGCGGCCTTTTAACCGACCGATACTGATGTAGAGCCATGGCCGCCAAAGTCGAACCTTTCTGGATCCGCAAAACCCTCGAACAACTCGACCAGCAGGAGTGGGAGTCGTTGTGCGACGGCTGCGGCCTGTGCTGCCTGCAAAAGCTTGAGGATGAAGACGATAACAGCGTCTACTACACGCGCATCGCCTGCAAACTGCTGGACCTGAAAACCTGCCAGTGCACCGATTACCCCAACCGTCGCGACTCGGTACCTGACTGCATCCAGCTCACCCCGGGGCAGGCCGACCAATTCAAATGGCTGCCGCCCACCTGTGGCTATCGGCTGGTTAGCGAGCGCAAGGACTTGCCGCTATGGCACCATCTGGTCTGCGGCGATCGCGATGCTGTCCACCACGAACGCATTTCCCAGTCCGGGCGCATGCTCAGCGAAGGCAGCGTGGCCGAGGACGATTGGGAGGATTACCTGATCTTCCGCGCAGGCTGAAAGGAGTGTGTATGAGGGTTGGAGACAAGCTGGTTGCAAGTCTGCTACTGCTGGTGTTGAGTGCGCCGGCATGGTCTGCGAAAAAAGTCGACCTTGACTATCATGTCAAGTTATTGCCCCAGAGTGATCAGGCTGAAGTACGCCTGAGCCTGTCCCAGGGTTCGGCCGTGCGCAGCCTGAATTTCAATCTCGGCCGCGATGGCGACTACAGCGACTTCAAGGCCGATGGCCAGTGGCAAGTCATGGCGGGCAACACCGCAGGTGACAGCCGTGGCCTGTGGCAACCCAGTGCCGCCAAGGCCAGCCTGACCTACCGTGTGCGCCTTGGGCATGCCCGTAAGCCCGGCATCGATGAGGCGCGGATGACGCCCAGCTGGGCGCTGTTTCGTGGTGAAGACCTGGTGCCCGTGGCCCGTCTTGACCTGCCAGAGGGTGTCGAGCTGGTGTCGCGGCTGACCTTTGAACTGCCGGCAGGCTGGAAAAGCGTCGAGACCGCCTGGCCGCGTATTGGCAAGAACAAATTCCGCATCGATAACGTCTCCCGGCTGTTCGATCGGCCTACCGGCTGGATGCTCGCTGGTACGTTGGGCTCGCGTCGCGTGCGCCTGGGGGAAACCGAAATCACCGTGGCCTCGCCCAAGGGCCAGGGCATGCGGCGCATGGACGTGCTGACGCTACTGACCTTTGTCTGGCCCCAGGTGCAAGCAGCGCTGCCCCGTTATCCGGCCAAGTTGCTGGTGGTGGGGGCCAGCGACCCGATGCGGCGCGGCGCATTCTTCGCGCGAGATTCGCTCTACCTTAATAGCCGCACGCCACTGGTGAGCGAAAACGGCAGCAGCCCGCTGATTCGAGAGGTGGTACAAGCTATCGCGCGTTTCAACGACAGCCAGGCCAGTGACTGGATCAGCGAAGGCTTGGCGGAGTATTACGCGATTGAACTGGTGCGCCGGGCCGGGGGAATCAGTGACGAGCGATATACCGCAATCCAGGCCCGGTTGAACAAGGAAGGGAAGGCGGTGAAGACCTTGCGCGGCGATCAGGTCAGCGGTGCAACCGTGGCACGGGCGGTGGTGATGCTGCAGGAACTGGACCGCGAGATCCGCCTGAAAACTCAAAACAAGCGCTCCATGGATGATCTGGCGCAAGCGGTGATGCGGATGAACAGCATCAATACCAAGGAGTTTGTGCAGTTGGCCGAGAACATCATGGGTGAGCCGTCGGTGGTGCTGGATACCCAGTTGCTGCACTGATGATCGTTCCCACGCAGAGCATGGGAACGATCAACCCGTGGTCTTGGTGGCTTTCTCGGCGGCCACTTCAGCCTTGGTCTTGAGGTTTTTCAATTCCTCGCCGGCCCGTTCGATCTTCGTGCGTATGCTGTTCATTTCCTGACGGCCCTGGTCCAGCTTGTCCTTGAGCGAACTGTGGCCGCTGATTCCGCGGGCCAGCGCCACACCGCCAATCGCCACCTGGATCAAACCGAAAATACCGCCACGGCGCAGGCCTTTACCCATCATTACCACACCACCTGCCAGGGAACCGATGCGTTCCCAGCCCTGCACGTTCTGTGTGGGGTGGCTCTGGAATGGTGTGGACTCGATGATAGGTCGCTGGGTTTTGCTGTCGCTCATGATCTGTCTCCAACAAGGGTCATTGATAGATAACTGACTGTACGTGGGACGAAGATGTTCCCGAAGAATCAGTATTTTGGACCCGAGCGGGTGTTGTTGCCCTTGGCCAAGCGGTCGTAAAGCACCACATTGACGGTGGCGGCAAGGTTCATGCAGCCGGTGGTAGGGATATAGACCACGTCTTCACACCAGTCGCGGATTTCCTTGTCCAGGGAGCCGTCCTCGGGGCCGAAGATATACAGCGCGCGGTCGGGGTGAGTGTATTCCGGAAGAGGGCGAGCCCCTTCCACCAGCTCCACGGCGACCGGGATGCAGCCCAGGGGCAGGATTTTTTTCAGGTCATCGATGCCGATCAGTGGAATGTCCTGATGGACCTTCTTGGTGTCGGTAATGAAGTCTCGGGCCCGTTCATACCGCTTGCCGGTGTAGAACACCGACGCCACACCGTAGCAACCGGCGGCGCGCATCACCGAACCGACGTTCTCGGGGGATTTGGGGTTATACAGACCGATGCAGCTGTAGCGTTTGTTGGGCACGGGAGGGAGGGCCTTCGAGAAAAACCGCGATTATACGGGGATTGCTCTAAATACGGTCGGGCATCAAAGAGATGTGTTGTTTGGGGGGTCGTTATCGCAGGCCAACTGCCCGGTGTTCTGTAGCCGCTGTCGAGGCACGAGGCTGCGATAAGGGCCGAAGGACCTTCAGCGATTTCAAGGTCCCAAGCGACTGCTGCGCAGCCGATCGCAGGCTGCGCCAGCGGCTACAGGAGATCGGTGATCGACGGTCCCTTGTAGCCGCTGTCGAGGCACGAGGCTGCGATAAGGACCGCAGGACCTTCAGCAATTTCAAGGCCCTCACACGACTGCTGCGCAGCCGATCGCAGGCTGCGCCAGCGGCTACAGGAGATAGGTGATCGACGGTCCTTTGTAGCCGCTGTCGAGGCACGAGGCTGCGATAAGGGCCGCAGGACCTTCAGCAATTTCAAAACCCAGGCGACTGCTGCGCAGCCGATCGCAGGCTGCGCCAGCGGCTACAGGAGATAGGTGATCGACGTTCCCTTGTAGCCGCTGTCGAGGTACGAGGCTGCGATAAGGGCCGCAGGACCTTCAGCAATTTCAAGGCCCTCACACGACTGCTGCGCAGCCGATCGCAGGCTGCGCCAGCGGCTACAGGAGATAGGTGATCGACGTTCCCTTGTAGCCGCTGTCGAGGCACGAGGCTGCGATAAGGGCCGCAGGACCTTCAGCGATTTCAAGGCCCTCACACGACTGCTGCGCAGCCGATCGCAGGCTGCGCCAGCGGCTACAGGAGATAGGTGATCGACGTTCCCTTGTAGCCGCTGTCGAGGCACGAGGCTGCGATAAGGGCCGCAGGACCTTCAGCGATTTCAAGGCCCTCACACGACTGCTGCGCAGCCGATCGCAGGCTGCGCCAGCGGCTACAGGAGATAGGTGATCGACGTTCCCTTGTAGCCGCTGTCGAGGCACGAGGCTGCGATAAGGGCCGCAGGACCTTCAGCAATCTCAAGGCCAAACGACTGCTGCACAGCCGATCGCAGGCTGCGCCAGCGGCTACAGGATCAGTGATCGACGGTCCTTGTAGCCGCTGTCGAGACCTGTGCCGCGATGAGGCCGGAACAGATGTTCAGTCGTCTTTCTTCATCAGCCCGGCCAACGCTGCAAACGGATTATGCGTGGCCTTGGCAATGGTCGGACTGCTGGTGGAACCCTCACCGAAATACTGCTGGTCGGTATAACGCGAGTGTTCATTGTCGTGGCAATACAAGCACAGCAACTCCCAGTTGGAGCCGTCCTGGGGGTTGTCGTCATGGTTATGGTTGCGGTGGTGCACGGTCAGTTCGCTCAGGCGCTTGCCGGCGAACTCACGGGCGCAGCGACCGCACACGTGGGGATACATCTTCAAGGCTTTGTCGCGGTAGCCCATTTCCCGGTCGCGCTGGGCATCGGCAAGGATGCGGTCCAGCTTGGCGGTGTGGGAGGGCGGGTTGGTCGAGCTCATCATGGCTCCTGTCTTTTAGTGGATCACGGATAGCGTTGATTCTAGCTGCTCATGGGGTAATAAGCCCCTGGCTTTTTTCAGCTGAGGTACGGGCTGCCGGAGAGATTGTTTGTAGTATTGGCGATACTGAGCTCACAAGGATTCGCGCTCATGTACCTGCACTCATGATTGTTGGCGCTGTTCAAGCTCAGGCGTTTTCGACACGCGTGCGGACAGGCGTTCGACGAATACTGCGAAACCAACGGCCTGGGCGATGGCAAAGAGTAACTTGCTCGATTATTTGCTAGGCGTATAGCGGCTAAATATACAGTAATGGCTGAGCAGGTATCGAATTAAATGCCCTTGAGTGTTTCACTTTGGGTGAAGCAAATTAATTACCAGAAATTATTGGACTAACTTGCTAGAAGTCTTTAATGTGGCGCCTTCTGGCCCATTGCCGTTAGTTTGGCTTGTGGTGGCATCAGGTGTTAAAACGTTCATTCGTTCCGAGACGGGTCTCTCGGAGAATATGACCTGGCAAGGTCATGAAGAACACGAGTGGCCGGTGAGCGTGTCAGGGCTTCCCTGAAGACTGTTCACCCCGACCTGTAACAGGCTGTCCCCGTTGATTCGGGTTTCCCATCCCGGCGTCAACCCTCTGAGGGTGAGGTTGGGGCGTTTCAAATCAGAGGCGCTCGTCCAGAGTGTACTGCTTCCAATGACCGAAGTCGGGCCAGTTGAAGTGTCTGATGATCGTCGTGCATACAATAAAAAAGACGAGGCACCAAATCCTTATTGCTGAACAGTTCAGGGTTAATCCTGTGTGTTAGTTATAGCGCTGTGAGTGTCTATTAATAAATGCCTGATGTTCGTCTCGCTAACATTCACTCTGAGTGAATGAACCTTCCTGCTTCAATTAAATAAATGTGCTTGTTTGTAGAGGCTGTTGTGTCTAAAGGTGTTGTTCTGGCGGTTTCCGCCTCCTTCCTGTTCGGCGTGCTGTATTACTTTACCTCCCTTCTTGAACCATTGAATGGCCAGCAAATATTTGGCTGGCGAATGCTTATTTCGTTGCCCTTCATGACACTGCTGCTCTGTCTCTCCGGAGATTGGAAGTGGGTCCCGATGATCTACAAGCGCTTGCGCGATAGGCCGGCCTTGCTGCCTTTCGTTGTGCTGACCAGTGCGTTGGTCGGTGTCCAGTTATGGATTTTCATGTGGGCGCCGCTTAATGGCCACGGTCTGGATGTTTCGCTGGGTTATTTTTTGTTGCCGCTGACCATGGTCATTACGGGTCGTATCGTTTACGGCGAGCGCCTTTCCTACTTGCAAAAGATTGCCGCCGCGTTATCTGCGGTGGGTGTAGCCAATGAGTTGTACCGCACGGGTGGGTTCTCCTGGACGACGCTGGTGGTGTGCGTCGGCTATCCGCTGTATTTCGTACTGCGCCGGCGCTGTGGCACCGATAACCTGGGAGGCCTATGGCTGGACATGATGCTGATGATTCCTGTGGCGCTATGGTTCGTCCTTGGTGGTGGACCAATCAGCGAGATCCTGATGAACCGCCCAGCGCTCTATTGGCTGGTGCCGCTCATGGGGTTGGTCAGCGCGGCAGCGGGTTATTCCTACATTATGGCCAGTCGCCTATTGCCGTTCAGCTTGTTCGGTTTGCTCAGTTACGCTGAGCCTGTGCTGTTGGTGGCGGTGTCGTTGATGCTGGGGGACAGCCTTAAGCCGGGCCAATGGATGACCTATCTGCCAATCTGGCTGGCGGTGTTGGTGTTGGTGTTGGAAGGCTTGAGGCATTTGAATCGATTGCGCCGGTCGATTTGATCCACGACCCGCGCAGCGAATTCAGGGGCTGTTTCAGCCCTTGAGTTTTTCGGCAATCCAGATGGTATGCCGGGTGCCCTTGTTGCCATGGGCAAAGACCTGCACTTCCTCAGCCTTGAAGCCGGCCTTGCGCAGTTTCTCGCTGAACTGCTTATCGGCGCTGGCCGACCACACCGCCAACACGCCCTTGGGCCGCAGGGCCTTGGCGCAGGCACTCAGGCCGCCGGCGGAATACAGCCAGCTGTTGGCTTTCTGCGTCAGGCCTTCGGGGCCGTTGTCGACATCCAGCATGATAGCGTCAAAACCCTGGGGCTCGGCCTGCAGCACCTTGGCCACGTCTTCCATGCGAATCACCGTGCGCGGGTCCAGCAGTGGTCGCCCGGACTTTTCTCCCAGGGGGCCGCGATTCCACTCCACAACGCCAGGCACCAACTCGGCGACCACCACTTCGGCGGTCTTGCCCAGGTGCTTGAGCGCCGAGGCCAGGGTAAAACCCATGCCCAGTCCGCCAATTAACACCCGCGAACCAGGCCGGCCGGCTACCTTGCGGCACGGAATTTCCGCCAAAGCGTCTTCGGAGCCGTGCATGCGCGTGTTCATCAGTTGGCCACCGTCACCGCCCTGGATCTTGATGACAAAGTCCTCGCCGTATTCGAACAGGCACAAGGCACCGCCGTTATCGGGAATCGGGGTGGTGTCCAGCAGAACGAAACGTTTCATGGGAATCTCATTGGGAAGGGCATTCTTACGCGGTTGGGAGTAGCCTTGGGACTGGATTACAGTCAGGCCATGGAGCCATCGATGAAGTGCAGCATTCTAACGGTCATTGTATGGGGCGCGCTCACCTTGAGCACTGCGTACGCGCAGGAGTTGCAAACCGTGCCAATCCCTCCCGCACCCACGCCGGGTGCGCCGGGCACTGCAACACCTACACCTTACCCCCAAGTGACCCCGCCACCGACGCCTAAAGCGGCTGGCGCCGGTGGCGAGCCATTGCTGCCGCCGATTGCAATGCCCAAGCCGCCCAAGGACCAGACGCTTCCCGCTTTGCAGCACAAAGACATCAAGCCCAAGGCTGCAGATAGCTAGAGCTGGCGGGACAGCCATGGCGCGGATGATCTTGGCGGCGACTCGGAGTGCCTCGCTGAGCATTTCGCCAGTGCCTTAAACCAGCCCCAGCGCCTTGAAAACAAATCCGTATTCGAGGGCTACGTCACGTAGCCCCTGGTAACGACCACTCATACCGCCATGGCCAGCCCCCAGTTCGGTCTTGAGCAGCAACAGGTTGTCGGAGGTTGAAGTGGTCCGTAGCTTGGCCACCCATTTCGCGGCTTCCCAATACTGCACGCGGCTGTCGTTATAGCCGGCGATCACCAGTGTGGCCGGGTAGGCCTGGGCGCTGACGTTTTCGTAGGGGGCGTAGGCCTTGATCCGTTCGTACACCTCGGGCTCCTGGGGGTTGCCCCATTCGTCGTATTCGGTGACGGTCAGGGGCAGGTCCGGGTCGAGCATGGTATTGAGCACATCGACGAACGGCACTTCGGCAATCGCCGCCTGGAACAGCTCAGGGCGTTGATTGAGCACTGCGCCGATCAATAGGCCGCCGGCACTGCCGCCGCTGATAGCCAGTTGTTTGGACGTGGTCAGGCCTTGGGCGATGAGGTGCTCGGCGCAGGCGATAAAATCGCTGAAAGTGTTCTGTTTGTGTTCCTGTTTGCCAGCGCGGTACCAGGCTTCGCCCAGCTCACCGCCGCCACGTACATGAGCAATGGCAAAGGCCACGCCACGGTCCAGCAAGCTCAGGCGGGCATGGGAAAACCACGGGTCGAGGCTTTCGCCGTAGGCGCCGTAGCCGTACAGGTACAACGGCGTGGGCTGGCCCAGTTGGTCGCGCCGGACCACCAGGCTGATGGGCACCTGGGTACCATCGACCGACGTCGCCCACAGCCGCTGGCTGACGTAGTCGTCGGCATTGAAGGTGCCCAGTACCGGGGTTTCCTTGAGTACTTGCTGGGCTCCCGTCTCCAGTGCCAACTGACGCACCTGGGCCGGGCGGTTCAGGGCTTCATAGCGCAGGCGGATTTTGTCGCTGCCGAACTCCAGGCTGTTCTGCACGTACAGGCTGTAGGCCGCGTCCGGCAGTTGCACCTGATAAGCCGGCAAGCCTTGTGGGTGAACTTCGATAATCGGCAGGCCGCCTTCGCGCAGGCTCAGGGTCATGGCCTGGGCATTGAGGCTCAGGCCCTCGATCATCACGGTGTCGCTGTGGGGGATCAGGTTTTGCCAGTCGTCCTGGGACGGCACGTTGCCGCTGTCGACGGCCTGGAACAACGCGAAGTTGATACCGTCGCAGTTGCTGCGGATAAACCAGGCCCACTGGTCATCGAGCTTGCCGTGGTCGACATCGTATTCATGGCCTTCAACTCTCGGTGCCAGGCAGGTAAAGGCCTGGTGTGGCTGATTGGCGTCCAGGGCCCAGATTTCGCTGGTGGTCTTGCTGCCCAGGGACAGCAGCAGTTGCCGTTCAGAGCTGGCGCGGTAGCAATGCAGGAAGAAGCGTCCGTCCGGCTCATGGAACACCTCTTCGGCGGTGGTGCCGTCCAGGCGGTAGCGATAGAGCTTGTGCGGACGGTGAGTGTCGTCCAATTCGCCGAAGAACAGCGTCAGGCTGTCGTTGGCCCAGGTCATGCTGCCGTCGCAGTCTTCGAATGCCAGTTCACTGACTTTGCCGGTGGCCAGTTCCTTCACGTACAGGGTGTAAATCTCTTCGCCGCTGGTGTCCAGGCTGTAGGCCAGGCGCTGGTGGTCCGGGCTGATACTGAAGGCACCCAGGGCGAAAAAACCGCCGTTGGCCAGCACGTTCGGATCCAACAGCAGTGCTTCGCTGCACTCATCCACTTGTTGGCTGTCATCTGCCGGACGACGGCAGCGATAGTGACGGGCGTATTCATCGCCCGCCGTGGTGCGGGTGTAATACAGATACGGCCCCCAAGGGGAGGGCAGGGATAAATCGGTCTCGAGGATCCGCCCCTTGATCTCTTCGAACAGGCTTTCGCGCAGCGCGTCTTGATCGGCAAGCTGTGCTTCTTGCCAGGCATTTTCCGCCTTGAGGTAGTCGAGCACCTCGCTGCTGTCGCGTTCTTGCAGCCAGGCGTAAGGGTCGTTGCCCGTGGCTTTGCGGGCAATCGGGGCGGCAGTGATGTGGGTCGATGGGGGCATGGATCACTCTCGGTCTGGCGGTTTGCCGAAGGCAGTACAGCCTCAGCACTGAAAAGTCGTTATCATAGCGACCTGTTTGCCTACCTTGCCATGGACACCATGACCGAGAACGACTATCTGACCGCTTGGGGTTTCTACGCCTTTGCAGCCCTGGGCTGCCTGTTGGTGTGGTTTGCCATGACCCGCTGGATGTGGCGCTGGCTGCGCGAACCGCTGTGGTTGCTGATGGCTGTGTTGCTGTTCAGTCCGACCATTGTCGACCCGATCAAGACCCAGTTCGCGCCGGCCGTGGCCATCACCGCCCTGGACCTGTTGCTCAAGGTCGGCAACAACGCCTGGCGGGCGATTTCCGATTTGTTGATGTACACGATCATCGCCTTCGTTGTGTACCTGGTGTTTGTACTGATCCGCTGGTCCATCGAACGTGCTACCAAGGCCCGCCGTGAGCAGAAGGCCGCTATCGCCGCGGCAGCGGCAGAGCCGGACGACGAGCCCTTTGCTGGCCGCCCGGCTGTCCCTACCGGCAGCCTGCGGGTCGAACCGCGTCTTTAACGTTGTCCACCCTGCTGCGAGAGCCCTGATATGTGTGAATTATTGGGCATGAGTGCCAACGTACCGACCGATATCGTCTTCAGCTTTACCGGGCTGATGCAGCGGGGCGGTCGCACCGGCCCCCACCGCGACGGTTGGGGCATTGCTTTCTATGAGGGGCGTGGCCTGCGCCTGTTCCAGGACCCGGCCGCCAGTAGCGAATCGGAAGTTGCCTTGCTGGTGCAGCGTTACCCCATCAAGAGCGAAGTCGTGATTGGCCATATCCGTCAGGCCAATGTAGGCAAGGTATGCCTGTCCAATACCCACCCGTTCGTCCGCGAGCTGTGGGGCCGTAACTGGTGTTTTGCCCATAACGGGCAACTGGCGGGCTTCACTCCTCGCGCTACCTTCTACCGCCCTGTGGGCGATACCGACAGCGAAGCGGCGTTCTGCGATTTGCTCAACCGGGTACGCGAGGCTTTCCCGGAGCCGGTGGACATCGAGCACATGCTGCCGGACCTGATCGCCGCCTGCAGTGAATACCGCAGCAAAGGCGTATTCAACTGCCTGCTCAGCGACGGAGACTGGCTGTTTTGCTATTGCTCGACCAAACTGGCGCAGATCACCCGTCGTGCGCCATTTGGCCCCGCACGCCTGAAAGATGTCGACGTGATCGTCGATTTTCAGGCTGAAACCACTCCCAATGATGTGGTGACGGTCATCGCGACCGAACCCTTGACCGAAAACGAAACCTGGACCCGTTACGAACCGGGACAGTGGAGCCTGTGGCGACGTGGCGAATGCGTCAGCCAGGGTATAACCGCATAAGGACATCGACGATGTTGCTCAGCTATTTGCGACTGGTGCTGTTTGCCATTGGCTTGTTGGTCGGTGTGCAAGTGCCGGGATTTATCAATGACTACGCCAAGCGGGTCGAAGCCCATCTGATCGAGGCCCAGGCCGGTTTGCGTGGCTTTGATACCACGGCACGGCAGTTCTTCAATGGCGATTTACAAGCCCTGGTGGCCCATTACCGGGCCAGCGATGACCCGGTCTTTCGCAGCGATGCCAACAGCCTTGGTACGCTGCTCGACCGCCAGGTCGCCTTGGACAAGCAGTTCCAGGCGATGCAGGGCCCCTGGTACATCCGCGCCCTGCAGGTAGCGGTGGCCGCCGACCCGGATATTCGCCAGGAAACCTGGAAGGGCTATAGCTACCAGTTGCTGCTGACCCCCGAAGCCATGGGTTGGGGCCTGGGTGGGGCGATGTTGCTGTCGTTTGGCCTGGAATGCCTGTTCCGCCTGATCGACTGGGTCGTGCTGGGCGGCAAGCGTCTGCGCCAGAGCCGGCCGATTGAAGAGCGGAATTTGAAAGGGTTGTAGCTGTTATCCCATGCTTGGGATGTCAGTCAGCTATGCGCCGCTTGTGGGTTTGCTCAGTACCATCAATTCTTCACCCACTTGCTGTGCATACCGGGCCACCACTTTCTGGCACAGCCCGACAATCTCCTCCACCAACTCCACCCCCACCCGCCAGGACACCACCACTTGCAGGTTCGGCGGTTGTTGCGTCATGGGCAGCATCACCAATTCGCCTCGTGCCAGCTCTTCGCTGACCAGCACCGGCGGCAACGCGCCAATCCCGAACCCATCGCGCAGCAAACGGGTGATCGCCGACACCGAGTTCACGCAGTTCATCCGCGGCGCGGCGACGCCGTTGGCCTGCATCAGGCTCAGTACGTCCTGATGCGGATGGGAGTTTTTCGAGTAGGTGATGATGCGCTCCTGGGCCAGTTCGGCGAGGGAGGCGTACTCGCGGTTATAGATCGACTGGCTGGCGACGATCCAGCCCATGGGGTGGCTGGCCAGCTCCAGGCTGCGCAGGGTTTCCTGGCGCAGCAGGTCGGTTTGCAGGATCAAGTCGAGAAAGCCTTTTTGCAGTTGATCGCAGAGGTTAAGCGCGGTATCGGCGACCAGTTCGATTTCCACCAGTGGAAAGCGGTCCATCAACTCCGCCACCAACGGGCTGAGCCAGGTGTGAATCACCGTGTCCATCGCCCCGATGCGGATCCGTCCGACCTTGCTGCTGGTGGTTTCCAGTGACTGCTTGAGCCCTTGCATGGTGACCATCATTTGCTCGGCATAGTCGAGCACCTTCAAGCCTTCCGGCGTCAGGCTCACGCCACGGGAGTCACGCAGGAACAGCTTCACCCCCAACTCGTTTTCCAGCACTGCAATACGGCTGGAGATCGAGGCCTGGGTGGTGAAGAGTTTCTCTGCCGTGAGGCGAAAACTCTTGAGCTTGGCCACCCAGACGAAGGTTTCAAGGAACTTCAAATTCATGGGATCAACTTTTTCTTATGCAAGGATCGGTTTTTATTAGTTGGACGCAGCCTTTGGCAAACGCCAAAAATCGAGCCGTCTCACGATAAGCGTCGTTGGGGTTCAGGACAACATTCGTTGCGAGATCTTGGTAAAAGATCCCACACTACAAAAAATAAAGCCTACAGGAGTCCTCACCGTGAGCCGCCTGCTATTGAACTGCGACATCGGCGAAAGCTTTGGCAATTGGACCTTGGGTCTGGATGCCGAGGTCATGCCGTTTATTGATTGCGCCAATGTGGCTTGCGGCTTTCACGCCGGCGACCCGAGCATCATGCGCAAGACCGTCAGCCTGGCGTTCCAGCTTGGTGTACAGGTCGGCGCGCACCCGGCGTATCAGGATCTTGCGGGGTTCGGTCGCCGTTCCATGGCCTACACCCCCCAAGAAATCCAGGACCTGTTGCACTACCAGATCGGCGCGCTCGATGGGATTTGCCGGGCTCAAGGGGGGCGGGTCAGCTACGTCAAGCCCCATGGCGCGATGTACAACGACATGATGGCCAAGCCCGAGCAGTTGCGGGCGGTGATCGAGGCCGTGGCGGCTTACGGCGAATTGCCACTGATGTTGATGGCGACCCGTGATAACAGCGCGGCCCAGGCCTTGGGCGATGAATATGGTGTAACGCTATGGTTCGAAGCGTTCGCCGATCGTGCCTATGACAGCAACGGTCATCTGGTGTCGCGGCAATTACCGGGTGCCGTGCACCATGAAGCGGAAAAAATCATCGAGCAGGCCCTGACTATTTCCCGGGGCGGCCCCCTGACCGCCAGTGATGGCAGCGCCCTGCATTTGCAGGCCAATACCCTGTGCGTACACGGTGACAACGCCAGTTCGGTGGCGGCGGTCCAACGTATCCGCGAGGCGTTGACCCTACAATGAAGCCTCGGATTGAAGTGGTGGCCATCGACTGTCTGATGGTGCGTTTGTTTGAGGTGATCGCCGAGGACAACATGCCCTGGATGCTCGCCGCCACCCGTCGTCTGCGGGAGGGTTTTGGCGTGGCGCTGGTGGATTTGGTTCCGTCCTATACCACTTTGATGGTGCATTACGACCTTACTGCATTGAACCCGGCCCAGGCTCGGGAATTGATTGGCCTGGCGCTTGCCGAGTTGCAGCCCGAGCCCAAGGGGGGCGGGCGGTGTCATGTGTTGCCGGTCTGGTATGATGTCAGTGTCGGCCCCGAACTGACATGGCTGGCCCAGCGCAGTGGTTTGGCGGTGGAGGAGGTGATGCGTCGTCACAGCCAGCACGAATACCAGGTATTTGCCCTCGGCTTTGCCCCAGGGTTTGCCTTCATGGGGTTGGTGGAGGAGGTGCTGGCCGCGCCACGGCTCAACACTCCGCGCAAACGGGTGGCCGCGGGCAGCGTCGGCATTGCCGAGCGGCAAACTGCAGCCTACCCGGCGGTTTCCCCGGGTGGCTGGAACCTGATCGGCCGTACCCCGGCCAAACTGTTTGATCGCGAGCGCGATGGCTACAGCCTGATGCAACCGGGAGACACCGTGCGTTTCGAGGCTGTTGGTCATGCCGAATTCATCAATCTGGGTGGCGATGACACGCCGTTGGAGGCGCAGTCATGAGCCGCTTGTTGATTGAGGCCAGCACCCCGTTGTGCCTGTTGCAGGATGCCGGGCGTTTTGGTGTCAGGCATTTGGGCGTGACCCAGGGCGGCGCGCTGGATTGGGTGTCGATGTCCTGGGCCAACTGGCTGCTGGGCAATGCCCTGGACGTTCCGGTGGTTGAAATCACCCTGGGCGGGTTCACCGTGCAGGCTGAGGGTTATTGCTTGTTGGCGCTGGCCGGCGCGGATCTGGGCGCGTATGTGGATGAGCGGGCGATCAGTCCCGGGCGCAGTTTCATTCTGCAAAAGGGCCAGCGTTTGCGCTTCACCCAGCCGTTCAGTGGTGCCCGGGCTTACCTGGCGGCGCCGGGGGGCTTTGATGCGCCGAAGGTGTTGGGCAGTTGCGCCAGTGTTGGGCGCGAGGAGTTGGGCGGGCTGGACGGGTTTGGCGGTGCTTTGGCCGAAGGCGCGCGGTTGGTGTATTCCGGCACGGGCGGTGCTATGCGTGTGTTGTCTGCCGAGCAACTGCCGAAGCTGCAATCCACGGTTCCACTGGACGTGATCCTCGGTGCGCAGATCGGCCTGTTCAGCGGGCAGAGTCTGTTTGATGCCTTCAATAGCGAGTGGACCCTGGACAGCCGCGCCGACCGTATGGGCATGCGTTTACTCGGCACGCCGTTGCACTACCAGGGGCCGTCGCTGATTTCAGAAGGTATCCCGTTGGGCGCGATCCAGGTACCGCCGGATGGGCAGCCAATCGTGTTGCTCAATGATCGGCAGACCATTGGCGGTTACCCACGATTGGGCGCGTTGACGCCCTTGGCACTGGCACGGCTGGCGCAGTGTTTGCCGGGGGAGAAAGTGAGGCTGGCGCCGATGCTGCAAGAGACGGCGCATCAGCAGCAACTCGAGTATTTGCGTCGTTTCCCATGATCGTCCATGAGCGTTCCCACGCTCTGCTTGGGAACGCTCATTTGGAGAGGAACCGCATCCCTTCCTCAAGCCCGCGCAAGGTCAACGGATACATCTGGTCTTCGATCAAATCCCGCACGATATTGGTCGAGGAGGTGTAGCCCCAGGTGTCTTTCGGGTACGGATTAATCCAGATCAGCTTCTTGTACTTGGCCATGAAGCGCTGCATCCACACATAACCCGGCTCTTCGTTCCAGTGTTCGACGCTGCCACCGGCCTGGGTGATTTCATAAGGTGCCATGGCCGCATCACCGATAAAGATCACTTTGTAATCGGCGCCGTATTTGTGCAGCAAATCCTGGGTGGACGTGCGTTCTGAGCCCCGGCGCATGTTGTTCTTCCACACCGACTCATAAATGAAGTTGTGGAAGTAGAAATACTCCAGATGCTTGAACTCGGTCTTGCACGCCGAAAACAGCTCCTCGCAGATCTTTACGTGAGCGTCCATCGAGCCGCCGATATCGAACAGCAACAGCAGCTTGATGGTGTTGCGTCGTTCTGGCCGCATCTGGATATTCAGCAATCCGGCATCGCGGGCGGTATGGTCGATGGTGCCGTCGATGTCCAGTTCTTCGGCTGCGCCCTGGCGGGCGAACTTGCGCAGGCGGCGCAGGGCGATCTTGATATTGCGAGTGCCCAGTTCCACTGAGTCATCGAGGTTCTTGTACTCGCGCTGGTCCCATACTTTGACCGCCTTGCCCTGGCGCTTGCCGGCATCCCCGACCCGAATGCCTTCCGGGTTGAACCCACCGGAGCCGAACGGGCTGGTACCGCCGGTGCCGATCCACTTGTTGCCGCCAGCGTGGCGTTCTTTCTGCTCTTCCAGGCGCTTCTTGAACGCTTCGATCAGCTTGTCGAGGCCACCCAGGGACTGGATCTGTGCCCGCTCCTCATCGCTCAGGGAACGTTCGAACTCCTTGCGCAGCCACTCTTCGGGAATCAGTGCCTGCAGGTGATCGTCGAGTTTTTCCAGGCCATTGAAATAGGCGCCGAAGGCCCGGTCGAACTTGTCGAAATGCCGTTCGTCCTTCACCAGGATCGCCCGGGACAAGTAATAAAACTCGTCCATGTCGGCAAAAGTCACCCGCTGTTTCAGGGCGTTGATCAGGTCGAGCAACTCGCGCACCGACACCGGCACCTTGGCTGCACGCATTTCATTGAACAGGTTGAGCAGCATGGCAAAACCCTTATCGAGTGCCGCGACGGCTCATGAACGCCAGGCGCTCGAGCAGTTGCACGTCCTGTTCGTTCTTCACCAGGGCACCGGCCAGGGGCGGAATGGCCTTGGTGGGGTCACGTTCGCGCAGTACCGCTTCGCCAATGTTGTCGGCCATCAGCAGTTTCAGCCAGTCCACCAGCTCGGAGGTCGACGGTTTTTTCTTCAGGCCTGGTACCTTGCGCACGTCGAAGAACACGTCCAGGGCTTCGCTGACCAGGTCTTTCTTGATGTCCGGGTAGTGCACGTCGACGATTTTTTGCAGCGTGGTGCGGTCGGGGAAGGCGATGTAGTGGAAGAAGCAGCGGCGCAGGAAGGCATCCGGGAGCTCTTTTTCGTTGTTGGAGGTAATGATGATGATCGGGCGCTTCTTAGCCTTGATGGTCTCGTCGATCTCGTAGACGTAGAACTCCATCTTGTCGAGTTCTTGCAGCAGGTCGTTGGGGAATTCGATGTCGGCCTTGTCGATTTCATCGATCAGCAGGATCACCCGCTCCTCGGACTCGAAGGCTTCCCAGAGCTTGCCCTTTTTCAGGTAATTGCGTACGTCGTGGACCTTGTCCACACCCAGCTGCGAGTCCCGCAGGCGGCTGACCGCGTCATACTCATACAAGCCCTGGTGGGCCTTGGTGGTGGACTTGATGTGCCAGGTGATCAGCCTGGCGCCAAAGGATTCGGCCAGTTGTTCGGCGAGCATGGTCTTGCCGGTGCCCGGTTCGCCCTTGACCAGCAACGGCCGCTCCAGGGTGATGGCGGCGTTGACGGCCAGTTTCAGGTCGTCGGTGGCAACGTAGGCCTGGGTGCCTTCGAACTTCATTGGTCATTCCTCGAGCGTGACGCCCACAAGCGGCGGGCCTGGGGGCGAATAATCAGTAATGGGCCGACTATACCGCGCAGCCCTGGCGACTGTGAACGCAGACGGGCTATTCAGTCTCTGAATGTAGGAGCGAGCTTGCTCGCGAAAAGCCTGAGGACGCTAGCCTGCATCCAGGCTGTACGCATCATCGTTGACGATCTTCGCGAGCAAGAACCAGGCGTCCCCCTTGTTCCTGCAGGGCTAAAGGGGTCAGTCCGCACTCGGTTTGGGCTGTTCATAACGGGCGTTGAAAGCCTGGACGAAACCATTACGCAAAATCTGCCAAAACGCCTGGAACGCGCTGACATCTTGCTGATGTACGCTGCCGCTGAGCTCCACGCGGGTGGCGAACTGGTTTTTACGCTGGTTTTTCAGCACGGTTTCGCTGGCGCCCACCACCGCCTCCCAGATCGAGCGGAAAAGGCCCTTGTCTTTGTTCTCAACGTCCTGCTGCCAGTCGAATACCTCGACATCCCGCAGCAAGGGTTTGATATAGCCGCTTAGTTGGCCTTTTTCGGCTTGGGCCTCGATCACCACATCACCGGTACCGGCATTGAAGTCGAACTTGCCGTAGGCCGAGGCGAAGTCGTTCAAGCGCTTGAGTTGAATATCACGGGCGCGAAAGCGGAATTCAAAGTCCTCGAAATTACTCAGCGGATCGAAGGTGGCCGTAGCTTCCAGTGGCGCATGGCCCAGCAGCAGGGCTTTGCCGTCAAAACGTGCGTCACGCTTGCCTTGGACGTCCACCACGTTAGTCAGGTTGTAGAGCGTGGCATTGACCTCGGTGGCGCCGATGTTGACTGGGGGTTTGGAACTGAAGTTGTGGAAGGCGATTTTGCCGTCATTGATATGCACTTCGTTGAGGGTGATCGGCAACAGCTTGCCCAACTGGGCGCGCCAGTCGGTGCCTTGGCCGGTCTGGGATGCCTGTGTATTGGGGCCTCCATCGACGAAGTTGAGTTCCGGCCTGATGAACCGCACCTCGGCCACCACGGCATGGTCATACCAGAGCGAACGCCAGCTTACCGACAGGTCGGTCACCGGGACCTTGACGAAGGGTACCGGGACCTTGCCGTCGACCTTGACGATCAACAGATCGTTGATCCGATAGGCGCCGCGCCACAGGGCCAGGTCAACGTCGGTGACCTGACCGCGGTAATCACCCATGTCGGCGAGCTTGTCGTTGAGGTAATTGCGCACCAGGTAGGGCAGGGCCAGGCTCAGGGCAACCAACAACACCACAATTCCCGCGATGCCCCAGAGCGGCCAACGGTACCGACGTTTCATAAGGTTTCCTCCATCCGTGTAGGCGATTGACTACAGTGATGAGTGGACGTTCGCTCGACTGGACGCTTGGAGGCGCGAGGCATACCCTTTGGGGCTTCCCAAATGGTGCAATAAGGATCCGTCATGAGCCGCATTTTTGCAGACAACGCGCACTCCATCGGTAATACGCCCCTGGTTCAGATCAACCGTATTGCGCCCCGTGGCGTGACCATCCTGGCCAAGATCGAAGGGCGTAACCCTGGGTATTCGGTGAAGTGCCGGATTGGCGCGAGCATGATCTGGGACGCTGAAAGCAGCGGCAAACTCAAGCCTGGCATGACGATTGTCGAGCCTACTTCGGGCAATACCGGGATCGGCCTGGCATTTGTCGCCGCCGCCCGTGGCTACACGTTGCTGTTGACCATGCCGTCGTCCATGAGCATCGAACGCCGCAAGGTCCTCAAGGCCTTGGGCGCCGAACTGGTATTGACCGAGCCGGCCAAGGGCATGAAAGGCGCGATTGAAAAGGCTGGGGAAATCCTTGCCAGCGACCCGGCGAAATACTTTATGCCGGCCCAGTTCGACAACCCGGCGAACCCGGCGATCCACGAGAAAACCACCGGCCCGGAAATCTGGAACGACACCGATGGCGCGGTGGATGTGCTGGTAGCGGGCGTGGGCACGGGGGGCACCCTCACCGGCGTTTCGCGCTATATCAAGAACACCGCAGGCAAGCCGATTCTCTCGGTGGCGGTGGAGCCCATCAGCTCGCCGGTGATCACCCAGGCGCTGGCGGGTGAAGAGATCAAGCCCAGCCCTCACAAGATCCAGGGCATTGGTGCCGGGTTTGTGCCGAAAAATCTCGACCTGTCGATGGTGGATCGGGTTGAGCTGGTCAGCGATGAAGAGTCCAAGGCCATGGCCCTGCGACTGATGCAGGAAGAGGGCATTCTTTGCGGTATTTCCTGTGGCGCGGCGATGGCCGTGGCGGTGCGCCTGGCCCAGAAGCCGGAAATGCAGGGCAAGACCATTGTCGTGGTGCTACCGGACTCCGGTGAGCGCTACCTGTCGAGCATGTTGTTCAGTGATTTGTTTACTGACCAGGAAAACCAGGCTTGATCGATCGCCTGAGGTGAACACGATTCTTGTTTTACGACGCCTTGCTTGGCCCATTATTACGCATTCCTTAAAACTGATTGTTGGGCGCGCGGGTTTTTCCCGAGGTTTGAAGTGTTGATAATGGCCAGTTGCTGTGCCTGGTTTCCCGGTGACGGGAGGTTGTTGGCCAGATGTTTATTTCCAGGAGTTGCTGCATGAGCTTTTCTTTGGCCGCCAAACTGTCGGCGCTGCTGTTGTTTATCAGCAGCACGCTGTATGTGCATTTGCGTGGCAAGGCGCGTCTTCCAATGTTGCGCCAGTTCGTCAACTACTCGGCGTTATTCGCCCCGTATAACGCCTTGATGTACATCTTCTCCAGCGTGCCGTCCAAGCCCTACCTGGACCGCAGCAGATTTCCTGAGCTGGATGTGCTCAAAGACAACTGGGAAGTGATCCGCGACGAGGCCATGCACCTGTTTGACGAGGGCTACATCCGCGCCGCCGAGAACAACAACGACGCCGGTTTCGGCTCGTTCTTCAAGAAGGGCTGGAAGCGTTTCTACCTCAAGTGGTACGACAAGCCGCTGCCATCGGCTGAGCGGCTATGCCCGAAAACCGTGGCCCTGCTCAGCAGCATTCCCAACGTCAAGGGCGCGATGTTCGCCCTGTTGCCAGGCGGAAGCCACCTTAACCCGCACCGCGATCCGTTTGCCGGCTCCCTGCGTTATCACCTCGGGCTGTCGACACCCAACTCCGATGATTGCCGTATCTACGTCGACGGCCAGGTCTATGCCTGGCGCGACGGTGAAGACGTGATGTTCGACGAGACCTACGTGCACTGGGTGAAAAACGAAACAGAGAAGACCCGAGTCATCCTGTTCTGCGATGTCGAGCGGCCTCTGAGCAGCCGCATCATGACCCGCATCAATCGTTGGGTCAGCACCCAACTCGGTCGCGCTACCGCGCCGCAGAACCTTGATGGAGAGCGCGTCGGCGGGATCAACCAGGTTTACGCCTGGAATAAGCACTTCAGTGACAGCGTCAGCGGTGTGGTCAAGCAGTTCAAGCGCAAATATCCAAAAGCGTATCGCGTCCTGCGGCCAGTGTTGGCGCTGCTGGTGTTGGTGGTGATGTGGCGCTGGTTGTTTGGTTGAGCCACGCGCAGCATAAACCGCTCGGATGAGCGGTTTATGCGTTCAACTTATCTGGGCGCTTATTTTCCAGGTGACGGGTCTCCCATTATCCTTACTGGCCTTTTGGCGAAGTCATTGCAAATGATATCGCTGGCTGGTTATAGTCAGGCCCAGGTGTTTCAGGACACCTTCCTACCCCCTCAAAAAAGATCAGCACATGCCAGCTTCCTTGCGCATAGCGGTAGTCGATTCAGCGCTCAGCGCTGTGGTCGTGCCGTGCGCGAATCAGCAGCCTGCGCAGATCAGTCACTACCCCCCACCTGTCAGTAGCACGCCGGTGTACGCAGTCGTATCACCGCCGGGTGTTGGCATTTCGGGCTGATCAGCCAATGGCTGCTCCCTGTGCCTGCCTGAAAAAAACTACTGAACTTCAGCCGTTGCTGAGTTGGCTTTTTGCCTGATTACAGGTGGTATTCATGTCTGTTCTTTCGAAACAATCCGTGGCCGCGGTGGCCTCGACGAGCCTGTTTGTCCTGTTGTGGAGCAGCGGGGCGATTTTTTCCAAACTGGGCCTGGCCCACGCCTCTCCCTTTGCCTTTCTGCTGATCCGATTTGCGATTGCCCTGGCAGGGTTGGTGATCCTGGTGCCGATCCTCAAACTCAAATTACCGCGCCCCGGTAAACCAATGCGCTATGCAGTGGCCACCGGCCTGGTGTTGTTGGGGGCTTATCAGATTTTTTATCTGCTGGCCCTGAACCTCAACGTCACTCCCGGCGTCATGGCCACTATCATGGGGGTGCAGCCGATCCTGACCGTGGTGTTGGTAGAGCGTCAGCGCTCCTGGAGCCGGATGTTCGGTTTGGCGCTGGGGTTGGCGGGCTTGATCATGGTGGTGTACCAGGGCATCGGTTTGTCTGGCATGTCCCTGGCGGGGATGTTGTTCGGATTGCTGGCCCTGGCCAGCATGACCTTCGGCTCGATCATGCAGAAGCGCATCACCGATAACCCGCTGGGCACGTTGCCCGTGCAGTATTTGGCAGGCCTATTGTTGTGCTCGGTATTCGTGCCGTTCCAACCGTTTCACTTCGAGCACAGCAGCGGCTTTTACTTGCCGGTGCTGTGGATGGGGTTGGTGGTGTCACTGCTTGCGACCTTGTTGCTGTACCGGCTGATCGCCCGTGGCAACCTGGTGAATGTCACCAGTCTGTTTTACCTGGTGCCGGCAGTGACGGCGGTGATGGATTACCTGATCTTCGGCAATAAGCTGGCAATGTTGAGCCTGCTGGGAATGGGGCTGATCATCATCGGATTGGCTTTTGTATTCCGTAAAAACTGATGGCCTTAGCCGCTGCCTCGGCAGCGGCTTGGAAACCGCCGCTCACCGATCACCTGTAGCCAGTCGTTTGGCCTTTTAAGTCGCTGAAGGTCCTTATCGCAGCCTCGTGCCTCGACAGCGGCTACAAGGGAACGTCGATCACCGATCTCCTGTAGCCGCTGGCGCAGCCTGCGATCGGCTGCGCAGCAGTCGTTTGGGCCTTGAAATCGCTGAAGGTCCTTCGGCCCTTATCGCAGCCTCGTGCCTCGACAGCGGCTACAAAGCACCGTCGATCACTGATCCTGTAGCCGCTGGCGTAGCCTGCGATCGGCTGCGCAGCAGTCGCCTGGGCCTTGAGATTGCTGAAGGTCCTGCGGCCCTTATCGCAGCCTCGTGCCTCGACAGCTGCTACAAGGGAACGTCGATCACCGATCACCTGTAGCCGCTGGCGCAGCCTGCGATCGGCTGCGCAGCAGTCGCCTGGTCCTTGAAATCGCTGAAGGTCCTGCGGCCCTTATCGCAGCCTCGTACCTCGACAGCGGCTACAAGGGATCGTCGATCACCGATCACCTGTAGCCGCTGGCGCAGCCTGCGATCGGCTGCGCAGCAGTCGTTTGGCCTTGAGATTGCTGAAGGTCCTGCGGCCCTTATCGCAGCCTCGTGCCTCGACAGCGGCTACAAGGGAACGTCGATCACCTGTAGCCGCTGGCGCAGCCTGCGATCGGCTGCGCAGCAGTCGTTTGGCCTTTGAAGTCGCTGAAGGTCCTGCGGCCCTTAGCGGCTACGGGTTGGCTGTTTTTCCGGGCCTGAGCACCAGCCACAGTGCCCCTGCAATCAACGCTGCGCCGTACAGATGAGCCATGGACAGCGGTTCATCCAGCAGCAATGCCCCCCACAACACGCCGAACGGCGGAATCATGAAAGTGACGGTCATCGACTTCACCGGCCCAATGGATGACAGCAAGCGGAAGTACAGGATGTAGGCAAAAGCTGTGCACACCAGCCCCAATCCCAGCAATGACAGCCACACCTGCCAACCACCCCAACTGGCTGGCGGCTGGCTGATTGCGCTCCAGGCAAACCAGGGCAACAGGAACAACGTGGCACCCAGCATGCTGCCCAAGGCTGACAGGCGACTGTCGAGGCCACCCCGTTGATCAAGCCAGCGCCTGGCCAGGAACCCGGCGAAACCGTAGCAAGTGGTCGCCAGCAAGCAGGCCAGGGCTCCCATCAACAGTTGCATGTCGAACGCCATAGGGCCGGCGCGGGTCAGGATGCCGACGCCGAATAGTCCCAGGCAGACACCGATGACCTTGGACGGCGTCAGGCGCTCGCTGAAAAACAGCCCGCCAATCAGTACCCCCATCAACGGCGTCGTCGCATTGAATATCGCTGAATAACCGGCCGGTAATACCTGGGCGGCCACTGAATACATGGTCGCGGGAATCCCCGAGTTGATCACCCCCAGCAGCAGGACGGTCTTGAACTTGCCCTGGAAGTTCCAGCGTATCCGCATCATCGCCAGGATCACCAACAGGCCGGTGGCGGCAATCGACACCCGGAAGAATGCCGTGGGGATCGTGCCGATCTCAGGCGCGATGATCCGCATGAACAGAAAGCTCGCGCCCCAGATAGCGGCCAGCACCAGCAGGTGCAAGGTGTCGACAGGTCTCACGGAATACTCCTATTTGAACGGAATGGGAGTGTTGCCTACCGAGCAGACTGAAACAATTGCTAATCCATTAATCACAGAACAAATCGGATCGCCAGGCCAGTGGGGCCGCTGCCAGTTGCGACAGACCCGGAATGAGCAACACCGGCTTCAAAATGACCTTCTCCTGTCCTCCTGTACTGGCTAAGCTCAGGTCTTCCAAGTGCCCGCAGAGGTTTCCCTTATGCCGCAGCAAACGCCCGCCCTCGACATTGCACAGATGATCCTCGACGGCTTCGACGATTACCGCGAGCATTTCCGCCAGATCACTGACGGCGCCAGGGAGCGTTTCGAAAAGGCCCAGTGGCAGTTGGGACAGGCGGCGTCGGCGGCGCGTATCAACCTCTACGAGGAAAAAGTCAGCGAGGTTATCGCACGTCTGCGGGCCAGCTTCGAGGAGGCGTCACTGCTCGACATCGCCGCGTGGCCGTTGGTGAAAAACGCCTACATCAGCCTGATCGACCTGCGCTTTGATGATGAGCTGTCCGAGACCTGGTACAACTCGACCTTTTGCGGGCTGTTCAGCCATGACCTGATCAGCGACGGCTGCATGTTCATCCACACCACCCGGCCGAGCCTGCGTCGAGCCCGAGCCGCGCAAACCCGCACCTACAAGCCCCAAGGCAAATTGCCCGGCATGCTTGAGCAGGTGTTTGCCGATTACAGCTTCAGTGAACCCTATGCCGATTTGCCGGCGGACCTGCGTCGCCTGGAAACGCAGTTGCGCGAGAACCTGCCGGACTGGGTGTGCAAGGACCCGGAACTTAACGTCGAGCTGTTTTCCTCGGTGCTTTATCGCAACAAAGGGGCGTACCTGGTCGGGCGCATCTACACGCGGGACGAGCAGTGGCCGCTGGTGATTCCGTTGTTACACCTCGAGGGGCGGGGTATCCAGATCGACGCCCTGATCACCGACGAAGCCGATGTGTCGATCATCTTCTCGTTCACGCGCTCTTATTTCATGGTGGACGTGCCGGTACCCGCGGAATTTATCGGCTTCCTCAAACGTATTCTGCCGGGCAAGCACATTGCTGAGCTCTATACCTCCATCGGCTTCTACAAACACGGCAAGTCCGAGTTCTACCGTGCCCTGATCAACCACCTGGCCACCACCGACGACCAGTTCATCATGGCGCCGGGCGTGCGTGGCATGGTCATGAGCGTGTTTACCCTGCCGGGCTTCAATACCGTGTTCAAGATCATCAAGGACCGTTTCTCTCCGTCGAAAAACGTCAGCCGCGCCACGGTGATCGAGAAGTACCGCCTGGTGAAAAGCGTCGACCGCGTCGGGCGCATGGCCGATACCCAGGAGTTCGCCGACTTCCGCTTCCCCTTGAGCAAGTTCGAGCCGGAATGCCTGGCCGAACTGCTCGAAGTGGCGGCCGGCACCGTCGAAGTCGAAGGCGATAGCGTACTGATCCGCCACTGCTGGACCGAGCGGCGGATGACCCCGCTCAACCTTTATCTGGAAAACGCCAATGAGGCTCAGGTACGCGAAGCCCTGGAAGACTACGGCCTGGCAATCAAGCAATTGGCAGCGGCTAACATCTTCCCTGGCGACATGCTGCTGAAGAACTTCGGCGTCACCCGTCACGGGCGCGTGGTGTTTTATGACTACGACGAAATCTGTTTCCTGACCGAAGCCAACTTCCGTCACATCCCGCTCCCGCGCACCCCGGAAGATGAAATGGCCTCGGAGCCCTGGTATTCCATCGGGCCATTGGATGTGTTCCCCGAAGAGTTTCCACCGTTCCTGTTTGCCGACGCCGCCCAGCGCCGATTGTTTGATCAGTTGCACGGCGAGTTGTACAACGCCGACTACTGGAAAGGCCTGCAAGAAGCGATTCGGGCAGGGAAGGTGATCGATGTATTCCCGTATCGGCGTAAAGTGCAGCTATAGCTGAAGCTTCACGCCTCAAGCCAAAAGCCAATCCGCGTTTACTTGCCGCTTGAAGCTTGCCGCTTGCCGCTGCTTTTCTGCCACAATCGCCCCCCTGCATAAATAGACGACCTTTACGTACCTGATGACTGACCAAGCGCCCGCTATCGACCAACTGCTGAAAAACCTCGATCACGCCATGCTCGCCGACCGCCACCGGTTGCGTCGGCAGTTGCTTGAGCTGCGCAAGAAGCCCGATGAAGACAAGCTGGCGCAGTGGGTGGCACGCATGCAGGCTTCCTGCGCCCAGGTCACGGCGCGGCGTGCCAGCCTGCCACTGATTCGTTACGACGACAGCCTGCCGATTGCGGCCAAGCGTGATGAGATCAAGGACGCACTGCTCAAGCATCAGGTGTTGATCATTGCCGGTGAGACCGGGTCGGGCAAAACCACCCAGTTGCCGAAAATCTGCCTGGAAATTGGTCGTGGCCAATACGGCCTGATCGGTCATACCCAGCCACGGCGGATTGCCGCACGCAGTGTGGCGAGCCGGGTCGCGGAGGAATTGGCCACGCCGCTGGGGGCGCTGGTGGGCTATCAGGTGCGGTTCGAGGATCAGAGCGATTCCAACACCCTGATAAAACTGATGACTGACGGCATCCTGCTGGCAGAAACCCAGAATGACCGCTACCTCGAGCGCTACGACACGATCATCGTCGACGAAGCCCACGAACGCAGCCTTAATATCGACTTCCTGCTGGGCTACCTGAAAACCCTGCTGCCACGTCGTCCGGACCTGAAAGTCATCATTACCTCGGCCACTATCGACCTGGAGCGGTTTTCCAAGCACTTCAACGATGCGCCGATTGTCGAGGTGTCCGGTCGGACCTTCCCGGTGGAAACCTGGTACCGCCCGCTGACCCTGGAGCAGGATGAGGAGGGCAACCGCGTTGAGGACGACTTGACCGTGGACCAGGCGATCCTCGCCACCCTCGATGAAATCGCCGCGTTTGAGCGCAGCGAACGTCGCAGCCCCGGGGATGTGCTGGTGTTTCTACCCGGTGAGCGGGAGATTCGCGACGCTGCCGATATGTTGCGCAAGGCCCAGCTCAAGCACACTGAAATCCTGCCGCTGTACGCACGGTTGTCGCCGGCCGAACAGCAGCGGATTTTCCAGTCGCACCCAGGCAGGCGCGTGGTACTGGCGACCAACGTTGCGGAAACGTCGCTGACGGTGCCGGGCATTCGCTACGTGATCGACAGCGGCACCGCGCGTATCAGCCGCTATAGCTATCGCGCCAAGGTCCAGCGCTTGCCGATCGAAGCGATCTCCCAGGCCAGCGCCAACCAGCGTAAAGGCCGTTGCGGGCGGGTCGAGCCGGGCATCTGCGTGCGGCTGTTCAGCGAAGAGGATTTTATCGGGCGCCCGGAATTTACCGACCCGGAAATCCTGCGCACCAACCTTGCCGCTGTGATCCTGCAGATGCTGCACCTGCGCCTGGGCGAAATCACCGATTTCCCGTTTATCGAACCGCCGGACGGCAAGGCCATCAGTGATGGTTTCAACCTGCTGCAAGAGCTGTCGGCAGTGGACCGTAACAGCCAGTTGACCCCATTGGGCCGGCAACTGGCGCGTTTGCCGGTGGACCCGCGCATGGGCCGCATGCTGCTGGAAGCGGCCAAGCTCGGCAGCTTGCAGGAAGTGTTGATTGTGGCCAGCGCCATGTCGATCCAGGACCCGCGCGAGCGCCCGCCGGAGCGCCAGCAAGCCGCTGACCAGGCTCATGCGCAATGGAAAGACCCAGACTCGGACTTCGCCGGGTTGGTGAATCTATGGCGTGGTTTTGAAGAACAGCGCCAGGCATTGACCGCCAGCCCACTACGCAACTGGTGCCGCAAGAACTTCCTCAACTACCTGCGCCTGCGCGAGTGGCGCGACTCCCATCGCCAGTTGAGCCTGATCTGCCGTGACATGCAGTTGACCGTCAACAAAGAACCGGCGGACTTCCCAAAACTGCACAAAGCGGTGCTGTCCGGCTTGTTGAGCCAGATCGGCCAGAAGACCGAAGACGGTGACTACCTGGGCGCGCGTCAGCGGCGCTTCTGGATTCACCCTTCGTCGGGCATCGGCAAGAAGCGCCCGCAATGGTTGATGGCCGCCGAACTGGTGGAAACCACCAAGCTCTACGCGCGGATGGTGGCCAAGATCGACGCCGACTGGATCGAGCCGTTGGCTGGGCACCTGATCAAGAAAAACCACTTCGAGCCTCATTGGGAGAAGAAGCGCGGCCAGGTCGTTGCCTTTGAACAGATCACGCTGTTCGGGTTAATCATTGTTGGTCGCCGGCCAGTGCATTATGGGCCGATTGATCCGGTCACCTCCCGCGAGCTATTTATCCGTGAAGGCCTGGTGCGGGGCGAAATTCAGTCCCGGGCCAAGTGCCTGGCGGCTAATACGCTGCTGCTGGAGCAGCTCGACGAACTGGAAGCCAAGGCGCGCCGGCGCGACATCCTGGCGGACGAAGAAACGTTGTTCGCCTTCTACGACGCGCGCCTGCCGGCGGAGATTCATCAGACGGCGACTTTCGACAGCTGGTACAAGATCAACAGCCAGAAAGATCCGCAATTGTTGATCATGCGAGAGGAAGACGTGCTGGCCCGCGAAGCCAGTGAAGTCACCGCCGCGCATTACCCGGACACCTTGCACCTGGGCGATCTGGCCCTGGCCTTGAGTTATCACTTCGAACCCAACCACCCCCGCGATGGCGTGACCTTGCGCGTGCCGGCACCGCTGTTACCGGCATTGCCTGCCGAACGCCTGGAGTGGCTGGTACCGGGGGTGATCGAGGCGAAGTGCATTGCCCTGGTGCGCAACTTGCCCAAGGCCCTGCGCAAGAACTTCGTACCGGTACCGGACTTCGTCAAGGCGGCGCTGCAGCGTATCGAGTTCGCCGAGGGCTCGTTGCCTCAGGCGCTGGGGCGCGAGTTGTTGCGCATGACCGGAGCGCGGGTCAGTGATGAAGCCTGGGCCGAAGCTGCCCAACAGGTGGAAAACCACCTGAAGATGAATCTCGAAGTGGTCGATGGCCAGGGCAAGTTCCTGGGTGAGGGCCGTGACCTGGCCGAGTTGACGGCGCGTTTTGCCGAAGCCAGCCAGGCGGCTTTGGCCGTGCCGCAGACCGCGAAAAGCCAGCAGCCGGTGGAGGCCAAGGTTTTCGCCGCCGTGGCCGAGAAAACCCAACAGAAGATTGCCGGGTTATCGATGACGGTCTACCCGGCGTTAGTGGAAGAAAACGGCACGGTCAAGGAAGGGCGTTTCTCCACCGCCGCCGAAGCCGAGTTCCAGCACCGCCGAGCCTTGCAACGGTTGCTGATGCAACAACTGGCCGAGCCGGCAAAGTTCCTGCGGAGCAAGTTGCCGGGCCTGACCGAGTTGGGGCTGATGTACCGCGAGCTGGGGCGTATCGATGCTCTGGTGGAAGATATTCTGTTGGCCAGTCTCGACAGCTGTGTCCTGGAAGGTGAAGACAGCCTGCCTCGGGATGGTGCCGGCCTGGCTGCCCTGGCCGAGCGCAAGCGGGGCAGTTGGACCGAACACGCCGAACGCCTGGCGCGTTTGACCCTTGAGGTGCTGAAACTGTGGCACGGTCTGCAAAAACGCTTCAAAGGCAAGATTGACCTGGCCCAGGCTGTGGCGCTCAATGATATCAAGCAGCAACTGAGCAACCTGGTGTACCCGGGCTTTGTGCGCGAGACTCCAGCCCAGTGGTTCAAGGAGTTGCCGCGTTTTCTCAAGGCCATCGAGTTGCGCCTGGAGAAACTGCCGAGCCAGGTACAGAAGGACCGAGTCTGGAGTACCGAGTTGGGCGGGCTATGGAGCCAGTACCAGGCTCGCCTGAACAAGCACGCCCAGGAAGGCAAGCGCGACCCTCAGCTTGAACTCTATCGCTGGTGGTTGGAGGAGTACCGAGTGTCATTGTTTGCTCAGCAATTGGGTACCAAGGTGCCGATTTCCGACAAGCGTTTAAGCAAGCAGTGGAGCCAGGTGGAGGCGTGACCACACTCCGGGGATGGAGACGCTTTGCAAATGGCGCTAAAACCCCGGCTTTATGGCAAACTTCGCGCTTATAAATGCCGGGATCGTCGACATAAGGCTGTGCAGCCACGGCGCGATGGAATAAAGCGTTTCCAGTTTGATATCCGCCGGACGGAGTTAAACTACTTACGGCTTGGTACGACGGTACCAATGCCATCTGTCTGAACAGATTTAGAGGAACGACCGTGCATAACGTCGTCATCAGCGGCACAGGCCTGTACACCCCGGCCAACAGCATCTCCAACGAAGAGCTGGTGCAGTCTTTCAATACTTACGTGCAACAGTTCAACCTGGACAACGCCGCAGCCATCGAGCGCGGTGAGGTGCAGGCACTGACTGAATCCAGCGCCGCTTTTATCGAAAAGGCCTCGGGTATCAAGAGCCGGTTTGTCATGGACAAGGCTGGCATTCTTGACCCCCAGCGCATGACGCCGCGCCTGCCCGAGCGTTCCAACGACGAGTGGTCGATCCTCTGCCAGATGGCTGCCGGTGCCGCCGAGCAAGCCTTGCAGCGTGCCGGCAAGACTGCCGCCGACATCGACGCGGTGATCGTTGCCTGCTCCAACCTGCAACGGGCCTATCCGGCCATTGCCATCGAAGTCCAGGAAGCATTGGGCATCCAGGGTTTTGGCTTCGACATGAACGTGGCCTGTTCCTCGGCGACCTTCGGCATCCAGGCCGCCTGCAACAGCATCCAGCTGGGCCAGGCCCGGGCGATCCTGGTGGTCAGCCCGGAAGTCTGTACCGGTCACCTGAACTTCCGCGACCGTGACAGCCACTTCATCTTCGGTGATGCGGCCACGGCGGTGGTGCTTGAGCGGGCCGACCTGGCCACCTCCAAGTATCAGTTCGACGTGGTCAGCACCAAGTTGCTGACCACGTTCTCCAATAACATCCGCAACAATTTCGGTTTCCTCAACCGTGCGGCGCAAGAGGGAGTCGGTGCGCCGGACAAGTTGTTCGTGCAAGAGGGCCGCAAAGTCTTCCGTGATGTCTGCCCGATGGTCGCCGAATTGATCGGTGTGCACCTGGCGGAAAATCAGTTGAATGTGGCCGACGTAAAACGTTTCTGGCTGCACCAGGCCAACCTGAGCATGAACCACCTGATCGTCAAGAAACTGCTGGGCCGCGAGGCCACGGAGGAAGAAGCACCGGTGATTCTCGATACTTACGCCAATACCAGTTCGGCCGGATCGGTGATTGCGTTTCACACCTACCAGGATGACTTGCCCGGCGGTGCCGTGGCAGTGCTCAGCTCGTTTGGTGCGGGCTATTCGATTGGTAGCGTGATTTTGCGCAAGCGCTGATTGAACTGGCTGGCGATGGTTTATTGAGCCTGTTCCTATCTTGATATGTAAGTGTTATTACCGAGGTCTTGAATGGCAGCAGCGGACGACTCGTACCTGCTTGAACGACTGCTCAAGGGTGAGCAGATGGCCTACAAGGAATTGGTCAACACCTACCAGAGCGCCATGCGCGCTGTCGCTTATGCCATTGTTGGCCAGCGCCACGTCGATGAAGTGGTGCAGGATGCGTGGCTCTCGGTGGTGCGCAGCCTGGGGAAATTCGAGGGGCGTTCCAGCCTCAAGACCTGGCTGCTGACCATCACGGCCAACGCTGCAAAGGGCCGTTACAAGCAGAATCGGCGGGAAGTCCTGCTGGATGACTTGCCGGCACCCCATGGAACCATCGGTGATGATCGTTTTGTGCCGGATGATGGCCATTGGCTGATCGCACCCTTTGCCTGGCACCAGGACACGCCTGAGGCGTTGCTTACCGAGAATGAATTGCGCGAGTGCCTGGAGCACACGTTGTTGAGCCTGTCCGAGTTGCAAAGCAGCGTGTTGCTGCTGCGCGAACGCCAGGGACTGGAATTGGAAGAAATCTGTAATCTTCTGACGCTTTCGCTCTCCAATGTTCGTGTGCTGTTACATCGGGCACGGCTTAAAGTCTTCGCCACAGTTGAGCATTTTGAGGAGACCGGCGAATGTTGACCTGTAAAGAACAAGTGGCACGTTCCAGTGACTATCTCGATGGGCAATTGACCTTTCGCGAGCGTCTGCTGATGCGTCATCACTTGATGTTCTGCCCCAGGTGCCGGCGCTTTATCCGCCAGATGCGCTTGCTGCAAGCCACCTTGCGGATCATGCCCGAACCGCCTGTGCCGGGTGTCGACGAGTTGGCTGAACGCTTGGCCACGGAGCGCTTCCGAGCTTCCTCATAACTGGCAATTTTCACAATGTTACCCAAGCCCGCGCTGATTGCAGATGTGGGCTTTTTTTTGCCAAAAAATCGGTTAAGCAAAAAGTATTTCAGTTCTGACAGGGTTTTTACACTTTATTTCACCTGCCATTTTTAGCGATTTTTTGGGTGAGACGCTTACGGGGCGTGGCGTGGAGCTTATTTCCAGTCGCTATAAGAAAGTTCCCGTGTAACAAAATCTTTATATTGCAGCAACCCGGCTGAAATATCTGATCTCCAAGATCCCCACCCAACACCAGCGGGCATGATCCGTGTGTTTTGCCAATATACAAGACCATCAATTAGGGGAATTCTTCGATGATCCGTAAGCACTTCGCCGGTTTCGCGGCCAGCGCTCTGGCCCTGGCTGTTACCGCCCAGGCTTTCGCAGGTACTGTCACTACTGACGGCGCCGATATCGTAGTCAAAACCAAGGGCGGCCTTGAGGTTGCTACTACCGACCAAAACTTCAGCTTTAAGCTGGGTGGTCGCTTGCAGGCCGATTACGGCACATTTGACGGGTTCTACACCAAGAACGGTGAGTCGGCCGACGCCACTTACTTCCGTCGCGCTTACCTGGAACTGGGCGGCACCCTGTACAAGGATTTCAAATACCAGCTCAGCTACGATTTCGCTCACAACTCCGGTAACTCCGACGACGGCTACTTCGATGAAGCGTCCATGTCCTATGTGGGCTTCAAGCCGGTCACCATCCGTGTCGGCCGTTTCGATGCGGACTTCGGCCTGGAAAAAGCCACCAGCTCCAAGTGGGTCACTGCCATCGAGCGTAACTCGGCTTACGAACTGGCCGACTGGGCCAACTCCCACGAAAACGGTATGGGCATCCAGGTCAGCTCGGTAGTGGCTGACATGGCTTACTTGTCCGCCAGCGTTGCCTCCAAGGACATCAACGACAAGGACGGCAAAGGCGTGAAGCAATTCAACGGCCGTGCCGTTTTCGCGCCGATGCATGAAACCGGCAACGTCTTGCACGTGGGTCTGGATGTTGCAGTACGTGACCTGAAAGACACTGCCTTCGACTCTCGCATCCGTCCTCGCCTCGGCGCTCGTGGCGTATCGACTGCGGGCGGTAATGACGCCGGCTCCAATGGCAACCGTGCCACCTTCGGCGGCGGCGTGGGCCTGGATTCCAGCAACCTGACCAGCACCGACGCTTACGACACCGATACCGTATTCGGCGGCGAATTCGCCTTTGCCACCGGTCCGCTGTCCCTGCAGGCTGAATACCTGAGCCGCAAGATGAAGGCTGACAGCAGCGCCTACCAAGACGTGAAAGCCACTGGTTACTATGGCCAAGTGGCTTACACCCTGACCGGCGAGTCCCGCGTCTACAAACTCGACGGTGCCAAGTTTGACACCATCAAGCCCGAGAACAAGCAGTTCGGCGCGTGGGAAGTGTTCTATCGCTACGACAACATCAGCGTTGACGACAAGAACGTCGTTCGCAACAGCGCTACCCGCGAAACCGGCGACGCCGAGGCCAGCCTGAACACCATCGGTGTCAACTGGTACGCCAACGAGTCCGTCCGGGTTTCGGCCAACTACGTCAAGGTCAGCACTGACAAGGTCAAGAACGCCAATGGCGATGACAGCGGTGACAACTTTGTAGCTCGCGTGCAATACGTGTTCTAAGCAACCTGCAAGGCCGCTTCAAAGCGCTCTTCGTTCATCCGTTAAAGCGCCCCTCGTTCACTTGCCCCGCCGTTTGGCGGGTTTTTTTTTGGGTTGCGCAAAGTGTGGCGAAACCTGAGGCCGCGCGTTCTGGCAGAATACGAACGTTATCGTCCACCACTATCGTGGCAACGTCGCCCGGAGCAAGCTCGCTCCTGCATCAGTGGTCATCGTCGGGGAAGCGGATGCCGTTACAACGTTTGAATAACCTGTCCGAAATTGCCGCCGATGAGTGGAACGCCCTGGTCCCTCTCGATCAGCCTTTTCTACGCCACGCCTTCCTCAGCGCCCTGGAGGACAGCGCCAGCCTTGGCCCACAGTCTGGTTGGCAGCCTGAACACCTGCTGCACTATGAAGGCGGGCGCCTGGTCGCCGCGTTGCCCAGTTACCGTAAATGGCACTCCTATGGCGAATACGTGTTCGACCATGGTTGGGCGGATGCTTGCGAGCGTGCAGGCATCGATTACTACCCGAAACTGTTGACGGCCGTCCCCTTCAGTCCGGTCAGTGGGCCACGGCTGCTGGCAGCCAATGCCGCGGACGGCTTCGAGTTGCTCAAGAGTTTGCCCGGTTACCTGGAAATCGAAGGTCTTTCCAGCGCCCATATCAACTTCACTGATGCCCTGGCCAACGACGCCCTGGCTCAGCAACCGGGATGGTTACAGCGCTTGGGTTGCCAGTTTCATTGGCAGAACCGCGGTTACCGAGACTTCCAGGATTTTCTCGACGCCTTGAGTTCGCGCAAGCGCAAGCAAATACGCAAGGAGCGTGAACAGGTGGCGGGGCAGGGCATCGACTTTGAGTGGTTGCAAGGCAATGAGCTGAGCGAGGCGCAGTGGGATTTTGTCTATGCCTGCTACGCCAACACCTACGCTGTGCGTCGGCAATCTCCGTACCTGACCCGGAATTTTTTCAGCCTGCTGGCCGAGCGCATGCCGCAAGCCATTCGCGTGGTGCTGGCCAAGCAAGGCTCACGAGCGGTGGCCATGGCGTTCAGCCTGATCGGCGGCGACAGTTTTTATGGACGTTACTGGGGCTGCCTGGCGGAGTTCGACCGCCTGCATTTCGAGACGTGCTTCTATCAAGGCATGGATTACGCCATCGCCCACGACCTGCAACGTTTTGATGCCGGTGCCCAGGGCGAGCACAAGCTGATTCGCGGGTTCGAGCCGGTCATCACCCATTCCTGGCATTACCTGCGCCACCCTGGGTTAAAGACGGCAGTCGCTGATTTTCTGGAGAGGGAGCGGGTGGGTATTCTGGCGTATGCCGAGGACGCGAGAACAGCCCTGCCTTATCGGCAGGGCTGACCTGCGGCTGCTTCAGGCAGCCTCTTCCTTGCCCAGCCAGCGGTAGACTACCGCGCCGATGACGGCACCGAGGATCGGCGCCAGCCAGAACAACCACAACTGCTGGAGCGCCCAGCCGCCGACAATCAGCGCCGGGCCCGTACTGCGGGCCGGGTTGACCGAGGTGTTGGTGACAGGGATCGAGATCAGGTGGATCAGCGTCAACGCCAGGCCAATGGCAATCGGTGCCAGTCCAGCCGGGGCACGGCGGTCGGTGGCGCCGAGGATGATCAGTATAAACATAGCCGTCATTACCAGCTCACAGACCAGCGCGGCCGCCATCGAATAGCCACCCGGTGAATGTTCGCCATAGCCATTGGAGGCAAGGCCTGAGGCCAGTTCAAAGCCTGGTTTGCCGCTGGCAATAAAGTACAGCAGCGCAGCAGCGACGATGCCTCCGAGGACCTGAGCCACGATATATGCCGGTAGCTCCTTGGCCGGAAACCTTCCGCCCACTACCAGCCCCACCGAGACTGCGGGGTTGAGGTGACAACCGCTGATATGACCGATAGCAAAGGCCATGGTCAGGACCGTGAGCCCGAATGCCAGGGACACACCCAACAGGCCAATTCCAACATCGGGGAACGCTGCGGCCAACACCGCACTCCCGCAGCCGCCCAACACCAGCCAAAACGTACCTAACCCTTCCGTAACGGAACGTTTGAACAGAGACATGTACACGTCCTTAATAGATTGCTCTATCTAATTAACTGGTCGGTGATGCTTCCTTGCAACCTTACGTCAGGCTCCTCCTGGATCCTGAATGCAGTACAGCAGAATTGTGGCGTAAGACCAGTGTGATAGAGAAAACTGTCAGAATTGTTTGGATTTGATGGCATTGTGTTGAGCGTTTATGTCAGTCGATTCCTACAAAGCCCCCTGTCTGGTGCTGCCACAGCCGCGCATACAGCCCGCGATGAGTCAGCAACTGGGCATGACTGCCGCTTTCGGCGATCTGTCCCTTTTCCAGTACCACCAACCGGTCCATCCGGGCGATGGTTGAGAGCCGGTGGGCGATGGCGATCACGGTCTTGCCTTGCATCAGGGATTCCAGGCTTTCCTGGATCGCTGCCTCCACTTCCGAGTCGAGGGCCGAGGTGGCTTCGTCCATGATCAGGATGGGCGCGTCCTTGAGCAGTACGCGGGCAATCGCAATTCGCTGGCGTTGGCCGCCGGAGAGTTTTACCCCTCGTTCGCCAACGTGGGCATCGAGGCCGGTGCGGCCTTCGGAGTCCGACAACAACGGGATGAACTCGTCGGCGCGGGCTTTGTGCACTGCGGCCCAGAGCTCTTCGTCGGTGGCATCGGGCTTGCCGTACAGCAGATTGTCGCGGATCGAACGGTGCAACAACGAGGTGTCCTGGGTAATCATGCCGATGCGCTCGCGCAAGCTTTCCTGGGCCACTTCGGCGATGTTCTGGCCGTCGATCAGGATCCGCCCACCTTGCAGGTCGTACAGGCGCAGCAGCAGGTTGACCAAGGTCGATTTGCCCGCGCCGGACGGGCCGATCAGGCCGATTTTTTCCCCGGCCTTGATCTCCAGGTTCAGGCCGCCGATGATTCCGCTTTTTTTCCCGTAGTGGAAATCCACTTGTTCGAAGCGCACTTCGCCGTGGGGTACGTTCAGCCGCGGGGCATTCTCACGGTCGATAACGGCGAGCGGTTGGGCGATGGTTTTCAGGCCATCCTGGACCATGCCGATGTTCTCGAAAATGCCATTGACCACCCACATGATCCAGCCGGACATGTTGACGATGCGAATCACCAGGCCGGTGGCCAGGGCGATGGCGCCGACGGAAATCATCGACTGGGTCCACAACCATAGCGCCAGGCCGGTGGTGGTGACGATCAGCAGGCCGTTCATGGTGGTGATGACCACGTCCATGCTGGTGACGACGCGGCTTGCCAGCTGGGTTTTTTCGGTCTGCTCGACGATGGCTTCCTTGGCGTAGTTCTGCTCGAAATGGGTGTGGGCGAACAGCTTCAAGGTGGTGATGTTGGTGTAGCCGTCGACAATCCGCCCCATCAGTTTGGAGCGCGCCTCGGAGGAAATCACCGAGCGTTCCTTCACCCGCGGCACGAAGTAACGCAAGGCCAGGCTGTAGCCGACGATCCAGATGAGCAGCGGAACCATCAGGCGCCAGTCGGCCTCGGCGAACAGCACCAGGGCGCTGACGGCGTAGATCGCCACGTGCCAGATGGCATCCACCGCAGCCACTGCCGAGTCCCGCAGGGAGTTGCCGGTTTGCATGATGCGCTGGGCAATACGCCCGGCAAAATCGTTCTGGAAAAAGTTCAGGCTCTGCTTGAGCACATAACTGTGGTTTTGCCAGCGGATCAGGCTGGTCATGCTGGGGCTGATGGTCTGGTGCACCAATAGGTCATGCAGTGCGCCGAATATTGGGCGCAGCAACAAGGCCACCACAGCCATCCAGATCAATTCGTTGGCGTGGATCTGAAAGAAGTTGGCCGGCGGCGTACCTTGGGCCAGGTCGATGATGCGGCTCAAGTAGCTGAACAGCGCTACTTCGATCAGCGCGCCGATCAGCCCCACCACCAGCAGCGCGGCAAAGCATGGCCACACCTGGCGCAGGTAATAGAGATAGAACGGCAGGACTTTATCGGGAGGAGCCGCGCTGGGGGCGTCGCGGAAAATATCGATCAGTTGTTCAAAACGACGATAGAGCATTAGGTCTGACGCCCGCCGAGCGGGCTCTCCTTTTCAAATGCGCGCGGTGCCTTGTGGGCATTACGCGAAACTCCCTGTAGAACTCAGTCGATGCGCTTGGCCGACTTGATCAGGACAGGATCGACTGGCACGTTTTGCATGCCTTGCTTGGTGGTGGTTTGCGAGTTGACGATGATGTCGACCACGTCCATGCCCTTGACCACTTTGGCGAATACAGCGTAGCCGGCATCACGACCAGGATCGAGGAAGGCGTTGTCGGCTACGTTGATAAAGAACTGGCTGGTGGCCGAGTCCGGGTTCGAGGTACGTGCCATCGACAATGTGCCGCGCACGTTGTGCAGGCCATTGCTGGCTTCGTTCCTGACCGGTGCTTCGGTTGGCTTTTGCGACATTTGCTGGGTGAAACCGCCGCCCTGCACCATGAAGCCCGGAATCACCCGGTGAAAAATGGTGTTGGTGTAGAAACCCTTATCGACATAGGCCAGGAAGTTTTTGGTACTGATCGGGGCCTTGACCGGGTCCAGTTCGATTTCGATGTCGCCGTTGGTGGTGCTGATCAATACGTGAGGTGCCTTGGCGGGTTCGGCCGCCATCAGGTTGGCAGCGAACAATACGGAACCGGCAAAAAAGGCGATTTTTTTCAACATGGGTCAATGATCCTGGGTAGTGGTTTTGACTGTCTTTGGAACGTCGAGCGGGCTTGCGCGTCGGGCAGCAGTTTTACATAGATTTCTTTTTGCGCCACTGGGGGGCAGCCGTCATGTTTGAAATAGACCATGGCGGAACGCCTGCTCAGGCTTGCTGCGGTGCGGCAAAGGGGGCGTCCAGCGGTGCGGTGTCAAAGGTGCGCAGCAACTCCACGAGAATCTGTGTGGCCGGGCCCAGGGGTTTGTCCTTGTTCGAATACAGATAGAACGTCGGGTTGCGGCTGGCGCCTTGCTCCAGGGGAAGTTGCTTGAGCAGGCCTTCCTTGAGCTCGCGTTCGATCATGTGCCGTGGCAACCAGGCAAAGCCCAGGCCGCTGCTGACGAAGGTGGCGGCGGTAGCCAGGCTGGCGACGGTCCAGCGTTGCTCGGCGCCCAGCCAGCCGACGTCTCGCGGTTGCTGGCGACCGGAGTCGCGGATCACCACCTGCATCTGGCTTTCCAGGTCCTGGAAACTCAACTCACGGTTCAGTCGATGCAACGGATGCTCGGGGTGGGCTACGGCGACAAATTCCACCTCGCTCATTTCGGTGCCCAGGTAGCCAGGAATGATGAAGCTGCTGATAGCCAGGTCGGCCATGCCATCGATCAGCAGTTCCTCGACGCCGGACAGTACCTCTTCGCGCAGGCGTACGCGGCAGCCACGGCTTTGTGGCATAAAGGCGGTCAGGGCACGGACCAGGCGTGCATTGGGGTAGGCGGCATCGACCACCAGCCGTACTTCGGCTTCCCAGCCCTGTTCCATGTGGTGGGCGAGGTCTTCCAGTTGGCTGGCGTTTTTCACCAGTTGCCGAGAGCGCCGCAGCAGCACTTCGCCGGCTTCGGTCAGCACCGCCTTGCGCCCGTCGATGCGCAGTAACGGCACGCCCAATTGGTCTTGCATACGGGCCACGGTGTAGCTCACCGAAGACTGTGAACGGTGCAGCACTTCGGCCGCCTGGGCAAAGCCGCCGTGGTCGACCACGGCTTGCAGCGTGCGCCATTGATCAAGGGTAACGCGGGGCGCTTTCAAGATGAGCTCCTCTTGTCCTAAGCTGACAGTCCTTATTGGAGACTGCCGAATGAGAAAATTCTGTTGTGTGCTGCTGGCGATGCTGCCGCTGAGTGCGTTTGCCTATCCGATCGACGTGACGAAAAAGATCGATGGCGTGAGCGTGGATTACACCGCCTCTGATGTGGACAGCGACATCAGTTCGATCCAACTCAATAACTACGGCACCAACGACGCGGTGTGCAGGGTAGTCTTCACCAATGGCCCGGAATCCCCACGTCGACGTACTGTTACGGTACCGGCGGGCAAAAGCACCAACACCACGGTTAAGTTCACCCGTTCGATTATCAAGATGCGCATAGCCCTGGCGTGCGCGCCCAAATAAGAAAAAAGCGGAGTACCGCTATAGCAATACTCCGCTTATAAACAAATTTCTAGATGGGTTGCAGCAGTTTTTTACGCTTTTTTATCGAATTGGCTCTGTTTAACCTCTACTCCATCGACTTACAGCATTTACCGATGGAGGCTACATAGCCATGTCCCGTGTTCTGATCATCGAAAGCAGTGCCCGCCAGCAGGAATCAATCTCCCGCCAACTGACCCAGCAGTTCATCAGCCAATGGCAGGTTGCCCATCCGGCCGACGTGATCACTGTGCGTGACGTGGCCATTAATCCGGTGCCGCACCTGGACGCCAATCTGCTGGGAGGCTGGATGAAGCCGGCCGAGCAACGCAACGATATCGAGCAGGCATCCCTGGATCGCTCCAATGAATTGACTGACGAACTGCTGGCGGCCGACGTACTGGTGATGGCCGCGCCTATGTATAACTTCGCCATTCCCAGCACCCTCAAGGCCTGGCTCGACCATGTGCTGCGCGCCGGCGTGACCTTCAAGTACACCGCCACTGGTCCCCAGGGGCTGCTCAATGACAAGCGTGCTTTTGTCCTGACCGCCCGCGGCGGCATTCATGCCGGCGGCGCCAGTGATCATCAGGAACCTTACCTGCGCCAGGTCATGGGCTTTATCGGTATTCACGATGTCACCTTCATTCACGCCGAAGGCGTGAATCTGGGCGGTGACTTCCAGGAAAAAGGCCTGAACCAGGCCAAGGCGTTGCTGGCACAGGTTGCCTGATTGTTAATCGCCAGATAATCGCCCGTTGTTTATATAAGGCCACGCAACCCTTCAAGTGCGTGTATCGAACCTCCCTTTGCACTTTTTGCTCCTGAGTGCACCTGCCCGATTGACGCTTTAGCGAGATCGGGTTTTTTTTGCCTTGAGTTTCACAAGTGATCGAAAACCGCTAAGGTCCCGCCCATTCGATATGAGGCGAACATGGGCTATCTACTGGTTGTCACCCTGATCCAGGCATTCTCCTTCAGTTTGATCGGCGAATACCTGGCCGGTCACGTTGATAGCTACTTTGCGGTGTTGGTGCGTGTGCTCCTGGCGGGGCTGGTATTTATCCCGCTGACCCGCTGGCGTTCTGTGGAGCCTGCGTTCATGCGCGGGATGTTGTTGATCGGCGCCCTGCAGTTTGGCGTGACTTATGTCTGCCTGTACCTGAGCTTTCGCGTGTTGACAGTGCCGGAAGTGTTGCTGTTCACCATCCTGACACCCTTGCATGTGACCCTGATCGAGGATGCCATGAACCGGCGCTTCAATCCCTGGGCGTTAGTTGCTGCCCTGGTGGCGGTAGCAGGTGCGGCGGTGATCCGTTTTGACCAGATCACCCCGAATTTCTTCATGGGGTTCCTGCTGCTGCAACTGGCCAACTTCACCTATGCCGCCGGGCAGGTGCTTTACAAACATTTGGTGGCGCGTCATCCCAGCGATCTGCCGCATTATCGGCGGTTTGGTTACTTCTACTTGGGGGCGTTGGCGGTAGCGTTGCCGACGTTCCTGTTGTTCGGCAAGGCCAACTTTTTGCCGGAGGCGCCGTTGCAGTGGGGCGTGCTGGTGTTTCTTGGCCTGGTCAGCACTGCATTGGGGTTGTACTGGTGGAATAAAGGCGCATGCCTGGTCAACGGTGGCACCCTGGCGGTAATGAACAATCTGCATGTGCCGGTGGGCTTGCTGCTCAACTTGCTGATCTGGAACCAGCATGAGCCACTTGGAAGGCTGTTCCTGGGTGGCTCGGTGATTCTGGGGGCGGTGTGGGTCAGCCGGTTGGGCATGAAATCCGGGGCTGGCGTAAAGTCGGCACACCTACGTTCTTCGCGGCCCAATAGCTTTTCAAAGGAAGTGGAAAAATGACAGTCAGGGTTTTGATCTTGCCGGGCCTGTTCAATTCGGGGGAAATACATTGGCAGTCACAGTGGGAGCGGCAGTTTTCAGGCCTGCACCGGGTGGAGCAACAGGACTGGGAAACACCGGTCGCGACAGACTGGGTTGAACGCTTGAATCAGGAAGTGGCGGCGGTCGACGGGGAGGTGGTGCTGGTAGCTCATAGCCTGGCCTGTACCTTGGTCACCCGTTGGGCACAGCAATATACCCAGGCGCACAAGGTGCGGGGCGCGTTGTTGGTGGCGCCGAGCGATACCGAAGCGGACAGTTATCCATCGGGCACCACGGGGTTTGTACCGATGTCTATGCAACGCTTGGCTTTCCCCTCAATCGTGGTGGCGAGCAGCGATGATCCGTATGTCACCCAAGAAAGAGCCCAGGCCTTCAGTCAGGCCTGGGGCAGTGAATTGGTCTGGTTGCAAAGTGCCGGTCATATCAACGGCCAGACCGGCTATGGCGCCTGGCCCGAGGGGGCCGCCTTGCTGTTCAAACTGACGGATGACCCGCAGTTTTTGCTCAAATAGCCTGCCTTGCAGCGGTCAATATCAGTTTTCCAGGAATTCCACCGCCCTGGAATCCTGCTTCGCCGGAAACAGGCTGGCCCGCAAGTCATTGCCGCTGGGCTGCTGATACAGGCTCAAGCCAAACTCTGGCAGCACCGCCAGTAAGTAATCGAAGATGTCCCCCTGGATCCGCTCATAGTCGACCCACACCGTGGTGCGAGTGAAACAATAAATTTCCAGGGGCACGCCTTGGGCGGTGGCCTGCATCTGGCGGACCATGCAGGTCATGTTCGGCTGGATGTCCGGGTGGCTTTTCAGGTAGGCCAGGGCATAGGCACGGAAGGTCCCCAGGTTGGTCATCCGCCGACGGTTGGTGCTCAATTGCGCGCTGTGGCCCTGGGCTTCGTTCCAGGCTTTCAATTCCGCCTGCTTGCGGCCGATGTAGTCGGTCAGCAGGTGGACCTGGGTCATGCGCACTTCTTCATCGTCGCGCAGGAATCGTACGGCGTTGGCATCGATGAACAAACTGCGCTTGATCCGCCGGCCGCCAGAGGCTTGCATGCCGCGCCAGTTCTTGAACGACTCGGACATCAGTCGCCAGGTGGGAATGGAGACGATGGTCTTGTCGAAGTTCTGCACCTTGACCGTGTGCAAGGTGATGTCCACCACGTCGCCGCTGGCGCCGACCTGGGGCATTTCGATCCAGTCGCCGACCCGCAGCATGTCGTTGCTGGTCAACTGTACGCTGGCGACGAACGACAACAGGGTGTCCTTGTAGACCAACAGGATTACCGCCGACATGGCGCCCAGGCCTGAGAGCAGCAGCAGCGGCGAGCGGTCGATCAGGGTGGCAATGATGATGATGGCGCCAAACACGAACAGCACCATTTTTGCCAGTTGCACATAACCTTTGATGGAGCGGGTACGGGCGTGCTCGGTACGGGCATAGATATCCAGCAGGGCATTGAGCAGGGCGCTCAAGGCCAGGACCTGGAACAGAATGGTGAACGCCAGGGCAACGTTACCGATGAACAGGGTGCTGGTCTTGTTCAGGTTCGGTACCAGGTGCAGGCCGAACTGAATCACCAGGGGCGGCGTCATCTGTGCCAGGCGATGGAATACTTTGTTGTGCCGCAGGTCGTTGAGCCAGTGCAGCGACGGTTGCCGCCCCAGCAGTTTGACGGCATGGAGGATGAGATAACGTGCTACCCGCCCGAGCAGCAGGGCCACCACCAGCAACACCACCAGCGCCAGGCTTGAATGCAGCAGCGGGTGGTCATCGAGGGTGCCCCAAAGGTCTTGGGCATTGAGCCAGAGCTGTTTGATATCCATGGGCTAAAACGATTCTTCTGTAGGGCTGACGGGGCGATTAGAGCATTTAAGTACTCAAAAGTTGGTCATCTAGACAAAACTGCTGACAAAAAAACACCTGATTAGCCGTGATCGCGTAAAGAAACTCGGCCTGGGCGCCCGAAACCGTTACCCTATGCAGCTGTTTTTTTGTATTTCTTCGAGGTAGCACCCGTGTTTTCCCAATTCGCCCTGCACGAACGCCTGCTCAAAGCCGTGGCCGAGCTTAAATTTGTCGAGCCAACGCCTGTGCAAGCAGCGGCTATCCCGCTCGCGCTCGAAGGGCGTGACCTGCGGGTGACGGCTCAAACCGGGAGTGGCAAGACCGCCGCTTTCGTCCTGCCGATCCTCAACCGTCTGATTGGCCCGGCGAAAGTCCGTGTCAGCATCAAGACCCTGATCCTGTTGCCAACCCGCGAGCTGGCCCAGCAGACCCTGAAGGAAGTTGAACGCTTCGCGCAGTTCACCTTCATCAAGTCCGGCCTGATCACCGGCGGTGAAGACTTCAAGGTCCAGGCCGCCATGCTGCGCAAGGTGCCAGACATTCTGATCGGTACCCCAGGCCGGATGATCGAGCAACTGAACGCCGGCAACCTGGACCTCAAGGAAGTTGAAGTCCTGGTCCTCGACGAAGCCGACCGCATGCTCGATATGGGCTTTTCCGACGACGTTCAGCGCCTGGTGGAAGAGTGCACCAATCGCCAGCAGACCATGCTGTTCTCCGCCACTACCGGTGGTTCGACCCTGCGTGAGATGGTCGCCAAGGTCCTGAACAACCCTGAGCACCTGCAGGTCAACAACGTCAGCGACCTGAACTCGACCACTCGTCAGCAAATCATCACCGCTGACCACAACGTGCATAAAGAGCAGATCCTCAACTGGTTGCTGGCCAACGAGACCTATCAGAAGGCCATCGTCTTCACCAACACCCGGGCCATGGCCGACCGTATCTACGGCCGCCTGGTGGCGCAGGAGTACAAGGCATTTGTCTTGCACGGTGAGAAAGACCAGAAGGACCGCAAGCTGGCCATCGACCGTCTCAAGCAAGGGGGCGTGAAGATCCTGGTCGCCACCGACGTCGCCGCTCGCGGCCTGGACGTGGATGGCCTGGACATGGTGATCAACTTCGACATGCCCCGCAGCGGCGACGAATACGTGCACCGTATCGGTCGTACCGGTCGCGCCGGCAACGATGGCCTGGCGATCTCGCTGATCTGCCACGGTGACTGGAACCTGATGTCGAGCATCGAGCGCTACCTGAAGCAATCGTTTGAGCGCCGTACCATCAAGGAAGTCAAAGGCACCTACGGCGGACCGAAAAAGGTCAAGGCTTCGGGCAAGGCGGTTGGCGTGAAGAAGAAAAAGGTCGACGCCAAGGGTGAGAAGAAGAAAACCGGCGCCAAGTCGCCGACCAAGCGCAAGATCGCCAACCGGCCGAAGACCGACAACCTGTCGTTGGTCAGTAAGGACGGCATGGCCCCGCTCAAGCGTCGCAAGCCAGAAGCTCCTGCGGCTGAGTAAGGCTTGAGCCAATAAAAAAACCGGACGCTGTCCGGTTTTTTTATTTTAGTTTTGGGTGTTGGCTGCAGCGTCTTTCAGTTCCTTGAGCCGGGCATCGATCAACTGGCATTTGTCTGGAAACTCCGCGCTCTCGGTGTCCAGGTCCATTTTCTGCAACTCATCGTTCATTTCCTTGGCCTTGGTTGGGTTCTGCTCGGTAAGCCTGGTCACTTCCTTGGCCAATTGCTCACGCTTTTGCGTGGCTTCTTCCGGCGTGCACGCCCAGGCGGGCAGGGCGGCAAGCAAGGCGGCGGCGATGGCCATATTTAACAGGGTTTTCATTGTTCGGACCTCCATGGCGGGGATGTTCAGTTGAGGGCGCGGGCAATGCAAAAGTTCAGAGTAATGACGCCTGTCCGCAAGGCTGAACCGCTGCTGACGCGGCGTGTCACACCCTATGAAGGGCATCTATCCGTGCGTCTGCAGGAGGAATCAGGATGACAACTTACAATTGGGATTTGATCGAACGTCTGCTGCATGAAGTGCAAAACAGCGCGGGTGACAGTTTCGCTCCCCGTAAATATGCTGAGCAGCATGCCGCCGAAAAGGCCGCGGCGGGCGAACCCACTGGCAACCTCGACGAGCTGAAAGTCACCGCCACCGAATACGAAAAGCTGTTGCTGGACCGTGGCTTTATCGAGTCGCGGCCCGAAGAGGAGGGTGGCAATGGTGAAAATTTCGTCCTGACCGCTCGAGGCTCCCAATTACTGAGCCTGATTGACAGCTGCATTCCTGGCAATGATCACCCGCGCCAGATGCTGGATGAGCAGTCAGATGCACTGGATCCGACAACGTTCGATGAAGTGGCGTCCAAGGCGCAGATCGCCTGAGCGCCACTTCCCGTCGTGAAACGGTCTGCTGCTCGGCTGGCTGATAGCAGGCGCACTTCGGGCCCGAGGGTGGATGGTTAAGTCGTGGTGCTGTTCAAGCATTTCAGGGCCTTGAAGTCGCTGCGTACCTTGTCGATCTTACTGGCCAGTTTCTGCCGTTGTTGTACGGTGCTTTCGGCCATCAGGTCGACGATCAGGCTGCGGGCTGCCGTTTCCGTCTGGGCGTAGGCCTGTCTATAGTTCGGAGTCCACAGGTTTTCACGATCCACCAGTAGTTGCTGTATTTGCTGCGGGAAGTCGCTGCTTCGGCGTTGCTCCACAGCCGCAATGAACTGCGCTTGCCAATGAGCTCGGTTGCCGATCCACTGCTGGTTCTGCTCGCCCAAGGCAGTCGACCAGGCCATTACCCGACTCTGTTGGCTGCTGCTCAGTGGGCCGAGCCAGGTGTTCAGGCGTTTGATCATGCGTTCGCCGCGTTCCTTGATCTGTTGTTGCAACGGTGGCTTGAGGTATTCGTTCTGGCGTTTGCGCAGGTCTTTGGCCAGTGCCTGCTTCATGTCGTTGACCTGCTGATCGTCCAATTCGCGCAGCAACTCGATTGCCGACGGGGTGATTTGCCGGGACACTTCGGCGATGGCTTGCCTGGCTTCTACGGTGCGGTTTTGCAAGGCGTCATCGGTCACCTGATTGTTGTCGACCATCTGTTGCAGGCGATCGAGCCAATCCAGGTAGCCCGGCAGTTGGGTGGTGCAGTGCCAGGCCAGGTGTTCCTTGAGGGTGTCGTTGAACCAGCTCTTTTGCCCGGCATTCATGTCCAGGTAGTCGTTGAGGGTCCAGGGGATGATCACGTCGAGGTTGCGATAAGCCAGGCCCACCCGATTGCAGCCGGCAAGCACCAGGCTCAGGGACAGCAGGATCACCAGGAGTTTTAGCCGACGCAGCATGGGCGAGTCCTTGCGCAGATGGGGTCGATCATTTGAACCCGTCACGGAGATGACAGTTCAGCCCATCAATAAAACGACCGCTCGGCCTTCAAGGTCAACAGGCCATCACATTGCGAATTGTGTCCGGAATACGCCGAGCAATCCTCGCCACTGAGGTTGGAGTCGCTGTAGATCAGGTTCAGGTCGATGCCCCTGAAAGGCCGGGAGAATCTCACCGACCAATCGCTGAAGCTGGAAATCGAGCCACCATCGGTCACCGTCACCGGGCTGCCCAATTGATGGGTGGTGTATTTGATGCTGAGGCCGATACCAAAGGGCTGAGTACCGCCCAGGTCGGCAAACAAGGTGCTGTTACGGCGGTCCGGGTCGTTGCTGAAGGCGGCGCCGAAACGATTGCCCAGCAAGGTCAAGCCGCCATAGAGCTCCTGGCTATCGAGGGGGCTCAGCTTCGGATAGCTGTAGTGAATCATTCCCAACTCGTAACCCAGGGTCTGGTCGAAAGAACGCTTGAGGCCCATATAGGAGTCGATTTCAAGGTTGCTGGTCGATGAAAGCCCCATGCTGGGCGACCACTGGCCGAAGTACAGGCCGCTGTCGTGGGTCAGGTCCAGGCCACCATGGAAAGAACCGCTTCCCGGCGACGTGGGCTTGACCAGGCCCTGGGCCATGCTGCGGCTGGGGGTGGTACCCAGCTTGAGGTCAAAGTCCCCCAACTCACGCTGGAAAACCTGCGCTTCGGCGAGGGGGCTGGCCGACAGGGCGCATGCCAGGAAAATGCAGGACTTGAGCATGCTTCCCTCCGTGGAAAGCGAGGAGCAGGAACGGGAAATATCAGGCAAAGGGCCGATCTAGACGTGTGCAAGCATACCGGCGAAAGCCTGGCGATGAGGCCCGTTCGTCGATTAGCGTAATTTTGGGGGATAAGAAGGTGTTTCGGGCTCTAGTCCTCGCGCCTTGGAAGGCAAAGCGCGTAGGGACCAGGTGTCAGGCGCAGGCTGTGCTGCTCAAGCCTACTTTTTGCCCAGGGTGATCTGCTTGGACGGGCCGAAAGTCTGGCCGCTCACACCTTTGGCAATCTGCTGGATTTCGCCACCGGACTTGAGGAAAGCAGCAATCTGGCTGTTGATCGATTCGCTGGTTTCAACGGCCGGAGCTGGCTTTGCTTTGCTGTTGGATGCTTTTACACGCATGGCGGCCACTAACCTGTAGAAAATTAACTTGGCCAAGCATCGTACATGAAAAGCTTGACAATTGCTTGGCAAATATCTTTCTGAAATAAGTGGCGCTCTTTTGAAAAGCCGAAGTTCATGTTTGAAATATACGTCTAACCTGCTGTTTTAACTCGAAACCGGTGGCAGAAAAGCTGCTTGGGTCATTGGCGAAATGTGTCGTGCTGACCAGACGAGCGGAGGCATGATGGGAAAAGACCAACTCACCCCATGATTTTTCCGGGCGATGGCGGGGGCCGGGGCTGCGCGGCGGCCAAACTCGGGTAGAATGCCGCCACGCAATGAGGGTATTGGAAATGGCTTTAGTCGGACGCTACAACAGCTTGCAAGTGGTTAAACACACTAACTTTGGTTTGTACCTGGATGGTGAACAAGAGGGCGAAATCCTTTTGCCCAATCGTTATATCCCCAAAGATATTCCCAGTGAAGATGAAGACTGGCTTAACGTTTTTATTTATCTGGACAGCGATGACAAACTTATTGCCACCACCGAAAAACCAAAAGTACAGGTGGGTGAATTTGCCAGTCTGAAAGTGGTTGAAGTCAACAGCATTGGCGTATTTCTGGACTGGGGCCTGCCCAAGGACCTGTTGCTGCCGTATTCCGAAGAAAAGCGCCAGATGACTGCCGGTGAATACTGCGTGGTCCACGTCTACCTCGACAAACACACCAAGCGTATCACCGCCACGGCGCGCCTTGACCGTTACCTGGACAAGACTGCGGCCAACTACAAGGTCGGCCAGGAAGTTGATCTGCTGGTTGCCGAAGCCACCGACATGGGCTTCAAGGCAATCATCAACAACAAGCATTGGGGGCTGATCCACAAGAACGAAGTGTTCAAGTTCCTGCGTCCGGGCAAGGAAGAGAAAGGCTTTATCAAGGAGATCCGCGCCGACGGCAATATCAGCCTGAGCCTGCAGCCGGTGGGGGAAGAAGCTGCTTCCAGCCTGAACTCGAAGATCCTGGCCAAGTTGCGTGACAATAACGGCACCCTGCCGGTCAGCGACAAGAGTGATCCGGCGTTGATCAGCAGTTTGTTTGGCGTCAGCAAAGGCAACTTCAAGAAGGCCATTGGTGCGCTCTATAAACAGGGTCAAATCGTGATCCATGCCGATCGCATTGAACTGAGTTGAGCGTGATTTACTGATCACTCGCGGCCAGTTTCCTGATCCTGGCGTGCTGTGGGCATGTACGCCTGTCGGCACTCTGGCTACTGGCTGACGGGCGAGCAGCACGCTGTGGGAGTGCGGGCACGGCGCAATAACAGGCCGCCCGCCAATACCAGGCCGCTGCCCGCCAGCACCAATGCGGGGTGCAGGCTTGCGCTGAGATGGTTGCTCACCGATGCCATCAGCGGACCGCTCAGTTGACCCACTGCAAAACTGGCGGTCAGCAATCCTGTATTGCGTTGGTAGTCATGGGGCGCGACTTCGCGTAAACGCTGCATCACCAACAGCATGCAGGCCAAAAATGGCGTTCCACATAACAAGACACCCAGCGCCAAGCCCCAACCATTCCCCAGCAGGCAGGCGAAGACACCGGCCGCTTGCAGCCATAATGTCGCCATCAACCAGTAGCCCGTGGTGCTGGGGTTCTTGCGACGCAGGCTTACCAGCCATACACCGACTGCAGCGGCCAGGCCAAAACACGGCCAGAACAGATCGGCCTGCCAGGCACCCTTGAACTGTGTGCTGGCCATCTGCGACAGAAAGGTTGCTGGAATGATGTAGCCCAGGCCATACAGGACGTAGATCCAACACAGGTGCGTGATGCTGCCATTAGTACCGCCGCGGGTTGTAGCTGGCGGAACGTTGCTGGGGATCGGCTGCGGCAGAAACGGCAGGATCGCCAATAGCATCATCAACGCGACCACCCCATATACCAGCCACAAGGTTGCGGAGTCTTGCCCCAGTACGTTGGAGCCCAGGGCCAGTAGCCCGGTCAATAAAATCCCCAGTCCCGGTCCGGCAAATACCAGCGCACCCAACCGCGGGCGGCCGGCGGCAATGGCCAGTGGTTGGCTCAAGCTGGTGATCATCACCAATACCCAGGCACTGGCGACGCCAGTGCCAAAGCGCAGCAACAGGTGCGACCAAAATCCATTGGCCCAGAACGAAGCCAGGGTCAGTAGCACACACAGCCACAACCCCCCGAGCAGTCGCCCACGTACATGGTGATGGCTGCGGGCAAACATCGAATCCACTGCCCCGACGAAATAGCCCAGGTAATTGGCCGCCGCGATCAGGCCGGCGCCGGTCAAGTCGATCTGTCCTTCACTGAGAAGATGGGGCATTTGTGGGGTAAGGGCGAAGCGGCCAATGCCCATCGCCATCATCAAGGCAATAAAGCTGGCGAGTAAGCGGATCAGCGGTGACATGGACAATTTTCCTGCGAGTAGCGAGTGACCGTTAGGCTAGGATGGATTGACTTTCTTTAAAAATGAATAATAGTGAGTAACTTGTTCTGTTTTGGAGAAAGGTATGGAGTTCAGTCAATTGCGGATCTTCCAGGCAGTGGCCGAGGAAGGCTCCATCACCCGCGCTGCTGAACGCCTGCATCGGGTGCCGTCAAACTTGTCGACCCGGCTCAAGCAAATGGAAGAACAACTGGGTGTCGAGTTGTTCGTCCGTGAGCGCCAGCGCTTGCAATTGTCCCCGGCCGGCAAAGTCTTGCTCGATTACAGCGCACGGCTACTGGCCTTGCACGACGAGGCCCATGGTGCCGTGCAGGGTGGGCAGCCGGCCGGGGATTTTGTCCTGGGCAGCATGTACAGCACGGCGGCGATTCATTTGCCGAAGTTGTTGGCTCGCTACCACAAGGCTTATCCGATGGTGAACCTGCAGGTGCAATCGGCGCCCAGTGGCGAATTGCTGGAGGGGCTGATCTCCGGGCGCCTGGACGCAGCGCTGGTGGACGGGCCACTGGCTTTGGCGACCCTGGATGGCGTGCCCCTGTGTGAAGAGCGCTTGCTGCTGATTTGTGAGGCAGACCACCCACCCGTGCATGGCCCCCAAGACGTTGCCGGGCGCTCAGTGTTTACCTTTCGTCGCAGCTGTTCCTACCGTGCGCGGCTGGAGGCCTGGTTTTCCCACGACCGAGTAGCCATGGGGCGGGCCATCGAGATTGAGTCTTACCAGGGCATGCTGGCCTGCGTGATCGCCGGTTCCGGGGTGGCGTTGATGTCTGAATCGATGCTCGACAGCCTGCCCGGCAAGGACAGCGTGTCTGTTCATCCGCTGGCGGAGCCTTTTGCCTGCGCCACCACCTGGCTGATGTGGCGCAAGGGTATGCTCGGCGCTAACCTCAATGCATGGATTGACCTGCAACAAGCGGGCACGGCGGAGCGAGTTCACGATACCCGGGCGATTGCTTGAACGATCCGCCAGGATTTTGATCCATTCAGTAATAGTTCGTTGTTGTTTCGGGCAAGCATTACGTAAGACTTAGAGCTATTATCTGTAGGAGACGGCCATAGAATTCCAGCCGCTCGGCACTACCCTCAAAGGGGGCACCATGAAAGAGAAACTGCAAAACTGGCTGCACGACCTCGGCGTCGCACTCGGCTTGATCGAGCCACCACTGCAACCGGTGCCTATCCGCACCGATGATGAGCAACGTCGGCCGCGTCGAAGGTAAGTCCTGAAAAGCGCTCACGCGAAGGTTGGGTTAATCGTGCGAGCGCTGTCGGGTGATTCTTGAGGTAGGGGCAATCCCTGTCCCTTAAGGGCGCGTCTGCAAGCAAAAAACTTCCTTGAAGAATCCAGTAGTGCGGTGTGCAAATGAATTTCAGGCTTTGGCCACTGGGCCTGTTGATTCTGCTCACTGGGTGCTCGCATTCGCACACTACGTACATGAAAAACGTAGAAGACATCGTCATCTCCCGCTTCCAATCCCAGGAACCTCAAAGCTGCCGCCCTTCAGACGTTCCTCTTGATCAGAACCATGTACGGGATTTTTTCCAACGTGCTGCAACTATTGATAGCCGTGCGTTGCATGATCACTACGAGTGGGCGCCTTGTTACCTTGAAGGTACGTTGAAATATCAGGGGCAGGCGTGCACGTGGCAGGTGAGGGCGGGAGCCACCGGAGTGATTGAGTGCCCGGTGCTGGAGCAATATTTTGCTTGTGGGGAATGCGACGATTTATTTGTAAGGGCCGAGCACTAGGCCAGCCAAGAAAAAAACAGGTGCGACAACCGACGTCGCACCCGTTGAAGAAACTGAGGCAAACCCTCACCCTGAAACTCTTTCAGATTGAGCGAACCGCCGCTGTCTCAGGCCGACGGGATAGCAAGCTCACCAGTACAAAACTCAGTAGGCCCACACCAAGGCTGTAATAGATTGGCGTGTTGGCGTCCAGTCCGTCCTTGATCATGAACACCAGCGCAGTGACAAACCCCAGGGTCATGGAAGTGATCGCGCCCGAGGTGGTGGCCCGTTTCCAGTAGATCGCCCCGATCAGCGGGATCAGCATGCCGCCCACCAACAGGTTGTAAGCCAGGGTAAGCGCACTGATCACATCGTTTACCAGCAGGGCGATGCCCAGTACGGCGATGCCGGTCAGCAGGGTGAACAGGCGGTTGACTCTCAGGCTTGACTGTTTACCTGCGCGCAGGCGTGGCAGCAGGTCTTCGGTCAAGACGGTGGACGCAGCGAGCAGGCCGGCGCTGGCGGTGGACATCATCGCGGCAAGTGCTGCGGCAATTACCAGGCCACGAATCCCGTCAGGCAACGATACTTTGACGATCGCGGCGAAGGCGTTATTGACGTTGTCCAGGTCCGGGATCAGTACGTGGGCGGCCATGCCGATCAGCGCACAGGCCAGGCCGTAGAGGATGCAGTAGAAACCGGCGAAGGTACCGGCGTACCTGGCGACCTTTTCGTTACGGACGGTGAACACCCGTTGCCAGATATCCTGGCCGATCAAGATGCCGAAGAAGTAGATCATGAAGTAGGTGAGGATGGTGTCCCAGCCAATTTCCGTGAAATTGAAGCTCGACGCGGGTAGCTTGGCCACCAGTTCATCCCAGCCGCCGACGCGGTACAGGCAGATCGGCAGCAGGACAAACATCAGGCCGACGGTCTTGATCACGAATTGCACGATGTCGGTCAGGGTCAGTGACCACATGCCGCCAATGGTTGAATAGACCACGACCACGCCGCCGCCCATCAATACTGAAAGCCAGAACGGCAGGTCGAACAGCACTTGCAGCACGGTGCCGATGGCCAGGACCGAGGTCACGCCGATCATCAATGCGTAGGCCAGCATGATCACCGCGCTGGCTTGGCGGGCCATGGGGTTATAGCGTTTTTCCAGCACCTGGGTCACGGTGAAAATTTTCAGCTTGAGCAGCGGTTTGGCCAAAAACAGATTCAGCGCAATGATCCCCGCACCCAATGCGGCACACAGCCAGAAGCCGGAAATGCCGTGGACATAGCCCAGGCGCACGGTGCCAACGGTGGACGCACCGCCCAGCACCGTGGCGGCCATGGTGCCCATGTACAGTGTCGGGCCCAGGTTGCGGCCGGCCACCAGGTAGTCTTCGTGGGTCTTGGCCCGGCGCATGCCGTAATAGCCGAGCACCAGCATGCCGGCGGCGTAGATGAGGACGACGAATAAATCTAAAGCCATGACGGCGAGTCTCCGATTATCTTTTTTATGGGCTATCAGGCGGCTTGTTGCATCGCCGGTTTGTCGAGCACATCCGTGCGTTTGCTGCGGGGATCGTTCGGCCCATAGACCGACGCCGGTTCCGGGAACAGGCGCAGCAGGGTCAGGTACACCACCGAGGCGAGGCCAAGGGTCACTGGCAGGCTGATGTCGATGCCATCGGCTAGGTTACCCAATGGCCCTACGAACTGCCCTGGCAGGTTGACGAAGCACAGGCCCACCAGCGCACTCGGGATCCAGGCCCCCAGGCCGCGCCAGTTCCAGCCATGGCTGAACCAGTAGCGGCCGCCGGTTTCGCCACGGGTGAAGACTTGCAGGTCGTCCGGGCAGTAATAGCCTCGGCGTACGATCAAACCGATGATCATCATCACCATCCACGGTGTGGTGCAGGTGATGATCAGCACGGCGAAGGTCGACACGCTTTGCACCAGGTTGGCGGCGAAACGTCCGATAAAGATGAAGGCAATCGACATCACGCCGATCAGCAGTGTCGCCTTGACCCTCGACAACAACCGTGGGAAGACGCTGGACATGTCCAGGCCCGTGCCATACAGCGAGGTGGTGCCGGTGGACATGCCGCCGATCACTGCGATCAGGCATACCGGCAGGAAGAACCAGCTCGGCGCTACCGCCAGCAGGCCGCCGACATAGTTATTGGCGGCGATGTAGTCCGGTGCGTTGATCGCCACGATGGTCGCGGTGGCGAGGCCGAACAGGAACGGAATCAGGGTGGCGATCTGCGCGGCTACCACCGCCAACATGATCCGGCCCTTCGGGGTTTCTCGTGGAATGTAGCGCGACCAGTCTCCGAGAAACGCACCGAAGGAAATCGGGTTGCTCATGGCCACCAGCGCGGCGCCGATAAAGGCCGCCCAGAAGCCCGTCTGGCCCAGGGCAACGGTGCCGGCGAAGTGGCTATCGAAGGCGGGCGCGAAGGCGAATATTCCCAGCAGGAACAGCAGGCTCGCCGCCCACACCGCAATGCGGTTGACCCACAGCATGAAGCGAAAGCCGTAAATGCATACGGTCAGTACCAGGATGGCGAACATGCCATAGGCCAGGCCCAGGGTCAGGTCGGTTTCTGGCAAGCCCACCAGCCGTTTCGCCCCGCCCACCAGCGCATCCCCTGAACTCCACACTGACAGCGAGAAGAAGGCAATCGCCGTCAGCAGCGACAGAAACGAGCCAATGATCCGCCCGTGCACCCCGAAGTGCGCACCCGAAGACACGGCGTTATTGGTGCCATTGAGCGGCCCGAACAGGCCCATGGGGGCCAGGATCAGCGCGCCCACCACCACACCCAGCACAATCGCCCAAACGCCGGCCTGGAACGACAAGCCAAACAACACGGGAAAGCTGCCCAGTACCGCCGTGGCAAAGGTATTGGCGCCGCCGAAAATCAGCCGGAACAGATCTTTCGGCCTGGCCGTGCGTTCATGCTCCGGGATCTGTTCGACCCCGTTGGTTTCTATTTTGCGAATACTGTTTTGGTTGTTTTTATTATTCATGATCAGCTCCGATCACATGGGCTAAGGGGGCGGCAGCCCTTCCGGCATAGCGGATAAATGTTCGTGACAGGCCAGCCACAGGCCTTGTTTTTGTTGTGCGCGCAGCCCTTGTTTCTTGAAGACAATGGTCTCGCGTTCCTGGCTAATGAATTGCTCCCCGTTCATGCGCAGTTCGGTGACCACCTCATGAATGAAAATTGCCACGTCACCTTGCAGGCTGACAGAGGCGTTGCTCGAGGCGCAGGACAGCACCTCGAATCCTTCGTCTCGGCGCCAGCTGTCCCACAATGCCAGGTAGGCATCTCGGCTGAGCAACGGTTGGGCAAGGGTGTAAAAAATGAAGCTGGCATCGGCCGTGAATGCGCTGAAGTACGCCTCGCGATCATTGCGGGCGAAGGCCGAGACCAGTTCGGCCGCGGCGTTCAAAACCTCGTCGTGCGCGTTCATCAGCGGTGGACCACGCCCGGCAGGACGCAGAGCATTTCGTACAACAGGTTGGCACCGAGCAGTGAGGTGTTTCCGGTGGTGTCGTAAGGTGGCGAAACTTCCACCAGGTCGCAACCCACCAAGTCCAGGCCTTGGCAGCCACGGATAATCTCGATCGCCTGGATAGTGGTCAAGCCGCCGATCTCCGGAGTGCCGGTGCCGGGAGCCCAGGCCGGGTCAATGCCGTCAATGTCGAAACTCAGGTAGACCGGGCCTCCGCCGACTTTCTCGCGCACTTCGGCCATCAGCGGCGCCAGGGACTGGTGCCAGCATTCTTCAGCCTGGACCACGCGAAAGCCCTGTTTGCGGCTCCAGTTGAAGTCTTCGGCGGTGTAGCCCTGGGCCCGCAGGCCGATCTGCACCACACGGTCACAATCGAGCAAACCTTCTTCCACGGCGCGGCGGAAGGTGGTGCCGTGGGCTATTTTCTCGCCGAACATGTGATCGTTGACGTCGGCGTGGGCATCGATGTGTACCAGCCCGACCTTGCCGTGTTTCTTGTGGATCGCCCGCAGGATCGGCAGGGTAATGGTGTGGTCGCCGCCCAGGGTCAGCGGGATGACGTTGTGCTCGAGGATCTCATCGTAGGACTCTTCAATGATCCGCACCGCGTCCAGCAGGTTGAATGTGTTGATGGCGACATCGCCGATGTCCGCGACGGACAGCGAGTCAAACGGCGCAGCGCCGGTGGCCATGTTGTACGGGCGGATCATCACTGACTCGGCACGGATTTCACGGGGCCCGAAGCGGGTGCCAGCGCGCAGCGAGGTGCCGATGTCCAGGGGCACGCCGATAAACGCGGCGTCCAGGCCGGCGGCCGATTGCAAATGGGGAAGGCGCATCATGGTGGCGATGCCGGCGAAACGCGGCATTTCGTTGCCGCCCAGTGGTTGGTGGAAAATCTTGTCCACGGGATTGCCTCATCGTTGTTTATTTATTAGAGGTCGATTCTGCGAAATGCCAGGGAGGGGAAGAATCGCTGGGGGCAAATACTTAGTTCAGATTTTTATAAACTAAAGGCTGAGGTAGACTGATCGTTCCCACGCTCTGCGTGGGAACGCATCCTGTGACGCTCTGCGTCACGATTCACCGGAGACTTCATGGCTAGCGCCTTGCCCGACCTCAAACTCCTGCGCATTTTTGTCAGCATCGTGCGCCATCAGGGGTTTGCCAACGCCCAGCACGAGCTGAACCTGTCGACGTCGGCCATCAGTACCTACATGAGCCAATTGGAAGGCGCACTGGGCCTGGTGCTGTGCCACCGTGGCCGAGGCGGTTTCAGCCTGACCAGCAAAGGTGAGCTGTTCTATCAGGAAACCCTGCGCCTCTTGGGCGAGTTGGAAGGTTTCGAACAATACGCCGCCGCGCTCAAGGGTGAACTGCGTGGCGCCCTCAAGCTCGGTGTGCTGGATTCCACCGTCAGCGACAAGGCCCTGCCGTTCGCCGAAGTGATCGGTGCCTACAGCCTGGAGCACCCGGCGGTGCATTTGCATTTGTCGGTGCTGAGCCCCTACGAACTGCAACTGGGCGTACAGGACAATCGCCTGGACCTGGCTATCGGTGCTTTTTCCACGCGCATGAGCGGGCTGATTTATATGCCGCTGTACCGCGAGCAACACTGGCTGTATTGCAGCACCCGGCATCCGTTGTTCAACGAGCGGCGTATTCCCGAGCAAGTGATCACCCAGCAACGCATGGTGGGGCGTGGTTACTGGAGCCAGGCAGAACTGGCCCGCCATGGCTTCAAGCACAGTGCCGCGACGGTGGAAAGTATGGAAGCGCAACTGATTCTGGTGTTGTCCGGCGCCTACATTGGCTATTTGCCCGAGCACTATGCCCAGGCCTGGGTCGACAAGGGCGACCTGCGGGTGCTGCTGCCGGCGACCTTTGGCTACCAGGCGCCGTTCTCGATGATCATGCGCCGGGGCCGTAGCCGCGAGCCGCTGATCCAGACCTTCCGTGACTTGCTTAAAGCTCAGCTCAACCAGGCCTGAAAATTCATGTCCAGACCCCAATGTTCCCGCTGCCTGCGGCCCCTCACTCACTGCTTGTGTCTGCTGATCCCGAACCTGGATAGCCGCACGCGGGTACTGCTGCTGCAACATCCGAGTGAGGTCAGCCATGCCTTGAATACGGCGCGGTTGGCGGCGTTAGGGTTGGTGAACGCCGAACTCGTGGTAGGGGAGGTGTTTGAGGATTTGCAGGCCCTGCTGAACCCACCGGGATACCGGGTGCGGTTATTGTTCCCTGCTGAGGATGCACAACCGTTGCAGCCTTACACCTCATCCGATGAGCCTCTGCTGCTGGTCGTCCCTGACGGAACCTGGCGCAAGGCACGCAAGTTGTTGCACCTCAATCCATTGCTGGCGGCATTGCCTCGGGTGATGTTGGCCGAGGGGGCCGTGTCGCGCTATCGCTTGCGCAAGGCTCCGGGACCAGGGGAGTTATCGACCGTGGAAGCGATTGTTCAGGCGTTGCAGGTGCTGGAGAAGCCAGCTTCGTTCGAACCGCTGCTCAAACCGTTCGAAGCATTGATCGAGGGGCAGATCGCGGCGATGGGCGAAGAGGTTTTCCAGAGGAACCATGGTGATCGATAAAGATGGCCACGGCCGGTTTGTCGCGGCAGTGCTTGCGGTACGACCACCTCTCTGTTTTTTCTTATTCGATTAAGCCATAAGCACCGCACTTTGCGTGATATGGCCCGCCAGTCTTTCCCGGTATGATAGGTGCCCCCGCAGTCTGGATTGCGAATACGCCATGACCTTGCAGTACCCAACCATCGCCGATTGCGTCGGCAACACACCCCTGGTCCGCTTGCAACGCATGGCGGGTGACACCAGCAATATCTTGCTGCTCAAGCTTGAGGGCAATAACCCGGCAGGTTCGGTCAAGGACCGTCCGGCGCTGTCGATGATTGTCCGCGCCGAGCTGCGTGGGCAGATCAAGCCCGGCGATACGCTGATTGAAGCCACGTCCGGTAATACCGGAATTGCCTTGGCCATGGCCGCGGCAATCAAGGGTTACAAGATGATCCTGATCATGCCCGACAACGGCAGCGCCGAGCGCAAGGCCGCGATGACCGCCTATGGCGCCGAGTTGGTCCTGGTGACCCAGGAAGAAGGCATGGAAGGCGCACGGGACCTGGCCGAGCGCATGGCCGCCGAAGGCCGTGGCCAAGTGCTGGACCAGTTCGCCAATGGGGATAACCCCGAGGCGCACTACACCACCACCGGCCCGGAAATCTGGCGCCAGACCCAGGGCACCATCACCCATTTTGTCAGTTCGATGGGCACCACCGGCACCATCATGGGCAACTCGCGCTACCTCAAGGAGCAGAACCCCGAGGTCCAGATCGTGGGCCTGCAGCCCATGGAAGGCGCGTCGATCCCCGGGATTCGCCGCTGGCCGCAAGAGTACCTGCCGAAGATCTACAACGCCGATCGCGTCGACCGCATCATCGACATGGCCCAGCGTGAAGCCGAAGACACCACCCGGCGCCTGGCCCGCGAAGAAGGCATCTTCTGCGGGGTGTCCTCCGGTGGCGCCGTGGCCGGGATGTTGCGCTTGTCCCAGGAGCTTGAAAACGCGGTGATCGTCGCGATCATCTGTGACCGTGGCGACCGTTACCTGTCGACCGGCATTTTCGACGCGCCCAACTGATGGCCAAGCACGAGAGAGGCCTGCGCTTCCAGCCCACGGGCGGCAGCCGGGCCCCGCAAATACCGACGGGCAAGAAACAGCGCCTGACCATCGAGCGCCTGGCCAATGATGGCCGTGGCATCGTGTTCCTTGAAGGCCGCACCTGGTTTGTCACTGGAGCCCTGGCCGGGGAAGAAGTCGAGGCGCGGGTGCTGGGTGCCCACGGTAAAGTGGTCGAGGCCCGCACCGAGCGGGTGTTCAAGGCCAGTGAATTGCGCCGCCCGGCGCCGTGCGCGCATGCCGGTCGCTGCGGCGGTTGCAGCCTGCAACATTTGCCCCATGACGAACAGCTTGCCCTGAAACAGCGCATGCTCGCCGAGCAACTGTCCCGAGTGGCTGGTATCGAGCCGCAAGAGTGGGCCGCGCCCTTGAGTGGCCCGCAATTCGCCTATCGGCGTCGTGCCCGGGTGGCCGTGCGCTGGGACGCCAAGGCCAAGTACCTCGAGGTGGGTTTTCGCGCCACCGCCAGCCAGGACATCGTCGCCATCGACGATTGCCCGGTGCTGGTACAGGCCTTGCAGCCGATCATGCAACGTTTGCCAAATATGTTGCGGCGTTTGAGCAAACCCCAGGCATTGGGCCATGTGGAGTTGTTCAGTGGCTCGTCCATTGCGGTGCTGTTGCGGCATATGGCCCCGTTGTCCGAGGCCGACCTGACGATCCTCAAGGAGTTTTGCACCTTCCATGAAGCGCAGTTGTGGCTCCATGGCGAAGGCCAGCCGCAGCCGTTCGAGCCGGATCAAGCCTTGGGCTATCGCTTGGAGCAGTGGGATCTGGAGCTGGCTTACCGGCCAGGGGATTTTGTCCAGGTCAACGCCGGGGTCAACGAGGCGATGGTTGCCCAGGCCCTGGAATGGCTGGCGCCGACGTCCGACGAGCGGGTGCTGGATCTGTTTTGTGGCCTGGGCAACTTCGCCTTGCCGTTGGCTCGCCAGGTGCGGGAAGTGGTGGCGGTAGAAGGCGTGCAGGCCATGGTGGAACGTGCTGCGCTGAATGCCGCGAGCAATAATTTGCATAACGTAGCGTTTTTTCAGGCTGACTTATCCCAGCCTCTGGCGGACGCGGAGTGGGCCAAGGCAGGCTTTTGTGCGGTACTCTTGGACCCGCCCCGTGACGGTGCCCTGGAGGTTGTGCGCAAGCTCGCCACTCTGGGAGCCAATCGCCTGGTGTATGTGTCCTGTAATCCAGCGACGCTGGCGCGGGACGCGGCCTTGTTGGTCAAGCAGGGCTACCGGCTAAAACGTGCCGGGATCCTCGATATGTTTCCGCAGACGGCCCATGTCGAGGCGATGGCGTTATTTGAAGCGGGCTAGGATGCCCGTTTAATCCGACTGGCCTGCGTTCTCCAGGGCCCGTGACCTGTCAGGGAACGTGCATGATATGGGTCGTAACGTGGACCAGCGATGATTTTGACGCATCGAAGGGTGCGTCGTAGGGAAGGTAAGCAAGATGGTACAGGTGAGAGCACACCAGCCGATCAACACCGACGGCAGTATCAATCTCGAGGCGTGGCTGGATCATGCCGTCAGTGTCGACCCGGCACTGGACCGTGAAGCCTTGAAAGCAGCCTGCGAGTTCGCTCGTGAGTCTGAACAGCAAGACAATGCGGCCAAGAATCTGTGGGCCGAAGGCACCTCAAGTTTTCGTACCGGGCTTGAAATCGCCGAGATCCTCGCCGACCTCAAGCTCGATCAGGATTCGTTGATCGCAGCGGTGCTCTATCGCGGCGTGCGCGAAGGGCATATCCAGCTGCCGACGGTCAGCCAGCGTTTCGGCGCGGTGGTGGCCAAGCTGATCGATGGCGTATTGCGCATGGCCGCTATCAGCGCCAGCCTCAGCCCGCGCCAGTCGATAGTGTTGGGCACCCAGGGCCAGGTGGAAAACCTGCGCAAGATGCTGGTGGCGATGGTCGACGACGTGCGCGTCGCCTTGATCAAGCTGGCCGAGCGTACCTGCGCGATTCGTGCGGTGAAAACTGCCGATGACGAAAAGCGTAACCGCGTCGCCCGGGAAGTCTTCGACATCTACGCGCCCCTGGCTCACCGCCTGGGTATCGGCCATATCAAATGGGAGCTGGAGGACCTGTCCTTCCGCTACCTGGAGCCCGATCAATACAAGCAGATCGCTACGCTGCTGCACGAGCGGCGGCTGGACCGTGAGCGTTTCATTGCTGAGGTGATGAGCCAACTGCGTACGGAATTGCAAGCCACCGGCGTCGATGCCGATATCAGTGGCCGCGCCAAGCACATCTATTCCATCTGGCGCAAAATGCAGCGCAAGGGCCTGGCCTTCAGCCAGATCTACGACGTGCGCGCCGTGCGGGTGCTGGTCCCGGAAATGCGCGATTGCTACACCGCGCTGGGTATCGTCCATACGTTGTGGCGGCATATCCCCAAGGAGTTCGACGACTACATCGCCAACCCCAAGGAAAACGGCTACCGCTCGTTGCACACGGCGGTCATCGGCCCTGAGGGCAAGGTGCTGGAAGTGCAGATCCGCACCCACGCCATGCACGAGGAGGCGGAACTGGGTGTCTGTGCCCACTGGCGCTACAAGGGCACCGACGTCAAGGCGGGCTCCAATCAGTACGAAGAGAAAATTTCCTGGCTGCGCCAAGTGCTGGAGTGGCACGAGGAACTGGGCGATATCGGCGGCCTGGCCGAACAACTGCGGGTGGATATCGAACCCGACCGGGTCTACATCTTTACCCCTGACGGCCACGCCATCGACCTGCCCAAGGGCGCCACGCCCCTGGACTTCGCCTACCGTGTGCATACCGAGATCGGCCACAACTGCCGTGGCGCCAAGATCAACGGGCGCATCGTACCGCTCAACTACAGCCTGCAGACCGGTGAACAGGTCGAGATCATCACCAGCAAGCACGGTACGCCGAGCCGCGACTGGCTGAACCCGAACCTGGGTTACATCACCACATCCCGGGCGCGGGCGAAGATTGTCCACTGGTTCAAACTTCAGGCGCGCGACCAGAACGTCGCCGCCGGCAAGACCTTGATCGAGCGTGAGTTGGCGCGCCTGGGCCTGCCTCAGGTGGACTTCGACAAGCTGGCCGAAAAGGCCAACATGAAGATCGCCGAAGACATGTTTGCCGCCCTCGGTGCCGGCGATTTGCGCCTGGCGCAGTTGGTCAACCTGGCCCAGCAACTGGTGGAGCCGGAGCGCGGCAACGAACAGTTGGAGCTGATTCCGCGCAAGGCCACCGGCTATAAACCGGGCAAGCGCGGCGATATCCAGATCCAGGGTGTCGGCAATCTGCTGACGCAAATGGCGGGTTGCTGCCAGCCACTGCCTGGCGATGCCATCGTTGGCTACATCACCCAGGGCCGCGGTGTGAGCATTCACCGCCAGGATTGCGCTTCGGTGTTGCAATTGGGCGGGCGCGAGCCGGAGCGGATCATCCAGGTCAGTTGGGGGCCGGTGCCGGTGCTCACCTACCCGGTGGACATCATCATCCGCGCCTACGACCGCTCCGGTTTGCTACGGGACGTGTCGCAAGTGTTGCTCAATGAGCGGATCAACGTGCTGGCGGTCAACACCCGCTCGAACAAGGAGGACAACACCGCGTTGATGTCCCTGACTATCGAGATTCCGGGGCTGGACGCGCTGGGGCGGCTGCTGGGGCGCATTTCCCAGTTGCCGAACATCATTGAAACCCGGCGCAATCGGACGCCATAAATCGATCTGTTTGGATGAACGCGGACTGAGATCAATGTATTCCCTAGAAGACCTGTTGTACTTGATGAACCGCCTGCGGGACCCGCAATACGGTTGCCCGTGGGACATCAAGCAAACCTATGCCACCATCGTCCCCCACACGCTGGAGGAAGCCTATGAAGTCGCCGATGCCATTGAGCGTGGGGATTTTGATCACCTGCAAGGTGAGCTGGGCGACCTGCTGTTCCAGGTGGTCTATTACAGCCAGTTGGCGCGGGAAGAAGGGCGCTTCGAATTTTCCGGTGTAATCGACAGCATCACCCGCAAACTGGTTCGTCGTCACCCCCATGTGTTCCCGACGGGCGATCTGTACGCGCCGCTGGATGTTCCTCAACTGAACGAAGAGCAGGTCAAGGAGCGTTGGGAGGCCATCAAGGCCGAGGAGCGCGCAGAAAAATCCGCTGCGCCAGAGCAGTTATCCCTGCTCGATGACGTACCTACAGCTTTGCCGGCCTTGTCCCGCGCAGCCAAATTGCAAAAGCGTGCGGGGCAAGTCGGTTTCGATTGGCCAGCAGCGTTGCCGGTGGTGGATAACGTGCGTGAAGAGCTGGATGAAGTGCTCGAATCCATGGCCGATAACGACCCGGCGGCTATTGCCGACGAGGTCGGTGACCTGCTGTTTGCGGCGGTCAACCTGGCCCGGCACCTCAAGGTCGACCCGGAAACCGCCTTGCGCGGTGCCAATGCCAAATTCGAAAGACGTTTCCGATTTATTGAACAGGCATTGCGCGATACCCACCGTCCCATGGAAGATTGCACCCTCGAAGAGTTGGACGTCCTGTGGGGCGAAGCCAAACGTCAGGAAAAGAATGTGTCCAGCTGCGGTTGAGCAGTTGCCTAAGTGAGTAAGCACCATGAGTATTTCCCTTCGCGACCAGTTGCTCAAAGCAGGCCTGGTCAATCAAAAGCAGGCCAAACAGGTCGGTAAAGAGAAACAGAAACAACAGCGCCTGGTTCATAAAGGCCAGGCCGAGGCGGACGATACCCAAGCTCGCCGGGCCATTGAGGCTCACGCCGAGAAGGTCAAGCGAGACCAGGAACTGAACCGCCAGCAGCAGGAAAAGGCCGAGGCCAAGGCCCGTACGGCCCAGGTCAAGCAATTGATCGAAACCTCGCGCCTGCCCAAGCTGACCACTGAGGATTACTACAACTTCGTCGATGATAAAAAGGTCAAGCGCCTGTCGGTCAACACGTTGATGCGTAACAAACTGAGCAACGGCTCCCTGGCGATTGTCCATCACGGTGGAGGCTACGAAGTCATCCCCCGCGAGGCGGCGCTGAAGATCCAGGAGCGGGCACCCGAACGTATCGTCCAGCTCAATATCCTGACCGAAAGCCAAGTGCCGGATGAGGATGACCCGTACGCCGCCTACCAGATCCCTGACGATCTGATGTGGTAAGGCTGTAGAAACAACAAACCCCGCTCAAAAGGCGGGGTTTGTGTTTATAGGCACTGCGGCTGCGTGGGCCGGGTGGCTATGGGATTCCAGTGATTCAGGAGCTTTGTGCCTGGGGTTTCTTCTCAAGGGTTTCGAGCTCGTTTTTATAATTATGGGCATCGCTCTCATTGTGAAACATGCCTACCAGCAGGTCTTGTTGGTGCACATCCCAGATATGAATCCCATAGGCTACCGCTTCATGGGGCATATGTGCATCGTCGCGTTCAGTTACTTTTACTGTCATCTGCTTGCTCCAATCTCTGGTTGGTCTGCGGCAAGGCGTCGCAGGCCTTTGTTATAAGGTTTGTTAGTTTGCTAAGTAAATAAGCAAGAAATGCAACAGACCTTTACCGAATCAGGAACAATCCTGCAGCCCTCGAAAGCCGCGACATTAGGTCGCAGGGGCTTGAGTTTTATGACAAATGTTTCATGTTTTGGGGTTGGCCTGGGGCCTGGTCAGCGGGACAACAGGCGAAAAAAAGCCCCGCATTACGCGAGGCTGTTTATTCGATAGCGATGGATCAGTTGCCTTTGACAGCCTTGCCATCCACGGTACCGTCTTGAAGCATGATGTTGTATTCCTTGCCGTCGGTTTCTACCTGGCGCAAGGCAACCAGAATACCGCCCCAATCCTTGGCAAACCACATCTGGGTGATGCGCTTGCTTTGTGTCGGGTCACGTACGCGCTCGACCTTGATGGCATCAATGGAGCCTGCTTTGGTCTGGACCTTTTCCGGGCCTATCACGCGGAAATCGTAGGTGTCGGTGTCCGTACCTTCAACCACGCGGTAGCTCATGCTTTTCTTGCCGGCGGCAACGTCACGTTGCAGGGCAAGCTGGTAGGTCGATTTGTCGAGCATGCCGCTTTCGAGGGCGACATTCACCGGGTCCTTGTTTTCAAAGCCAGTGACCTTGTTGGCCGCCTGGTCAAAGTCCAGGTTGATCTTTTTCGCCTTGCCCAGCCCGCCGCGTTCAAAGCTGTAGCTCTGCGGCTGCAGGGTATCCTTGGCAAAGCGAATCACGCTGGTTTCGCTGAGGCTGGCGATCATCATGGACGCCTTGAAATTCAAGGTCCAGGTGCCATCGTCACTCTTGGCCAGGCTGCGTTCGGCCGAACCGCTCATTGGCAACTGTTTCCAGTCGGCGGTATAGCTGGCGGAGAAAGGGTGTAGGTCTGCTGCTTGCACGGCAGGCAAGGCAAGCAGCGCAAAAGCGAAGAGCAGGGCGCGACGCATAAAATCTCCTAGGTTCGAATCAAGTGGCCGCTGGCCGCAAGTAACTGACCGTCCAATAATGCACCCTGTTCACCAAGAATCAACCGCTCCTCGGCGAACCAGCGAACAGCCAGCGGGTAAATCCTGTGTTCCTGGGTATGAACCCGTTGCGCAAGTGTCTGCGCAGAGTCCGCAGACTCTACCGGAACCACTGCCTGTACGACCAGAGGCCCGCCATCGAGTTCCTCGGTGACGAAGTGCACGCTGCAGCCGTGCTCCGTGTCGCCGGCCTCGAGGGCGCGTTGGTGCGTATGTAACCCTTTGTATTTGGGTAGCAGGGAAGGGTGGATATTCAGCAGGCGCCCCTGATAGTGCCGCACGAAGTCTGCGCTGAGAATACGCATGAAGCCGGCCAGGACCACGAGCTTGGGGTTAAAGGCATCAATCAACTCAATCAGGGCGGCATCGAAGGCTTCGCGACCTTCGAAAGCCTTGTGGTCCAGGGTGCGGGTGTCGATACCGGCGTCCCTGGCGCGTTGCAGGCCATAGGCGTCGCTGCGGTTGGAAATCACCGCAGCGATGCGCGCCTGGCTTTCGCCTGTGCGCGTGCTGTCGATCAAGGCCTGCAAATTACTGCCGGTGCCCGAGAGCAGCACCACGACATCACAGGTTGCGGGCATCCGCTCTTGCATCAATGTGCCTTAAGGTTCTTCAGTTCAACCTGGGCTGCACCTTCGGCAGCGGTGGCGATCTGGCCGATGACCCATGGCTGCTCGCCGGCTTCACGCAGGACGTTCAGCGCAGTTTCAACGTGCTCTTGAGCCACGCAGATCACCATGCCTACGCCGCAGTTCAGCACACGGTGCATTTCGGTCTCGCTGACGTTGCCTTTCTCTTGCAGCCAGTCGAAGACTGCCGGACGCTGCCAACTGGCCACGTCGACGATCGCCTGGGCGCCTTTTGGCAGGACGCGCGGAATGTTGTCCAGCAGGCCGCCGCCGGTGATGTGGGCCATGGCCTTGACGGCGCCGGTGTCCTTGATCAGCTTGAGCAACGGCTTGACGTAGATGCGCGTCGGGGCCATCAGCAGGTCGGTCAGCGGCTTGCCGTCGAGTTGGATGTTCTCGATGTCGGCGCCGGACACTTCGATGATCTTGCGGATCAGCGAGTAGCCGTTGGAGTGCGGACCGGACGATGGCAGGGCCAGCAGCGCATCACCGGCGGCAACCTTGGAGCCGTCGATGATCTCGGCCTTTTCCACGACGCCGACGCAAAAGCCGGCCAGGTCGTAGTCTTCGCCTTCGTACATGCCCGGCATTTCAGCGGTTTCGCCGCCGACCAGGGAGCAACCGGACAGTTCACAGCCTGCGCCGATACCCGTCACGACCTGGGTCGCGGTTTCGACGTTGAGCTTGCCGGTGGCGTAGTAGTCGAGGAAGAACAGAGGCTCGGCACCGCAGACCACCAGGTCGTTGACGCACATGGCTACCAGGTCGATGCCGATGCTGTCGTGCTTGTTCAGGTTCAGTGCCAGGCGCAGCTTGGTGCCCACACCGTCGGTGCCGGACACCAGGACTGGCTGCTTGTAGCCGGCCGGGATTTCGCAGAGGGCGCCAAAACCGCCCAGGCCACCCATGACTTCGGGGCGCGCGGTGCGCTTGGCGACGCTCTTGATGCGTTCGACCAATGCTTCACCGGCGTCGATGTCTACACCGGCGTCCTTGTAGCTCAGGGAGGGTTGCTTGCTCATGATCCAGGCCTTTAGGGGGGATTTCTGGGTAACGACCGATTCAGCGGGGCACTTGCGAAAATGCCCAGGCGTTGCCGGTCTGCGAAGGCGCGCGATTTTATCAGGCTTGAGGGGCAGCGGCCATCCTCGCGCCGACGGGCAGGAGCATATGGTGTTAAAAAAAGCCTAATCGACGTGCTTAGAGGCTGTATTAAGGTATAGCCTTTAACCGGCTATCGTTATGACAGCACGAAAACTTACCAAGGCCCTGTGAATGTTTTGCCAGTTACTGTGGTCACAGCCTTGCTCAGCAATCTTCATACGGTCTGTTCCAGCCGTTTTTTGTGTCGGGAATCCTCCATGCGTCTGTGTAAATTTTTCTTTGTGGGCTGTTTGTCATTGGTCAGCCTGGCGAGTCATGCCGAAACCCTCAATGGTCTCTATCAAGTATTGGAACCGGTCAGCAGCCAAGCCCCTGAGGAACGTGCCCAGGCGACACAGCGTGCTCTGGAGACGCTAATCATCCGTTTGACCGGTGATGCCAAGGCCGCTCAAGGCCCTGGTTTGGCCGCGATCCGCAAGGACCCGCAACAGATCATCAGCCAGTATGGCTATGACGCCGGTCCTCCAGAGAGCCTGCAAGTGGATTTCGATCCGGTGAGCACCGATCGCGCCTTGCGCGAAGCTGGCCTGGCATTGTGGGGCAGCAATCGGCCGGTGATCCTCGGTTGGTGGCTGAACGACTCCACCGAAGGCAGTAGCCTGGTGGGTGATGGTCAGGCCAGCGCCGAACCGTTGCGACGGGCCGCTCAGCACCGTGGCCTGCCGCTACGCCTACCTCTGGGCGACCTGGATGAGCAGATCGTAGCTTCCGCCCCCAATCTTGAGAGCCCGGATGCGACCCCACTGCGTGCGGCGTCCGAACGTTATGGTGCTGACGCTTTGCTGGCGGTGCACGCCCGTGAAGAAAGTGGTCAGTGGCAAGCCAAATGGCGGCTGTGGCTGGGTGATAAAAGCGAGCAGGGCACGGCGCAGGGCGCTGATGCCACAGCCCTCGCCGATGCGGTACTGCTGGCGGTCACTGAGCGCCTGGCACCGCGTTTCGCGGTCAAGCCCGGGGTGAGTGGCGAACAATTGCTGGAAGTGCAAGACATGAACCTGGAACGCTATGCTGCCTTGGGCCGTTTGCTTGAGCCCTTTGGTGGGCGGCCGTTGCGGGTGGATGGCAGTCGTATCGTGTACCGGGTCAATGGCAGTGCGGATCAGCTGCGCACACAGTTGAGCCTGGCCAAGTTGCAAGAAGTGCCTGCCGATGAGGTTGCGCCAGTACCTGCCCAGCAACCCGCCATGGACGGTACTCCGCCAGTATTGGCTGAACCACAGCCACAGCTACGCTTTCGCTGGTAAATGTTCTTCCTTATATAGAAGCAACTGAAAAATGGAGTGGTTTATGACGGATACGCGTCGTTGGGTGTGGCTTGGCGGGATTGTCCTGCTATGCATTTTTGTGTTTTTGCTGCATTCAATCCTGACGCCGTTTCTGGTCGCGTTGCTGCTGGCCTATCTGTTCGATCCAGTGGTGGATCGCCTGGAGAAGGTCGGGCTGTCGCGCACCTGGGGCGTGGTGGCGGTGTTTACGCTGTTCACCCTGATCGTCATGGCGCTGCTGCTGGTGCTGGTGCCGATGCTGGCCAAGCAATTGTTGCGCCTGTATGAACTGGCGCCGCAAATGCTCGACTGGCTGCAACAGACTGCCATGCCTTGGGCCCAGGCCAAGCTGGGCCTGGCCGATGGTTTCTGGAAGTTCGACAAGGTCAAGGCGGCGATCAGTGAACACATGGGCCAGACGACCGACATCGTTGGTGTGGTGCTCAGTAAAGCCACGGCGTCGAGCCTGGCGCTCCTCGGCTGGTTGACCAACCTGGTGCTGATTCCCGTGGTGGCGTTCTATCTGCTGCGGGATTGGGACATTATGATGGCCAAGATTCGCAGCCTGCTGCCTCGTGACCGCGAGGCACGTATTGTGTCCCTGGCCGATGAGTGTCATGAAGTGCTCGGCGCCTTTGTTCGTGGCCAGTTGATGGTGATGTTGGCGCTGGGGGTCATCTATGCGGCGGGGCTGATGGCCATCGGCCTGGAGCTGGGGCTGTTGATTGGTTTGATTGCCGGTTTGGCGGCGATTGTGCCGTATATGGGGTTCGTCATCGGCATTGGCGCGGCGCTGGTGGCCGGGTTGTTCCAGTTTGGCGGCGACTTGTACCCGATGCTGGGGATTGTCGCTGTGTTCATGGTTGGCCAGGCCCTTGAGGGCATGGTGTTGACGCCGTGGCTGGTGGGGGATCGGATCGGACTGCATCCGGTGGCAGTGATCTTTGCGATCCTGGCGGGCGGCGAACTGTTCGGTTTTACCGGTATCTTGCTGGCGCTGCCAGTGGCGGCGGTGATCATGGTGCTGGTGCGCCATGTGCATGATTTGTATAAAGACTCGGACATCTACGCAAGTAGTGACGAGCCGGGATTGTAAAGCCTGGCTTGGCTTCCACTGGCAAACCCGGCCTGGCGCCGGGTTTGCCATTAATGGCTTCTTGGCATTTAGCCATTACGTTGAACAATCGTCCCCTAAATCCAACAAGTTAACGCAAACCTTTGATTTTGCTTGTGGTCTGTTGCATTGTGCGCCCAGCGTCACGGGTATAAACTTTGCAAACTTTACACAGAGGCCCCTAACGGTTCGATGGGAACTGTTCAGTCAGCATGAAACCGATTCAGCTGCCCCTAGGTGTGCGTCTGCGTGACGACGCTACCTTTATCAATTACTACCCAGGCGCCAATGCCGCTGCACTCGGCTATGTCGAGCGGCTTTGCGAAGCCGACGCCGGGTGGACCGAAAGCCTGATCTACTTGTGGGGCAAGGACGGCGTGGGGCGTACCCACTTGCTGCAGGCCGCTTGCCTGCGTTTCGAGCAGTTGGGGGAACCGGCGGTTTACCTGCCCCTGGCGGAACTGCTGGACCGCGGTATCGAGATCCTCGACAACCTTGAGCAATATGAACTGGTGTGTCTGGATGACCTGCAGGCAGTAGCGGGGCGGGCGGATTGGGAAGAGGCACTGTTCCATCTATTCAACCGTTTGCGTGACAGTGGCCGGCGCTTGCTGATCGCCGCATCCACCTCGCCTCGGGAGTTGCCGGTGAAGCTGGCGGACCTAAAGTCCCGCCTGACCCTGGCGCTGATATTCCAGATGCGCCCGCTGTCCGATGAGGATAAGTTGCGTGCCTTGCAACTGCGGGCCTCCCGCCGCGGCCTGCACCTGACAGACGAAGTCGGGCACTTTATCCTTACTCGCGGCACCCGCAGCATGAGCGCGCTGTTCGAATTGCTCGAGCGCCTCGATCAGGCCTCCTTGCAGGCCCAGCGTAAGCTGACCATCCCCTTCCTCAAGGAAACCCTTGGCTGGTAGGCAGCCCCTGAAGTCGGGGGTTTGGCATTTTCCAGGCGCCAGAAATCCTGTGCCCAGGCCGGTTTGGCCACACAAAAGGGTTTAAATGAGATTTAAGGGCTTAGATGTCATGGTTCAAACAAGAAGTCACATCAATCGCGATTGAATTTGCAAATCGATGTGGTAGAGGGCATAGTCTCGACTTCTTTAAATATCAGCCACGGTTGTGCCCATGCTAAATCGCTTCGCACCCCTCGTGCCTCTCGCATTCGTTACCCTGTTGTTTGGTTGCGCCACCCACACTCAACAAGTGGCTGAGCAGCAAAAACCTCAACAAGGCAATCAACAAAAATTCGTTGCTGCGCAGTCTTCCACTGTTTATCAGGAAGCTGCTTATTCAGAAGAAATAGCTACCGAGAAAGAACTGGCCGAGCTTGCCGGCAGCAAGCCTTATCGGTTGCCAGCTCTGGCCGACAGCATCCTCGAGCGCGGCATGTCCCTGATCGGTACCCGCTACCGTTACGGCGGTACCTCTGAAGCCGGTTTCGATTGCAGTGGTTTTATCGGTTATCTGTTTCGTGAAGAAGCTGGCATGAATCTGCCGCGTTCCACTCGCGAAATGATCAACGTGGATGCACCGTTGGTCGCACGAAACAACCTCAAGCGTGGTGATCTGCTTTTCTTTAGTACCAATGGTCGTGGTCGCGTCAGCCACGCGGGAATCTACCTGGGTGATGACCAGTTCATTCACTCCAGCAGCCGCCGTAGCGGTGGTGTGCGGATTGATAAGCTGGGCTCCAGCTACTGGAGCAAGACCTTCATTGAAGCCAAGCGTGCCTTGGCCATGACCCCGACTACCGTTACCGCTCGCAAGTAAAGTTAATGTGATACTTGAAGTTTGACATGTAAGCGCTAGAATCCCTGAACATTGTTGCGAATTAGTCGCGCGAGCTTTGCTTGCGCGATCTGGTTTTCAGCGTTCGGCAGCGAAAGCCGCATCCAGACCAGGATTGTTCTGCCCATGTCGACCTCGGTCCGCCTAATTCTTCTCGTTTGCGCCGCGCTGCTCAGCGCCTGCGCAAGTCACCCGCCACCCGCGCCTGTGGCCGTCAAGCCCAAGCCGGTGTTCAACTATTCCAGCCAAACCTTTTCGCCGGTTGCCGAAGATGTGCTTTTTCGCGCGTTGGGCCTGGTGGGTACGCCCTATCGCTGGGGCGGTAATACGCCAGATTCGGGATTTGATTGCAGTGGCTTGATTGGCTTTGTCTACCGTGATGCGGCGGGTATCTCATTGCCGCGTACCACGCGCGAGCTGATTGTGATGCGGGCCCAGGATGTGAGCGAAGACGCTCTGCAGACCGGTGACTTGATCTTCTTTGCCACCAGTGGTGGCTCGCGAGTCAGTCACGCCGGTATCTATGTCGGGGAAGGGCGCTTTGTGCATGCGCCGCAAACCGGTGGCACGGTGAAGCTCGATACCCTGTCCAAGGCGTATTGGCAGAATGCTTACCTGAGTGCCAAGCGCGTCTTGCCGGCTGAGCATCTGGCGAGGAATCCTTGAAGTCGCTACAAACTTCAAGCTATAAGCTGCAAGAAGGCGCGTTACAGCCACTTGCAGCTTATTACTACTCTGCTACTTCGCGGCCCATACCCGCCACACTTTGTTTCCCACATCATCCGCCACCAGCAAATCCCCCTGTTGATCGATCACCACGCCCACTGGCCGGCCCATGGCTTTCTCATCGCTGTTGAGAAACCCGGTCAGCACATCCATCGGCTGGCCTTTCGGCTTGCCTGCCTCAAACGGCACAAAGATCACCTTGTAGCCACTGTGCGGCTTGCGGTTCCACGAACCGTGTTGGCCGATAAACGCGCCATTGCTGAACTGGGCAGGCAACGTGCTGCCTGCGGCGAAGGTCAGCCCGAGAGATGCAGTATGCGGGCCCACCGCATAGTCCGGCGCAATGGCCTTGGCTACCAGGTCTGGATCCTGCGGTGTTACGCGTACATCAACGTGCTGCCCGTAGTAACTGTACGGCCAGCCGTAGAACCCACCGTCCTTGACCGAGGTGATGTAGTCCGGCACCAGGTCGCTGCCAATCTCATCGCGCTCGTTGACTGCTGTCCACAGCTTGCCGCTTTGCGGTTCCTAGGCCATGCCATTGGGGTTGCGCAGGCCGGAAGCGAAGATTCGGTGCTGGCCGCTGGCCCGGTCCACTTCCCAGATGGCGGCCCGGCCCTGTTCTGCTTCCAGGCCGTTTTCCCCGACGTTGCTGTTGGAGCCGACGCTGACGTACAGCTTCTTACCGTCCTTGCTGGCCACGACGTTTTTGGTCCAGTGATGGTTAAGTGGGCCGCCGGGTAAATCGACCACCTTGGCGCCTTCTGTCTTGATGACTGTTTCCCCCGGTTGGTAAGGGAAGCGCAGCAGCTTGTCCGAGTCGGCGACATACAGGTCATTGCCCACCAGCGTCATGCCGAACGGCGAGTTGAGATTTTCCAGGAATACGCTGCGGGTTTCCGCAACCCCATCGTGGTTGGCATCGCGCAGCAGGGTGATGCGATTCGGGCTGGGCACACCAGCTCCGGCGCGGCCCATGACCTTCTCCATGACCCAGCCACGAATGCCCTTGGCGTCATCCGGCTTGGGCGGTGCGTTGGTTTCAGCTACCAGTACATCGCCATTGGGCAGTACGTACAGCCAGCGCGGATGATCCAGGCCCTCGGCGAACGCAGCCACCTGGGTGCCGGCGGCTGCGGTCGGCTTGGCACCTTCAGGCCAACCGATCGCCGGGGCGATGTTCACGGTAGGGATCAGGGTTTTGTTCGGCTCCGGCAACTTGGGCGAGGGCCCCGTGCCATCGAACACTTGCAGGGTAGCGTTTTCGCCGCAGGCCGCGAGAGTGCCTGCGAGCATGATGAGTAAGGCCCGTCTCTTGTGCATGGTTTTCTCCTTGATACCTGTGATGAGAGGAGCGTAGCGGCTCGATGGTTCAAGCGCGCGGACGGCTTTAATTGACGCTCTACCCCCAACCCACTAACCTTCGCCGCTTGTTTCAGGTGCTCTGTGGCGTGCGCGTCGACAGAGTGAAACAGGGAAGCCGGTGAGTGAGTGCATTTTTCGACAGTGACACCACGATCCCGGCGCTGCCCCCGCAACGGTAAATGAGTGAAAACGGTGTTTTTGCCACTGTATCGCCCCGCGATATGGGAAGGCGCGCCGCTGACTGTAGAGTCGCTCATGAGCCCGGAGACCGGCCTGATTCATCCAACAGCATCACGGTGGGCGATGCTTGGCTGTCTGTTTTGTCTTTTCCTGCCCGCCGTTTTTGTCCAGCCCCAACGGAGAGCTGCCATGACTGATTCCCCCGATCGTGACGAACGCCATCTGGCGCGTATGCTGCGTAAAAAAGCGCTGATCGATGAGCGCATTGCCCATTCACCGAACGAGTGCGGATTGCTGCTGGTGCTGACCGGCAACGGCAAAGGCAAGAGCAGCTCGGCCTTTGGCATGCTTGCCCGGGCCCTGGGCCACGGCATGCAGTGCGGTGTGGTGCAGTTCATCAAGGGGCGCAACAGTACTGGCGAGGAGTTGTTTTTCCGTCGTTTCCCTGAACAGGTGCGGTTCCATGTAATGGGCGAGGGTTTCACTTGGGAAACCCAGGACCGCCAGCGCGACATCGCGGCGGCCGAAGCCGCCTGGGTGGTGTCCCGGGAAATGCTCCAGGATGCTTCCATTGGCCTGGTGGTGCTGGATGAGCTGAACATCGCGCTCAAGCATGGCTACCTCGACCTGGATCGGGTACTCAGCGACCTGCAAGCCCGTCCGCCGATGCAGCATGTGTTGGTCACCGGTCGCGGTGCCAAGCCGGAACTGATTGAAATGGCCGACACCGTCACGGAAATGGGCATGCTCAAGCACGCGTTCCAAGCCGGAATCAAGGCACAGAAGGGCATCGAGCTGTGAGTTACCAAGCATGAATCAACCCCGTCACTGTCCTGCGGTCCTTATCGCCGCACCGGCGTCCGGCCAGGGTAAAACCACGGTTACCGCCGCGTTGGCCCGTTTGCACCGTAACCAGGGACGCAAGGTGCGGGTGTTCAAGTGCGGCCCGGACTTTCTCGACCCGATGATTCATGAACGCGCCAGTGGTGCGCCGGTCTATCAATTGGACATGTGGATGGTCGGCGAGCAGGAAAGTCGCCGGTTGCTCTGGGAAGCGGCAGGGGAGGCCGACCTGATCCTGATTGAAGGTGTCATGGGCCTGTTCGACGGCACGCCTTCCAGCGCCGACCTGGCGCGGCACTTTGGTGTGCCAGTACTGGCGGTAATCGACGGTACAGCCATGGCCCAGACCTTTGGGGCCCTGGCGTTGGGGTTGGCGCGTTATCAACCAGATTTGCCGTTCGCCGGGGTATTGGCCAACCGTGTTGGCACCTTGCGTCACGCACAACTGTTGGAGGGTAGCCTCACCGAGGGGCTACGTTGGTATGGCGCGTTGTCCCGAGAAACGGGTATCGAGCTGCCCAGCCGCCATTTGGGCCTGGTGCAAGCCAGTGAGCTGAATGACCTGGACCTGCGCCTGGATGCGGCCGCCCAGGCCTTGGGTAGCAGTTGTGAGGTCGCGCTGCCACCGCCGGTGGAGTTCGCCGCGCCACAGGTGATAGAGGCGGAGCCGTTGCTGGCCGGTGTGCGTATTGCCGTGGCCCGTGATGAAGCCTTCGCCTTCACTTACGGCGCCAGCCTCGATCTGCTGCGGGCGATGGGTGCCCAGTTGCGCTTCTTCTCGCCGCTCCACGATCGAGAGTTGCCAGAGGCAGACAGCCTGTACCTGCCCGGCGGTTACCCGGAGCTGCATCATCAGGCACTGGCGGAAAACACCACGATGTTGGTTGCGATCCGTGCCCATCACGCCGCTGGCAAACCGTTATTGGCCGAATGTGGCGGCATGCTCTATCTGCTGGACTCTCTGACCGATGTCGATGGCACTCGCGCCGAACTGGTCGGCTTGCTCCAGGGCGATGCCGTGATGCAAAAACGCCTGGCGGCCCTGGCCTTGCAGAACGTCGAGCTGCCTGAGGGCCTGTTGCGCGGTCACACCTACCATCATTCCCTGACCACGACCCAATGGCAGCCGATTGCCCGGGGCCTGAGCCCCAATGGCGGGCGTGGTACCGAGGCAGTTTATCGGCAGGGACGGATGACCGCTTCTTATGTGCACTTTTACTTTCCGTCCAACCCCTCAGCGGTGGCTGCACTGTTTGCACCGGACCGTAAGATCGCTATCGCAGTTGATGTGTGTGAGCCCCCAATTGATGGACCAACCCAATCCAATGTGGGAGCGGGCTTGCCCGCGATGAGGCCATGACAGACAACGCTTTCCCCCCGGCTGACCGCCAGGCTGTCTATCGTGCCATTGCCGAACGCCGTGACATGCGTCACTTCAGCGGCGGCAGTGTCGCCCCCGAACTGCTGCAACGCTTGCTGCAAGCCGCCCACCAGGCCCCCAGCGTCGGCCTGATGCAACCCTGGCGATTTATCCGCATCAGCGACCGTAACCTGCGAGGGCAGATTCAACAATTGGTGGAAGAAGAACGGGTTCGCACCGCCCAAGCGCTGGGCGAGCGCTCCGACCAGTTCATGAGGCTCAAGGTCGAAGGCATTAACGACTGCGCCGAGGTGTTGGTGGCGGCGCTGATGGACGATCGCGAACGGCATATCTTTGGCCGCCGCACCCTGCCGGAAATGGACATGGCATCCTTGTCCTGTGCCATCCAGAATCTATGGCTGGCCGCCCGGGTCGAGGGGCTGGGCATGGGGTGGGTCTCTTTGTTCGAGCCCCAGGCCCTGGCTGATCTGCTGGGTTTGCCGCCTGGCGCCAAACCACTGGCGGTGTTGTGCCTGGGGCCCGTCAGCGAGTTTTACCCGGCCCCGATGTTGCAGCTCGAAGGCTGGACCGAACCGCGTCCATTGAGCGACATGCTGTATGAAAATTATTGGGGAGTGAATCAATGAGTGTGGCCTTGTTGAGTGTCGCTGCCGTGGCGCTGGATGTGCTGCTGGGTGAACCCAGGCGCTGGCATCCGCTGGTGGCGTTCGGTAATTTTGCCGGGCGTATCGAGCAACGCTTCAACTCCGCGGGCCGTGGCTGGCGCAGTCATGGTGTCACCGCATGGGTGATCGCGGTCATCCCACTGACCTTGTTGGCGACGGCCTTGTCGTGGGCGCCTTACGTGGGCTGGGTGATTGAAGTCCTCGCGCTGTATTGCGCCCTTGGCATGCGCAGCCTGGGAGAACATGTGGCGCCAGTGGCCCAGGCCCTGCGCAACGATGACCTTGAGGAGGCGCGCAAGCGGGTCGGCTATCTGGTCAGTCGCGAAACCCGCGAACTGGACCGCACCGAAGTCGCCCGCGCCGCCACCGAGTCGGTACTGGAAAACGGCAGCGATGCGGTGTTCGCCGCGCTGTTCTGGTTTGTCGTCGCCGGTGTGCCGGGCGTAGTGCTCTACCGACTGAGCAACACCCTGGACGCCATGTGGGGTTATCGTAATGAACGCTTTGAGCGCTTCGGCTGGGCTGCCGCGAAGATCGACGATGTGCTGAATTATGTGCCTGCGCGGTTGGTGGCCCTGACTTACGCGTTGTTGGGCAAGACCCGATTGGCCCTCAAGTGCTGGCGTACCCAGGGTTCGACCTGGGACAGTCCCAATGCGGGCCCGGTCATGGCCGCTGGTGCTGGTGCACTCGGTGTCGAATTGGGTGGCGCGGCGGTTTACCACGGCGAGCTGCACCCGCGTGCGCAGTTGGGTGAGGGTGCGCCGGCAGATGCCGATTCCATCGACCGTGGTTGGCAACTGGTGCAGCGCGGGGTGTGGCTGTGGTTGCTGATGCTGTGCGCGGGGGCGCAATTTTATGCTTGAGCACGGTGGCCGGCTGGGCAAGGCAGCCTTGCAGTACGGCATCCCGCAAGCCGATTGGCTGGACCTGTCCAGTGGCCTGGCACCCTGGGCCTTTGCGATTCCCGACATCCCGCTGCGGGCCTGGGCGCGCCTGCCCGAGACCGACGACGGCCTGGAACAGGCTGCCTGTGAGTACTACGGCGCCGCCCAGGTGCTGGCGGTGCCCGGTTCCCAGGCGGCGATCCAACTGTTGCCGCGCTTGCGTCGCACGGGCAAGGTTGGCGTGCTGTCGCCGTGTTATGCCGAGCATGCGCAGGCCTGGCGCCGCGCCGGTCACATCGTCCGTGAAGTGCTGGAACAGGAAGTCGACTTCTTTCTCGACAGCCTCGATGTGTTGGTTGTCGTCAACCCCAACAACCCCACTGGCTTGAGCCTGAGCCCGCAACGCCTGCTGGACTGGCACGCACGGCTCGCCGAACGCGGTGGCTGGCTGGTGGTGGACGAAGCCTTCATGGATAACACCCCGCAACTGAGCCTGGCGGACCAGACCCATCAGGTGGGGCTGGTCGTGTTGCGTTCGTTCGGCAAGTTTTTCGGCCTGGCCGGCGTGCGGCTGGGTTTTGTCCTGGCCGAGCGCAAATTGCTCAAACTGCTTGCCGAGCAGGTCGGCCCGTGGGCCGTCAGCGGGCCGACGCGGGTGCTGGGCCAGGCCTGCCTGGGGGATCAGGCCGGTCACACCCGGCAGCGGTTGCGCTGCACCAATGCCAGCCGGCGCCTGTTCGAATTGTTGCAGCGTTTCGACCTGCAGCCCCAGGGCGGCTGCGACTTATTCCAGTGGCTGGTCAGCGAGCGTGCCGAGCATTTGCACGAATTCATGGCCCGGCGCGGCATCTTGCTGCGTTTGTTTATCCACGACAGCAGCCTGCGTTTCGGCCTGCCGGGAGTCGACGCTGATTGGCTGCGGCTGGAACAGGCCTTGATCGCCTACAAGGAAGACTTATGAGTACCTTGATGGTGCAGGGCACCACGTCCGATGCTGGCAAAAGCACCCTGGTGACCGCGCTGTGCCGCTGGCTGGTGCGCCAGGGGGTGGCGGTGGTGCCGTTCAAACCACAGAACATGGCGCTCAACAGCGCTGTCACCGCCGAGGGCGGCGAGATTGGCCGGGCGCAGGCGGTCCAGGCCCAGGCGGCGAACCTGGCGCCTCATACCGACATGAACCCGGTCCTGCTCAAACCCAACAGTGATACCGGCTCCCAGGTGATCATTCATGGTCGTGCCGTCACCACCATGAACGCCGTGGCCTATCACGACTACAAAGCCATCGCCATGCAGGCTGTACTGGCCTCCCATGAGCGTTTGAGTGCGGCGTATCCGGTGGTCGTGGTCGAAGGTGCGGGCTCGCCGGCAGAGATCAATCTGCGGGCCAATGACATTGCCAATATGGGCTTCGCCGAAGCGGTGGATTGCCCGGTATTGCTGATCGCCGATATCAACCGTGGCGGTGTTTTCGCCCATCTGGTGGGGACGCTGGAACTGCTGTCGCCTTCGGAGCAGGCGCGGGTCAAGGGTTTCATCATCAATCGCTTTCGTGGCGATATTGCCTTGCTGCAACCGGGACTCGACTGGCTGGAAGCCCGGACCGGAAAACCGGTGGTGGGGGTCTTGCCTTATGTGATGGACCTGCACCTGGAGGCTGAGGACGGGATCGATCAGCGTCAGATCGATAAGGCGGCGCAAGTGCTCAAGGTGGTGGTGCCGGTGTTGCCGCGTATCAGCAACCACACGGACTTTGATCCGCTGCGGCTGCATCCCCAAGTGGATTTGCAGTTTGTCGGGCCGGGGCAGGGGATTCCCGCGGCGGATCTGATTATCTTGCCGGGGTCGAAAAGTGTGCGCAGTGACTTGGCCTATCTGCGGGCCAATGGTTGGGACACGGCGATTGCCCGGCACTTACGGTATGGCGGCAAGGTGTTGGGAATTTGTGGTGGGTTGCAGATGCTCGGTGAGCAGGTGCATGACCCGTTGGGGCTGGAAGGGTCCTCGGGCTCCAGTGAAGGACTGGGGTTGCTGGCGTTTGATACGACTCTGGAAGAAGAGAAGCAACTGCGTAATGTGTGTGGGCGGTTGGTGCTGGAGGATGCCGCTGTGAGTGGCTATGAAATCCACGCCGGCGTGACTCGCGGCAGTGCTTTGGAGCGGCCGGTGGTGAGGCTGGATGATGGCCGCAGTGATGGTGCCCAAAGTGATGATGGGCAGATTCTTGGCACTTATCTGCATGGACTGTTTGAAACCCCGGCGGCGTGCAGTGCGTTGTTGCGTTGGGCCGGCTTGGAGGATGTGCAGGAGGTGGATTATCACGCCTTGCGTGAGCGGGATATTGAGCGGTTGGCGGATTTGGTGGAGCGGCATTTGGACACTGGATTGTTACGGGAACTGTGTGGGGTCTGATATTTGCGCTGTGTATTGTGTCTCCAGCACATGATTGAGCTGTTCGGCCGAACAGGGTCCAATGTGGGAGCTGGCTTGCTTGCAATAGCGCCAGCAGCCCCGCCATTTTGAGGTTTTAAGCATGCTGCAACTGATCCTTGGCGGCGCCCGTTCCGGCAAAAGCCGCCTGGCAGAAAAACTCGCCACCGACAGCACCCTGCCAGTGACCTATATCGCCACCAGCCAACCCCTGGACGGCGAAATGAATGAGCGGATAATCCATCACCGCCAGCGCCGCCCAGCCGAGTGGGGCCTGATCGAAGAGCCCGTTGAGCTGGCCCGAATCCTACAAGAAAACGCCGCCCCCAATCGTTGCCTGCTGGTCGACTGCTTGACCCTGTGGCTCACCAACCTGTTGATGCTCGAAGATGCTGAGCGTCTCACCGAAGAGCGTGAAACCCTGCTACAAACCCTGGCGACCCTGCCGGGTGAAATCATTTTTGTCAGCAACGAGACCGGTCTGGGTGTCGTGCCGATGGGCGAATTGACTCGCCGTTATGTCGATGAAGCTGGCTGGTTGCATCAAGCCCTGGCCGAGCGTTGTCAGCGTGTTGTCTTGACCGTTGCCGGCCTGCCCCTGACTTTGAAAGGTATTGCGTTATGACCGACACTTGGTGGTTCAACCCTTGTAAGGCGATTGATGCCCAAGCGCGCGAACAAGCCCAGGCGCGCCAACAACAACTGACCAAGCCCGCTGGCTCCCTCGGTCAACTGGAAGCCGTGGCTGTGCAGTTGGCCGGTTTGCAAGGGCAGGTCAAACCCTGCGTTGATCGGGTGTGGATCGCTATCTTTGCCGGTGATCACGGTGTGGTGGCTGAGGGCGTTTCGGCGTATCCCCAGGAAGTCACCGGGCAGATGCTGCATAACTTCGTCACCGGTGGTGCGGCCGTCAGTGTCCTGGCGCGTCAGTTGGATGCACAACTGGAAGTGGTCGATCTGGGTACCGTCACGCCGTCGCTGAATCTTCCTGGCGTGCGCCATCTGAATATCGGTGCGGGCACTGCCAACTTCGTCCACGCCCCGGCGATGACCCAAGCCCAGGGGCGACTGGCCCTGGACGCTGGCCGTGACAGCGTGCGCCGCGCCATCGCGGGCGGTGCGCAATTGTTTATCGGCGGCGAGATGGGCATTGGCAACACCACCGCAGCCAGCGCCCTGGCGTGCGCATTGCTGGGCTGCCCGGTCAGTGACCTGACCGGGCCGGGCACTGGTTTGAATGCCCAGGGTGTCAGTCACAAAGTTGCGGTGATCGAGCGGGCCTTGGCGTTGCACGCAGCGCAGCGCGGTGAGGCGTTGCAGACGCTGTTCAATCTTGGCGGTTTCGAGATTGCAGCGCTGGTGGGCGCCTACCTGGCCTGCGCACAAGCGGGGGTTGTGGTGCTGGTGGACGGCTTTATCTGCAGCGTCGCGGCCCTGGTGGCTACGCGCCTGAATCCCGCGTGTCGCGAATGGCTGCTGTTCGGCCATCGAGGGGCCGAGCAGGGCCATCGGCAAGTGCTGCAAAGCCTCGGTGCTGAACCGTTGCTGGACCTGGGCCTGCGTCTGGGCGAGGGCAGCGGCGCGGCGTTGGCGGTACCGTTGTTGCGCCTGGCCTGCGCGCTGCACGGACAAATGGCGACCTTTGCCGAAGCGGCAGTGGCGGACCGTCCGGCATGATGTTGCACCTGGACCTGCTGCGTCACGGCGAAACCGAACTGGGCGGTGGCTTGCGAGGTAGCCTCGATGATGCGCTGACTGCCACGGGCTGGGAGCAGATGCGCGCGGCGGTGGTGGAGCAGGGGCCCTGGGACCGCCTGGTCAGTTCGCCGCTGCAACGTTGCGCGCGATTTGCTGATGAGTTGGGTGCGCGCCTGGACTTGCCGGTTACCTTGGAAAAGGACCTGCAAGAGCTGCATTTCGGTGAGTGGGAAGGGCAGAGCGCCGCACAGTTGATGCAAACCCAATCTGAAGCACTGGGCTTGTTCTGGGCCGACCCCTACAGTTTTACTCCGCCACAGGGGGAGCCGGTCGCGGGGTTTTCCATGCGGGTCCTGGCGGCCATCGCCCGTTTGCATCAGGCCTATGCTGGCCAGCGAGTGTTGGTGATCAGTCACGGCGGCGTCATGCGTTTGTTGCTGGCCCAGGCTCGTGGCCTGCCCCGTGAACAGTTGTTGAATGTCGAGGTCGGGCATGGTTGTTTGTTCAGCCTTAAGATCGACGCCGAAGGCATCTTGCGGGAAGGCACCTGACTATGTTGCCGTTCTGGATTGCCCTGCAGTTTCTCAGCAGCCTGCCGATTCGCTTGCCGGGTATGCCGCAGCCCCAGGAGTTGGGACGCTCGTTGCTGTTTTATCCGCTGGTGGGCCTGTTGTTCGGGTTGCTGCTATGGGGCTTGAACGCCCTGTTGATGGGCGCACCGTTGCTATTGCACGCCGCACTGCTGCTGACTGCTTGGGTGCTGCTCAGCGGTGGTCTGCACCTGGACGGCCTAGCGGACAGCGCCGATGCCTGGCTCGGCGGCTTTGGCGACCGTGAGCGCACCCTGGCGATCATGAAAGACCCCCGCAGCGGGCCGATTGCCGTGGTCACTCTCGGTTTGGTGCTGCTGCTCAAGTTCACCGCCCTGGTGGCGCTGATCGAACAGCACAACGGTGCGGCCCTGGTGCTGGCTCCGCTGATTGGTCGCAGCTCGATGCTGGCGTTGTTTCTTACCACGCGTTACGTGCGGGCCGGCGGTTTGGGCCAGGCGTTGTCGGATCACTTGCCGAGAATTGTCGGCCAACAAGTACTGATCCTCAGTGGCCTGGCCTGTGTGTTGATCGGTGGTTTCAGTGGCGGATTGGCAGTGTTGCTGGCGGCACTGTGTTTTATCGGGTTGCGGCAATTGATGGTCAATCGACTCGGCGGCACCACCGGTGATACGGCTGGAGCCCTGCTGGAGTTGCTGGAAGTAGTGGTGTTGATCGGCCTGGTCTTGTAGCGGGTTCTTGCATTTCCTTAATCGCGGGTATATACACGCTCCATGCTTGCCTCTCAATGTTTGTGTATCAACCTGCGTCGCGCCGCTCGTGGCGTCAGCAGGCATTACGACGGCGCTCTCGACGGCTTCGGGATCAACGTCGCCCAGTATTCTTTACTGTGTAATTTGCAGCGTCTGGATCAGCCGAGTATTTCCAGCTTGGCCGAGTCCATGGGCCTGGATCGCAGCACACTGGGGCGCAATCTACGGGTGCTGGAAGGCGAAGGCCTGGTGCAGTTGGTCGAGGGTGGTGACCTGCGCAATCGCCTGGTGTTGCTCACCGAGACAGGTCATGAGCGGCTTGCCGCGGCCTTGCCTGCGTGGGAGGCGGCGCAGCAGAAGTTGATTGACCAGTTGGGGGCAGAAAAGCGCGAAATCCTACTAGCCTTGCTGGACGAACTTGCCTGAAGGCGGGTTCGCTCGAGCACAAGCGGGTATATACCCGTTAGCGGAGAATAAAGATGACCTCGATGTGGCGGACCAGCGGCTGGATCCTTCTCGCAAGTGCGCTGATTCTGGCGTTGTCCCTTGGCGTCAGGCACGGCTTCGGCCTGTTCCTGGCACCCATGAGTGCCGAGTTCGGTTGGGGGCGGGAAACCTTTGCTTTTGCCATCGCCTTGCAAAACCTTATCTGGGGCCTGGCCCAGCCTTTCACCGGTGCCTTGGCCGATCGCTTTGGTGCGGCGAAGGTGGTGATGATCGGTGGTGTGCTGTATGCCCTGGGCCTGGCGTTCATGGGCTTGTCCGACTCGGCTTGGTCGCTGTCTTTGAGTGCCGGACTGTTGATCGGGATTGGCCTGTCGGGGACGTCATTCTCGGTGATTCTCGGGGTTGTGGGGCGCGCGGTGCCGGCGGAAAAACGCAGTATGGCCATGGGTATTGCCAGTGCTGCCGGATCGTTTGGCCAGTTCGCCATGCTGCCGGGCACCTTGGGGTTGATCGGCTGGCTCGGTTGGTCGGCAGCGTTGCTGGTGCTGGGCCTGTTGGTGGCTTTGATCGTGCCGCTGGTGAGCATGCTCAAGGATCGCCCGCTGCCGTCGACGGCCGGTCAGCAGACCTTGTCCGAAGCCTTGCGTGAAGCCTGTTCCCATTCGGGCTTCTGGCTGCTGGCTTTGGGTTTTTTCGTCTGTGGTTTCCAAGTGGTGTTTATCGGTGTGCACCTGCCGTCGTACCTGGTGGACCAGCATTTGCCAGCCTCGGTGGGCACCACGGTGCTGGCGTTGATCGGGCTGTTCAATATCTTCGGCACCTACACCGCCGGCTGGCTTGGTGGTCGGATGTCCAAGCCACGCTTGCTGGCCGGGTTGTACGTGTTACGCGCGGTGGTGATCGTGCTGTTCCTGTGGGCGCCGGTGACGCAAACCAGTGCCTACCTGTTTGGCATGGGCATGGGCTTCTTGTGGCTGTCGACGGTGCCGCTGACCAACGGCACGGTGGCGACCTTATTTGGTGTCAGAAATCTTTCCATGTTGGGTGGGATTGTGTTTCTGTTCCACCAATTGGGTTCGTTCCTTGGTGGCTGGCTGGGCGGTGTGGTCTACGATCGAACCGGCAGCTACGATTTGATCTGGCAGGTGGCGGTTCTCCTGAGCTTGCTCGCCGCTGCCTTGAACTGGCCGGTGCGTGAACGCCCGGTGGCGCGGTTGCAGGCACAGATGGAGGCGGCATGAGTTCAACCTGGTACTGGCTGGGTGCAGCGGGGGTAATCACGCTTTTGCTGCTCCTTGCATGGTGGGGCTGGCAGCAAGGTGGCCTGGCGTTGATGCAGTTGGGCATGGCGATCTGCTAAGTTCTGTGCCTGACCCTATTCAAGGACACTCGACATGTTGATGCGCTGGCTTGCAGTTCCAACGTTGATGGTGGCTTTTGGCGGTGTTGCCATGGCCACCGATTGCCCATCATTGCTTGAAGGCCAATTGCCCAAGCTGCGCGCCAAGGAATCCATCGACCTGTGCCAGCGCTTTGCCGGCAAGCCACTGGTGATCGTCAATACCGCCAGCTTCTGTGGCTTCGCGCCCCAGTTCAAAGGCCTTGAGGCGTTGTACCAGCGCTACAAGGGTGATGGCCTGGAGGTGATTGGTGTACCGTCCGATGATTTCAAGCAAGAAGCCAAGACCGGCGAGGAGACGGCCAAGGTCTGCTACGTCAATTATGGCGTGACCTTTACCATGACCGAGCCGCAAAAGATCAAGGGGCCGGATGCCGTGAACCTGTTCAAGGTTCTGGCGCAGCAAAGCAGCGCGCCGAAGTGGAATTTCTACAAGTACGTGGTGGACCGCCAGGGCAAGGTGATTGCCAGTTTCTCGAGTTTGACCAAGCCGGACAGTCCGGAGCTGATCAAGGCGGTGGAGCAGGCGCTAGGTTCGAAGCCCTGATCGCCGGCGACTAAAAAGCCCCGCCTCTTTTGCAAGAGCGCGGGGCTTTTTCATACCGCCGAGAATCAGAAGCGGTAGGTCAGGCCCAGGCCGAAGCCGTTGGCGCTGTTTTCGTACTTGGCGTTGTAGGACTGGCCCAGTGCGTTGGTGCGAGAAACCTTGACACTTTCTTCCTTCAAGTAGGAGTAGGCCACGTCGATGGTCATGTTCGGCATGACTTCGTAGCCAGCACCTAAGCTGAAGATCACCCGGTCACCCGTAGGGATACGTGGCGAACGGTCAGTGTTGTTGGTTGGCGACTGGTCGAAAGTCAGGCCGGTACGCAGTGTCCATTGCGGATGGACTTTGTAGGAAGTACCCACGGCGTAAGCCCAGGTGTCATGCCAATTCTGGTCTTCCTTGATGGTGCCGACCATGCCCGGGGCGGCGATGCCACCGCCAGCTGTGACGCCTTCGTTCTCGACGGTGATGTCTTTCAGGCGGCTCCAGCGAGTCCAGGTGGCACCCGCGTAGAGCTTCCAGACGTCGCTGAGGTCTTGGGTGACCGACAGGTCCCAGGATTCTGGGGTGTCGACCTTCAACGAGGCGTCGTAGCGGCGGTTGGCCAGGACGGTGCTTGGCACGCCGGCACCCGGGCTCACTTCGGTGTGGCCTTTGAGCTTGTACTTCACTTTCGAGTGATAGGTCAGGCCCACGCGGGTGGTGTCGGTGGCTTGCACCAGGATACCGGCATTGAAACCGACGGCGGTGTCATCGCCCTTGACCTTGATCTTGTTGTCACCGCTGCCTGGGACCAGGGCCTGAAGGCTTGGCTCCGATTCCAGGGTACCTGCTATGCGGTTGATCGTCGGGCCGAAACCGATGGAGACCTTGTCATTGAAGGCATAGCTGATGGTCGGCTGGAAGGTGATGACCTTGACTTCGCTCTTGCTGCCGAAGGCTCTGCCCTGGAAGTTGTTTTCGTAGTCGGTCACCAGGCCAAACGGTGCATAAACACCGAAACCGACAGCCCATTGATCGTTGAGCTTATTGGTGTAAAAGCCGAATGGAACCCCGGTGAACGGGACCATGTCCCCTTTGTTGCTGCCGGAGGAGCGACCACTGGTGTCGCTGATATCGCTGGAGGCATCAATGGCTGCGACGCCACCAGTGATTTGTTGGCCTTCCAGGCGAGCCATACCGGCCGGGTTACCGTAAACAGTACTTGCATCATCGGCAGATGAGGAGCGACCCGCAAAACCGGTACCCATCCCGCTGACGCTCTGCTCGTTAAGGGCAAAGCCGCTCGCGAACAGTTGGGAGGAAGCCAGTGCAACGGCGAGGCTAAGTGTGGTCTTGAGCATTACTTTTTTCATTATTAGAACTCCGTGGTGATCACCGCTGCGGAAAGTAACAATAAAATTAAGTTAGCGCTATAGGCTATAACACAGGAGATAGAGCGGTTTTGTAGGACAATCCGACCAGATTCGCTGGTTTTCGCCGAATCTTGCAAATTGCCCGGTCAACAGGCCAGTTGGTTCTCCGGTGAAACCCAGGTTTGCCAGGCGCGGGTGTAATCGCACAGGCGTCCCTGAGGGTGAAATATTTCTCGCCAGATTCGCGCCATGGCCAGCACATCGTCTGGCGATGGCAATGCAGGGCGATGTTGCTCCACCAACAGCCAGGCAATGGCCGTGGCATAACGCAGGTTGACCGTCAGTTCCAGTTGCGGGCCACTGAGGAAGGCATGTTGGCTGGCCAAGCCGCGTACCAGGCTGGCACGTTCTGGGTCCAGGGCCAGGTAGTCGTCCCACAGTGCGCGATGTCGTGGTTCGGTAATGCGGTAAAGACCGTGGCCGCGACGATCATGCAAAGCCGATCCGAGGGCCGACTGGCTGGCAGCAATGCCCAGCAGCAGGGATTCTGCGGTGCGGCTGTACTGGCCCAGGTAGATTAAGGTGGGCCGAATCACATAACGACACAATTCGCTGGCGGCGATACCCATAAGTGCCTCGATCCATGAAAGGGGTCGGCGAGTCCCGAAAAGGCTTGGCAGCTGTGGATCGGATCTCAGGCTCGCCGGAAGCGGTGTATGCCGCTTGAGTTGAAGTGTAGTGTCATATTCATGATGTAAAGGACTGTTTTTAAAATATTTTCATCTTTTGGTTATATTGACTATGTCTATTTGGACTTAAGCAAGGGGGCGATAGCCTGAATTTCAGGCAATAAAAAACCCTGGGTTTTAACCAGGGTTTTTGTGTTTCAGCGTTCCGGGTCGATCAGGCAATCAGGGCCTGACGGGTACGCTCGATCACGGCCTGCAGCGGTTCTGCGCTGGAGTATTGATCGGGGTACAAGCGTTCGCTGTGACGAGCGATGCCGTGTTCGTTGACCAGGGTGAAGCTGAAGCAGCCTTTGCGAGCGGCCATGATCAGGCAGTTCATTGGAGCAAAAGCGTTGGTAAGGGTGCGAATGGCATCCTGAGTATGGATTTGAGTGGACATATTGTTGGTGTTCCTACAAAAGACACGGATAAAAACCGTGCCGTATTAAAACGTTCCAGTGACGCTGATCACCATTGATCAAGCGAAGAACCCGACTGGAACAAAGCAGCCAGTTTGAAGCGCTAAATAAGTTTGGCGCGCTTGGGCTGGCAGGTAGGTACTTAGGAGGGCAGGCAACACAACGAGGGCAAAGGTTCTGGGCCCAGGGTGAAGATCCTGATCAATTTGCAGGTTGGTTCGGTCAGAGTATTGAGACTTCGCGACACCCTTTGCATTGTTCAAAGGCAGTGTCGTCGCAAGTGATACCTGGAAACCATCGAGGTGGTCGATCCCGCGCTATCGGCAAAATTTTCTCTTTAGGGAAAGTGTGCCGTGGGGATTTGTTCGACCAGAATTGACTTTCAGCTTGGTACTAACGCCGCGGATAGTAACGGATTGAAACCGAGAAGGGAAGTGCGCCCAGCTAAATATTTTGATCAACTGCCGAAAAAAACTGCAATAGGAACGCACGGTGGTAGTCGTCACGAGAAAACAGCCCAGCCCAGAGGCCGATCAGCGTGGCGAGTGGGGTTTGAAAAACATCCGTTTTGCCGTGTTGCTAACGTTATGAAGTAACCCAGGCCCCAAAAGGCGCGGCGATATAACCAGCCGATAGGTAGTTGTGCACATTAGTTGCGCGGGGTGTAACCGTACTGTCACCCCACCCGTCAGGCCTTCGGTTGCCTGCAATGAAAATTTAAGTCAATGAAAAATCTAGCTTTTTTTTATTGGTGAAAAAATCGTCAGTTTGACTGTGGCCCCCATTTCATGGGCCTTTGCGCGAGTTAAAGAACGGTTGTCCACTGAGTTATCCACAGCTTCTGTGGATTGTCCCAAGCGCTTGCTCTAGGACGGGCGTGCAAGCTTTTTTCAGCTTTACCCGTACGAAAAAAGGAGTAGAGTGGCGCGCCTTTCGTTCTGTCCCACAGTGCTTTATGAAGTTTCGCTCAGTATCACCTTCTGTTACCGACAGCCCTCAGGTTGTTACCGCTCCCAAGCGTTTTTCTTTGAAAGTGGCCTTGTGGTTGCTCGATAGCCCACGCCTGGGTGATAACCCTAACGTCAAGCATTTCGCCGGGCGCTTGCTCAAGCAGCCGGCTCGCGAAGGTGTGGTCACGGCGCAAAGTCGATTGGGCCAACTGATGTGCCGCGAGTGCGGCAATGCCCGGGACCGTCGTATCGGCCATGACTTGTTGCGCCAGGCTGCGCGTGCCGGGGACCTGCGGGCCCAGCGGGAATTGGGCCAGATCGAAGACTGAGCTGTCCTCCGTGCGTCAGCTTGGTTAACCTTCCTTTTTTCAGGTAATGGCAGGAATGGCTATGGCTTTTGACTGGACCAGTCTGGCGCTGGGTCTCGCAGCTGCTGCATTGCCGCTATTGGCGCTGTGTTGGCAGGTACAACGACGGCTGAATGCGCGAATGGCCGGTTGGGCATTGCTCGAAGAGCGCCTGGCCATGGCCCAACTGGCGCAAGAAGGGCTGGTGGTGCAACTGGACGCCAGTCGCGATGAGATCAGTGACTTGAGCCAGGCCAATGCCACCAAGCAAGCGGATCTGGCCGCCGCACGCCGGGAGGTCGAGCTGCTGCAAATAGACCGTGACAACGCCCGCGACGCGGCTCACGCCTGGAATCTGGATCGCTCGGCCAAGGAAGTCGAATTGCGGCGGCTGGACGCTTTGTCCGCCGCCCTGCGCGCTGAACTGCGTGAGCAACAGGAAAGCCACCAACAACGCCTCAACGACCTGCAGGGCTCCCGGGACGAACTGCGGGCGCAGTTCGCCGAATTGGCCGGTAAAATCTTCGATGAGCGCGAACAACGGTTTGCCGAAACCAGCCAGGAACGCCTGGGGCAACTGCTCGATCCACTCAAGGAGCGTATTCAGTCTTTTGAAAAACGGGTGGAAGAAAGTTACCAGAACGAGGCGCGGGAGCGGTTTTCCCTGGCCAAGGAACTGGAGCGCCTGCAACAACTGAACTTGCGCCTCTCTGATGAGGCCACCAACCTGACCCGTGCCCTCAAAGGGCAGAAGACCCAGGGCAACTGGGGTGAATTGATTCTTGAACGGGTACTCGAGCATGCGGGCCTGGAGAAGGGCCGCGAGTACCAGACGCAGGTCAGCCTCAAGGGGCCGGATGGCGAGCGCTTCCAGCCGGACGTACTGATCATGTTGCCGGGCGACAAGCAGGTGGTTGTGGACTCCAAGGTCAGCCTGACGGCGTATCAGCAGTACGTGGTCGCGGATGATGAGATTATCGGCCAGGCGGCGCTCAAGCAGCACGTACTGTCCCTACGCACCCACGTCAAAGGTCTGGCCGGTAAGGATTACAAGCGCTTGGAAGGCCTGCACAGCCTGGATTTTGTGCTGCTGTTCGTGCCCATCGAAGCGGCATTTTCGGCGGCGCTGCAGGCCGAGCCGAACCTGTTCCAGGAAGCGTTTGACCGCAATATTGTTATCGTCAGCCCGACGACCTTATTGGCGACCTTGCGGGTGATTGACAGCTTGTGGAAGCAGGAACGGCAGAGCCAGAACGCCCGGGAAATTGCCGAGCGCGCTGGTTGGCTGTATGACAAATTCGTACTGTTTATCCAGGATCTGGATGAGGTGGGCAATCGCTTGCAGCAGTTGGACAAGGCTTACAGTTCAGCGCGCAACAAGCTGACGGATGGACGTGGCAACCTGATTAGCAGGACCGAGCAGTTGAAGCTGCTGGGTGCCCGCGCCAGTAAAAGCCTGCCCGCCGACCTGCTGGAGCGGGCGATGACCGATGAAGACGGCATGGCGAAACTGCCGGAATAGCCTCGTGCCTCGACAGCGGCTACAGCGGTAAATGCCTGCTCAATAATGCTCGCAACGCCGCTGGTTTCACTGGCTTGGCCAGGTAATCCAATCCGGCGGCATGCACCTCGGCCACCATCTCTGGCCGGCCATCGGCACTGATCACCACGCCCGGGATCGGTTCCGCCAGTTGTGCTCGCAACCAGCCCATCAATTCGGTGCCGGTCTCGCCATGGTCCAGGTGGTAATCCACCAATGCCAGTTGCGGGCGTAGGCCTTCGGCCAACAATGCCGCGCATTGCGCCTGGTCACGGGCGGTGAAGACTTCGCAGCCCCAACGGCTGAGCAGGCTGCGCATGCCGATCAGGATGCTTTCTTCATTATCCACGCACAGTACTTGGGCGCCGCTCAATGGCAGGCCATTTTCCGCTGCCGGCTTGACCTGCGGGCTAAGCTGCGTCCGAGCCAGTGGCACCTGGACACTGAACACACTGCCCTTGCCTGGCCATGAGCGCACACTCAAGCGGTGCCCAAGCACCCGGCACAATCCGTCGGCAATCGCCAGCCCAAGGCCCAGTCCCTTTTCGGCGCGGGTCTGGTGGCTGTCCAGGCGTTTGAATTCCTCGAAGATGACTTTCTGCTTGTCGTGGGGGATACCGGGGCCACGGTCCCAGACTTCGAGGGATAACTCACCCCGGCGGCGCCGTACACCCAGCAGCACCGGGCCGTGGGCATAGCGGAAGGCATTGGTCAGGAAATTCTGCAGGATCCGCCGTAGCAGTTTGATATCGCTGTCGATCGGCAAACGACTGCCGCGCAAGCGGAAGCGCAGGCCTTGCTCCTGGGCCAAGGCCTTGAATTCGGCGCCCAGGGTATCGAACAGTTCATTAAGGGCAAAAGGCTGGCGCTGTGGGTTGATCTTGCCGTTCTCCAGGCGTGAAATATCCAGCAAGTCGCTGATCAGGTCCTCGGCCGAACGCAGCGAACTGTCCAGGTGCTGCACCAATTGCCGGGCCTCTCCCGACAACCCGTCGTTCTGGTGGGAGAGGGCGGCAGAGAACAATCGCGCGGCGTTCAGCGGTTGCATCAGGTCATGGCTGACGGCGGCGAGAAAGCGGGTTTTCGATTGGTTGGCTGATTCGGCGACGCCCTTTGCGTCGGTCAGGGCAACGTTCAGTTGCGACAGCTCATGGGTGCGCTCGACGACCCGCTGTTCCAAGCCCTCGTTGGCCTCGGTCAAGGCCTGTTCGGCCTCGCGGAAGGCGGTGATGTCGGTAAAACTCATGACAAACCCGCCGCCGGGCATCGGGTTGCCGATCAACTCGATCACCCGGCCATTGGGGAACAGCCGTTCCGAAGTATGAGCGCGGCCTTGGCGCATCCAGTGCAAGCGGCGCGCGACATGCACTTCAGCCTCGCCGGGGCCACACAACCCGCGCTCGGCGTTATAGCGAATGATGTCGGCAATTGGCCGGCCAACGCTGATCAGCCCGTCTGGATAGTTGAACAGTTCCAGATAGCGGCGGTTCCAGGCCACCAGCTTGAGGGACTGGTCGACCACACTGATGCCCTGGGTGATGTTTTCGATGGCGCCTTGCAGCAGTGCGCGGTTGAATTGCAACACTTCGGACGCTTCGTCAGCTATCCGTACGACATCCTCCAGTTGCATTTCCCGGCCTTCAATGGCCGCTTTTACCACCGCTCGGGTCGACGAGGCTCCCAGCACGCCGGCCAGCAGCCGCTCGGTGTGGGCAATCCAATCATTGTCGGCATTCTGGTTCGGGTTAAAGCCTTTGCCCTGGCGATAGGCAAAGCGGATAAAACTCTGTTGTGCCCGTTCTTCGCCGACAAACCGTGCGGCCAGGCTGAGCAAGTCGTTGATCTGCACCGAAAGCATGGAGCGGGTACTGGCCCGCTGGTTGATTTCCTGGCCGATAAATCGCCCGGCTTGCCAATGCTCGGACACTCGCGTGCGCGACAGCATCGAGACCCACACAAACAACGTGAAATTACCCGCCAAGGACAATACGGTGCCCAGGGTCAGCGAGGTAACAGACGGCCCCAGTGGATGTGAATACAGCCAGGACAGGCCTGGGAACAAGCTGAATGACCAGCCGAGGCTTTTCGCGGCCACTGGCAGCACCAAGGTGTAGAACCACAGGAAGGTACCCGCCGCCAACCCTGCAAATACCCCACGTCGGTTGGCCTGCTTCCAATACAGTGCGCCGAGCATGGCCGGCGCCAGTTGTGTGACCGCGGCAAAGGCAATCTGGCCAATGGTTGCCAGGCTTGCGGAAGATCCCAGCAGGCGATAACTGACGTAGGCCAGCAGTAAGATAATGACGATGCTGACCCGGCGTACCGAAAGCATCCAGTGTCGGAATACTTCGAATGGACGTTCGGCGCTGGATCGGCGCAATAGCCAGGGCAGCAGCATATCGTTGGAAACCATGGTCGACAGGGCGATGCTCGCGACGATCACCATGCCTGTGGCCGCCGACGCACCGCCGATAAACGCCAGCACGGCCAGGGCTGGATGCGCTTCAGCCAGCGGCAGGCTGATCACATAGGAGTCCGGCAGCACCGACCCCGGCAGCAGCATTTTCCCGCCGAGGGCAATCGGCACTACAAACAACGCGGCGAGGATCAGGTAAGCCGGGAACACCCACTTGGCCAGGCGCAGGTCCTGGGGTTCGATATTCTCCACCACCGTCACGTGAAACTGCCGGGGCAGACAGATGATCGCCATCATCGCCACCCCCGTCTGCACCACCATTGACGGCCAATTAACGGTTTCTTTCCAGTATTCCTCCAGCCGTGGCGCGAGCATCGCCTGGCTGAACAAGTCATCGAAACCGTCGTACAAGCCATAGGTGACAAACGCGCCGACGGCGAGGAAGGCGAACAGTTTGACCAGAGACTCAAAAGCGATCGCCAGCACCATGCCACGGTGGTGCTCCGTGGCATCGAGATTGCGGGTGCCGAAGACAATGGTGAACAACGCCAGTACCAGCGACACGATGAGTGCGGTGTCCTGGGCGCGGGTGCCGGTAGTGTCGGGGCCTGCACCAATCAGTAGGTTGACGCCGAGCACGATGCCTTTGAGTTGCAGGGCAATGTAGGGCAGTACACCCACCAGGCAGATCAGTGCCACCACTACCGCCAGGGATTGGGACTTGCCATAGCGGGCGGCAATAAAGTCGGCGATGGAGGTGATGTTTTCCTGCTTGCTGATCAGCACCATCTTTTGCAGGACCCAAGGCGCCAGCACCAACAGCAGTACCGGTCCCAGGTAGATCGGTAAAAACGCCCACAATTGCTCGGCTGCCTGGCCCACGGCGCCGAAGAATGTCCAGCTGGTGCAATAAACGGCCAGCGACAGGCTATACACCCAGGCTCGCACCCGCGGGGGCAGAGGCGCCTGGCGACGGTCACCGTAAAAGGCAATGGCAAACATAATGGCCATATAGGCCAGGGCAACGGTGGCGATCAGCCCGCTGGACAGCGTCATGGGAACTCCGGACATAAGAACACCTGGGCATTCCAGGCCCGGTTGGACAGTTTCGCATGATGCCGGGGGTTAGTCTGCGTCGACCAAGGTCGTGTAGAGGCTTATGTTGCAGGGCAGGGCAGCGTCGGTCAGCGTCGGGGCAGGGTTTTCTGGCGCAGGATATAGAGAGTCACCAGCACCGCACTGGTCAGCATGAACCCCCGCGCCCAAGGCAATGGCACCAGATAGCAGGAAAAACCGATGCTCAGCCACATCAGGCCAATGGCGTACACCTTGCCTTTGAGGGGAATACCGTTGCCATCCAGGTAATCGCGAATCCAGGGGCCCAGGCGCGGATGGTTCACCAGCCAGTGGTAAAAGCGCGGTGAGCTACGGGCGAAGCAGGCCGCGGCCAACAGGAGAAAGGGAGTTGTCGGCAAGACCGGCAGGAAGATACCGATTACCCCGAGCGCTACGCTCAACCAGCCGATGGCCAGCAGAACGTAACGCAAGATCAGGGAGCGGTTGCCCATGCTGCCCACGGGCGAGGGGCTTAGTGGTGGCGGGGCTTGAGGATCGCCGGCTTTTCGTCGGGTGCGTTGCACAGTAGGTACAGGGCAGTCAGCGCTTCCGGAATCTGTACGATCATGTCATCCATCAGGTTGGCATCGGCGGCGATATCGGAAAACTCAGGCTGATCGTCGAACAGGCCGGAACCGACCATGATCGGCAACAGCATTTCGCTGACCTCTTCCTCAGCGGTTTCGAACCAGGCAGCTTCACGCAGGAATACCCCTTCCATGAAACCGATGCACCAGCCGCGCAGGTCGGAATCGTCCGGCTCTTCGCCCAGGTCCAGGTCGCATGGCAGTTCGAACTCTTCATCGGAAGCCAGTTGACGGCCAATGTGGGCCTTGAGGGCCAGCAGGGTGGCCTCGATTTCTTCGCGTTCGGCAGTGTCACGATAATGAGGCTCTTCGGCGAACAGCGCGTCGATCCATTCACGCTCGGGCACGGTCTCGGAACAGATCGACAGGGCGGTCAGGTAGCCGTGGGCGGCCACGTAGTCCAGCGCCTCGTCATGCAGCTCATCGGCGTCGAGGAAGGCTTGCAGGCGGGTTAGTTGCTCAGCGAAGGACATTGAAGGGTTACCTTGGGAATAAACGATGCTGAATTCTAGGCCTTCTTGGGCGCCCAGGCCAGTCGCTGTGCAGATTCTGTGGGAGCGGGTTTGCTCGCGATGGCAGCGATTTGATCTTTCTGACAGAACAAGCTGGCCGTATCCCAGTCGTCAGCGGCGCCCTTTGCCGGTTGGTGCTCGGGTATACTTGCGCGTTTTGTGATGCCCCTGCAGGCCAAGTGTTGTCGCGGGAAAAGTTCGCTTACGGATTATTTTCCGTGAGGGCGTGCTTTTTCGGCCAGCCTGTACAGAGGGATTTCGGCGATATTTGGAGTTTTTCATGCTCGAACAGGCTCAACGCGTCCTCAAGGACATCTTCGGCTACGACAGTTTTCGTGGCCGCCAGGGTGCGATCATTGAGCGCGTGGCCAATGGCGGTGACGCCCTGGTGCTGATGCCTACCGGCGGCGGCAAGTCGCTGTGTTTCCAGGTGCCGGCGCTGTTGCGCGAAGGGCTCGCCGTGGTGGTTTCGCCGTTGATCGCATTGATGGACGACCAGGTGGCCACCCTGGAAGAGCTCGGTGTGGCTGCCGCCGCGCTGAACTCGACCCTCAGTGCCGAACAGCAACGAGATCTCGCCGCCCGGATCAAGCGTGGTGAAGTGAAGATGCTCTACCTGGCCCCCGAGCGCCTGGTGCAGCCGCGGATGCTGGCTTTCCTGCAGAGTCTGGAAATCGCCCTGTTCGCCATTGATGAAGCGCACTGCGTATCGCAGTGGGGTCACGATTTCCGTCGTGAATACCTGCAACTGGGGCAGTTGGCGGAGTTGTTCCCCGACGTCCCGCGTATCGCCTTGACCGCCACCGCCGACAAGCGTACCCGGGAAGAAATCGTCGAGCGCCTGCACCTGCAGAACGCCGAACGTTTTCTCTCCAGCTTCGACCGACCGAATATTTTTTATCGCATCGTGCCCAAGGAGCAACCGCGCAAGCAGTTGCTGGCGTTCCTCTCGGAGCGGCGCAGTGATGCCGGTATTGTCTATTGCCTGTCGCGCAAAAAGGTCGACGAAGTGGCCGCTTTCCTCTGTGAGCAAGGCAACCCGGCGCTGCCGTACCACGCCGGTCTGCCCAATGAGTTACGCGCCTACCACCAGAAACGCTTTCTCAACGAGGAAGGCCTGATCATGGTCGCCACCATCGCGTTCGGCATGGGCATCGACAAGTCCAACGTGCGGTTTGTCGCGCACATGGACTTGCCCAAATCCCTCGAGGCCTACTACCAGGAAACCGGTCGTGCTGGCCGAGATGGTTTGCCGGCGGATGCCTGGATGGTCTATGGGCTGCAGGATGTGGTGATGCTCAAGCAGATGCTGCAGAACTCCGAGGGCGACGAACGCCACAAACGCCTTGAGCAGCACAAGCTCGACGCCATGCTGTCGCTGTGTGAAGAAACCCGCTGCCGTCGCCAGACCTTGCTCGCGTACTTCGACGAAGACATGCCCCAGCCCTGTGGCCACTGCGACAACTGCGTGGACGGCGTGCAGACCTGGGATGCTACCGAGCCTGCACGCCAAGGCTTGTCGGCGATTTTTCGTACCGGCCAGCGTTATGGCGTCGGCCATCTGGTGGACGTGTTGCTGGGCAAGGACAACGAAAAGGTGCGCAGTTTTGGTCATCAGCATCTGTCGGTCTACGGGGTCGGCAAGGACCGCGCCGAGGGCGAGTGGCGCTCGCTGTTCCGCCAGATGGTCGCCCGTGGCCTGGTAGACATCGACCTGGAAGGCTACGGCGGCCTGCGCCTGAACGACAGCTGCCGTCCGCTGCTCAAGGGCGAAGTCAGCCTGGAGCTGCGCCGCGACCTCAAGCCGCAGACTACCGCCAAAAGCAGCACCAGCCAGGCCAGCCAACTGGTGCGTTTCGAAGAGCGCGAACAATGGGAAGCCTTGCGCGCGCTGCGCAAAAAGCTCGCCCAGGAACACAGCGTGCCGCCTTACGTTATTTTTCCCGATTCCACCCTGTTGGAGATGCTCCGCGAGCACCCGACCACCATGGCCGAAATGGCCAGGGTCAGTGGCGTCGGTGCGCGCAAGCTGGAGCGTTATGGTCAGGCATTCCTCGAAGTGCTCGGCGGCCAGGTCGAAGCCCCGAAAGAGGTCGCTGATATTCGTCATGAACTGATCAGCCTGGCGCGAGCCGGCATGACTCCGATCCAGATTGCCGGGCAGTTGCAATGTTCTGAGAAGAACGTCTACACCTTGCTGGCCGAATCTATTGGCAAGCAGCAACTGTCATTGGAGCAGGCTCTTGATTTACCGGAAGATTTGCTCGGAGAAATCCAGGATGCTTTCCTCGAGGGAGAGGGCGAATTGCCATCTGTTTCCGAGATTGCCGCATTGTTTACCGGGCGCGTTCCTGAAGGTGTCTTGTACTGTGTTCGGGCCGCCTTGCAGTCGGAATTCGAGATTTGATACGCCTATTACGACAATGTAACGAAACAGTACATACCAAGTCTTGCCTAGCGTCATGGGTCATGCTTAGCTGACTAATAATTAGCCACACTATATTTTCAGTCTAATCCATGAGTTTTTTATGCCGTTAACCGATCAACACCGTTTTGGCATGCAGTTGGCACAGATGTCTCGAGGCTGGCGTGCCGAACTGGATCGCCGTTTGGCTGGCCTGGGCCTGTCCCAGGCACGCTGGCTGGTGCTGCTGCATCTGGCGCGTTTTAAAGACGCACCCACCCAGCGTGAGTTGGCTCAAAGTGTTGGCGTTGAAGGACCGACCCTCGCTCGCTTGCTCGACAGCCTGGAAAGCCAAGGCCTGGTGCAGCGCCAGGCCGTGGTGGAAGACCGCCGCGCCAAGCGTATCGTGCTGTGCGATACCGCCCGGCCCTTGATCGAGCAAATCGAAACGATTGCCACAACCTTGCGCCATGAGCTGTTCGTGGGGGTCGACGAAGAGGATGTGCGAGTATGCATGCGGGTTCATGGGCATATTCTGGCGAACCTGGAAAAGTCTTGATCTCAAGTCCGGGATGATCAAAATGTGGGGGCAAGCCCGCCCCCACATTATTTGGTTTTGCGCAGGGCTTAGAACGTCTGTCCCAGATTCAAATACATGGCTTTCTGATTGTCATCGTTGAACCCATAGCTGAAGTTCAGCGGCCCCAGTGGTGTATCAAACCCCAGGAAAATACTCGCGGCATTGATATAACCACTGTCGTATTCATTGTCGTTGTTCCACGCCCTGCCTCGCTCCAGGGAAGCTCCCAGGTACAACGGGAAATCCAGCGGCAAGTAGGAGCGTGGCGTCAGGCGGCGATAGTAGACCGCTCGCATCAGGCTGATGTTCTGCCCGGCAATCGCGTCCTGGCGGAAGCCCGACAACTGTCGCGCGCCCCCCAGCAGGAAGCTGGAAATCACTACGTCTGAATCATCCAGCGTACGCCCGTAGCGCCCCCCGAGGATCAACGTGTCCGGCCCGCTGCTCATGGCCTTGTCCAGTTTGAATTCCCATTGTCGGTAACGCTGGTCGGAGCCCAGGCCCGGCTCGAACTCGCGGAACGCTAGGCCAATGTCTTCACCCGTGTGGGGGAAGTAGACGTTGTCCAGAGAGTCGAAGGAGTACTTCAATTCATAGAAGCCCTCGCTGAAATTCAAGCGTGGCATATCCCGATCGCCAATGCGCACATCGGCTTTGCCCCAGGCCTCGCCGACGCCGAAGCGAATCTCGCCGCTGTTGCCGATCTGCCGGCCCACATTCAGGCCAAAACCGTAGCGCTCCAGGCGGTATTCGGATATAGGGTTGTTGTCTTCAATCAGTTCGACGTTTTGCGCCTGGGCGCTGATATAAGGGGCGACGAAGTAGCGAGAGCCGGTATCCAGCGGCTGATAAAACTCGCTGTACAGCTCTTGTCGATCACCGATCTGTACCCGGGTCAGCCACTCGGCGCCGAGTCGGTTGATACCGTTGATGCGATAGCTGGCGCCGAGGTTGAAGGCGCTGTCGCCACGCATGTCATCGGAAAGATTGAGGCCCAGGCGCAGATAGTCAGTACCGCTGCGCTTGCCTCGGGCAGTGATGACCAGGGTGTTGTCCGGCCCCTTTTTCACCACTCGGTATTGCACCTGCTCGAAATAATCCAGGCCGTACAAGGTACCCATATCGGTTTGCAGTCGTCCCATGTCCAGCGGCTTGCCGATGTCTTGCCGGATGTAATAGCGGATTACGTCGTCGCCGACCTTGGAGTCGTTTTCGACCTTGATCGCGGTGATTATCGGAGTGCGCTGGCCCGGGGTGCGAGCTGCCACCAGTTCAGCGCCCACCGGCTGGGCAGGACTCAAGCGCGCCAGGCGCACATCAAGGGCGCGGGTGGCACGGTAGCCGGCGTCGATCATATCTTTGGCACGACCAAAGTCGGTTACGCCATACGCACTCAGGGGCGGCTGGATCAGTACATCGCCGGGCTGGAGGGACTTGAGCTGCTCTTCGGAGTTGCGCCGGGTCATCAGAGTGATGGACTGATTGAGCACATCCACGACCGTGGCCAGCTGTTTGCGCGAACGCAGGGGCGTGCCGATGTCTACCACGATAGCGATATCGACACCCATCTCCCGTGCCACGTCCAACGGAATGTTATCGGTCATGCCGCCGTCCACCAGCAACCTGCCGTCCAGCTCCACCGGAGCGAACACGGCGGGAATCGACATGCTGGCGCGGATTACCTGGGGCAAGTGACCCTTGCGAAATACCACCTTTTCGCCGCTGGTTATATCAGTGGCAACGGCCCGGAAGGGGATCGGCAGCTTATCGAAGTCTCGCGTGTTGCTGGTGTGGGCGAACATGCTTTCCAGCAGCAATGCCAGGTTCTGGCCCTGGATCACCCCCAGCGGCAGGCCGAGGCTGCCGTCATCGCGAAAGCTGAGTTTCTGCTTGACCAGGAAGTCCCGATCATCCTGTTTGCGTCGAAACGGTACGTCTTCCCGAGGTGGGGCATCGGACAGCGCCAGCTTCCAGTCGATGTTCAGTGCCAGCTTTTCCAGTTCGTCGATCTTGTAGCCCGACGCATATAGTCCACCAATGACCGCGCCCATACTGGTACCGGCGATGGCATCGACGTGAATGCCTTGTTCTTCCAAGGCCTTGAGCACGCCAATATGGGCCAGGCCACGGGCGGCACCGCCGGAGAGCACCAAGCCGATCTTCGGGCGTGGAGCCTCGACGGCGTATACGAAGGCAGGGAGCAGGCACAGCAGCAGGCAGGACAACAGGCGGCGCATCATCAATCTCGGAGCTGAACAATAAAGGCCGCTATTATAGCCACCCGATCAGTTCATCCCGTTACGCCAGGAGTCTGTTATTTCATGTCCGTATCCAAACCCGAAATTGTCATCACCTACTGCACCCAGTGCCAGTGGTTGCTGCGCGCGGCATGGTTGGCCCAGGAGTTGTTAAGCACCTTCGCCGATGACCTGGGCAAAGTGGCGCTGGAGCCGGCCACTGGTGGTGTGTTTCTCATCACCTGCGACGGTGTGCAAGTCTGGGAACGCAAGATGGATGGTGGTTTCCCCGAAGCCAAGGTGCTCAAGCAGCGGGTGCGCGACCAGATTGATCCGCAGCGCAACCTGGGGCATAACGATAGTATTCGGTGAAGGCCACTGCCGCAGCTGAGTGGGCAGCGGCCTTCTGCTCATTGACTACTTGGTCGCCATTTTGTTTTTGATCCAGCCGACAATGAACGTCAGGACCAAACCGCCAACACCTCCGCCCACAATATTGCTGCCGATGGTCGCCAGGTCCAGCGTAGTACCGGACTCCATGCCAGTAACAGCCGCGGCGATCTGGCCCAGCACCAAACCGCCCACGCCGCCGACAACCGTATTGAGACCGGTGCCCATGCCTTGTTTTCCCAGGCGCCCCGCTACCTGGCCACCGACGGCGCCGCTGATGATTTGAATGAGTGCGTTGATGAGCATTTCCATGGTGTAACCCCTGCATAGCTTGAGTGGAAGGGACCACTCGCCTGCAGCAACTTCAGATACACCCTGGCTGTTGTCGAGGGGTCTATATCCGTTGAACGACGACAAACTGTTTTACGGATGGCCAAAGTATAGATCAGGCCACCGCAGCAGGCTGTTTGGCCTTGCGGGTGCTGCCCATCAGGCCGGACACCACGATGGCGATGATGATCAAGGCACCACCTGCCAGCATGCGTAGGGTAGGGTTCTCGCCAAACAGCAGCCAGGCCACAGTGATGCCGTATACCGGCTCCATGGCAAAGACCACCGCCGCCGTGCGCGCCTTGATCACCGCCAGGCTGGCGACAAACAGACTGTGGGCCAGGCCGGTACAAAATACACCGAGCAGGCCGATCCATAGCCAGTCCAGGGCACGTACGTCGGCCAGTCCCGGAGCGGCCACCGGCAACAGGCACAGCACCACGACCACGTTCTGGCACAAAGCCGCTTGCACCGCCGGAATACGTCCACTGGCGCGATTGTTCAGGGACAACAGCGAGAACAACAGTCCGGAACCCACGGCCCATAACAGGCCGCTGGTGGCTTGGCTGGCGAGGTCGAAATCCGGAGTGACCAGTACCAGGCCGATGCTGACCAGCACCACCAGGAAGATTTCATTGACGCGAATCCGTTCGCGGAAAACCAACCCTTCAAGGATCACCGTGAACGCCGGGAAGCTGGCAAACCCCAAGGTCGCGATGGCCACGCCGGCCACTTTCACGGCAATAAAGAAACTCACCCAATGCCCGGCCAACAGCAAGCCGCTGAGCAGCAAGCGACGCCAGTCAGCGCTGTGCAGTTTTTGCCAGGGGGTACTGCTGGCAAAGCGGGCGAACACTGTCAGGGCGATCACCGCGAACGCCGCTCGGCCGAACACGATAATGGCCGGGGAAGCCGCAGCGAGTTTGCCGAGCACGCCGGTGAGGCCAAACATCAATGCACCGATATGCAGGGCGCCGAGAGCAGTGCGGGGAGTCATTGCGGTCCTTCAATAGCTGGTTGACAGGGCCTTCAGTCTAGAGGGGTTGGTGCTGGGTGTCTGTCGTGAAACTCTCGGTTTTTGTTGCCAAACTCTTGCCGCTGCCGAGGCAGGAGGCTGCGTTTACAGCGTACGACGCAAGGCTTTGGGAGGTGCGCCAAACTCGCGCGACATGGCCGCCGCAAAAGCGCTTTGGGAACCATAGCCGACCCGTGCAGCGATTTCACCGATGGGCAAGTGGCTTTCGCGCAACAGGTTGTGGGCAATCTGCAAGCGACGTGTACGGATGTAGTCCATCGGCGTTTGTCCGCATTCGGCGACAAAGCGGGCATGCAGCCGGGCCACTGACAGGTGGGCGATTCGAGCCAGGTCCGCCACTTCCAGCGGCTGCGCAGCGTGTTGGTCGATGTGGTTGTTGAAGGCCTCATAGGGCAAGCGTCGACGATCATGCAAGGCTTGGCCATTGAGGCTGGCCAGCAAGAGCGCCGCACCTTGCTGGGCAATCAACCGATCATCCAACGGGCTGCCGGCCAACCATTGCACCAGTTGGCTTTGCCGGGTATCCAACGACACACGTGAGGGATGATCGAGCAGGCGCCGGCTGGCATCGGCATGTTCGCCCAGAGACTGCACCAGCCATTGTTCGTCAGGCACATCGAGCACCAGACAATGGCTGCCATCGGGGCTGCCGCAGGCATGATGGGCCGAGAAGGGCAGCACCATCAGTCCCTGGGGGCGGATCTCGCTGCCCAGGCCTTCCACTTCGAAATCCAGACGGCCAGCCAGGGCGAACACCAACTGCGCATGGTCATGGCTATGGGCAATCAGGTCGTGGCTGTAGTGGCGTAGCGTGAGGATCGGTCTCATCGCAATCTCCTGGGCAGGCGGGCAGTTTACACCGCGCCGCAGTGGGTGAGTGCTGTCATCAGACTGACGCATGGCTGTCATGGGCTATTAATCGCCAGGGAGCAAGCTCGCGAAAACACCCTTGAGGTATGCCATGACCAGTGTCGAGCTCGCTAAACCCAGCCGCAAGCAACGAGTCCGTACCCTGTGGATTTCTGATGTGCATCTGGGCACCCGGGATTGCCAGGCCGAGCACCTGTCGCAATTTCTCAAGCGCTACCACGCCGACCGCGTATACCTGGTGGGCGATATCATCGACGGCTGGAAACTGCGTAGCGGTATGTATTGGCCCCAGGCCCACACCAATGTGATCCGCCGCCTGCTGACCATGAGCAAGCGCGGCACTGAGGTGATCTATGTCACCGGCAACCACGATGAATTTCTGCGACGCTACTCCAGGCTGATCCTGGGAAACATCCAGTTAGTGGACGAGGCTGTTCACGTCACCGCCGATGGTCGTCATCTACTAGTGATTCATGGTGACCAGTTCGACGTGATCACTCGTTATCACCGCTGGCTGGCTTTTCTCGGGGATTCAGCCTACGAATTCACCCTGACCCTCAACCGTTGGCTGAACCACTGGCGAGCGCGTTATGGCTATGGCTATTGGTCACTCTCGGCCTACCTCAAGCACAAAGTAAAAACCGCCGTCAGCTTTATCAGCGACTTCGAAGAGGCGATTGCCCACGAAGTGGTGAAGCGCGAGTTGCATGGGGTGGTGTGTGGGCATATTCATCATGCGGAGATTCGCAAGGTGGGTGAGGTGGACTACCTCAATTGCGGGGATTGGGTCGAATCGTGCACTGCATTGATCGAGCACTGGGACGGGCATATCGAGTTATACCGGTTGGCCGATGCCCAGGCCAAAGAAGCGCAACTCAAGGCAGAAATGGTCACGGGATAGAACACCTGTAGCCGCTGGCGCAGCCTGCGATCGGCTGCGCAGCAGTCGCCTGGGGCCTTGAGATTGCCGAAGGTCCTGCGGCCCTTATCGCAGCCTCGTGCCTCGACAGCGGCTACAGGGGACCGTCGATTACTGATCTCCTGTAGCCGCTGGCGCAGCCTGCGATCGGCTGCGCAGCAGTCGCCTGGGGCCTTGAGATTGCCGAAGGTCCTGCGGCCCTTATCGCAGCCTCGTGCCTCAGCTGTGGCTTACATCCGCAATCGCTTTGGCCAACAACGCCAGCCGCGTCGCATCAATCCCGGCCACATTGGCGCGACCGGTATTGACCATATACACGCTGTGTTTCTCCCGCAGTTGCTTCACCTGTTGCGCATTCAACCCGGTATAGGAAAACATCCCGCGCTGCACGCCGATATGGGCGAAACGTTCTGCCAGGCCATGGGGTTGCAAGGCCTCGACCAGCCCCGACCGCAGCTGTGCAATCCGTAGGCGCATGGCTTCAACTTCCTCGCGCCACAGCGTCTTCAGCTCGGCATCACCCAGGATGGTCGCGACTACCGCCGCCCCATGGTCCGGTGGTGTCGACCACAGGTTACGGGCGATAAATGCCAGTTGGCTGCGCACATCCAGCAGTTTCTCGGCATCCGCCGCACAGACAATCAGCGCACCGACGCGGTCGCGGTACAGGCCAAAATTTTTCGAGCAGGAACTGGTAATCAGCACTTCCGGCAGTTCGGCTGCAAACAACCGTACAGCCCAGGCATCCTGTTCCAAGCCATCGCCAAACCCTTGGTAGGCGAAGTCGATCAGGGGTAACAGGTGGCGCTCGCGAACGATCTTCAACACCTGGTGCCAGTCGTCTTGCGACAGGTCGAAACCGGTGGGGTTATGGCAGCAAGCGTGCAGCAACACCACATCACCTTCAGGCACGCTGGCGAGTGTCGCCAGCATCGCCGTAACATCCAGGCGATTTTCACTGCCCACATAAGGGTAATGACTGACCTTGAGGCCGGCCTTGGCGAAGATGGTTTCGTGGATCGGCCAGGTTGGGTTGCTCAGCCATACACCACGCCCGGGTAGGCTGTGGGCGATAAAGTCGGCGCTCAGGCGCAGGGCCCCCGTGCCACCTGGAGTTTGGGTGGTCCCGGCTCGCCGCTCGTGTAGCAGCGGTGAATCAGCGCCCAGCACCAGCTCGCCGATCAGCTTGCCGAACGCCGCATCACCGTGGCCGCCGACGTAAGTCTTGGTGGTTTGTCGCTCCACCAGACGCTGCTCGGCCAGCTTCACCGAGTGAGGAATCGGCGTCAGGCCCTGGGCGTCTTTATAGACACCCACGCCGAGATCGAACTTGTTCGGGTTGGGGTCCTGGGCATAGAGCTCCATCAGCCCGAGGATCGGATCCCCGGGCACTCGGCCAATGGCATCGAAATGCATTACTTGCGCCCCTCGGCGTCCTTGGCCACTTCATCAGTGCGCGCGGCCATGATGAAGTCATTGCGGTGCAGGCCCTTGATAGAGTGGCTCCACCAGGTCACGGTGACTTTGCCCCACTCGGTGAGCAGGCCTGGGTGGTGACCTTCAGCCTCGGAGATCACGCCAACAGCGTTGGTGAAAGCCAGGGCGAATTTGAAGTTCTTGAACAGAAAAACTTTTTCCAGCTGCATGACGCTGTCGCGTACTTCGATGTTCCAGTCGGGGATCTGTTTGATCAGCACCGGCAGTTCTTCATCGCTGACTTGCGGGGCGTCGGCGCGGCAGGCTTCGCAGTGGGCTTGGTTCAACGTGGTCATGTGGAATTTCCTGAAATCGAATATTTGGAAAACGGTCGTCAGTAACGTCACCCTAAAGCAACGCGGGGCCAGGGAACAGACTCACTTGGCCTTAAAGGGCACGGTTCACGCTGCCTTGGGCTTGGGTGGAAACTTCGGTGTGTGCAGGCCTAGCTGCATACCGCGCTGGACCATGCCCATGATGTCTTCCTGCGCCACTTCAAACAGACGCTTGAGGTTGGGCAGGGCGAAGTACACAGGTTGCAGGATATCGATGCGATACGGCGTGCGCATGGCTTCCAGGGGGTCGAAAGCCTGGTGCTCAGGCTCATCGGACAGGCAGTACACGGTCTCCTTGGGCGAAGACAGAATACCGCCGCCGTAGATGCGCCGACCTTCAGGGGTGTCCACCAAACCGAACTCAATGGTCATCCAGTACAGGCGCGCCAGGTACACACGCTGTTCCTTGGTGGCCGCCAGGCCGAGCTTGCCGTAGGTGTGGGTAAATTCCGCGAACCAGGGGTTGGTCAGCAGTGGGCAATGGCCGAAAATTTCGTGAAAAATATCCGGTTCTTGCAGGTAATCCAACTCTTCACGGGTACGAATAAAGGTCGCCACCGGAAACTGTTTATTGGCGAGCAACTCGAAGAAGGTCTGAAAGGGAATCAGTGCCGGGACTCGGGCTACTTGCCAGCCAGTCGTGTCGGCCAGCACCTTGTTGACCTCTGCCAGTTGTGGAATGCGCTCATGGGGCAGACCGAGCTTGTCGATGCCATCCAGGTATTCCTGGCAGGCGCGACCTTCGATTACTTTCAACTGACGGGTGATCAGGGTGTTCCACACCGCATGCTCTTCGGGCGTGTAGTCAATAAAACCTTGCGCGTCGGGCTCGCGGGCCACGTACTGCGTCTGTTTCATACGGCTCTCCTGCTAGGCATTCATTCTTGTTATGTCCTGCGATGAACCTATTGATACCGCGCCTGAGTGAAGAATCCATCTACGCCATCCGGCACTTGTAGGAAAAAACATTAATTTTTGTAAAGTATTCGTTACGTATGACGAATTTTTGCGCGTACATTGCGATTGTGAGGTTTGAAATGGACTGAAGCTGTCACATAATCTTGACAATTATCTGCGCCACGCGGCAAAAAGACGCAGCTCCTTCAGCCCTTTTAACAATAATCCGGGCCTTTCCATGCGTATCAAAGTGCATTGCCAGAACCGCATCGGCATCCTGCGGGACATTCTCAACCTGCTGGTGGAGTACGGCGTCAACGTCGCCAAGGGCGAGGTTGGCGGCGAACATGGCAATGCCATCTACCTGTTTTGCCCCAACCTGGTAAACATGCAGTTCCAGGCTCTGCGCCCGCAGTTCGAGGCGATTGCCGGGGTATTTGGCGTCAAGCGGGTAGGACTGATGCCCAGCGAACGCCGGCACATGGAGCTCAATGCGTTGCTGGGGGCTTTGGAGTTTCCGGTGTTGTCCATCGACATGGGCGGCTCCATTGTCGCGGCCAACCGAGCTGCGGCGCAGTTGCTGGGGGTGCGGGTGGACGAGGTGCCGGGTATTCCCTTGTCCCGTTATGCCGAAGACTTCGATTTGCCCGAACTGGTACGCGCCAGCAAATCGCGGATCAATGGCTTGCGAGTCAAGGTCAAGGGCGATGTGTTTCTCGCCGATATCGCCCCGCTGCAATCCTCTGAACACGATGACAGCGAAGCCATGGCCGGCGCGGTGCTGACCCTGCACCGCGCCGATCGTGTCGGCGAGCGTATCTACAATGTGCGCAAGCAGGAACTGCGGGGCTTCGACAGCATTTTCCAAAGTTCGAAAGTCATGACCGCCGTGGTCCGCGAAGCCCGACGCATGGCGCCCCTGGATGCGCCACTCTTAATCGAGGGCGAAACCGGTACCGGTAAGGAATTGCTGGCCCGTGCCTGCCACCTGGCCAGCCCCCGTGGACAGTCGCCATTGATGGCGCTCAACTGCGCAGGTTTGCCGGAGTCCATGGCCGAGACCGAGCTGTTTGGCTATGGTCCTGGCGCTTTCGAAGGCGCGCGAGCGGAAGGTAAATTGGGACTACTGGAGCTGACGGCGGGCGGTACGCTATTTTTGGACGGTGTTGGTGAAATGAGCTCGCGGTTGCAAGTGAAGTTGCTGCGTTTTTTGCAGGACGGTTGCTTCCGCCGGGTAGGCAGTGATGAAGAGGTGTACCTGGATGTGCGGGTAATCTGCGCCACTCAGGTGGACTTGTCCGAACTCTGCGCCCGTGGCGAATTCCGCCAGGACCTCTACCACCGACTAAACGTACTGTCCCTGCATATCCCGCCGTTGCGCGAATGCCTCGATGGCTTGGCCCCGCTGGTCGAGCATTTTCTCGATCAAGCCAGCCGGCAGATCGGCTGCCCACTGCCCAAGTTGGCCCCGGCGGCCATGGATCGCCTTAGTCACTACCATTGGCCGGGCAATATTCGGCAATTGGAAAACGTATTGTTCCAGGCGGTATCGTTGTGTGACGGCGGTACGGTCAAGGCTGAGCATATTCGTTTGCCGGACTACGGCGTGCGCCAGCCCCTGGGGGATTTCTCTCTGGAGGGTGGGTTGGAGGACATTGTCGGACGGTTTGAGAAGGCGGTGCTGGAGAGGTTGTATTCAGAGCACCCGAGTAGTCGGCAGTTGGGGAAACGCCTGGGGGTTTCTCATACCACTATTGCCAATAAGCTGCGGGAGTATGAGGTTGTCAAAGGCGAAAAATAGCTTAGTAATGGCTCAAGCTGCACTTAAATATTTGTTGGGTAGAAGTGAAGGTTGTCTGTTTTCTAGTCACGTGGCTTGGTTTTCGGGGCTGTGCGCTATCAAGTTTAAGAGTCCATGTCTCTTCATGAGGGTGGTGCTTATTCGGTTTACTGTATCTAAAACCTATCGTCCTCAAGGCCGTTTATGTAGACGGTTGGATCGCAAAGAGAAATGTATTTTGCTTTAAATTCAATTAGAGAATTTTTAGCGATGGCTTGGAATAGAAAAAAATTCTCGGTTTTTGTTATTTTGGCAAAAAGCACTTCTCTGGCAGGAATGTTTTTTATTTGCAGGTCGCTTATATTTAAACAGGTAAGCCCGACTCTACAGGTATTAAATCCTTTGTTTTTCCACTTTTCCGGTAAATTCTCTGGAAATTCTGGGATGTCAAATCCTAGACTCACTGCCGATTGGTCGTTTTCTATCTGTAATGAAAAAAGATTTATTTTGCCAATTTCGATTGGGTGGCTGAAGATTTTGCTAAAAAATATAGTTTCATCTAATTCGTTCCAGTATTTCATTTTTTATCCTTGAATGAGTAATGTTCCTTCACCCCAGGAACTTTGCCGTTCCTCGGTTTGTTGATGGGCCGTAAGTTGAAGTGCGCTCCTTGGTCGCCTGTGCCATCTTTACGGCCATATCTGTGTCCGGCAGAATGGTCTTGGATGAGAACCTTCGAACCATCCGCCCTTGTGTATTGATATACTCTTGTATTAGTTGGTTTTCCTGAATCATCTAAAATACTTTCACCATTGAAGTCTGTCATTTTTACTACTCCGTACTGCTTTACCCTTCTTGTATTTGGGTTCATCACCATGTCGGGTTCTTGCGCCATAGGTATGTTGGCATCTCTTTTGGCCTGCCGGAAAGCGCCTTTACGAGAGAGGTCAGGAATAGCCGGTTCATCAGGTATTCGACAAGCAGGGGAGCTCTTTCCTTCGGGTGGGCAGTTTGCGCTCAACCCCAACGGATCCACCCAGCCCGTCGGGTTGGGCACGTACTGGTATCCGTTCAGCCCGCCCGCCAGTTTCACCGGGTCGGGGGTCAGGTAGCGGCCGT